>JAGOTG010000013.1 GCA_018061965.1 Legionellaceae bacterium
TTGCTCAGAAATGGACAATGCCGATTCAAAACTGGAAGCCAGCTATGAATCGGTTTATGATCGAATTCAGCGATAGAGTTACTGAATAAGGGAATGGCTAGTTACACAGAATATTTTACAGACTCAACTATGGAGAACCAATATCTAATAATATCTTTAATGAGTTATTATCTCACGAAGAAGATGTTCTTCGATTGATTTTTGACGCTCATATTTCTCTTAAACAATTATTAAACATAGAGCCCGTAATTCGCGAAAAGTTTATTGTCCATAGCACTGCTGTTGTGCGGTTAATCAACGAAGGATATTTAGATTTAAAGACAATTCTGAATTTAGGTCCCAATACCCATTAGACCACGTCATCATCTATGCCTTAGGTTGAGAGTAAGAACCAAAGTTTTTAGATGTTTTTCATTAGACTTCTTGCATAACCGGCGTCTTTTGTTTTATTGCGGCGTTACCAATGTTTCTGCGGTGCTCATTTACACCGGTAAACTCCGCTCCTCGAAATGTTTGTGCCTTGCACTAAATCAAAATTCACAGGTTATGCCAATAAGCTTGCTTAAGAATAGAAAATAATCTTAAGCAAGCTTATTGGAAGAGCACTATATTTTAGCCGATGAGAATTGCTCAAAAGCAAGCAACGCGTCTGCCGCGTACATGAGAGACGGGCCTCCTCCCATATAAACTGCCATACCTAATACTTCTTCAAACTCCTCTCGAGTGACTCCAATCTTAATAAGTGCTTCAGTATGAAATCCAATACAGCCATCGCATCGTGTCGATACCCCTATAGCCAATGCAATTAATTCTTTGGTTTTTTTATCAAGAGCACCGTCCTGAGTTGCTGCTTGTGCTAAACTCGAAAACCCTTGCATCGTATCATTAATATCTTTGCGCAGAGTTTTCATACTGTTACTAATGCGCTTGGTTATTTCAGGATAGTTTTTTCCCATTTAATACTCCTTGATATTTTACTAAAACAACAAGATCAGATGTATTGTGTTTTAAAATGGTCATCCTTGGCAAACCTTTATTTAAACGCCGTGAGCTTTGAGGAGCCAAAAGTGCTCACAGACGCTAACCAAAATGTCATTGCAATCAATACACAAGGTTAGTTTATCTTGCTCTCCCGGATAAGCAGATTGCCGGCGGATAAGAAGAAACCTAACACATTCATGGACGTGAACAGATACTGCCTTCCCGGCACGAGTAACATGTCCCGGTAGGTGAATCGGGGAGGCATGTAACACCACCCTCTGCATTATATACCTCACAATTTTTATGAGCTTCCCCAGCTTGGTGATACATGTTATTACAATCGGCCGATGACTCTGCGCCATAACACGCTCCCTCATTACTGTTACATGGGTGCTCAGAAAATGCTGTTGAGGTCATCACTATCATTAGCAAGCCTATAATACTCCTAGCAGACAGTATTCTTTCCCATTTCATGATCACGCTCCTCTATGCTGTTTGTGAGTGTTTTTAAGTCATAAACATATCCATGTTTATGATTACTCTAGCATGATATTGGCTGTTATTACAGATCCGGGGCAACTCATCAGTGGAATTGCTCCTATCAAACAGGCCTAATAACCCGTTAAAAAAT
Source organism: Legionellaceae bacterium (assembly GCA_018061965.1). GTDB lineage: Bacteria > Pseudomonadota > Gammaproteobacteria > Legionellales > Legionellaceae. Next base: position 1,613 of record JAGOTG010000013.1, read on the forward strand.
GGCGCAGACAGATAATTAATCTAAAATCTCATTTTATTCGAGGGAACCCGCTTGTTATCGTTCGTGATTCACAGGTTACCTATGATATCAAATGCAAACCAGTCCCTTGCTTAAAGCGTAGCATGAAATCACCAAATAAATGCTAGGTCGTTAGCAAAGGATTGCTATGGAACCCACATCACGATTATTTCTATGCATAAGTTGTGACACATAGGTTGTTCTCTGTTCAAGCTGAGATCATGGGTTAATTTACAGATCCCGCCAATGAGGGCACTTACTGGTGGTAATCCACAACATTGAGAGATACTCTACTTGAGCTTCATATACTATATGCGAATGTTTAAATACAATCACCGCATGTTACAAGAGGATTTTGCAGCCCGTGATAGTGTCGAAAGACTTGTGAGTTCCGCTGAAAAAAAACTCCGAAAGTTGTCATCAGATTTATTTGTTTTTTGCTTCCATTGATCAAGCGATAGTTCCGATAATTGTTGGGTCGTCACAGGATCATTGATCATATCAGTAACTCCAAAAACTAAGGCCGCGCCCTGATAAGCACTATAGAACCTATTTCGTGCGTCTTCTTGTTCTTGTGGTGATTTCTTTTTAGTTTCTGAAATATGGTGCCAAGCCTCAACTAGCTCGTTTAATGCTAGATTTCCGTCAATAATAGACGGAAATACTTGTGGCTCCCTTCTACCAGAAAAGAGAGATAGAAAATGACGGAGCATAATAGGCGTTCCTTTTCAGTTGAGGGATATAATATACTCACTATCCATCATATCTACTACAGCTCTTTATGGGGGCTGTGATTAAATTGGGTTGGTTGCTTCGGTACTCTCAGAAGGACTGATACGCTGCGTTACATCAAGACTACGAATACTGGCGATAAATAGCAGCGCAGACATGGTTAACATACTGATAAACAGCATTGCCAAATTTTGCTGCGAATTTATGTTAAGCCATCCTGTTAAGGTGGTCATCACGGCGACTACAACTCCTAGCCAGGTTCCATATAAAGCAGCTACTATTCCCGCTGAATGAGAGAATAATTCTATACTTTTGGTCATACTATTTGGAAATACTAATCCACTGAAGAAAAATATACCCCCTATGGGTGGCATGAGGGTCCTAATGCTATAGGGCGCTAGCTGCGCCAAACCCAGCAAACCAACTGAAAATACCAAAATCCCGATTAAACCATAACGAGTGTTCTGCATAGGCGAAAAGTGGTTTAATAAAAATCGATTCGAAATTGTTCCAGAAAAATAACCGAACCCTAAAAGAAAGATGATTTTGCCATAGTCGATAACCGAATAATCCAAGGTGTTTTGAATTAAAAAAGGGGATACCGCAGTAAAAACAACTAAAAAGGAATACGTCAACGCACCCCATAATGTGCATGTAATAAACGTGATATTTAAGTTTATGGTTACAATGGTTTTAAATATCTTTTTAAGATGTCGTTCATGTCGATTTAAGGAAGTTTCCGGCAATTTCAATATGATCACTAATAGGATGAGACCACCATATATGCCAAAAAAATAAAATGCTGCTTGCCAATCGAAGTAATATTGTAAATAAGCTCCAATCAAAGGACCTATAATAGGCCCTAAACCAAAACCGATTGAAAGTAGGGTTAAAGTTTTGTGCATCTTTAAGCCGCGATAACAATCAGCAATCATGGCCCGGCAAGAAACAGCCATGCCACCGATGGCAAAACCTTGGATGAAACGCTCAGCAATCAAATGCAAAATAGTGGGCGAGTATAGGGCAATTGAAAAACTCGTTACCGTATAAAATATAGTACTACCAATGATAATAATTTTGCGACCAAACAAATCAGATAGCACGCCTAACACAGCTTGACCCAACCCAAACCCTAGCATATACAGCGCAATCGTCATTTGCACCGAACGATTAGGTACTTGAAATTGTGTTGCAATAGCAGGCAAAGACGGTATGTATAAGTCCACACCACATCCCATTAAAAAAGGGATGAGAAATAGCAGCAATTGAATATAACGCTCATTTGCATGAGTAGCAGGCTCGTGACGCATAGAAACCAAGGAGTCATTTTTTGTGCTTGCATGATAGCACAGACACTTCATTTTCACCTCTGCTTAATATTTTACTATGCTTAGGGACGTTGCCTAGAAAGGTGTCCGACAAATCATAGTAAAATCATTGGTTAATTTGGGCCAGTTACGGTTGAATCTATCTCTGCCTTTTCTTCGGGTAATAATGCGTGACTAAGTGAGCCTCGCTTTCTTTTTTTCGAAAAAAATCGTTCGAGTGACTCAGAAGACAATTCACTGCTAGTGGCATGATTTTTTGTATTTGTTTTTTTCTTTCCAGACGTTTTTTCTAATATCGGGCCTTCTTTATAGATCTGGATAGGGATTTGCAGTGGCGCTAAATAGGTTGTGATTTCGGGAAGTACTGCCTCCCATGACAAGCCTCCTAATCCGCACCCTAAGGCTGGGATGGCCAAAGAAGTGATCCCCCAATCTCTTGCATGTTGCGCCAAATGCTGTAATCCATTGCGAATATCATGCAAATTTGATTTATTGCGCCAACTTCCTTTGGTTGGAAAATTCAAAACCCAAATAGGTGAGGGTGATGCTTCTTTCCATATATAAGGCTCCCCAAGTTTGACCAAACTCTGCTTACAGCGGTTTTGATAATCTTGAAACATCAGGGGATAACGATTTTTAAAAAGAGGCGCAAGTCCTTTTCCCATTACTCCTATACAATTTACAGGATTCACCAATGTTTGCATCCCGGATGTGAACAAATCTCCTCTCTCAATAATCGTAATCAAGGAGGTTGTGTCGAGTTCCTTTTCTTGTTTGCGCATATCCCTATCCCTCAACAGAATTTAAATGGGCGTTAGTATAAGCAATAATATAAAATTAACAATATTTTCGTTTTCTCAGATTAGGGCCCGACTTGTCAGATTTGTCCAAATCCTTTATTGGCTTTTCTTCTGCTTTGAGCTCAGCTTGCAATTGTGAAAATAGACGCACTGGATTCAATGGGTCCGCTTGCTGACTCAACTCTTTGCTAAATGCGCCTCTTTTAGGGGACGTAAATAAGGTGGAATGAATCGTTACAGGGATAGTGCAGTGCATTTCTTTAAGTATGTCTTCTATGATTTGTTGGACATTTTCATTATGAACCAAAATGCTGTCAAAATAGCTCGGGTCTATTTTTTCTGGAAAAAGCGCTTCTGATTGTCTACTTTGTTTGCTATCCCTAAATTTATACGGTCCTACCCAAGTAGTTGCGTCTAATCCACTTAGTCGTGTTGAGGTCAGTGCTTTGGATGTAAACGGGGAGGGTGCCCAAGTTGCGGGTGCGAAAAATTTTGCTTTTGAACAAGCAGCATTTTTGGTGGTTATAACAGCTACCTCTCGTTTATCTTTCAGGATCTTTTCTTTTATCCTTATGACACAAAGATCGTTTCTAGATATTTCTTTTTGAACAACCACAAGAAATGCATTATTGGGTTGAATATATACATTTGCATAATCATGTAGTTTTCGTCTTTTACCCGTACGAGGTGATGCAAATTTCTTACTTCGTCTTCTATCTTGGACACCAGGATTAGAAATATCATGCTGAGATGAATACACTCCTTGCTCTATGACTGCCGCGCGCGACAAGATCCCTCGCTCTAATATAGACCGCAAATTCTCTATATTGGTTGTGTAATACAATGATTTTATATCTTTAACGGTTATATTTTCTTTAGGCATTTTTATTTTTTTTATTTTAAGCACTATGTAAATAATATTATCACGAAATAAAATAAAAGAACATGTTTTGCTGAAAAAATAAGCGCAGTGTAACAAGCTGTTTCTAAATTCCTGTCGTTTTAGGGTGCTCCTGAATGAGGTGGGAGGAGCAATTGTCAACATGCCCTAATAAAAACTAGAAATAATTGGTTTAAGTAACCCCTTTAACTATGCTGATATCATTTGGAAAACCATGCCTCACATTAAAGCAAAAGCATGATAAAATAAGCATATGATTACTAAATAAAGATTATTATGGGTAAATTTGAATATCCCATTCAAGTGCAGACTAATTCTGATGAAAATGCACCTGTATGGGTAACTGTCTGTTTTATTTTGATTACCACGGATAGCTCTACTGGAGCTTTGCTAAATCTAGAATTAACGCGTGGTGAACTTGCGATAACTAATGAGCAATACATACTACCTTTTCAATTATCGTCTAATCTAAACTGCCAAATTACATGTGATGATTCATATTGGCTTGAATTGTTTCAAGACGACTCTTTTAAAAAAGCATTAATGCTATTATATCCGAATCTTACTAAGGTGATTGTTTACCCGGCATTTTGGAAAGATTATTTATCAATGCTTTCTGGTGAAAGAAAAATTGCATTCATACAGTCTACGTCCCTACCTTTTTTATTGCCGCTCATATCGAACCCAGAGCCACCATCGGATATCATTGATTTTATAGATCGCTGCATGGCCCTGAAAATGACTGCGCCAGAGCTTGCCATGTTTATCGGAAGGTTTCAAAATACGCCTCTGCTAATATCGCTCACATCTCATAGCGCAGAACTTATTTCAGCTCTGTACCGTTTTAAGGATGTACCGATATTTTCCGCACTCATCAATGCACATTTCTATATCGAGTTTTTTCAGAATGAAACCAACCATACGATAATTAGAGAGTGTATCCTGAGCAATGATACTACCATAAATCGTTTTTTGACTCAGGCATCCGTTACAGTTCTTCCGATATTATTAGATGCTTTGCTTATAAATCATAGCGCTTTGTATAAACTTTTGTGTCTGTCGCAATATAACGCCGAACTGCGTCAAGCAATTGAGCAGCACGAGAAAACTGCCATACTCATAAGTCAATGCATAAATTTTACTGCTGTAACAATTTTATTCAATGAACGTCTCTCTGTATTAACACACGCTCATGTCCGTTGGGGGCATTTGCTCACTTCAAATAGTGAGATAACACAAGCTATCGCGCATTTCTCAAGCCCAGCTTACAGCGCGGAGCAGCGTGAGCAAGTTTTCCAACAAATCATGCTGGCTACGCCCTTTCATCAATACAGTGCTTCGCTTGACAGTACATTCAATCAGTTTACTGTAGATCAACAGAATCGCCTCTTACACACATTCACGGATGCTGAATATCTTAATTTTTTATCAAAGGCTCGAGGTTTACATCGCCTACATATTTCTCGTATGCAGGCATGTCAGATAAACGCTGAAACCGGGTTCGTATGCTTAGCCATTTGCTCTATAGATCCAGAAATGAGAGCTACCGCACTGGGGCATTTACCCGTACACGAACTCTATTATTTATGCCGACCCTTTTTTGAGTTTTCAAAACCAAAAATGTTCACTTTCTTACAGCAAACACCCGCACCCCTTTCGGTCAGTACTGGGTTGTTAAACTGCGTGGATAGGCCCTCACGGACTGCTTCGTGGCAACTTTGGAAAAAGATTTTTTCTGATACGTTATCGGCTCTAAGAGCGGCTAGTGAGCTAGGAAGGGTCGTTGCTGAAATATTGGTTGGCATGAAACGTCGCAGTAACTGGCGGACCAATCCAGCTATGCTAACGCAACCCAGCCAACTAGCTTATGCTTCACTGGAGCAGGTAATTGGAATCTGTGCAACGTTGCCGCGAGAACTCACTACGGTATTATTAGCTCAATGCTTACGTCCAGGACATGCACTACGTGCTGCACTATTAACCGACCCTGCAAATCGAATTTTATTTAGAGACCAAGTTGAGCCTTTATTGCTTGAAGAAAATGTAGCGCAGACCAACGATACAATGAGTCCTATTTTAGGGTTAGTGTAGTACATGACACTACGCTTACTATAAGAAAGCACTAAAATATTTCATGACATTCTATAGATATGTCCTATGTTATTGACTATTATTTTTAAGTTAGGACTTAATTACTATCAACATAAACAGGGAAGAAAAAAGCATGAATACTAAAACAAAAAGAACATTTATATTGCCCGCTATCTGCTCTATTGCTTTATACGTATTAGCTTCTCCAGTCATGGCGACTTGCTCTCATAATGAACAAAAAATCCAAGCTACCAAAGTAGAAAAAAAGAGTTGGGTAACCATGAACAATCAGTACTCAAATCCTAAGCAAGTTATTTTTTTTCATGATGACAAAGGTGGTTTAATTAAAGTCGAAGCTAAATATACAAATCCTCCACACCACTATGCCACTGATATTGCGGTAGTAATCGTTGAAGGAGATTTTCATATCACTGCAGATGGTAACACAACAAATTATTCAAAAGGGGATTATATAACCATTCCTGCCAATACTTGTTTTAATTCATTTTCGAATAAAGGCGCAATGCTTGTTTTACTTGGAGCAAAACCAGGAGAGAGTATAAAAAACGATAGTGAAACAGTCGATTAACTAATATTGCTGAAGCGCAGTCCTCTAAGACGGGATGGCACTGCGCTCAAGCTGCTAATGTCCTCTTTCAATTATATACCAAGTTGTGTCACATTCATTTTTACACCGTGAACCTCAAGGGCCAATCCAGCGATGACACCAGCAATACTCACCAATCCTAAGGCAGTAGATGTTGTCGCTGCTCCTACGCTGAGACTTCTGAAAATGACAGCTGGGAACACCTACATGCGACATAATGGCTTTGGACGTACAATAATGAACGACCAAATACTGCTATTGGAGGCGTTCCTCAAAGGCAAAAATTGGCACTAGTTGCCTAACCCTCTACTTTTAACCTCAGTTAAAAATGGGGGGGGGGATTACCGAACCATCCGCAAACGAAAGTATTGGGATTGTCATTAGGCGATCGTGCGTGTTTAGCCTTAGCGCACCGCAAACAGATCGCTGCGGTCACTGCAGATAAGATTTGGAAAGAAATAAACTTGCCTACTGAAATTATTTTGATTAGATCATTAGGCTGAAAAATACAATCGTAACCTCGTGTTCGCCATTTCTAGAGCTGCTAATCAGTCACGATAGTCTATACTTAATTTACATCCATCTTATATCACAATCCGCATGATTGTTAATTATTTCAAATTTATTGATGACCTAGATGTCACTCGTTATGCTTGTGTGGTCGATGGCCAACCATTTTATTGCTCTTCTGGGACCTCTTCTGGACTCAATGGCGCGTGGTTACCATTTAAAAAATTTGATGCAGAAATACCTGGTGTTACGGGACGAATTCATAAACTAGATATTGCATATAGTTCGGAGAGAGCAAATATTCGTGAGTATTTTCCTCCTGGTGTAGCGAATGCGTTAGAGCAATGGCGCGACCAAGATCCGAGAAACAATAATTGGGGACGCTTTGGAGATATGAAATGCCTTTTAATTTCTTGTATGTTATCCAATGAGGCTACTGTCCCAGATACTATTCGAAGAGCAGTTATCGATTATGTAGGTGAAAATAATTATAAAAACAGTTATTTATGGGCAAGACCTACGGTTTTTGATTGTGGTTATATGTTGAAAACTCGTAAAATGAATGATGAAACAATCGACGAATGTAATGCCAAACTCATCCAATTAGGTGCTGTTATTCCTGAAGATGTGCTGTTCGAGCAGGTCAATTTTGAGGAGTTGAACCAATCCCATATCAATGCGCCGTTATATCCTGAGGTTCATGAGTCTGCAGGGTTTTTGCAGCAATTCATCGATAAAATTCCAGGGTTGATAACCAGGGCGATGAGATTTTGCAGACGCTGTATTTGGGGTGAACCGCCTGCACCACAAGCAGCTAATAACGTAGATAATCCGCATCAGCAAACGGGAGGACCGAAATGATCTCTTTAGCGAAGGGTATATCCTGAAGCTTGTGGCGCAGGAGAAGAAGGTGTTTCACGTAAAACGATTACAGGCGGAAATTCTTCATGGCATTGTTGGTATTGAGTGTCTGATAAAAAAACTTTGCTTTGTAAATCGCGATCTTGAATGGCGCGATTGCCTGAAAGATCAAGAAAACGATAACCTGCCGCATGAAGTAATTGTGCTCCGGCAGAGGTGATTCTATTTACATTCAAGAGGGCTACTTTTAGTCCTGGATTTTTGGCTATGGCTGCGGCGCCAGCATCATTGATCTGGTTCGCATAGCCTTTAAAATAAAGAAGACTGGGGTGTTCTCCAATACTTGTGGGGCATACAAGCAAATTGTTTCCCATATCTAAATAGGTCAGTTTTGTATTGTGACTTAAACAACGGTTTAATCCATCATCCGTTATTTTATTAATGCGCGCGACCAAATGAGTCAGTTTAGAATGAGTCGCGAATTCAGCGATACCATCGTCAGTAATATGATTATCACTGATATCTAAGATCAACAAGTTTGGGCACTGAGCCAAAGCCTTGACTCCTAGATCCTCAAGATTGTTTGAACCCAAATCCAATGCTTCATATTGTGTTTGTTGTGATAATAGGGCCGCGGCTTCGTGATCCAATTTATTTTGCCGCGCAGTCAGGCGCTGGATCCCGGTATTTTTACAAAGCGAGGAGATACCAGCTTTGCCAAAATTATTAGCGCTTATATTGAGATCCGTTAAATTTGGCCAATCCGCGAGCTCTTTTAAACCTTCGTCAGTGAGTAAATTGCAGCTTAGATCCAATGACACCAAAGTTTGATTATTACTAGAACGGATTGCCCGACGCAATTTTTTAAGATCTTGGTCGGTCATGCCTGTATTACGTAAATTCAAATGAGTTAATGTGTCATCACCGCTGACAATACGTGCAATGGCTTCGTCTAAGCCCGAGCGGGTGGGGCGCATCCAGTGTAATAGGATTTCGTGCAGGGTTTGAGCCATAAGAATGCAAAACACTTATATAAAAGGGTATAATGATACATTGTAGCTAAAAAAAGAACAAAAATCCAGGGTTGTCATCGATACCCATCTTGATAATGGCCCAGAGTGAAGGCCTGTGTGCTGCAAACCAGGCTTGTAGTTTCATTATTTAATAAAAGATTTCAAGCTGACAGATGTCGTATCCAAGGTTTCTAATACTTGGGCATATAATTTTTCTAATAATACTGTGTGCCCAGCTTTGTAATAACGTTCTAGGTATTGGCAAGCGGTGGCGGCGCGTGTAAGACCAATACTTAGAAATCCCCCTTTTAATTTATGTGCAATGCGAGAAACCGTTTTCCAATTACCTGTGTCATGCGCTTGTTTCATCAGTAACAACTCTTCTGGAATGAGTGAAGTGATAGTGGTTTTAATCAGATCCATCAACAAAGTATTATTGTTGCCTAAAATCTTTCGTGCTTTATCCACGTCAAATATGAGTAATGGTTCAAGCGAGAATAATTCAGTTTCTGTATCGGGCAAATCTTCGCCAAGACCGCCGGATTTTTGAGGTTTGGGTGTCGCAGCAAATTCAGGGGGGCGGCTTGTATCAACAGCAGGGAGTTTGGTTCCTTCTCCTAAGAAAAATTTGGAGCAGAGTGTCTCTATTGTTTCTGCGTTCATCGGTTTGATGATGACTTCATTCATCCCCGAGTTGATGCAGTCGTTATGAGTGCTACCTCCTACATGTGCTGTTAGGCCAATAAGAGGAACCGCCGGTTTGCCACATTTCTTTTCATCGTCTCGCAGTTGTCGTGCGACTTCTAAACCAGATATGCCAGGCAACCCTACGTCGGAAATGATGAGGTCGAATTGCCGATTTTTTGCCATTTCTAAGCCAGACTCCCCGTCAGAAGCAGTAGTTACACTGCATTTCGCATTGCGTAGCAAGGTTTCGGCAATGGTGCGTGCGACATGATTGTCTTCGATGACTAATATCTGCGGTGCGTTGTCAGGTAAAGGCTCATCCGAAGATTGTGTGGAATCAGCGCTAGTTGATGGAGGGGAAGACGGAGATGCTTTTGGATGTCGCTTCGAAGATTCTTGCGGCACATTTTGGGGTGCTGCATCTTTATCGGCTATTTTTAGGGCGAGTGAAAATGAAAATTTCGAACCTTCATCGAGTTTACTTGCTACAGAAATTTTACCACCGAGTAATTGAGTGTAGGATTGCGCGATATGGAGCCCGAGTCCATGACCTTTATCCAAACCTTTGTAAGAAGGAGACACGCGATAAAATGCATCAAATATCTTATCTAATGCTTCTGGAGGGATGCCCTTTCCAGTGTCAATAATCTGAAATTGTAACTGCACACTATTTTTTTGTTTTTCAAGCAGGATTATTTTGATTTCTACACAACCAGTGGTTGTGAACTTGATTGAATTGCCTACAAGGTTTAGCAATATATGATGAATTTTCTTTTGATCACCAATGAGAATGTTTGGAATTTTCTCATCTATATTCGCAAGGAGTTGAATCTTTTTAAGGATAGTCGAGGGTTCTTCGAGATCAACGATGCCCTGCACTAAGCGACGAAGATCAAAAATTTCTTCATGTATGTCATTAGTATTAATATTATCTGCTGAAATAACATCGAGAATTTCATTCAGCATATTCAATAATTCGGTACCGCTCTGTGACAAGTCATGAGCGAGGCTCTTTTGGTTAGGATCTTGTAAGCGATCTTCAAGTATATTGGCTAACCCAACGACACCAGACAAAGGTGTTCTAATGTCATGACTCATATTGGCAATAAACTCAGTTTTTGCATGATCGGCTGATTCAGCAGCATTTTTCGCTATCTTTAGCTCTTCTTCCATTTGTTTTCGTTCGGTGATATCGACTGAAATACCAACCAAACCAATAACGTTATTATTTTTATCAAACAAGGGCACTTTGTTTGATAATTGCACTATTTCATTTCCATCAGCGTCTTTGAACGGTAGCTCTTCATAGTTATATTTTGGAATGCCTAATTCCATTACAGCCATATCGAAACGTACAACACGCTCCACCATTTCTTTACTCCAATGAAATGCTTCTGCAAAATCATTATCCGTTTTTCCTACAATTTCTTTTCTTGATTTAAAACCAGCTATTTGAGCTAAATAATCGTTGCCTCCGCGATAGATGCCATCTCTATCTTTCCAATAAACACTTCCTGGCATACAACCAATGATATTTTCTAAATAATCAAGCAGATAAGTCGCATACTCTTGTACGGTGGTATTTTTTGCTAATTTATGTCCTGTTATTTTATGACTAAGTTCGGACAACATGTTGATTTGAGCATAATCAGAAGCCTGTATCGCAGCTAAATCATCCTTTGGTTGTTTATAAAAACCAAGATCTGTAAATACACCAAAAACACTACTAATTTCATCGTTTTCATCTGAAATAAAAGGCGCTTTACATGATAGGAAAGCACCCACTTTACCGTTAGGAAGAACAAGCTCTTCCTCAACGGTTATAGCCACGCCGCTCGCCATCACCGTAAGATCTTTTTCGTGAAGTGATGATGCCTTATCTTTCCAGGACAGATCAAAATCCGTTTTTCCTAGCATATCTAAGGGACTTGAAAACCCAGCCAGCTGAGCCATCATGTCATTACATTTTATATAGACACCCTCTCTATTTTTCCAATAAATACAACAAGGCAACATTCCTATAAGATACTGAAGTTGCTTGTCTATTTTTAGGGGCATTATTTTCCCTTAAACCAATATTTTTTGTCTACCAATCTCAACCTAATTTCATTCATCATCACTATGCTCCACGTTCTGAGATATTTTGTTGATATTATTAAGTTCATTCATAATTAGCTGCGATAGTGTAGTCGCATGAGGTTCTTGAAACATGGTTTCATGATCACCAGACACATGGTGAAGTTTAATAGGGTGGGTCGAATAATTTTCCCAGTGGTTTAGCGGAGACGATGCATAAGGTTGATACACAGACGTAATTTCATTTGCTTTAAACAAGGTCAATTTCGCCTCAATAGAAGTGATTTTATAGTTATCTAATAGCTGCGCACGTTGCCACTGTAGTTTAAGTAATTTTTCTGCACTATCGATTCCGTCTGCTTTAAATTTTTCGCTCATTAAATTATATTGGCGTCTCATGGTAGCCTCAAAAATCTCCTCATGCCTTAATTGCTCAGGATGAGGCACCCAACCATCGAGTAACCCTACAAAATCAACCTGTTCTCCCTTCAGTAAAAGTTGACGCGTCATTTCAAAGCTAATGATTGAGCCACCTGATGCGCCTCCCAATAAATACGGACCCTGTGGTTGGATAGATTGAATCACTTTAATATAAAAGCTCGCCATTTGCTCCAATGTTTCAAATAATATCGCGTCGGAATCCTCAATGCCTGGATCCTGAATACCATAAAGGGGTTGATTTTTACCAAAGTGCTTAACGAGAGGAAGATACCAAAAAATAGTTCCACCTATCGGATGAATTAAAAAAAGAGGGGGCCTATTGCCTTCTGGTTGCAACGGAATTAAACAGGGCATATTTGGCCTAGTCAGTTTATGAGAGGGTAATTCACTATTGTTTGCGACTAACGTAGCCAATTCTGCAATAGTAGAAGCATCTAGAATCGCTCGCACAGGCAAATCTATAGAAAAGCGACGTTTAATTTGTAAAAGTAACTTCAAAGCTAACAAGGAATGTCCACCCAAGTCAAAGAAATTATCGTAAACACCTATGTTGTCTAGTTTTAAAACTTTTTTCCAAATATCAACCAGTATTTTTTCTTCTGGTGTGCGTGGGTGGACAACCTCATTGCTGTTAAAGGATTGTACATCTGGTAGAGGTAGAGCCTGCTTGTCAATTTTACCATTACTAGTTAAGGGCATGCTGTCTAGAAAAATAAATAAATCAGGTATCATGTAATTTGGCAAATATTGGTGTAAATATGTTTTAATATTCTTTGTTTCAATAGTATGCTGCTTGTTAGCCACAATATAAGCTATAAAATAATTGTCGTTATGTTTACCCTTGTGTATCACCACAATTGCATTGGTAATACCCGGATATTTTTCTATCCAGGTAATTACTTCATCAAGCTCTATGCGATATCCTCGAAATTTAACCTGATTATCGATTCTTCCTAAGTAATCTAAATCACCATATTCTAATCGACGTGCCAAATCGCCAGTTTTATAAAACCGACTACCAATTTTATGGTCAAAAGAAGTGTTAATAAAGCGTTTTTGGGTCAATTCTTTATCCACATACCCGCGCGCAAGAAAATTACCAGCAACATATAATTCGCCGGGCACACCTATTGGGACGGGTTGTAAATATTCATCAAGCACATATAAGGCTACACCAGGTAGTCCTTTCCCTATAGGGTATCGAAGACCATCAATTAATTTCTCAGGGGTTATTTCACAATGAGTTAAATGCACGGTTGTCTCTGTAATGCCATACATATTAATTAATTTTGGTTGGTGATAGTTATGTGATGCAAACCATAATTGCACAACTTTGGGAGATAATACCTCGCCATCAAAAATAATGAATCTTAAAAATAAATTTTGTTGCAGCGCATTATCGATGAGTGCAAGCTGATGAAATGCAGAAGGCGTTTGACTAAGAATCGTGATTTTATTTTTTATTAATAACCGATAAAAATCATCTGCGGCATTGGCCGCTTTATGTGGAACTATAACTAATAGACCACCGTAAAGCAGTGCCCCCCAAATTTCCCAAACCGAGAAGTCAAATGCGATAGAGTGAAATAGAGTCCACCGGTCTTCTTTCGTGATATCAAGAATCTGATTCGCTGCGTTGAAAAGATGCAAAACATTTCTTTGTTCAAGTAGTACTCCCTTAGGCTTCCCAGTTGAACCAGAGGTATAAATAACATACATTAAACTCTCTAATGTAACTACATTACTGAGATTTTCCTTCGGGTTTAATTTTATCTTTTCATAGTCTGAATCAATTAATAGGGTGCTGATATCACTCGGAATACTGTTTTTTAAACGGTCAAACAAATGCTGCTGCAACAAAAAATGCTGTGTCTTACTATGAGCTAAAATATATTCTATTCTCATATCAGGATAAATGGGATCGATAGGGAGATATGCGCCGCCCGCTTTTAAAATTCCTAATATGCCGACAATCATATCAATACTACGCTCAATACAGATTGCAACAATGCTCTCAGCCTTTACGCCTAATTGCCGCAAATAATGCGCTAATTGGTTGGATTTTTCATTGAGTTGTCGATATGTTACCTGTTGCTCCTCAAAAATCAATGCCAATCTGTCTGGGGTTTCATTTACTCGCTGTTCGAATATCTGGTGAGGTGTATTCATCCCTAAATACAAATTTTCAATCGGTGTATAAGCGTTCTCTAAAAATTGTTTATACTCAAAATCTGTTAGCAAAGCTAATTTAGCAATTACTTGTTTAGGGTGATTAACCATGTCATTCAGTAATGTTTGCAAATGACCTACTAATCGCTCTATGGATTTTTCTGAGATTAGAGCGCTGTCGTAATTGACCCTTAACGAGAACTGATTGCCAGGTGTTACGTAAAATACAATAGGATAATGGCTCGGATCGTGAATTTGCACCTGACGCGAATCAAATAAATATTGAGCAGCGCTATCAACAGGGTAGTTTTCAAATACCATGACACTTTCAAAAAGATTCGAATCTGCAGAGACGTCCGACCAATTTTCTATCTCTGTTAAAGGAGTATAGCGGCGTTCTTGTAACTCAGTAAAATTGATTTGAATTAGATTTAAATAAGTTAATACGTCGATATTCTTACCCGTCTTTATCCGCATAGGTATTGTATTGATAAACAAACCCATCATATCCTCAGAATGAACGAGCTCTTGAGATCGGGTAGATAGTGTTATCCCAAATACAATATCATCTGCTTGACTATACCGGGCTATTAAAATACCCCATAAACCTTGAAAAATTGTGTTCAAGGTTACCCGATTTTTTTTCGCAAACTGGGTTATCTGTTTGGTTATCCTGGTTGATAATTCAATATGAGTAGTTTGATATTCAGCATCGGACATTTTTTTTGCAGAATAATTCTTTGCGATGACAAGGTCGGTCGGACTATGAAACCCAAGTAGATAATTTCGCCAAAAAATTTCGTCTTCTTTTATTTTTAAATCTTGCTTCTGCAACCATTGAATATAACAAGAGTAAGGTCGAGACAGAATCAAATCAGGGCGATCTCCGGTACATAGCGTTTGATAAATCGTACTTAATTCACGCAAAAGAATAGGAATGCACCATCCATCTATAATTAGATGTGGCAAACTAATTAACATAAGGTATACATTTTCTGAAGCTGATATCAACGCCAGTCTTATCAAAGGAGGGCTGGTAAGATTAAATCCTACCTGCCTATCCGCTTTTAAAAAAGCCTCCCATCGTTGCTCAAAATCTTGTTTTGACAAGCCGGACCAATCATGATTCCGTAATAGGAGCGCCACATCATCATGTACCATTTGAGCAGGTTCATCTGTCTTATCCCATAGAAAGCTAGTACGAAAAACATCATATTTATGCAGGATAATTTCCCATGCTTGTTGATATAACTGAACGTCTAGTTTCCCATTAAACTGCCAATATAGCTGTATACTATATGCCTCTGATTCAGGGTTGCGTAACATATGAAAAAGCATCCCTTTCTGAATCGGTGCTAAAGGGTAGATTTCCTTTATATTTTTATGTTTATTTAAACCGCTTTGACCCAGCTTCTCCAAAAAAACCGGCTCATCATTGCTCGTATCACGTCGTAACAAAAAGTTTCTCATTAATTGTATATAGCTCTCCACCAGCGAACGTATCGTTTCGCTTTTGTAATGAGTTTTATTATAAGTAAACGAAATATGAAATTGTTTATTTACTATCCAACAATTAATATCAATAATGTAGGGACGTTTATTTTCTTTAGCACTAACGAGCTGCACTGCGTTTAATTGAAATGTATCGTTTTCCAATTGTGTTTGGAATTGACCCCAATAGTTAAAACTGATTTCAGCTCGTAGTTTTTTCAAAGTATGATTGGGTTCATTATTTAAATACCGCAGAACACCGTACATAATGCCATTATTAGGAATAAGTCGTATTTGTTTTTTTATAGAGTCTAGAACTAGATCGATAGATGCCATTGCTGGCCAAACCAAATATAAAGGGTAAAGACTCGTAAACCAACCTACCGTATGAGACAAATCCAAATTGTTTTCTAGCTCTTCTCTCCCGTGACTCTCCATATCGATTAGAATACAATTACTCTTAGTCCATAGCTCAAAGGTTCTTGCTAGTATCGTTAATAAAAGATCATTAATACGAAGCGATGCATCGTGAATAGGTTGCTTCAAAAGAGTTTGAGTTTCAGAAAGACTAAGTTGCCTTGCGCAGCTTGCAACATCTTCCTCAATATTTAAGACGTTATCAAAATCCTTCGGAAGCGCCATTGCCGATTGTTGCTGTAGCCAAAATTTTTTTTCTTTATTAGGTAAACTAGAATCAGCATATTGGTGTAATTCTAATACCCAGCTTTTATAAGAAGCCGTTGTATGATTTAACCTTGAGAACTGCCTATTTAAGTTTTTTCCATACATAATGTATAAGTCTTGAATTAAAATGCGCCACGATACGCCATCAACGACCAAGTGATGAACGACTAGCAGCAATTTCTGGGGTACTTGATGTATGGTGAAGAGCACCGCTCCAACTAAAGGGCCTTTTTCAAGATTAAATGTATTCTGAATATCTGACTGCCAGCTTGCGCTCAACTGCTCCCAATCCTTTTGATTGGGAAGAGACTCAAGCTCAACTGTATGAAATAATATCGAAGCATCATCAGCATAATGTTGTTTCCAAACATTTCTTTCTTGATAAAATCGAATTCTTAAGGCATCGTGCTCAGAAACGAGTGTTTTGAGGCTTTGATATAAAATATTTGTATCAACAGATTTTACAATATCAACCAAACAAACTTGGCTCCAATGCTCTTTCAGCACAAAATTTTGCTCAAAAAACCAAGACTGAATGGGTGCTAAAGGAAAGGCACCTTCTTTATGGGCCTCTAGATTTCTAGTCGGATTTATTTCTTTAATAACAACAGCCAACTCTCTAATGGTGGGATGAAGAAAAATTTGTTTTACAGTACAATAGATTCCAGACTGTCTAGCTTTTGATACAATTTGCATGGCAAGAATTGAGTCGCCACCTAAAGAGAAGAAATTATCTTTGACAAATAGAGGGTGTGCGTTGAGAACTTCCTGCCAAATACCATATAACGCCGCTTCAATTTTTGTTTTAAAAACTACGGCCACACTTTCTTCTGTAGCGTTTTTATTGTGATAAATTTGCAATAATTTATTCCGATCTACTTTACCATTGGTATTGAGTGGGACGCTATTCAATTCCATGTAACTACTTGGGATCATAAAGGCAGGCAATTTTTTTGCTAAATTGTTGCGTAGATTTTCTTGATTAAAAACTTCTAATCCACTGTTCCTCTGAACATATGCGATTAATTTTTTTTGACCATTGTTTTCAAATGGCAGAACAATGGCGTTAACAATCCCAGGATCCTCCAATAGTGCTTGCTCAATTTCTCCCAACTCTATCCTATAACCTCTTATTTTAACTTGGTTATCAATTCGGCCCATATAATCCAAACTACCGTCGGGCAACCAACGCACAAGGTCACCCGTTTTATATACCCTGATTTTATGCTTGTCTATTACGACACCATCAAGAAAATTATTTTTTGTATAGTCATCCCTGTTTAAATAGCCTCGGGCTAAACCAACACCACCAATGTACAACTCGCCAAGCACGCCGATGGGTTGTAATGCCATATATTGATTCAGCACATAAGCTTGCGTATTAGCGATCGGTTTTCCTATATCCACTAACGATGTTTTTTTAATATGGCGGAAAGTTGCATAAATAGAGGTTTCTGTTGGGCCATAAATATTAAAAAGCTGCCCACACTTTTGTAAACTATCTGATAAATTGGGGGGTAAGGCTTCTCCCGCTGTTAAAATTTTGAAGCGTGTAGAGCCTAGCCAACCGCCAAGTATTAACATTTGCCAAGTACTTGGCGTTGCCTGCATAGCAGAAATTTTTCTCTTAATTAACAAATGGATTAATCTCTCTCCATCTATTCTGTCGTCCTCACTTGCAATCGTTACGGAAGCTCCAAATGATAGGGGTAGAAAATAATCAAGTGCGGCGACATCAAACGCTAAAGAAGTTGTGGCCAAAAACTTGGTTAAAGAATTAATTCTTGTTTTTTTAGCTATAGATAGTATGCAGTTAACAACACCTTTATGTTCTACTAAAACCCCTTTGGGTTTTCCAGTGGAACCTGATGTATAAATAAGATAAATAAGGTGATTTGATCTTGTGAGGTTGGTTAAATTTTCAATGGATTCACGCTTAATAATGGGCCATTGCTCATCTAAAATCACTGGCTTAGTCTTTGAACCAAGGAGGGTGGAAAAGCGGCTGGCAATTGAATGCTGTGTTATAAATAGCATGGCTTGGCAATCATCTAAGATATATTTGATGCGTTCTTCTGGGTAATCAGGGTCAACCGGTACATACGCCCCTCCTGCCTTTAATATCCCAATAATTGCGATAATCATTTCTAAACCGCGTTTAAGAGATATCACAACCAAAGTTTCTGGTTTGACACCCTGTCGTCGTAAGTAGTGAGCAAATTGGTTGCTTTGCTGATTCAATTCAGCGTAAGTTAAGGGTAGGCCACCAAAATCAACCGCAATACTATGGGGCGTTTTTAATGCCTGCTCTTCAAACAACTGATGTACAGTTTTGTCCTGTGGGAAATCTACGGTTGTTGCATTCCACTGGGTCAGTATTTTTGTGCGTTCTTTTTTGGTTAAAAAATTTAGTCTAGAAATATTTTTTTCATATAAATTATTTGTGGTTAATGAGCTCAGCAGCTCTTTAATATGTCCAGGAATATTTCTTAGTGCAGCGACTAAATTGGGATTCGTGCTGGATTCATTAACAAATATGTGAATGCTGTTGGTAGATGACTCTATCACAACAATGATTGCATTCAGCTCTGAAAAATTATAATCATTAATATCTTCTATGAGTGCTACTGAAATAGGGAAGAACTTGGGACTACGCAATAGACTAGGGTAGCGGCAGTACACATCTCTTGCATAGTACTGTTTAACAGTAAGCATATTTATTTTATTTTGGACGTGTTTTGCACAATCAAAAAAATCCATGTCATCATTAAAACTAATATTCATCGGTACTTGGTTCACTACAGACCAATCTCGGAGAATATCTCGTGAGGTATGATAGCCAATACTTTGGCTGCTTTGATTGTTTAAACGGTAAAAATAGATAAGACATAGTGTCAACAAAAGATCACTGCTTTGTATCAGAAGATCTGTTTTTTTAACTAACTCAGTTAATTGTCTTTGATCTAATTTCAGTTTACTAATAAGAGTAAACTCTAACTGAGATTCGTTTAATTCAATGGGAGTAAAAAAAGGAAACTTAATTCCTTGAAATCGGTTTAATTCATTAACCCAGAAATTTTCATATTTTGAACGGGTTTCGCTAGAATGTTCTAAATTTACTTTAGTGGCATTGCTCAGTATTTTTAATTTGCTTCCAGACTTTATTTTATATTTATCACAAAGTTCATTGGCTGCAAATGACGTACCATTCATTGAGCGCACTGCGGTCAAAATCAAGTCATAGGTTTTAGTCGATATTTGTAATGTCTCGGATGTAACATTCACAACTGTACCTGGAGGCGTATCCGATAGTTGAGCGGATATATGGTGAGCATCAACAATAAAATCATGATCCTCTATAGAAATTTTAGCACTTGCCAAACGATTAGTTGTATTACCAAATTGAAGTGCTCTACATAATTTATCTATCTCATGAGCAGACTGATTCCAATCGACCCAGCCATTTGCTGGGGGTTTTTTATGACGACCAAAATAGCTTCTTAGGCTTAGCTCTTGGGGTGTTCGCTTGTAACGTCGGCTTGCTAATTCCTCAATCAACTCAGAAAAAGCAGTAATTGCCAAATCAAAGCATTTCAAATTAAGACTGAGGGCTGTTTCATCGTTATTTATTTCGACTATTGCTTGCTTAAGAATATCACCCGCGTCCAGTTCCTGAGTCATTACATGCCATGAAATACCATGCTGCTCTTCACCATTTAAAATGGCCCAAGAAGTCGCATGTATTCCGGCATATTTCGGTAACAACGCATCGTGATAATTAATCGCAAAATATTTTGGTAACGTTAAACATGCTTTTGGCAGTACGTGTTGATTGTTTATGCTAAACAAGTAGTCGCAAGGCGACTCGATTAAATGTTGTTCGAAATTAGAGATGCTCAAACAGGGGATTTTTTGATCTTTTATCCATGTTTCAACTATAGTATCGGAAGATGCCATCCCTAAGATAAGATGTCCTTTTTCCAATAAAATATTCGCACATTTTATGACTAGATTGCCATCGCCAATAAGATAACAGTTAAACTGATTTTCCATTTACACTTGCCTAGGTTAAATTAGTTTGTCAAAAAAATCATTATAAAATGCGTCTGGTTTTTCTATATAGGGACAATGACCGCATTGTTTATAATTTATGAGCTGTATTGATTGCATGTTTAAAAGAGTTTCGGTTATTTCTGCATTCATTGGGGTTATGTAATCTTCCTCGCCATTGAATATTTGGATGGGTATTCGGTTGGCAATTGATTTTATATTAGAAAGGGTATCAATTTTATCCAAAATGGCATCGAAAAAGTGTTTCCTGAATTTTTGATTCATTTCTAACCCTAAAATATTTGTCTTCCAATGTTCAAAATAAGCGTATTTGTATTGAATTTTGTCTAGGAAAAATGCTTTGTGATAAATTGCCATGGTTTCCTTCAGCCATTTATAATGAGCTTTGGTATTTTTGGAAAGTGCTTGGCGATTAGAAGGCTGATATGTATAGAAGGATTGCGTATCATGAAGCAGATTATCTTGGTCTAAAAAAAAATTCTGCACACGCTGTTGTTCGGCAAATTGTTTAAAACTGTCATCAGATGCCGAGAAATTAGAATCGGTACCCTGAATAGGGATTCCAGACAGCTTTAACCAGGAGATATCTTCTGGATGTTGCATAACATAGCTTGTGGCGACACAAGCTGGAGCGGAGAATCCCAGCATCCCTATTTTGGGTTGTTTAAATCGTTCTTTTATGGTCTGTATAATTTCGTGCTCAAGAGCAATCATACTTTCTAAGGTATGAGTTTCTTCATTTGAGTCATTATCGGTCCACAATGGATCGCAGGAAGTAAATGTGAATTTTTCTGTTAATCCTGCGTATATAAGGGGCCTTAAATAAAAAGAGCTGGGGCCAACAATATGACAAATGTTTTGTCCAGAACCTATGCAAACTAGGGTTCTCTTTGCATCTCTTATAGGTATCTCTAGCAAGCTTATAGACATTAATATAATCTTCAGGGAAATAATTTTGTATTATCTGTTAAATAGGTTTAAAAATCTACAGATGATGTTTTTTTGTCATATCCGTCAACCACGTTTAAAGAGGGTTACTCCCTAAAAACTGTACGGCCCTGCGCCATTCAACCTTAATTACACGATGGTACTGTTTTTTCGGTAGTTTGTGCGCTTTTGTGTATGATTTGGTGAGGTATAGAAGGTCTTTTCCAAACAGTGAATGCTGAAGAGTCTGATTGAAATTTATTTGGATTCAATTTTACACTAACCCAATGATCCAGACCTTTTTTATAGTGAAGATGGAGCCTCCGCATAGTCTGCTGATGCTGTTCACTCAGCCCCTCTTTTTGGACGAAATGAATCAAGGTATCACCAAAAGAGTGAATGAGAGCTTGTAACTTAGGGTAATAAGTATCAAAAATTTTAGGATCTGCTGTGCTTTCTTGAAGTAAAGTATACGACTCGCCAAACCAAACCTTTAAAACAGCTTTATTCTTGAGAAGAACACCAGCCAACTCATAGTGAAGACTATTCGATTTAACAAGATAAACACTGGGGTTGCTAGAAAGAACTTGTGATAAAGGGTATCTTTCTCTTTTCATATTGTGCCAAGGATTTCGTAAAACAACCCACCAACTAGTGGAGTCTTTATGGTGTTTCTCAATAGTCTCTAATCGAAATGCATGACGCAAACCAGGAGATAATTCAAATGACATATAAAGGGGTGGGTTGGGCAATAATTGTTTTAGTATCCAGAAATCTGCAAATTTAATAGGTTTTATATCTAATGAAAGCCATTCCGCAATAAAGCTTAATGTGCTGAATTGAGTCTGCTCGGCGTAACGAATAATACCCATATTATGCGCTTCAATGCTGTTCGTAACCGGTTGCCAATTATTATAAAAATAATAAGAACATATACGTTCTAAAATTTTTATGGCAAGTGCATTTGTTTTGACGCCTTTCGTTTCTCCCGCTATTTGCTCACATTTCTCGCGACTCACAAAAAAAACATCTTCATCGGTTGAATTATCATAAAAATATCGGTATTGCGTCAGGTTTTTATTTTTTAAGTTTTCGCTATGATAAGTTCGCTTGATTCGTACAACGACGCCATCTTCTCTCTTGTGAAACATAGATTTGATAAAATCCAACCCTTCGGTGCTGGTATTCATAAGACAATCTAATACAGTTAACAAAGAACAGTTTCCCACGCGACCCTGTTCAATGGTTGTTTGGTTTTGTGTTGAGAAAAGATTCATGGTGTGCGCAATTGTTGCGTAAATTCGGTAGTCAGTATATCATTTATAGGGACACTGTGTAAATAATTTAATCATTAAGTCGGGTCGGTGTCTCAAAACCTGCAACGGTATTCGTACCATTGCAGGTTTGGGTGAGTGTTCGGATATCGAAGTATAAAAATTTATCCATAACTGACGTTAAAATACCGTTATTATCCAACCATCCAATGCCAAATATAAAATGCGATAGCCCCTATTATTGCGCCAGGCACCAGATCAACAACGTAATGCTGTTTGATTTTTAGTGCGCTTGTCCCTATCAATACTGGAAAGAGCCATCCAACAAAAATAAAATTGGGGTACGCTTGCGAAATCGTGAGATCGACCATGGTCGCTACAGAGACGTGCATGCTTGGCATTGAATTACGTGCGTTATCAAAACTCCAAACTAGCTCAACAAACCGCATCGAGCGAGGGAATTTACGGCTAATGCTACTCTTGCGTGCGTTTTCTCGCCATACAGCAGGAGCGGCCACTGGGTGTCGCAAAAAGAAATACGTCTGCATCATTAATAAAAATAGAAAACCACCCACTGTAGTGGCGTATGCCTCCCAGTTTGGTTGCGAAAGCGCCGCCCATCTTATAATTTTGTGATTGAACAAAATTATAAGATGGGCAGCGGTTTAGAGAGTAAGACGCTAGATATTTAATTAGGTCCGCTTAGTCGTTCGCATGCTTTGTCAATTTTTTTGATGTCCACTCGAGTTGGCGCAGTTTTTTTTGGTAGAGTTATCCATAGCATCCCTTTTTTGAAAGAGGTTGTTACTTTATCAGCGTCGACAGCCAAAGGGATATAAATACTGCGTAAATATTGGCCATAATTAATTTCGCGAGTGATATAATTTTTTCTTTCATCTTTTTTGGAGATTGGTTTCTCACCTTGAATGGTTAGTAAATTATCATTCAGGGTTATTTGGATATCTTTTTCATCCAATCCAGGCATTTCAGCTTCAATTTTGTAGCATTTACTGTCTTCAACCAAATCCAGGGCGGGAGACAAACTAATTACTTTAAATAGGTCATAAAAATCCTGCAGGGCCTTACCAACTTTCTGTTGAGTAGACCTTATTGATGAATAGGTCTGTGAAAATTCTTTTAATTCAGCTCATTCTTCTTATTGAAAATAGCTACATTTTCTTTTTAGACAAGTAATAAATGGCTCATTCACTCCAATGACGAATTAAATAACCCAGCTCCAATTGGCTAGTATTGTTCAATATAACAGGAATATGAACAATATGTCCGCTGCCGGTTGCACGATCGATAGATTGTCCAAGTTTATCTTCTATGGCATCGAGATGAAACGTTTGATTACCTGTGGGCAACATAATTTCAAGGGTATCGCCAATTGAAAATTGATTTTTGACGTGAACAGTCAGTTGATTGCGAGCCTCATCATAAGCAACCAGATCGCCTACCACTTGCTGTTTAATGCCAGTAACATTACGATCTTTATAGCTTTGATATTCTTCCGGTACATGGCGACGATAAAATCCTTCGGTATAACCTCTAAGGGATAAGCCCTCAAGCGCGTCCATTAATGCTCGATCAAACGGCTTGTTTGCAACAGCGTCATCGATTGCTTGCCTATAGAGTTGAGTCGTTCGTGCTACATAAAAATCGGATTTTGTACGTCCTTCAATTTTGACACAATCTATTCCCATTTGTGTGAGTGTTTCTATGTGTTGAATGGCTCGCAAGTCTTTGGAGTTAAATAAATAGGTGCCATGCTCATCTTCTTCAAGCATGTTCATATCACCTTCGCGTTGTGGGCTTTGTTCAAATACATGGCTTTTTGATTCGACATGAGTGTTACCCCACTCATCTTCATGTCCTTCTTTAATATTATATTTCCAGCGACATGCATTGGTACAAGCACCTTGATTGGAATCGCGATGATTAAAATAACCGGATAGCAAACAACGTCCGGAATAAGCCATGCATAATGCGCCATGAACAAAAACTTCAAGCTCAATGTCAGGGCATTCTTCTCGGATAGTCTGAATTTCTTTTAATGATAATTCTCGGGACAAAATAACTCGTTCAATCCCGTTTTTTTGCCAAAATTTAACGCTGGCAAAATTCATCACGCTAGATTGAACAGAAAGATGAATGGGTTGGTCTGGCCAACGCTCCCTGACCATCATAATAAGGCCAGGGTCGGTCATGATTAATGCATCAGGACCGGCTTCTATGATCGCAGCCAGGTCATCTATATAGGTTTTAATTTTTCCATTGGGTGCAATAATATTACTGGCCACAAAAAATAACTTGTTTTGACTGTGAGCTTCATTAATACCAATAACCAAATTTTCATGATTAAACTCATTGTTTCTTGCACGCAGACTATAGCGTGGTTGGCCTGCATAAACAGCATCTGCGCCGTAAGCAAATGCACGTCTCATGTGTTTTAATGAACCCGCTGGGGATAATAATTCAGGACGTTTCATATTTTTCATTTCCAGGTGATAAAGATATCAATTTTGTCATATATTCCATGAGGTTAGTAATTATTCTTTCGAGTTTGCATTGATTAATATGAGGAAAACAGCTTGTTAATGGTTCCATTAATTT
Source organism: Legionellaceae bacterium (assembly GCA_018061965.1). Classification (GTDB taxonomy): domain Bacteria; phylum Pseudomonadota; class Gammaproteobacteria; order Legionellales; family Legionellaceae. Next base: position 26,910 of record JAGOTG010000013.1, read on the forward strand.
ATTCAGATCAGATGTTTTGTTAAGAAGTCTCAGCGCATCAAACATGGCATGGGTTGTATAGTCAACATACTCGTGCAACGATTGCAAAAGCATAAGGTTGGACAGATTATGGGATATAATCGATTGTGCCGAAAGCAATCCCAATTGTTTAACTGTTTCAACAGACAGCATTTCCCATTCATGAAAGCATGCTCTTTGTATGCATTTAGCAAGAGATATATTTTCTAAAAAAATACTTAAAATAAATCCGGTTTTCTCTATTGAAAACCCGGATGACTGACACGTATTGCGTAATGTAGTCATGATTATGGATTCACGTTGGTAATCGTCAATTGGTCGTTGTTTGAATTTGATAGAGGCCAACGCTTCCATTATGGATAATCGTTTTAACAATAATTGCATGAACGGATCAACCTGGCGCGATAAATTATTTGTGTTTAAATAGTTAAATAATTTCATAAATACATTTTATTGGCTGAATTCTATGACTTACATTGCCATAGAATTCATATCCATGTTGGCGTACAAATTATACATTATCCACATGGTGCCAATGATCAAAACCAGCACCACAACCAAAGTAAAGAGAAAGCTTAATAAATTCCAGGCTGTTTTTGAGTGTGTGTTTAAATGAAGAAAAAAAACAAGCTGCACAAAAAACTGTGTAATGGCGAGTGCACCTATTACGATGTACAGAGTTTTTGGTGGCAAAGCAGAATAAGCAACCAGAAAAAACGAAAAAAGCGTTAACAAAATAGAGGATACAAAACCAACTGTGTAAGATTGATATGTCCCATAGGATGCCCCTGTATCTGCATCAAAAGTAATTTCGTGTTTTGACATGTTAAATGGCTCCCATCAAATAGACGACTGAAAAAACAAAAATCCAAACAATATCCAGAAAGTGCCAAAACAAACCCAGGCAGGTTAACTTTGTCTTAGTCACTGGTGTAATGCCATGTAATTTAAGTTGAAATATAATCACCAACATCCAGATAAGCCCTATGGTTACGTGGAGTCCATGCGTAGCCACCAAGGTAAAAAATGATGATAAAAATGCACTGTTAGCCCAAGTATGGCCATCCGAATACAAATGATGAAACTCATAGAGCTCCATGACAATAAAACCAAGACCCAAAGCGAAGGTCACCCACATCCAACGCGTCACCTCCGCCTGAGATTTACTGTTACGAGCTAGCATTGCAAGACCATAGCTAAAACTGCTGGTTAACAAGAGTAATGTTTCAGTCAATACAAAAGATAAACTAAACAGTTCTTTGGCATGTGGCCCACCAAACGTATGAGTGTGAAGCACGGCATACACTGCAAATAACGATGCGAACAAAATGCAGTCCGTCATAATATATATCCAAAAACCGAATACATTTTTCGAACCATCAAAATGATGCGTGTGAATATCTTTCATTACAGTATTATTCATCATTTTTTTCCTACCAGTGATTGTTGATATTTAATTTCGTTCTTTTCTACCTCATTCGCTGGGATGTAATAATCCGTGTCGTAATCAAAAGACCGCATGATCAAAGAAACGATAACACTGCCCAAGCCTAATATAGCGAGCCACCAAATATGCCACACCATCGCAAAGCTGAAGATGAAAGAAAAACATCCCACAACAAATCCCATGGCGGTGTTTTTAGGCATGTGGATATCCAAATAAGGCAAGACTAGTGTTTTATATTTATGGGCGCTATTTCGTAGTTTCTCTTTTTGCTCCCATAAGGCATCTATGCCATTAACAACGGGTATATGTGCGAAATTATAGGGTGCAGCGGGTGAAGCGGTTGCCCACTCCAAAGTACGTGCATCCCAGGGATCTCCGGTAAGATCACGCGATTTGTCTTTGTTCTTGATACTAACAATAATTTGTAAGACCTGAAAAACAACACCTACCGCTATGATTCCAGCACCAATCGCCGCCACAATCAAATAAGGTTGAAAGCCCGTGGAAGCATCATAATGATACAAACGACGAGTCATACCAAGCGCACCCAAAATATAAAGAGGAATAAATGCGACAAAGAAACCAACTAACCAACACCAAAATGCACATTTACCAAGTGATTCATTCAATCTGAAACCAAACATTTTGGGAAACCAATAGGCTAAACCGGCAAAATAGCCAAAGACCACGCCACCAATAATGGTATTATGAAAATGCGCAACTAAGAATGTGCTATTGTGAGCTTGAAAATCAATGCCTGGAACAGCAAGCATTACACCAGTCATTCCTCCTACGGTAAACGTAATAAAGAACCCCATTAGCCAATACATGGGTGTGGTAAATCTAATCCGGCCCCGATACATAGTAAATAGCCAATTGAACACTTTTACGCCGGTAGGGACGGATATAATCATCGTCAGGATGCCAAATACTGCGTTTACATCGGCACCGGCTCCCATTGTAAAGAAGTGATGGGCCCAAACAATGAAAGCTAAAAAAGTAATGGCCGCAGTGGCCCATACCATCGTTGTATAACCAAACAATGCTTTTCGACAGAAAGTTGCAACAATCTCAGAATAAATACCAAAAGCGGGTAAAACCAAAACATAGACCTCTGGATGTCCCCAGATCCAAATTAAATTGACATACATCATCTGATCCCCACCGGCGCCAGTGGTGAAAAAATGCATATCAAGATATCGGTCTAGACCAAGCAAGGCTAATGCAACCGTTAGCACCGGGAAAATAAGCATGATAAGGATTGAAGAACAAAAAGCGGTCCAGGTAAAAATAGGCATCCGCATGAACGTCATTCCTGGGCAACGCATTTTTAAGATAGTCACGAAAAAATTTATTCCTGACATAAGACTACCAATGCCTGAAATTTGGATCGCCCAAATATAATAATCCGTTCCAACCGTCGGGCTATAAGCTAGTTCAGAAAAGGGAGGATAGGCTAACCATCCAGCATGAGCAAAGTCACCAATTAATAAGGACACGTTGGCCAGCATAGCGCCTGCGACAAAAAGCCAAAAACTAAGCGAGTTTAGAAATGGAAAGGCCACATCTCGGGCCCCAATTTGTAAAGGAACGACTAAATTAAATAAGGCAAACATGAGTGGCATTGCCACAAAAAATATCATGATGGTGCCATGAGCAGTGAATATTTGGTCGAAGTGCTCGGGAATGAGATAGCCATCGGAAACGCCAGAAGCCATGGCTTGCTGTATTCTCATCATAACCGCATCTGTAAACCCTCTAAAAAGCATCAGCAATGCGACAACAAGGTACATCGTTGCGATACGCTTGTGGTCAACAGTCACTATCCATTCATGCCAAAGATAACTCCATTTTTTGAAGTAAGTGATGCCCCCTACCACCGCAATACCAGCAAGCATAATGAATGCCAGCATTGAAAATATAATAATTTGCTGACTTACTGGCTCAAAGAGATAAGGAAAAACCTCTTGCGGATTACTTAGCTTTCCTAGGAGTGTTTCTAGCATGGCGATTTCCTTTTAATATTAACTTTTATTTACAAGTATATGATCACGTTACTATGCTTATTTGTGGCCACAGTTTGGCATCATGTAACGCATAATAATGTTGTCAAATAAGCCCTCATCAACATGCGCAAAAGACCGAGCTGGATCATCAATGGATTTTGGGACTAGTTCATCCCAAAATATTGCCGACGTCAGTAGACTATCGGTCTTTTTAACCGAGTTAACCCAAGTGGCAAAAGCCTCTGGAGAGGTAACTTCCGTGTTAAAATGCATCCCCGCAAAACCGATGCCGGTATAGTTTGTTGCCAGCCCGCGATAAATTCCTGGGGCGTCTGCAATCAGATGTAGTTGGGTTTTCATTCCCGTCATGGCATAAATTTGCCCACCAAGTTGTGGAATAATGAAGGAATTCATAGGTGATGCCGCTGTTATCTTAAAATTGATTGGAGTGCCAGCGGGAATTTTAAGATAATTAAGCGTGGCTATTTTGTATTCAGGATAAATAAACAACCATTTCCAATCAAGCGAGACAACTTCAATAGTGACTGGTTTTGTTTGTGAATCAATTGGTTTATAGGGATCTAAGCTATGAGTCGTTTTCCAGGTTACTGTTCCCAAGATTAGGATGATAACGCAGGGAATTGTCCACCATACTATCTCCAAAATAGTGCTGTGTTTCCACTCAGGCCTATATTTGGCATGATTCCCCTCTCGATATCGCCAGCCAAACCAGCAGGCCATAACAATAACGGGGATGACCACCAGCAGCATGAGCTCAACTGAAAATATAATCAAATTTAGCTCGGCCGTTGCAACTTGTCCTCTAGGTGCTACAGCGCCAGAATTACAACCATTTAAAAAAAAGAATGCCACTGCAAGTAGAGCAACATCCGCAAGTCTATTTATCCTTTTACCTGTTAGTCTCAGCAGCATATTGGATATCGGTTTTATCATGCTCTAGTTCTCCTTTTTTATACTGGTGGTTTTAACAAACAAAGCATGATTTTGCTTCTTTAAAGGTCATCCACAATTTTTTTTCAAAATCATATAGCTTGCATTGCTTAAAAATACTAAGCAAATAGCGCCAATTAAAATGATACTCATGAAAATACTCACCATATTTTTCTTTTAAAGCCTTATGCGCTTTAGGTAAATTATAAAAGGGAATTCTTGGATCTAAATGATGCGGAACATGGATCATTATATTGTGTAATAATATTCTGGATATTTTTGAACAGTTTACAGTCGTACTGCAATACAAAGCACTAACCGAATGAGACCATTCATTTTTTATATCAAAGAAAGGGATGTCGGGATGGGTGTGATGCAGATATACAATGATCGCGATGAAATAATTAAAAACAATAAAGGGCAAAACGACTGCTGCAACGGTACCGACAAAGCCTCCTGCAAAAAAATACCCCAGAACTGACATCATTAGCCCGTAAATAAGAACTAAAAATTTACCATTTCGATAATGCTGGCATTGTTGTTTATCTTTGCCGGGATTAAAACATATCATTTGCTCCCACCAAATTCTGCGCAAATAATGGAAAGCAGAGGTGAAAGAGCAGCGCTCCACTCGATATAGCAATCGTTGAAAAACAGAGAGAGCCTGATACTCACTAGGGGTTAATGGACGCCATATCCAATCAATTGGAGTAAAAGAGGCGAACCCATGGTGGACTTTATTATGACCAAAGGACCACATTCTATAAATATTTAGCGAAGGGAGCATGGCGATCGTTCCCAAAATCTCAGCCGTTTTACCTTCTTTGAAAAGCGCCCCATGTGCAGCATCATGCGCCCAAACAAACAGCATGGCCGTAGCGACACCTGAAAACAAACCACCGACTAGTTGTAACGCCACGCGATGACTTAAAAAAACCAGACTCATCCCAAATAAAAACAACATGAAATCAAAAAAATACCAAAACAGAGTTTTGAGCTGGGATCGCTTATAACACTCATGAGGAATGATCGAACGAGCTACTGACGATTTTATTTCTTTTACCTGTTTCCATAATGGTTGTGCTTGGGTGGACTTCATAAAATGATACCTCTATGCAACTTAACAACCTTAGCGTAGGCATAGTTTAGAGATATTTTGATAAATAACATTGATCTATATCATGGAAAAAGAAGAACGAGAGGTTTTTCCGGTTAAAAATTGCTCTTTCTCAGGAACTATACCTTAGACCCTCGTTTCATACCTTAAAAAACTGGACCACCTGATCTGCTGATTGCATAGTGTCGTGGTAGCCTAGATTGATTAAGTCTTGGGTGAAAGTGCTTTCGAATAATAGGAAGCTTAGCAAATCCCCTGAATGGCTTTGTGCTCCGAGGACGTTGAGTAGGAAGCGTAATAATTTTGGCATGGCATGATAATCTGCTTGCGCAATTTTGGCGATGTCGGCGCTTGGTCTTAAATGTAAGGTTTCCACTGGGCGCCATGGGGAGGTGCGTTTTTTCCAGACGGAGAGTAAATGCGAGATTTCATTCATGCGGTTTACAAGTTCGACGTCGCGATCCAGATTGTCTAAAAACAAACCGTTTAACATACTCCCTAGCACATGCGCAAAACTAATGTCTCTAGACTTTAGTTTTTCTATGTCATCTATAGAGTGGATTTGGCGAGTACCGATGATCAATACTTTATCGGCTTTAAACCGCATGGTGCCACGTAAGGGAGAAATAAGCCCCATGCTGCCATCTCCATAATGCATGTCATTGATTTTGATCGGGGGGAAGAATAGTGGGAGTGAGCTCGATGCCAAAATATGCTCTACCGTAATGGTAGCAGGGCGGCTAATATGTCGTGGATAATGCCAATCTTCGAAATCGCCAAGATTGTGATGATAAAAAGAAATGGTTTGTTGCGTTTCGTAACAATGCGTAATAATTTCCAGCGTATCTAACACATTGTTTTCAATGTTTTCTTGGATGCGTTGAAAATCGATATGGGTAGTGAGAAACGTAGTCAGCGGGGATGTTTCCAATAAATGAGTTGGGCGTGGTCCTTTCACAAAGAAATGACTTAAATTGCGTAATATCGAGGTGCTTAAATCGTAGTTTTTAGCATAAAAAATGTTATCGCAATGAATGTTTTGCCAAAGTTCGATCAGTTTTTCAACGCCAAAACTAAAATCGTTGGCATATTGGGCAAGGATAGCTGCATTAATAGACCCGACACTGGTTCCTGAAATATGGCTAAACGGCGTAGTTTTGGTATCGAGGATTTGGCTGATTGCTTTTAATACACCTATTTGATAGGCACCTCGAGCACCGCCGCCTGCGAGGTAAAGAGCTATTTTAGGCATAGTAGTGATACTTTATTTTTAAAAGATCTATACAAAAATAGTAGTAGACTGCGCGCGCTATATCAAGGCGGAAGGGCTGGGTAGCGCTATTTAATTTATGGTGCCATGGTTCAATAGAAAATTAATATGACTTTTAACCTATTTTAAACATTGTTATGATGTGGACACATTTAGCTGTGTTCGCGTGGGGTTACCATGAAATTATTTTATGCAAAAGGGGCGTGCTCGTTGGCATCCCGTATTATTTTGAATGAGATAGGGATTGCGCCTGATTTTGAAGCAGTTGATTTGCAAACCAAGCAAACAGAACGTGGTCAAAACTTTCTAAGTGTTAATCCCAAAGGATGTGTTCCAACTTTACGTTTGGAAAACGGAGAGATTTTGACCGAAAATGCCGTGATCATGCAGTATTTGGCGGATCATTATGAGGCGAGCAATTTACTGCCTCCAGTAGGCGATTGGCAACGCTATCGGGTATTAGAATGGCTGAATTATGTCAGTACTGAATTGCATAAGGGATTTGCACCAATCTTCAATCCTGATATTTCACAGGAATTAAAGGAAACGATTTTCATTCCTAAAGTAATGGAAAAATTCCAATATATTGACCGTGATTTAAAGAGTCGAGCGTATCTGGTTGGAAAGCATTTTACACTCCCAGATGCCTATTTATTTACGGTTTTACGCTGGGCTATCGGTAAAAAACTGCCAGTACAACCTTTGCAATCTCTGATGGACTATGCAGCGCAGTTGCGCTTAAGAAAATCTGTTTCTGATGCAATGATACAAGAAGGCTTAACGCAATGATTGCTTTATTGCGCCAGCAACCGCGCCCATTTTTTGTGATTTTTATGCTGGAAATTTGGGAGCGGTTTGGTTTTTATACTGTGCAGGGGCTCTTAGTTTTATATTTTGTACGATCCATTGGATTTTCCCATCATGACGCTTATGTGACGTTTGGAACATTCTGTGCGTTAATTTATGGCATGGTGCCATTGGGTGGGTATTTGGGGGATAAATTATTAGGGACGAAGCGCACAATTGTTGCGGGTTTGTTCGTGCTGATGACAGGGTATGCTTTATTGGCTCTTCAGGATGAGCATCTGTTGTACATTTCTCTTGCATTCATTTGTGTCGGTGCCGCGTTGTTTAAGTCAAATCCAAGCGTATTGTTGGCGCAATGTTATGCGAAACAACCCAAAGAATTACACGCAGGATTTACGCTGTATTATATGGCTATCAATATTGGTGCGCTGGGTTCATTATTGATTGGCCCCTATGTGTCGACTAAATATGGCTATTCTTATGCTTATTGGATTGCGGCGGCGGGTATTTTATTGGGATTGTTGAACTATGCTATACAGTATCCTTTAATCGAACCGATTAAAACCATATCTGACCAACGGCGCTTGTCAGGGCTATGGTGTGTGTCTTTGCTGGGCGTTATCATTGTATTTATTGGGTTTAGTGCCTATTTACTGGCGCATCCTATGATAGCAAGAAAAATTATTTGTATGATTATGGCTATCTTGGTTTTAGTGTATTTTCGTTATGTGTGGCAAGCAAAACACAAAGAGCGGGTCCGATTACTATTGGTTTTTGCTTTGATGTTAGAGGCCATCGTTTTTTTTACGCTGTATCAGCAAATGCCAACTTCTATCAATGTCTTTGCCGTGAATCATGTCTCTCCCACATTATTGGGTATACATATTGACCCACAGAGTTTCCAAGTGTTAAATCCATTTTGGATCATCATGGCGAGCCCTTTCCTGGCGAGGCTGTATACTTATTTAAATCGGCGCAAATTGTCCTTTGCAATTCCTTATAAATTTGCGCTTGGCATGGTATCTTGTAGCATTGGTTTTATGATTTTATATATGACGCGTTATTTTGCCAATGAGCAGGTAATGGTGTCTTCTGGATGGTTGGTGGCCAGCTATTTTTTTCAGGCATTAGGTGAATTATTTGTGTCCGCTTTGGGTGTCGCTATGGTTGCAGAATTGGTTTCCCCCCAAATTATGGGATTTGTAATGGGTATGTGGTTTCTCACGTCTTCGGTAGCCGGGTTTACAGGTGCCGCGGTCGCCTCTTTGACGGCCTTGCCCAAAGGGATGCCACCTGGCGTCGAGTCTTTAACCGTGTATACCCATGTTTTTTTAGAAATTGGCGTGATAACTTTGCTAGTGGCTTGTGTGATGGGTTTGTTAGCACCCAGTTTAACCCGTTGGATGGAAGCGTAATATTGCCTTTGTTGGTGTGGAATAAAGGGGGTTTATGCAAACTACTCACATACTTATCCACAGGTTTTACGAATGCAAAATCGGATATTTTTTTATTTATTCATAAAAATCAATAAGATATGAATATGTTTGTTGAGTGGTGAGGATTTGGTATAAAACTATTCACAATTAGCAAATTGATTGTAAACCTAGCAATTTGGCAAGTACTCATTCGCCATGACCGGAGTTAAAAATTGACCCATGCAATAACAGAAAGCAAGCCTTTGACGGAATTTGCCGAACAAGCGTATCTCGACTACGCAATGTACGTTATTTTAGACCGCGCTTTACCGCATATTGCGGATGGGTTTAAGCCTGTACAACGCCGCATTGTATATGCCATGTCAGAATTAGGGTTGAAAGCGACATCCAAACATAAAAAGTCAGCTCGGACAGTCGGGGATGTATTGGGTAAGTTTCACCCGCATGGGGATACCGCTTGTTATGAAGCCATGGTATTGATGGCGCAACCTTTTTCTTATCGTTATCCTTTGGTAGATGGTCAAGGTAACTGGGGATCGCCAGATGATCCCAAATCATTTGCTGCAATGCGCTATACAGAAGCACGTTTGTCTCCCTATGCAGATTTATTGTTGACAGAATTACAACAAGGCACGGTAAGCTGGGTCGATAATTTTGATGCGACGCTGCTAGAGCCTTCTTTGTTGCCTGCAAGACTGCCCAATGTACTATTGAATGGAGCAACGGGTATTGCGGTCGGCATGGCGTCTGATATATTGCCCCATAATTTGGGAGAGGTGGCCGATGCGTGTTTGCATTTATTAGATCATCCCAAAGCGAGTTTAGAAGACGTATTACAACGAATCAAAGGCCCTGATTTTCCAACTGCAGCAGAAATCATTACGCCGCCGGCTGCCTTGGAGCAGATGTATCGCACCGGTCTGGGGTCGGTCAAAATGCGTGCGGTGTATACCCAAGAGCAACACAATATTGTGATCACTGCCCTACCTTATCAAGTCTCAGGCGCAAAGATCATTGAGCAAATTGCGATGCAAATGCAACAAAAAAAATTACCGTTGGTGGAGGATTTGCGTGATGAATCTGACCACGAGCATCCTACTCGATTGGTGATTATTCCCCGTTCTTCACGGGTAGATATTGAAGGGTTGATGTCACATTTGTTTGCAACCACAGACTTAGAGCGCTCCTATCGGGTTAATTTTAATCTGATCGGTTTGGATGGCAAACCGAGCGTTAAACCACTCCTCACCATCTTAAACGAATGGCTGCATTATCGGCTTTCTACGGTGCGCAGACGCACCCAATTTCAATTGGATAAAGTTTTAGATCGTCTGCATATTGTTGACGGTTTGCTGATCGCTTATTTGAATCTGGATGAGGTGATTGCCATCATTCGAGGGGCAGAGGAGCCGAAACCGTTGTTGATGGCGCGCTTTGGTTTGAGCGAACGCCAGGCAGATGCGATTCTGGATATGAAATTACGGCATTTGGCCAAATTAGAAGAAATGCAATTACGTGCTGATCATGCTGAGTTGTTGCTTTCGCGCGATGAATTACAAGGTATTTTAGGCGACGATAAAAAATTACGTACTTTAGTAAAAAAAGAAATTTTAGAAGATCGGTTACGCTATGGTGATCCCCGTATGTCGCCGCTGATTGAACGTCAAGATTCCTGTGCTTTGAAAGAAGAAGATATTCTGCCCAATGAACCCATTACTGTAATTTTATCGCAACAAGGATGGGTACGCGCGGCCAAAGGCTTTGATGTTGATGGTGCCGCTTTGGTTTACAAAGCCGGGGATGAATTTTTGGCGCAAACCAATGCTCGCTCTAATCAACAAGTATTGTTTTGGGATAATCAAGGCAAGGTGTATTCATTGCTAGGTCATAGTTTGCCGTCGGCGCGGGGGCAGGGCGAGCCCTTGACTGGGAAATTGAATCCAGCGGAAGGGGACTCAATTGTTGCATTGGCCAGTGGTGAACAAGAAGACTGGGTCATGTTGGTATCGGATGCGGGTTATGGTTTTATGGTGCAATTACAAGCTTTATATGTCAAAAACCGCAATGGCAAAGCTTGTTTAAAATTGCCGGCTGGTGCCCGTATGTTGCCTCCGAGACATTGCACAGGACAGCCAGGGGAGTCGATGATTTGTGTCACCAATACCGGGCGGTTATTAGTATTTTCGATCGCTGAAGTACCCCAACTAAATCGTGGTAAAGGCAATAAACTTATGCAAATTCCTGGTGCAAAAGTACTGAGTCGTGAGGAGTTCCTGTTGGATGTGTGTATCTTAGGCCCAGACCAATCTAGTATCACGGTGTATGCGGGCAAACGCCAATTTACGTTGAAACGCTCTGATTTGGTTCATTATGAAGGCAAGCGTGGGACACGTGGACATCGGCTACCTAGAGGATTGCAGGCGGTGACTTCAATGCGTGTCAGTGATTAGAGGACTGGGCGAATATTAAGCATTTCCGTGGAAACCTAAAATTAGGGTACTATAGATGTTAAACTATAAACTCATCAGCACGCTTTGTGTTCTTATCTCCACGTTATTACTTCAAGGATGCAGTATGAATCAGATCAAAGTTTATGAAAAAAATGACCCATTATTGACGATGGAGGAGTATTTTTCTGGCCCCGTTAAAGGCTATGGACTCATACAGAAATACATGGGTGGTGTTCGCCGACGATTTACGGTTGATATGCATGGTCAATGGACAGGAAATCAAGGCACCTTAGATGAGGATTTTGTTTACGATAACGGGGAAAAACAGCATCGCCAATGGCGGTTAACCCGAACCGATGCGCATCATTTTACTGCATTGGCTGATGATGTCACAGGGATTACCCATGGCGAACAATATGGTAATGCCATTCATATGGTTTATGTGCTGCAAATCCCTTACAACGGCAGTACCCTGAGTGTGACGATGGATGATTGGTTATACCGTGTGAATGAGCAAGTGGTATTAAATAATGCCGTCATGAAAAAGTTTGGTATTCCAATTGGTCGAATCACTGCCAGTTTTTTTAAGGAGTAGTCGATTTGAGACAGCGTTCTTGGTTTTTTGCCTTATGGTCATGGTTTGATAGCGATGCGGGTAAAGCAAACCTGGAATCAAAGCACTTTACTTTCTGGCGAGCAATTCCCTTTATTTTGGTGCATTTAGGGTGTTTTGGGGTGTTGCTGGTGGGTATTAGCAAGGCTGCTGTGTTGACTGCCGTGGGGTTGTATTATCTCCGCATGTTTTTTATCACAGGGTTTTATCATCGCTATTTTTCACATAAAACCTTTAAAATGAATCGCTTTTTCCAATTTATTTTTGCATTTTTGGGTGCTACTGCCGCACAGCGAGGGCCTTTATGGTGGGCGAGTCATCATCGATACCATCATCAGCACGCCGACACAAAACACGATCCCCATTCACCGCATCATGGCGGATTCATTTGGAGCCATCTTGGATGGTTTTTTGCTGCAGATGCCTACAGTACCAACTATAAAGCCGTGTCAGATTTGGCTAAATTTCAAGAACTTCGGTGGTTAAATCGTTATGATGTTGTCGCGCCGCTAATATTGCTCATCAGTTTATATGGACTAGGTGAATACTGGCATTATTATACACCTAAGTTGCAAACCTCAGGGTTGCAGTTGGTTGTTTGGGGGTTTTTTATTTCAACTGCGTGTGTATTTCATGCCACCTGCAGCATCAACTCTCTCTCGCATCAATGGGGTTCACGAGATTTTGATACCCCTGACGAAAGCCGTAATAACCTTTGGCTTGCTCTCATTACGCTTGGTGAAGGATGGCATAATAACCATCACTTTTATTCTTACTCTGTCCGTCAAGGGTTTCATTGGTGGCAAATCGATTTAACCTTTTATATGCTTTGGATTTTATCAAAAATCGGTATTATTCATGAGTTACGGCCAGTGGATATGAAACGTGGAAAAATACGATGAAAACCCGTGTCTGGATTACCGGTGCGTCTTCAGGTATTGGTAAAGCTGTAGCACTTGAGATGGCAGCACGCGGCTATGACTTGATTATTTCAGGGCGCAACTTGGATGCATTGCAACAATTAGCTGACCAAACCGGTGCCTACGTGTTGGCGTTTGATGCTACTGACAAGCAAGCAAATTTGGATGCGGCTCAAGACTTAAAACAACAGTATGGGCATATTGATATTGTTTTTCTAAATGCGGGCAATTGTGAATATGTTGATGTGAAGGAGTTTAAGAGCGATATTTTTGAACGTATGATGAAAACCAATTTTATAAGCATGGTATACGGTGTTGAAGCAGCCCTTCCTTTATTAAAAGCCTCTAAAATACCACAGTTGGTTGGTATGAGCAGTGCCGTAGCTTTTCTGGGTCTGCCCCGGTCAGAAGCGTATGGTGCGAGCAAAGCAGCGATTCGTAATTTTTTACAAGGCTTGCGCCTATCGCTGTACCGAGAAAAAATAAAAGTGTCTATTGTTTATCCTGGATTTGTCAAAACGCGGTTAACCGATAAAAATGACTTCCCCATGCCCATGTTGATTACTGCTGAACAGGCAGCAAGAAAAATAGTAGCAGGCATAGAAAATAAAAAATTAGATATTTACGTTCCAGTTTTTTTTGTGCAACTCACACGATTAATCAGTATGCTACCCAGCAAAATGAGTAGCTATATTCTAAGAGCCCTCTTAAGGTAAATATGCGTATTGCAATTATTGGTAGCGGTATTTCGGGTTTAACAAGTGCTTATTACCTTCAAAAACAGGGTCATGACGTATTTGTGTTTGAGGCATCAGATTATATTGGGGGGCATACCAATACCGTCAATGTTTCACGCGCGGGTCAAAACTATGCTATTGATACTGGGTTTATCGTATTTAACCATCAGACTTACCCGAATTTCACGCATCTGTTGAATGAATTACACGTTGATATTAAAAACACAGAGATGAGTTTTAGCGTTTATGATCCCAAATTGAATTTTCAATATTCAGGGGGCTCTTTTAACGGGTTGTTTGCCGACCGCAGAAATTTATTTAATCCTAAGTTTTACCGTCTGCTGAGTGAAATCCATCGTTTTCATCGTTTGGCAAAACGCGTATTGGATTCAATGAACACCGTCAGCACCTTGCAGCAGTTTCTTACACAGCATCAATTTCACAACGATTTAGGCGCATTGTATTTATACCCATTGATTTCAGCGCTCTGGTCTTCACCTGGTGGTGCTATCGGTGCAATGCCGATTTATTTTGTTGCAAAATTTTTTGAAAATCATGCCTTATTGAAAATGCTGCCGGATATTTCTTGGAAAGTCCTTAAAAACAGTTCTTCAAGCTATATTTCGCCTTTAATTCAAGCATTTAAAGAACGCGTCTATGTTAATACAGCAGTTGTGAATCTACGTCGAGACGAGCAGGGGTTTAGTTTGTCTCATGAGACCGGCCAGGTTGGTCACTTTGATGCAGTTGTGGTCGCCACTCACAGTGACCAAGCGTTGCGATTACTGGACGCACCAACTGCCTTGGAAGTCGAGATTCTATCGGCATTTTCTTATGAGGATAACGATGTAATCCTGCACCAAGATGAAACCTTAATGCCAGCGTCTAGCAGGGCTTGGGCTAGTTGGAATTATAGGCTTTCCCCAGAAAATGATGCACACGCGATATTGACGTACAATATGAATAAATTACAAGGCATTTCGAATTCGGTTCCATTTTTTGTTTCGCTGAATGCTGCGCATTTAATTAATCCTGAAAAAGTAATTCGGCGCTTTTCCTATAGTCACCCACAATATTCGCTGGCCAGTCTTGCAGCGCAATCGCGGCAACAAGAACTGAATGCCCAGTCAGGCATTTATTTTTGTGGGGCTTATTGGGGATTTGGTTTTCATGAAGATGGCGTCAATAGCGCCTTAGCTGTGTGCCGGCAATTGGCAGAAAACCATGGATAGCGCGATTTATAGTGGCCTTGTGACTCACAAACGCTATAGTCCGGTGTGTCACCAATTTAATTACCGCGTCTTTATGATGTACTTGGATCTAGATGAATTAGATGACCTATTCGCATCGCAGTGGTTTTGGTCGGTAGAAAAAAACAATATCGCCTCCTTTCGCCGCACAGATCACTTAGGAGACCCCAATATATCCCTAAAAAAAGCGGTGGTTGATTTGGTGTATGAGCGTATAGGTTTTGTCCTTGAAGGCCCGGTGCGTCTTCTGACGCACTTACGCTATTGGGGATATTGTTTTAATCCGGTGAGTTTTTATTATTGTTATGATAAAACCAAGCAAGACCTAGAAGTGATTGTGGCTGAAATCAATAATACACCTTGGGGTGAGCAGCATTGCTATGTGTTAAACGTACGCAACGGCTCACCCAAGTCCGACGGCGCGCGGCTTAATCAAAATCATCATTTTGTTTTTCCAAAAACATTTCATATTTCGCCACTTATGCCGATGGAGCTAACCCATGATTGGTGGTTTAACACGCCAAAAAACCAATTACGTGTCCATATGAGTAATATTCAGGACCAGAAAAAAATATTTACTGCCCATCTCAATTTGCAAAGAAAGAACTTGAATAGTCAAAGTTTGGCGCATGCATTAATTCATTATCCCTTTATGACGGGTAAAGTCATTAGTGCTATTTATTGGCAATCTTTACGCACCTGGCTTAAAGGCGCACCGTTTTATTCTCATCCTTCGTCTTAATCGAGGTTAATATGATAAAAAGTTTTTTTAAAAAACTGTTGTTTATGCGTCTTTCAAAACTAAAAATTGGTCTTTTGACGGTGCATGATGGTGATGAGTCTTGGTCCTTTGGTGATCAGGGTTCCTCGCCTGGTTTAAGCGCAGTGATTAGGGTGATTTCCCCTAGTTTTTACTCCACTATCATCATGGGGGGAAGCTTGGGAGCCGCCGATGCATTTGTCCAGCAAGGTTGGGAAACGGATGATTTAACAGCCGTATTGCGGTTATTTTTGCGCAATCAAATCACACGTAACTACGAAGAAAAAGGCCGGTTTAACTTAGCCAAAGTTATGCGCTGGTTGGTCCATCAATTAAAACGAAATAATATCAAAGGCAGTCGGCGTAATATCGCCCAGCATTATGATTTAAGTAACGATTTTTTTAACTTATTTCTTGATGAAAACATGATGTACTCCAGTGCTATGTTTCCTACGGAGGATGCGGATTTAAATACAGCAGCACGATACAAACTGGATGTCATTTGCAAAAAGTTGGATTTAAAGCCCAACGATACCGTACTAGAAATTGGCGCCGGTTGGGGAGGATTCGCTTTGCATGCCGCTGAACATTATGGGTGTAAGGTTGTCACAACCACGATATCTCAACAGCAGTACGACCTGGCTAAACAACGAATTGCAGATAAAAACTTAAGTCACCAAATTACCCTGTTACAACAAGATTATCGGCACTTGACGGGGACTTACGACAAGATCGTGTCCATTGAAATGATCGAAGCCGTAGGCCATCAGTATTACGCTACCTTTTTTTCAACCTGTTCTAGATTATTAAAACCCAATGGGCAGATTCTGATCCAGGCTATTACGATTCAGGATCAAGTGTTTGATCGTGCCAAACATGAAGTGGATTTTATTAAACGGTCAATTTTTCCTGGGAGTTGCATTCCCTCTGTTACCTCGCTCTTAACTGCTATGACACGTGCCAGTGATTTACGTTTATTTCATTTGGAAGACATAGGATTGCATTATGCTAAGACCCTTCGTATTTGGCGTGAGCGTTTTTTTCAAGCTCAGGAAAACGTCACTGCATTGGGGTTTGATAATGCGTTTATACGGCTATGGGATTTTTATTTTTCATATTGTGAAGCGGGTTTTGCTGAAGGGTATTTAGGCGATATGCAGCTTCATTTTGTTAAACCATTGGCCATACGCGCAAAATGAGTCCATTACTAATAACGGGAATATCCGTCATTGTTTTTCAAATTCAGTGGTGGTTATGTATTTTCTCCGGCATCTATCAGCATGGGCATGGGCAATATGCGTATTGGATAGCGTTCGCGCTGTTTTTAATTAATTTACTGTACCAGCCTATAACACGACCGATGCTATTATTTTTTCTGATATTATTTAGCTGTGGGGTAGCAAACGATACTCTGTTGATGCAGTTGAAAGTATTTGGGTTTTCTTTTCAAGGCGCTTTAATTCCGGTTTGGTTAATGATCTTATGGGCTTGTTTTAGTGGATGGTTTCTTCACGCCCAGTGGCTAAATCAGAGATTGACCGTTATATTAAGTCTGTTTTCTATTTGTGGAACAGGCAGTTACTATTTTGCAGCTAGGCTCCATGCACTGACTTTTTTAATGCCGTTGCACTATGCGCTCATGATTATGGCTTTGGATTGGTTTTGTTTAGGGTTTCTCTTTTTTATAATCGTGAGATGCAGATGTATGAAGCGGTTTCTAGGATGACCTCCCAAAAAACGCACAAAGATCATACTGACACAGCCCTCAATAAACGGTAATATGAGCAATTTGCTCGGATTGTGATTGAAGCATGGTTTTTTCTGATGGTTATATAAAATTACCCTCCTATTTTGATTTCTCGCAAGCGATTTCCGATTTGAATTTGCCGATTTCTTGTTCCGAATTGCATGGGGTATTATGTGGTTATTTGGCTGCGGATGGTCAACGTGCGGGGGAGTCTTATTTGCGTGCATTGTTGGCGCAACGGGAATCCAATGACACGCGACAGGCGACCTTGGCTTTGTTTGATGTATTCAGCATTTCGCAACAGCAATTGTCACAATTGGGCTTTGAATTTGAATTGATGTTGCCCAATGATGATGCGGCGTTGAGTACACGAGCGCAAGCATTCAGTGAATGGTGTGAAGGGTTTACCCAGGGATTGACTGTGACGGGTGTCAATTTTGATAAATTGCAAAACGAAGAAGCGCAAGAGGCTATTCAGCATATTACGGAATTTGCGCAATTAGATTATGCAGCCTTGCGCGTGAATGAAGAAGATGAGCGTGCCTTATTAGAAGTCATCGAGTATACCAGGATGGCAGTATTGTCTATCCATGCTGATATGCAAGCCCAGCATAACAGTGGAACGAGTACCCAACACTAGGAGCGCATGATGGCAGAGGATTATAGATTACGGCGCCAAATGTTAGCCAAACAATTGCCTCCCCATTCTGTGGCGATTATTCCGGCTGCCAAAGAAGTATTGCGGAATGGTGACGCGGATTACCGTTTTCGGCAGCACAGCGATTTCTATTATTTGACTGGGTTTCAGGAGCCTGATGCTGTTTTGGTCGTTCTATCAGCACCCGAAGTAGAAAGTATTTTATTTACCCGCCCGCGTAATATCAGTGAGGAACAATGGCAGGGCAAGCGTCTTGGGCCGGAAGCTGCTTGTGCAACATTAAGCGTTGATAAAGCTTATTCTATCGAAGAATTGGATACGCAGCTGCCGACATTACTATTGGATAAACAGGCACTGGTCTATGCTATTGGGCAAGATATGGCTTGGGACAGGCGATTGATTAAGGCGCTGAAACAAAGCAAGCAGCAGCTGCGGTCTGGACGTACGGTGCCTGAGTCGATGTTGGATCTCAGTCCTGTCATGGGAGAATTACGTCTTATCAAGTCGTTAGAAGAAATTGCCTGTATGCGCGAAGCGGCGCGGATTACTGTGGCTGCGCATCAACGCGCGATGCGTGCTTGCCGGCATATGTGCTTTGAATATGAATTAGAAGCGGAATTGCTGTATGAATTTACACGTCAGGGTTGTCGTGCTGCGGCGTACGATTCAATTGTTGCCAGTGGTAATAATGCGTGTACGTTACATTATACTGCGAATGATGGGCCTTTGCAGGCCGGGGATTTGGTGTTGATTGATGCAGGTGCCGAATTTGCGTGTTATGCGGCAGATGTGACGCGTACCTTTCCGGTGTCCGGGCAATTTTCTGCTGAACAGCGCGCGATTTATGAATTGGTTCTGGCTGCACAACAAGCCGCCATTGCCGCGGTGCGCCCCGGAGTGGCTTGGGATACGATGCAAGAGACTGTGGTCACGATATTGACGCAAGGCTTAGTCGATTTACAGATCTTGAAAGGTAATGTTCCAGATTTGATTGAAACCAATGCGTACAAACCTTTTTATATGCATAATTCAGGGCATTGGTTGGGGTTGGATGTTCATGATTGTGGGCGCTACCGAATAGCAGGTTTGTGGCGTGATTTGGCGCCAGGTATGGTCTTGACGGTAGAGCCTGGGATTTATATATCGCATGGTATGCCAAATGTGGACCCACGTTGGTGGGGTATCGGAGTACGGATTGAAGATGATATTTTGGTAACCGAACAAGGTTATGACAATTTAACGGGTGCGTTGCAGTCAAAACCATCTGAAATAGAGGCCCTATTACGTGATTGATTATCAAGTAGATATTGCCATCGTTGGGGGTGGATTGAACGGCGCTGCGTTAGTCCATGCACTTAAAGCCACTGGGCTGCGGGTTCTGATGATCGACAGCCAAGATTTTTTTAAGCCGCAAGTACCCAACACCGATACGCGGAGTTTGACCTTATCTATTGCCTCTATGCGTATTTTACAAAGCCTGGGTATTTGGTCTGAGATAGCATCCACCGCAACCGGTATTCATACGATCCATGTTTCGGAACAAGGGTGTTTTGGGACGGCATGTCTCGAGGCGCCGGATCAGGCGCCATTGGGGTATGTCGTACCGATTCAAAATTTGGTGCAGGCTTTGTATCAAGACATGGATCGCCAAAGGGTGTTAGCTCCTGCGACGGTGGTTGCGTTTGATTCTGAGCAAAGGCTGCTTAGCGTGCAAATGGACGACAAACACTACACGGTACAAGCTAAGATTGTCGTCGCAGCGGATGGCTCTCAGTCAAGTATGCGAAGATTTTGTCAATTACCTGTGCAAATCAAAGACTATGGGCAACATGCGTTGGTGACACAAATTAGTTTAGCGCGCGCGCATCAACGAATTGCTTATGAGCGGTTTACGACTTCGGGACCGTTGGCGATGTTACCGTTGGAGCCGAAACGCATGGGATTGGTCTGGTCATTGTCTCCAGAAGAGGCGGCACGCATGTCGCAACTGGATGATCAGGCGTTTTTACAGAATCTTACCAAGGTGTTTGGTTATCGTTTGGGACGTTTTGTTGCAGTGGGCCAACGGCTCACGTATCCATTACGACAAATGTTGATGACCGAGTCTGTGCAAGGGCCAGTGGTTTTTATTGGGAATGCTGCGCATACTTTGCATCCGGTTGCCGGTCAAGGATTTAATTTGGGGTTGCGGGATGTGGCGATGTTGGCCCAAATGATCACGCAAATAGGTCTTGACGATCCGACATTATTAATGCGTTATCAACAAGCACGCCAGCATGATCAAACTGCGATTGCACGGTTTACCGATGGATTGGTTACGATGTACGGACACGCCAATCTGGGGGTGCGGATGGTGCGTCAATTTGGATTGTTGGTTTTGGACAATAATCGCTTGTTAAAACGGTTGGTCGCACGTTATGCAACGGGTTTGGGTGGTGTCGTGCCGGATTTGGTTTGTGGGATCTCATTATGAGTGATGTGGTTGATTTTGTGATAGTTGGTGCCGGTGTGATGGGTTTGTGTGCTGCGTTGGCTGTAAAGCAACGAGGCCATACGGTGATGATTTTAGAGTCCGGTCTGTTGGAGAGCGATCCTACGAGCGCTTCACCGCGGGTATATGCCCTCAATTTGGCTTCTCAGCAGTTATTACAAAGTATCGGGATATGGGAGCAAATTTGTTCCCAGAGCGCACCGTATGAGCGCATGTATGTTTGGGATGCCCAGAGCTCGGCAAAGATAGACTTTGATGCGCGGATGCTGGCCCAAGATCGGTTGGGGGTTATTCTAGAAGAAAATTGTTTGAAACAAGCTTTGTTGCAACACATTCGCGCGTGCGACATTCCTGTGATTACCCAATGGCAGACCAAAAAATTAGATATTTTAGATAACAAAATAGTGCTGCATTCTGAACAACAAAGCCATGCTGCCGGGTTTTTATTGATTGCGGATGGGGCACGCTCTCCTACTCGAGAGTTATTGAAGATTGCAATGACCACTTGGCCGTATCATCAACATGCGTTGGTGGCGATGGTTGCAGTTGAAAAATCGCATACACGCACGGCTTACCAAGTGTTTGGTGCACAAGGGCCTCTAGCCTTTTTACCGCTGTCTGATCCGCATCGTTGCTCGATTGTTTGGTCTAGTGCGGTGCCACATATTGAAAAATTGATGGCGATCTCGGAGACCAAGTTTGTGCAAGAATTAGCGCAAGCATTTGAACATAAATTGGGTGACATTCAATTACTGTCTGCACGGAAATGTTATCCGCTACAGATGCGACATGTACAACAATATGTCGGTGAGCGTTGGGCCATTATGGGTGATGCTGCGCATACGATTCATCCGTTGGCGGGTCTTGGATTAAACATGGGTTTGGCTGATTTGACGGCTTTTTTAGCGCTATTAGATAAGCAATCCACGCCGGTTTTGACAGCGCGTGCTTTGCGAGCCTATCAACGTCAGCGTAAACATGAGTTGTGGCAGGCCATTATATTTTTACAGGGGATACATCGCCTATTTACCTATGGCAATATGCCAGCGAAACTATTGCGACGGTTTGGGTTAAACGTGAGTGATCGCTTGCCGATGTTGAAACGTTTATTTATTGAACAGGCATCAGGTATTCCGAGGAATTGAAGCATGTTTAAAAAATTGGGGTGGCTGGTTTTGGTTGGTTTGAGCGGTTCGGGCGGGGTGTATGCTCAAGAACCCGTCATAATTACGGGGACCAAAGTACAAACAATTCAATTTACTACCCCTAAACAACATGGGAGAAGTTTGTCGATTCAAGGATTGAGGCCTACGGTTAAACGAGTTTCTGTGCTCAAATTAAATTTGACGAGAGAAACAAAAAACAATCTTGCGCATCGCATCACGGGCCTAGTTAGGCATCCAAAAATGACTCCTACCGCTGGGAATTACCCGAGGACTGTGCAATTGGGCATGAATAATGTGCCTGTTTTAGATCAAGGTGAGCATGGGTCGTGTATGACTTTTGCAAGTACTGCTGCGGTGGATGCGGCACTTGGCAAAGGCGATTATGTGAGTCAACTGTGTCAATTAGATTTAAATCAATATTTGAACCATAACGCTTTTGTGCAACGTAATTGGGAGGGAGGTTGGGGCCAAGACCTTTTTTCCCAAATAACTATGTTTGGCATTGTTCCGAAAGCAGTACAAACTGCGGGAGGCTGTCTGGGGCGTGTGGATTACCCACTTTATGGTGAAGATGTCACGGATGAGCTGTCGGTGTTTGACTATCATCAAATAAGTGAGCCCATTCAAGACTACGGTCTGTCTTTTAATCCTTTAATCCTTAAAGAGCAAATCAATTCTAATTTTAGTGATCGCGAACGCATCCTGTATCAAATCAAAAGTATTTTACATCAAGGAGAGCGCGTGACATGTAGTGTGATCTTGATGGGACAACTGCGTGATGATGACACGCCAACGGGATCGCATCATGTTACCAATGATACTTGGGTGCTGTTGCCACAAATGGCGGATGAATTAGCGGATGATGAAGAATCTTCTGGTCATGCTTTTGTGATTACAGGATATGACGATGATGGGATTGCCATTGATGCAACCGGCCAATTTCATCGCGGGTTACTGACATTACGCAATTCATGGGGCAGCAGTGTCGGAGACCAGGGTGATTTCTATATGACGTATTCATATTTTAAGGCAGCGTTATTGGAAGCGCATCATGTCAAGCGGATGGCAGGGGCTGATAGTCAGTAGCATTAAAGCCTAAAACTCATTCGTGGAAGGTATATAAGGCATAAGTAACTTGACCGGCTGTTTTGAGTTTTAATAGTTGCCAGAAACGCGGATCTAGTTTGAGTTCGTGCGGAGACTCTACATAGAGTAGCCCGTGATTTTTTAATAAATCAGATTGCTCAAATTGGTGAATGCATTCAAATAATTCTATATGAGCAAAAGGCGGATCTACGAAAATAATATCGAATTGGGTGGCGGGGTGCGCTTGTAAATAGTTTGCAGCTGACGCTTGTATAATAGATAGTTTCTCAGGATGAAATGTAGCCGCAGTTTGTTGTAAGTTCCGGTAAATAACCGGATTTTTTTCGACTAGTACCACGTGAGCGGCACCGCGTGAATGGGCTTCAAATCCTAATGCGCCACTTCCGGCAAAGAGATCCAGACAGCGTGCTTCGCGGATATCATGCATTAACCAATTGAAAACCGTTTCTCGAATGCGATCCGACGTTGGGCGTAAACCGTCTGCTTCGGGGAAGGTGATTTTTTTCCCGCGGAATTGTCCGCCAATGATTCGGACTGTGTTGTTTATTTTTTTCACAGAGTTTGTATTGGGCAATAAGATGCTATAATGCCATACAAAATTAAATATGTATATCAGACACTATGCTAAATTGGTTGAAAAAAAAACAAAACACTCAGAACCCAGACGATCTTGCGGTGCAAGAAGTGGAAGAAAATTCTGAAGTGCTAGAAAGCCCTCCTGCTGCGCCGGAGGTTCCCTCCAAAACTGAAAAATCCGATATTTTTTCACGCTTCAAACAAGGATTGCGCAAAACTCGGCATCAACTGGGTGAGGGTATTGCACGCTTAGTGTTGGGTAAAAAAGAAATCGATGCGGATGTACTGGAAGAAATTGAGGTTGCATTATTAAGTGCTGATGTGGGTGTTGGTATGACGCAAAGCATCATGCAGGATTTGGCGGCAGGGGTCCAAAGAAAAGAATTGGCCGATGGTGCGGCGGTGTTGGCTGTGCTGAAAAACAAATTAAAAGAAACATTGTACCCTTGTGCGCAACCATTGACGTTGCCTACCCAAACGGCGCCTTTCGTGATTTTATTAGTGGGTGTGAATGGTGCAGGTAAGACGACTACCATCGGTAAATTAGCCCATCTATATCAAAGTCAGGGCAAAAAAGTCATGTTAGCTGCGGGCGATACATTTCGCGCTGCCGCGGTGGAGCAATTACAAGTTTGGGGACAACGAAATAAGATTTCTGTGATTGCCCAGCACACGGGTGCTGATAGTGCATCAGTGATTTTTGATGCGTTGCAAGCTGCTACGGCGCGAGGCATGGATGTCTTGATTGCAGATACAGCTGGGCGTCTCCATACCCAAGACAATTTGATGACGGAACTGAAAAAAGTCAAACGTGTGATGCAAAAGTTAGACTCTAATGCACCGCATGAAGTGATGTTGGTGTTGGATGCCAGTATTGGACAGAATGCATTGAATCAAGCACGTCAATTTAATGAGGCAGTCGGGGTGACAGGGATTACCATGACCAAATTAGATGGTACAGCGAAAGGCGGTATTTTGTTTGCGCTGGCACATGAGCTGGGTCTCCCCTTTCGGTATATCGGCTTGGGCGAAGGGATTGATGATCTTCGGCCATTTGATGCGGGTCAATTTGTGGATGCGGTGTTTGATGATAACCTTTAATCAAGTCAGCAAGCATTATCAAAAAGGCCAAGATATTCTAAGCCAGATTAATTTTACGATGGACCAAGGTGAAATGGTTTTTTTAACGGGCCATTCAGGAGCCGGAAAATCGACTTTGTTAAAACTGTTGGCATTAATCGAACAACCTTCTGAAGGGTCTGTTCTGGTGCGCGGTAAAAATTTAGCGCACATCAAACGCCATGAACAACCTCAGTATCGTTCTAATTTAGGGATTGTGTTCCAATCGCCGCATTTATTAATGGACCGTACCGTGTTTGAAAATGTGGCCTTACCCTTGACGATTCGAGGCTTATTAACCCAAAGCGTTACGAAGCGTGTGCATGCTGCATTAGATCGCGTGGGATTATTATCTGCACAACATCATTTGCCAGAACAATTATCAGGTGGAGAGCAACAACGCGTTGGTTTGGCCCGAGCCATTGTGCATAAGCCGATGTTATTGCTGGCGGATGAGCCGACTGGCAATCTTGACCCGGAATTGTCGCGGGATGTGATGGCATTATTCTCTGATTTGAATCGCTTAGGTATGACTATTTTGATTGCCACGCACGATTTAGCCTTAATTGCGACGCTTAAACATCGCATGGTTGCTTTGAAGCGAGGCAAAATATGTTGAAATGGACTGACTGGTGGACAGAAGCGCATCAAGACGCTTGTCGGCGCAGTATTGGGTTGTTGGTGCGCCAACCATGGTCAAGTTTGATGACGGTGGTGATGATTGCAGTGACTTTGATGTTGGCGGTATTGTGCTGGATGGCAACCCATTATTTATCGGAATTCAATTCATATTGGCATCGTAGTGAGACGATGTCGTTGTATTTACGCCAGTCGCTGAGTGACCCTGAACAACAGCTGATTTTGCAAAAAATACGTGCGATGCCTGAGGTGGAATCGGCGACGTTGACGACGCCTACTGAGGGTTTGGCTTTGTTAGCTCAGCAAGAGGGCATGCAAGATATTATCCAGTCGTTGCCATACAATCCTTTGCCTGCCGCGATCCAGGTGATTCCAAGCGCCAAGTTGCAGACGCCAGAAGCCCTCAAGCGATTTTCGCAAAGTTTGCAAAGCAATCCTGATGTGGCAGAAGTGAAATTTGATTCAGACTGGATTGAGCGCTTGTATTCAGGACTTGGTTTTTTAAAACAATTGGTGCAATGTTTAACGGTGCTCTTTGCATTGTCTGTGATATTGGTTATCGGGAACACGTTGCGGTTGCTGATTCATAATCGTCATAACGATATTCAAGTCTTACAATTATTGGGCGCACCGGATCGGTTTATCATGCGTCCTTTTTTATTTGTAAGTATATGGTATGGCCTGTTCGCATCGGTTCTGGCTATCATTTTTGTCGATAGTTTATTGATTTTACTTCGTACTGGCCTGAATCATTGGGCAGAATCGTATCATATGCATCTTTCTATTTCTCTCTTACCAGTTCTGTGGATGCTGGGATTAACCACGATTGCAATTGGCTTAAGCTGGACAGGCGCCAGACTTACGCTAAAATACTATATAAGATAGCGTATCTTATATAGTAAGGACTGGGTGACATGATGTTAACCGATCGATTACAAAAAATTTTAGCAATAGAAGAGCAGGAGCGGAACTTTTATTTACAACAGTTGAAACCCGCTTTGAATCGTTTAGAACACGCCGAAGATTTACACGAAGAGCGCACGAATATCGAAAAACTAGTATCCGGCACGGCTTTTGACCGTGCATTTCATACTTTGGACGCGTCAGGTGTGCAGACCCAAGCTACTTTAGAGCATTTATATAAATTAAATCATGTCTGTCACGATCTCATGCATACCAATCACATGGCTCGTCAATCCGAAGTGGAAACGTTGTTGAATACCGTGGCGCAATCTGATTTGAATCCTATTGCTTTGTATTATCTGGGACGTATTTATAGTCAAGGGGATGCAGAGCGGGATTGTCAACGCGCAGATGAGTATTTACAGCAAGCTTTTGCCATGCCGCTTTCTGCAGCGCAACAAGAGTTGGGCTTGAACATTCGTGAATTGTTAGCCCAAAATTACGATCGCTGGCAACTCAGAAAAACGCCACCGCAACCTCAGAAATATGGCACCATTTATGCCGATCACTATGATGTTGCCAAGGGTTTGGAAAAAGATCGTTTGATTCCGCCCTATTCTGGGTATCGGTATCAAATTGAGAAATTGGACCAAGCGCGACAAGAATTGGGTTTGAGTTCTTTGGCGGAGCAGGAAGGAAGACGGTAAGGGGACTTCTCCACAACCCGAAAGGAATTTGAAATTTTCTCGGAATTTTGCATAAAAAAATCTGTGGGATTAAACACCCCACAGATTTGATCAAAAGAACGTACCTGGATGTTTAGCGGTTCATCTCCTGTGAGACTACGCCTGATTGATTGCCAATATCACCATTCGGCCTAGTTGCAACGCTTTCTGCAGTAGTACGTTTGAAGAGTTTGAAGCAACAATTTGTATACTGAGAAAGACGTTGCATACAAGTAGTGTTTGTTGGTTCAGTTGCTTCAGCGTTAACCACAACAGTCTCTGCAGTAGCATCAGCACGAGATTGCGCATACGCTTTACAAGTACGGTATAGACTAACACTTAGCAACAATACCCCAACAGCGGCGACCGACATCAACGCAGCAGGTGTCAAATGCAATCCCATTAATAAAGCAACGTTAGGATTGAATTGCACCAACGCACTGAATCCTAGCAGACCGAAACCAGCAGTCGCGAGCGTAGGCGTCAGGAAATTTGAGTAGCTAGCAACTGGGTTCGTAACAACCAGTGCATCAGAAGCCGTGCCAACGGGTGAGATGGGTGCTGGTTTGTAAGTGCGGTAAGCCACGTAAGCAGCAGCGGCCAACATTGCAACACCCGTGACTGCGATAGCAGCCAAAGCTACCGGAGGCAAATTCAAGCTTGCCAAAATTGCGAGCTGAGGACCGAATTGCAGCAAAGTGCTGAGTGCTATCGCTGCAGAACCCCCTGTTGCTAAAGCTGCGGCGCCCAAGTAAAGATTGGTTTTTCTTTTCGAGGCACTCGCACGGTCTTCTGCTATGGACTCGCTGTATGCGGTCGTCGCCTGAAGGTGATGATCTCGCTTTAATTTGGCTGAGGCTAATCTTGCAAACTTATTAGCGACAGCGACAGTTTTAAGGCTGCTTTTTTCTGTTGCAATAGCCTGGGTAATGGCTGTTTTCTGTAGGGCAATCAGGCGATTAAAGCTATTTACCAATAAAGTTCTATCTGAGGCTGTTTTAGTAATAGCAGAAAAAATTAACCTAACCAAACTCATTGCTCTATTGGGATCGTTTTCTGTTTCAATTGCGGTAAAATCGTTGGTATTATTGTCTGTTTTTGTAACAATTAATTTTACCGATGCAATGATAAGGCCTACCAAATGTGCACGCTCATCCTGCCCATCAAATGTAAACCCAGCAAAAGCCGATGTTATTCTTTTCTTGGCATTCAGACCATCCGTTGTGTTATTGATGTAATGTATAAAACTTCCTGGTTGGTCGACTTTACCAAAATGTTTACTATAGTTTGTTAAATTCATTGGGTCGAAACTACCCAATAATTCTTCGAATTTCTCAATTGTTTGTAGGCTGCTGTCTAACTCCGCTAGCGTTTGCATAACTACATCCTCTAAGTGAATATTTAATTGCCTTTCAAATTAATTTAATAAAAGACAGAAAGAGCTGATATTATACAATATCATTTCTTAAAATCAATCATTTTGTTTTAAAAGTGAATCAACTGGTTTTTCGTGCTCATTTTTTGGGGGTGTTGTTTTATGGGGTTGTTGGGGGCGCAGGTTGGGCCAAGGCCAACCGTTTGCTGCAAATAAAAAAATCTGTGGGATTAAAACCCCACAGATTTTAAAAAGAAAGTACAATGATGCTTAGCTTGTCATTTATACTTTTGCGGAATGAACGGCACCTAAATCCGATGTATCCGTTGAAGATCTTGCTGCAGTAGTACTCCGACTGAAGAGTTTGAAGCAACAATTTGTATACTGAGAAAGACGTTGCATACAAGTAGTGTTTGTTGGTTCAGTTGCTTCAGCGTTAACCACAACAGTCTCTGCAGTAGCATCAGCACGAGATTGCGCATACGCTTTACAAGCACGGTATAGACTAACACTTAGCAACAATACCCCAACAGCGGCGACCGACATCAACGCAGCAGGTGTCAAATGCAATCCCATTAATAAAGCAAATGTAGGACTGAATTGCATGAGGCTAGGGCTGAATTGTACCAAAGCACTGAATCCTACCAGACCAAGACCCACAGTCGTGAGCACAGGCGTCAGGAATTTTGAGTAGCCTGCAGCTGGGTTCGTAACAACCGGTGCATCAGAAGTCGTGTCAACGGATGCGGCATGAGCTGGTTTGTACGTACGGTAAGTCACGTAAGCAGCCGCCGCCAACATTGCAACACCTGAGATTGCGATAGCAGCCAAAGCTACTGGAGGCAAATTCAAGCTTGCCAACATTGCGAACTGAGGACCGAATTGCATCAAAGTGCTAAGTGCTATCGCTGCAGTACCGCCAGTTGCTAAAACTGCGGCGCCTGTGTAACGTGCACATTTTTTTCTGAATTGTTTTTTTGCTTCTAATGCAGAGTGCTGTTCGGCAATGGTTTTAGCCGCCTCATTATCACGTGTTTCTTTTACCCTTTTTTTCATTTGAGGAGACTTTGCAAATTTACTGACTATTATTGCTGAAGAAACTGTTTTTACAATTTTTTCTTTAGCAGTTTGCTCAGCTAAGCTAGTTTCAACAGCCTGAATAGCATGTTGCACAGCTTCTTTTTGTGTTTGGATGAGCTTGCTTGTAGCGGAAAATAATGCTTGAATGGCCGTGAGTCCTTCTGACCCTTCTTTGTACTTACCAATAGCTAGCATTGCCGAAATTACTGCATCGAAAAAAGTGACATTTCGCTGTGCGTTTTCACGTGAGTCTAGAATTCTAAAAATAGCTGCATTGGGATCTTCTGATCCGACTAATGATCCGACTACTTGTGACAGAAGACTAGAATCTTGGGGATTTTTGATTTTTAAGAAATTTTTTAAACAGGTGATTGCTTCAGCTAGATTATCTGCAGGCCGAGTTGGTGAAGTGGCTGTAGGAGAACTAAAGGCTAATCTACATTTTTCCTCAGCAGTATCTCCCATGAAGTGCATAAAGGTCCCATCTGCATTTGATGTACCTAATTTTTTCTTGAATTCTGAATCATTATTAACATTAAATAAATTCTCAAATTGTTCTACTATCTCAAGTTGCTCTTGTAACGTATCCAATGGCTGCTGCATAAGCATTTCCTCTAAGGTTGATGTTTAATTGTCCTTTTTAATAACTCAATAAAAGACAGTAAGAGCGAATATTATACAATTAATTTTTTTAAAATCAAGGGTTTTGTTTAAAAAACAATACAAACGATGGTTTTTTTGGCTGAAAGGGGCCTTTGGTAGGCTTCAACGGTTTTTTCAAGGATCATTGCGTAGCCTGGGAGGCTGCTGCCATGGGTTTGTTCTGAGCGCGCAACAGCTTCAAATAAAAAAATCTGTGGGATGAAAAAACCACAGATTTTAAAGAAATGCACAAGGTGTTTAACGTACCATTTATAATTTTGCTGTCTTTTGAGCAGTAGAATGAAGTAATTCCGATGGATCCTTTGCAGTGTTAGTACTACGACCGAAGAGTTTGAGGCAACAAGCGTACTGAGAAAGGCGTTGTAAACAACCGCTGCTTTCTGGCGCTGTTGCATTGGTTTTTGCGCCGACAGGCGCAACTGGCCTGCTAGTGCAATAAGCGAGATAGATCCCAGCTACCAACATCGCTAACCCGGTGATTGCGATAGCGGCTAACGCTATGGGCGGCAAAGATAGGCCCGCTAACATGATGAGCTGAGGACCGAATTGCATCAAGGTACCGAACGTTAGCACTAGTGTGCCGCCAGTTGCCAACAGTGCAGCATTTATGTAGCACGCACGTTTTTCCAGGGATGCAATTTTAGCATTAGCTAATCTATGTTCGGATTGTTTAATTTGTTCGTCGAATATTGATGGCATAATTGTTTTCTCTGGTTTTATTCACGCAAAGTTTCTTGTTCATCTATTATACAAAAAGCTGCTTGTTAATGCAATCTATTTGTGTGAAAATATATCAAATTAACTTTTTTTGCAGGATGTTTGTCTGTTCTCCTGTATCTCCGCTGCAGAATCTAGGATTATGTGTTTGGTGCGTACCTTGGAGTGGTGCTCTGGCTAGCTGGCAAGCTATCGAGCGCAACGCGATTTCCAGATCGTCCAAAACTAAAACAAAATTTCAAAAATTGTTCGATTTGTCGTCCATAAAACGGTGACTGCAAAACGGGGGTGCCTGTGTTTGCGCGCGGCGGCTCTTTGCGAGAGAGCCCGTACCCCGCCATGCATGCTCCTGCAACGACTAGAACCACAAACATAGCCGGCGATAGGTGAATTCCGACCATTAACGCAAATGTTGGGTTAAGGTGTAGAAGTAGGCTGCCCCCCATTAATCCACAACCGGCGGCGGCAATAGTCTTATTTAGTGACAGGAAATAAGGAGAAGCATGCACAATAGGCCGCGATGGCGGTTGATTGATTTCTAGTACTAAAGGTCCTTCTTGGTTGTGTTGCGCTCCAATATGCGATTCTTGTGATATAGGCCTGGTTATATCTTTCATGCGTTGTTCCACAATAGTGATTTGTGCTGCAATCAATTGCCGTACCCGATGACATTGGGAGGTAGTCGTTATTTTTTTGTCATGAATGCTTTGGAAAGTCACATAGAGAAGATGAAAAAAACTTGGAGAACTTTGTTCTTCCGTTTGTGCACCGTGACATACATCAAAAGCTTGATGCATTTTGTGTGTGCGTGGGTCCATTCTGTTACCAGCAAAATCGAAATTATCTAAGAGTAAGTCCCAGGTGTGGTGCTCACCCCTTTGATATCCTCTTTGTAGATACTCCCGTTTAAACTGCTCATATCGTATGAGATATTCTCTCAAATTAGCGGCAGCTAAAACATGATCGATTTGCCGAAGATCCGCCAATTGCTTAGTGATGTTCGCGATTAATTCATCATTGGGAGCGTGCATAATCTACATTTATTAAAATCCATGTGTATTATTTGAGCACAATTCAACATAAAGATCAATCTTTATCCAGAATTTGCAAGAGAGAGGTGAGATCCCCTATAATGGTGTGGCTTTAACGGTATCTTTGTATCTGTATCTTTACAAACGGAGAATTAAAAATGAGTTTTTCGTTGTCGTTATCAACTTTAAACTTACCTATCGGTAGTCTTGAGGCGTATATTCATCGCGTCAATCAGATTCCTCTGCTGACGGCGGAAGAAGAGTTTGACTTTGCCACACTTGTGCAAGAGCAAGGGGATTTAGAGGCAGCGCGCTCTTTGGTATTGGCGCATTTGCGCTATGTTGTGCGCGTGGCCAGAGGTTATTTGGGTTACGGCTTGTCATTAAGTGATTTGATCCAAGAAGGCAATGTGGGTTTGATGAAAGCGGTCAAACGCTTTGATCCGAAGATGGGTGTGCGTTTGGTATCGTTTGCTGTGCATTGGATCAAAGCTGAAATTCATGAATTTGTCCTCCAAAATTGGCGGATTGTAAAAGTAGCGACTACAAAAGCCCAACGGAAATTGTTTTTCAATTTACGCCATATGAAAAAACGTTTGGGATGGATGAATAACGAAGAAGTGAATGCGGTTGCCGAAGACCTAGGTGTGACGCCACATGACGTGCTGGTGATGGAGCAGCGGTTGAATGCGATGGATGAATCGTATGACGCTTTGGATTCAGATGATGATGATCATCGATATCGAACAGCGCCTGCTGATTATTTGCAAGATAATCGTGCCAATCCTGCTGTACTATATGAGCAAGAGCATACGGGAAACCAAGAACATGATCGCTTGCATACCGCATTGGCTTCGCTCGATGAACGCAGTCAAGATATTTTACGCCAACGTTGGTTGTCTGAAGACAAAGCCAGTACATTACAGATGTTAGCGCAACAATATGGTGTGTCCGCGGAACGCGTGCGCCAATTAGAGCAATCTGCTATGAAAAAACTACGAGTATTGATGGCGGATGCGTAATAGTTTGTTGCTATTGAGTTAAAGCGTATCATCTTTCTTCCTACGTCCCGCGGCTGGTCCGCGGGATACAGCAATCTTGTTTAAGCATCCGATCTCTGGATCCCGCGAACAAGCCGCGGGAAGTGGGATGACGTTATATTTAATGGCTATGTTTCCCAATTACCCAACCAATGAAATAGGGATGTTTATGAAAAATATTGACCAGATTGCTCATGCAAAATGGATACTGACGGGCGAAAAAAATCAACACGTATTAGAAAACCACGCTTTATTGATTGACAAAGGGGTCATTCAAAATATTGTTCCTAGTGCCGAAGCCAAAGAGCACTATCATGCGAAACAAGTGGATGATTATGCTTACCACGCACTTTTACCTGGTTTGGTGAATGCTCATACACATTTGGGAATGAATTATTTTCGTGGCCTAGGCTGCGATTTGATGCTCATGGATTGGTTGAATGGGTATATTTGGCCAGCCGAAAAAAAATGGTTATCTCACGAATTTGTACACGACGCGTCCTTATTTGCCATGGCGGAAATGATTCGCAGTGGTACGACCTGTTTTAATGATATGTTTTATTTTCCAGAAGCGATTGCGGATGCGGCTATCACGGCGGGTATGCGTGGGTTTGTCAGTATGCACGTCATTGATTTTCCAACTGCTTGGACACAAAATACAGATGAGTCTTTAGAAAAAGGTTTGGCTTTCTATGAGCAATATCATCAACAACCTTTGATTACGCCTATCCTAGCACCTCATGCCCCCTATACGGTTTCTGATGAATCCTTTATACGAGTTCTTGAGCTGGCCCAATCTTTGCACCTCAAAATAAATGTGCATTTGCATGAAACCCAGGCGGAAATTGAACAATCCATGACGCAATATCAAAAACGCCCTATCAAACGGTTGTTTGATTTGGGGTTTTTGTCATCAGAAGTGTTAGCGATTCATATGACACAATTGGATGAAGAAGATTATGAGATTTTAGGTGCTACACGCCCAAGCATTGTGCATTGCCCTGGATCGAATATGAAATTAGCCAGTGGGATTTGTCCTATCGCAAAATTACATAATTTGGGCTTGAATGTGGCGCTAGGGACAGACAGTGTTGCCAGTAATAACGATTTAAATATGATCAATGAAATGCGTACCGCTGCATTTTTAGCAAAAGTTTCTCAGCAAGATCCGGTGTGTATGAATGTGGATGAGACCTTCGCAATGGCGAGCCTCAATGGTGCAAAGGCATTGGGGATAGATCATATCGTAGGGTCTTTGGCGCCTGGCAAAGCCGCGGATTTTATTGCAATGAATTTGGATGAAATTGAAACATTACCGGTCCACGATCCCTTGGTTCAAATTATCTATTCAAGCAGTCGGCACCAAGTCACTGATGTCTGGGTTGCCGGAAAGCAATTACTTAAAAATAGAGAGTTGCTCACTTTGGATGAAGAATCCTTAAAAGCCAAAGCACGTTTGTGGAAACTGTGAATAACGAGTAAAATAGTTTGCAAGAGCTGCTTGAGAAAAGGTAATCCGATGAATGAATTTGACATAGATAAAGCGTATGTGAGTACTTACGACGAATTTTTAAAGAAATTCGACCGCGAGCATGCTTTGACTGAATCACAATTAAAAGAAATTAAAACGTATCAACGGATTAATGCCCTACGGGATGGCACAGACCCTACGGCGGAATCGGAAAAAATCTGGGAAGATTTTTAGTCGTGGGCATTTGGTTTCAACTGTTTACGCCAGAAGATCTCAATCGTCGTGGTGAGCAAACTATGGCGGAATTTCTAGGGATCGTATTTACAGAAGTAGGCGATGATTTTCTCATTGCAACTATGCCTGCAAGTCCGCGCACAAAACAACCTTTAGGCATTATTCATGGCGGTGCGTCCGTCGTTTTAGCAGAAACGATTGCCAGCACTGCGGCCAATATGGTGGTTGATTTCGAGCAATATTATTGTGTCGGCTTAGAAATTAATGCGAATCATATTCGTTCTGTACGCGAAGGTACCGTGCAAGCAATCACTCGTCCTCTCCATTTAGGCCGTACCACTCAAGTCTGGTCAATCGATATTACTAATGAGCAAGGTCAAACTACCTGTGTTTCGCGCATGACGGCTTGCGTATTGCAGCGTTGATTTTAATGCTGTAAAAGTCACTGGATCGTTACACTCCTCGCAAAGACGGGCGTAAATGTACCGTCTTTGCCAGCGTAGCGAAGCAATCCAGCGACTTCAAGACTCCTAATTTGAGCTCTATTTTCAAAAAACATGCGTGGAATTATTTTTCCACTGATATTGACTTCCAAATTTATTTGGAATTAAATATGCACGCATCATGGATGAAAAAATGGAACTAGTCCTAAATATGTCATGGAAGAGATAGCATTTAGGATCCCTTAGCAAGGAATCAATTATGGAAAAACAAACCAACCGAACTTTGGCCTACCTCTTGGCCGAACCCATTCAAGATAATCATGAACTCGAAGCCATTTCAGGCGGGCATACTACTTTGTCTGCGCAACGAACGGCAAGAGTAACAGGCGACAGCTCTCAGGGGCCTGAAATTACGTTGGATTTTAGCGTCGATACGTGAGTCAAGCGCTCATCTTAAATCAATATATGTTTTTTTAAGGAATTCTAGCAGGCTGAATTATTCGATTTGTATGGTAAATATCCCATGCAATCAGGGTTTTTCAGCATACTAGTACGGATATTAATGAGGTTGAGGAAAATACCTCAGGAAATGGAGCTGTTATGAAGTTTTTAATTCCAACCGAACCGGATGATACCCATGCTATTTTAGTGAAAATCGCATTAGAAACTTTGGGGCATCATGTTTCTCTATTATTTACCGCCGATCATCCCACTTTACAAAAAAACTCTGTATACATTGATACCCACAGTTATCAATGGCAAAGCGTGGATGCTTATGACGCAATTGTTTCAGATCATTATGATGTGGTGTGGTGGCGACGTGCCAGACGTCCTCATCTCCCCAAAAAGACGGTGCATGCCAAAGATTATGAGTTTGCAGTGCGCGAAAATATTCTTTTTTTTGAATCGTTTACGACTAATTTAGCCCCGAACGCGTGGTGGATAAATAGTAAAGACTCGGCCTATCGTGCCAATTTTAAATTGTTACAATTGAAAGTGGCGAGTGAATGCGGATTGACAATCCCAACTACGCTTTGTTCAAATGATCCCCAGGAAATTTGCCAATTCATCAATGCCTATGAACCAAGGGGCGTTATTTACAAACCGATGTGTACTTATTTCTGGTTTGAGGACCTGCATACTAAAATCAGCTATACAGCTCGAGTAAAAAATAAAAACTTACCCAAGCGGCATGTTCTTCAAGCAGTCCCGGGTATATTTCAAATCGAAATCAAGAAAAAATTTGAGCTCCGTATTACTTGTTTTGGAAATTACTTGGTTGCTGCAAAACTCCACTCTCAGAAATATCCCGATGGTTTGATTGATTGGCGCGCAATTCGTGGTGCCACCATGCTGGTGGAGCCATTTGAGTTGCCCGAAGATGTTGCAAATAGTATCCGGTTATTTATGCAGAGAATGGGTCTGGCTTTTGGAGCGTTCGACGTGATTGTGACGCCAGAAGATGAGTATGTATTTTTGGAGGTGAATGAACAGGGGCAGTTTTTATGGCTCGAGGAATTTAACCCCGATTTCAAAATGCTCGATATATTTATCCAATATATGCTGCAGGGCTCTATCGATTTTGTGTGGGATGCGAAAGCGTGTGAACACAGTATCGAACAATATAGATCTCAAATGAAGGCTATTTTTGACGCGAATAGGGCGCGTCATGTGCAAGTGAATACTTATTATAAAAAGCGAAAGGAAAAGTCTGCTGTATAGAGCTTGTCGTTCCCGCTTGCGCGGGGATGACAACTATGAATTGCAAGGAGCGTTTATGAATTATGTATTAATGGGTATTTTAGTTTTGATTTGCTCGGCTACTTTGGCAAAAAATGGGGTTGATCTGCACGGTTTAGATGGAAGCCGTGCGCAAAAATTATTACAAACCTATACCGCGCAAATTCAAGCCATTGAAACACCCATAATAGAGGTGTTTTTGAATCTGAATGAGGGGCATTTTGATGCGCCGCATTATGAATGCTTAGTCACGAAGAAAAAAAAACTGTTGGCGACTATTCAACGTGAAGGGCGGTTTGCTTTTGTTGATTTGCAGACGGTGTATTACCAAGATAAAACTATATACACCACGTTAGAAGTGATTGAAGACCCTCAGTCAGAGCGCATGCGGTTTGTCACAAAGCCCGCGCATCCTATATGGAATGATTTGAAGATTTGGCGAAATCGTGCCTATCGTCGGTTGTTGCGGCGACAAGATTTGATTGGCAAAATGCAAGAATATGACCGCTTAGTAATGCAATTATCTATTACGCATCAACTGGATCATGATGGGAATGATTGTCCTGCCTATCATTGCCTCGCAGCATTTCATCATCCTAGCTTAGCGCCCTATTGGGATGTTTTTCAACAGGGTGTCGCGAAAGAAAAACCCTTGATTCTCTCCACATTGCGTAATGAACCAGATCCTGATCGTCGCGCAGCAGCAGCTTTTTTGGTAGGACATTTTTCAGATCCCAAAGAGATTGTGGCTGTACTTAGCACCTGTATAAGTGATGCTGCAAGTCAGGTGCGGAATAATGCGTTGCGCGTGATTGCGCTTACTTTATTTAAAGCTCATCTGAACGATGTGGACAGCATGCCTTTTATAAAGCTACTTGATTCTCCTTTTGTGACGGATCGAAATAAAGCATTGAGTGTTTTGCTAGGGCTTGCTGATAATAAAACCAATAAGCAACAAATGATTCGCTATGGCGGCCAAAAAATTGTGGATTTACTGCATTTGTCTCAGCCAGATAACCATGATGTGGCGTATGCCTTACTCAAAAAAATCAGTAATCAATCATTTGGTGAGCATCAATTTGCGCAATGGAAAACTTGGATGACGCATGCACAAGGACATAACGATGCATTCAGGTAAAAAAATATACGGCGCTGTGAATATTAATATGCCAGCGCCATATCCATTCTTGATGGTTGGGTTCAGTACGCTATTGGCAGTCTTGTTAGTCTATGGGCTTAGCATAGATTTTTCAGCCATGTACGTGGTGAAAGGGTATCTCAATGCCAAATTAGGGACCTCTCCTGTGTATGCTTTAAGGCCTGGGATTATTAGCCGAAAGTTTGTGACAGCTGGGCAACGCATTGCAAAGGGGCAAGATTTGTTTCTCGTAGATACAACGACTGATCATCTATCTTATGCAGCAGAACAGCGATTATTAAATAAAAGGTTACTGGCCTTGGAGCGTAATTTAAAGGCAAAAACCCAATATCTGCGTACACTAAAGCCGTTAGTAGTAAAACATTATGTGTCTTTGGCTTCTTATCAGACAATTCAGGATCAATTAAATGAATTGGAAACAAATCGACATACATTGAAAATGGCATTATTTCGCCATAAGCAAGCTAGTTCTTATGTGGTGCGGTCACCTATTAGTGGAACGATATCCAGTTTGGAAGCCCATGTGGGACAGAAGGTGAGTGTGGCCCAATCGTTATTAACGGTGTTGCCGCTGCAGGCAGCATTAGTCGCACAATTGTATGTTCCTGTCGCAAAATCAGGTTTTTTACAACCGGGCGCTAGCATTGCGTTGCGTTACGATGCTTATCCTTTCCAACATTTTGGCGTTGCTCAGGCCCGTATTCAAACGATCTCGCAGAGCATTTTGACCGATCGCGACGAAGACAAACCTATGAAAATAGGCGAGCCTTATTACAAGGTTTTGGCTTATTTGGACCAACCCTATATTTTGTTATATGGCCAAAAGCATCTTTTACAGCAGGGTATGACCTGCACGGCGGTGATTTCTGGTGCACATAAAAAATTATGGCGCTGGATTTTAGATCCGACAGGACTTATGTAAAAATCTTCGGGGTTTTGCGTAAGTCCTGCATTATGGTGGGGGATAAAGCGATGTCTATATGGAAAACACGATTACAGTTTTGTAGCAAAGCAAAACTACCCATGATTTTTCAGGAGGAAATGGCAGAATGCGCGCATGCTTGTATTGCTATGATTGCGTATTTTTGGGGCTGCAAGCTGAGTTTATTGGCGTTACGCCAATTGCATCATACTTCGATGCGCGGCATGAATCTGCTGCAAATGAATAAAATTTTCGATCAGCTCGGCTTTAAAACACGGGTATTACGGGTACTTCTGCAAGATTTATGTAAAGTGAAAACACCAGCCATATTGCACTGGAATCATAACCATTTTGTGGTGCTAAAAAAAGTGAAACGACATGCAATTGTTGTCCATGATCCAGCGCTAGGTGTGCGTGTTTACGCGAAGACTGAGGCGGTGCGTTGTTTTTCCGGGATTGTTTTAGAAATAGAAAAAACCGAATATGTTGCGCTTGTGGGTCAAAGTACGCAATTGACTATTTTGACCTTACTAAAATCGGTGCTGGGGATGCCCAAAATATTAGGGATGTTGTTATTGTTATCATTGCTGATCGAATCGATGCAAATCATTAACCCGATGTTTATGCAATATGTGACGGATTATGTGGTGGGGTCCAATACTTTGACCCAAATGTATTGTCTTGGACTGGGCTGCATGATTTTTGGGATGTTGCAGGGTTTAACGGAATTTTTGCGTAGTCATTTGATTTTATACACCTCGATGCAAATCACTGAATCGTTTGCCACAGAAGTGTTTAAGCATTTATTACAATTGCCATTGAAGTTTTTTGCGCATCGTCATCTGAGTGATATTCAATCCAAATTTCAATCCATTGATCAATTGAAAACCCAGCTAAGCACGGATTTATTCCATACCTGTTTGGATGGTTTGATGGTCGTGGTTACCTTAACTGTAATGTTTATATACAGCCCTATTTTAGCTGGAATCATGCTGAGTATTTTTAGCGTGTACGCAGGTTCTCTCTATTGGAGTGTTCGGGTATATAAGCGGCAAATGGGCGCGGCACTCGTCCTCCATGCGAAAAGCGCTGTCACTTTTCATGAAACGTTGCGTGGGATTGCGCCCGTTAAGTCTTTTTTAAAAGAAGCGATATGGTTCCAATTATGGCGCAATGACTATGTAGATGCCTTAAACCATGATATCCAGATTTCAAAAATACAAATTCGTTTTCGGGTATTAAATCAGGTTTTATGCCATATCGAGTATATCATGGTCCTGTGTATAGGAGCCGGATTGGTGGTAGCTCAGCGGTTATCGATAGGCATGCTATTAGCTTTTCTCGCTTATCGGATGATTTTGGTTAGCAAATTTGCAGCGTTTATCCAATATGTGTTCTCTTATCAAGGGTTGACGCTGCAATTGCAACGCTTACAAGATCTAATTGAGCACGAGCCAGAAGCTACGCAAAGCGCAGTCCAACCTCAGCATCAGATATCAGGTATTATCCATGTTCAAGGTATTGCTTTTTCTTATCCCGGGTATGCGCAACCGGTGTTAGACGAAGTTAGTTTTAGTGTACATCCTGGTGAGAAAGTCGCGATCGTGGGTCCGTCTGGGTGTGGTAAAACAACCTTAGTTAAGATCATGATGGGATTGGAGCAACCTACTGCTGGCAAGATTTTGGTGGATGACTTGCCATTAACCCTCTTCGGATTACAAAATTTTCGGCAAATTTCTGCTTCGGTGATGCAAGATGACATGCTATTTACCGGGTCCATTGTAGATAATATTACTTTCTTTGCGGAAGAAGTCGACATGGGCTATGTATATGAAGTGGCTAAATTAGCCTGTATTCATGACACTATTATCGCACTGCCTATGGGTTATGAGTCACTCATTGGGCAGTCACAAACCAGTATTTCAGGCGGTCAGAGACAACGGCTACTTTTAGCGCGTGCGCTCTATAAAAAGCCTAAGTTTTTATTTTTAGACGAGGCGACCAGCCATATGGATGTACATTTAGAAAGCGAGATTAACCAAGCTTTACAAACGTGTCAGATGACACAAATCATTGTTGCTCATAGACCAGCCACCATTGCAATGGCGGATCGTGTGATAGAGTTAAAAATGAGAGAAGGATGATTTGCTTGACTTATATCAAAATTAAACAAAGAATATAGCGCTTAAAAAACCAGTTTGGAAAGCTATGCAAATTCAGGCAATCAAAGGGCGTGAAATTTTAGATTCACGTGGTTCTCCCACTGTTGAGGTAGACGTTACTTTTTCTGATGGTAGTTTTGGACGAGCGGCAGTTCCTTCTGGTGCTTCTACCGGGACATTTGAGGCGCATGAATTACGCGATGGCGCACAACGTTATGCCGGTCGTGGCGTCCTTAATGCTGTGACGCATATTAATACGACTATTCGACAGGCGCTGCAAGGACAAACATTTGCGGATCAAACTATTTTTGATCACACCTTATGCCATTTAGATGGGACTGAAAATAAGTCCCATTTGGGTGCAAACGCCATTTTGGCCGTATCACTGGCCTTTGCGCGCGCGCGCGCGAATGCTTTAGGCGTACCTTTGTTTCAAGCATTACGCTACAAAGATACAGAAATGTTATTGCCTGTCCCTATGATGAATGTACTCAACGGGGGTGCGCACGCAGACAATAACGTTGATATTCAAGAATTTATGATTATGCCCATTGGCGCAGAAAATTTTGCGCATGC
This sequence comes from Legionellaceae bacterium, assembly GCA_018061965.1. Lineage (GTDB taxonomy): Bacteria > Pseudomonadota > Gammaproteobacteria > Legionellales > Legionellaceae. Next base: position 68,436 of record JAGOTG010000013.1, read on the forward strand.
GGTGCAAATGGGTGCAGAAACATTTTATGCCCTGCGGACAGTATTGAAGAAGCTTGGTTTGAATACAGCGGTGGGTGATGAGGGTGGATTTGCGCCGGATCTGAAATCTAATCGACAAGCATTGGATATTTTAAGTGATGCAGTCAATTTGGCTGGCTATCATTTGGGCAAAGATCTGGTTTTTGCCTTAGATGTTGCTGCCTCAGAATTGTACGAAGCAGGCTTGTATCATTTGACCTCCGAGCAAAAAACCTTGTCTTCTGAGGAATTGATTCATTATTATCAAAATCTCATTACAGATTATCCTATTGTTAGTATTGAGGATGGTCTAGATGAAAGTGATTGGGCCGGGTGGCAACAATTGACGACGCAGCTCGGGCAACGGATTCAATTGGTTGGTGATGATCTGTTTGTGACGAATCGAAAAATTTTAGAACGTGGCATTGCAAGTCATACTGCCAATGCGATTTTAATCAAACCTAACCAAATTGGCACACTTACCGAGACTCGTCAAACGATGGACTTAGCCGCACAGAACGGTTATCGCTGTGTAATGTCTCATCGCTCGGGAGAAACAGAGGATACGTTTATTGCTGATTTGGCCGTGGCCACAGGTTGCGGTCAGATCAAAACCGGCTCTTTATGTCGCTCTGACCGTGTTGCAAAATATAATCAATTATTACGCATTGCAGAATATGCGGATCTCTCCTATGCTAAATTTAACGGTCCTTTGACGAGGCTTGTATGAAAATAATTTTTGCAATTTTGGTAGTCGCATTATTTTCGTTACAATATAAATTGTGGTTAGGAGATGGGGGCGTAGCACAGTCCTACCGTTTAAAAGAGCGTTGTACTGTATTAGAACAAGAAAATACAAAGTTACAACGCAGGAATCGTGCATTAGAAGCCGATGTGATGGGTTTAAAATCTAGTGGTCAAGCTTTAGAAGAACAAGCCCGTTCCGAGCTTGGTATGATCCGGAAAGGCGAAGATTACTACCAATTTGTGAATTAAACAGATTTTTGAATGTGTCACAACCTGTGATCCTACTCTGTGCTCAGGATGGCGTACTGCGGCCAGATTTACTAGAGTTGGTATCCGTCTCATTGGAAAGGTCGTCACGTTCAGAGTCTGAAGCATTATGTGCCCTAACATATTCTTCTTGAAAATTTTGAGAAAGATGGTGATGGTTGCGACCCCTAGTAAGGGTATTAAATAGGGTAAAACGTGCTGTTGATTCATCTAATGCTTGCTTTAACAACCCTATTGGTGAGGAACGCACTAACCTAGGTTGACTCATCTTAGGAGCAATTTGAGAACGCTCGGCGCAAGGAATTGCCAAATAAGCCTCACGAATATGAGCCCCTTTTTTTCTTTCCCAAGAATCTTGCGACAGTTCCATAGTAAAGATGAGTTTTTCTAGCCATAAATTCTCTGGCTGGAGTATTGTTTGAAATGCTTGTTTTAAATCTTTGCCTTCCCATTTTGTCTGTAGGAACTCAAATTCAGCTGATAGCTGCTCCGCAAAGCTTTGCAAACTGCCTGAGATGTTTGGGTTGTCTAGATTTAGATGAGCATATTGGCGCATTTGATTAGTTCTATGTATCACATAAGATGAGGCGGTTTCGGCAATATCCGATGGCAATTCATCTACTATTTGACTCATTTGCCCTAGTATCTTTGCACCGGCCTCAAATACTCTGGGATTTCGATATCCTGTAAAATAAGGCTCGTAATACGCAGTAAGTAAATTAAGTTCTGCTTCCAGTGGATGCATGGTATCTAAATAATGATATGCCATCGCAAACAACACCTTAACCTGCGTATCTGTTTTTTGAAACATATCAGAAATTGTTGCAAACATGGGGTCACGAGAATAGTCTTTCAGTATGGCATCCATAGCAGTATAGATAGAATGATTAGGATGTTGTTGTGCATAGACAGCCAAACTTTCAACCAATGTGCCTTGCCCTGGAATCACTTCTAAGCTTTCAAAATCATTAATTTGTGCTGCATCATAACCCATATCCACCAATAATCTTGACCATTCTGTGGTTGTAATGGCCTGGCGGCAGGGACGAGATTTTAGGAAATCAAGCAAATCTGGTTTCAATGTTATTTTTGAACCATTGAAAAAAACATGGTCCATTTTTTCAACCGAAGCGTCATGATATACGCTCGCTAGATTGCGGATAGTAACAATAAACTGATAGTTATTTTCTAAATCGCTGGGAAGAAATTTATTGTCCATATGAGGGGCATCTGTAGTTGAACAGGATACTTTCAGTATAGACGAACTTTTAGGGGGTGGTTGCTGTGTGCGTCAACCCTTTATTCCCAAAGACTCATAACAAATCCGCCGCCGCCTGAGCCGGTTGGCTTAACAGCCAGAGCGCCTTGCTCACGCAAATCTTGAATATGCTGTTGCAGGGCTGGCGTAATTAACCCCCATTTCTCAAAGCATGCATGTGCTTGCTCTATGGCCTGTGCCAAACGGGTTGGACTGTTTGCAGTGTAAGGATCTTCCAAAGCTTGTTTGGCAGCCAGGACTGCAGCTTGCATTTTTTGGTCGATGAGTTGCCCCATATCGGGTGATTGTGCCCAGAGTTTTTGGACGGATTGAATGCAATTGGCCGTGGGTCCTTGCTGGCCACAAAAAGATAATTGCCACTTGGGTGACCATGTAGGGCTTAACGCGGTGGCTTGGCTGTTTTGAAAATACATGCCCATTTCGCTACTGACGCCGACAATATCTAAGCCACTGCTTTGGCCGTGAAAAAAGTGCTCAAGTTCGCGTGCAATGGTAAATTCATTTTCTGCGTCAATCCACTGTTGCGCGGCAAACCAGCGAGTGATGGCGACACATAACGCTGCTGAAGCGCCCATGCCGACTCCCACTGGAATATTGCTTTCGATGTGCAAATCGCCCTTTACTGCTGTCAGACCGCGACCTACACACTGAAATCCATATTCTAAAATTTGCTGTAATAAAGTTGGTGTGGCATCTGGGTCGTGACCAAGCATATGGGTTGAAATCAGAAGTTCTGTCGCTGTGTCAGAGGGGGTGTAGCGCAATGTTAAGGTTTTATCCGGCAAAGGAAATACTAGAGCTCCGTGCCCACGAATGACGGCGTGTTCCCCAGCTAAGATCCATTTGCCATGGGTCGTTGTCTGATAAGGAATAGTGCTAGATGACATCGAAGTTACCAATGAGGACATCCTGCTTGAAGACTCGAGCCAGTTCCTTCTGATCGGGCCGATACAGTAAATGAATGTTGGGGCCTGCATCCATGGTAACAATAGGCCCATCTTGATTTTGTTGCCAAGCAGCTTGTAACAGATCTAAAACTTGTAAACTTCTTTCAGTCATATATGAAAAGGGGTGTTGGCAACTGGTAAAAAGTGCATGCATATCATGGAACTCTTGCCAGCAAATGTGATAAGCATTGGCCCAATTTTTCGCATGAAAAGCATCGAGCAAATCACTTAAATTTTGTTTGGCTCGCTCTGGCCGAGTGGCGTACAACGGGCTCGTTTTCACCAATTCATGTGCTTTTGACGATGAAATGGCTTTGATCTCATGATTCACTAGAATGACTTCGTGGAGCAAGTCTGGGTAAGGCAATGTAATCTCGCTTACGGTATCATTTTCCCATAGTGCCCAGGGTGAGAAAAAAGAGCGACAGGACGACCCAGAGCCATGGCGACTTAATGCGGCGATGGTTGCAATCGGAGGCATAGGCTTTTGCGTGAGCTCACACAATGCTTCGACAGCACATTGAGTTAATGCTGCAAAACTTGATGCGGAACTGGCTAAGCCTGTACTAAGAGGAAAATTATTATTTGAACGAACTGTAAACCCACCTGTATAAGAAAACTGTTGTTTTAAAAAGCCCAGGTGATTTAAAAAGCGTTGTTGTCCCTCTGGTGACAAAACAAAATGATCGATACCTGGAATTTCTAAAGGTTCCCAAAAATCATGCTTGCCCGAGTGCAGTTCCAAAGAAACACTAGACTTCAATTGATTGAGAGTGAACGATAAAGACGGATTAGCCGGTAAATTCGTAGCTTGGTCATCTTTCCCCATATATTTGATCAACGCAATATTCGCAGGGGCATGTGCTAACCATTGTTGCATGTGTCTACTCCTTAGGGTCGCGCACGAAATTTAATGTCCTTTGGCATCTGCCCAAAGAATCTTATGCAACTGAAGCTGAAACCGTACGGGTAAATGGTCGGCTAAGATCCAATTGGCCAAATCAGTCGGGTTTAATTGTTCCCAACTGGTTGAAAAAATAACGTGTGCTTTTTCTGTTAATTGATATTGTTTTATCATATCACACGCCCAAAGGTAATCATCGTGATCACAAATGACAAATTTAATTTGGTCTTGAGCTTTCAATAAAGGGATATTGGTCCATAGATTTTTGGATACCTCACCAGATCCTGGTGTTTTTAAATCCATCACAATCAAGACTCTGGGATCAATTTGTGAAATATCTAGCGCACCACTTGTTTCTATTGAAACAATATAATTGGCGTCGCAGAGGCGTTGTAGTAGTGGTATGCAATTGGGCTGGGCCAATGGTTCACCACCAGTGACGCACACATGAGATGTTTTGTAAGCGGAAATTTGTTCTAAAATACGGTCTATGCTGATCAGATTACCGCCTTGAAATGCATAAGCGGTATCGCAAAATTGGCAGCGCAGTGGACAGCCAGTCAAGCGCACGAAAACAGTGGGATAACCACTGGTATTCGACTCCCCTTGGATGGAATAGAAAAGTTCTGTGATACGTAAACTAGGCGTCATTACCCACCTAATTTTTCTAATTTAGACTGTGCCAAATGAGCCGTTGATGTGTCCGGATAAAGATTCATCACTGTGGTCAGCTGCTCTTTGGCCTCTCCAATACGTCCAGACTCTGCAAGTGCGTAGCCAAGCTTGAGACGACTGGGTGCATATTTGCTGGAGGATTTGAAATTTTTAATAATGGTATCAAATTGACTGATAGCTTCTGAATAATCTTTGTTAGCGAGATAAAGCTCGCCGAGCCAATAATGAGCATTGGCACTGTAACCACCCTGTGGATATTTAGTAAGAAACTGTTGCATTGCTTCGGTGGCCTGAGAAAAATTCTTTTGTTTGACTAAGTCATAAGCGGCCAAATAAGAAATTTGTTCATCAGCAGGGTTGGGCCGAATTTTGTTGGGAGTCGCCTGAGCTAAATCTTGCATAGCCTGTATTTCCATTTCAGGATGAGTTGCAGCAGATGGATTATTCGCTGACAGGTTATTGGCTGTATCTGGCTGAGAAGTCTGTTTGGGTGCGATTGCTTGATTATTATGTGCTGTATTACTCTGGTCATGATTGAGCTGTGCATCCAGATCTTGATAATAAGCGAGCTGCTGTTGCTTTAATTCGTCTAATTCATGGGCTTGCATTTCAAGCTGCCCACGCAGTTCTTGCACTTCTTTTTGTAAAGATTGCAATGTATTGACCAAATCGATATTGCGTGCAGTCGCAGCAGCGTTATGATGACTAGGATTTGCGACGCGATTTCCAGGCGCATTGGTAATGTGATATGCGTTTTCTTGTGCAACAGGCAGCTCTTCAGCTGCCTGTGCTTGTTCTTCTAATAAGACAAAATTCTCACTGTCATCTACCACGGGGGCACTGGCCAAAACTGGCATGGATAGGCACAAAGAAGTGGCAAAGATAGTGTGAACAATTAGTCTCATTTGTTTATTTTGACTCATATGTTAATTCAGCACGTCGATTTTGAGCGTGAGATTCTTCGTCATGACCTAAATTTGCAGGCCGTTCTTTACCGTAAGAGACTACACGTACTTGATCACGATTAACCCCACTCATTCGGATGACATCTGCAACGGTATTTGCACGGTGCTCACCTAAGGCAATATTGTATTCGCGGCTACCACGTTCGTCGGTATGTCCAGCGATTAAAATGCGTGCACCAGGATGGTTTTTCAAATAATTTGCTTGAGCATTCACGGAAGGAACATATTTGTCATCTAAATTAGCATTATCATAATCAAAGCGATAGATTTGATCGGAAGGTGCGTCAGTAGAGTATTTTTCACCGGCTCTTTGGCCACCAAAACTTCCGAAAGCATCGCCCAGGCCACTGGTCGAAAGCCCCCCATTGTCTGCACCACCACCGTGTTTAGCGCAAGCAGCAAGCAATAATGCGCTAAGAATGATAACCCCTTTTTTAATCACTGTTCCGAATTTCATGTTTGAAGCTCCTAATTATTATTTGGCGCCTCATTGTACAATCGTTTTGAATGATTGGCTAGGGGGTATCGCTGGGTTTGGTGCAGAGATTATTACTGCGGATAAGGGTATTTGGTGTACCCGCGCAAATTACCCGAATAATAATTAAAGCGGGGATTCCACCAAGAAGGACCAAAGCCATCATCATAATCGCCGTAGCTATCATAACCTTGAGTAAAGCCAGTGAACCCTGGACTGTACCCGTAGCCATCGTAGCCGGAAAACAAGGGTTTAAAATGGACATAATCTGGGGTGTCTTGAAATGGGGCCTTGTTTTGTGAGCATCCACAAACGACGGCGCATAGGGAGACAATACATACCGCACAACCCAACTTCATCATGATGAAATCCTGAATAAGTCCTCTAATTTGAGTGTAGACCTAAATGATGGGATATCAAATTTACAACGTCTAATTAATTTTGTCAGGCTTCTTCTTCCGACAAGGGCTTGGCCATTCAGTCCTGTCTTATTATGCGTGCTTTAACATATTGATTTGGTTAGCCAATTGGTCGTATCCCGCTTCCACATTCACGTATTTTTGCTTTATGAGGCGGATTGATAATGAGCCATCATCGGTAGCGGATTTGGCTTGCCAGACACTATTAAATTTCTGAGCTTTTAAGCGTTCGAAATCTTGCTTTTGAGTCACAATAAAAAAATTACGATAATGTTGCTGATGATTGAAATGCAGCCCGCGCGCTTCGTGAGCGAGATTTTTCCCGGGCAGATAATCATGAAGAGAGAATGTTTCGTTATTATGGACTGCGATGATCTTCCCTTTTGGCAGTAGATGCATGATGTGGGTTGCCAGTCGTTTTACGGCTTGATGTGCAGACTTGGAATAAGGGCCATAATCATTTAAGGTTTTATAGATGCCTTGATTGGTAAAAATGCGGTTGGGATCGAATTCATAGTGTTTATGGTGCAGTGAGAATGTGATGTTTCTTCCTCCACCGTGTTTTAGAGTGATAAGAGAGCCGCCTTGATGTTGAATTAGGGTTTGTGCAGCTTGCAGAGCGGTGGTTTCATTTTCATGGACATGAATAAAAGATTTACCCTTCCCATATCGTTCTTGCACAATAGTGACTGTGGTATCGCCCAGCTGCACTGGGTATTTCCTTGCAAAACTTGGGTGTACTAAGCTCAGAGTCATTAACATTGTAATCAGTAAACGTATCATCTAATGTAATTCATTCTATAGTATTTAGAGCCGATGGAGTATAAGGTATTACACATATAAAAACAAATAAGAGAGTGTAGTGCGTTGATAATTAAGTGAAATTTTTGAATTCCACTTAATTATCAACTCGTGTTGGCAAATTATTCGATTACATTTCACAGATAGTTTCTGTATAATTGGGATAGATCAATTAGGGATACGTATAGTGATGAGTAATATATTTAATATGTTTGGTCCTTCGCCTATTCGGCCAATTGAACAGCATATGTATAAAACGTATCTTTGTGCCAAACAATTATCACCTTTTTTTGAAGCTGTGATGAATGATGATTGGGATTTGGCTAAGTCTATCCAAGATAAAATTGCTGCTTTGGAAAAAGACGCCGACCTGATTAAACGGGATTTGCGCTTACATTTACCAACGGGGCTGTTTTTACCAGTGGCTCGGTCTGATTTATTAGAGTTACTTGCCGCACAAGACCGCATTGCGAACAAAGCAGAAGACATCGCCGAACTGATCATTGGACGCAAAATGACGGTCCCTAAAACTTTGGTGCCCTTGTTTATGACCTTTTTAAATCGTTGTTTGGATGCGGCAAAACAAGCCTGTAAAGCAATTAATGAATTAGACGAATTATTGGAAAGTGGCTTTCGTGGCAGTGAAGTGACCATTGTGGAAGAGATGATTGTTACTTTAGATAAAATTGAACATGACAGCGATGATTTGCTTGCAGAAATGCGACGGCAAATTTTTGAAATCGAAAAAGACTGGAGTGCCGTTGAAGTGATGTTTCTATACAAACTTGTTCAATGGGTGGGTGATCTGGCAGATTTGGCGCAAACAGTCGGCGCGCGTCTGCAAATTCTTATTGCGCGGTAATAATCCTCATGGAACATGCTTTTTTATACCTCATTGCAGCGGTAATTCTCTGCTTTCTTATGACTTGGGGCGTGGGCGCCAATGATCTAGCCAACGTCATGAGTACGACAATGGGCTCCAAGGCCGTCACAGTACGCCAAGCTATGTGTGTGGCCATTATATTTGAATTTGCTGGCGCATTTTTGGGTGGGACAGGGGTCACCGAAACCATGCGCGATGGTATTATCAATACGAGTCAATTATCCGGCTCTCCAATGGTCGTGATAGAGGGCATGCTAGCAGTTCTTTTTGCGTGTACCATTTGGATGAATTTGGCAAGTTATATGGGTGTTCCGGTTTCGATTACGAATGCGCTGGTGGGATCCATGGTAGGGTTTGGCAGTGTCGTTTTGGGGTTCGATGCCGTACATTGGAAGCAAGTGTCATATATTGCAATTGGGTGGATCACGTCTCCTCTGTTGGCGGGTATCACGGGGTATATTTTATTTACAACGATTCAGCAAGCCATTTTTATACGAGTGGATCCGCTTAAAAAAGCCAAATTTTACATGCCGATTTATTTGTTTCTGGTGGGCTGTATTTTATCTTTTATTACAGTACTAAAAGGTCTGCACCATTTTCATGTGGTGCTGAGTACTCAGCAGAGCATTCTAGTGGTTGTGGCTACGAGTTTGCTCATTACTCTAATCGGGTTGCTGTGTATTAAGCAAATTCCAGAGTTGCATGACATGAAGCGACGAGATACATTTATTCAAGTTGAGCGCTATTTTGCGGTTTTGATGGCGATGACTGCGTGCGCAATGGTGTTCGCCCATGGTTCTAATGATGTGGCATTAGCCGTAGGTCCTTTGTCGATTGTCTATAGTTTGGTGATGAGTAGTTCAAAAGCCGCCTTTGTCGGAGGTTATCCCACTTGGATTATTTTGTTCGGTTGTGTCGGTGTGATTACCGGGTTTTTGATGTACGGCAGAAAAGTCATTGAAACAGTGGGCAGTGCCATTACTGCACTGACGCCTAGTCGTGCCTTTGCCGCAACGTTGGCAGCCGCTTCAGCTGTCGTGATTGCGACCAGCTGCGGTATCCCTGTTTCTGCGACGCAGACTTTGGTTGGGTCCGTGTTGGGAGTTGGCTTGGCGCGCGGTATTGGTGCCTTAAACTTGATTGTGATTCGCAATATTTTTACTTCATGGATTTTAACGCTTCCTGCAGCATCGTTGTTAACGATCATTTCCTACTCATTTTTGCATTGGGCATTAGCCTAGTGGCAATGAGTTAAGGTTTGTTTCGCGATACTTTCGAGCCTCTTCTCACCTGGCCGGAGACGTTTTTCACCTACCTTACGTGTAATCAATCATTAACTTAATTCAGGATTTAGAAAATTAATTGTGTGTGAATGAAAAAACCAGTTGACATGCCCGCTGAAATAAGTAGAATACACGACACGCCGCTAGGGCACGTTAATTAAAAAACTGAAGAAGACAAACAGTGAGGGCGCTTAAAAAGCGTCGAAACCTGAGAGTAGTATAAAGAAGTAAAGCAAGCTAGTGAGAACT
>JAGOTG010000023.1 GCA_018061965.1 Legionellaceae bacterium
CCAGTTCTCACTAGCTTGCTTTACTTCTTTATACTACTCTCAGGTTTCGACGCTTTTTAAGCGCCCTCACTGTTTGTCTTCTTCAGTTTTTTAATTAACGTGCCCTAGCGGCGTGTCGTGTATTCTATGAGATTATCAGATAGCTTGTCAATGGGTTTTGTAAAAATTTACGGAAACAAATATATCGTTTACTTTAGGGAAAAAACAACTCAAAATCATCAAGGAAAATGGTCTTTTGGATGATATATGCGTTGGAACCGCTGGATTTTTGTGTTTTGGATGATTCATCTAGGTTGCCTACTTCCTCTTACAGGCAGGGCCAATGATGTATGTAGCTCTGAGGAGGACATTTCTTTTTTGGTCAACCGACCCGCCAATGCAGTCAGTCCTTGCACAGTGAAAAAGGGACATTTTCTTACAGAATCAGGATATCAAAGACGTAATTGGAGTACTGGGGGTAATGCAGATGTTTTCCCCACTACGCAAATACGCTTGGGCTTACCTAAAGCCACTGAAATTTACGCGTACTTACCTTTTTATGTTGGGAACCATGCCCCTCCTTTTACCGGGAGTACAACAACAGCCATTGGTGGCAAACATGAATTTTGGCAGAATGACCAAATAATTCTCTCTGTTGACGGCTACCTACTTGTACCTGGAGGTACAGCAAACTACAGCACGCAGAGTGTAGGTGAGCATGTAAATGGCATCATTAGTTATACGATCGACAAGCAATGGAATATCCTTTTCATGCTAGCCTTTTTTCATCAATCAGGCCAATCCACTCAAGGACAAGCCTCATCAGCATCAGGCCCCAGTCTTTACTATACAGGAGTAGGACCGGACCTGGTTCTTTCGTATGTATTCACCTCTAAGATGACAATGTATGCCGAAGTTTTCGGCCAAAACAAAGTCAGCCCCAATTTAGGCAGTGGATTTAATGCAGATGCCGGCCTGGTTCTTTCAGTCAGAAAAAACATGACGGTCGATATTGAATTCGGTACTCGACTCAGCGGGCAGTTAGGGACACTGAATAATTATGTCGGCTTTGGCGGCGCCATTCAATTATGAGTCATCAGTATTTTCGCAATACGATGTTTGCCCACTTGGATGATACATGGCTCACCTGATCTCAATGTCAGAGCCGCATCAGATACTTTTTCTCCATTTATTTTGACAGCACCTTGTTTGATCAAACGCATGGACTCCGAAGTGCTAGAAGTCAAACCAGCTAATTTCAATAATTGCGCAAAATTGGTGTTTACGTCGCAACTGACCTTTTGCGTTGGCAAATTGTCAGGCACCTCTTTTTTTTGAAAACGTTCGATAAAGTTTTGCACCGCTTTCTTAGCATGCCCTACATCATGAAAACGACCTACTAACTCCTCAGCAAACGCTAATTTCACATCGCGAGGATTGCGGCCTTCTTTCACGGCCATCTTGATATCCCCCAGCTCGCTAAGCGTTTTTTTACTGAGCAAATCCATATAACGCCACATCAATTCATCTGAAATAGACATGATCTTCCCCAACATGCTGTCAGGGGATTCGGTCACTCCAATATAATTATTGAGTGATTTTGACATTTTCTTCACCCCATCGAGCCCTTCAATCAAAGGTGTCATCATCACAACCTGAGGCTCTTGTTTATAATGCCGCTGCAACTCACGACCCATTAACAAATTAAATTTCTGATCTCTGCCCCCACACTCTACATCTGCATGGAGTGCGACAGAATCATATCCCTGTAGCAAAGGGTACAAAAATTCGTGGATTGCAATGGGTTGCTCAGCAGCATAGCGTTTTGCAAAATCATCTCGCTCCAGCATCCGCGCTACCGTAGAAGTGGATGCGATACGAATCAAATCTACTGCCGATAACTGATTTAACCAAGAAGCATTAAACACCACTTTGGTTTTATCCGGGTTCAGTACTTTAAAGGCTTGCTGTTGGTATGTTTGCGCATTCACAGCAATTTCTTCCAAACTCAAAGGTTTACGCGTCACATTTTTGCCAGTCGGATCTCCAATCATGGCTGTAAAATCACCAATCAAAAAAACAACATCATGTCCCAAATCTTGGAATTGACGCAGCTTATTCAATAAAACCACATGCCCAAAATGAATGTCCGGAGCCGTAGGATCAAAGCCAGCCTTCACTTTCAACGGCTGACCGCGCTGCAACTTCTCTTGTAATTCTGCAGGTAATAAAATTTCTTCGCAACCACGCGCCAACTCCGTGTAATGAAAGAGATCTTGCTCAGTCTGTTGCCCTTTTTTGGGTTTGCTCAATTTGGGGGGGGATTTTTTTTTCACAGGACTCTCAGGATTTTTTTTATCAAATAATTGCGTTGCACCCATAATGGAAACCTTAGTTAATGTTTAATATAAATCCATAATACTATTTGCTCTAATTCCTACCAAAAATGGCAAAAAATTCAGGTTTTTCATTCACTACTGTTGACCTGATAGCAGTCAACAGGTATCTTAGCCCGAATGATTTATTCTCATCCCGACACATTATCCTTAAAATATCCGCTCATTTGTATTAGAAGAGAAGAATATAAAAAGGACAATCATTCACTCTGTGAAAACATCAGTATACACTTTCAGCAACAAAGGTTAAACATGGAACAAAAACAACAATGCCATATTAGTCCAGTAGGACTTACGCAGCCCCTTGAGGTCGAGGCAAAATTTATTTTTAATGAGGGAGTTTAGATCGTTAAATGACCGAAATAAACATAAATACTAACGAAGAGATTAGCGTGATACAGAAGCCTTATCAATATAAGATTTGGGCTTTGGTTTCCGTATTACTATCCTGTGCTCTCTTGATTTCCCTGAGTATCAATTTTTCACACCCCAAAACAAAATATATCTCACAGACACTCGCATTGCCAGAACTCGCCTCGGAGCCCTCTTCTCCGGTAGAAACTGAGGAAGAAGATACGGGGTGGAAAACAATTACTGCCCGCAAAGGAGACACATTAGGGCGCATTTTTAAACGCGAAAAATTAAGCCAACAAACCTTGTTAGCGATTTTGCATGCGAATCCTTACGCCAAAACTATCACGAATATCAAACCCAACCAGTCCTTTCAGATTTTGGTTCACGATGATATCCTCGAAAAAATGATTTTTCAGTATGGCACCACGCAATTGTTGGTCATCACCTTAGAAAAAAATCATTATGTCTCTCGTATTAAATCACGTACGATGGATACTCATAACGAATATATCACTGCAACCGTCAGAGGCTCCTTATATGGAACCGCTGCGAGGATGAAGATTCCTAGTAAATTAATTCGCCAAATGGTCAGCGTGTTTAATTGGGAGTTTGATTTTTCCAAAGATGTTCGAGCAGGAGATCAATTTAGTATTTTATATCAAGCGCAGTACATTGATGACAAACTCGTTAATACTGGAGATATTCTTGCTGTATCCTACACGAATCATGGGCATCAGTATCAGGCCGTCCGGTTTCGTACGCCCAATGGTGGCTATGACTATTTTGCACCCAATGGGAATAGTCTGAAACAAGCATTTTCACGGTATCCGATCCAATTCACCCATATTAGTTCACCGTTTAGCTTATCGCGTTACCATCCTGTTTTACATTATAGTCGCCCGCACAAAGGCGTCGATTTGGCCGCACCGATCGGAACCCCTATTCGGTCTACGGGAGATGGCAGAGTCGTACATATTGGTCGACATAATGCTTATGGCAATATGATTAAAATTCAACATTCAGCCATGTACTCGTCATTGTATGGACATCTGCTCCGGTTTCAAAAGGGTTTATCTCAGGGCGCTCACGTCAAGCGCGGGCAAATCATTGGTTATGTTGGTCAATCTGGATTGGCCACGGGCCCACATTGCCATTATGAGTTTCATGTCAACCAGCAGCCAAAAAATCCAACGACTATTGCATTACCACGTGCGTCCCCCATAGAGAAAGGACAGCGCCATGCCTTTCAAATGCATGCATCCAATTTACTGGCTAGTTTAAAATTATATGAATCCGGGTACAATATTGCCGCGACTAAGCGCGCCTCGAACCACACAGGATAAAGTATGATGTTGGGCCAAATCAGCTTAAACCTTTCTTTCTTAATGTATATGTTCCTATACTTGCCCCAAGTGATTCATAATCAAAAACAAACCAATTTAGCAGAGCTCAGCAAATGGATGCATCTAACGCTGTACCTAGGCTATTCTTTAGATTTGCTGTATGGATTTGGCAGCAATCTACCTTGGCAATATCGTACGGTATCCGCTATAGGCTGGTTGCTGTTAACTATTCAGCATGTCCAATTGATTCATCACTTTAAACAGACAGAACAAAAGTTTTTTCAGATTGGCTTTTATAGTATTTTGATGTGTAGTACGGCTCTATTGATGCTGCTGAGTATCAATCCAAAACCTTTCGTTCATTTAGCGTTATACATCCTCGGATATGCTGCGCAAATCGCTTTTGTTATTGCGTTCATTCCACAAATATTGAAATCCAAACGTTTGCAGTCAGCGCAAGCCTTGAGTATTTTCTATATTCTATTATGCCTATTTCTAGCCATACTCGATGGCATCTCAGCCTGGCAACTGAATTGGGGCTGGCCGAACAAATTAGGATCTTGTTTGATTATTCTATTGACGAGTATGCTTTTGATGCAGTACTACCGATACCAGTTTTCAAAGAGAATGCGCCGTGAGCAGCCATTACTGCAGCGATAAATCGCCAGATCCCGCGGACATGTGTATAGCTAAGACACATAGGTAACAGTTGGAACGGGAGATAGGTAACACTTAAAATGGCAAAATCATAAACTGAAAAGGGGATGGTTTTGCCATGGAATGAGGAAAGTGTTATGTGTCAGCGCC
>JAGOTG010000019.1 GCA_018061965.1 Legionellaceae bacterium
GTCTTGGCTATTTCTTGAGCCAATTCATCTATATCATGAGTCATAGTTTTTCTCTGCATCTATGCCTATCTGAAAATAGGCAGATTATACACTATGACTAATTACACAAAATTATTTACAGACCCATGCTGCGTTCTGCGAGGGGTTTCCGATGATCTACTTACCCGGATAATATTTAGTCATTAATTTCGCCGAATTGTACTAGTTCTTTTTATTTCATCATCTGAGTGTGATTGTAATGCGGTTAATAATTGCTTAGCTCGCTGCAATATTGAGTTCAGATTTTCGACTTGTGGAGATGTTTTTTGTGAGGACACAGCTTGTTCGGACTCGGTAATTAAGCGTTCTAACCTTTCTAATTTATTAATGGTCATATATTTTTTATGAGGCAATGAGCTAGCCTCTTTTAAAAGGGTATCAAGCTCTGCATCTAATCTTTTTGCCAATTCAATACACTGTTGTCTAGCAGCAGATGTACCTGCTGACATACGACTTTGAAAAAATGAATAGGCACCCGACAAACCCGAGCTTTCTCTTTTCCAAAAGACTCTTATATCTTGTTGTATATTTTGAACGGCATTTAGTAATTTACTATGTATAGACTGGTAAATTTCACGGGCTGGTGTAAGGTATTCTTTTCCAGCTTTCTCTAAATAAAATACTTTTGGGTATTCGTTCGTAATAACGGTAGAATGAACATCGCTTAGATACTCAGAAGGATTATCCAGTGTAATAACATCGGCTTGTGAGATATCTACTCCATGATCTGATAAATATTCTAACATTAAATAGGTTTGAAATAAGCTTGGTTTGTAATGGCCGCTCATAGGTGCAATGGCTTTTAAAACTCCGTCTCTAATAATCAGTTCTCCAGCAAAGAATACAGGCCCGCCTTTTGTAAAAGAAGAGTGTTTTATAGGATTTGCTCCTTGACCAAAAGTGTGTTTGAACACAAAAAAATCACCATTAGGATCAAGGACACACGCAGCCCAACCTGGTTTAGCATGTGCTGTATAATTTGATGTATCAAAACTCGTATTATTTTTTTTGAATTTTCCTTGTGTGATGAATACGCGGTGTTTTTCAGTTTTTTGTGATTCAAGATATCGAATTGCTTCTCTCCTATCTCTTTCAACATAGGATGCTTGCATAGGAAGAAGTGGTTCTGAAACTGAGACACGACCAGGAATATAAGAAGGCTCTGACTCTTTATGTTGATTCCGAACATTCATCAGGTGAAGAATGGTTTCATTAATATTAGGGCCTCTTAATAATTCTTCGTGAATATCTAGAGAATATCCTAAAAATCTGAGTGCTTTATAACGAATAGCTTCGCTTAGTGATTCGTCAGTATATAGTGCAAAAGCAAAATCAATTCGATCAGATAACAAGGTAATATTGTCGTCTTTATACACATATACATGATCGTCCAAATAAGCGTTAAGTCGATCATCAAGAAGTTTTAAATGGTTGTTTTGCGTTTCTTTTAACCACTTTGGCTTGTATTTTTTAGAATCTTTTAAGGCATTGTGGTAATTTGTAAATTCGCTTCGGAATGCTCTTTCGGTTTTTTGTTTTTCCTCTAGATCGGCGCTATGAACAGATGAAAAATCCCTGTATGCATAATAAAATCTATATAAATTTTGAAATAAACTCATATAAAGTTCCTAGGAAAGTAATAATTCCAAGTCAAATATGTCTTAATTATAGTACAAAATGATTATCTTGTTTTCGATAGCGAACAGATAGTTTAAGCAGCGCATTAGTTCATTTGGTATAGAAATCTTATACAGAGCTTTACTTCGGTTGTTTTTTTTGAGCCTTGGTTAATGCGATTTTTTACAAAATATTTCGCTGTGTTTAAAAACAATAGTAAAATTGTTTATGCATTAGTTCCTATTTCTTGCAAATATTTATAAAGGGTGGGTTTTGAAACCCCCATCATTCGGCAAATCTCTTGAACAGTATGTTCTTTGCTTTTATATAGTTTAACAACTAATTGACGTTTATTGATATCTAATTGCTTAGGACGTCCTCCCAGTCGACCACGAGATCTCGCAGATTCTAATCCCGCTTTTGTCCTTTCTCTTATCAAATTTCGTTCAAATTCTGCCAATGCTCCAAACATAAATTGTCTTTGCCGTTCGTCTTGGATTAGGGCATGGTATTGTTTTCCATCGTGTAATAGTTCTCTCAATATCAGGAGGAAGAAAAGGCCGTTCTGGCAATTCAATATCACCGAATAAAACCGAGACTAATCCAACGTTTTCAGATATCCTCTCTACGATTTCTTGTAACGGATCTATGGCAGAGCTAGAAGAGGCGGCTGGAGTTGCTACAATCATAGAATAATGTCGCTCTAATAAAAAAACAAAATATCTTAATGATTTTTCTACTTCTTTTTGGCTTGGAGAGTTCAACCGAAGCAGTATTTCAACTAATGCATCTGCCAATTCTTGCGGACTAGAACGTTCAATTGATGAGTAATAATTAGTCAATTCAGTTCGAGCACTTGGGTTATGGATTAAAAAATATCACGAACAAGGATTGGTTGGGTTAGCACGACAATCACGTTGTGACAAAGGGTTGCCACGCCAGTATGAATCTCTTATACAAAAAACCATAGAAGGCATCTATTTAAAAAAGCCAATGCTCTCCGCTGCAAGTATTCACAAACTTGTTGTAGAGCATTGTCACAAGAATAATTTGAAAGCACCAAGTTATCGCAGCGTATGCCGAATTATCTATAATGTTCCTGACGACTTGGCTCTTCTAGGAAGAGAAGGCAGTAAGGCATACAGACAACAATATGACCTATTGCACATTCGCGCTGCTGAACAACCGAATGAATTATGGCAAGCCGACCATGTTTTGATTGATATTGAAGTGCTAAGCGATAAGAATAAACCTCAAAAACCTTGGCTTACGGTTGTTATTGACGATTGCAGCAGAGCAATCTGCGGTTATGAACTATCCTTCCTTTCGCCATCTGCTCAAAAAACATCACTATGTTTCCGGCATGCAATTTGGAGAAAACCCGATCCTGATTGGGGGATATTGGGTGTGCCGGAGGCACTCTATGCAATATAAGCAGTTTGTTGAATTTTGCAAAGCATGCCACCGTGATCAATATATTGGCCTATGTTACGGACCAGCAGGTGCTGGCAAAACAGAGTCAGCTATTCATTATACAAAATGGGACCAAGTAACTAAAAATGCTAAAAGCAAGTATATTTCGGTGCAACCACAGCCAAATTTCTCAATGAAAGGTTTACATAGCGTGCTATATACGCCAAGTATATTAGCACAAGCAAAACATGTAATTCAGGAAATAGAGCATACGCAAAAGCAGTTTAGTTTATTAAAAGAGAAATTCCTGTATCCAGATGAAATACCAATGCATGTACGCGAGGAAAATCGTAATTTTGCTGAACTCGTTATTATCGATGAAGCAGAACGATTAAAGCCACAAGCCTTTGAATTAATCCGAGAATTATATGACAAAGGTGGTACCACCTTTATTTTTATTGGTATGCCGGGCATAGATAAAATTATTGAACGATATCCCCAGTTGTACTCCAGAGTTGGATTTGTACATCAATTTAAAAACCTTGGAAAAAATGAGGTCGAATTTTTAATTAATAAGCACTTTTCGAAACTAGGAGTCAACATTGATCAGGCGGATTTTGGAGATCAAGAATCAGTATCAACCATCATACGAATGACCAATGGCAATTTTAGGCTAATCAATAGATTATTGAAACAATCATATAGAATCATGCAAGTAAACTGTATGGCCTCGTTAACAACAGAAATTATTGAAGCTGCTCGGAAGTGTTTACTAATTGGTGAGTGCTAATCGGCAAAATAATGTGGCTGATGTCGGCAATTTAATTTGGCCGGTTACACATTGTCAATGAAGATGAATTTCGTGTTAATACTGCCAGCCCATTGTCATTGTCTTCTGAAAGTGACAACGGCCTCCGAATATGTAACTCTTAAACGCCTACAATAAAAAGTTACACAACCCTATCAGGAGAAAAAGCAATGAAAAACCTTTCCAACAAGGAGGAGTTAGAATTATTGAAGCGAAGTTTAGATGCCCTACCCAGAGGGATCTTAATTACAGACTGCCAACAAGAAGATGATCCCATCATTTATGTAAATAAATATTTCTTAGAAATGAGTGGGTATGCTGAAAGTGAAATCCTTGGCAAAAACTGTCGCTTTATGCAAGGGAAAGAAACTGATACAGAATCCTTAAAAAAACTTGCCATAGCAATAGAAAAGCGTGAGTCAGTGACCGTTAAAATGATTAATTATAGAAAGAATGGTGAGCAGTTTGTAAATGAATTCACCATATCCCCTGTAAAAAATCAAAATGGTGAGGTTACTCATTGCATAGGCCTTGAAATAGAACAGTGAAAACGCCAATTGTTGCGTAAAAGAGGAAAATGGGGGCTTCATTTCAGGTATTGCCTATTAAATTTTCATTTTAGGGCGTACCTTACTTAAACCCCCATCGACGGCCAATACTTGTCCAGTAATCCAATTATTTTTAGGGTCCAAAAGAAAAATAATTGCGCGAGCAATATCTTCTGGGGTACCAATGCGGTCTAACGCGTGCATTGCCTTCGATGCTTTAAAAGCCAAATCATTTGAAATAAGCGGCGCGGTAAGCGGGGTATCAGTCATCCCTGGTGCTACCACATTAAAGCGTAAATCTAAATTAGCGTAAGTTGATGCCGCAGATTGCACAAGTCCGATAATTCCGGCTTTGGCGGCTGCAATTGCTTCATGATTGGCAAGTCCAACAAGCGCGGCAGCTGATGAAATCAGTACCACTGAGCCGCCATTTTTCATATGCATTCCAGCTGCACGAACCGTTGCAAATGATGTTGTTAATGAAGAATCAATAACCGCTTGATATTGTTCTTGAGAAGTCGTGTGCGCGCTTTTTAATAATAATGAGCCAGCACAATTAACAACCCCATCTATTGGGCCTGCGTCTTCAAATGCCTGAGCAACGGCATCAAAATCAGTCGCATCCAGTAGAGAATTAGGTTCAATTTTGGTTTTATCTCGAGCAGTAGTGAAGACGGTGTCTCCTTGAGACCTTAAGACATTGACGACCGCTTGCCCAATAGCACTACTTGCTGCAATTACTAAATAGTTTGCCATAATCTATGTTTCCCTTTTCCAAGGATAATTGTTTACGAGGCATTAAGTATCCATATCACTGCATTTAAATATCCAGCAAAAAGTAGCCAAATAAAATAAGGAATCAGCAATACACAACTTAATTTATATGTCTTGCGCGTGATGATAATCGTTATCAACGTCAAGATAATAATCGACGTGATGCAAAAAAGGCTCACGCCAATCCAATGAAAATAAAAGAAAAGGGGCGTCCAAGCCCAGTTCAGTAAAATTTGTAAAACGTAAAATACAAGGGCTAATTTCGCCTTTGGCTGATGACGATATTGCCAAAGTACATAACCTGATACAGCGAGCATACAATATAAAACAAACCAGGCGATTGGAAAAACAATATTTGGTGGCGTAAGAATCGATTTATGCAATGTGGGATACCACGATACAATATCATGTTGCGTGATCATCCCCAGGCAATAACCAATGATCTGAAAAACCATAATCCAAAGCAGTGCCCCTTTGACTTTTATTGACATAAATATCCCTTGTTATGAAGCAAACTATCATTTGTAGTCACGACCTCAAGATGTGGACTAGCCAATGCGAAAAAGTGAAAAACAAACCAAATCCTAGCATTGAGGAAATATAAAGCCCTGTAAACCATACCATTTGGCGTTGAAGTTTAGTAAGAGACTTTTTTGCTGGCATTGATTTTTCCTCGAAAAACATGATACGCATAGAATGTGTACGCCAAAAGTAACGGCAATAGGACCGAAGCACCATAAAGCATAATCAATAACGCACGATCGTCGACTTTAGCATCCATAAAAGTCAATTGATAAGGGACAATATAGGGCAAGGTATTTAAACCAAAACCAAGATAGGTGATGACAAAAATACCAACCAAAGCCGGGAATGGAACTTGTTCTTTGCGATGTTTAATGCCAATTGCATGAAACACCATTAATAATGTCACGGTCAGAATGAAAAAAACCATAAACGGTGAATGAGGTAAAACGAACCATATTTTGTCCGCGTTACTCGAAGTTGGTGGAGAAAACAAGCCAATTAGAATTAATGCAATCAGTAACACCCATTGTAAACGGTTAGAAATAGTAAACAGCTTTTCTTGAAGTGAACCCTCAGTTTTTTTTATCAACCGGGCTGATCCGAGCAAACTGTAACCAACCAACAAAGCAATGATACAAAAAATATGCAATGGATTGCCTATAAAACAGGCGACGATTTCGCCACTCTTGGGATCGCGCGAGAATCCTTGGATGAATTGGCTAACAAATATTCCTTGAGCAAACACCGCCATACAGGAGCCGATGCAAAAGCACTTTTCCCAAATATGCGCAGTAGTTTTTGTGGCTTTATGGATGAACTCAAAGGAAACACCGCGTAATAATAACCCAACTATCAGCACCATTAAAGGCAAATACAGGGCTGTCATTAATGCACCAAATGCTTCCGGGAAGCCTGCATACAATGCTGCTGCTGCAAATACCAACCATGTTTCATTGCCATCCCATACCGGCAAGACACTAGAAATCATGATGTCTCGATCTTCGGAGTTTTTAATCCAAGGAAATAATAGAGCAATGCCTAAGGTGAACCCATCCAAAATCACGTACATCATTACGGTAAATGCAATCAGTCCTAACCAAATTAGCGCTAAAGTATTCATGGCGTTTCTCCCGATTGCAGGAAGCCAAATGGCTGAATCACTGAAACATCCTCGGGTCCTTTTTTAATGGTTTTATCAAGAAAATAAAAATAAAACCCTCCAAAAATAATGACATAAACCACAATGATCAAAGCAAACCCAATAATCACATCGTGAGTGGATACCGCAGAAACAGCGTCTGCAGTCCGAATCAAACCGTAAACTGCCCAAGGTTGTCTCCCCATCTCTGCTGTGATCCATCCCGTCAACAAGGCAATAAAGCCAACAGGTGACAAAAACTGGCTTGCAAATAATATACGACGAGAAGTAAATAGTTGGTCTTTGACTAGCATCCATGTCGCTACAATAGCATAGCCAAACATTAAGAATCCCATTCCAACCATAATCCTAAAAGAGAAAAATACTGGCCATACTTCGGGTTGTTCGGAGGGTGTCGCCGACATTAGACCCTTAATTTCACCGTTATAGCTATGGGTGTTTAGAATCGACGAACCATGAGGAATTTTGCCAAACTCAAAAAGATTTTTTTGCTGTTTATTGGAAGGTAAAGCAAAGATAAGCGTGGGGGCTCCTTTTTCAGTCTGCCATAATCCTTCTATCGCCGCAGTTTTTAAAGGTTGATGTTCATAAACGTTAACCCCAACAATATCTCCCATAAAAATTTGCAATGGAGCGAGGATGATGATGACATGCACGGCAAAACGCATACATGTTTTGGCTAGTTCAGTGTGGATGTTGCGTAGTAAGTAATAAGCACTGATGCTCGTGACCACAAAAGCTGTCGATAGCCAGCTCGCCATAACCATATGTAAATAGCGCGGTAAATTATAGGGGTTAAAGATAATAGCTAGCCAATCTGTTGATATGAAATGACTACCTTTTTGGGCATACGCAATGGGATGTTGCATCCAAGAGTTCGCTGATAAGATCCAATAAGCTGAAACTAAAGTGCCTGCTGCGACCATAATGGTCGCTGCGTAATGCAGTTTTGGGCCTACGCGATTCCAGCCAAAAATTAAAATCCCAATAAATCCTGCCTCAACAAAAAAAGCACTCATGACTTCATAGATAAATAAAGGACCAAGCACTGAACCAATTTGCTTAGAAAAACCAGCCCAATTTGTCCCTAACTGAAACTCCATCGCAATACCAGAAACGACGCCCATACCAAAAGTTAATGCAAATATTTTGGTCCAAAACCGAATGATCTGGTAGTAAACTGGTTTTTTAGTTTTGAGCCATGCGCCTTCCATCCATACTAAAAAACAGATTATTCCAATTGAAAAAGCCGGAAAAAGAATATGCATAGACATGGTAAATGCGAATTGCATGCGAGATAAAAGTAGGGCGTTTAATAAGTTCATAGCGTTGCCACCTTTATAATTTTATTATAAGTACAGCGTTTCACTGATTTTTTCCCGCTTTTATTCTGGCAAGGGGGTGATTAAAAGTGAGATTTCTATAGAAAACTTTCAAACGACTTAAGTGTATCACTAAAAATGAAAATATGAATACTAGTTGTGTATTTTTTTCTCTGTGCATGACAAAAAAATCTCCGTCATTCCCGCGCAGGCGGGAAACCATCCCTAATGTGGCAACAGCCCTATTATTTTTATAAAACCCAACTAAACTAAAAAGGAGGGTTTTAAAAACCAACTAAAAGGAAATTAACATGACATTTAATAGAACATTCACTACTCTCGGCTTGGCTTTTATAATTATGACTCCAGTAGCAGGCTTTTCCTGCAATGGCAAAACAGAACCTTCATGCACCGCTCAAACGTGGACTGCAAACAGTTGTACTGGGAATAAGTATTGCGACTCAATGGGGGCGGCAGTAACCCAAGATCAGTGTAAAGATGCTAGCTATGGAAGTCTAAAGAAGGGTCTGCCTGCATGTACGTGGTCAACACAACAAGTGGCATGCACCTGGGCTGGTTCATGTTGCACGACTGGCGGTAGTTGTTTCTAATAAAATGATCATCCTGTACACCTGATGGGCCATACGGTACTCAAAAGTCTGAATTAGTAGTATGGACCCGGCCACTTTAACTAGGCTTCTAAGTGCGCCAGAATTAAGATGTTAACGTCATTCAATAAAAGTCGTGGAGGATTGATTGCTGTATTAGGCATTGTTAATTTATAAAAATGGCATGCAAGATGGTTTGATTAAAAAACGACTATAATGATAGTATGATTTCATCATGTAAAAAATATGTTATTTAAAAAAGCCTACACATGGCGACCTCTAGCTGGGGGGAGCTTTAACCAAGTTTACATTAACAATGAAGCCACGCTGGTATTCAAAGAAGCCCATAGCATTGAATTTAGTACAGATACCCCTGAGCGATCGGTACGTCTTTGGAATCTCTTAAATCCCAATTTAAAACCCGAAGCAAAAATAGCAACCATTGTGATAGATGGCCAACAAGTCCAAGGTTGGACCAGCCCTTACGTGCCAAGCAAACATGGGCAGACTCTAACAAAAAAGGAGCTCTCCCGTTTAACAGAAGAACAGCGTGCTCAACTAGTTAGTGCGAATAAGCGCGCGGATAAAAATGTTATTATTAATCCTAAGCTTAGAGATATAGAAGATACAGAGATTGCGCGTGCTCAGATTGATATCTATAACCGTACAGGCAGGATCATTGTCGATGCTTCCGTACCTGGAAACTTTATGGTGACCAAATCTCATGGTGTGGTATGTATTGACATCGGTATGGCATTACTATTGGAGGATAAAGAAACGGCCTGTCTTGATATGTATGCTCGAAGAAAAAGCTTTGTGAGCAATAGTACCTGGGAGACGGTTCATACCGACATGCACGACCGTATTCTTAAAGATCCAGTAGGACCACTCCCCAAAACTGCAGCCATAACCAAAGCATTATTATTCATTAAAGCCTATCGTCCAGATATCGCGAGCGTTGATTTCTTAAAAAATACTAAGCATGTAGAGCAATTGGCGCAGGCGTATGACACCTCAACAGATACAGCGCATGACACAGGGATAGCATTGCTCGAGAAAGAACAGCCTATGAATTTAATTAGTATGAAGAAAAGTTGCGAAAAAGTCTTACTAAACTATATCAACTCGCGCGGAGAACTCGGTGAAAACAAAGTTTTTAAAGCATCTAGAATCACCCAATATTTTAGAAATACTTTACTGACTAACTTGAAAATAGATAGTGCACAGTTGCTAATAAAAAAAATTCATGCTGCGTGTTCTATTGAGGAGATACAGAAAGAGCTCAGCAAGGCTAGTAACTTTCCTATTCTTGCAAAAGGACATAAGTCAGGATTTGCTACCAGCTTGGGACTCTGCAAAATCATCAGTCAGGTAACCCCTTCTTCTCCTGAGCTCACCCATACTAAAGCAAAAATGTTTTGAAGAACTATCTACGTTCATCCCGTCTTAGATCGCATTTGCCCAGAAAAAGATGCTTGAGCTCTTATATAATTGCCGTTATTTAGCGCTTTTTCTTTGCTAAAATAAAGTGGGTTCCGCAATAAGGACAAGTTTCTTTACCTGTTTTTTCGATGGGTAAATAAACTTTGGGATGCGCATTCCAGGTGCTCATATTATGCGTGGGGCAAGATAATGGTAAATCTTTAGCTTGGATAGTTATGGTTTTTTGTGTGCAAGCATTTTCTTGTTTGGTCATATTGTTCTTCTCGTTTTTTTTCAAATTAATTATCCGTAATTTGCTGCATGAACGCAATCATTTCTCTGTGATTCATGGTCTCAGTCACAGAAAAAACATGCCCATCTGGCCAATGGCGTAGCCAAGTCATTTGACGTTTGGCCAATTGGCGGGTAGCGGCGATGCCTTTTTCGTTTAAGAGAGTGAGATCACGGTGATCTTGTAAATAATCCCAGACTTGGCGATAGCCTACGCAGCGCATGGACGGATGTGTGGCAGTCAATGTATATTTTTGACGTAAATGTTGTACTTCATCAATCAATCCACCTACAACCATCGCCTTGAAACGGTCTGCGATGCGCTCATGCAACCAGTTGCGTTCTTTGGGCATTAAAATGAGATTTATAAATTTTCGGTCAATCGACTGTTGCGTAGTTTGCTGCCAAATGGATAAGGGTTGTTGGGTGAGGGTAAACACTTCCAGCGCGCGGAGGATGCGCTGCGTATCGTGGGGGTGAATGCGCGCGGCGGCTTGTGGATCCACCTCGGTTAATTGTTGATGCACATAATCCCAACCGTGTTCTTGTGCTTGGGTGACGAATGCGTTACGGATAACAGGATCCGCCGTTGGCAAAGTAGATAATCCTTGCTGCAAAGCACGAAAATACATCATCGTGCCTCCTACCAATAAAGGAATGTTGCCACGAGCTTCTATTTCCTGCGCGCAACGCAGCACATCAGTGCAGCATTGTGCCGCTGAATAGGTTTCCTCGGGGGAAAGAATATCAATCAAATGGTGGGGGGCTTGGGCCAAGACCGCCAAATCAGGTTTGGCAGAACCGATATCCATGTCACGATAGATCATCGCCGAGTCAATGCTGATAATTTCACAAGGGAAGTGCTGTAATAGTTCGCAGGCTAAATCAGTTTTTCCTATGGCGGTTGGACCCATCAAACAAAACCAAGTGCCCGTCATGACGTCAAGGCTCGTTCTGGAGTAAGCATTGTTCGGCTCTGTCGCATCAGGTGCTGACAGGTTGCTGAATCTAGGTGTAAACAGGCTTGGTTGGTGAGCATGGAATCCCAATGTTGTAGACAAAAATCAATTAAGGTTTCGCGTTCAATTGAGCTTGTATTGTACGCATCGAATGTTTGGCAGGCAATTAATTGTTGAATTAAGTCATTTTGGTCATAATCTGATTTTTGTATGGATAGAAAAAAGCGTTCTAAATCTAACAAAGGCAAATTGATCGGCATAGTCCGAATCAGGATATGGTGTGTACCAATAAAATCAAATTGTAGACCTAAATTGAGTAAGGTAGCGCGCTGTTGTTCTAAACGAGCATCTGCAGCTGTTTCCAATGGAATGCGAACTGGAACCAATAATGCGCGGTGTGGAAAGGGATAAGAGATTTTTTGGAGTGATAGTGCTACATAATGATGCTGTAATTTTACTATATCAACCAAGTAATAAGCAGTACTCTGCAAGCGGAGTATAGCAAACTGAGGATTCAGGATGATCCAATCAGAACTCTCACCAGATATTCGGTTGGGGCTTTCTGTGGTGGGTAAAGCGCGCGTGAGGATAGGGTGTTCTAGTGTTACATTGGATACGGTTGCTGGAGTATGGAGGCGATTCGCCAGTCCAGAAACAATCAGCGCATGAATCGTTCTAGGATCACGAAAACGTACTTCGTATTTGGTAGGGTGCACATTGATATCGACTTGATCGGGCGGTAGCGTCAAATACAAAATGCAAGAAGCATAGCGCCCTGGATGGAGAAGCTCTTGATAGGCTTGGCCAATGGCCTGGAGGACCAATTTATCTTTGATCAAACGGTTATTGAGATAAATCCACTGTTTATCGCGTTGGCTGCGTTGATAGGCTTGCTGGCTAATCCAACCCTGCATACTAAATTGCTCATGCTCTTCATGAATGGCGACAGCGTCGTTCAAAAAAGCTTGGCCAAATAATTTTTTGACTCGTTTTAAGCGACTTTGGTCACAATTTGCTTTGGGTAATTGGAGCGTTTGTTTTTGATTGTGGTGTAAAGTGATCGCGATATGTGGCGCCGACAAAGCAAATTGTTTTACCACAAGTTCAATGGCTTGATACTCCAGACGCTCTGATTTTAAAAATGTTTTGCGTACGGGTATGTTATAAAATAGATCTCGAATTTCTATAGTAGTGCCCTGATTTCTAGCAAACATTTGGGTGTGAATGCCCTGTTCATCCACTTTTAACAACATGCCATGGGTTTGGTCCGCTGGTTTTGAATAAATGCTCATGCGAGAGACAGACGCAATGCTCGCCAATGCCTCCCCACGAAATCCCATCGTGGTAATGGTGTAGAGATCGGTTAATTGCGAAATTTTACTGGTTGCATGTGCAGCGATGGCCAAATGCAAATCTTCGGCATAAATACCCTGCCCATTATCAGAGATTTTGATGAGATTGAGTCCACCGAAGCCTAGTTCGACTGTAATCGCGGTCGCGTTTGCATCCAGCGCATTTTCTAATAATTCTTTGACGACAGATGCGGGTCGTTCAATGACTTCTCCTGCCGCAATTTGATTAGACACGCTAGGAGATAATTGTTGGATTCTCATGGTAAACGTTTACCTTCTGCGACTCGAGTCATTATAACTGATGACTTGGCGGCGCGCGGCGAGCGCTGCGATTTTGCTACCATGGGGTGGATAGTCCCAAAAATAGGTTTTGATCCCACCTACGATTGCTTGACACATCTGCGCTTGATAGCGTGGATTGGTTAAATTCATTTCTTCGCGGGGATTAGAAATAAATCCTGTTTCAATGAGTAAAGAAGGAATATCGGGTGATTTGAGCACCATGAAGCGTGCTTGCTCTACTTTATGACTATGCAAATCCGTAATGTGATTCAAGCCGTGCAAAACCTGGTGTCCGAGTTGTAGACTGGCGCTGATGGTTGCGGTTTGTGATAAATCAATCAATACAGAACGGATTACCCCATTTTGATCATGGATTTTGGATAAATTGACGCCACCTAATTCGGAATAATTTTCTTTGGCGGCTAGCCAACGAGCTGCTTCACTGGTAGCACCGCGTTGCGATAAAGCAAAAACAGACGCACCATGCGAGTTGTGATTTTCAAACGCATCGGCGTGAATTGCGATAAACAGATCAGCATTGTGGCGCCGGGCAATCGCCATTCTTTCGCGTAAACCAATATAATAATCTCCATTTCTGGTCAAGACCGCGCGCATGCCAGGTTGTTGATCAATGTACGTTTTTAATCTTCTGGCGATAGTGAGCACGACATCTTTTTCGCGTGCACGGTGAGGACCAATCGCGCCTGGATCTTTACCACCATGTCCTGGATCCAAAACGACGATGACGTCTCGATGACCGACAGGGTTGCTACGAATAATGGTGGCAGCTGGTAGCCGATTTGCTAAACCAACAGGTTTGTTGTGGGTTAGTGTGTGCGCAGATGATGAGCTGGGCGTGATACGGAGTTGCCAGCCATTTGCCCCGCGGCTGGTATTAAAGTTTACCGGTTGTTTGGTTTCAAGCACAAGACGTAATGTTTGGGGTTGTGGGTGACCGATGCGCGCCGTTTTGATAAGTTGCGTTGTGCGGGATAAAAATGCGGGATTCATTTGGGTGGACGTGTTCTTGAGATCGATCACAATCCGTTCTGGATTGTGTAACATAAAAATGCTATGCGTATCTTGGCCTGTGATGGCAAATCTTAATATGAGAGGTTGTTGCTGTTCAACGCTAATATGATTTAATTGCGCAGCAAACGCGGCAGAGGACAAGCCTACGCTGGTGAGAAGAACTAAGAAAACGCGGTGCATCTGTTGAAAAACCCCCATTTTTTCTCCCTGTTAACCCTGATTTTCTAGATTAAAATTATGCACACTTTTATGAAGTATAGGCGCTGTTTTAGCGTTTGCCTGCATCATTAGCGTTCTGCCATGGTCGGATCTGACGAGCAATAAAGCGAGATCAATATGATCAGGCGATAACGTGATGCGTTCTGGCCATTCAATACAACAAAGTGTATTGGCCTGAAAATAATCACGAAATCCTATGAAGTCTAATTCACTGTCATCGATAATCCGATATAAATCGAAATGATGGCACTGCGTTGGCACCTGAGATGAGGGGCTTTGTAGCGGGAGATCATACGTTTCTAGCAATGAATAAGTGGGGCTTTTGATCGGGCCTTGTACGCCCAGAGCGCGCAGGAGTGCACGTACTAAAGTGGTTTTGCCAGCGCCAATATCACCGCTGAGCGTGATGACCATCGGCAATGATAGGCACTGGGCTAAATGTTTGGCGTAACGTTCAGTGTCTTGAATAGAGTATAATTCAATGGATATTTGCCCAAAGGGTGCTGCTACATCGTTCATTTATCATCTGGATCCGATGGTTTATCATTGTCGGATACTAATTTTAAGAATGGTTTTACTTTTGCTTTTGCTTGAGTAGTGGGAGGCGAGGTTTTTTTAGGAGGAACGGTTTCATATTCCACATCAAACTCCATACCACGGCCATTCTCTTTGGCATACACGGCTAATACAGCGCCGGGGGATAACGAAATTTGAGTCGTCTGCCCAGAAAATTTTGCAGTAAAAACGATTCTATCATTATTCAGATGCAAACCACGACAAGCTTTGGGATCGATATTAAGAATAATGCGGCCGCCATTAACAAATTCTAGCGGCACTTCCACATCAGGATGCATGGCATCCACCAATAAATAAGGCGTTAAATCATTATCAACGATCCAATCAAAAAGTGCCCGAATAAAATAAGGCTTATTGGATGTCATAGTTGACGCCATTTATGCTGTCCTTAATTGTCGTTCTGCATCGGTCAAACTAGATTCAAAGGAATCACGTTTGAATAAACGCTCCATGTATTGCATGATACCGGTAGCGGATTCCGGAATACTAACACCCAATGCTGGAAGACGCCATAATAAAGGTGCTAAAACGCAATCTAACAAGGAAAATTCTTCGCTTAGAAAATACGCTTTATCTGCAAATACCGCTTCAATGGCTAAGAGACTTTCTGAAAGCAGCCCTTGTGCTTCTGGATTAGGTTCTGTTTGATTTTGAATGCGGTTGGCTAAGCCATACCAATCTTGCTCAATCCGGTACATCATTTTACGCGTTTCTGCTCTGGCCACAGGATAAACGGGTAATAGCGGCGGATGTGGAAACCGCTCATCCAGATATTCCATGATAATCCGTGGTTCATATAACACCAAATCACGATCGATAAGTGTTGGCATGGATCCATAGGGGTTAATTGCTAAAAGATCTTCTGAAGCGGTATCAGAGTTCATGGGGGTAATATCGACGTTGACGCCTTTTTCTGCCAAAACAATACGAACTTGGTGGCTATAGATATCATCGTGATTAGAATAGAGCGACATAATAGTACGCTTGGTGATAATGGCCATGTCATACCTCGTTGTGGTAATAGTTTGTGTTGATCCTTCCGATCAAATTTGTCACAAGACTAATTACGAAAAATTTTGATTATATCATATTTTAATGATGGGTGGGTAAATATTTACCTTTTGCATTGCGTGTTGGCGCGCAGATGTTAGCAATTTGATGCGGATATCCTGGTATTTTAAAAGGCATTTTTTTGTAAATAAGCAACCGTAGCACTATCTGGATAACTGGGTAATAACAATTGATTTTTTTGGGGAATCGGGGAAACAAAATAATTCCAAGCCCAATAATCTACGCCCATATAATAAGGACTTTTGGCATATTTTAAAGTATTGGCATTGACCTCTGTCATATAGAGAACTTGGGTGATAGCCGGACTAAAATCGCTGATCAACGTAAAATTATAGGGGGCTGGTAGGACGGGAGGTGGATCTGCATAAGCGCCATATTTCTCAAACTCTCCAAAACTGGCAGCAGCAGGTGCGATGACAGTATAAGGAATTTTGTAATGACTGGAATTGGCATCAGAATTACCCACATAACTTTTAGCACTGGTATTAAATAATTGTAAATTAGTGGGTGTGGGCGGCTGGCTATCTTGGACGTCATACAGGGGCACAGCAAGAAAGCCATTGCTCCCTAATGCAGGTTTGACTAAAGAGCCATCACCGGTTGTAACATACGCATACACACCCATGTAGCGACCATTGGGATGTTGCGTATCTTTACAGGATGCGCTAGCTAACAGAGTAGACGTGGTTTGATACAGTGTAAATAATCCCTTATAGGAAAATTTTGTGGGTTCAAGATCATAAAAAATGCCATCAACATTGGAATCCGCACAGATTTGACTAACCAAGCTATTTGCAAGATCTTTGGCTAATTGAAGCGTGGCGGCGTCTTCGTTTTTCAATTGTCCTGGTGTGCCATCTACAATCGCTAGAATGGTTGTATTGGGAAACTGGGTACGATAGGCTGCCACCGAAGTAATGGCGAAGCTGGCGTTATAGTTTGCTGTGGTTGAGCTACCACTTGTATCCAGGCTTGTTCCATAGACATATAACCGAGAAATTGCATTGGTTCCGGTTGCCCCCGTATTGAATGTTTGAATATAGCTAATCCAAAAACCTGGATTATTGGTGACGGGATTACTGCTTGGATCGGCATCTGGACCATTGGGTGGAAACGCATCATAGAGAAGCGCTGCGTGTCCATAAGGCAGTGGTGTGAGGAGGGTTGCAGCGGCATTGCTGGTTTGAAATAGGCCTATGCATAGCGACGTGTATTGTAATATACAAAATAAATGTTGTTTCATTTTGGCCATGTTATTCCCCGAATAAAGCGTTCTTTCTCTTAGGGTCTGTGGACAATTCAGACCCTAGTATTTAGAAATATTTATTAATCGTAATATTAATGCCCTGCTCGACCACACTGACACTTTGACTGAAACCTGTAAACCCAATATTGGTCGTGGTGTTAAAATTGATAGCCGGAATAGCTACTTTAGGAGTGGCCAAAAAAGCATATGAAATGTCGACCATAAAACGATGCGGTAACATATATTCGAAACCAATTTGTGCGGCACCGCCCAAGATTGTTTTCGACTGACTCAGATTTTCAGGGATAAAGGTTAAACTACTTGGAGGCAACACATCGCCATTCAAATTAACAGTGACAGTTGCCCAAGATGGGCCTGCGCCCGCATACAGCAACCATTGTCCAAATTGATAAGCACCAGAGAAAATTAAATAAAAATCTTGAACAAATTTCGTGCGTAGACCCGCAGTTTGATAGCTGCCATCGGTAAATGTGGTTGACCAGCTTTGGTCGAATTGCTCTTGTCCAATATATTTATATAAGAATTTTGCTCCGACATACCAATTATCGGGTAGCCCAAAATAATAGCCAGCATTGACGACGGGTGCCATGTGATTGCTTAAGTTATCACTTAATAAAAATTCTGCAGAAGACGGTGTACTCGAGACTTTATTAATACTGGTTTGGCCACTTAAAGTGGAGTAATCATAACTGCCACCGACACCAGCCCAAAAACCTTGCTAGTTTATGGCTGCAGCCTCCATACTGCCTGCAATACTTAAACTGCTGGCACATATTAGCACTATACTGTGCATTATCCGTAATTTTAACACTGTGAGCATCCATAAACTTTAATTGAAAATATCATAGTCTGGTTTCATATGTGTTGAAAAGCATTTTTTTATACCCGCAATCTGCTACGCTCCTTAAGGGGTATTTTTGATTTAAAAAACAGCATATTGACTTTTATGTAATTTATTTGATAATATGCTGCTCTTTTGTTTCGGGGTTTTTTTTATGTGGGGTACTATTGGAATGGCTTTGGTCCAGGCACTTTTTTCATATTTATCCTTGATCCTATTAATGCTTTTAATGGCCATAGCCTTAGATAAATTATTACCATCGATAAGCCCCAAATTTAAATTTTTGGCAGTCTTGATTGCTGTGGATCTTTTTATGTTTGGTGCACTAGGTCTGGTTTACACCGCGCTTAATTTTACCCAAGCGGTTGCTTTGTCAACGCAATCCATGGCTGCCTTAGGTGGTGCTATCGGAGCCGCGAACTTGATTATGGGCTTCTTTGCCGTGGGTTATCAATTACGAACAGGTGAGCCTATCATGCCAGCGGAACACAGACCGATGTTCGGTTAAAACTACGGCTATTCAGCGGATCTTAAGCAGAATGCCATAAATAACTATAAAAAATGGTTGGTTGGGCCAAGGCCCTGAGGTATCGACACATATTTTATATGCAATTATTTAATCTACATTGAATATGATTTTAGCAAATGTCATCCCCGCGCAGTGTATAGCCCTGTAACATAGGTAACACATGTAACGGGACATGGGTAACAGTTTTAATTATATAAAAGTGCAGTAATTGTTACTGCACAGCTTTATAACCTAGTTTAACTTTCTTAATAAAATTA
>JAGOTG010000014.1 GCA_018061965.1 Legionellaceae bacterium
TTGCTCAGAAATGGACAATGCCGATTCAAAACTGGAAGCCAGCTATGAATCGGTTTATGATCGAATTCAGCGATAGAGTTACTGAATAAGGGAATGGCTAGTTACACAGAATATTTTACAGACTCGCTGTGCAGTAACAATTACTGCACTTTTATATAATTAAAACTGTTACCCATGTCCCGTTACATGTGTTACCTATGTTACAGGGCTATACACATGCCGCGGGATCTGGGCTGATTAGCTTAATGACAAGATGTTTCTACCTAGCTCACACTACTACCATGCCTCTATTTGCTTGCATCTTCTATTGGTATTGGTATTGTTTCTATTGGTGGTGCTCGTCGTCCTTCTTCCGCAGGCATAGACATACCTTCACTAACCTTACCGGTGTCTTCCACCGTTACCGGATCAGTCTGAGCATTCGCAGCACCACAAGTAATGATTAGCAGCAATGCCGCTGCACTACCAGCCACATAACGCATGATTGAAGTTGACTCTTCCATGTTTCCTCCTTAGTTAGCGCCATGAATTCAATGGGCCGAATGGCCTCTTGCCTCATAGCGTTCGTTACTGCTTAATTTAGCACTACTTTTTCACTCAAGACAAGCTGCGCCTGCTTTGTTTTTTCATTTGCTAAGTAAACAAGATCTGCAAGATGACAAGAAAATCCATTACATGCTGGAATGAATACAGGCTTATCATTATAAGTAATTCTCACAATATCATGGTCATTTCCCTCTTCAAACAGGGAAAAATTGAGTCGAGAAGCATATTCAGGCCATGCTTCCAAGGGGACCTCAAGAGCGGCCATTTGCGCCAATAACGTGCTATCGTGTGCGGAAAATAGGATATATTTTAATTCCGAATTTTTTTGCCGCGCGGTTTGTAGTTTTTCCACAATCATAGTTAACTGTTTACTGCCTGCGACACTTGCAATGGACGGATTATTATAGAGCACAGTCCATTGGTTGTGTGTGATTTCCATAATTGCGTTGATATCGTCTTGTCCCAAATCAGGTGGTAAAGGCACATGATACCGCTGATAAATGGAAATCGCATCGGCGAGTTCCATTAATTGCATCGGATTGGTCAAAGTCAACCCTGTTGCAGCACCCCATTTTGCCATACTCTGTTTTAATTCAGGCCCTTTTTCAATCCATGCTGGTGTTGAAAACAAGTACTTTTGTAATAATTTACCGAACAAGACTTTGTCGTTAAACGGGCGAAGGAGGCTATCTTCCTGCTGCGGCAGCGTAAAAATGGGAATCGGCTGATATCCCTGGGGCAAAGCATAGGCCTGCGAGCCCGGATTTTTTGGGCCATGACCCAGCGGGTATAACCCCAGTAATAAAGATTGTGCACTCATCACGGTACGATCATACTCCGTTGAACGCACATACATGGTTTTGATCGAGTACTGTTCTGGTAATAATTGAGTCTTTGTAATGTACTCTTCTCTCAAGCGTTTTCCAAGTTGATATTCTTGCTCCATCCCAATCGGCGTTAATTCTCCCAAACCTTCTTGCCAATGATGAGGCGCCTTCGGCAGTTCTATAAGCGGCGTCCTATCACCATGTCGAATAATATCGATTGCGAAGATGAGCTTTTCGGATGCAAATACATTGGCTGCCAGACAACCCTGGATGACAATACTTAATCCCAAAAAAATTGATTTAAACATTAAGAAACCTGTTTTAATTAGAAACAATCCAGAGTACAGTGCTCCGAACTTCCAGATTGTTTCAAGTCGTTTGCAAAGATGTGTTTTTGCTTAATTTACCGGTGCTCCCGTGCTCTATTCAGGGCATATCCCGTCTACACAAGGTCCATTGCCTCCATTCTGTTCCTGTTGTTTCTGTTGCATTCTCTGACGAAGCTTATTACTTCTAGTATCAGTAGGTGCTGGTGACTGAGTGCCACTTTCTACACTTTGACCATTAACTTCTTGTGTCTCAGTCTCAGCATTCGCAGCACCGCAAGCAATGGTTAGCAGCAATGCCGCTGCACTACCAGCTACATATCGTACGAATAATATTGAATGTTTCATGTTTTTTCTCCTTATCCTTAAGTGGCACCATGAATTCAATGCGTCGTCTAGCTTCTCATCCATAGCGTTAGTCAACTCTAATTTAACACTACTCCCTCACTGAGTACAAACTGAATCGGAGTAACCACATCTTAGGATCAAATTTAAGCCGCATTTCATCCAAAAA
The DNA here is from genome assembly GCA_018061965.1 of Legionellaceae bacterium. Classification (GTDB taxonomy): domain Bacteria; phylum Pseudomonadota; class Gammaproteobacteria; order Legionellales; family Legionellaceae. Next base: position 2,214 of record JAGOTG010000014.1, read on the forward strand.
CGACACGGCATATCCATACTGACGCCAAAACCCCAGCCAGATCTGCTAGCAATCCAGCTGGAATGGCGTGCCTGGTGTGGCGAATACTGACCGACCCAAAATAGACAGCAATCACATAAAATGTCGTTTCAGTGCTCCCCATTAAGGTACCCGCCATTTTACCAATAATAGAGTTCCCGCCAAATTGATGCATCAAATCGGCCATCAATCCATTGGAAGCGCTGCCTGAAAACGGTCGAATCAAAGCCAACGGTAGTAATTCTGGCGGCATTCCCACGCGCGCAAGCAAAGGACCCAACCAAGTATTAAGCAACTCAAAAAATCCTGATGCGCGTAGCATGCCAATCGCGACCAACATCGCAATCAAATAGGGGAGCAAACTAATACAGATGGAAAACCCTTCTTTGCCGCCTTCGACGAACGCGTCAAACACATTGACTTTTTTCCAGGTTCCGTAGATGGGAATACCCACTATAAACAATAGAAACAGGCTATTCGAAAATATATTCAATATATTCATAAAGTATTGCTTCTCTTAAGTCGATACATTGGCAATTTGGCCAAAGTTTTCACTGCCACAATTGCAACGATCGAAGAAATAATCGTCGCAACCATAGAGGTCACAATAATACTAGTCGGATGCTCAGATCCATTTGCAGCAAGATAAGCAATGGCAGTCGCTGGAATCAATTGCACGCTAGACGTATTGATTGCCAAAAATGTACACATGGCATTGGTCGCTGAATGCGCATGGGTATTCAGTTTTTGCAATTCTTTCATCGCCTGCAAACCAAACGGCGTTGCAGCATTGGCCATCCCTAGCATATTCGCCGCGATGTTCATGATCATGGCACCCATTGCAGGATGATCGGTTGGAACCTCTGGAAATAAACGCCGCATAATCGGTTTTAATGCTCTCGAAAACAAGGTAATCAACCCAGAATCATTGGCAATCCGCATAATACCAAGCCATAAAGTCATCATCGCAGCCAGACCCAAAGCCACTTCAAACCCAATTTTTGCTGAATCCGTAACGGCTTGGACAACCGCGCTCAAACGACCTTGAATCGCCCCCACTATAACCGACAAACAAAGTATTGCTAACCAAATGAAATTTAACATACAGATGGGTTCCTTGAGAGAACTCCGAGCACATTGTATACTCGGAATTTGATCAAGCATAAATTGAGTTGAGTCCTGATGCAATTCCTTCTGAGAAAAATCCTTATTCTAATCAGCCTGTCCAGTCTCTTATCTACTGGATGTTTGGCCTTGCCCTCTCCTACTTACCCTTTTTGTGATCCCAACCTACATCAGCAAACCAAACGGGCATTACATAAGATTTACGCATCCGACAGGGCGTCTATTCCAGATGCGCTGCCAGAGCGTATTCAATATTTTAGTCAATTGTTTTTAGACAAACCCTATGCATTAACCGCCTTAGGAGAAGGTCTGTCGGGAAAATTTGATCAAGCACCTTTGTATCGATTCGATGCATTTGATTGTCAAACTTATGTAGAAACTGTTTTGGCTTTAGCACTATCTGATTCTGCTTCGCATTTCAAACGTTGTATGCAGAATATCCGCTATGCGCATGGCAACATTGAGTATACACAACGCCATCATTTTACATCTCCTGATTGGAATACATTTAATCAGCAACAAGGGATGCTGCAAGACATCACGACAACCATTCAAGATCAAAACCAGAATGCTAGTGCGCGCTATGCTGAAACGATTATTCATCCAGCAAATTGGTATCAGCATTTTAAAGTTGATAAAATCCGTCTATGTTCCGCCTCCTCGACTGAAACAAAACAACGTCTGCATCGATTACAACATCTTGCGAAATTCCTGCCAGCAAAAACATCGCGTATCGCCTACCTTCCCATCCAAGCTTTGATTACCAAAGATAAAAATAGTCAGTATCTCCTTGACCAAATCCCTAGCGGCGCAATTATTGAAATTGTACGCCCCAATTGGGATTTGACAAAAGCCATTGGGACTCATTTGAATGTATCGCACATCGGTTTGGCTATCCGAGAACAAGGAGAGTTGTATTTTTATAATGCGTCTAGTTTGACGACTAAAGTCTACAAACCAACCTTAGTAGACTACCTCATCAGCATGCTTTCGCAACCAACGGTTCAAGGTATCAACGTTCAGATCGTTTTGCCGAGTAAGATGTGTCGGTTTGCAAACTAAATTTTGACATTGAGCAACTCCGTAACCAGTATCAAGCCACATATAGTGAATTGATTTTTTAATTGACTGATAAATGTAGGTTGGGCCAAAGCCCCACGAAGCACTGCTGTTGGGCCAAGGCCCAACCTACTTCTTTTATTAATGGGGCAATTAAAAATTAAAAGACTATATAGTCACTGGATTGCTTCGCTAACGCTCGCAAAGACGGGGTATTTGATTATGCTCCTAGTAATTGATCCGTCTGTATCGAAGTGACTCATTACGAAAAATGAAACATACGTTATACTTTGATGATAGCTTTCACGTTGAGCAGCATAGTATGAACCTTGCAACCACATTGATTCAATTTGGTTTTTCCATCAGTTTACTGGTCAATTCATTGCTGTTTATCCCTCAAATCCTCACCATCCTTCGACACAAATCAGCCGAGAATGTATCCTTATTGACCTTCATGGGATTTAATATTATCCAATTATTTATATTACTGCATGGGGTAGTGAACCACGACTATTTATTGGTACTTGGTTATCTATTAAGCCTATTATCTTGCGGTACAGTAACGATGTTGATTATTTATTACCGGTATATCAACCCAACATCCAAGGCTCAGAAAAAATGACCAGTATGGATGCCATTTTTGCCGAACCTTGTAGCATCTTGTACTTACTGCCCTATACAGGGCAGTCTCAATTGGTGAGTAAAAAACAAAAATTGGATGATTTATACTTTATCCAGACTGTGGTCGGATTTACGATTGTAGCGTTAGAAACTTTTTTATCCGGTGATTTGGTCGCATTTGATGCGCAAGTAGGCGAAAATCTTTGTCAAATCCGCGCATACAAAACGCTATTACTTGCGCGTGAACACTTGGATTCAGATACCAAAAAATCAGAACTTGTACAAAAAATCAATCAAATAAAATTGCACAAAACAAAACTATCTGTGATTGGGAAAATGCCATCTATAAAGTCAAATCCTATTGTAAAAATTTGGATGCCCCCGAATCGATTGTGAATTTTCTAAGAAGACATGATTTGTATTTTGCTTTGAATGAGGATGAGGTGTTTCTCGTCGCATGCTTTTTTTTAACTCATTTTAATATTCGGGATGAGGACGATATTCCTGTTGCGATTAATTTAGGCAACGTCCCTAAATGGCTCTGCAAAAGGAATAAAAAAATCTTCTAAATATAGACTATAATTTACGTACTAACTGGAGGATTTTATGTCTAAATCTCATAGAGACAAAGTACTTGACGCAACCGTTCTCAGAAAATCAGAATCGCTTGCAATGTATAATAATGCATTAATACTTAGAAATACTATTCAGGCAGCTATTACAGCAGCTGAGTTAGATGATGATCACCCTCTTCACCCTACAACAAAAAATACAGCTCAACAATTAATTGCTGAATTAGACGCCGCCTTGGATACATGGGAATTGAATACCAGGAATACTACCACTGTAGAAGTAAAAAAGGGTTTCTTTACAAAAGAAACCAAAATATCTCATGCTCCTATCTTGATCCAAGAACAAATAAACACACAACTCATTGAGGCCTGTCAGGCCATCGTTAATAAACATGAGAATGGGTTAATGCATGCGCCTGATCTATGGGAGCAAGTGAAAGCAGCTATCAATTCGTTTGTTCAGTCATGTGGAGGTAGCAAGGTTTTCTCAGTGGAATCGTCTTCTATTGCTGTCAACGCACAACAACTCTCTGACAACACTATAGAAAAAAATATTGAAGATATACGACACAATAAACAAGGCGGCCGCTAAACTTACTCGGACAAGCATTCAAATTGCGCAAAATGTTTTATATTTACCAGGCATACAACTTACAGGGAGACAATGAAATGGTATATGGAAAAAAACTGAAGGAAGCTCGGATATTGTTATCGGCTTTGGCCATATACTTATTTCCATCCCTGTCAAATGGTATGCCTATCTGTGATGATTTTTGTCCGACCGTGACGGACCAAATAAACTGTAATACAGCAAATTGTGGTGACACTGATTCATGCACGTGGTGGACTAGTGTTAATACTAATACAAAGACCCAGGCTCAGACTAATACCGGGGCATGCCAGCCACCCCAAAGCAACTAATACCTCTGAGCAGCGAAGAGCTGCTCACTTTTTATAGTTATTTAATGAGGCTTGCTTAGTAACTTTCCAAGCACAACTTCACGACAGCGCAATCAAGCTTTCGATGTAGGCATAATTTTACTTATCGCACCTCGTAGGATATGATTATTTTTATATGTCATGAAAAGATCTGCAGGAGTGCTCTTCTTGATCAAACACTGTTTTTTGCGACACATCTCATGGATGATAGCCTTAGCAATCGCCTGCATAGGATGCTCTTCGACTGGCAACAAGGAGAAGGGTGAAACTGATAATAACTTTGATCAGTCATCGTATGACTTCCGTTTATATAAAAATCATGAAAACTATCTCGCGGATCAATTAAAAGAAGAGGACATTACCTATATAAAATATGGTGATAGCAGGACGCTGGTTATTCCTGCGGATAAGTATTTTTCACTGCAGTCTACTGAATTGACAGACATGGATTATTCTGGCTTCAATAATGTGGTCAAATTACTCAAACTCTATCCCAATAGCCAAATTTATGTTGCTGCATTCAGTGATGATAGTGGTTCGGCCAGTTCTCAAATGGATTTAACTCAGGGTCGTGCAGAAAGAATGCTCACGTTTTTGTGGGCCAATGGGATTCCAGCCAAAAAACTCTCCGCACAAGGATATGGAGAAACCTACTCCATCGGAAGTAACAAGCAAATGCATTCTAGTTCCTACAATCGCCGCATCGAAATTCAGTGGAGCAAACCGGTAAAATCATGTTGTCCTGGGTCACCACCTACTTGATTTACTTAGCACCTCTTCAGCACGAACGACTTGAAAAGGATACTATTTGGTTAATTACATATTAGCCAGTTCTGGCAATAAATCTAAGGCTAATAATCCGCGACTACCCCGCTTAGCCACGACTCTATCTGCCGCAGTCGCATGCATCACCACACCCGCTTGTGCTGCTTCCCACAGAGACAACCCCTGACCGACCAAGCCTGCAATCAAACCACTGAGAACATCTCCCATCCCCGCACTGGCCATTGCAGGATTTCCTGCCAAGCATTGCACAGATTTTTGATCTGGACCCATCAGCAAAGTGCCCGCACCTTTGAGGACAATCACCCCCCCATACCGATTTTGTAATGCTAACAAAGCAGCACTGCGATTATTTTGAATATCCGCCACCTGTTTGCCAAGCATACGCGCCGCTTCACCGGGATGGGGTGTGAGGATCCAATTAGAAGATGGGGATAAATTCTGCATACGCGCTAGCCAGTTGAGACCATCCGCATCAATCACTTTGGGAAGATCTGACCCAAACACCGCATCAAATAAACGCTGTGACCAAGCACTCTGCCCTAGCCCAGAACCCAATACCACTAGATTAGCGTGCGCCAATAATTCGGGCACTATTTTTAAAGAAACATCGGTGCCATAACACAATAATTCAGGTCTTTCGCTGACTACAGCCGCAATATGGGCTGAACGAGTCAATACCGTCACCAAGCCCGCGCCCACGCGTAAAGCGCCTTCAGCCGCTATGCGAACCGCGCCCGGCATGCCGTAGTCGCCTCCAACTACCAAAACTCGACCAAACAATCCTTTATGCGCATCCATGGGTCTGGGTTTCAAAAAGGATTGCACATCCTCTAATGTAATGGCCAGTGCATCAGCCGACAGCATCATTATTGAATGCCAGGATGTCTAAATCCTAAAGCCAACGACACTTGGCTCACCATTTCAGCACCCAAATTTTTTGCCAATTGATCAAAGACATTGGATTTTTCAGTATAATCCAATACAGTTTCCACTTTGATCACATCCCGCAACAATTGACCTGTGCTCGCAAATCCATCAATCAGACCAAGATCTTTGGCTTGAGAGCCAGTCCAAATCAGTCCTGAAAAAATCTCATCAGACTCTTTCAAACGGTCACCACGACCTAATTTAACTTGCTCAATAAATCGATGATGAATCATTTCTAACATGGTTTTCAAACGCTGCTCTTGTTGCACATCTACCGGAGAAAACGGATCCATAAATCCTTTATTCGAACCGGCAGTTTCTAAACGTCTACTCACCCCTATTTTTTGCATGACATCCACAAAACCGAATCCGTTATACAACACACCAATCGAGCCCACCAAACTAGCAGGATTAGCATAAATTTTATCCGCAGCAGCTGCCACATAGTAGGCAGCAGAAGCACATGAATCCATACACACTGCATAGGATTTTATTTTGGGATATTTTTTCTGATAATAGCGTATCGCATTGAACATATAATCTGCTTGTACTGGGCTTCCACCAGGACTATCAATGCGATAAATAATAGCTTTCAATCCAGTCGACTCATACGCAGCTTGTAAACTTTTACTCAAATTATCCGCACTTGCACTTTGGGCATCACCAATCTCCCCTTTGACATCGATCACGCCTACATGCGGCGTAGTGCGTACGGCTATCTCAGATTTGTGTGCATAAAAAAAGTAAAAAACACTCACGATGGCGATGGTCACCCAAAAAACACGACGCCATTTGCGGCGATTTTGTTGTTGTTTTTTATCTTTGAAGTGTTCTATAACGATTTGATTTAACAGATCTTGTGCAGAATTATTTTTGTCATCATTGGGTGGCGTCATTAATTGGCTACTTGATTTTTTGAAAAGAGTACCCACATATTACTGTATCTAAGGTCTGTTGACAATTTGAAAAAGGTGATTGCTATGCGTATGGATAAATTGACTTCTAAGTTTCAAATGGCATTGGCTGATGCCCAATCCTTGGCCTTGGGTTTGGATAATGGCTTCATTGAACCTGAGCATCTCCTCAAAGCATTGCTTGATCAAGATGACGGTTCCTGCAAACCCATTTTAACCAAATCTGGCGTACAAGTCCCCGTTCTCAGCCGTGCGTTGGACGAAGCACTGGCTAAATTTCCGAAAGTATCCGGCATGGGGGGAGATGTTCATATTTCAAATGGTTTGAACCGAGTTTTGAATTTGACCGACAAATTAGCCCAAGCTCGCAAAGACCAATATATTTCGAGTGAATTATTTTTATTAGCCGCCTTTGAAGACAATGGTAGTTTGAGCAAATTTCTGAAACAAGCAGGCGGCGGAAAAAAAGCGTTGGAAAAAGCGATTGATGAAGTTCGCGGCGGCAGTACCGTGAACGATCCCAATGCGGAAGAACAACGCCAAGCTCTAGACAAATACACATTAGATCTCACTGCACGGGCTGAACAAGGTAAACTAGATCCCGTCATTGGCCGTGATGATGAAATTCGGCGCACCATTCAAGTCTTGCAACGCCGAACTAAAAATAACCCCGTCTTAATTGGTGAACCTGGGGTAGGTAAAACGGCTATCGTGGAAGGATTGGCTCAACGGATTATCAATGGCGAGGTCCCAGAAGGCCTCAAAAACAAACGTTTGTTATCTTTAGATATGGGCGCTTTGATTGCCGGCGCTAAATTTCGAGGAGAATTTGAAGAACGCCTGAAAGCGGTTTTGAATGATTTATCCAAACAAGAAGGCCAAATTATTCTGTTCATCGATGAAATTCACACAATGGTCGGTGCGGGTAAAGCCGAGGGCGCTATGGACGCTGGCAATATGTTAAAACCCGCATTGGCACGCGGTGAATTGCATTGTATTGGTGCCACCACCCTGGATGAATATCGAAAATACATCGAAAAAGATGCAGCCCTTGAACGCCGCTTTCAAAAAATCCTCGTCAATGAACCCAATGTAGAAGATACCATTGCCATTTTGCGCGGTTTAAAAGAACGTTATGAAATCCATCATGGCGTCGACATTACCGACCCAGCTATCATTGCGGCCGCCACCTTGTCGCATCGGTATATCACCGATCGGCAATTACCCGATAAAGCCATCGACCTCATTGACGAAGCAGGTAGCCAAATTCGCATGGAGATTGATTCCAAACCTGAAAGCATGGATAAACTCGACCGACGGTTGATCCAATTTAAAATTGAACGCGAAGCCTTAAAAAAAGAATCCGATGAAGCATCCAAAAAGCGTTTGGTTGATTTAGAAAAAACCATCCAAGAATTAGAAAAAAACTATTCTGATTTGGAAGAAATATGGAAATCTGAAAAAGCTATTTTACAAGGCGCTAGTCATATCAAAGAAGGCTTGGAAAAAGCCAAACTAGAACTTGAAACGGCCAGACGAGCTGGAGATTTGACCAAAATGTCTGAGCTCCAATATGGTAAAATTCCAGCTTTAGAAAAGCAATTGGCTGAAGTGTCGTCCAATGAACCCCACGAAATGAAGCTAATGCGCAACAAAGTTACGGAAGAAGAAATTGCGGAAGTGGTATCCAAATGGACGGGCATTCCTGTCGCTAAAATGCTGGAAGGTGAAAAAGAAAAATTATTGCATATGGAGGATGCACTCCACCAACGGTTGATTGGTCAAAATGAAGCCGTCGATGCGGTTGCCAATGCAATTCGTCGTTCGCGTGCCGGTTTATCCGATCCCAACCGCCCGATTGGCTCGTTTCTCTTCTTAGGCCCTACTGGCGTGGGCAAAACCGAATTATGCAAATCCTTGGCCGTCTTTCTATTTGATACCGTCGACGCCTTGGTACGCATCGATATGTCGGAGTTTATGGAAAAACATTCAGTGGCACGTTTAATCGGCGCACCGCCTGGCTATGTGGGCTATGAAGAAGGTGGTTATCTAACGGAAGCAGTCAGACGTCGTCCTTATTCAGTCATATTGCTGGATGAAATTGAAAAAGCCCATTCCGATGTATTCAATATATTACTTCAAGTGTTGGATGACGGACGTTTAACCGATGGCCAAGGCCGCACCGTTGATTTTCGGAACACAGTCATTGTGATGACGTCAAATTTGGGCTCTCATTTGATTCAAGAACATCAATCCAAACCGTATGCAGAAATCAAAACCATGGTGATGGATTTGGTGGCGCAACATTTTCGTCCGGAATTCATCAACCGCATTGACGATTCAGTGGTGTTCCACGCGCTCACCCAAGCGGAAATCGCGCATATTGCAACCATCCAACTCAAACATTTGCAACAGCGTTTAGGCCTGCAAAACATCACACTCCATTTGAGCCCAGAAGCCTTACAGTATTTGGCAGATGTGGGATTCGATCCGGTGTATGGCGCGCGTCCTCTCAAACGCGTGATTTTACAAAAATTAGAAAATCCTTTGGCGCAATCTTTATTAAATGGTGAATTTAAACCAGGAGATCAGATTGAAGTTGCTTTAAAAGATACACAATTAGAATTTCAGAAGAAATAAAAGATTAGGGTCTGAATTGTCAACAGACCCTAAACTAAATCCAACCGTTGCAGTCGTCTAGAAACGCCAATGCTAATTTGCACTCAATTTAAAAAAGGAGTAAAATGCGTTAATTTTAAGCAATTTAGTGGGTGGTGTATGTTATCAAATACTGAGCAAAATAAAACAGAAAGCGCTGTCATAGAAAAACTACTGACTTTCAAACAAGTTCTAGAAACGCACCCCGCTTCAAACACCCTTGCACATCGTTTTTTTTTAGACGTGTTAAAATCTATTCTTGAGGAAACCATCCATGCTATCCCTTTTGCTTTTCCAGTAGATGAAGATACAAGAGCTAAGTACAATTTTCATCTAAATCAAGAAGTCAGATTGTTTCATTTGCCAGATGATTATGAACTAAATCAAGAAACAATTCAGAAATTATTGTCTTTCACTTACTTGGGGGACCCTCCCACAGCCCGATTCAGTTGCGAACCTTTTTACGAGATCGAAGATACTCTAATAAGAATATATCGGATTTATGGTGGCATTGTTTTGTATCAAAACAATTTACACCGCATTCAGTGGGATCACACCACAAACGAAATTCAGTGTACTCTAATTGAAGATTTTGACCTAGAAAGCAGCAATAAGTTGAAACAAACCATTTTAAACAATGAGCAACCAAGAACACTGTTTTTGGGGCACTTCCCAGATGCGACACAACAAGATTTAATTGCCAAGGCCCATCTTTTCCCTTCTACACAGACACCACGAGATGAAGAGGAAGCACTGCTCACTGTTATAAATTTAATCGATCGAATAGCACTCTCCTTAGCACGTAGTGTAAAGCACTATCAAGACAGTAGAGATGCGTATTGGCGCGAGGTGCTAGCGAATGCTAAATCCGTAGGTGCCGGTTTACTTATGCAAAGTTGTTTACATATCCTTTCATTCCACCCAGTATTCCAAGCAGTCATTTTAGGAAAAATTGTTATGCTTGCTTCTATTTTAACAGCTATTATGGTTGGTATACTGGCCATCTCATTGGGTGTGGCGCTGTATCATTATATCAGTGCACGTCAATACGCAGATCAATGCTTGACGCACCAAGCAAATTTACTCAAATTCGTAAATCTATCAAAAACTTATCCATTAGACACCAACACTGTGGAGCCCAATTATGAAACACCCCCACAAAACTTTGATGCGTTTACAGACTATCGCCCCCCCCAAAATTATAGACGCATTGTTAGAAATGACGCAAATTCGGTAATTGGAGAGTTTACAATCAAGTTTCGCTCGGTTGGTAGTTTTTTTAAAGCACACATATCAGAAATAAAGGAGATAGCTGCAACAGAGTTTCAATCTATGCCCCTTAAATAATCAGCAGTACTTTTTGAAAAAGTACTAAGCAGACCGTGGTATCCAGGGCAACCGCAACTTATGCCTGACATTTGCACAGACGAGCCGCGACCGTTAGGGAGTGGGGCCTGCACTACCCAAGTTCTCCACGCCCTATCAGTCTTGAGTCGGACGGAACATTCGAATTTCGAGCAAAAAACCGATTTTATACGGTTCAAATTTTAGATGATCTTGCCCTGCCCTAGTATCAGCTTTGTCAAAATTCATTTAGAATAAACCCTCAAAGTCTCACTGAATCCACAACTAAAAAGGAACAAGACTATGGATAAGAAAATCAAAGCTTCCTTGCTGGCAGGCACCTGTGTTATCGCTATGGCTATGAGTATGAATGTAAAAGCAGCCTCCCAAGCACGTTTGGTCGAAAGAGACAAAATGAACACAACCGTCGATGAGTTTAAACATGAATTACGTTCTTGCCGAACACATATTGAAAAAAAGATGCAGGAAAACCCTATTGATATGCAAGCGATACAGACCTTGCGTTTAAAATGCCGCATGAAACTCGAGCGCCAACTAGGAACCATGCTCATCGAATTATCCGACATCGGTACTGCGCTGGATAAAGAATTGGCCGAACGTAATAATGCACCCGTGACGCCGAAACATACCGGTAAATAACCCAACGTAGCCCGCAAACAGCGCAACAAATTTCGGAAACCAGGCCCCGCAATTCTCTGTGCTGCTTGCAGGCTACAATGTCTGCCCTGAATACGGAATTGGCAGAGCACAATAATGCACTAGTGAAAACGAAACAACCAGGGTAAGTAGGTATAGATAAGATACAGACAATGCGTCAAAATATACATGCGCTGTTACGAAATGGCACTTTAGGAGTGTAAATCAATTATGAAAAAATTACTCGGTGTTTTCTGTTTTTTTCTTTCTATCTCATCAGCATGGGCCTTTTCTTCTGATAATTTTCCAGACTCGTTTTCGATTAAAAATATCAAAAAATTTAAGGGTAGTACTCAGTTAGTCTCTAATCAAAAAGTGATTGGATCCTTGATTATGGCACCTCATAAATTAGGGACTTATTATTTTTACGATGCAAACCATCAACATCAGATCACAGTAGCATTCAAAGATTTTTCTAGCATAAGTAGCATGTTCACATTTGAGGTATATGACAGTCAGAAAACTGTGCTGGGTAGTTTGCATACGTTTATGAATCCGGTATCTAAACAAGTAGTGATTTTTGAGCTTTTTGATACAGATAATAAAAAACCTATCATTTCGGCTAAATCGAATTTATTCGGAACAAAACACACTATTTATTTAGGTGAAACTCCCAATATTTATATGAAATACTCAGCACCTGTGTTGGCCGAATTGACCCGCCCTCTATTTACCTGGAGTAGAGACACTGAAGTGAGTATAAAGGATAAAAGCGGTATTTTCTCCCGAATAGAGCCGAATCTATTTGCAGCAGCGCTTGCAGTGTACTGTAGTCAACGAGACTTAGCTGTTGATGCTGACCCGTTTTCTAAAAAAACAACCTCACCAAAGGGACTAAAAAACACCCCTAAACTACCTCAATCGCCTAGATTTTCAGTCCAACATGGCGCATCTGAGCATCAGCTTAAGATGGCTGCAGATATTTTGAATCAACGTTATAGCCAAGTATACGATGATACCCATCTTAGCGAAGAAGAAAAAATCAAACAATTTGTTGGATTTAGTCAGGCACTCATTGACTCTCATACTTTGACTGCCTCGGAAGAAAAAGCCGTAATGCAATTTATTAATCAGCGTGCTCCTAATTTATGAATGGGAGCGTAAATGATTCCTTGGCTGAATGGCACTAAGTTAAGTGACTTAACAGGGTGCCATTAGACCAAGCCCCAACCAAATAGCGCCACCCTAAAAAATAGGTTTCGTCTTCACAAATTTATGACTTGCATCGCCTGCATACACTTCATCATGTTTTAATAATAAGCGTTGCGGGGATGCGCCTTTGTTCAAGTCCAATTTCTTTAACTCCACCCAAAACACATTGGGGCGGTCGGTATTTTCAAAATAATAAACACCCTCTTTTAAATCCGCTGCGCTACGCCAAAAAGTAGCCGCTACATTTGGTCGACCTGGGACATTCACACCGATAGGAGCCGATGCATTTCTAATAATAGAAAACGCAATCGCCACCGCCTCTTTCTCAGTAACGGCTTGCGGCGCGATACTCAAATAATAACTGGCCCGGACAAAGCGATCGCTTGGCTCACTGGTACCAGGCAAAAAAGCCCCTTTTAAATTTTGCCAGTACTGATTCAACGCCAATTGTTTGTCATAACTGGGTTCATTGGTCATCACCGTATATGTTTTGCCATGATAGACTTTGAGTTTCCCCTGTTCATATTCGAAAATGGCATTGTCTCCATTCCGGTCAGTCAAGGATAAATGGACGGTCGGCAACATTCCGTTCGGCAAAGCCGGTGCAATTAAATTAAATTGGTCTTGACTCAAATCTTGCACAGCCTCGTTCACGGTAGCGTAATGATCCAACGCATATTGCGCCCAATCAATCACCGATAAATTTTTTCGTGCAGGTTGGACAGGACCATAATCACTCGAAGCTAAATAAAGAATATTTGCAGCCAATCCTTGAGTATTAAGTCCATCAGTTGCCCCCATGTCATACCCACTGGCAATCACAGAGCCATATTGAGAAGTCCAAACAACCCCGTTCTCCGCAGTATGGCTTTGTCGAATCATGCCCGCTGGGAAAGCCCATAAATCAGTACGCATATCTTCGACCCAATCCATCGAGCGCGCTGTAATCACTTTATTGTCGGAGCCCGTATAAGTGAACCGGGTACAAGCTTCTGTGTTCCCTATCAGCAATAAGCCGCATAAATTCAACACCCCTATTTTGTTTGCTAAACGCACACATCTCTCCTTGATTGGTAAAGTACGGCATCAATACATCTTAGCGCGAAGAACTTTGATTTGTAAGCAGACAGCAAATCATTAATTTTTCATATAAATTCTTGACCATTGACATCACCTGAGAGATAATAATAAAAATTCAACCATGTTGATAAAGAAATGCGCGAACAGACTACCGAAACACCTAAATATAAAATTACGTTCATTGGAGATGAGAACACAGGGAAAAGCAGTTTAATACGCCGTTTTACGGATGATTCATTTAATATAAGATACGATGCAACCATAGGTATAGATTTTCTATCTAAAACCATGTACCTAGAGGATCGGTCTTTAAAGCTCCAAATTTGGGACTGTGCGGGACAAGGACGATATAACGGCTTAATCCCTCCTTATATAAAAGATTCGGCTGTTGTGTTTATTGTATTTGATGTGACCCAACGACAGTCATATAACTCTTTATCCAAATGGATAAACATGGCACGTACAAGTAATGAAAGACCTGAGGGCTCGTCCATTATTTTAGTTGCGAACAAAACTGACCTTACAGAAAAACGAGTCATTAGTACTGAAGAGATAACAGATTTTGCGCACAAACAGAACTTGAGTTTTGTTGAAACCTCTGCGAAAAATTCTAGTAATGTGGCAGCGCTATTTCGTCAATGCACTGACCTATTGCCACTTCCTGCAGCTACGACACAAAAAGAACCACCAGTAACACGATTACCTACTAGGGCATCAACCCAAGTTTCTTACCAAGACCTTACAGCACAAATTCAAAAATTAACCGACGATAACCCTAACAATCAACAGATTAAGGCCATAGCCAACATTTTAAACACTGGATTATCCAAGCCCGATCCTCAAAAGTATTTTGATCGGCTCTTCCTGGCAGATGCCGAAGGGACACTGAAAGACGAAATCAGCCTTAAATATCAGATTAGGCAATTAGCTTGGACTAACCCATCACTGTGCAATTCTGTCGTGAATTACCTACTCACTATTGTGGGTTTGCCATTGGCTTATTGTTTCGGTGTATTGGAGCAAAACAAAAAAACACACGGCCATTCCTGCATGTTTTTTGCATCTGGCGAGAAACAACAAGCCATATCGACCTGCAATCAAGTTTTTGACACGGTCAAAGCTAGCTGCCGAGTGTAAACGTCCTCTTGCTCTCTTCTCTCTTAAGGATTTTCCTTCGCCCCTCAGGGGCGAAGGAAAAAAGCAAATTAAGTCGGTTGCCCGTTCCATTCCTCCTGCAGCCCTGACTTTTTGATTCTCTAGGACCTCCATATATACCTTCCACGGATGAGTTTTAGGATTTAATGCTATTGCTTTTTCCGTTTAGGCTACGTTTAAAAACTCGCAATAGAGTAGACTATTCCTCGCTTTTAAACGTAGCCTAAACAAAAAAATAAAGTCGCCTAAAATCCTAAAACTCATCCGTGAAAGGTATACTATAAAATAACCCCTTTCTCTCTTTAAGACCCAAACTTCACAATGTTAGCCTTCACCCACTTTTTAACCCTCAGGAAAGTCTCCCCACCCATTCATGCAGACGAAATCGTCATTTGGTTACCTGAATGGCTTCAGTCTCTTCAAGGAACACTCGAAAAACTGCATATAAAAAACTTAATTTCTTCAAGGGTTTTTACGATCACTTCGCAGACATTGCGTGACTGGCAAGATAACCCGACTCATTACATCAAACAGCATAGCACGCCTGAAAGCCTTGACGCTCTTTATCAAGAAATGCTCTTTTTTATTAAAAATGATATCGTCTTTACGCAAAGAAAATTACCCATCGTAGGGGGGTATCCTTTCTCCTCGTCATTTTCTGGCGTAAAACTCGAAGTAAGGCTTGTGTTGCAAGATGAAAAAGGTGTCGTTCAACTGATACAAACCAATCAAACACAAAGTGCGGTTGGAGGGGAAACAAGACGCGCACAACTAGCGCAAAGCATTAAAACACGTATAGGAGAAATTGCCTGGATTAAAGAAAGTATGGCTCATTTTGGTTTCTCGCTGACCGATCTACCCTTGGGTAAACCGCATGCTGAGCTTGTTTGGTGTGTTGAACACTCTGAGGCATTATTGGACTACCTTAAGGCTGACGCTCATTTTTCCAACCTTCCTACATTAAACGACGAATTTCCCTATGAGCAGCTAATTCAAACACCAAGATTAGAGATCATAACGAGTAGCTCATGCTGTGAACAGTGTCGTATGCTTTTTGCAGGATTAAGATGGACACTCGAAAAGCGGAACATTCATTTACCTATCGTACTCTATGCCGACTCTCCTTATAATGACTCGCCGAAGTACCATGAAATGCAAGGCTCTGTCTATGTCATTCAATCATCAGGGCGTTACTTTAATACGCAAGTGCAATGCAATGTTCCCAAATGCACTTATCCTACCCAGGAAAAACTCCCAGTAGAAAAGCGTGTACATGCAAAACTGAGCTCCAAAGAAGAAGTGGACTATCTCTGTTTACTCTATATGGGCGGACTAACATTAATGGATATACTTGCTTACGGCTTACCCGAAGACACCTCTAAGGAGCCGTCGATCAATCCCTTCACCTATATAGCACCTGATACGCTTATCCTATTTGCGGCAGCGCACTTACCTCTTCGCTTAGACGTATCTCCAGAACTATCAGAAGCGATAGGCTATTTGGCTAGTACGCTTGAACAGATTGACATGAAACTTTTAATCGATTGGCGTCAAACCTTTATTGATCAATTACACTGGTTACTCATCTCCCAGCGCGATCCGAAATTTAGAGAACATGCCCGAAGAAGCATCTGGGCAACAAATGCTAGTTTTCTGATAAACAATCATGTGCATGGAGAAACCGATGCACATCGATTTTACGAGTGTTTTAGCTTGCTTTGGAAATCCATCAAAGATCTAAATAAAAAATATACGATTATGTTGAAATATTATACGTCCAATAATCATGAAGGAATGCCGCTAGGCTGTATGGTAGGCCCCCTTTCTGAAACTATGAAAATTCGTGTATTCAGTCGACAGGCAGATCACCTCAAGAAGGTTGGCCTATATAAAACCGAACGCCCCACCCCCCCAAAACCTCCGAAAAAACAAAAAACTCAGATAAAAGAGAGAGTTAAATTATGAAGTTCTGGATTGATGGGGAGGCCTGCCCAAAAGCCATCTAAGGGTTAATTCTATATATACCTTTCACGGATGAGTTTTAGGATTTTAGGCGACTTGATTTTTTTGTTTAGGCTACGTTTAAAAGCGAGGAGTAGTCTACTCTATTGCGAGTTTTTAAACGTAGTCTAAACGTAAAAAGCAATAGCATTAAATCCTAAAACTCATCCTCGGAAGGTAGATACTATCTCAGACCTTGAACGAAACTTCTCTAATATTGCGCAAGAATTTAGTGCATAACTAGCACAGATATTTTCTGCGATTCCGACCTCAGTCACAAGCCAGTGTAATTCTTGAATCCTAACCAGCATTCATGCTATTGTTCTCGTTTTGCAATGCTGAATCATTATGCGACAAATTGTCACCAAATTTGGAGGAACTTCGGTCTCCTCACGAGAAACCTGGAATCATATTCTTGCTATCACGCAAAAACACCTTGCGGCTGGGCTACAACCCGTCGTGGTGTGTTCCGCGCGCGCACAGGCTTCTAATCAATTAGAGAACATGGTTGAAGCGGCGCTTCTGAACCAACAACACAGCTTACAAACCCAATTTGTGGATGCCATGTTGGATTTGGCCCGTGAGCTTGAGGTTGATCCCCAAGTCATTCAAGCGGATATTCAACAATTAGAGCAATGGCTGACCGGGATTGCCCTACTACACGAAGCGCCGGCAAAAACCCATGCGCAAATTTTGAGTTTGGGCGAATTAATGATGACTCGCTTGGGGCATGCTTTTTTAAACCAACATGGGTTGAACTGCTTATGGTTTGATGCACGCGAGGCTTTGACTGCCATCACGATGCCCGGAGATGATACACAACGCTACTGCTCCGCACGTGTCGAGGCAGAACCCAATCCCGCGTTGGCCAATCAATTAAAAGACAGCGGTGCTCAAGTCGTTATTACGCAAGGATTTATTGCCGCTAATGCCCAAGGGGAAACGGTTCTCTTAGGACGTGGGGGCTCAGATACTTCTGCAGCGTTGTTAGCCGCCATTTTGGGTGCGACGGTCTGTGAAATTTGGACGGATGTCGCAGGCATTTATACTGCTAACCCACATCAACTACCTCATGCCCGTCTCTTAAAAACGCTGAATTATGAAGAAGCACAAGAAATTGCTTCCATGGGCGCCAAAGTCTTACATCCTTTGAGTATTCCTCCCGTACGCAAAGCCAATATTCCAATGTATGTAAAGTATACCTGTATGCCAGAACATTCTGGGACGCATATTTTTACTAAAAGCGATGATGATGCGCCCCCCATCAAATCCATTCAGGTCAAACACAGCATCACACTCATTTCTATTGATACCGTCAGCATGTGGCAGCAGGTCGGCTTTCTTGCGGATATCTTTGGCGCATTCAAACGTCATCAATTTTCTGTCGACCTTATAGCGACTTCAGAATCCAATGTGACCTTATCTTTGGATAGTCATGGCAAACCCCAAACGCATCGTGCCAAACTAGATGCGCTGATAGAAGATTTGAATCAATTCGGGCGCGCTCGGATTATTGAGCCTTGCTCTGCCATCAGCTTGGTGGGGCATCATATTCGCCGCGTTTTACCGCAATTAGGATCAGCATTTGAAGTGTTTGATGATCAACAAGTGCATTTGATTTCTCTCGCATCCAATGATTTAAATTTAACATTTGTGGTAGATGAATCCAAAGCTGAAAAACTCTGTCAAAAATTGCATGTGTTGTTGATCGAATCTAATCCACAAAGTTTCTATTATTCCAAAAGCTGGCATGAAGAATTTGGGCATCCAGAGCCCAAGCTCATTTCCTGGTGGGAAACAGAACGAGAAGGTTTGTTGGCTTTGGCTGCAACGCAATCTCCTTGTTATGTCTATGATAAAAAAACGTTGATCCAACAAGCAGATGCTTTATTGGCAATCCAATCCATTTCTACCTTTTTCTATTCCCTCAAAGCCAATCCCCACCCTGTGGTGTTAGAAACTTTGGCAGCCAAAGGAATAGGTTTTGAATGCGTGTCACCCCAGGAATTGGCTTTGGTACTGCAAACTTGTCCTGATATCGACCGTCATAAGATTCTCTTTACGCCTAATTTTGCATCCAAAGCCGAATATCAAGACGCGTTGACTACTGGCTGCTATGTCACCATTGATAGTTTGTATCCTTTGGAACATTGGCCTGAAATTTTTGCGGGGCATCCCCTATTTTTGCGGATAGATTCTGGCACAGGGGCTGGCCATCATAAATTTGTGTGTACGGGTGGCAATGAATCTAAATTCGGTATCGCGCCCAATAATATTGAGCGCGCAGCAGAACTGATCAAACAACATCAACTAAATGTAGTGGGCCTGCATACCCATTCGGGTAGTGGTATTTTATCTGTCGAATTATGGCAAGACACCGCCACCATGTTGATTGATCAAATTAAACGTTTCCCGAATGTACGCTTTATTAATTTGGGCGGGGGCCTCGGCATTACTGAAAAACCCGGTCAACAACCTCTTAATCTGGCTGAATTAGACCAAAGATTACAGCACGTCAAAACAACTCATCCCAAAATAGAATTGTGGTTAGAACCAGGACGTTATTTTGTGGCTGAAAGTGGCGTGTTAATGGCCAAGGTAACGCAATGCAAAGAAAAAGGCAAAGTGCGCTTTGTCGGGATTGAAACAGGGATGAACTCACTGATCCGACCCATGCTATATGGCGCGTATCACCCTATTGTTAATTTAACCCGCCTCAACGAACCCAATACAGGTTTTGCGCATATCGTAGGCCCTATTTGCGAATCAGGGGATACCTTAGGCTACGATCGGATTTTACCCGACACGTTTGAATCAGATGTGATCCTCATTGCTAATGCAGGTGCCTACGGACATTGTATGAGCTCTTCTTATAATTTGAGAACCGCAGCGCAAGAACTCATTTGGCCTGCTGATGATCATGCTTCATGATCACCAGCAGCGGAATGTAGCCACCGATCCCAGTCACTCTTATATTGTTGAAGCCCCAGCAGGATCGGGTAAGACAGAAATCTTAACGCAACGGTTTTTACGTCTTTTGCAACAAGTCCAAGCACCTGAACAAATTATTGCGCTGACGTTTACCCGCAAAGCCGCCAATGAAATGCGAGAACGGATTTTGTCTGCATTACGCCAGGTTGCAGCAGGCACTGCACCGACATCGGCCCACCAAACAGTGACCTTTCAATATGCCCAACAAGCCTTGGAGCAGGATCAAGCCCTAGGTTGGCATTTGCTCCAAAACGGCAATCGCCTCCGGATCATGACCATTGACGCGCTCTGTCAAATGTTGGCACATGCTATCCCCTTACATAGCAATCATTATGCTCAGATCGCTACACAACCGCAGGTTATATACTATCAAGCGGCACGGAATTATGTGCAAATGGCCTGTCAAAGTTCGGATCACCAAGCCGATCTGAAAACTTTGTTACAACATTTAGATAATCGTCAAGATTTATTAATCGCCTTATTTGCCAAAGTTTTGGCCCAACGTGACCAATGGCTTTCACCCTTATTTCACGCGCGCAATCAAACGAAGCAAGATTTTGAACAAGCTTTAGCCTGGATTGAGCAACATGAATTAGCACGTTTTTGCCAAATATTGCCTCCTGAACTGCAACATGAATTGTTTGCATTAATCAAAGATTTGGTGGTTCATGGTGGTTTGGACAATCCCGCATTACGCGTACTCGAAGACTGGCACAGCTTTAGCCAGATTACCGCCGAGCAAGCCTCTGTGTTAACCCGTATTTTGTTGACCTCAGCGCAAACTTTACGCAAAAGTTTCGATCATCATATTGGATTAAAGCGCGATCGCTGCGCAGATCCGATGTACAGTCAACTTAAAACGGCATCCAAACATTTGTTTGAAACACTCGATCATATACCCGAATTTGCTGCAGCACTCATCCAGATAGGCCATCTCCCCAAACCAGAATTTGCCGAGCAACAATGGGCCGTATTACAAGCTCTTTTCCAAATACTGCCTTTATTAGTGGCGCATCTAACCCTAGCATTTCAAGAGCAGGGAGCGATTGATTTTACCGGGATTGCGCATCAAGCCAAACTCGCTTTGGGTCACAGCGATACACCCAGTGATTTGGCTTTATACCTAGACCATCAGATCCAACATCTCCTCATTGATGAGTTTCAAGATACCTCTTTGCAACAGTTTGAGCTGATTACTCAACTCGTTCAAGGTTGGGAACCACAAGATGGGCGCACGCTGTTCATTGTGGGTGATCCGATGCAATCCATCTATCGATTTCGCGCTGCAGAAGTGGGTTTGTTTTTACGGGCAAAAACCCAGGGCATTGGACCCGTGCCTCTGCAACCTTTACAACTTTCTGCCAATTTCCGCTCTTCCGCCACCATTGTCGACTGGGTCAATCATCAATTTACCACCATTTTTCCCGCGCACGATGATATTGAAACAGGCGCAGTTTCATTTCATCCCGCAACACCCGTGGTGACACAACCTATCACGAGCTTCGTGCAAGCACAGCTGTTTTCCGATCCTAGTGGGGAAGCAGAGGCTGTTATCACCATTTTGCAAGAGGAATTACAGGCTTATCCAGCTAGCAGCATTGCCATTTTGGTTCGTTCGCGGGCACAATTACGGACTATTGTCACTTTATTACGGCAAAAACAGATCCCTTTTCAGGGCGTGGACATTGATTTATTAGCGCAATTACCCCATTTGCGGGATATATGGTCATTGACCCAAGCTTTTCTCATGCCCGCCAACCGTTTGGCGTGGTTGGCATTTTTACGCAGTCCTTGGGTCGGCTTATCCTTATCCGATCTGCTCGCGATTGCTTCCTATGCCAAATCCATCTATCAGTCTTTGGCACATAGCCAAACTATCCCCGATCTCAGCGCAGAGGGTCGAATACGTGCGCAATATATTTACCAAATTTTTCAAGCAGCTTATTTACATCGTCAACAGATCTCATTGCATGACATGCTAGCCAATATTTTAAATCAATTGCACATAGAAGCTATTTTAAGCCCTGCCGAACAAGAAGATTTGGAACAATATTGGGCCTTGCTTAGTCAGTTCACCGTCGACGAACAAATCGTGGATTATCCATTATTTCAAGAACAGCTCAATCGCTTATATTCACAAAAATCGACGCAAGCCCGTCTTCATATCATGACTATTCACAAATCCAAGGGTTTGGAATTTGATTGTGTCCTCTTACCTGGCTTAGGCAATCAGCCTCGACAATCAGACCGCGGATTGATGCGTTGGTTGAAATTACCTCGCGAGCAATATGAGGATTTATTTTTAATTTCTCCCATCAAAGCGGTCGCTGATGAAGAATGTCGCGTGTACAATTATTTGGAACATTTGGATGCACAAAAATCCTATTATGAGTCGCAACGCTTGCTCTATGTTGCCGTCACGCGCACCAAACATCGTTTGTATCTGCTCGATAATCATACCACGATTCGGAAAAAGAGTTTTCGCCATATGCTCACAAAACAGCCTTTTAGCGATGCGAATCCCTCACTTTCTGAAAATCCATGCGCACCCTCTGCCCTGCCTAGTTTACAGCGCTTGCCATTGGCCTATTATCAAAACCCACCGAATCTCACACCGTCATCCGGCCGCAAAGATAATGAAATATCTATGCTGACGCCCGCGCTACCGCGGTTAATTGGAATTGTTACCCACACCTTGCTGCAATGGATCTGTACCTATCATCCCAGCACCCATACCGATATTCCTTGGGGCTTAGCCCAACAACAGTTGAGAGGCATGGGGTTTGCGGATCAAGAACTCTCAGCAGCACTAGCCCAAATTCAAAACCAAGTTCAAGCTTTTTTCCAAGATGATCGCGGTCAATGGATAGCGAAATTTCGCAGTGATGAGCAAAATGAATACTCAGTCTTATCCGCTCAGAACTCAGCAACCTACATCATTGATCGGACATTTTCTGAGCAGAATCTGCGTTGGATCATTGATTTCAAAACCGGACAGTCAGAACCGTTGGCTCAAACCAAGCATCGTACACAATTAGATCATTACGCAGAACTATTTCAAACCACCACAAGTCTTCCCATTCGCTGCGGATTATATTATCTTAGTAATCTGCAATGGATTGAGTGGGAGCCGTTAATATGCACAACACCATGTACTTAGCCTTAGGATTTTTTGTTTTAGCTGTTTTCTTCGGATTTATTGTTTTTATTCAATTACTCTGTGATCGACCCAGTTTCAAACCCGCTGTCATTATTCATGGATTAGTTGCGGTTCTTGGACTCACTTGCTTGGTAACGTATGCGATTCAGCACGTAGGCTCCAAACCATGGTGGAGTATAGGCATCCTTATTCTAGCCGCGATGGGTGGATTAACTTTACTCAGTTTTGATTTACGCAAAAAACCGACTCCCAAATTACTACTCATTTTACATCCATTGGCTGCTTTGGCAGGTTTGGGGTTTTTGATTTATTACCTGATATATTAAGGTCTGTTAGTAATGACACACACAGCTGTATACTAATACATTCTCATATCTAAGCGCTAAGGAGCAGCTCTATGATTGTAGCAAAACGGAATTCGCTTAATAAAGTATTATACTTATCTCTCACAGCAGCTGCTGTGCTTCTACAAACGCATAATGTTCACTCTGAAACCTGCACAGGGACGCTCACATTTAATGGTTCCGATAAATGTGGAACTAACTACATCGTTGCGGGGTCTTACTTTACTCAATGCTCGTCTGGCAGGAATTGTACCCTCTCTCCAGCTGCTCCGACCTGCACGGGAACGCTACTGGAAGGACTTTCAGACGGCGATAATCGTGCCTACCCAACCTGTTTAGACCCATTCGTTGGTAATTATATTTGTAATATTTTAGGCGCCTGTTTTCAACTGACCAATGCAGACTCTGGTTGTGTCGGCACGTATTGTATAGCACCCACGACTACAAAAGGTAATAGTGGATCTGGATCAGGTGGTTCCTCAACCCCCAGTAAACCGTCTGGCGGAGGAAGTTCAACCGGTGGTGGCGGCTCCTCCAGTGGCGGCGGCTCCTCCAGTGGCGGCGGCTCCTCCAGTGGCGGCGGCTCTTCCAGTGGCAGCGGCTTTTCCGGTGGCGACCGCTCTTCCAGTGGCGGCGGCTCTTCCAGTGGCAGCGGCTTTTCCGGTGGCGACCGCTCTTCCAGTGGCGGCGGCTTTTCCGGTGGCGACCGCTCTTCCAGTGGCGACCGCTCTTCCAGTGGCGACCGCTCTTCCAGTGGCGGCGGCTTTTCCGGTGGCGACCGCTCCTCCAGTGGCGGCGGCTTTTCCGGTGGCGACCGCTCCTCCAGTGGCGGACGCTCTTCCAGTGGCGGCGGCTTTTCCGGTGGCGACCGCTCTTCCAGTGGCGGCGGCTCTTCCGGTGGCGACCGCTCTTCCAGTGGCGGCGGCTTTTCCGGTGGCGACCGCTCTTCCAGTGGCGGCGGCTCTTCCGGTGGCGACCGCTCTTCCAGTGGCGGCGGCTCTTCCGGTGGCGACCGCTCTTCCAGTGGTGGCGGCTCTTCCGGTGGCGACCGCTCTTCCAGTGGCGGCGGCTTTTCCGGTGGCAGTGGCTCTTCAGGTGGCAATTTACCAGGAACAGGGACCTCTATAGGGTCAGATCCAAATAGACCTAGCTGTAGCGGCAGCCAGTCAACTCGGTCCAATAACCAATCAACTCACCGCAGATCCTATAGCAAACCAGATAAACAGGATGGACTCTTGGAGCGCAATGGACCCTTTGGCGATGGACCCAAGAGCCCCTTTGGGAGCCGGTCAAGTCAATGAAGCGGAGTCCTGCATAACCCGCGCCTTTTGTTTGATTGCGGCGTTACAAACGTTTCTGCGGTGCTCATTTACTTATGTAAACTTCGCTCCTAGAAACGTTTGTGCCTTGCACTAAAGCAAAATTCACGGGTTATACAAGAAGTCTATTATATAATTTGCAGTAGTCTGATATTATTATGACAGGTTTTTAGACTGTAGCCTTAAGATGCTTGAGTTCAGGCGCTTGATATACCACTGCTTTGACTGCTTCA
This sequence comes from Legionellaceae bacterium, assembly GCA_018061965.1. Taxonomy (GTDB): domain Bacteria; phylum Pseudomonadota; class Gammaproteobacteria; order Legionellales; family Legionellaceae. The sequence goes on from JAGOTG010000014.1 coordinate 27,329, forward strand.
CCAGGTATGGAATATGAGCAAACAGGCACCACAACATCTTTGAACACTTTGTACATATAAGGGGCTTCAGAATCTAATTGCAGTTGATCCAATGCCGCTTGCACAGTAGTTTTTTCATTTTCATCACCGGGATACTCAGTAACACCGGACAGAATAAAAAATAGTTTGCCATACCCACCAAACGTCATATCATCATCGCCAAACCTTCTGCGCTGCAATACACTCACTGTCATACGACCATTTTGTTGATCAAATGCAGTAGGATGACTTTCTGTATAATCACCATCAAATTTTTTCAACATATCCGGACTTGGGCAAACCGTCATGACCGTCGACGAAAACGCAGATTGTGCCGCCAATGCAATACCAACCGTTAGTATCGCTCGTTTAATTGAGAATTTACAAAACACGTCAACTCCTTTAAAAAAAACAGATAGTAACATAAGTAACCATTTTTTGGAAATTCTCCACATTCAGGGCCTTGGCTCAACGAAGCTTTGTTGTTGGGCCAATGGCACTTCCGAAAAGTGTCTTTAATTAAATCAATAAATGCAACTCATTGATTTATAGCTATACATGTAGGTTGGGCCTTGGCCCAACAATTCACGCATTGCGGCATTACTTTTTAATTGAAGCGCTACGCTTTGCTGTTGGGCCAAGGCCCAACCTACATTAAAATTAGCCTTGACCTACTCATTACCCATCAAATCATGGATTGTTTTACGAATACTCTTAGCCTCCGAAGAGGAATCCGGAACCAGAATCAATAGCCTGCGCCAGTATGTCAAAGCTTCTTGCTTAGCATGTCTATGTTGCGCTTCAATAGCTAACATTAACAACGCATCCGCTTGCTGAGGATGCGCTACCAAAGTCGCTGTTAGAATTTTCCTGGCTAATGCAGCATCTTTAGGATTCTGTCTGGCAAATAAACTCTGGGCAAAGTTCACTGCAATCAACTCATCCTGCGGTTTTAATTTGTAAGCCTTGCCTAAAGCGTGATGCGATTTTTCCCAAAGATGCTGACTCGCATAAAGACGTCCTAATAAATACCACCCGCGCGCCGAACTGGGATCAGCAGCCAAATGCTTTTGCAGTTTTTCAATCAAAATTTCTGGGCTTTTGATCGTAGGCAACAATGCCTCGGCTGCACGTTGTCGGTCATTGCGTTGTATAAAATCTGATTGCGCTTGCCATGCGCCCCAATACCAATAGCCCAAGCCCGCGGCACCCAATAATAACGGTGTCACCATCCAAACATACCTCTGTTTACGCAAAGGCCACAATGCCATAACAAGAGCCGATCCTGATACCAAAACGAGGACACTGATACTTATCCAATTAATCATGTTGCACGCGCCGAATGCAAGTCATGGCAAATATCCCCAATCCAATCAATAGCAATAACGCAGGCCCCAACCACAAGACACTGGTCAGTAATTTTATAGGCGGCTTAAATACAATAAAATCCCCATACCGTGCGGTTAAATGTTGAATGATATCCTGATCGCTCTGATGCGCTAATACCATGCGATACACTTCTCCACGCAAATCTGCGGCTAATTCAGCATGAGAATCAGCTAAATCTTGATTTTGACAAACTGGACAACGTAAATCATGCAATAAAGCCTGAAATTGCGCTTGCTGTGCTGGATGATCAAAGGGATAACGAGCGCTCGCGCCCGCCCACACCCCAGTACATAGTAATAACGCGCACAGAGTCAGAAATAAACGTGACATAAAATTTTAAACCCCAACCTTACATTAACAATGCCAAAAACTCTCTCTGCCACACTTCAGCGGTTAACGACCCCGCATAACGATGCAGAATCTTGCCTTGCCTATCAAGCAAATAAGTCTCAGGCGCACCATAGACGCCCAGATCCAATGCCAATTTACCTTTTCTGTCTACGCCAATTGCTTGATATGGATTACCCCAATCAACCAGCCATTGCTGGGCTTTGGCAGGATCGTCCTTATAATTTAATCCATATAATCGGATCCCTTTTTGTTGGGCCAATATCAGTAAAAACGCTTGTTCCTCTCGACACGCGTCACACCAACTGGCCCATACCACCAATACACTCCTATGATTCCTAAGTAAATCAGGTGTAAACCGCTGCGAACTTCCCCCTAATAACATGGGTAAATCAAAATTTGGTAACGCTTGCCCGATTTTAGGTGTGGGTAATTTTTGTGGATCCAACGCTAAGCCATACCAAAAAAATGTTGCCAATACACAAAATATTGCTACTGGTAGCAGTCGGATGATTTTCATACCACATCCTTACGATAGAACCGACGGTCACTGAGCCCACAACAGCCACCCAGAAACATCATCAGTCCTCCTGCCCAAATCCAGCGTACAAAAGGCTTGTAATAGAGACGAATCGACCAAGCTGTTGCATCCAAAGGTTCACCCATCGCAATATAAATATCGCGCACAGGATTCACATCAATCGCCGATTCGGTCATCGGCATTTTACCCACATCATAAATGCGCTTCTCAGGATAAATCGTAGTCTGATGTTGGTCCTGCGTAATCAAAAAGCTACTGCGCGTGCCATGATAATTAGGTCCCTTAATCGGTGCTTCTTGCAAGAATTGAATGTCATATCCAGCAAACAAGGTGTGTTCACCTGGGGTCATTTTTAAGTCGTCCTCTATGCCATAACTATTTGAAATAATAATCCCCAAAGCTGTGACTGAAAATCCTAAATGGGCTATCACCATCCCCAAAAATGCACCGTTTATTTTTTTACCCGTTTTGCTAAGAATCAGGCGTTGCCGTACTCTTTCTAGCGTAGAGAAAATGACCCAAGTCGCTAAAACCGCACCCAAACACGTCATGGGATACAGGGGGTAATGCACGCTGACCAGGCACAATAAAGGACAAATTATACCTAAGCCAAACACCCAGCCTAATTTGCGCAAGACCCCTGAAAAGCTATCTCGCTGCCAATTCACATGCAATCCCAAAGCCATCAAAAGCAACAATGGAATACTCAATGCAGTAAATACTTGGTTGAAATAAGGCGCTCCTACCGACAATTTACCCAGACCTAGCCCATCAATCACTAAGGGATACACCGTCCCTAATAATACCGTTAACATCATGACCACTAAGAAGACATTGTTGAGTAACATCGCAGATTCACGTGATACCCAATCCGGCAAACTGTGTTGCACTACTGTTTGCGCTCGCCAGGCAAAGAGAAGCAACGAACCCCCAATCACCACGCCTAAAAAAATCAAAATATACAAGCCACGCAAAGGATCAACTGCAAACGCGTGGACGGAGGTCAACACACCAGAACGGACTAAAAAAGTCCCCACCAAACTCAAAGAAAAACCCGTGATGGCTAATAGCAACGTCCACGCTACAAATTGATTGCGTTTTTCCACCAAAATCAAGGCGTGAATCAAAGCAGTTCCTACCAACCAAGGCATAAACGACGCATTTTCAACGGGATCCCAAAACCACCAGCCTCCCCAGCCTAACTCTCGGTACGCCCACCAACTTCCCAAAGTAATACCCAAGGTCAAGCAGCACCACGCAGCCATCGTCCACGGTCTTAAACTCTTGGCCCATTTCGTTTCCAAGCGACCCAACCATAATACGGCTATCGCAAATGCAAACGCGACCGCAAATCCGACATAGCCCATATACAACATAGGAGGATGAAATAAAAACCCAATATCTTGCAATAAAGGATTCAAATCACGACCTTCCGTCTGCGTAAGCACGAATTGGCGCACAAACGGATTAGAGGTCATTAAGATGAATACAATAAATCCAGCGCTCAATGCCCCAAGAACGACCAAGACCCTAACCCGAATATCTCTATCTAAATGTGGCGAAGCCCATGCGACTGCGCTAGTCCAGAACGCGAGGATCAGCACCCACAATAACATCGATCCTTCGTGCCCACCCCAGACAGCACACAATTTATAAAACCAGGGTAAATGGAGGCTTGAATTGGCTAAAACATACACAACAGTAAAATCATTTTGTAAAAAACACCCACACAAACACCCATACGCCAATCCAATAAAAATTAATTGGCCTGTGACATACGTCGTTGCGGCATTCATCCAAGTCGCATTTTTTGTGTAAATCCCACATATGGGAACCAGCACTACTAGCAAAGAAAACAGCAATGCCAAGACCAATGCATAGACACCTAATTCAGCCATCATGATGTCAGTTTCTCAGCTACAACAGAGCGAGCGCCCTGGATCCCGCGGTCAAGCCGCGGGACGTCGGCAAGAGAATTATGTGACAATCGAGTAGGCAGGGAGATCTTTTCCAAAAGTTTAGGTTGCAGACTAGCCTTCACTTCCGGAGGCATATAATTTTCATCATGTTTGGCCAAAACCTGAGTGGCTTGAAAAGAGAGATCATCTTGTAGAGTACCTTGCGCAATCACCCCTTGTTCTTCACGAAACAAATCTGGCAAAACACCTTGGTATTTGATTGTCACAGTTTGTGCGTAATCAGTGAGTTTAAATTGAACATCCAAACTATTAGGATCGCGTTGAATAGAGCCTTTTACCACCACTCCCCCTACTCGAATCGAATTCAATGTCGGTACGGAACCGGCCACAATTTGGGATGGCGTAAAAAATAAACTGATATTTTGGCGCAAAGCATACAGTACCAAACCAGCAGCCAGCGCTATTAGTAAGAGTATCCCTATAATCACAGCAAGTTTACGTCGTCGAAGTGGATGCATGCCTATTGGCCATTGAACCATTGATTAAGACGCTGAAAAACTTGTTTGGAGCGAGCCCACGCACAATAAGCATTATAAAATAACACGCCCAATACCAAAGAATAGGCCGACCAAATATACCCCCCATACCCATGCATTACCCACCACTGACTCATAATTTTTTCCTTTATTTCTTCAATAACGCTTTGACCCAAGCTTGCTTATGTTCGCGCCACAACAATTCGGAGCGGGCTTTATACAAAATCAACCACAAGCTATACAACCCCACCCCGATTAAAATCAACAACAAGGGATATAGCATGCTGGTATGAATCTTAGGTTTAGAAAACACGAATAACGTTGAGCCTTGATGCAACGTTGACCACCAATATACTGAATAATGAATAATCGGCAGATCCACCAAACCCACCAAAGTCAAAATTGCCGCCATGCGATCCGCACGTTCGGTATTATGATAGGCATAAGAAATGGCCAAAATTCCAATATATAAAAACAGTAAAATCAATTCTGAGGTCAGACGCGCATCCCAAACCCACCAAGTACCCCACATGGGTTTTCCCCATAAGCTACCAGTAACCAAGGCTAAAAATGCCAACCATGCACCCATTTGTGCACTCAACACTAAGAGCAAACCTGCCACTTTGATGCGCCAGACTAACAATAAAATAGCCAACACACCCATCCCAAAATAGATACCCATTGACCAAACCGCACAAGGCACATGAACATAAATCAAGCGAAACGCGTCACCCTGTTGATAATCCTGTGGCGCGAAGAATAAGCCCCAAACCACACCAATTGCTAAAAACACAATCATAAAAAGCGCTAACCAACCATGCCAACGCGCAGTTAGCTCATAAAAACGTTTGGGAGCAGCTATTTGTGCCAATACTTTCCACATAGAAAATAATCAGAGCAATTGAGGGGTGAGAGATTTTACCATGTCTTTGTACATAGAACAAAGGTCTAGGCAGCTGTATCATGTGACCGCATCTTATGATTAATATCTGAACAGACCATCCGAGCCAATGATAGGAACGCCTCCTCCACACGAATGGGTTGGGAAAGAGTCCTTATTAACTCTAAGGCCTCATAACAGCCGCTATCGCAACAGGAATCGTCGCCAAACTGAGACAGGACAAAGCAGCCAAATAGGCCAAATATGCACTCACAGGCAAAGTAGCCATGGCTGCAGTCGTAGTAGCTGCGCCTAAAATCAAAATCGGCAGAAGCAACGGCAACACCACTAAACCCATTAAAACACCTTTTTGCGGCAAGACAGTGCTATAAGCCGCTGCCAATGCCGATAATAAAATAATCGGCAAGGTGCCACAGAGTAAGCTTTCAGCTAAGGCCAATGCCGCATATACGGGCATATGAAATAACAATGCAACTATTGGGATTAATCCCAATAAAGGGACCAACGTGAGCCCCCAATGCACAAACACTTTTGCGCAGATCATAACCGGCAACGGTTGCCCAGAGACTAACCATAACTCGATGGCCCCCTCATCATAATCCACTTGAAATAAACGCTCAGCCGCTAATAAATTAGCCAGTAATAGTGCAACCCAAACCAGCCCCGGCACAATGATCCGATCCAATTGCGGATCGGCAGGTATGGTCATTGGAAAGAATAATAAAATCATCGCAAAAAACAATAAGGAATTAACCCAAGATTTCTTTTGACGAATTTGCAGTGTCCATTCCCGGCGCATTTGTTGCCACAACAGTTGAGTCAGCGTTCTCATAATGCATACTCCTGATGTACGGTCGCATGCCAAGGTAATGGCTGATGTGATGTATAAATCACCTGTCCACCTTGACTAATATGCTGTTGCAAACAAGCCATCAGAAAGGTCACCCCGGCTGCATCTAAAGCCACTAAAGGCTCATCCAATAACCACAATTGCGTTGTACAGGATAAAAGACGTAATAACGCAACTCTGCGTTTTTGACCTGCTGAGAGCAGATAACAAGCGCGATCTTTCACGGACCATAAGTCTAAGTTTTGCAACATTTGCGTGAGAGCGGATGCATCCGGTGGTATGTGCCAGTCTAAATGGCAATGCTCCCAAACAGTCAATCCAGGATTGAACCCGTTTTTATGCCCCAGATAGCTTAAATTCTGCTGATACGCAGTAATATTGGACCAAATATCGACGTCACCATATTTAATGTCTCCTGCATCAGGTCGAAACATGCCAGCTAATAATTTTAATAAGCTGGTTTTTCCAGATCCATTCGAGCCCCGAATATGGAGCATGCCAGTTGGCGGGAGCGTCAGTGAAATTTGATGCAACAATGGTTGAGACCCAATAGACAATTCATTGCTTGGGTACTGAAATTCGACTTGAGATAAAGTTAAAGGTTGGCAATTCATGGGCTAATATTCTCTAAAATACTGACGTCCGAGACAGAATGCCATCCTTGATTATCTTGTCATCCCCGCACAGGCGCGGATCCCTTCTCTCATTTACTTCAAGGCCTCATCATGAGTAGATTCCCGCCTGCGCGGAAATGACAACGATGAAGAATAACAGTAGCCTAAGGCTCACCGTGACGTTTGTACACTTCGTCTAATTCTATCAACTGCGTCAACAAAGCTTCCATATTCCCCATAGCCCAAGAATTGGGACCGTCACTCAACGCTTTTTCTGGATTAGGATGCGTTTCCATGAATAAACCAGAAATTCCTGCAGCCACAGCAGCACGCGCCAAAATAGGAATCATCTCTCGCTGTCCACCTGAAGAAGCACCCTGTCCGCCTGGTAATTGAACCGAATGCGTTGCATCATACACAACGGGACAACCTGTCGCGCGCATGATTTGTAACGAACGCATATCCGATACCAAATTGTTATAACCGAAACTCACTCCACGCTCACATACCATGATGTGTTCATTACCAGTCGCCTGAGCCTTGGCAACCACATGCTGCATATCCCAAGGCGCTAAAAACTGCCCTTTTTTGATATTCACGGGTTTACCCATTGCACAAACCTGTTGAATAAAATTGGTTTGTCGGCATAAAAAAGCGGGCGTTTGCAGCACATCCACCACCGCCGCCACTTCTAATAATGGCGTATCTTCGTGCACGTCTGTTAAGACCGGAACCCCAATCTGCTGTTTCACTTTTTCTAAAATCGTCAATCCGCGTTCAAACCCAGGTCCACGATAACTGCTTGCAGAAGAGCGATTGGCTTTATCAAAAGAAGATTTATAAATAAAAGAAATAGAGAGTCGCTTACACAAATCACGTAAATAGCCCGCTGTTTCAAGCGCCAAATCTTCCGACTCAATCACACAGGGACCGGCAATCAAGAACAAAGGTTTGTCTAATCCAACTTCAAAGCCACAAATATTCATAGGTCAATCCTCCGTAGCTTCTCAGGCCTTTAAAGTAGCCGCATGATGATGTACTCGCGCAGCCATCACAAACGATAAAAACAAAGGATGCCCATCACGTGGGGAAGAAGAGAACTCAGGATGAAATTGGCAGGCTAAGAACCAAGGATGATCTGGTAATTCGATCATTTCAACCAAAGCGCCATCCACAGAAGTACCAGAAACGAGCATCCCATGCTGGGTTAATTGCGCCATATAGGTCTGATTGATCTCATAGCGATGGCGATGTCTTTCTAGAATGGTTTCCTGCCCATAAACTTGCTCCGCCAATGAACCCGGTACCAAATGACATTGCTGGGCACCCAAACGCATCGTGCCGCCTTTGTCCGCATGGACATCTCTCAACTCTTTTTGACCATCGGCCGTTTGCCATTCGGTGACCATCCCAACCACTGGATACGGTGTATTCGGATCAAATTCGGTAGAATTGGCTTTTTGCAAACCAACCACAGCGCGAGCAAACTCGATCACCGCAGTTTGCATGCCTAAACAAATACCTAAAAATGGCAGTTTGTGTTCGCGCGCATAACGAATCGACTTAATTTTTCCTTCCACGCCGCGCTCACCAAAACCACCTGGTACCAACAGGGCATCGAGCGTCGCCAATCTATCTGTGCCCTGTTGATCAATACTATCCGCGTCAATATAGATCAGGTCTACTTGGGTCTGAGAATGAATCCCAGCATGCGTCAAAGCTTCATTGATCGACTTATACGCATCACTCAATTCCGTATATTTACCCACTAAACCAATCTTCACCGCCATCGTTTTGATGCTTTGCGCCGCTACCACACGCTCCCATTCCGATAAATCAGCAGGTGGTGCCGTAATACCTAATTTGCGCAACACAATATCGTCCAAAGATTGCTCATGCAAAATCATAGGAATTTGGTAAATAGATTTGGCATCTTGCAGAGAAATCACGCCTTCAAATTCCACATTGGTGAATAACGCTATTTTGCTACGATCCTGCAACGATACGCCTTTTTCTGAACGACAAATCAAAATATCAGGTTGAATCCCGATAGAACGCAATTCTTTTACAGAATGCTGGGTAGGCTTGGTTTTGGTCTCACCGGAAGTTGCGATGTAAGGCACCAAGGTCAAATGAATAAAAGCAGTATGCGCCGCACCCAATTCTATGCGCATTTGTCGAATGGCTTCTAAAAAGGGTAATGACTCAATATCACCGACCGTACCACCAACCTCAACCATTGCGATGTCATAACCTTCCGCACCGAGCTTGATACAAGCTTTGATTTCATCCGTAATATGCGGAATAACTTGTACTGTCTTCCCTAAATAATCGCCTCTTCGTTCTTTTTTGATCACATTTTCATAAATTTTACCCGTGGTAAAATTATTTTTTTGCGTCATCGTAGAACGTACAAAACGCTCATAATGACCTAAATCCAAATCTGTTTCCGCCCCGTCTTGCGTCACATAAACTTCACCATGTTGCACTGGACTCATTGTCCCAGGATCAACATTAATGTACGGATCGAGTTTAATGAGCGTGACACGTAAATTGCGCGCCTCTAAAATCGCCGCAAGCGACGCAGCTGCAATACCCTTGCCTAAAGAAGAGACTACTCCGCCAGTAGTAAATATATATTTTGTCATAGCATCACCCTCACACTTCGCTCCCGTCCGGAATACTCAAATAATGCCCCATTTTCATTTGCTTGGTTTTTAAATAAGCTTGATTTTCAACCGTCGGTGTCACCAAAATAGGAATACGCTCACACACCTTAACCCCATAATGCTCCATTGCTGAGATTTTAAAAGGATTATTAGTTAACAACCGGATTTGATGGAGACCCAAATGTTTCAAAATTTGAAACGCCATCGCATAATTTCTGTTATCTACTGGCAATCCCAAATGCTCATTGGCTTCTACGGTATCGTACCCTTCATCTTGTAAAGAATAGGCCTTTATTTTATTGGCTAAACCGACACCACGCCCCTCTTGACGCATATAAATGAGCACGCCCCCTTCAACCGCCAAAAGAGCCAGAGATTGCTCTAATTGCTTTCCACAATCACATTTGCAGGATCCAAACACATCACCGGTAATACATTCCGAATGAATCCGCACCAAAGGGGGATGCCCCTCTTCTACGGGTGGCTTCCACAATGCAAAGTGATCACAGTCATCGATTTCATTCTCAAATAACATCATTGTAAAATCACCATGATGCTCAATCGGTAAGCGCGATGTTGCCACCACAGAAACCAAGTTCTCATGCAAAATCCGGTATTCAATCAAATCGTGAATCGATACCATCAGGATATTGTGCAGTTTGGCAAAAGCAATCAAATCTTGTCTACGACTCATTGTTCCGTCATCATTGATGACTTCGCAAATCACGGCTGCTGGCGTTAAACCCGCCAAACGCATCAAATCGACACTCCCTTCAGTCTGTCCGGCTCTCGCCAACACCCCTTTAGGATTGGCTCGTAAAGGAAAAACATGACCTGGGGAAATAATATCCAATGGCCCAGTCTCTGGATCAATCGCTACTTGAATGGTTAACGCGCGATCTTTTGCCGAAATTCCGGTTGTCACACCTTGGGCTGCTTCGATAGATACCGTAAATGCCGTGCCATAGGGAGATCGATTGGCAGACGTCATCATCGGCAATCCCAAACGATCAATCATGTCTGCCTTCATGGGCAAACAAATTAAACCACGCCCATTTTTAGCCATAAAATTAATGGTTTCAGCTGTGGCAAATTGGGCCGCAATCACCAAATCACCCTCATTCTCTCTGTGCTCATCGTCGACCAAAATGATCATTTGACCCGCACGAATGGCTTCGATTGCTGCTTCAATGGTATCAAATGGATTCGTCATACCCCATCCTTCACAAATTTTCCTCTAAAAAGGGGGAGGATACCACAATCTTCCACGAAAGTTGTAAACATAATCGTGCTACCAATCAATTTTTAAGATGACATTATCATCCATAATTTGCCAATTTATAGCTTGTGCCTCTGCAAATGATTCCATATTTGCATACAAAGATAAGCCTGATTTCCCCAAAATAGTCGGAGCAATATAAATGTAAGTACGATTCACCAAACCAGCACGATGCAAAGCAGCAAATAGTTGACTCCCCGCCTCTACCCACACATCGTGGTACCCCAAACTCCCCAAATGCGCAAGCACGCCAGCCAAATCCAAATGACCGCCCTGGACTGACATGGGGTAATAAGTGCAATTTGCTTGTTGATATGCCAATTGACGCGTCTCTGCATAATAAATTAACCCTTGTTTTGCCAAGCGCAATGCCTGTACTTCTTCGTGTAAATGCAACTGAGAATCTAACACGGCAATCGGCTTGGACTGCACCAATTGATTAGGCAATCGAACGTTTAATTGGGGATTATCTTGCAAAATGGTGCGCGAAGTGGTTAAAATAATGTCGCACTCTTTACGTTTCTGGTGGGTAAACTCAGAGCACAACGGGTTTGAAATGCCCACTCTTGCCCCTTGCAACCCTGCAATATGCCCATCTAACGATTGGGCAATTTTAACTGTGACCCAGGGCTTGTGGGTCAGTAGCCAATAATGATAACTTTGGTAAAAGCGATCGATTTCTGGCAACGGGCAATGGATCACTTCAATGCCATGCTCCGCTAAGATTTTGGGCGAGTGGTTGACTGAAACAATAGGATTCGGATCAGCGTAAGCGTACACAACACGTTTGATTTTATGTGCAATAATAGCGTCAACACATGGTGGGGTACGCCCCCAATGATTACAAGGTTCCAAGGTGACATATAATGTCACATCTTGGCAAGAAGGAGGAATACGCGTAACGAGGATTTGCTCAGCATGCGGCAACCCTGCACCTGGATGCCAAGCTTTTGCAATAATTTGACCATCTTGGACAGCAATGGCACCCACACTTGGATTCGGCGCACACACGCCTCTGCCAAGTTTGGCCTGCTCCAAAGCGGAAAGCAAATACTCTTTGTGCATAAAAAGACACCCATGAAAAGACCATGAATTATAACAAATGTGGTGATTCACTACAATTCATTAGACTTATTTCGGCTTCGACCGTCATTGCGACCTTGTACGTCATACTGAGGAGCTTGCGACGAAGGATCTCCATCGTTTGCCGTATGAAACAATCTCTCTCCGTTTTATCCATGAGTTTTCTACTCCTACTTTCCAATATAGCGCAGCCTTTTTCTGCCTACACTAATGAAGAACTCGATCAACTTGAGCAAGAATTTGTTCAAGAAATCAATCACTCAGATGCCGTATTAAGAGATCCCATCGCCCATGATTATATCAACCATGTGGGCAAGCGCTTGGCCGAATTTTCCCAACTGAATCCACCCGATTTTTTTATCGTTAAATCGAATGAAATCAACGCGTTTGCAGGACCAGGCGGTCATATTGGGGTGAATACTCAGCTTATTTTAGAGAGCGGAACCGAATCAGAATTGGCTGGCGTCATGGCGCATGAAATGGCTCACGTACGCCAACATCATTTATATCGCATGATGGAGCATCAAAAACAAATGCGGGTCCCCATGCTGGCAAGTTTGTTGGCCGGTCTTGCCTTGGGAATTATCAATCCGGCATTGTCGACGGGCGCATTATATGGTGCATTATCCGGATTTGCCCAAGACAATATCAATTTTGTACGGGCCAATGAGCATGAGGCTGATCGTATTGGGATTAGTATGCTCACCAAAGCAAACTTCAACCCTCACGGCATGCCTGATTTTTTCAAAAAAATGCAACAAGCCACCCGCTACCATTATACTGAAAACATACCGGCTATTTTACGCACCCACCCTTTGGATGAAGAACGGATTGCAGAAGCGGAAAACCGTTGCCCGCCTGTCGACAAAAAAATCATCCGCGACCAGACCAACTTTCATTTATTCAAAGAACTCATCCGGACCACCGTAAACACTAATCCCAAACAATTACTGGAATACTATCGCTATCAATGTGCGCAAAAAACCGCAGATATCGCTTGTCGCTATGGTTATGCTTTGCAATACATGCAGCTCAATCAATATACCAAAGCACTCACGCTACTCAAGCCCATGTGGACTGAATCGCCCAATAATTTCTATTATGCGATTGCCATGGCGCAAAGTTATGAGGGGTCCGCCGATCCCCAAGCAGCCGTCACTATTTTACAAGATCTGTATGCTAATTTTCCCGATAGTTACGCGATCACTTTGGAATACGGCAATGCCTTATTGGAAGCCAAACAGGCATCCAAAGCAGCGGCCGTTTTATTGACTGGAACCCGAACATTCAAACGAGATATCCAGATGTGTAACCAATTAGCCCGCGCTCAGGCTGCCAATCATACATTAGGCTACGCTTATTTTACGCTCGCCGAATGTCATATTCTGCAAGGAGAGCAACGTGACGCTGTCCGTAAATTAAAACTCGCCCAAACCTACGCCCAAAAGGATCGTTTACTCAGAGCGCGAATAGCTGCCAAAATCGCTGAACTTACGCAGAAGAATTGAACAAGACTGCTCGCTGTTAACCAACACAGGGCATCCCTTCGTCGCAGCAGTGTACTTTGACTGTATTCCACCTACTACGCTTAGCCAACCCCACGTAACGTTGAATTAGCACTACTTGTCGCAACATCCTGCGGTAACGGGAGTGTACTGCTCAAACTCCAGCTGTTACCTGCGTTAGTTGAAGTGTAGCTTAACGGGACAATATTGTTGCTAGTGTTTCTGTAAGATCCTACCGCAGTGCATTGCAGGCGCGTGCTATCACATGTAACCCCACTTAACACTGAGTTGGCAGTGGCCGAGGTGATCACATCTCCTGGCAACGGAAGAGCACTGCTCAAGCTCCAGCTGTTGCCTCCGTTAGTTGAGGTGTAACTGAATGGGACAGTCCTGCTGCTTGTGTTTCTGTAAGATCCTACCGCAGTGCATTGCAGACGCGTGCTATCACATGTAACCCCACTTAACACTGAGTTGGCAGTGACCGTGGTGATCACATCTCCTGGCAACGGAAGAGCACTGCTCAAGCTCCAGCTGTTGCCTCCGTTAGTTGAGGTGTAACTGAATGGGACAGTCCTGTTGCTTGTGTTTCTGTAAGATCCTACCGCAGTGCATTGCAGACGCGTGCTATCACATGCAACCCCATTTAACACTGAATTGGCAGTGGCCGTGGTCAACACATCCGCTGGCAACGGGAGTGTAGTACTCAAGCTCCAGCTGTTGCCTCCGTTAAATGAGGTGTAACTGAATGGGACAGTCTTGCTGCTTGTGTTTTTGTAAGATCCTACCGCAGTGCATTGCAGACGCGTGCTATCACATGCAACCCCATTTAACACTGAATTGGCAGTGGCCGCGGTGATCACATCCACTGGCAACGGGAGTGTAGTGCTCAAGCTCCAGCTGTTACCTCCGTTGATTGAAGTGTGGCTTAACGGGACAATATTGTTGCTTGTGTTTTTGTAAGATCCTACCGCAGTGCATTGCAGGCCCGTGCTATCACATGCAACCCCATTTAACACTGCAGTGGCAGTGGTGGTGGCCACATCCCCTGGCAACGGAACAGTACTGCTCAAGCTCCAGCTGTTACCTCCGTTGGTTGAAGTGTAGCTTAACGGGACAATATTGCTGCTTGTGTTTTTGTAAGATCCTACCGCAGTGCATTGCAGGCGGGTGGTGTCACAAGTGACCCCACGTAACCTTGAATTTGCAACGCTAGTAGCCACATCCCCTGGCAACGAGAGTGCACTGCTCACGCTCCAGCTGTTGCCTCCGTTGGTAGAGGTATAACTTAAGGGGACAATATTGGTGGTTGTATTTGTGTAATTTCCTACAGCTATCAGTGCACTTATATTCATTGCGCTATAATAATTCTGGCATGACAATCCGGCTACCCCATTCAAGCAGAGCGTAAAAACCATATCTCCAGATGGCCCGGAAGTCATAATGGTTGCAGCCGATTTATCACTCACTGAGAACAGACAGTACCCATTGTCGGATAAACTGCACCCTGAATTGGTGCTTGCGTAGGTAAAACCCGGCGTATTAATTGTAATCCCTGCTGAAGAATAGAAGTGATTCGGTAGCGTGGTATTGATGCTTAATGCTGCGCCACTTACAGACACATTAAATAGGGATCCACTTATCGAAAACGCATTCTGCGCAAAACCAGCTCCAAGTAAGATCGCATAAGTGACAAGCATCCGTGTCATCATAATTTACTCCTAACAAACAATATACCTTTCACGGATGAGTTTTAGGATTGAATGCTATTGCTTTTTCCGTTTAGACTACGTTTAAAAACTCGCAATAGAGTAGACTATTCCTCGCTTTTAAACGTAGTCTAAACAAAAAAATCAAGTCGCCTAAAATCCTAAAACTCATCCGTGAAAGGTATATTTGTAACTTCTTGACCCAACTCACGTTCGAAAAGTTTATAGAGAAATAGTTTAGCTTACAATCATGGTAACCCCCAGGTAAATCATCCAAAGCATAGCGAAGGATCTCCCCAAAAATCAAATCGCCTAAAATCCCTAAAATTCATCCGTAAAAGGTGTATTTAACCTTGCCGAAAGACTAAATTTAGTCTAAATTTAGTCTTAACCTCATCTAGGCCCTTACCTCATGCGCTTTTCCAAACAAATCAAACCCATTTCTTATCTCAAAAGCCACACTGCAGAAATTGTAGATCAACTTTGCGAAAGCCATGAACCTATGCTAATCACGCAAAATGGTCAAGCAAAATTAGTAGTGATGGATGTACAGTCCTACGAGGAATATCAAGAAACTTTGGCTTTATTGAAACTACTTGCGCTTGGGCAACAGCAAATTGCGCAAGGCAGATTTCGGGATATGGATGATGTGTTTTCTGATCTTGAGCAGGATTAAATCTGATGGCTTCTCGCATAGTGATTCTAGAACAAGCACAACAGGATTTATTCAAGCTGAAGCATTATCTCATGGAACATTTTTCTGAAAACACTTGGAAAGAAACTTATGCTAAAATCAAAACGTCGATCCAATCATTGCGCAACTTTCCAGAATCGGGCGGTATTCCTCCAGAACTTCGTGAGGTGCATTTTACCCAATATCGTCAAATCATTTCAGGAATGAACCGCATCATTTATGAGATTCACGACGATATGATTTATATTCATATCATCTGCGATTCAAGAACTGATTTTACAAGTTTATTAATGAAACGGTTATTACGCTATTAATAGGGTCTGTGACAACTCAGAATTCGACGTCCCACAGCTTGTCCTCGGGGACGCAGGGCTAAAGTTAACCCTTCCTATACAACAAACCAACCCCCAATCCCGCGCAAACCACTGTCGGGCCTACCGCAGCTAACAAAGTGGAGAACTGGTAAATTTGACTCAAAGAGCCACAGAAACGATTGAGAATATAAAAACCGAAGCCAATCACCGCACCGTACATCAATTTAATACCCATGCTCGAAGAACGCAGTGGGCCAAACACAAATGGAATCGCTAAAAGCATCATCACCAATGTTGTGAAAGGTAATATCATCCGTTGCCAATAGTTCAATTCAAAATCGTGTATATTTTGCCGCGACGATTTTTGGTTCATTATAAACTGATGTAATTCCAGAAAAGTCATATCGTTCGGTTCGTGCTGAGAAACATGCAATAAGCGAGGATCCAATGCAATCTCCCACGGTACATCTTGGGCTTGCTCTACGGTCGTCCCCTCTTGGAGTAAATTCGTTTGCTCCCAAGAAGATGCGCGCCATTGGCCTTCTCTTTGTGTGGCTTCTTGGATTCTACGCACAAATAGCAACCGCCGTTGTTGATCAAAATGAAATTGCTCAATTTGCTCCAAATGCGTAGGCGACAGCATGGTGCCAATCATCAAAATATCGTGATCGGTATGCAACCATAAGCCTTTACTGGTTTGCAAAATTTTTCCGCCGTGAAGTGCTTGCACTTTATAGTTATGCGACCTCAACATCAATTTAGGCAACACCATTTCGCCCAAAATGGTCATCACTAGGATCAAACACACCGCCATTTTGAACACCGCCAAAGTAATTTGGCCCATTGACATACCCGCGGCACGCAGCACCACCAATTCATGTTGACTCGCCATCACACCGAGCCCCACCAAGCAGCCCAACAGGCTGGCCATTGGAAAAAACAGGTAGACTTGATACGGTAATTGTAAGCCTACGAATACCAAAGCTTGAAGGGTCCCGTAATCGGCTTTCCCCAAATCACCTAATTGACTGACAAATAAAAGAAAGGCCTGTAATCCCGTCAAAATAAATAGCACCAATGCCAAAGAACCAAACACTGTTTTGATAATGTATCGATCCACTAATTTCATGATCCACTCGCTCTTTGACGCCACAACAGGCCTAGTCCTAACAAAATAACCAGTGCATGCAACCACCACATGCCTAACCATACAGGAATTTTATTGGTCGCGACCCAGCCACGCGCCACAAACATAAAGTCTGCATAGAGAAACGCTAAAACTACGCCAGGTAATAGTTTTGCATACTTACCCGAACGCGGATTGACCCGGCTCAAAGGGACGCCTAAAATTGTTAAACAAAATACCATCAAAGGGATAGAAATCCGCCATTGTAATTCAGCGGCCTTTTCAGGATCGGAATTATTCCAAGGCAATAATTGACCAAAAGGCAGCATTCTAATATCTTTTTTTGCCTGTATAGTTTGATGCGGTAACCGTGCTTCATATCGGCGAAAGGTAGCAATTTGATAATCAGCTCTTCCGGGTTGCCCTTTATAATTTTCGCCATCAGTCAAAATCAAATACTCTTCTCCCGTATGAGGATCTTTTTTTGCCTCTGCGTGCCTCGCTACCAAAACATCCCACGCAGAATGTCCGGCTCGATCTGCTCGCTTGGCCACAAACACCCCTTGTGCTTGAGTATGTTTCGAATTCATAGACTCTACATAAAACACATATTGATCATTCATGACTGCTCGAAATCGCCCAGGAATAACGGTTTGAATGAGAGTTTGCAATCCTGTCGCTTGCAGAATTTTATTCCGTTGTAACGAGATCTCTGGATTATAACTGAGCATAACCGTAATAAGAGCCGCAACGGTCAACGCCATCCAAAATGTATGCATCATTAACCTTCCTGAACTATATCCACAGGCTTGCAACACCACCATTTCAGAATCTGCATAAAGCCGACCGTAGGCCACTAATATTGAAAAATAAAATCCGAGTGGTAGCAACAGACATAATAAATTGGGGAGTTCGAGCATCATCAATTTCAAGACTAAGCCACCAGGTATCCTGCCATTTGCAGCACCATTCAAATACAGGATCATTTGATTGCTCATAAAAATGAGAATAAGGATGCTGGTCAAAGCAATCAGAGTCGTACCCACTTCTTTGGCCAAATACCGAAACAGAATCACAATAGCGTTACCCTAGATCAATTCCAAACTGTCAGCTAGAATAGCTGACACGTTAAATCGAATATTACCTCATTTGGAAGCAATGATGAATCATGGATTATGCCCTTCATTAGAACAAATAAAATCAGATTGCCTAGTAATTGGATTGTTTGCTGATACCCATGTCACAGAGCTCCCCATCAAACCTGCGATGCAGGCGCTCACAGCGCATTTAAAAACCAGGCTAACCGAACCCGGCGACACCATTTATCATTCCGATGACCAAAATGCCCATGAATTATTATTGATCCATTGTGGAGAGAAGCAAGCTTATACACCCTCTGTGTTAAAAGAGCACCTCTGCAAAGTCGCTGCCCTCATCACAACCCAACGCTTACAGAGTGCAACGCTTTTTTTTCCTCAATTAAACAAGCATACACCTGACTGGCAAATCGAACAGATGATTTTGCATTTTGAATCCAAGACCTATCAATTTTTAGATTTAAAAACTCAAAAAAACCACCCTCATGCCCTCAAATCCATTGAGTGGTACCTTCCGGATGCAACCGAAACGGCGGTGCAAACCGCACAAATCATTGCCGCCAGCATTCGCTATACCAGAAATTTGGCCAATTTACCGGCCAATATTTGCACCCCCACTTATATGGCAAAACAAGCGCAAATTTTGGATGCAGAATGGGACTCCATCACCACCAAAATTATGAACAAAGATGCCATAGAAAAACTTAACATGGGCGCATTCTTAGCGGTTGCCAAAGGCAGCACAGAACCGCCTCAATTCATTCAAATCAAATATCAAGGCCCAGGTGTCGGCGCCGAACCCCCGATTGTCTTAATTGGAAAAGGGATCACCTTTGATTCAGGCGGGATTTCATTAAAACCCGCAGAATTTATGGAGGAAATGAAGTTCGACATGGCTGGCGCAGCCAGTGTACTCGGTACTTTGCAAGCCTGTGCTACGTTAAAATTGCCCATCAATGTCATCGGTTTGCTCGCCTGCACCGAAAACATGCCTAGTGGTGCGGCTACCAAACCAGGGGATGTCGTCACCTCCATGGCCGGCCTTACTGTTGAGATTACGAATACCGATGCCGAAGGCCGTTTGGTATTAGCCGACGCTCTCCATTATGCCAAACAATTCAACCCAAAATTTGTAGTGGATATTGCAACCCTTACTGGGGCAATGGTGATTGCTTTGGGATATATTACCACTGGATTTATGAGTAATGACCAAGAGCTGAGTGAAAAAATGGTCGCCGCTGGCGAGCACAGCCAAGAAAAAGTTTGGCGCATGCCACTCGATCCCGCCTACCAGGATATGTTAAATAGTCCTATAGCGGATATGCTCAATGCCCCACTCGGCCGTGTCGCGGGCGCGATCACAGCAGCCTGTTTTTTATCGCGGTTCGCCGAATCATTCCGTTGGGCACATTTGGATATTGCAGGCACAGGCTGGGTATCAGGGAAAGATCGTTGTGCTACAGGGCGTCCCGTCGCATTATTAATCCAACTTCTACGAGACTTGGTTGCAGAACATGCGAATTGATTTTTACCTACTTAACGAAGCCGCGCCAGAAGCCTTGTGGCTAACTGCCTGTCGTTTACTTGAAAAAGCCTATTTGAAAAAACATCAAGTTTTCGTGTATTGTGCACATCAACAAGATGCGGAACATTTGGATGAACTATTATGGACATTCAAACCGGATAGTTTTATTCCCCATCATATTCAGGGAGAAGGTCCTGAGCCACCGCCACCGATTCAAATTGGATACAGTGAAGAGCCACAAGGCTTTAACGATATTCTGTTCAATCTCTCTCCGACCATACCGACTTTCATAACACGGTTTAAACGTATCATTGAAATTGTGTCTGCAGATGAGGCTGCCAAAACTATTAGCCGAAACCATTTTAGAGAATATCGTAAAAAAGGGTTTGAACCACAAACGCATAACATTACCCATAAAGCTTAGGATCTGGTTCAACGAGGTTGAACAAAAAGGTTTCGATCCCCTCATCCGCCCTATCGGGCACCTTCTCCCGGAGGGAGAAGGAAATCCATTCAAAATTCAAAGGCAACCATTCAGAATGGTTACGAATATTTATCCATCAAATACTGCCCAACTGCCAACACACCCATCGCCTCTCCTCCCTCAGGCTTTCCAGGTTGATTACCAATATTCCAGGCCATAATGTCAAAATGTAACCAATTAATTTCAGGCTTTACAAAATATTGCAAAAATAACGCTGCAACAATGGCTCCAGCATAAGCGGATGGCGATGAATTCATGATATCCGCTATCTTTGATTCAAATAACAATTGATAATTCTGAAACAATGGTAATTGCCAGATGGGATCAGAACACTGCACGCCATAGCTTTGAACTTCAGCTGCCAACGCATCGTTGTTGGAGAACATGGCTGAAATTTCCGTCCCCACAGCAACCCGTGCTGCACCAGTTAAGGTGGCAAAATCAATCAGAATCTCTGGGGGTTGTTCACAAGCTTTCACCAAAGCATCTGCAAGCACCAAACGCCCTTCTGCATCCGTATTGTCAATTTCGACCGTCATACCATTGCGCATGACCAACACATCACCAGGTCGATACGACTGCTCACTCACTGCATTTTCAACAGCCGGAATGAATACTTGTAAATAAATAGGTAATTTTTCACTCATCAGCCATTTGGCCAATCCTAAAACTTGGGCTGCTCCCCCCATATCTTTTTTCATCAACCGCATGCTGAAGGAGTTTTTGAGATCTAATCCTCCTGAATCAAAACACACGCCTTTTCCTACTAGCGTGACATGCGGGTGCGAAGCATCCCCCCAAGCCAAATGAATCAACCGTGGGGCAGACGCCGCAGCGCGGCCCACCGCATGAATCGCTGGATAATTATGGGTAAGCAACTCTTCTCCAACCAAGATTTGACACTGAGCGTGGTATTTTTCAGCCAATTCCGTTGCAACAGCCCCCAATCCTTCAGGATTCAGTAAGTTTGGCGGAAAATTGATCAAATCCCTGACCAAAAACACCGCATCGGCTTTGTTCACCACTTTAGGCAAATACTGGGGGTTGATTGCCAAAACTCGCGGTAATGGCAAAACTTTTTGGAAATGATCAAAACGATATTGGGCCAAAGCCCACATCAATACCGCACGCTCTGACACCGCATTCGTAATCTGGTATGTGCCAGGCGGTAATTTCAACGCCGCAGTCGCCAGCGCCACCGCATCTGAAGCCTCACCAGCACCCATATAGACTTTTGACAAGGCACCTTCTTCGTTCCAGATCAAAGCCATTTCACCGATTTTTGCACCAAATTGCATCACGGCCAACGTGCGTCGCTCTGAGTCAGAGCAGGGTTGAAACGTTTTATATTCCGCAATATTTAACAGGGTCAGCGGAATAGCATGGCCACTAATAGGTTGATAAAATTGTTGTGATTTCATGATTTCACCTTAATTTTTCCGCGAAATTGGCTAATTCGTACCCCACAAATAGCGAGGGTCGCGACATAAATGACTGCCGCGATACTGACATGCCACAGTAACCATCCCAGGCGTACAAACCTAGTCCATTCCATCCAAATGTTCAAATCAGCTTTTATAAACAGCAGATAAGCCGTCATAGCAATACTGGCGACCACCAATTGCAACAAATAACGCCCCCAACCCGGCTGTAAATGAAAAATCTTACGACGGACCAGTAATACCAACAATACCCCACAATTTACATAACTAGCAATGGAAGAAGCCAACGTTAGCCCTGCGTGCGCCAAAGGACGAATGAGTAAAGCACAGAGTATGGAATTCACAACCATGGACCAGATACCCACTTTGACAGGTGTTTTGATATTTTGGCAGGCATAAAAACCCGAGGCCAACACTTTCACCAGCATAAACCCAGGTACGCCAATCGCAAGTGTGATGAGACTTTGTTGAGTTTGCACCACATCCCAAGCACTATATTTCCCATAAGCAAAACACGTTGCGATGGCAGGCATCGCGAACACCGCTAGTCCTATTCCTGCAGGCAATCCAATGAGTAACAACAAACGCAACCCCCAATCTAAAGCTTGCGAAAAGTGCTCGATATTTTGCTCAGCCTTACGTCGGGACAAATGCGGTAAAATAACGGTTGCGATGGCCACTCCGAATACCCCTAACGGAAAATCCACCAAACGATCAGTAAAATATAACCAAGTCACTGAGCCCACGGGTAAAAAAGAAGCAAAAATGGTGTCAATCAATAAATTAATTTGGGCGACTGAAACACCAAACAAAGAAGGCACCATTAATTTCATGACCCGACTGACCCCATCATCATGTCGTTTCAATTGGGGTTTAATTAATAAATTGCGTCGGTACAAAAATGGAATTTGAAAAGCTAACTGGACAATACCAGCTATCAACACTCCCCACGCTAATCCCACAACCGGGATCGCGCAATGGGGACTTAAATACAGAGCACAGACAATCATACTGATATTCAAAAAGACCGGGGTAAACGCTGGGACACCGAAATAGCCATAGGTATTCAAAATAGCGCCTGCCATACCCGTCAATGAAATCAACATCAAATAAGGAAAAGTCAATTGCAACATAGTACTGGCCAAAGCAAACCGTTCAGAATCAGCTCCAAAACCAGGCGCAAAAATCCGAATAATAATCGGCGCTGCCACAATGCCAACCACCGTAACCAACATCAATATCGTGCTCAAAGTCCCCGCAACTCTTGCTAAAAAAGTCCGCACATCTTCTAGGGACCGAGTTTGTTGATATTCCGAAAGAACCGGTACAAATGCTTGAGAAAAGGATCCCTCCGAAAAGAGTCTGCGCATAAAATTAGGGATTTTGAACGCCACATAAAATGCATCCATCCCTGCTGCAGCTCCAAATAATTGCGCAATCACCATATCGCGCACAAAACCCATAATCCGCGACAAAAACGTCATCAGCGACACCAAAGAAGTCGAGCGCAACAAACTCGTTTGTTTCAAGATATTTCCTTATGATTTAGGGAGGATATAGTGAATTGATTTTTAATTGACTATATAAATTATATTGAGAGGGATGAAGATATTTTAACATTCGACAAACATTGCGCAACAAGAATAAAAGGTCGCGGCTACATCATCCAGAGCGCAACTGCCTATATTGATGCTTGTGATCCGACTCATGCTCAGTACCATCCTCGCCAGACAACCCTTTGAATAAAGTCATATGGTAATTGGCAACTTGACAAGGTTTATTAAAAAAGGCACAGAGACAACGATACAGATAGCGTCCGAGGGGTTCTTTCTGGTGGATAGAGGGGTTTTGATCAAAGATCCTTTTGATCTGTTCTATTTTTTCTTGACCCATCAGTTTTGGATCGTCAAGCTTAGCGAGCATAGCCCCAATACATTTTAGTTTTTGAGTTTTATATATATCTGAAATAGTTGATTCCACATCGGCATGATAGTCATTGAGTAATTTACGTAGCCCTAGCTCTACAGGAGCAGCCAGCCTACTGAGGGTAAACGCTACCCCTATATCGGGCTGTGTCTTTTGCAATTGTAGCGTCGTCAGATAGGTCTTCAGATCACAAACTTCTAACAAATCAGCAGCGCCGACAAGCTGCATCTGATCAAAGCGTTGAAAATATTCTTTTATCTTTTCTGTTCGAATAATGTGACGCAATTCGGAATTAGGCATTGCTCTTTGTATTGCTCTTTCATCCGTACCGGGAATGGCATTCAAATAGTTCTCGATATCGTCTGGTCCCTGCTGTTCAGTCAATAAATCCAAATGATTCACAATCAAAGCCAAATGATGCACAGAAATATCAGGTTTCTCTAAGATTTCGTCAATATGCGTATGTAATTGATCTTTGATGGCACCATGCAAGGGCCCCAAATAGCGAGCTAATTCAAAATCCACATGGTCTTTATATTCCAAATTATCGTTCACCGCTTTCGTTTGCATACCTAGCTTGAAAAGATCTTCAAACTCTAAAGTAGCAATGATTGGTTTGAAATACGTCTCTAATATTGAGACCAGATCATCGCTGTCTAAATTGAGTCTTTGCTTTAAGTCAATCCCATGTGCTTGGATTTTCCTATAATTATCATCTACTCTTAACGCCGTCTGAATGTTGTCAGAATCATCATCTGAAGGCTGCTCATACAATCCAATGCCAAATTCTGATTGATAAAAATCAATTAGCTTTTTATACATTTCAGCTAGTGTTCGCTCAGACATGATGGTAGTGATACTCTGAACAGCACTATTATTTTCCTCACCCTTCAGCTGTCGTTGACGCTTAAGCACCGACACAAACAAGCTATCTAAATATAAATTCACACACTCGCTTTGGGCATCGGTTCCGACATCCGTTTCGAATATAGATTGTCGAATACGATTTTTTTCGATCGCATCTTGTAAATCCTTTAATTCGGCAACATTGGCTGAGACGATCAGTTGATCACAATAACTGGTTAATAGAGGCACCATATCGTCAACAGGGTCAAGCATACAATGCACAGCATATTGTTTTAAAAAGGGAAATTTTTGCGGGTCTTGTACAAAACAACCCATTTTCGGATAAGTTTCGTTGTCATTCACTGCTAAAATTTCTATCCCCAAAGCCTGCAAGTATACTTGCTCAAGTTTAGAAAACATGTCGGAAACATCGGTCTGTTCGACCACATCCATCAAACTATTCATTCAGGAATCGATCAATGTGTTTAATTAAATTATAGTATTGATTACCACAAAAGCAATTGTTGCCATAAGTGTAAATCAGGCCAAGTGTCTTAACGACAATCCATGACACATTACGATAAGCAAGCCTCATTAGATAATTATTTAAGTAGTTTGGGCCTTGGCCCAACAAAAATATCTTTGCTCTGCTTCGTTGGGCCAAGGCCCTACCTACCATTTTTTTAGATATACCTTTCACGAATGGGTTTTAGGACCAGATGACAATAAAGACGTCTACTTCCCGGAGATACGAAGAGGGATACCGGGCTTCAAGAGATGAATTGCAACAAACCCTAGTAATTTAGTAATTTAAGATACCGTTTTTCTAAATTTTAACTTGACAACTGCATTCACCTTAGGCATTATTAGGAAATATTAGTATTTTTTTGTTTTTATGGAGTCTTGTTGTGGCAAATATTAAGTCGGCTGTGAAGCGTGCACGTCAGAATACAAAATTACGGCAACGTAATACCAGCGCACGTTCAATGTTTCGCACTTTTGTAAAACATGTGCTGAAAGCCGTTGAGTTAAAAGACAAAGAAGCTGCTACAAAAGCTTTTTCTGTTGCACAACCAGTCATTGATAGAGCCGTAACCAAAGGGCTTATTCATATTAACAAAGCATCAAGAATAAAGAGCCGCCTGTCTGCAAGAATCAAAGGCATAGCTGCTTAATCCAGCGTTTCCGTCGCTCTAAGTCCGAAAACACCCGAACCGGTATACCGGTTCGGTTTTTATTTGAGATAAAAACAAGCGTGTCAGACCGGATTTATTAATTACCTACATGGAGAACACAAGGCCTATGGCGAAAGAAGATCATATTGAAATGGCTGGTACCATACTGGATACATTACCCAATACTATGTTTCGTGTAGAATTAGAGAATGGACACATCATTACTGCCCACATTTCCGGACGGATGCGCAAAAACTACATCCGAATCCTTACGGGTGACAAAGTCAAAGTAGAATTAACCCCTTACGATTTAACCAAAGGACGTATTATCTTCCGCGATAAAAACGATAAATAAGCAGGTCCTTACAAAACATATAGACAAAGAGAAAGGGATGTTTAATACATCCCCAATTTTTTTCCAGTAATTCCAACAAGTACCCTATCACATTACCCCATCTATACTCACTAATTATTTTTCGGTATAGAAGTATCTGCGTCGATATTCTGTAATAATTGTTTAAGGTTGTTTTGAACAAAAGAACTTTTATAAAAGAAACTCGATACAATGTCGTGACAAAACGAATCCATTATTTTAGATTTCTCTTCCGCTGCAGGCCAAAAACACTGATTTTCCACAGCAAAGCATGAATCATACAAATAAAGTGGCAGCCCATTTAAAACATTCAAAAGAATGAGTATAGCCATACATGAAAGCATGACCATCACGCCCACAGATATACAGAGCAAATCAATAGCACGACTCGCAAGATCCAATACAACCAAAGGTGTGCTCAAACCTAAAACAGTTGGAATCGCCGCAGCAAAACGCATCAAACGGAGCATCCAAATGACTATCGGATTATGTTCTGCGGGTATACTCTGAGTTAAATTGGAATAAATACTTTGTGTTGCGAACCTAAAATGGTTTATTCCTCTATTTTGAGTGATGTCTTTACTTATTTGGAGTTTAATTGAATTCAAACTACTCTGAGTACCGCCTTCGATTTGCATCAGCTGACTGGCCTTTGCTTGCAAGACTCTTAATCCTAAATTATATGTTTCAGTTTCTGATATTTGAACGTCCGTTTCAGTATCAAGCAGCACAAATTTATCATCCTCTACCCGATATTGTTTCCCCAATTTCATACACGCTGCCTTTTCTACATCTCTTTCATACTGATCAAACGTAATCAGATTTAATAAGGGCCGCTCTATCCCATTACGCAGTGTCCGCACTAAAGAATACACGATACTATTCAGTCGTAAAATCAATAACTGAGTTAAAACCGTAACACCTATTATTAAAAGAGCAGCAACCACAAGCAAAATACCTAATATCGCCATGCAAAAACGGTATAAAAAATATAAAAGGCTAGTTGATTGTCGGTATTGAAAAAACAGCCCATAGATCAAGTTATCTACAAGCCCAAAATTTAAGCTCAATAACCAATATTTCAAAACATATTTATTATGTTGTTCTATATTAAGATCGGAAAACGTTTGTTGCGGATCAGGAGATCTCTTAAAGTTGGCCAGCAAAAAATGAGCTGTTTTCTCTACGAAACGACTTGGATTTTGAAATAAATGCGCCATGCTCAACTCAGGCATTGTATGAATATAATGTTGGAATAATTGATTAGGCAATTGTTTGATTTTTTCAGATTGCGTCGAGTTTAATTTGCGTGCAAAACTGTCCACATGGCTGCTTGTTGGGCTGAGAAAAATAGGATCAGATCTTTTGAGGGTATTCAGGTCATCGCGGTCAATGGAACTAAGCGTTTCAAAGAAAATGGTTCTTAATTGAAATTCAAACCGCTCTGGATCAATGAACTCATGTTGGGGAACATCCACTGCATTCAAACGATAATGCATTAGTTCTAATGCTGTTTCAGCTCGCATTTTAATACTCTTTCTGTAAAAATTACGTCAAACTAGCATAAAACAAAAATAAAGTACACTCAGTGACAGCCCTCAGATACTACTTACGAATTCCCAGCTATCATCATTTCTGCAACCAAAACAGAACCACAGCGCGTTGAACTATTAGGGTTAAGGTCTGATCCAACCGCCACAATATTCCGTAACATGTCTTTCAAATTGCCGGCAATTGTAATCTCTTCTACTGGAAATTGAATTTGACCATTTTCCACCCAAAATCCGAAAGCACCTCTGGAATAATGACCCGTTAGGACATTCACCCCCTGCCCCATCAATTCGGTCACATACAAACCCCGGTCCAACGTTTTTAACATGGTAGTCAAATCCCCACTGGTCGGATCAACTGTCAAATTAAATACGCCACCCTGATTCGCTGTGGTTTTTAAACCCATTTTCCGCGCAGTATAAGAATTCAACACGTATTGCTGCAAAACACCGTTTTGAACGATGATATTGGGTCGTGTTGTAACGCCCTCACCGTCAAATAAAGCCGAACCTAATCCACGTTTGAGCCAAGGTTGTTCGTAAATTTGCACTGTTTCAGGAAGCAATTGTTGTCCAATTGAATCCAATAAAAAAGAATTTTTTCGGTAGAGATTAGAGCCGCTAATGGCCCCAATGAATGAACCAAAAAATCCGCTTGATAAGCGTGAGGAGAATAAAACAGGTACTTTTTGCGTCGCTATTTTTTGAGCATCCAAACGGCTAACAGTGCGCTCTACCGCACTTGCCGCGACCGCTTCCAAACTCAGCATATCCATGGCATTGCGCGCAGTCGTATATTCATAATCGCGTTGCATATTTGCAGAACTTTCATTTTTGGCAACCAAAGAGCAGCTCACCGCATGTCGACTTGACTCCAGCATGCCCAAAAAACCTTGGCTATCTGCATGTCCAAGATTAAATTGATAGGTAGCAAGATTCACGCCATCCGAGTTCACGATACGTTTGTCCAATGCGCGGGCATGCGCTTCGCATTGTATAGCCTGCTCAATCGCAGACTCGGGCGTAATCCCCCAAGGATGAAGCAAATCCAAGTCGTCATACGGTGCTGAGTGCGGTTCAGGATCTGGCAAGCCAAAGCAGGGATCGCTTGCGCTGACTTTTGCAATTTCATACGCTGCCGCGACCATATCATCCAAAGCTGTGGGAGAGGTATCACTAGAACTTGCACTGCCTTTGGCTTTACCAATGTATACGGTGACACCCACACTATTGTCTTCACTAAACGCGATGGTTTCGACCTCGCCCATTCTCACATCAACTGAAAAACCACTGTCTAAACTCACGCCCACAACTGCATCACTCGCACCTTTTTTCTTAGCCCTTTTCAGGATATCCAACAGCATTGTTTGCAATTCATCTGTTGACTTTGAGGTCACTATAAGGTTATTTTGCGGTAATGTCTTCATAAGCTCACCTTTGATTTGAACAGGACTTAAGTTCTTCTAAATGCAATCGAGTATACGAGATAACTATGTTAAGAGCACGTAAAAAAATACTTTTCAGTCTCTTTTTATCATTCTGGTTCCTCTGCCCAATGGTCTATGCCAAAGCTTGGCAGCCACTGGTTTCAGGGTTGGAATATCTGGATTTCAAATATCAGTCGCTATCTCAGTGGTCCCACATTCATGCGTTTCGTATTGATCTGAAAACCATGCATTTGTCTGTGCTTATGGCAAAAGACTTACCGCAACCTTATGCTTCTGCACAGACCTTCAGGCATTATGGGCAAGGGCTCTTGGCCATCAATGGTGGTTTTTTTAATCCGAATAGAACCCCTTTGGGATTACGAATTAGCGACCAACATATTTTAAGCCCTCTACGCCAAATTAGCTGGTGGGGCGTATTTTTTATCAAAGACCAACAAGCGTTCATTACCACCCCGCGCGACTTTCGAATTAAAGAAAATATTGAATTTGCAGTACAGTCTGGTCCACGCTTAGTTGTTAACGGCCAAGTTCCGCTTTTGCGACCCGGCTACGCAAATCGCTCAGCTTTGGGCATCGATAAGCACGGTAAGCTAATCATTGTCGTTACGGAAAACCTGCCTATCTCTACCTCTGACTTAGCCCATATATTAGTAGCCCCTCCTTTAAATTGTGTCGATGCACTCAATTTAGATGGCGGAAGTTCCAGCCAACTTTATGCTAAAATAGATCGCTTTAAATTAGATGTTCCTGGATTTAGCCAAGTAAGCGATGCTATCATTGTTAAGCGGAGATAAGATTCATATGACAAAATTAAGCGTGAACGTCAATAAATTAGCGACCATCAGAAATTCGCGCGGCAAAAACAACCCAGATGTACTCAAAATGACGCTGGACATTATTACTTATGGTGCACAAGGAATTACAGTGCACCCACGTCCAGATGGCCGGCATATTCGCAAAGAAGATGTGAATGCCATTGCAAACGCGATCGAAGTTGAATTTAATATTGAAGGCTATCCCGATCAACATTTTTTAACTTTAGCCAGCGCGGTCAAACCAACACAATGTACCCTAGTTCCTGATCCACCACATGTATTAACCTCTAATGCAGGATGGGAAGTAGAGAAAAATCTGCCGTTTTTACGCGATACCATCGCAACGCTCCATCAGAGTGGCATACGAACATCCTTGTTCATTGACCCCATGCGTTTTACCCCCCAAGAATTAGACGCTTTAGCCAAAACTAAAACTGATAGAATCGAACTCTATACAGAAACGTATGCCGATGCCTTTGGCACCGATCGCTTACCTGAGATCCTCGCTGTTTATCAAAAAATTGCAACTGAAGTAGACCAACTAGGTATTGGGATCAATGCAGGCCATGATTTGAATTTAGATAATTTAAAGTATTTTATTCAAGCCATCCCGAACGTTGCTGAAGTCTCGATTGGTCATGCCTTGATATGCGACGCTTTGAATTTTGGCATGCGGGAAACGATTGGTCGATATTTGGATTGCTTGAAATAGTACTCGCATGTCATCCCGAGCATAGAGAGGGATCACTTAGTTTATGGCGCTGTGTTTTGGGTTTGAGATACCTTGCTACCTATGCAGATTGCCATTTCGGCTCAAATAAGCTATCATTTTCAACATTTTAATGTGTGTAGAACATCATGAAAACCTATATTATCGCGACTTTTTATCGTTTTTGCCCATTAGAGGATTTTGAATCACTCAAAGAGCCCTTGCTGGCACACATGCAAGCCAACCGAATTTTAGGCACCATCCTTTTAGCCAGTGAAGGTATCAATGGCGGCATGGGCGGTACGCCTGAAGATATGGCAACTATGTATGCAGCTATCCGTTCCGATGCACGGTTTTCTGATTTGTATTTCAAAGAAACCAGTTCCGATATGATGCCGTATGAAAAATCCAAAGTGAAACTACGCAAGGAAATTGTCAGTTTAGGTATCGCAGAGGTTGATCCATTAAAAACAACCGGCACGCCTGTTTCTCCTGCAGAATGGAATGAACTGCTGGCCGATCCCGAGGTTTTGGTCATCGATAATCGCAATACCTATGAGATTGAATATGGCACGTTTCAAAATGCTATCAATCCTAACACTGAAAATTTCCGTGATTTTCCTGCTTACATTCAAGAAAATTTATTGGATAAAAAGCATAAAAAAATCGCTATGTGTTGCACCGGCGGTATCCGGTGTGAAAAATCCACGTCTTATTTGAAAATGCTGGGCTTTGAACAAGTATACCAATTAGAGGGCGGCATCATCGATTATCTCAAAGCAGTCCCAGCAGAAGAATCTAAATGGCAAGGTGAATGTTTCGTATTTGATGAACGGATTGCGATCGCAGATGCATCGTAAGAATTGTAGGTTGGGCTAAGGCCCAGCCTAGCTAAAAAACTGTCTCACCTCTTCCTGGTCTGAAAAATGCAAATGCTCATCTCCGATAATTTGATAGTTTTCATGACCTTTGCCGGCAATCAAAACAATGTCTTCACTGCCTGCTGAGCTCAGCGCATAGCGGATTGCTTCACGACGGTCGACGAGGGTCGTGACGGCCGCATTAGGCACCAAACCCGTTGCAATATCACAAATAATGGCTTCTGGATCTTCATGCCGCGGATTATCACTCGTCACCACCACGTAATCCGCTTGTTCGCAAACCACTTTAGCCATAAGGGGGCGTTTGGCCTTATCACGGTTACCGCCACAACCAAACACAACCCATATTTTCACCTGCTCTGATGCTTTCAAACTCACAATAGTCTTCATCACATTGTCCAATGCCGCGGGCGTATGAGCAAAATCAACAATCACATAAGGCTTGTGCGCCACAATTTCCATGCGTCCAGGCGTACCGGTCAAATTTTCCATGATTTCAATGACGGATTGCACAGGATAACCATGCGCCAATAAACTGGTATACACTGCCAAACTATTATAAATATTAAACAAGCCCAAACTTGGAGTGGTCACAGCATGGCGACCCCATGGAGACTCCACGGTAAATTGACTACTATGGCTGAATAACTGATAGTCCACTGCACGGACATCTGCTGGCTTATGAATCCCATACGTCCATTGCCGCACGCCTTTGGGGACCACCGCAGCGATCTGTTGTACATAGTCATCATCTTGATTCAAGATTACCCACTCTAAACCAGATTTGGCAAACAGACTGGCTTTGGCTTGCAGATAGGCCGTCATGGTCTGATGATAGTCTAAATGTTCATGACTTAAATTGGTGTAAATGGCTTCCTGAAACCTAATATGATCGACGCGATGCTGGTCCAACGCATGCGAGGAAACCTCCATACACATTTGTGAAAATCCAGCTTGTAAATGCGTAAACAAAAGGCGCTGGACCTGCAAAGCATCCGGGGTAGTATTGTTCAGAGACTCCAAATTGGGCACTTGCCCATAACCCAATGTTCCCATATAAACAGAAGGCCTTCCTAGTAGCTGGTGCGCTTGGGCTAATTGATAAGCGATGGTGGTTTTGCCGTTCGTCCCGGTCACACCCACGATGGACATTTTCTCGGAAGGATCGTGATAAAAACGACTGGCTACTGCTGCTAATTGTTCTACAAGCTGCGGAAAAGGGATACAAGGAATCGTAGAGGGTAAAACCACGTCCTCTGGAAACTGTACTGGGTCATACAAAATTGCACGCGCACCCGATTGATGGGCTTGCGCGATGTAGCGCCGGCCATCCGCCACCGCACCAGGATAAGCAATAAATAAATCGCCCAATCTCACATGGCGACTATCATTTTGCAAGCCCAAAATATCACAGTCAGGAAGGCTGCTGTCAATCCAGGGCTGGAGTAATTCCTGTAGTTTCATCCTTCGCTCCTTGTCGCGCGCGCAATCCAGTAGCTGAGTTCACAATGACGACAAAACTACATCACATGATCCGGAGCCACATCCAAAATCCGCAATGCAGAGCCCATTACTTTAGCAAACAATGGCGCCGCCACTTGCGCGCCATAATAGCCACCCTTGGTCGGTTCAGTAATAAACACCGCTACAATTAATCTAGGATTAGAGGCAGGCGCAATACCCACAAAACTGGACATGAAGCGCCGTTCTTGGTAACCACGAACCCCAGCTACCCGCGCAGTCCCAGTTTTGCCAGCAATGCGATATCCAGGAACCATCGCAGACCGACCTGTGCCGCCTTGCCCGTTTACCACATCCTCTAACATCACTAGTAATTGATCCGCTGTCTTAGCGGATATCACTTGCTCTCCGGCAGCCACGGTGGAACGATCTTGATGAACCAAACTTATGGGTGGCAAACGACCATGGTTCGCAAAAACCATATAGCTTTTCGCAATTTGCATCGCTGACGTAGAGACGCCGTAGCCGAAGCTCAGCGTTGCCAAAACAAAAGGATTCGCTTCACGTGCTGACACGATGGTACCCTCACTTTCGCCAGGATAGCCAGACTCAGTTCGTTGGCCAATACCGCAACGTGTTAAGAGATTAATTAACTGTTCGGGCGGGCTCATTAAAACCATTTTTGTCACACCCACATTACTAGAATGGCGGAGTACCCCACTGACATCCAATACCCCATAACCGTGGACATCTCTAATGATATGACCATGCACCATCATCGTACTCGGTCGAGTATCGATAATTGTATCCGGCGTTACGCGTTGCGATTCTAAAGCGCTGGCAATACTAAAAGGTTTGATTACCGACCCAGGCTCAAACAGATCGGTCAATGCTTTATTGCGATAGGTCTGAAGTGCATAACGATTACGCGCATTGGGATTAAAAGAAGGCGCGTTCGCCACAGCCAATACTTCTCCACTTTGCGTGTCCAATACGACGACCGAACCTGATTTCGCACCAAAACGTTCAATCGTTGCCTGCAATTCATGATAAGCAAAAAATTGGATCCGGTGATCAATACTCAAATTCAAGGTATGTCCAGCCCGTGCTTCTTTCAATGTTTCCAATTCTTCTATTACGCGTCCATAGCGATCTTTAACCACTCTCTTTTTACCATTGGTTCCTTCTAGCCAAGATTGATAGGCTAATTCCAAGCCTTCAATCCCAATATCATCCACATTGGTAAAACCTAATAATTGTGCAGTACTATCAGCCTCAGGATAGAATCGTTTGTATTCTTCTTGAAAATTAGTGCCCGGTATTTTGAGATCGGCTACATCCTTGGCACGTGCGGGTGGCAATTGACGATGTAAATAATAAAACTCATGGTTCTGCGCTTTATGTAAAAGATGTTTCAAATGTTTCGGAGCAATATCCAATAATCGCGCTAAGCGTGACAATTGATAAGACGTAGGATGAAACGTTTTGGGATTCACCCATAGAGATTGAACCGGCGTGCTGACAGCTAAGGGAACCCCTTCACGATCTAAAATCATGCCCCGGTTAGCCGGAATACTGACTATGCGCAAGCTGCGAGCATTCCCCTGACCTTGCAAAAATGAACGATGCAATACGGTGAGATCAACCATTCTCCACAGGAGTATGCTGCCTAATGTAAGAAAAAATATACCGATAACCCATAAGCGTACGCGATGATTTACTGAACTCTTTCTACTCATATGGTGTGTATTCTAATCATTTTTTTGGTGGTCGGTAATACCATTCTTAGCTGTTCCGACGCCAGGACTTCTACGCGTGAGGGGGTTGCTAAACTTGCCTGCTCTAACAATAATTGCCCCCATTGTAAACTCAATTGATGCGAAACATGTTCGGCTGACTCTAATTGGTTTAACGTCAAACGGTAATAGTTCGTGGTATAGATAACTGCCAAAGCACTTAACAAGACCACTATCATCAAACTCAGTCGGACGACGCTTGCGAAAGATAACCGCATACTCATCAATTGTCCATGAAAAAAGTTAGTTTGATTAATATCTCTTGCTGCTGCGTTCATGATTGCCTCTCTCCTATGCGCAATATTGCGGATCTTGCGCGAATATTGTTGTGTATTTCCCCTTCCGTGGGCTTAATTGCTCGTCCTATGCGGCGCAAACGACCTTCTAAATGGTTTGCTTTGACTGGGATATGCTTGGGTATTCTCACACCTTGTTCCGCTCGCTGCATAAACTGCTTTACGATCCGGTCTTCAAGGGAGTGAAAACTAATCACTGCCAAACGTCCTCGTCCCGCCAGTACCTCCAAAGTTTGAGCTAAACAAGCTTCTAAATCCGTCAACTCTTGATTCACGTAGATCCGAACTGCCTGAAAAACTCTTGTGGCTGGGTGTTTGTGCTTCTCCCATTTGGGATGAGCTGCTTTGACCACTTCAGCCAATGTTACAGTGTCTTGTATTGGTGCCTTGCTCCGTTCCATCACAATGGCCCGTGCGATGCGCCGCGAAAAACGTTCCTCACCATACGTAAAAAACACATCCGCCAAGTCACTTTCTTTTGCTTCATTAATAAAGTGCGTTGCATTCAAACCTTGTTGCGAATCCATCCGCATATCCAATGGTCCCGCTTGCATAAAACTAAATCCGCGTTGTGCATCATCAAATTGAGGTGATGACACCCCTAAATCCAATAAAATGCCATTTACTTTTCCTGCAATACCCCATTCCTGTGCTGCCTCAGTCAAGCCTGCAAAAGAGCCCTGTCTGATATGAAACCGTTCGTCTTGAGAAAAATGAGTCTTTGCGTAGGCGATTGCGGCCCAATCTTTATCTAAAGCAAACAATCGTCCTTTTGGGCCTAAGCGCTCTAAAATTGCGCGCGTATGCCCTCCTCTACCAAACGTCCCATCGATATACATCCCGTCTGGGATAATGGCTAAGGCTTCAATCGCTTCCTCAAGCAAAACTGGTTTATGACTGTTCACGTTTCCACTTACAAATAAAGTTTTTTACAAATAAAAGGTCTTCAATTCATCAGGCAATTGTCCCATGCGAGCAGACTCTTCTTGCAACCAATGATCCCGTCGAGCTTCCCACAATTGTTCTGACCACAGTTCAAATTTTGCACCTTGGCCAATCATCAATACTCGTTTATCCAATTGCGCATAATCGCGCAAAACTTGTGGCACCAATAAGCGTCCTGTGCCATCTAACACTACATCCGTTGCATGTCCAATCAACAACCTCTGAATACGGCGTGCAACCGGATCAAAACTTGGTAAGCGCTGAATTTTTTCTTCAATCACTTGCCATTGCTTCAGTGGATACAGTAATAAACAGGTCTCTTCGGTATCAATGGTTAAAACCAACGCATTGTCAGAATCAGTACCCAATGTATCCCGATAGCGCGTAGGGATTGCAAGGCGTCCTTTTCCATCAATATGTATTGCATTTATACCACGAAACATGTTTTTACCCAGCTTAATCCCACTATTTTCCACTTTTCGGGAGATTATACCACTTTTATACACTATAGGGTGATCTTTTTGTTTTTGTCAAAGTAAAAAGGTAAATTTAGTCTGGTTTTGGGGTAAGGGTCATTCTAAAAGATCACCAAAAATTAGGGTCTGTTGGCAATTCAAACCGCTACGTCCCGCGGCTTGTGTATAGCTAAGACACATAGGTAACAGTTGGAACGGGAGATAGGTAACACTTAAAATGGCAAAATCATAAACTGAAAAGGGGATGGTTTTGCCATGGAATGAGGAAAGTGTTATGTGTCAG
>JAGOTG010000003.1 GCA_018061965.1 Legionellaceae bacterium
TTGCTCAGAAATGGACAATGCCGATTCAAAACTGGAAGCCAGCTATGAATCGGTTTATGATCGAATTCAGCGATAGAGTTACTGAATAAGGGAATGGCTAGTTACACGGAATATTTTACAGACTCAAGATTGCTTGAAAATAGAAGGGCAGGGATTGAGCCAATTATTGGGCATTTGAAAAAGTATTGGCAAATGGATCGCTCACGCATGAAATCTGATAGGACGACAGAATCGTCAGGTTATGCCTCCATGTTGGGATTCAATCTTAGGCAGATGGTGCGATATTTAAACGGAGATGTGATGCTTGTTAAGCAGACATAATATCCACAGGCAAATGATTTGTCGTTTGATTTGATACAGTCAGAAAAACCAAATATTGAGCAAATTTTTATCCCCCAAAATACACGCAATTTCGCGACACCGAAAGTTATCCACAAAATCAGTGGAGAACTATGTGTACAGAGCAGGAAAAACTCAGATTTGATATGGATATAAAGTTGTTTTGGATTTAAAATACTTTCTGCCCTATCCATCGACTATTTGTTTTTGATTTTCAAATATTGAAGATAACGGTATCGGGATTAATCAAAACTTTGTCAGTTTGGAATATAAATAACAAATTCCACCTCTTGGCCTTCTATGGCTTTATAACTAATATCTCCATTAGCATTGAGGAGGGCTAAACGGCAAAAATTGATGCCGGGCATAATTTTATCATCCATCATATTTAGGCTGTTTTCAAAGAAATGATTGTAATTTGTCTGGGTTTCCGGGCAAATAATTTTAAAATGAATAGCGTTGGTATGGTCTTGATTAGAAAAATAAATCTCAATTTTTTTCTGGGCTGATTCTTTGAAAATTTTAAAAGTGAATCGGATAAACTCAAGGAGTGCTGCATTTATAAAGAATGCTGAAAAGGAGAAATTGAAATCAAAATTGCTTTTAAAATGAATGATGCTATCTTCTCCGTGATTAAATTTATATGAATGAAGTATATTATTGACACATTTTTTTGCAGATAAGGTCTTGTTAGTAGTCTGTGTATTCAATAATTCGGCACAAAATATATGAACAGCATCCAAAGTTTGAAACATAGGTTCGATTTGACTTTTAAGATCAGTATCTTTGCCAAGTTCATCAAGCAATGCTTGATTTGGATTCAATTCTAATAATTTGTGCTCCAGAGCCAGATGATATCCTTTGAGTAAATCAGGTATTACTTTATTCAAATTGTTATCTTTTGAACGTAATAACGCAAGTTTATTAATGAAAATATGATCTATTTTATCGATTACTTTTTTCCATGACAGAGTCGACTCGTGCAAAGCCTTGCTATTATGCGTAAGATGATCTTTAGTCATGTTGCCCAAGATAACGGATAGGGGGGCTTATAGTAAGTATAGCTAGGATTTGGATTTTTTTTGGGTTTGCATAATAAGATGGATAAAACTATATTAAATAGATAAAGAAAAGATAAGGAATGTTTATGTATGTAGTATTTGGTCATGAGACTTTGTGCAATATTCCGGCATTTTTTTATCCTACTACAATTTTATTGGTTGATGATGACCCAGGCTTTTTAGATAAAATTTCATCGAAACTTAAAAAGCATTATAAGACAGTAACATTTACTGACTCGAATCAAGCCGTTAAATTTTTAACGCAGCAAACAGGTGGTCCATTTTTCAGAGGTAGAACACTCTCCGAGCGGTTAGACAAAAGTATTTTGGAGTTTCGTCGAGAGGTTTATAACAAAGAGCGTTTTAAAGATGTTTTAATATCTGTCATTGACTTTGACATGCCGGATAAATCAGGGTTTGATGTGATGCGACATGTAGGGTTAAGTGATGATGCTCAAGGGCACCCACATTCTTACATATTGTTGACCGCAAAAAGGTACACTGATTTTGATAAAGAATCGTCTCATGATGAGGTTAGGAAAAATTTTATCAGTAAGCATGACCCTAAGTATTTAGAGTATTTGCTTGAAAGCATTAATAAACATGAAACAATGATGTTTCAAATTGCTGGCCATGAAGCGTCAAATAGCTTGGTTCACGATAGTCATGCAAAGACTAGCTTTCTTAATGATGGTAATTTTTTGCCCATATTCAATGCTTATTTAAAAGAACATGATATTTGCGAAGGATACTTATTCGATAAACAGGGAAGTTTCATGTTATTAGATAAGCAAGCAAATATAAGCTGGTTGTTTGTTCGCAATGAAAAGGGCATGGAGAATAGCATTACCATGGCCAAGCAACATAATGCACCAAAGGCTGTGCTTGAGGCCTTGGAGAGTAAGAAGTTTATCTTGTCTTTATATGAAAAAGAAGATTTTGCAAGCAAAGGTCAAATTGACTGGGACAAGTATTTATTAAAAGCCTCTGTCCTCAAGGACGAAAATAAGCAACTGAAAGTATTCGACCACTGCCCATCAGATTATTATTATGCATTTACCAGTGATTTTATGGAGCATGGTATTGATGGAAGTAAAATATTATCTTACGCGGATTTTTTGAAAGGCAAATAATATTTTAGAGGTAGTCCAGCAGATTTTCGAAGTGGCGTTTTGACAAAACTTTAAAGTCCGGAAAGTCATGTTGATTTAACCTGTCTCCAGTTATCAAGAACAGGTTTCTGAAACCTATGGTGTGTAATTTTTTAGCTATCTCTGTTCCTGCCATGTCTTGAAAAGGTTCCTGAAAATTATTATCTAAAAAGATAGGGATGTCTTTTGGGTATATATGGATATTATCCATAAGCTCTTTTGGGGTTCTGTACATATCAATTTTTTTCTTGTTGGAAGCACAAATTTTCTCATAGTGCGATGTAAATTGTTGGTCGTCATCCAGCCAAACAGCATCAACGATTTTTAAATTCCCAGCCGCATATTGTTTTTGTGACTCAGTAATGAGAATCGGTATATGGCTGGCAAGTTGTTTAGGCAAGACTTTGGTGTTGAGCAGCACCGCTTGGTCACAAACAGTGGGATTAACGTAATGACTGGTAACTAAAATTGCATGGGTTAATTTGGATGCTTTGACTACATCTATACCATTGAGAGACTGGTTGAGTAACTCATAATCTGTCAGTAACAATAAATTACTCTTGTCCTCAGCGGATATGGTTTTGATGAAATTCAATGCTTCTTGTCCAACTTCAAAATGATGCAGTCGAATATTGGAAGATTGTTGTAATACCGGCTCGAAACGCACGTCCCAAGCACCATGAATAGACGGATCATCATCTAGAACAATAATGATGGTTTCAGGTGTCAATGTTATTTTTTCTGCACACCAAATGGGAGCGTTGAGCCGGGAAAATGTAATGGTAAACGTGGTGCCTTTTCCAGGAGTAGATTCTATATTGATAGAACCAAAATTACTTTCTAATGTATCCATAACTTGAGTTAGACCTATCCCATGGCCATCGTTTTTACCCTCGGTAAACGCGATTTTGTTTTTTATTTTATTCACTATTTCAAGGTTCATGCCCTTACCAGTGTCTTGAACAATGATATGTACCCATTCAGCATCGGCATCTAATTTTAAGTACACGGTTCCCGGGTGGCTATCAAAAGCATGCGCGGCATTATTGATAAGATTAGAAATAGCGCGTTTCAAAGCAGATAATTGCACATTGATAAATGCAAACTGACTCTCTTGAGAGAATTCAGCAATAAATTCGATTGGCATATCTTGGTATTGATATTTCTTCTCACTGAGTAGCTCCATAAGTGTTGCAGAGAGCAACGCTGGTTGTTTACTGTCATCTTGCTTAGCTTTGCCTTCTTTTTTTGGACGATAACGATTGAGAAGATTGTTGGTAATATCCAAAATTCGTT
This sequence comes from Legionellaceae bacterium, assembly GCA_018061965.1. Classification (GTDB taxonomy): domain Bacteria; phylum Pseudomonadota; class Gammaproteobacteria; order Legionellales; family Legionellaceae. The sequence goes on from JAGOTG010000003.1 coordinate 3,848, forward strand.
CAGCGGCACGTCGTAAGTCAATCCGTTTTTTCTCCGGCAGTTCGGAGCATTCTTGGAGGATAGTACGCAGGGAAGTAATGGGTGATGTGACATCATGTACTACTTGTGCAACCATTTTGGTGAATTCTGCATGGGCATCGAGCTGGGCTTTGTTGATAGCGTTTTCTATTTCGAGTTGCTCTGTCGTCATGCGGAGTTGTTGTTCTTGGTGTTGAGACTGTTGCAGGGATTGGAGGGCTGCTTCAGTTTTTGACATGGCCTCTTTTAAATCGAGTTCCATTTTTTTTCGATCAGTGATGTCAAATGAAACGCCTAATAAGCCGACAATCTTTTTGTTTTCATCGAAAATGGGTGCTTTTTTTGATAATACAACGGTATTTTTCCCATCTTTAATAATAACTTCTTCTGCTTCTATGGTGATACCATCGGAAAGGATTTTTTCATCTATTTTTCTGAATGCATCAGCCTTATCTTTTGGAGATAAATCATAATCTGTTTTTCCAATTATTTGTTCTGGGGTATCAAGATTTAAGTCTTTTGCTTGTAGTTTATTACAACCTAAATATTGGCCTTGTGTATTTTTCCAATAAACGTGTTCTGGTAAGTTGTCGATGATATCTTTAAAGACATAATTTTCAGTTTTATCTTTGGCCGTATTTTTTTCAAGTGCACTAATGTGTGGTTTATAAACCATATGCTAGATCTCTCGTAGTTATAGCTAATACTTGTTTTATTGTTAAGTATAGAATAAATACTTGTTAATAATTTTCTGAGATAAGTGTTTCTTTTACTGACTGATGTGGGACGCTAAGTTTGGCGGACACATTATATTCAAAATATTTGCATAATGTATCGCAAAAAATGTGTTTGAGTAGAAATAGCTTATGGTTGTCTATTGTGCATCCTAGGGTTTTTGCTAGTTTTTTCATTTGAACTAGTTCATTTGATAAATTATATAGTGATTTAGTATCAGCCAATGATAGTTGTTGTTGAGAAGTTTCTTTAAGAAGCGTTTGAAATGGGTTATGTTCAAACTCTTTTAGCATTTTTCCGCAATACTGAGAATGTGCCGCGTTATTTGATAGTATGATTTGTTTGAGACCAATCGTACATAGAGTTGATTGAAATATCTCCGAACATAAGACTTTATCAGTTGAACACTCTCCATATAATACAATGGCAGGTTCCATAATATTGGATTCATGTAATGGCATTAACTCAAAATCTTGAGTATTTTTTTTACCTTTTAGAGAGATGGCTATTTTATGATGATCTCTATTTGATTTCATATTGACTAGCAATATGATTTTTGCCTCATTATTTATCATATGCAATAAAATAATTTTTGTCACTGAATAGCACGGCATCACCATTCGGCCTTCATCTGCTGACCGATGTAATTGTGGCAGAATATGTTTTAAATCAGTTTCACCGGGAAGCTCATCCAGTAATTGATACATAAAACTACATGAGAGTTTTGATAGTGATTTTTGGTAATAATGTCCTAGTTTTTTTGAATAACTCTTTGATAGTAAAAGCTGTTTTGATATTTTATTGTAATTTATTGATACTGGGATCCTTTCTTCATCTACTATATTGTAATGACATAAAAAATGCGCAATAAATATATAGAGTGCGTCTTCAGGAATTGTAATAAGACATCCTATCTTTGAAAAAAAATCGGTTAATGTTATCGGTGTATGGAGATGTCGGGGTCTTTGACTTTTATGTAGTCTTAAAAATGCCTCATATTCATGTAATTGTAATTCTAATCGTTGATTAACTTTTATGATGGTATTTTTTAACTCATTTAATTGTAGGGTCAAAGTAGGATAGTGGCGAGTTTTCAAGAGATAAATTTTATACGCTCTGATTTGGCATAATGTTTCCCCAACTTGGGCATCGAATTGATCCAGCATAGAGTTTTCAAAATGCTGGAGGGCATCTTGGAATGCCTTGAGCAGATTTTTCATCAAATTGATGTGGTTTTTTTTATGGATAATGTCTTTTATGACAATTAAACCATCGTGGGGCAGTAGTGATAAATTTGTGAGCATATAATCTTGCATCTCTAGAACAACTCAATCTCAAATTAAAGGCGCTTCATTCTATCATAATGTATAATTAGATTTCAATGAGTCTATTTTTTATAAAAAATTAAAGATCTGTTGGAATGATTATGCCACAGGTTAGTAAAGTCTTTTTTATTACGGATTGGGTAAAAATATGATTTGACTCAACGTTCTATTTCCCATTTTTTGCACACGATTGAGATTGGCATAATTTTCGGTGGCATGATTTGCGACATACTTGGGCTAGTTGGCATGTACAGAGTGGTACCTCTTTACATGAGTTGCAACAACTGGGTGAGTGGTCTGATTATTATACAGTGCTACGTTATGCGCACTTATCAAGTGACCATTTACAGAAGGCCGCAGAACGAGTCTCGGGCACGTTTTCGCCACTGGTACTTGGTTCCTAAGGCACTCGGTCCTTTAAAATCCATATAGTATATGGTGCGCCCGGAAGGATTCGAACCTCCGACCCTTTGGTTCGTAGCCTTGTGCTCTAGTTTTAAAGTCCTTTAAAATCAATGCCTTGCGATGCATCAAACTCGTGAAAAACGGCCTAGAACTGCCTAGAACGGCGGAGTGCGGTCACAGTTAAGGCACGTTTTGGGCACAACGAGGATTTCCTATTGCATCTTTGCATGTTTCTAAAAGGATCTTCTTTTACCCATTTACGACTGCAAAAAATATTTTGACTCAATTTGTTAAGTTTATTTAACATGGCAAACAATAATCAAAACAGCCCATACCCTCGGGTTCATCATTTGCAAGATAAGATGATGAGTTAACTAATGGCTGGCATTAAACGTCTCTATTGGATATAAAATATGCTTTTTTGGTTAATTATTATTCAGATATATCTTGCATTTTCATTCGTTATCTTTGATAATCACCCATGTTATTTATTATTAACATGAAAAAAGAGGTTGTTTGTGAATACAGTTGATAAATGGATCTCGATTGATGGTGCAGCGGAATATTTAGATGTTTCGTCCGTTACGATTTACCGCTGGCTCGAAAAAGGTCGTATTCCTGGACATCGAGTAGGCAGGCAATGGCGTTTTAAATTGAGTGAAATTGATGAGTGGGTTCGCTCGGGTAGTGCTGCTGATCAGTTGGCTGATCAGGAAGTAAAAATTGTGAATTTAGTGGACAATGAAGAGTAGGAAATTTAGATGCTAGATAATATTCAAAAAACTCTTTGGTTAATGGCCGATAAATTGCGTGCTAATATGGATGCTGCCGAATATAAGCACATAGTGCTAGGTTTGATTTTCTTGAAATATATTTCCGATACGTTTCAATTACGACGCGATGAACTTAGCTTGCGCTTCGTTGATCAACATGATGAGTATTATCTTCCTGATGCAGATGCAGAAACCCTTGCTCAAGAATTAGAGGATCGAGATTACTACAAGGCAGTAAATGCTTTTTGGGTGCCGGAAGCTGCTCGCTGGCAAAGCTTACGTGCACGCGCAAAGCAAGCTGATATTGGTAAATTAATTGATGATGCCCTATCTCTGATTGAAGCAGATAATCCAAAGCTTAAAGGGATTCTGGATAAGCGATATGCTCGTGCACAATTACCTGATGGCAAGTTAGGTGAATTAGTTGATGTCATCTCTTCCATTGGCTTTGGTGCTGCTAATCAAAATGCAAAGGATTTACTAGGGCAAGTGTACGAATATTTCCTTGGTCAGTTTGCTAGTGCTGAGGGTAAAAAAGGTGGACAGTTCTACACCCCTGCAAGCATAGTACGTACATTGGTTTCTGTTTTAGCACCTCACGAAGGCAAAGTATACGACCCATGCTGTGGTTCGGGTGGTATGTTCGTACAGTCTGAAAAATTTATTGAAGCTCATGGAGGCAAAATCGGTGATGTCTCTATTTATGGGCAAGAATCAAACCCAACCACCTGGCGTTTGGCAGCAATGAATCTTGCTATTCGTGGTATCGATTTTAACTTTGGCAAAGAACCTGGTGATTCCTTTACTAAAAACCAGCACCCGGATTTACGTGCGGACTTTGTTTTAGCTAACCCACCCTTTAATATTTCCGACTGGTGGCATGGTAGTTTAGAGAGTGACCCCCGCTGGGTATACGGAACACCCCCACAAGGTAATGCAAACTATGCTTGGCTACAGCATATGTTGTATCACCTGAAACCTAATGGTCGGGCCGGTATCGTATTAGCAAATGGTTCCATGAGCTCAAGCCAAAACAGCGAAGGTGATATTCGCCGCAAAATGGTAGAAGCAGACGTAGTTGAATGTATGATTGCTTTACCAGGCCAATTGTTTTTTAACACTCAGATTCCAGCCTGCTTATGGTTTCTTACCAAACAGAAATCAATCCGCAAAGGCGAAGTATTATTTATCGATGCTCGTAAGCTGGGAACAATGATTAGTCGCTCACAGCTTGAACTCACGGATACTGATATCCAGAAAATTGCGGATGTTGTGCATGCTTGGCGAGCGGATGGGGAAACCAACGCAGATTATGTTGATATTCCAGGCTTTTGCCGTAGTGTCACTTTGGCTGAAATTGCAGAACATGGCCATGTATTAACACCTGGCCGTTATGTAGGTGCTGAAGCGGTTGAGGATGATGACGAAAACTTCATGGAAAAAATGCAGCATCTAACGGAAAAATTAGGTGAGCAAATGGCAAAGGGAGCTGAATTAGATGTCATTATTCGTAACAATTTGGCCAAGCTTGGATTTGGGATCTAAATCATGAATGAACAGAAGAATATAGCTCATAATATTGAGTACAAAAAATGGATCACTGATTTAAGATCCAAGCTAAAGCAAGCCCAGCTTAAAGCTGCTGTTACGGTTAATCAGCAACTATTAATGTTCTATTGGGATCTTGGAACAGATATTCTCGAGAAGCAGAAAATCACTGCTTGGGGTGAAGGACTTCTCAAGCAATTAAGCCAAGATTTGATGAGCGAATTTCCCGATATGAAAGGATTTTCAGAGCGAAATCTTAGGCTTATTCGTCAGTGGGTGCAGTTCTGGATTGAGAGCGCTGCAAATTGGCAACAAGCTGTTGCCGAATTAACCCAAATCCCTTGGGGCCATAATCAAGTCATTATTAATAAATGCAAAAACTCCGATGAAGGGCTTTATTACATTAGAAATACAATAGAGTATGGTTGGAGCCGAAGTGTTTTAACGCATCAAATTGAAAGCAATCTTTGGCAACGTGAAGGCAAGGCACTATCTAATTTCACCAAAGCGCTCCCATCCCCTCAGTCTGATTTAGCGCATCAAACCTTGAAAGACCCTTACCTCTTTGATTTCTTACGTCTAACCAAAGGCTATGATGAAAGAGATCTAGAGCAAGGATTGATTGAACACATTACCCAATTTCTTTTAGAGCTCGGAGCAGGCTTTGCCTACATTGGCAGGCAAGTACCTCTTCAGGTTGGTGAGCGTGAGTTCTTTATCGACTTATTGTTCTATCACACCCGGCTTCATTGTTATCTGGTCGTCGAATTAAAAAATGTAGACTTTGAACCTGAGCATATTGGTAAGTTAAATTTTTACATCAAAGCTGTGGATGCTCAATTACGACGCCAAGGTGATGAGCCCACGATTGGTCTTCTGCTCTGCAAAAGTCACGATAAATTAGTTGTTGAATATGCCCTCAGTGATGTTAACAAGCCTATAGGAGTATCTGAGTATCAGATTACTCAATCGTTGCCTGAAAAGCTTAAATCTAGCTTGCCTACTGTGGAAGAGATTGAGGCGGAATTTGGTGGGGACGCAAGCGATGATTAAGAGCTGGCAACTAGAGGCAAAGGAGACTGAGATATGAGCTTTAATTTGCCTGTATTACCTGATGGTTGGAGATATGAACCATTAGATCGGTGTGTTTTGGATGGTGCCATTAGTTATGGTGTGGTTCAACCGGGTCAAGCCCAAAATGAAGGGGTAGGATTAGTACGAGTTAATAATTTTCATGATGGTGAAATTAAATTAGATGACCTTATGAAAATTTCACCAGAGATTGAGTCGAAATATGTTCGCACTCGCTTAAAGGGTGGAGAAGTACTGATTACATTGGTCGGTTCTGTTGGACAGGTTGCAATTACGCATAAAAATTTACTAGGTTTTAATGTTGCCCGTGCGGTTGGAGTAATTCATCCGACATCTGAGTTTGGGGCTGAGTGGATAAGTTTATGTTTGCGTTCACCACTATCTCAGCAACTTTTAAATAGTCGTGCCAACACAACAGTTCAGACAACAATTAACTTAAAAGACCTCAAAGCTTTACCAATTCCAATACCACCTAAAGCTGAACGAGAAAAAATTGTTGAAATGATTTTTGCTTTAGATAAACGTATAGCTTTACTCCGTGAAACAAACATGACCCTGGAGTTCATTGCTCAAGCCCTTTTCAAATCATGGTTTATCGATTTCGACCCCGTGCACGCAAAAGCAGAAGGCCGTGAACCTGAAGGAATGGATGCAGAAACAGCAGCACTTTTTCCTGATGGTTTTGAGGAATCGAAGTTAGGATTAATTCCGAAGGGATGGTCGATTGCAAAAATTGAGCAAGTGCTAGAATTAGCTTACGGTAAAGCATTAAAAGCAACAGATCGTATCTTTGGTTCAGTTCCAGTATATGGTTCGGGTGGAGTCACTGGATATCACAATGAAGCATTAATAAATGAACCATCGGTTATTGTAGGTCGTAAAGGTACTGTGGGAAGCCTATATTGGGAGGATCAACCATTCTTTCCAATTGATACAGTGTTTTATGTGAAAGCAAAAGTGCCTCTTACTTATTGCTATTACCTACTTCAAATGCAGGGTTTAACTGAAATGAACACCGATGGAGCTGTCCCGGGGCTCAATAGAAATAATGTGTATCGATTACAAATAGCCAAGAGCTCAAATGAAATAATCCAAGCTTTTGATGAAGTTGTAATGCCAATACGAAAAAAAATATTCTCTAATTCAGAACAAATAAATATTCTGATCAAGTTGCGAGATAAATTATTGCCACGCTTAATATCAGGTCAGTTATGTTTATCAGAGGTAGAAGAGATGGTAGGTGTTTTATGAAATCGCTAAAGAGCCCATTGTTTTTGTTAACATTGTTTTTCTTTCTTATAGCAGGACTGATCATTACTTATGGATTGGCATCTTATTTTAGCCATGGAACACCAAAAGGTATGACTGAAACCACGATAACCACAATCTTACCTCAACATGGAGAAAAATTTAGTGCAGAGCTAAGCAAAAAACCCACGGATGCCAGTGGATTTAATTCAAATTCTAGTGAGAATGGTAGTGGCTGGATGCCATTGGAAGGTATATGCACTTTGGCGTTGGTGTTAATCGCTCTTGCAACCCTTACTTATCAAGCATATCGAAATACTTTAGAGGATGGTAAAAAGAGTTCTAATTTTTATCTGGATGGTTACAAACAGACATCAGAAATGATCTTAAAACGCATCAAATCAGATACTCCTACTCGTCGAGTAAGTTGGATATCAGCCGCTGCTATGGCAGGCAAGCTTATCTCTTTAGAAAAAAAGATCACCAATAGCGTGGATCAAGATATTTTAGATGTTTATCAAAGAGATTTAGCTCATCAGATCTATGAAATTTTTATTGATAAACCGGCTGTGTATTTTTGTGGAGTCGATTATGCCGAATCTTGCGAATTTGCTCTAAACAATCTTTCTGCCAAAACCCCAAAAAGTGCTGGGTTATCTTCAATGCCACAATTGCTCTATATTGATAAAGATACAATTAAAAGTATTTTGGATATAACCAATCACGTATGGGAAAAAGAAGTAGGTTATCGATATAACAATGATACGGAGTTTATGAATGTGGTAAAGCACAACTTCCCTAATTTATTTACGTACTTATCCGCGCTTGAGAAAAGAGATACTTAATGACTGAAGATAAACTCGAACAAGAGATGTTAACCTGGCTAACTGAAATCGGCTATAACCATGTTTATGGCCCTACCATTGCCTGTGATGGCGAGACCCCAGAACGCAGCAACTATCAAGACATATTGCTAATAGAGCGCTTGCGAAGTGCTATCAACCAACTTAATCCTGAAATTCCCTTAGCAGCCTGCGAAGATGCCTTACAACAAGTACGTGATTTAAATACCCCAATTCTATTATCAGCCAATCGCCGCTTACATAACTTTTTAGTAAATGGTGTTCCCGTAGAGTATCAGAAAGACGGTGAAACTCGGGGTGATTTTGTTCGTTTAATTGACTTTGAAATGCCATCAAATAACGAGTGGTTGGCTGTTAATCAGTTCTCTATCAAAGGTGAAAAACACACCAGACGACCAGATATTCTTTTGTTCATTAATGGACTGCCATTGGTATTGATTGAATTAAAAAATTCGGCTGATTTAAATGCTGATATAGGGAAGGCTTTTAATCAAATCCAAACCTACAAAGAACAAATTCCAGACATCTTTCAATACAACGAGATTTTAATTATTTCAGATGGCAGTGAAGCGCGTATGGGCTCACTTTCTGCCAATATGGAGCGGTTCATGTCATGGCGCACTATTGACGGAGTGACGCTTGACCCATTAGGGCAATTTGGCGAACTTGAAACTTTGACCCGGGGTATACTTTCGCCAGCTTACTTTTTAGATTATCTGCGATTTTTTATCTTGTTTGAAGATGATGGTGAGCTTGTCAAAAAAATTGCAGGATACCATCAATTCCACGCGGTACGTGCTGCTATCCAACAAGTAATCACTGCTTCGCGACCAGATGGCAATAAAAAAGGTGGGGTTGTTTGGCATACTCAGGGGAGCGGTAAAAGTATCACAATGACGTGCTTTGCCGCGCGAGTGATGCGCGAAGTGGCGATGGAAAATCCAACCATTGTAGTTATTACCGATCGTAATGATTTAGATGGTCAGCTATTTGGCGTTTTTTCTCTTGGTCAAGACCTGCTGCGTGAGCAGCCTGTTCAAGCTGAATCACGGCAAGATTTGCGTGCCAAATTAAACAATCGCCCATCGGGTGGGATAGTGTTTGCTACTATCCAAAAATTTATGCCTGGTGAAGATGAAGATATTTTCCCCGTCTTATCTGATCGACGTAATATTGTAGTTATCGCTGATGAGGCACATCGGACTCAGTATGGGTTTACAGCAGAACTCAAAGGTAAATCAGGGCAAGAGAAATATAATGTGGGTTATGCGCAGCATTTAAGGGATGCCTTACCCAATGCAACCTTTGTCGCCTTTACCGGAACCCCTGTTGCAAGTGAAGATCGCGATACCCGTGCGGTGTTTGGTGATTACATCCATATCTATGACATGCAGCAAGCTAAAGACGATGGAGCTACCGTTGCTATCTATTATGAGTCTAGACTTGCCAAGCTGTCATTGAACTCAGATCAAATCCCAAGGCTCGATGATGATGTTGATGAGTTAGCAGAGGATGAAGAGGATAAGGAACAAGCCAAACTGAAATCACGTTGGGCTGCTTTAGAAAAAGTAGTGGGTGCTGAACCTCGTATTAAACAAGTAGCTGCTGATTTAATTAACCACTTTGAAGAGCGGAATAAAGCACAATATGGTAAAGCCATGATTGTGGGTATGAGCAGAGATATTTGTGTTCACCTCTATAACGAGATTATCGCTCTACGCCCTGAATGGCATAGTGAAGATCCAGCTAAGGGGGTAGTAAAAGTTGTTATGACAGGGACTCCTAGTGATAAAGCTTTATTGCGTCCTCATATTTACTCTAAGCAGGTACGTAAAGATCTGGAGAAACGCTTTAAGAAGCCAAATGATGAGCTGCGCTTGGTCATTGTCCGCGATATGTGGCTGACTGGTTTTGATGTTCCTTGTGCCCATACGCTATACATTGATAAGCCAATGAAAGGCCACAACCTCATGCAAGCCATAGCACGCGTGAATCGTGTCTTTGGAGACAAGCAAGGCGGTTTGGTCGTTGATTATATTGGTATAGCAAACGATCTGAAGAAAGCCTTGAAAGACTATACAGCAAGCAACGGTCACGGCAGACCAACCGTTGACGCTTATGAAGCCTATGCTTTATTAGAGGAAAAACTTGATGTACTGCGGTCAATACTACATGGATTTGATTACAGTAGTTTTCTAATCAGCGGCCATAGCCTCCTTGCAAAAGCCGCTAACCATGTGTTGGGTGTAGACGATGGAAAAAAACGCTTTGCAGATACAGCACTGGCTATGTCGAAAGCCTTTAGCCTCTGTTGCACTTTAGATGAAGCGCGAGCTGTTCGTGAAGAAGTAGCCTTTATGCAGGCAGTAAAAATAATCCTGACGAAGCGTGATATTTCAGCTAAAAAACGTACCAATGAAGAACGAGAGCTAGCTATCAGGCAAATAATAAGCTCTGCAGTAGTATCTGATGAAGTCGTCGACATCTTTGATGCTGTTGGCTTGGATAAGCCGAATATAGGCATTCTTGATGATGAGTTTCTCGCAGAAGTGCGCGAATTGCCCGAGAGAAACTTGGCAGTTGAGCTGCTGGAGCGTTTGCTCGAAAGTGAAATTAGAACCCGTTTTGCAACGAATGTAATACAGGAGAAAAAATTCTCAGACTTATTGGTTAATACCATAAAACGCTATCAAAACCGAGCTATTGAAACTGCTCAGGTGATGGAAGAACTATGTGATATGGCCAAAAAATTCAAAGAAGCGGTTAATCGTGGAGAAGAGTTAGGTCTTAATGATGATGAGTTGGCTTTTTACGATGCCTTGGCTAATAATGAAACATCAGTGAAAGAGTTAGGCGATGAAACACTTAAGAAAATAGCGCATGAACTCACAGAAAATCTACGCCGAAATGTCAGTGTTGACTGGTCTGTTCGGGAGAGCGTGAGAGCTAAATTGCGCTTGATGGTTAAACGTATTTTGCGTAAGTATAAATACCCCCCTGATAAGCAGGAAGAGGCCGTTGAGTTGGTTTTAAGGCAGGCTGAGACATTAAGTTCTGCTTGGATTTAACTTATATTATTGATATAAAACACGCTCGAAGATTATTAGGGAGCGGTTTTGAAGTGCAATCAATGTGATAAGGCAGCTATGTATTCCATAGGTCCAAATCAAGTACCTGTTTGCCTGACTTGCTATAAAGACTGGAAGCAAATAAGTATTGATACAATGAATACGGCTCACAGGGCAATGCAATGGGCTGATCAAACGATGAAAGAGATACTTGGATTTCCTCCTGGCAATTCTCCCGTTAATAATGTAGATATAAATATGGGCAATATAAATCATATCAATAATAGTACAGTTGGACTAATTAATAATGGCAAAATTCAAACAAGCTCTATTGAAGTAGCAATTGATTCCTTACAAAAAAACAATCAAAAAGAAATGGCTGCTATTTTAACAAAATTGAGTGATTTATTATTAACTGATTCATCAATCTCCACTGGCCAAAAAAAATCATCATTAGAATTGATTGAATTTATTGCAGAAGAGGCAATTAAGCCTAATGATCATAGGAAAACGGGATTAATTTTTGATGCTATAGTTAAACTCGAAGCGTTTTTTTCATTGGTGACAAGTGGGTTGACAGTTTGGAATCAATACCACCAATATTTGGTGAGTTTTTTCTCATGAAAAATTAACACTGGGAGTAGAATAATAATGACTTTATTAGGAGCTTGTCGCTGAAATGAAGTCAATTAAGGATAATAATTTATTATTTTCTCCCTCAGACCTACTTACTTTCTTAGGCTGTCACCACGCTACCTTTTTAGATTTAAAACAATTGTCTGATGGTATTAAACCAGCAGAAGATAGTGCTTCAAATAAATTATTACAAGACAAGGGGTATGAGCACGAAAAGAATTATCTTCAATCGTTGAAAGATGATGCTAAAAACATCATTGAAATCCCCAAAGATTTGCCTTCAGAAGTCCGCGAACGCCTAACTACTGAAGCATTGAAATTAATACCTGATGTTGTTTATCAAGCCAGGCTTACTGATGCACCGTGGTACGGTGATGCCGATTTTCTAATTAAGACTGATACCCCATCTAAATTAGGCGCGTTTAGCTATGAAGTACTGGACACAAAATTAAGTATATCGGCTGAGCCAAAACACATCATGCAGTTATGTGTCTACAGTGACCTCCTTGAGAAAGCACAAGGAATCCGACCCAAACTGATGCACTTGGTTCTGGGCGATGGTTCGCATGTTGAATTTAAAGTGGATGAATTATTTAATTATTACCAAAAGGCAAAGCAACGCTTTGAAGCCTATGCAAATAATCCGCCCGCCAGCTCTTATCCAGAACCTTGCGCTCATTGCCTCTTATGCCACTGGCGTGATAGATGCACTGAGCAATGGCAAAGTGATGATCATTTAAATTTGATTGCTAATATCCAGCGGTCTCAAATTGATAAGCTATTAAAAGCGAATATTAACACCGTAGCTGATTTAGCGGCTTTGCCAGTCGATAGTAAGATTGAAGAGTTAAATCAAGACGTTTTCTTGAGGCTTCGTTCACAGGCGATGTTACAAACCTATAAGCGCAACATGGATCAGAACAAGTTTGAAATTCTTGAGCTTATGGTTGGCAAAGGATTTGAGCGCTTACCGCCTCCAGACAAAGGAGATCTATTTTTTGATATGGAAGGCGATCCTCTGTATCAATGTGGGCTTGAATACCTGTTTGGAATATATTATCTCAAGGATGGAAAAGAAACATTTCTTCCATTTTGGGCACATAACCATCAAGAAGAGCAATTGGCTTTTGAGCAATTCATGGCATTTCTTGAGCAACATCTCACCCAATATCCAGATGCTCACATTTACCATTACAATCATTATGAAACCACTGCTTTAAAGAGATTGGCTTGCCAGTATGGGGTTTGTACTGAGCAAGTAGATAACCTATTGCGTAAGAAAAAATTCGTCGATTTATACAAGGTTGTGCGTGAAAGTATCCGTACTTCTGAGCCGGGTTACTCCATCAAAAACCTTGAAACTTTTTATATGGAGAAAAGAGACAATGCCGTTGCCACTGCTATGGATAGTATTGTGGTTTATAACCAATGGCGAGAGTCAGGTGATGATGCTCTTCTTCAAGAAATAGCTGATTACAATGAGGTGGATTGCATCTCAACTGCGCGCTTACGTGATTGGCTTATAACATTAAGACCTGAAGGGATTGAATGGTTTAAAAATCAAACTCAAGAAGATGCTTCAGCGCCATCAGCACGTAAAGACTGGGAAATTGAATATGAAAAATATCACGCCCTTTTGAAAGTGGATGAAGATGATGGTAATGCTCTTTTACGACAGCGGATATTGGATTTATTAGAATTTCATAATCGTGAAGCTAAGCCGCAATATTGGGCCATGTTTGAACGACAGGATAAATTTGAAGATGAGTTAATTGATGATACGGATTGTATTGGGGGATTGATTCGATTTGGAGGGCCTGAGGAAGAAAAAAGTTCACTTATTTACAGCTATCATTTTCCTGCTCAGGAATACAAAGTGAAGGTAGGCGATTCAGTAATTGATACGGCAACCTTGGAGCCAGTTGGAACTGTCTTTGCCATTAATGAAGATAAAGGATTGGTTCAGATTAAGCGAGGAAAAAAGAAGGAACCGCCGCCAGATCATTTTTCAATTGGTCCTGGTGGTCCTATTGATGCCAAGAGTATGAGAACCGCAATATACAACGTGGCAGACAATATAATTGAGGGAAGTACTCATTGCTATCAGGCAATTAAAGATATATTGAATAAATCATTGCCCCGCATTCGAGGCAAAATTCCTGGTTCACCTTTAATCACCTCAAATGATCTCCAGAAAGAGACGCTTGAGATAATAAATAATTTGGATAACAGTTATCTTTTCATACAAGGCCCACCTGGAGCTGGAAAGACTTATACCAGCAGCAATATTATCGTTGAGCTTATGCGACGAGGTAAAAAGATAGGTGTTGCCGCAAATGCTCACAAGGCCATTCATAATTTATTAGATAAAATTGAAGCTGTTGCCAAAGAGCAAAGCTTTCAATTTGAAGGAGCAAAAAAGGCAAGTAAGGGAAGTGTGGAATCTTACTATGATGGCCGATGTATTAAGAGCGTAGAGAAGACAGAAGCCCTCACTCTGAATGAAAATCTTGTTGCAGGTACAGCATGGTTTTTTTCAAATGAACATTTGAAAGAGCAACTAGATTACCTGTTTATTGATGAAGCAGGTCAGGTTGCCGTAGCTAATGTTGTTGCTATGGGTATAGCTGCCAAGAATATTATATTGATTGGCGATCAAATGCAACTTGGGCAGCCTATACAAGGGACTCATCCTGGCGAAGCAGGTCTTTCAATTCTTGATTTTCTTCTAGGCGATTATGCGACTATTCCACCTGAGCAAGGTGTATTTTTAGATAATACTCGAAGAATGCGCCCAAGTGTTTGCCAGTTCATTTCAGACGCCTTCTATGAAGGTAGACTTCACGCGCATGAATCAACATCTAATCGATCTTTACTATTTAATGGTATTGCCTTGCCTGAAGAAGGAATCCATGTAATTGATGCTAACCATGAAGGATGCTCTCAAAAAAGTATTGAAGAAGGGGTAATCATTAAGCATCTTTATCAGGAGCTACTTAAACAGCAGTTTAAAGAAGATGGTAAAGAGCCACGTAATGTTATTTAAAAAATCCCTGATTACGGTCATATATCGCATGATGGTGGCGGGTTTTATTTTCTGTTTTTGCCAGTACTGTACTAATTGCTGAATATGAGCAATTTTTAACGCATTCCAACACGAAGGTACATTTCCAATAATAAACAAATCATCAATCATTTTATGAATGACGAATGTACGATGCTTTTTATTCTTGAAGCTACCCCGATTATCTGTTTTCAAGTATCGGTTAGCTGTTTGTCTTAAAGAGTATTTGCGCATGATCCTATCTCAAAAAAGTTTTTACCCTGTTTTGGTTTAGTGTTGGTCGAGCGGCTCACTCAAAGGTGATACCTGGCTTGCGCCATAAAGCTCGTAACATGGGGTAAAGCAATCGTTATAAGGCAAACGATAGGGCCGTTGTACTGCGGTTTTTTAGTGGTTTTTCTCCTTTAGGTTGTGGTATTGGATATGCGATAAATTTCAAACGATATTTATCGCATGGATAGGTCAATACCAGTATGTATTGTGATGTACTGCAGAGATCGCAGTGGTTCTGAATAACTAGCTTCAGATGAGGTTTCGGTTCCCGACTATAACGTTCCACCAATAAGATTTGGGAAAGGTAATGGCTGTTCACAAGACCCGGGGGTTTCGCTGATTTTCACAGCTCTTCAGTCGTGCTTAATAAAAATTTAGCAGAAGTGGTGATTGCTAGGCAAGTATTATGGGTATAAATTTTGTCCTATCGCGCGCGGTGCGCTAGGACAAAATGGCATAGAACATTGATTTGATGCGGCAAAGTACGCGGATCAAAAGCCGCGTCACTGCGGATGAATCCTGCAGTGACGCTGTCAATATAAGTGCCATATATGTGTTGATAAAACTCATATGAGTTTTGGCACCTTATATTTATTGCGGCATTGTTAAAAACATGTAATCGTCTATATTTTATTTATATGAGTAAAATGTTTAAAGCTATTAATACCCGATATGTTGTATGGGAAAGAATACAAATATAGGCGAAATTGATGGAAGCCACCGAAGAGCGTACTGTAAATCCAGATAAAATTACAATCTGTGTGTTTTTTAGAGAAGCGGATATAGCTACTGGTGAAATTCATACAAAAATAGCGGGAGAGGTTGCTAATATTCGAGGTATTCAAGGTCAATTTAATGCGGCAGCTACCGAACTGGGTCTTCAACCTCCGGAGATATTTGTGTCAGTGTTAGTTGTACCAGATTGGGATGCCGGCTCCTCTTATGCACCAGAAAAAACGGGTTATCAAACCAACGGTGCAATGGTCTTAGGACGTATTCGGGATGATTTTACCGAAACTGGTATTGTCGTAAATGATTTTTATGCGGATTTAATCCCGGAAGAGCGGGAGTATTTAAATGGGTTAAACGAAGGAAGTAATTGTCTAGACATGATGAAAATAAAAAGCATCATTTCTAATGCGGATTGCAGACATTTACAATTAGATAGCAATACTATTATTACTGATTATAGAGGTTTATATGGGGCAACATTTGACGATAATATGCAATGTGATGCACTTAATGCCTCATTCTACGGAGATCATCATGTCACACCGCATAGTAAAATAGTGTATACGCATTCAACTGGTGTTATTAATCCAGAATTACAGGAACTCTATGATAAGTATTTAAAAAATCCTGGGGAAAAAAACCAACCGGAGCAGTTTTATAAAAAAGTTTTTTCAAAAGGCATGAAAAACGCAAAGTTATCAATACAAAATACAGGCGGAGGCGGGACATTTTTATATGCAGATCTAAGTAAACCAGAGTATAGAATCACTCGTGATATGGTAACATCGGTCAATAAATCTCACAGGGGCGTTCAACGTCAAAATCATAGTGAGAGAATATTATCACAAATTGTGCCTTGGCCTTTGAGGGTAGAATCCAGAAATTTAATTATAAACTGCACTAGCAGTCTCATCAAGTCTCTTATTCGAAAATATACAAGTGAAAAATATCCGGATACGTGCCACCAGCAATTAGTTGCTCTATCGGATGAGGGTCTTGAGCATCATATTTTGAGGTCCTATTTGATGTATGCGCCAATGTCTCTTGAACAGAAGCAAGCGGTAATAAAGCTAATACCTAATAATCCATATGGGAATCAATTGGTCACTAATTTATTTGAAGGCGAGTATACTGTAAGTAGGCTTTACGAAGAAAATGGCATCTCTGATTCATCTAAACCGAATATTATTTTGCCTAGAGTATCTAATCCTACAGGTACTTTAGATGTTACTTCTGACTCAAAATCTGGAGATGTTGTGGTACCCTCTTCGACAATTTCTTCTGAACAACTTGCAAAAAATGCACAAATAAAAGAAGCGATTGTGGCTGGCCGTCATGCTCTGTCAGTAAACCCTGACGCCAAAGCTGAGTCTAAAGATAGGGAGTCTAGCTTTGGTCCGTCAATGACTCCTGGAGGAGGGGGAGATGAAAAATAGATTTTGTCAGACTTAAAACTTTTAGTTTAAGGACAGCGGTTTTTGTGCCCTAATGCATTCTCTGATATACACCTCCATATCGGTATTCTCATTTCTTTTTGCATAATCAAGAGGAGACTTACCAAAACCATCAACAACATCGAATTTTGCACCAGCTTCAAACAATAACCTGAGGATGACAAAATTATTATTCGAGGCTGCTTTTGTAACTGGATAATTGTCGTATAAATCATGTTCGTTGACGTCGCATTCATGATTTTCTATACACTCCGTGACGCCAATTTCATCATTATCTTTTATTAACTCCAGCAGCTCGATGGGCTCATATGTTTGCTCATCATCACTATCAGAAAAAAAACGATCTTTTTTAGGCATAAAAAAACCAAATTGAGTGCAATTAATTCATTTTAAAGCATAAAAAATTATTTATCAACTTGTTGTTAAAAATGTTGTTGTTAAAAATCATCTCGTACAGAGAAAAACAATGTTCATAGATTCATGATAAGCCCCAATGGGGTTGGCAAGGCAGCCCCATTGGGATTGTCATATATTTAATATGAAAACAAAAACAATATTACAAACAGTCCTAGAAATGCCGGAGTTTATAAGGCAATCAGAATCTTGTATGGATGAAGAGTCTAAAAAATCATTTATCATTTATTGATTATATAGCTCAATATCCATTAAATGGTGATTTGATCACTGGGACAGGTGGTGTTAGAAAAATTAGATGGACAGGAGATAGTCATAAAGGAAAGCGTGGTGGTGTTAGAGTAATTTATTATTACTACGATCAGAGTGTCCCCGTTTTTTTATTGACTGTATATGGAAAGAATCAAAAAGAAAACTTAACGCAAGATGAAAAAAATATTCTTAAAACAATTACAAGCAAAATTGTTTTGGCTTATAAGGGAGAGTAAATATGAGTGACCTAGGAGAAAGTATCATTCGAGGGGCTGAAGAAGCTTTAGAATACGTTAGCGGAAAAACTGGCGGAACAAAGGTGCATAAAATTAAAGTTCCAGCGGAAGTTAACGTGTCTGCTATACGCAAAACACTACATATGAGTCGCCAAAAATTTTCAGATGAATTTGGATTCAGTATTAGAACATTAGAAAAATGGGAAAGGGGGGAGCGATTGCCAGAAGGCCCAGCTCGTGCTTATTTAACTGTTATTGATAAGAATCCAAGTGCGGTAATCGATGCTTTGCACAAAGCATCTTAGCAACTTCTGATGGAGTATTCTTAGGTCTGATTACTGTTAAACCTACGCTTGCTTTTAAATACGTAACCACACGGGTTTTATAGGTCGCCTCATTCAGCTCAACCACGGGCATCAGCAAACTTTACAAACTCTTCAGAATCTTCGGCCTACGGCCCAATAAACTGACCAATGGTTAACGACACTCCGTCTATATCAATAGTTGACGGCGAGGCGAAAAAATTTGCGGTATTAATTACGGTTGTTGTATAACTAAACCCGCTAGCTTGCGTAACATACAGTAACGATCCATTCGGGGATAGCGCCAGGCCAAATGCACCAGTAATTTCAGACTGGACAAGCACTGAGCCGGTATTGTTGAGTGGAACGGATAAAACACTGTTGTCATCTATTTCAGCTACATATAAGGTTGCACCGTCCGGAGAAACCGCGAGTCCGGATGCGCCAGTGAAACTTCCATCAGTTAAAATAGTTTCTTCGAACTGACCTTGTGTACCTGTAACTGAAAGAATACTCACAGAACCCTCTGAGTAATTCCCCACGTATAATGTGTTTCCGGCCGGGTCAATCGCCAAGCTTAAATGGTCATCAACGGGTATGTTGCCTTCTGCTATTTTATTATCGGCGTGGACACTGAGTGCATTTACTGGCATCGCCACAATATAATCTGTATCAGTACCAATATAGACGGTCTGACTATCTGATGAAACAACTAATCCTCTTGGGCTCGCAAGAATATTATCTGGGTCGTCTATGGCAGTTATTGTAGGGGCATCAGCATTGAGATCCATTTTATAAAATGATGCCCCTGGGGCAACCTCCCCATTACTGTATCGGGTTATAAATAGGGTTGAGCCATCAGGCGTTATGGCTGTTTGCATGCTATCTGTCGAAGAATCGGACAAAAAAGATTCTGAAATAATAAATATTTGGTTCAATATGAGGTTATCGCTTGTTACATTGTAATAAGCGATAGACTCTGCGACTTCATTAATGATAGTAGCATACAATTTACTACCATCTGGAGACGTTACAACGCTATTGACGTTACTACTAGAATCCAAAAAATGAGAACTAATCACATCCGAAGTGTTATTGATATTGATTCCAATTAATCTTGTCACGGATGGATGATTAGCTACCTCTTCATAGGCTCGTGTAGGCAATCCCGCGGCAGGTTTTGTCACCGTCACGGTGACCGCAGTACTTGGAATGGAGCAAATAAACCCATTAAATCCGCAGACTCTGGGTGTGATGGTAAACTTTTTTGGTTGATTGGCGCCGGAAATAAGGACTCTAAAAGAGCAGCTTGAGTAAGGAGAAAGCGATGTATTGCAATTATTGGAAGCAATTGTGAGATTATTGCCAGTAGATTGATAGGCTGCAGTAATGGATGGTGTGGCATTGGCTGTTGAATTATTGGTGATGGTATAAACAACACTACTATTGCCGTTGCTTGATATATTCAAATTGGATATAGAGGGCGTAATAGTAAATAACGTGCTACCCGAATATGCGGTCGTGACAGTGCATGTTGAGAGGATTAGACTGAAATAAGCGATTTTTTTTATATGGCGCATGAGCGATACATTCCGGTTATATTCGATAGGTAATTCCAATATCAACAATATTGCTCGTGTTATTAACATGAATATTTTGATTTGTCGTTTGTTCAGAAGCGCGCCCTAACCTAGATTGACCTAAGTTTAGGTAACGATATTCAACATGAAAAATAATGGCATGGCTATTGCTATGGTTCCAAAAAGCATACTGCAAGCCTGAGCCTACTTCATAAGCAAATACCGTTGTAGTATGGTTAGGATAAAGAGAGGTGGAAGGTGCGGCTAAACTGCCTGGCGAGGTATATTCACTAAAATTCGACAACGTATTTCTTGCGTAGCCTAAGCCGCCCAATACATAGGGTTGTAAATGAAATGCTGTATATATTAATTTCGGCTCAAATAAAACAGTTAAATTTTTTGTTTTGATTGTATAATTTAACGTATCTTGTGGGTAGGGGAGGATATTAACCCCGGGTGTCTCTATACCGGCGATATTGTAGGTGCTCAAATCATATAATGAGACGCCTAATCCTAGTGTAATGGGTTGAACTGTAATATGATCAAAATCATATTCTGCACCGAAGCCATAAAAAAAACGCGTTTTTACGGCGCTATTTTCTGCATATAGGTTGGTAAGTCCCGTCACAGGACTCATGTACTGTACATTTGAGAATGACGAAAAAGCGGACCCGAATATAAAACTGAGGTTCGTAGAGTTAGCAAAAACACCTCCAGCACAACACATCAAACCTATACTTGCGGTTTTTATTCTTTTTTTCAAAAAAATTCCTTAAGAGATATTTAAATCACAAATCCCTGTTTTATATCATCATAAGCATCCAGAAATAGCCCCTTATTTCTGGGAAAAGGAATCGTCAACATCGTGTATGGTGGTTTTAGAGATTCTTGACTGCTATATTAAGTTGATAGATGAAGTTAAGCAATTATTCTTGCTATCCTCGGTATCAAAGGGGGCAGACTCTTAGGTATCGATACATAATTTTATGATATAGAAAATATGGTTTTGTCGCAAAAAGTTGGAGACCGGAGTAAGATTTGTGATTATGCAAAGGAGTGCATAGAGATGATCAGCTTCAAATGGCGACATTTTAGACAGGATATTATATTGATGCTGGTAAGATGGTACGTAGCGTAGTCATTGAGTTATCGTGATATTGAAGAATTGGCTCTGGAACGTGGTCTCAAAGTAGATCATTCCACAATCAATCGTTGGGTTATTGAGTATTCGCCGCAATTAGAAGAAGAATTTCGCAAGCGCCATAAACGCCCTGTTGGGATTTCATGGAGAATGGATGAGACCTATATTAAGGTTAAAGGCCAATGGGTTTACTTATACAGAGCAGTAGAAAAAGAAGGTAAAACAGTTGATTTTATGCTTTCAGAGAAAAGAGATGAGCCTGCCGCAAGAGCATTTTTTCAGAAAGCCATAGGTTCTAACGGAGTGCCTGACAGAGTCACTATGGATATGAGTGGCGCCAACAAAGCCGGAATTAATACGATTAACTTACAGCCTAATAATCAAACTATTTTTAAACAACTTTATGGACTCGCTGCATAGGCTCGTCCAAAATAACCCTGCTCTGTACTTTGTAAAAAATTTGCGACAAAACCATATCCCTGGGCAAGTTGGCATGTACAAAATGGCACTAGTTTGTAAGAACTGCAGATGCTAGGTGGGTGGTCAAGTTTTGAAATGGTGCTACGTTATGCGCATCTTTCAAGTGAACATTTGCGTGACGCTGATGATCGGATTAGTTTCATGAAATTAATAGGGTGATTTTGGTGCTACTTAAAAAAGTTGGTGAATGTGTGACAAATTTGTTACACCCACTTTTTTAACTTCTCGAAAATCTGCGTTAGGCCTTGATAATATGGTGCGCCCGGAAGGATTCGAACCTCCGACCCTTTGGTTCGTAGCCAAATACTCTATCCAACTGAGCTACGGGCGCATTTTTTGTGGCGGAGAGAGAGGGATTCGAACCCTCGATGAGATTTTGTCCCATACTCCCTTAGCAGGGGAGCGCCTTCGACCACTCGGCCATCTCTCCAGTTACTCAGACAAAAAATCTTGTCTTCGTATATCTGAGATGCGAAGTATATCAGGAAATGTTTGCGGATCAAATAAGAATACTGCTATCTTATTAAGATTATTCGTAGTGGCAAGGAGGTCCTACCATGAAGCATTCTTCAAATCTGAGTGGCAAAGCGGTTTATGTGGTAGATGGATTGCGTACTCCGTTTTTAAAAGCCAAAGGTATTGGGCCTTTTTCTGCTTCAGATTTAGCTGTCCAAGCAGGACGATCTTTATTGAATAGACAGGCTTTTTTACCCAATGATCTTGACCAAGTCGTGATCGGTTGTGTGATGGCAGGTCCTGACGAAGTCAATATTGCGCGAATTATTGCATTACGCTTGGGGTGTGGAGACGCTGTACCTGCCTATACCGTGATGCGTAATTGCGCTTCTGGGATGCAAGCATTGGACAGTGCCGCCATGCAAATTGCCAGTGGGCGGAGCCATCTTATTTTGGCGGGTGGCACGGAAGCGATGAGCCATGCCCCTGTGTTACTTAATCAACAAATGGTTGCATGGCTCGGATTTTGGTCGGCCGCCAAAACATTTGCGAAAAAAGCACAATTATTGACACAACTACGTCCGGCCTATTTTGCACCTGTGATAGGGCTATTGCGCGGCCTCAATGATCCCATAGTGGGTCTCAGCATGGGGCAAACAGCAGAAAATCTTGCTTACCAATTTCAAATTACGCGCCAACAAATGGATGAACTTGCAAATACGAGCCATCAACGCGTGGCACAAGCCTATGCTGCTGGCCATATGGAAGAAGTTATCCCTATTATTGATAGCAAAGGGCGTGTTTATCAGGAGGACGATGGGTACCGAAAAGACAGTACCATTGAGGGTCTGGGTAAATTAAAACCATTTTTTGATCGTCCTTATGGGATGGTGACGGCGGGGAATAGTTCACAAATTACGGATGGGGCTTGTTTATTAGTCTTGGCCAGCGCAGAGGCAGTAAAAAAATATCGTTTACCTGTCATAGGGCGGATTATCGATTCGCAATGGGCTGGATTAGACCCCGCTATTATGGGGCTAGGGCCAGTGTATGCCGCTACACCTATATTAGAAAGACAACATCTAAAACCCAAAGATATTGATGCATGGGAAATCAATGAAGCATTTGCTGCCCAAGTACTGGCTTGCCTTGAAGCGTGGGATGATCCGGATTTTTGTTTGCAAGAGTTGGGGGCCAAAAAGCCCTACGGCTCGCCTTCAAGATCTGTTGTGAATGCCAATGGTGGTGCGATTGCATTGGGGCACCCGGTTGGCGCCAGTGGTGCGCGCATTGTGTTACATCTATTAACTCATTTGGCCCAGACGGGTGGTCAGCGTGGTATGGCGTCAATTTGCATTGGTGGGGGCCAGGGTGGGGCAATGTACGTAGAAAGACTAACCGAGGTGAATGAATCATGAGCCAATTTAAGCATTGGGAAACGAAATGCGATGCACAGCATATCATATGGTTAGGATTGAATCGGCAGCATGCATCGGTTAATACAATCAATCATGAAGTCTTGGATGAATTGAATGTCATTTTACAAGATCTGAGTCATAAAAAAGAGTGTACTGGTTTAGTCATTTACTCTCTTAAAGCACACGGGTTTATTGCTGGCGCGGATATTCATGAATTTGCCTACTTTCAGACACATAAACAAATTGTCGATTTTTTACGTAAAGGACAAACGGTTTTTGCTCGTTTGGAAGGATTGAAAATCCCAACTCTTGCTATGATTGATGGTTTTTGCATGGGGGGGGGATTGGAGTTGGCTCTGGCTTGTGATTATAGACTCGCCACAGAAGAATCTCGTCTTGGTTTGCCTGAAATAAAATTAGGTATTCATCCCGGATGGGGTGGCACCGTGCGGTTGCCGAAATTGATCGGTGGATTTCAAGCGTTGTCAGAAGTTATTTTGACTGGGTCAGCACTACCTGCGAAACGTGCCAAATATTTAGGTATCATTGATGATATGGTGCCAAAACGTCAACTAAAACGAGCAGCAGAGGATATTCTTCGGACGCAACCAAAACGTCATCAGCCTAGTTTGTTGCATGCTGTGAGTAAAATTTCTTGGATACGAGCGCTGATGGCGAAAGGCTTGCGCCATATGGTGGCCACAAAAGTGGCCAAAGCGCACTATCCAGCGCCATTTGCAGTGATTGATTTATGGCAAAAAGAGGGTGGGTTTGATGAGCGCGCTTATTTGAAAGAAGCAGATTCAGTTGAAAAATTGATTATGGGTTCTGATACTGCTCATAATTTAATTCGAGTATTTTTATTACGCGAGCGTTTAAAAGGTTTTGCAAAAGAAACACAAGGTGCTGTTGAGCGAGTGCATGTAATTGGAGCGGGCATCATGGGCGGTGATATTGCAGCCTGGTGTGCTTTGCGTGGATTGCAAGTGACGTTGCAAGATCAAAATGTAGAGCGTATTGCACCCGCGATTGCGCGTGCGCATACTTTATATACCAAGCAATTACGCAAACCCAGGTTGATTCAAGCAGCGATGGATCGGTTGATCCCTGATCCTGCGGGTGCTGGCCTCAAACGTGCTGATCTGGTGATTGAAGCTGTTTTTGAACAATTGGATGTGAAACAAGCGCTGATGAAAGAAATAGAAGCTAAAGCACCTACCGATGCAATCATAGCGACCAATACGTCCAGTATTCCACTGCATGAAATTAATCGTGTCATGCAAAAACCGCAACGATTGATCGGGATTCATTTTTTTAATCCTGTGGCCAAAATGGAATTGGTAGAGGTCGTCTACGATCAAAAAACATCTGGAGACATGATCCAACGCGCATGTGCTTTTGTGAATCAAATCGGGCGCTTGCCGTTGCCAGTGACATCGAGTCCAGGGTTTTTAATTAATCGAGTGTTAATGCCTTATTTGTTAGAAGCAGTTCTGCTTTTGGAAGAAGGGTATTTGCCCGAGGTGATCGATGATGCGGCCTGTGCATTTGGGATGATGATGGGCCCCATAGAATTGGCTGACACAGTGGGCTTAGACATTTGTTTGGCTGTAGCAAACAATTTGACAGCTCATTTGGGAGGCATAGTCCCAGCAACATTACAAAAGAAAGTCGCAGATAGACAGCTAGGGCGCAAATCGAAAACCGGAGGATTCTATCGCTACGCCAAAGGTAAAATTGTCAAAAAGCATGTAGCGCTGGGTCAAAAACATCCCGAATTAGCAGATCGCTTGGTTGCTGCGATGATAAAAGAAGCACACAAGTGTTTAGATGAAGGGGTGGTGGCCGATGCGGATTTATTGGATGCAGGCATGATTTTCGCTACCGGCTTCGCTCCGTTTCGCGGTGGCCCTATGCATTATGCAGAATCCATGCGCGCAAATAATCACCACCATGCTGCCGAAAATATCCAACAAGTAATGCCACCCAAGCATAACGCAGGAGGCAACGATCAACATATTGTAAGGTAATAATATCCAAAATAATACGCGAAAGGAGCGAATGGCATATAGATTTAGCCATGACCAAATCACATGAAATGAAGGAAATGAGACCAACCCGCCTTCAATAGTACTGGGCGGGATGTGATTATGAATTTCGTGAAACTTGATACCGGTTGCGCGCTGATAAGAGGCAAAATATTCGGAATGTAGAATGGAAGCGGGAGCCGTAGTAGGAAAAAAATAATAAAACCCAAAGCCAATGAGTGCTGTACATAGAATTAAAATCAAATACTCATATAAATGTTCGCGTCTTAAACTTACGATTAGCAAACAGGGGATGATCACTAATTCTAAACTAAGAGAATTATAGATTTCAGCCAATATGTTTTTTAATCCGTCGTGCTGCCTTGTCCAAGCAATGATGGGTACGATATCGATCGGTTCCAATTTTACAATACTCTCATCAATGGGCGTAAAAGGCGTATATTGGACAGCATCCGTAGCTAATATCACGACTGCTAAGACTCCAAAATAAATGAGCATCAAAATAAATGTCTTTGTCAATCTGCTGTCTAAGCCGCCGTGACTATAAGCACCTAAAAAGAGCAGAACCAATAAAACACTGGTTTCATAAACCTCAGGTGGGCAATAATTGTTTCCAGTAAAATGAAAGATTTGCGTATTCAACCCTATGATTATTGTTGATAAAGCAATAGAAAGAGTGGCCAAAATAACGATGAGATGAATTTGTTTTACAGGTCTAATCATTTTGGCCTTTTTTTTGTTTAATCGCTTGGTAAATTTCTTCTCGATGGACTTGTACCGTACGTGGCGCATCAATTCCAAATTTTATATTGCCGGCTTCGGGTGTTTTAAACGCAACCAATTGAATTTTTTGTCCAGCAATGAATAACGTCAAAGGTTCTTCAAAATTTAGGTTAATAATATCCATGCACAACACCTTGTAGTAATTTCTTGTTTAATATGAATAGTAGCAGGATTCATGCTAAACCTCGATCCTTCACGTAAATTTTTCTTACACTATTTTCTATAGGTGTGATAGTGGTTGTGGTTTGGATATGGTAAATTTGAGCCGCATTTAATGATCTGTACAGGGAAAAGTATCATGAAAAAACTAGCATTAACCTCGGTTTTAGTTATCAGCCTGCAAACTGCTTATGCATACTCATCTGATGTTACGTTATCCAATCCATTGCTTGCAGAAGCTTTTTCTGCTGTTAAGGCCCACCAGGATTCAGAGTCAGAGCCTTGGGATATTGCGGCTATACATAACGTTGTACGGGATAGTGATTTGTATAAACTCTTGATGACGATGAATATCACAGTACCCAGTATGGTGAAACCTGCAGAATATGTGTTGATGTACAATGAAGCGCATCGTATGAATCAGAATTTAGAATCGATCCTGCAGGAATTACAGAAAATTAATGAGAAGCTTGCTTAATTGATTGGATTTGTTCGAGCAGAGGAAGTGCGAGAGCGCTGGCTCGAAGATTGGGATGATTGAAAAAGCTTCGAGACGTCGCAAGCGACTCCTCAGCCTGAACGGTTGTGATGTGAATCCCGGTTTAAACTGCTATTAATTTGACAGTTTTTGAAATTATGGTAGAATATCGGTTTTATTGTGCAATTTTTGTATAAAAAGGTGTGGGATTTTATGTGCGTTCCAAGTAAGCAGAAAAAAACCTTATCTATGAGTACACCATTGATTTATCTATTAATGGTGGGCCTAGGGATTTTTGCCGGGATGTCGGATATTGTGCTATTCAAATCGTTGGGTTTGGTGATCGCGGATGTCTTCATTCGTGTGTTTAAATGCATGAGCTTGCCGATTATTGCTTTGTCTATCATTGTGACATTATCTAGTTACTGCTCGCAAGGCATGATGAAAACGGTTTGGCGGCGCACACTCTGTTATACGTTGGCAACCACGTTTATTGCTGCCGCTGTTAGTTTCGTTTTATATCTATTGATTTCTCCTGAACCCATGACGACTAGTGTGCATGCAGGAGTGTCGACGCCTATTCAACAAATGAATTATTTTGAACATTTGGGCACTTTGATTCCGACTAATATTTTTTCTCCATTCTTGGAGAGTAAGGTTATCTCCGTCCTCTTATTGGGTATTGTATTTGGGATTGCCATTCGCTTTATTCCCGATGAAGACGCGAAACAGACCATTACGCAGTTTTTTAAAGGTGCGCATGGTTTATTTATGGTATTAACGCGGTGGGTTATTGCCGTGATTCCCATTGGTTTGTTTGGCTTTATTACAACAACGGTGATCCAATTTCGCCAAGGCGCGGAGCTGAAAGGCTTAGGACAATATTTATTAGTGGTGGTTCTTGCTAATGTTGTGCAAGGCCTGGTTATTTTACCACTGTGGTTAAAATGGAAAGGCATTGCGCCATTTACTATGATGAAGCGCATGATGCCGGCCTTGTCGCTGGCCTTTTTTTCGAAATCGTCTATTGGGACTTTGCCTGTGACGATGAGTACCGCGGAAACGCAATTGAATGTTAGGCCTGAAATCAGCCGTTTTGTGTTGCCTTTGTGTACCAGTTTAAATATGAATGGATGCGCTGCATTTATTTTCGCAACCGTAGTATATTTACTCCAAAATCATGGTGTGCATATGTCTTTATCTACCATGGCGATGTGGGTGGTGATTGCCACCATTTCGGCTATTGGTAATGCAGGGGTTCCTATGGGTTGCTTTTTCTTAAGCATGAGCTTACTAGCTAGCATGTCGGTACCGATTACCTTGATGGGTTTAATTTTACCTTTCTACAGTGTGATCGACATGATTGAAACCGCTTTGAATGTGTGGTCAGACGCATGCGTAGTGAAGGTTGTGGATGAGTCGATTAAGGATCCCATTCGAGTTGAGACGGTTGAAGCGGCGGGCGTTATAGCCGGTTGATTGGTAGGTTGGGCCAAGTCCCAATCTACTCAGATCTTAATAGCGCAGAAATAATATCGTAGTACATATCACTCAATATGACCAAATCACCCAAAGCTACCGATTCATTGATTTGATGGATGGTTTGGTTGCTGGGCCCTAACTCAACGACTTCTACTCCGTACGGTGCGATGAAGCGACCATCTGACGTTCCGCCACTTGTTGAGCATTCGGGACTTTGCAGAGTATGTTTGCGAATGACGTTTTGACAAGTTTCTAATAATTGCCCCGTCTGAGTTAGAAAAGGATTCCCACTTAAGGTCCACTCAATGTTCGGCTCAAGGTGATGTCGTGCAAAACAGGCCATAATCTGTGTTTTTAAATTCTCTGCAGTATGAGTGGGCGAAAAGCGTATATTAAAATGCACGTGGAGATCTTGCGGAATGATATTTCCTGCTTGGCCACCAGCGTGAACATGCGTAATTTGTAAAGAGGTAGGCGGAAAATGCTCTGAACCTTGATCCCAAATAATAGTGCTCAACTCTGCCAAAGCTGGGGCTGCCATGTGAATGGGATTTTTGGCCAAATGCGGATAAGCAACATGTCCTTGTTTACCTTGCAATTGCAGTTTACCAGACAGAGAACCACGCCGACCTATTTTGATCATATCGCCTACATAGCGAGTACTAGACGGTTCTCCCACAATACAAAAATCGATTTTATTGCCTTGTTTGTATAATTGCTCCATGACGTAGGGCGTACCACAAGCATAATCGTCACCCTCTTCACCAGAAGTGATTAGAAAACCCAAACGTCCACAATTAGGGGGTTGTGCGACCCAACGTTGAGCGGCAACTAACATGGCGGCTAGACTGCCTTTCATATCGGAGACACCTCTCCCATATACTTGATCATCTTTTAAGGTTAGGGTAAAGGGATCAGTATGCCATAGACTGAGCTCACCGATGGGCACCACATCTGTGTGTCCGGCAAATACTAATAATGTATCGCCGTCCCCATATTCTGCATAAAAATTAGCAACCGGAGGACAATTGAATATTTGACAGCGAAAGCCTAATTTTTGTAGAAAATCAAGCATCAGAGCTTGGCAGCCAGCATCTTCAGGCGTAAGGGATGGGCAAGCAATCAATGGTTCTAAGATTGCTGTTATGTGCTCAGCGATTTGTCCCAATCGACGTCTCGTAATAATTCGTTGATATTCGTTTTTGAGCGGGTTTGTTCATCCACTTGTTTGACAATAACAGCGCAGTAAAGATTCACATTTTTGCCGGGTAAACTCCCTGGCACTACGACTGAGCCGGCCGGAACGCGGCCATAAGTGATTTCTTCAGTCATACGATTATAAATCTTCGTGCTTTGCCCAATAAAAACACCCATAGATAACACAGAGTTTTTTTCAACAATGACGCCCTCAACCACTTCAGAACGTGCACCAATAAAACAATTGTCCTCAATAATCGTGGGATTGGCTTGTAAGGGCTCTAGAACCCCACCAATTCCTACGCCGCCTGAGAGATGTACATTTTTACCGATTTGCGCACAAGAGCCTACGGTAGCCCACGTATCAATCATGGCGCCATCGTCGATATACGCGCCAATGTTAACAAAACACGGCATTAATACAGCAGATTGACCTATATACGCGCCATAACGCACAATGGCACCGGGCACAATTCGTGAGTTTTGGTCGTGAAATTCTTGTTTGGTAACGTGTTCATATTTGAGTGGTATCTTATCATAGCAAGAGGAGGTGCCTCCCATCGTAATGACCTGATTGGGGTACAGTCTAAACGCCAGTAAGATAGCTTTTTTTAGCCATTGGTCTACTACCCATTCGCTTTCAATATGGGCTGCAACGCGTAATTTACCGCTATCTAGTAAAGATAATATTTCGTCAATTGCATGACGCAATTCGGGTGGGGCACCATCTCCGGGACTCAAAGTAAGGCGCTCTTCGAAATAATGTTCAATGATGGCTTGCATAGAGTTCCATCCTGGTACGCATATCCTAATAATGATCTATTTCAGCATAAAATACTACTGAAAAGCAAATTTTATTAGTACAACAAATGACGTGCAATGAATTACCCTTGAAAAAGCAATAGGCCTTTGTAGTAGGCCTCAACTGCTTTTTCAATGATTAAGGGTCGTTATTTGTCTATGGAAGTGGATTAATGTTACTATCCGCTTTTGTCAGCTAGAGTATATCTGTTGAATGCATGAATAAATATATCTTGTTCGTAAAGCGCTTGTTGCACTATGTTATGACTTCTCCTCAAATGCGTATTGTACGCTATTTGATGGTTGGCCTAACTAATATGAGTGTGTGTTTTACATTCATGTATATAGGTGCATATCTGGGTTTGCATTATTTGCAATATACAGTATTGGGCTATGGTGTAGCGATTGTATATAGTTTTTATATGAATTTGAAGTTCACGTTTCGGGTGTCTGGCAACATTACTAAGCGCTTAATCCTATTTTTTCTAATCAACTTTTCTAATTTAGGCATTGTGGAGCTGATTGAGTATGAGATGATCACTGTCTATCACTTTAATCATTATTTTTCCATTTTTTGCGCGATGCTTTGGTACTCTGCTGCTGGATTTACCATCAATGCGTTACTGGTATATCGCCGTTAGGGTAAGGTTTGTTTAATTTTTTTGGAAAAAGTATCCGAGCTGAGCGCGTGAGTAAGCGGAACCCCGTTTGAATTTCCGCTCCCTGAAGGTCACGGCTCAGATCAACCGATCAAAAATAATTGCGAACGATAGCAATGCTTATTTTAAAGCATGCTCTAAATCAGCTTTTAGATCTTCTGCATGTTCTATGCCTACTGATAAACGCAGCAAGCCATCTTCAATACCTAATTTGATTCGATCTTCAATTGGGATAGAAGCATGGGTCATTAAAGCAGGGTGCTCAATTAAGCTTTCTACTCCTCCCAAGCTTTCGGCTAACGTAAACAATTCACATCGCGACAAACATCGCTTGGCTTGTTCCAAACCTTCTTTGAGCACAATCGTGATCATGCCACCAAAACCGTGCATTTGCTTTTGAGCCAAAGCATGTTGAGGGTGCGAAGTCAAACCAGGATAAATGACAGTTTTGACCGCAGGGTGATGCTCTAACCATTCGGCAAGATAAGCTGCAGATTCGCAATGTTGTTGCATCCGTAAAGCCAATGTTTTGACACCACGTAATACTAAAAACGAATCAA
This sequence comes from Legionellaceae bacterium, assembly GCA_018061965.1. Taxonomy (GTDB): domain Bacteria; phylum Pseudomonadota; class Gammaproteobacteria; order Legionellales; family Legionellaceae. The sequence continues at coordinate 35,528 of JAGOTG010000003.1, forward strand.
AAGGTCCTGCAATAGCGCCGCAAGAGTTTTGGAGAAAAGCAATTTGTTCAGCTAGGTCAGCGCGGTCTCCGACTACTGTGATCCCAGCAATCACATCAGAATGACCGTTTAAGTACTTTGTAGCAGAATGAACAACCACATCAAATCCAAATTCTATTGGACGCTGAATCCATGGCGAGGCGAAAGTATTGTCTGCGACAGTAATAAGATTATGCCGTTTACCTAATTCTGCTATTTTTTGCAGATCGGAAAGATGTAACATGGGGTTAGAGGGTGTTTCTATCCAGATCATTTTAGTTTTGGGGGTGATGGCGGCTTCGATATTGGCGACGTCTCTGGCATCCACATAAGAAAAAGTTAGATTGCTATTCCGCTTTTTCACCTTTTCAAATAAGCGGAAAGTGCCTCCGTACAGATTGCCTGTTGCAATCACATGATCTTCGGGTGCCAACAATTCAATGACAGTATGAATGGCTGCCATGCCTGAAGCAAAGGCATAAGCATGCTTGCCTGACTCTAGATTGGCCAGGCACGATTCTAAGGCAGTACGGGTGGGGTTTTTCGTGCGAGAATATTCATATTCTTGATGAACCCCAGGTCCTGATTGTCGATAGGTTGATGTTGCATAAATAGGGGTGATTACGGCGCCAGTACTTTTGTCCTCTTGTGATCCTGCGTGAATCACTCGCGTGTTAAAATGTCCTTTATCCATCATCGCTCCTGTCAAAAAACTTTAAAACCCTTTATGATATAGCCTAATGATATACCATAAGCAGATGATAAGAGGCAATTATGTTTTCGTTGACTGACATAGAAGATAAATTATTGCGTCCTACGACTGCTCAAATTATTTTTGTGATGATGGTTGTTTTATTAAGCTATGAATTGTTGTCAGGTGCAGTGCGATATTACCGAATTAATGCGGAACTCAAAAAATCGTCTTTGTATTCGACACAACCTCGAGCCACAGGAAAGAAGCAATCTTTGATTGAAAAAACCTTGAATATTCCAATTTTTGGGGAGTATATCCCTAAGGCTTTAGTCGATTTAGATGTGAAACCATCAGGATTAGATTTGATTTTAGTGGGGATTGTTTTTTCTCCAGATTCTAAAAAATCTATGGCAATTATTTCTGTTCCAGGTAATCAATCGCAGACTTTTTCAACGGGCGATTTGGTACCGGGTGGAGCAAAAATAAAGCAAATTACCCCGGATGGTGTGGTGTTAAAACGTGAGGGTGAATTAGAAAGTTTGAGTTTGCCCAAAACTAAATTGATTTTTGAACCACCGCCTAAGTCATTAGACTCCTTGCATAACCTGTGAATTTTGATTTAGTGCAAGGGACACACGTTTCGAGTAGCGGAGTTTACCTGTGTAAATGAGCACCGCAGAAACGTTTGTAACGCCGCAATAAAACAAAAGGCGCAGGTTATGCAAGAAGTCTGTTGATGCAACAGTAGGATTCAGAATAGCTTAAAAGAGGATATTAAAATGCGTAGCGTGTTAATTTGTATCGTGCTGAGTTTGCTGGTAGCGTGTACCACTAAAGTAAATTTAGAGGAAGGCATTAAAAGTTTCCAAATTCAAGACTACAGGCAAGCGTTTATTCGCTTAAGGCCTGCAGCGGAAAATGGGGCTCCAGAAGCGCAATACGCGGTTGGCTATATGTATTATTATGGACAAGGCGTGATCGAAAATCGGCAAAAAGCATGGTATTGGATCACGGCTGCGGCAAGAAATGGAAATGTAGATGCCCAAAATGCGATGAAGATTCTTGGGAAAAATCATGGCGTGTTGGAGTAGAGTGAAATAAATCTATGGATGATATCTTTCACTGGTTTTGCTAGTCCCAATTGATCTATTGAGGAGGGGGTATACCAAGATCCTGGAAGGGTTGAATTCGGACTTATTTGAATAGAATACGCTTTGATGTGTAAATGAAAATGAGTGAATGAATGCTTGTAGGTCATGAATGGTGCTGTACAATCAGTTGTCAACCCGTAAGTGGTATTCAGATGTGTATTGATATCAATGTCTTGACTGATGCTAGGTAGACACCAGAGTCCGCCCCAAATGCCCGATAACGGCCGTTGTTCTAAATAAATCTGATGGTCTGTGCTGCACAAGACTATAAACTGTTCATTACGAGTCGGCCGAGTTTTTTTAGGTTTTTTTTCTGGGTAGTCCTGTACTACATTGGCATGCAATGCTTGGCAATGTGCTCGCAGTGGGCAGAGACTGCAATTGGGCCGATGAGTGGTGCAGCACAAAGCCCCTAGATCCATAATTGCTTGTGTGTAGGCGCGACATTCCTTTTGTGGCATACAAGCTTGCGCTAACTCCCACAATTGAGTTTCAAACGCTCTGTCGGTGCCTGCTATCTTAAAATAGCGGCTTAATACGCGCTTTACATTACCATCCAAAATAGCCGTCGGATGTTCGAATGCCAGAGATGCAATGGCGGCTGCTGTGGAGCGACCAATCCCAGGTAAATCTTGTAAATTTAGGATCTCCTCAGGAAATAGCCCTTGATATTGATTGACCACTTCTTGTGCCGTTCGGTGTAAATTCCGCGCACGTGAATAATAGCCTAATCCAGACCATGCAGCCAAAACGTCATCCAAAGGCGCTTGTGCCAGAATATGAATATCCGGAAATCGTATCATAAAATTCAAAAAATAGGGGATGACCGTTTTGACTTGAGTCTGTTGCAGCATAATTTCTGAAACCCAAACCCGATAGGCATCATACGGATTTTGCCAGGGTAAATTTTGTCGTCCGTGCTCCCAATACCAATTTAATAGCGAGTCGGTAAATATTTTTATGATTCGTTGCATTCTTGGCAATCCAGGTTGATTATTATCGATCTAGTTTCATTCTTGTTGATCCAGGCTTATTATTATCGATCTAGTTTCATTCTTGTTGATCCAGGCTTATTATTATCGATCTAGTTTCATTCTTGTTGATCCAGGCTTATTATTATCGATCTAGTTTCATTCTTGTTGATCCAGGCTTAATATTATCGATCCAGTTTCATTCTTGCTGATCCAGGCTTATTATTATCGATCCAGTTTCATTCTTGTTGATCCAGGTTGATTATTATCGATCTAGTTTCATTCTTGTTGATCCAGGCTTATTATTATCGATCCAGTTTCATTCTTGTTGATCCAGGTTCAATATTATCGATCTAGTTTTATTCTTGTTGATCCAGTTCAAAATTATTTTCACCAGATGTATTGCAATTCATATTGGACAAGTGATAACCTAAATGTATTCCAGTCATGTGGATGAGAATAATATTTAGCAGTAAGCCGCTTGCACAAGCATTTTTATTTTGATTTTGATTTAGGCTTTTCATCTGTACTCACAACCGAGTTTGCTAAGGAGAGCATTATGTCACGATTTAAGTCTTGTATTATCATTTTGAAGCCTACTTCTTTTTTCACCTCTTTTGTTTCGGACCAATTACCTGATTTTGATTGTCCTCATGAGGCAGATTTAGAATCTGATTATACCGCTTATACGATACCAGCCTGTGATGATGATGAGGTTTTGTTAGAACATTTGGAGCGTTTATCTCCATTTATGTTTCGACACGAAACTGAACGGTTAATAGGGAAGAATTTAGCCGCTAAAATCACAGCTGATTTTTTAGATTTTTTATGTTGTTTTAAATTTGAAGTCCATGCGCATTCCGTGTTGATGGAATCGTCCATCGATGATTGTCATCAGTTGGTTTGTGTTAAGCCACGTGTCGTTGATTTAGAGTGGTTGCCGCCGACTAATGACGAGCAGATTGAAGTGAGAGACATTCTACAAACATTGAATTCGTCACAAACTTCACAAACCGCGTCTGTTTTGGTAAAAAAATTCGATAGATTAGCGGATCTGAAGCCATTGGTGCAGCGTTATTGCCGGCCGCTTTTGAGACAAGATTTAATCAAAAAAGCAGCGCAATTGATTCAATGGCCCAGTGGATCATCCATGCAAATGTTTAATCGATATTTTGCGATAGAAGTTCATACGCAATTGGTTCATTTGCACTGAGGCCCAGGTGAGAACTGTCATTAAGTTAGGAACGGACCAGGAATATACCTTTCACAGATGATTTTTAGGATTTTAGGCGACTTGATTTTTTTCTTTAGGCTACGTTTAAAAGCGAGTAATAGTCTACTCTATTGCAAGTTTTTAAACGTAGCCTAAACGGAAAAAGCAATAGCATTAAATCCTAAAACCTATCCGTGAAAGTCATATCTTTAACTTAATGGCAGTGAGTCTAGGTGAGCATAGTTGTCGATTAATCGGATATCACCAATATAAACCGCGGCAAAGCGTCGTTGTTCATTGTCTTCAATATAATCAACTTTGATGCCTAAATCTGTCAGTTCGCTTGTAATTTCAGCACAAGATTTATTTTGGTGAAATATTTTGGCAAATTGTTCTGCTAGAACCCGTTCGGATGAGGAGAGTCGATTATTTCGCGAACTAAAAGCCAAGCCACTGGCTTCGCGAATAGTAGGACAAGCTATGATGTCAACATCCAAAAAGAATGATTTGGCCATATCTCGCACTAATTGATATTGCTGATAATCTTTCTCACCAAAATAGCTCCGATGGGGCTTTACGAGTTGAAATAACATCATAACCACTGTTAAAACACCGCTAAAATGACCCGGTCTTTTTGCGCCTTCTAAATGCAAACTTTTAGCATGTTCTTCGATTCGATAACGGAATCCTTCAGGATACAGTGATTGGGTGTCGGGTATAATGCAATAATTGACTCCGACATCTTGTAATAAGGCCAAATCCGCCTCCAATGTTTTGGGGTAATGCTCAAAGTCGTCACTGCGATGGAATTGAGTTGGATTGACAAAAATACTGACAACAGTGAGATCATTCTCATCACGACAGATTTGCATCAAAGATTGGTGTCCTAAATGGAGATTCCCCATCGTTGGGACAAATCCTAATGATAAAGTGGGCGCTAATTGCCGTCTCAAAACTTGCCAATCGGATAGGGTCTTAATAATTTGCATGCTGCCGCTCCTTTCTCTCAAAAAGAATGTTCTAAAGTGGGAAACTGTCCCTGTTGAACCTCTGTGATGTAGTGCTGGATGGCCGTATCAAATAACGAACTTCCTTGAGCAAATTGTTTTACAAAGCTACAATTTATATCACTATACAGACCTAAAAAATCATGCCAAACCAATACCTGCCCATCTGTGTCTGGTCCTGCTCCAATACCAATCGTTGGAATCGTGAGGGCTTGTGTGATGCGTTTGGCCAATTCTTTGGGAATACACTCTAATACCAATGCAATGCATCCCGCTGCTTCTAAGCGTTGTGCTTGTGCAATGAGCTGATCCGCTTGGACTTGCGAACGTCCTTGGATTTTATAGCCACCCAGCTGTAGAACGGATTGGGGAGTGAGGCCAATGTGACCAACGATGGGGACACCTGCGGTGACAATATATTCGATGGTTTTACAAGTATCTAGATCGCCGCCTTCAATTTTAATGGCGTGCGCACCTGCTTGCGTCAAACGTTTGACGTTGCTTATGGTGTCTTGGAGCCCGCTACGGTGACATAGAAAGGGGAGGTCTGCGACCAGAAATTGAGGTCCGATACCTCGTGCTACAGCAGCAGTGTGCATTTCCAACATCTGGATGTCGGCCATGATGGTACTACTGTGTCCATGGACAGCCATGGCAACTGAATCACCCACTAACACACAATCTAAATTACTACTCGCGATTAATTTTGCAGAAGGGTAGTCATAGCAGGTTAATACAGTGATTTTAGAAGTGTTTTTTTTACGAGCAAAATCTTGAAGCTTCATTGGGATCTCCTCAATTGCGCAAGAGGTAGATCATTGGCGTGTTTAAAAATGTTCTTAGGTACCTGTCGCATGGATCAAGTCCTCCTAGCAAAGAATGTGAATGTATTATTTTTGTAACGGTCATCGCGCATTGCTGCGTCGATGCTGCTAGGATCATAATCGATGTGTAGTCTTGAGACAATTCTTTGGCTTAAATTTATCTCTGAAGAGGCGTATACTTGGGAAATTGCAAAAATTTTTAACCGATGTGAGTGACATGCTAAGCGATAAACTCAGTATTCCTGGCGTACATAGTGAAATTATTCCTGGTCTTATGGGAGATTTGGAAGTAATCATGGAAGTGCCCACCAATGTGGATCACCGCTATCTAGCGATGTTAGGGCATCCTCATTCTTTGCAGGGCGGCACGATGCAGAATAAGGTGGTGACCACCATGGCTAGGTCTTTTCGCGAATTAGGGATTGCCTCCATCCGGTTTAATTTTAGAGGTGTGGGGCGCTCGGCAGGGGAGTATGCTGCGGGGCTCGGAGAAAGTGAAGATATGCTGCATCTTTTAAGCTTATGTCATGTTCCGGGTGTCACTGTTTTTTTTGCTGGATTTTCATTTGGATCCTACGTAGCTTTTAAAGCGTTGACGCAATACCAAGCGGTGTATTCAGAATTCACTGCATTGATTACGATTGCACCTTCTGTGCATAATTATGACTATTCTCTGCCATTACAGCCTAAAACCCCCTGGCTGATTGTGATCGGCGAAGAAGATGAGCTTGTACCGCTGAATTTGGTTACTGACTTTGCCCAAATCAATGAGCAGAAGCCTGTACTTGAATACTTCCCCAATACAGGCCATTTTTTCCATGGGAAATTGTTGGATTTAAAAGCAGTACTGCAAAGATATATTCGAGAATGGTCTGGTTTATGATGTCTCTGACAGATGCTTATGTCGCTGCCTTACACAGGGGAGACATTCAAGAGGACAACGAGCAGCGGCGGTTGTTGAGTCCTTTGCAACAAGTGGCCAATGCATTGCAATCTCAGCAAGCTTGGTATCGCGTACTATTTCCGAAACAATCCATCCAAGGTTTATACATCACAGGTCCGGTCGGGGTGGGTAAAACATATATGATGGATTTGTTTTATCAATATTTACCGAATAAACATAAACTACGTGCGCATTTTTTGCATTTTATGCAACAAATTGATCAACAACTAAGGTTTTTACAGGGCCAAAGCAATCCGATACGAGAGATAGCTAAGGAGCTTGCCAAACAATACCAAATTATCTGTATTGATGAATTTATGGTCCAGGATATGGCACATGCGATGATTTTGGGCGAATTGTTGCAAGCCTTATTCGCTTTGCGCGTAGTGTTGATTGCGACTTCGAATACCAAAATAGATGATTTGTACCAGAATGGTATGAATCGAGAGCGGTTTTTACCGGCGATTGGTTTGCTTCATCAGTATTGTGACGAAATTAATTTACAGTCTTCAATCGATTATCGTTTGGGAAAGCCAGTGCATTTGAACGCGTATGTTTATCCTTTAGATCTGCAAAATCAGCAGCTTTTAGCCCAGCAATTCGAGACTTTGGCGGTGGTTGTCAGTTCGGACAGGTCTATCTCGGTGCAGTCACGACTCATTACGGTGATAAAACGGAGTCAAACCGTCGTTTGGTTCGATTTTGCAACGATTTGTGGCATGCCACGCTGCCAATTAGATTATATAGAGCTAGCGGAACGCTATCACACCATTTTTGTGTCAAATATCCCGAAATTAAGTGACTCTGAGGCCACTACGGGTGTGGTTTTATTGATGCAGCTAGTGGACGTCTTATATGACCGAGGTATACGTCTGATTATTTCTGCTGCTGTATCTGTGCAGGAATTGTATCAATTCGGACCTTTTTTAACTGCGTTTTCACGCACTGTAAGTCGTTTAGAGGAAATGCAATCAGAAGAGTATCTGGCTAGACATTGTACGATAACATAAAAATCTAAAAATTCAGGCTAATCTCCTCATCAAGTGTTCACTCCCTGACGGTTATGGCTCGGAAATAATTTTAGGAGCATTGTCTAAACTGATGTGAGAATGATTCTCGCTTAGATTTGTGGTATAATATAGCTTCACAGAGCTGGGGAATTTATGCGTGATTTGGATGATTGGCGACCAGGTGCTAGTTTTTGCTTATTAGATTACGGTGCCATTGACCAAGCTTTTCGTGGCCGTTTGTTGGCTATGGGTATGACACTGGGTGTGGTGGTACGTGTCATACGCATTGCGCCATTTGGTAATCCGATCCAAATTGATTTGCGTGGGGTGATGTTGGCGCTGCGTCGAGAAGATCTGCAAGCTCTCCATTGGAAGAAACTATGATAAAACGTGTGCTGTTGGTAGGTAATCCCAATTGTGGCAAAACGACACTTTTTAACGCTTTGACAGCGAGTCGACAGAATGTTGGGAATTGGCCTGGCGTGACGATTGAGAAAAAAGCAGGTTGGTATTCTAGATCTGGAAAAACCATTGAAATAATTGACTTGCCAGGTGTTTACTCATTAGGATTGCCCGATCAAATCTCTGCGAAAGACGCACAAATTACTGCGCAAATCCTTGCCGGTGATGATATTGATCTGATTATTAATTTGGTGGATGCTTGTCATTTGGAGCGCCATTTGTATTTAACGAGCCAATTATTAGAATTGGGGAAACCCGTCGTGGTGGCTTTAAATATGATGGATTTGGCTTCACAAGCGGGTGTTCAGATTGATGCGCAAGCCTTATCTCAACAACTAAATTGCCCTGTCGTGACATTGCAAGCCCATCGCCAAATTGGTTTAGAACATTTAGACCAGCATATTCGTGCGAAACAAGCGGCGCTTCCGACTGTATTGGCTATCAATACTTATTTACCGCGTAAAGTATTGCAGTATTTGCAGACAGTGCAACACGAGATGTCAAACTATTATCCTGAATGCGGTGCGAATACTCTGTATTATGCGTATCGCTGGATGGAGCAGAGTTCTCCTGATGCCTCTTTTGCCCCGTCCATCGAAGATTTGGATGTGATTATGGCTGATGCTCGCTATCAAATGGTGCATAGCTGGGTCATGAATGTTCTATCAAAATGCAATGATTCCAAGGAGCAGTTTACCGCGAAATTGGATCGCATTCTCTTGCATCGCTATTGGGGATTGCCACTTTTTTTTGCTTTGATGTACGGGGTCTTTTTTTTAGCGATTGGGGTAGGTGGGGCAGTTCAATCAGGCTTTGATATCATATCTCAAGCTGTATTTATGCAAGCACCTGCATGGATAATGACTCAATGGCACGCTCCGTCATGGTTGATACAATTAAGTGCTTTTGGCGTGGGACAAGCATGCCATACTCTGGCTACGTTCATTCCTGTATTAGCTACCATGTACTTTTTATTGGCTTTTTTAGAAGCTTCAGGGTATATGGCGCGGGTGGCCTTTATTATGGACCGGGCTATGCGTAGCTTAGGGCTGCCAGGACAAGCGTTCGTACCCATGATCATAGGGTTTGGCTGCAATGTTCCAGCGATTTTAGCGGCGCGGACGCTACAAACAGAACGCGAGCGGTTTTTGACGGTCTTAATGAATCCGTATATGTCTTGTTCAGCACGTTTGGCTATTTATGCAGTGTTTGTCGCGGCATTTTTTCCACACAAAGGGTATCAAATTATTTTTTCATTGTACTTGCTCGGGATCGGTATGGCGGTTCTGACGGGCTATTTGGCTCGGCGTACTTTTTTATCAGGGCAAAGCAGTCCGTTGATTTTGGAATTGCCTACTTATCACTGTCCAACTTTGCTCCGATTGAGTAAAGAGGCTGGGCTGCGGCTGCGTTATTTTTTGGTGCGAGCTGGAAAAGTGATTTTACCCTTATGTTTGGTATTGAGCTTTCTCTCTATCGACCTAACGAGTCGATATTCAGCACTGTTTTCTTATATTGGGCAGTGGATCATGCCTATTTTTTCTCCTATGGGGATTCATGCTGATAATTGGCCAGCAGTGATTAGCCTTATGACAGGCATGCTAGCCAAAGAAGTAGTCATCGGAACACTCGATAATCTCTATTCGCAGATGGCTAATGTGAGCCATGGATTGCAAGCGGTTATGCCGATTGATTTTTGGCAAATTTGTCAGCAAGCGGTATTGTCGATTTACGATCATTTACAAACGCTTTTTGGTTGGTCTGCACAACAAACGGACGGCGCAGCAATAGGTACTTTGCCGGAGCAGTTGCGTCAGCATTTTGGTTCGTCAATGGCTGCTTACGCTTATTTGTTATTTATCTTATTGTATATTCCCTGTGTCTCGACTATGGCTGCCATCCGTCAAGAAGCAACGCGACGCCTAATGTGGTTTTCGATCGTCTGGTCTATGGGCCTTGCGTATGGTGCTGCGGTGTTTTTTTATCAAATAGCTACTTGGGTCTCTCCTATGCAGCCTGAAATTATGTATCGTATTGGAGGATGCTTGGTGTTGGCTCTAGTTTTATGGACGGGTATACACTTACTAAAACAGGGAGGACAACGTGCTCTTGGCAATTCGTAATTTTATTCAGGCTCACCGAGTAGTGAGCTCTGAACAATTAAGTAGAGAGTTTCGTGTTGCAGAAGACGCGTTGAGTCCTATGTTAGAGATATGGATCAATAAAGGCGAGGTGCGCAAAGCTAATTCGAAAAGTTGCGGAAGCAGCTGCCAGTCTTGTCATGCTAAGCAGATCAACTATTACGAATGGATAAGCAGACCGCATTAAATCCCTATCATTTTCTTTATTTCATCTGCAATTTAGCTATTGGTGTGGTTTTCTAGGCATTCTTCAACAATAGGATCCATTTTTTGTCGCTGTTTTGCAGTGAGCGTTTGATAAATTTTATAACGTTCATGCAATCTGATTTTAACAATAGAGCCGAACACTCGCCCTTCTTGCTTTGCGAATTCATCAATTTTAACAATATTCATATTACCAGAATGAAAAGTCTCATGGATGTGTTTCCGAATAGTGTGTAATTCATGCCGTTTTAGAGTAATGTCTATTTTGGCCTTGTGAGCAAATAATTTGATTTTTAGTTTTTGTTCCGCATTTAAATCAAGTTTTTCAACAGCATTGAGTACGCAATCCTCGCGCTGTATTGCGCTTTGAGCAACCACGATGGGTGCTTGCACCAAAGTGATTGTAAAGGCTAGTGCAGATAATGCTAGTAATTTGACGTTCATGTCTTCTCCCTTCTCCGTTTTAGAAAGACCCACTTCTAACATCCTAGCAGTAATGATCTAGACTATCCAGAAATTCTCCCAAAAGGGAAATACTCTATTGTTGCAATGGATTGTAAAGGTGCTTTGATCCCAGCAAAATCTTTGGTCAAAACAGGACCCAATCCAGGTCTGGCGAGAGATTCCGGTGAAGGTGCAGCAAAAGCCACAAGGAGCGCATATCTGTTCGTGTGCCAATCATCTGAGAAATCACCGACAAGCAAGAAAGTGGTGGTAGAGGCAATGGTGACGTTGGGAAAATAACAACCATTAAACTGAGGATAATTCTCACAACTACTCATGACAGCGCGACCACCAAAAAAAATCCCCATATTGTATTCATGATCTGCGGGCAATTGACCATTGAGGGTGACGGTAACGCGTAACAATGTAGTTGAAAACGGTACAGCACTAACACTAACGTTAGCCAGCGGTGCGCGATTGTTTGGTAGGGTGCCGGCTTGACTCGTTCCTATTTGATACAGCATAAGACATCCAATGGCTAATCGAATGATGGATGTTTTTTTCATAGCTCTCATACCTTATATTATAAATTCGCACGCGAATACATTGGCATAGTTTTGTCCTGTTTTCAAACCTTTACTTATTAACGTGTTGGTTGGGTCTAATTGCCCTTGTCCCAAATAAAAGAAGCGATACCCACACTCCAAAGGGTTTTTGCCAAAAGCATTTTCTAATCTGAGTCCAATGCCTGTCATCATACTGAATTCATAACTATTTCCGGATGTAAAGAACAAATCCGGCAAAGTATAAGAGGTTAACGAGGTTTCATAAAATACAGATGTTTTGATCTTATTGACTCCAAGACCCAGGTCGAATGCAACATTAACGCGACTGTCTTCATTTAGCTTTGTCAGTTTCACACCAAGATAACCGGGAATATTATATATGTTATATTGATACTTAAGATTGGTCACAATATTTTCTTGAGTAACATAGCCTGCAACAGTGCTAGATGAAAGGAAAAATGAACTGATTGAATATTGCAATTCGTACTCAGGGTTATCTAATGCTAAGCTCTTAATATAGTAGCTTAGCCCGACTATGCCACCACCTGCAGTTGGATTGGTTACAGAATAATAATCGCCAACTAAGCCCTTTATTGCGACGTGTTGACCGGTTCCTTGGGTGCCGCGATAACCACCAGCAAGTAAGCCAAATTGCATACGCCCGGTCTTGAACTGCTCAGCTACTGTTTTGTAGGAGGAGCTGGATAATTGGGATATATAGGTGGGTTTTTTTTGTGGCGTATTTTCTGTGGAACAGCCATCCTTAAATTCTTTATCCCAGTCATCATCAGATTGATTTTGTGCTGATATTCCAGAATTACTTATAATTAAGAGTAAGAGAAAAAATGTTCTTAATTTCATTAGGTCAACTATCCCTATAAAAAAACCACCTCGACCTCAGTCAACCTCATAAAATCATACTTCAAAAAAAATTGCAATTTATACTTGTTAGACTGACCCGTATCCTGGGCAAAATTCCATTGTGATTTAGCCGCGAATATGGTATAAATAACCCGATTTTAATGACACACACGATTCGTCACATGCGTCAGGGTCTTTAGATGTTCGGGATTGAGAATGGGTCTCATACTGTCGTTTAAAGTGCCGCATGGGGATTGTGGAGGACTAACCCGGAGAATAAATATGACAGTAAGTATGAAAGGCTTGTTAGAAGCCGGTGCTCATTTTGGGCATAAAACGCGCTATTGGAACCCAAAAATGGGCCAATACATTTTTGGCTCTCGCAACAAAATTCACATCATAGATCTTGAAAAAACTATGCCGTTATTGATGGATGCGTTGAACTATGTCAGTAAACTTGCCTCGCATAAAGCAAAAATTTTGTTTGTCGGCACTAAACGTGCTGCACAAGGTGCTGTGCGCGAACACGCTCGAAGCTGTGGCATGCCATATGTTGATCATCGTTGGTTGGGCGGTATGTTAACCAACTACAAAACTGTTCGTCAGTCAATTTTTCGTTTGAAAGAATTAGAGAAAATGCGTGAAGAGGGTTTGTTTCACGGCATGATCAAAAAAGAAGCTTTGATGTTAACCAGAGAGCTTGAAAAACTAGAGCGGAGCTTGGGCGGTATTAAAGAAATGGGCGGATTGCCTGATGCAATATTTGTAATTGATGTTGGTTATGAACATATTGCTGTTGAAGAAGCCCGTCGTTTGAAAATTCCAGTGATTGGGGTTGTAGATACTAATAATAATCCAGATAATATTGATTATGTTATTCCTGCGAATGATGACTCTGCGCGTACAATTGATATTCTTCTTAAAAGTGTTGTAGAAGCGATATTAAGTGCAAATGGTGCATCTGGTCGTGCCACAGAATCAGAATACATCGAAGCTTAGTTGGGGAGAAATGGTAAATGTCAGTAAGTGCAGCAATGGTAATGAATCTTCGCGAACGTACTGGTGCGGGGATGATGGAGTGTAAGAAATTTTTGGTTGCCGCGAATGGTGACATTGAGCTTGCTATTACGGAAATGCGTAAAGCCGGCCAAGCTAAAGCTGATAAAAAGTCTGACCGAATTGCAGCTGAGGGTGTTATTGTTGTTGCACGTAGCAAAGATTTGCGACGGGCAGTGATGGTAGAAATTAATAGCGAAACAGATTTTGTTGCGCGTGATGAAAATTTCAGTAATTTTGCACAATCGGTTGCTGAAACTGCACTCCAAACGCAAGTCAAGACAGTAGACGAGCTAAACGAACAGGCTCTGCATGGACAGGATGGTACGGTTGAACAAGCCCGCCAACAACTGGTGGCTAAAATTGGCGAAAACATTAAAATTCGTCGTTTGGAACAAATACAATGTGCTGAGGGCGATGTAGTAGGTTTTTATCTACATGGTACTCGTATTGGTGTATTGATTGTTTTAAAACGGGGTGACAATGAGTTGGCTCGTGATTTGGCAATGCACATTGCGGCGAGTCGCCCCTTGGTTGTTAATCGCGAAGAGATTAGTCAGCAAACACTTGATCATGAGCGAGAGATATTTATGGCTCAAGTTCGCGAGAGCGGTAAACCTCAAGAGATTATTGATAAAATGATCGAAGGTCGCATGAGTAAGTTTTTAGATGAGGTTAGTTTGTCTGGTCAACCTTTTATCAAAGATCCTAATATGAAAGTTTCTCAATTGCTGAAGCAAAAACAAGCAGAAGTTTCATCATTTGTGTGTTACGTAGTTGGTGAAGGCATTGAAAAGAAAGTGGATAATTTTGTGGAAGAAGTGATGGCTCAAGTTCGCGAGTCATTATGACAACAGCTGGTCCTCTGAAATATAAACGCATCCTACTAAAATGTAGTGGTGAGGCTTTATTAGGGAGTTTGCAATTCGGAATAGATCCTACCGTTCTAGATACTTTGGCTCGTGATGTTTCAGAAGTGATTCAGATGGGCGTAGAAGTTGGTTTGGTGATTGGCGGTGGCAATCTGTTTCGAGGTAAAGCTTTATCTGCAGTGGGTCTTGGTCGTGTGACTGGAGACCATATGGGGATGTTGGCTACGGTGATGAATGCTTTGGCGCTACGCGATGCTTTGGAGCGAATTGATTTGCCAGCTCGTATCATGTCAGCTGTCCCAATGATGGGGATGGTTGACCCTTTCCATCGCCGTAAAGCGATCACGCATTTGAAAAATGGACACGTGGTTATTTTTGCGGCAGGCATTGGCAACCCGTTTTTCACTACGGATACCGCTGCTTGTTTGCGAGCCATTGAAGTCGGTGCTGATGTGGTGTTAAAAGCCACCAAAGTGGACGGAATTTATTCTAGCGACCCAGTGCTGAATCCAGATGCAGTCAAATATGATTTTTTAACCTACCGAGATGTATTAAATAAAGGCTTAGAAGTGATGGATCTTACTGCAATTTGCTTGTGTCAGGATCAGAATATGCCTCTGCAGGTTTTTAATATGTCTATGCCGTCTGCGTTAAAAAAAGTGGTGATGGGTGAGCCAGTGGGTACCATTGTAGGAGATAGCGATGATAGATGATATCAAACTTGATGCTGAAAGAAAGATGAAAAGGGCAGTTGAATCTTTGCAACATGAAATGTCAAAAGTTAGAACAGGCCGGGCTAATGCCGGGATATTAGATCATGTTCAAGTTGATTATTATGGTAATTTAACCCCGATTAATCAAGTGGCGACGGTGTCGCACTCTGATGCTCGAACTTTAATGGTAACGCCTTTCGAAAAATCGATGATTGCTGCAGTGGAAAAAGCAATATTAACCTCAGATTTAGGCTTGAATCCTGCTACTTCAGGAAATGCTATACGTGTGCCTATGCCGCCATTGACTGAGGAACGTCGAAAAGAGTTGATTAAGGTCGTCCGGGCGGAAGCGGAGCAGGGCAAAGTGACTATTCGTAATATTCGTCGTGATGCCAATAACCAACTCAAGGAATTGAAAACTATTTCTGAAGATGATGAGCGTCGAGCAAATGATGCCATTCAAAAAATTACTGACAAATATAGCGCAGAAGTAGATGCAGTATTGGAGCATAAAGAAAAAGATTTACTGGAAATTTAAGGTCTCGCTACCATTCACTTTATACCGGTGTCATTCCCGCGCTTACGCGGGAATGACACCTTGATTACTTCTTGACCCTGAGGTCTTCTACACCTGCTTCAGGTACTGCAGCATATTCTTTTGTTTCTTTTAATGCGCTTACTATGTGCGTAATTGCCTCACGAGAGGGATGTTTTCCTAATGCTTCGCTTTGGTGTTCCAATTGCTTCAAAAGTTGCGGTATTTCTCCAAACTTTCTAGGTTCATAACGTAACGTGTGATATAGACGCTCAGCTAAGGACGCTAATGCTTTTACCTCCCTACTTTCATGGGCATTCTGTGGTGACGAGAACCGGTCTAGGTTGGCAACATAATCTTTTACAAGCTTTTGAAAAGTCTGCGCAACTTTCCATTGATGTATGTTCATCCGAGCTTCGGAGGAAATTCCAGCAGAACTAGCATGCCGGTGTTTGCTCGTTCTTTCTTCTCTATGCGCCATTTCCGACTCCAGTGCGCGTAGTTCTGTACGAATATCTTTATGGAGCTGGATTTGTGCATAACGAGTATCAACTGCCATATACTCATTTTTAGTTCTGAATAGATTGATCAAAAATTCTACGCCTTTACGAATGGGGTGCTCAGGAGCTAATTGTTTCAGCTGTGTCTCAATATGTGCTATATTTTCTTCGTTTAAATGATGTGGTAATGCTTGCGAGTTCATTTGATGAATAAAGGTAGATAGGTCGCGTAACAAAGCCAAATGCTGAGGACTAATGGTTTGTATCGCATCTTCAGTGGAGAGCATTTCAATGTATTGCAACATGTTGTCGCTAATGGAATCAATGGTCTCTTGTTTTTCTTCACTTGTAAGGGTTTGGTCGATAGTACGAATATTATGTGCGTTAATATTTCCCATAATATTTTTTATCAGTGCATTTGCTACCGAAGAAACTCTACTCGGAGGCTGAAAAAAAGTAGGCAGTGGATTACTTTGATTTAGACTAATTTCAGGCGTTTGCATGCTAGGTGCGGGGCGTTGTGTTCTGATGGCGGCTTGGAATTGTCTCGACTCCGCAACCATCTGTGTTGCCTGATTAAAAAGTCCTGCTAACGTTGGGTTAAGTGCGTATTGAGGATTTTTTCGAATAGCTTGCTCTATGGTATTAAAATGCGCCCATGTCCAATCGGGTGTATTTAATAATCGGTGCAGAGCTATTGCTACTTCTTTCAATGGTGCCATCTCACGATCTTCAGATTTCTCAATGAATAGGATTTGTCTCAAATATTTTTCTTGTAAACTGGAAACGTCGCGTGTTCGGATTGAAATGATCCCGTGTTGTTCTGCTTCCATGGTTTCTAATGCAGCCGGGTATAGTTTTTTTAATAATTCCGCAAAAGAAGCATATTCCCTTTGATAAGCTGGATCAGACATGAATAGATAGAGTGCGTTTAAGTTTGATCCGGTTCTGTTATTTAAAAAATTCTTATAGGGTTCAATGAGTTTGCGGCGCTTGCTTAATTCTGCACGCGCTTTTTCTATATGATCAGTCAGTCTCTGCATTTCTATTTGATAGTTATATATTTTTATTGCATCTATGATTGGATTAAGCTTTGCAGAATGGGCTGCGATATCCGCCATCTTTTTTTTAGCTAGTTTTGCTTGTTCTTGGATGTTTTTACTAGTTTCTATAAGCCGACGGTATTTATCTTCTAACAAATCAAAAATAGCCCCTGCACTGAGATTGAACAAAGTGGCGTCTGCAAATTGTTGCAATTCCGCCTGTGCTTCAGGGTATAATTCATTGATGGCATCTAGAACTTGGTCAATTTCAGACGCTTTTTTGTCAGCATTAAATTTTTGCTCACAGAGAGCTGAGCATACGTGAAATAAATTAACGTAACTGGGCTGGGTTTTCAATAGTTCATAGGCTTGTTGTATTCCAGCATGTTGACAGCTGTTTACGTATACTTCTAATCTATTATGATTTTCTAAACTTTTCTCAAACTGGGTTTGTTCTGTACGAAGTTGAACTAATTTTTTTTCATTCATACTTAACGCACTATATTCTGTATATTTTTCTTGCCATCGCTTATAGAAACGATGGTCTTCATTTTGAATTTCTTGTTCGAGGCTAAGTAGCTCGCCCTCAAGTATTCTTCCTTGTTTGATGGCAGAGTCCAATGAATTCACTGGTGCAAAATACCGATATATTTGAATAATAAGGGGCAGCCATTCTAGCAAGTAATATAAAATTTGAGGAACGATGATGGCACGAATTTCGTCATGGATATCAATGATCCCTTGGTTGAGTCGTTCAATTACTTTTTCATGGGCTTTTTTATCGCGTAGAAATTCTTCAAAATCAGCTAAATACTCGCTGTCTTTTGCATTATGTTTTTCTAGTACTGAATAAATACGTATATCACGCTGTTTAATCTTAGGCATTGCAACGGGTTGGTGATAGTTGGTCACAAATTTCACATCGGATCTGAGTTGTTGCAAAATATGAAGTTGCTTAAAAAAAGCATCATCGCGTGCTAAATAATTTTTAGACAAATCGGCTCTGTTTTGTGATTGGGATTTTAATTCAATTTGATTTTGACTATTTTGAAAGAGCTGAAGTTGTAATGCTCTGTCAGACTCTAGACTTTCGATAAGCGTTTCTTCCTCTCGTAGGCTTCTAAAGAGCTCATGTTCTAAACGTCTGTTTGCACTCATGAAACACCGCACATTATTTAGTGATATACCTTTATTTTAGTATAAAATTTGATTAAATCAATCATACTTTTTGCATATTGCGGGGTTTGAATGGTGATATGAGTATGGAAGACTGCTTTCTTTTATGACTGAAAATGTAGATGCAGCCCTAGCTAAGTAGGGCTGCTGTATGAAAGTATTGTGAGATTATGCCACTATTGCAGAGTTCGCAAGAGAGTCGTCATTTCTTTCGAATGTTCTATGTTCAATACGCTCACTTTGTCTGAATATTCTAGGGTCATATCTAACTCCTTCGGCATTATGTCGCTGAAGTGCTTGCTCACTAAGCTTTGGTGCAGTAACGTCAAGAGAGTTAGACCTCACTGCTCGTGCGGTAGTTGAGCCGCTAGGTGATAATGAGCCCGTAGACTCAGTATCGTCAAATGAGCTGACTGAGTATTGCTCTGAGCGCATATCTGCAGCGGAAGTCACTGAGATAGTACTACAGATTTGCATGAAATCTGATACTAAATGAGCGAATCCTTGATCTTGATCATAGTTAGCATCATGGAAATTGAACATTAGTTGTTCTAATGTCACTAATGCGGACAAAGTCGGCTCGCGCATAAAGCCGATTATTTGGGTATAAATAGGGTGCTCATAATTGCACTTCTCATATTTGTTCAAAAATTCCTCACAAGCCTGCTCATTAATATGCGGAATATAATGTTCCCGCACGACTTGATACGCTTCAGAATACTGTTCTTTCAACAGCGCGCGTGTCTTTTTAACCAAGTTCTCCCGTCGGAATTGAGGGTGTGCATGGATATACTGATATAAATCATCGAAATTATCGAAATTTCTAGTTTTTAGAAATGTACGATATTTATCAGCAAGTGATCGCAAGAAGGTCGCTTTTTTATCGGCATTATCCTGTGGTGTATGTACTGCTCTATAAGTATCTAATAACTGCATTTCTCGCTCAGAGGTGCTTTTTTCATTTTCCAAGCGTTCGCCCATATCGGGGTGCAACTTCTCAAGTTGAAGCATAATACCGCCTAAGGACTGCGTTTTCATCCACATCTCATCGCTTTGACCTGATTGATGTTGGAGCTGAAAGGCAAGACGATAGAGGTCGATGAGATTGCTAACTGTTTTGGTTTTATTATATTGAGTATAGGCAGCAACCAATGAATCAATGTTTATCTCATGAACATATTTGGCCAAAAGGTTAGAATTTGCCGCTCTTAAGTCCTGAGGTGGCTTAGTCGCATAATTTTCAAACCATTGTTGCTCAAAGGCAACGTCAAGCTTAGAGTGAAGTTGCCTAATTGCTGCATGACCTTTCCTTAATTCTGCAGCTTTTTCATTGTTCATATCTTGAAAAGTCATGTAGTCCATCAGCTTTAGTAAAAATGCAGGAAATACGCTTTCAATGATAAAGTCCATCCAGGTTCTTTGAATTTTCAGCGTCGTTTCTATTTCTTCTGCGACTCTAACAAGTTCTCGGCGTAAGTAGACTGAATCTTTTAGATAAGGCTTGGTTAGCACATCTGCAGCTACCAATTGGCGATTATCCTGTTCAAACACCTGAGTTTCAGTGGGAATCTCTAGTTCTAATGAACGCATATATTTAAAAAATGCAGCATCACGTGCTCGACATAGGCGAGATAATTCCTCTTTGGTTGGAATATCTTGTAATACTACGGGTATCACAACTGCTTGTGCTTCGGGCGCAGGAGTCACTGATGTTGTTGTAACTGTTTCTCCATAAGACAAAAAATTAGTCAATGAAGAAAAGGTGCTTGAAGCCATGTTTATTATGCTGCCTACCGCCTCCAATAATTCATCATCCTCCTTGATGTTTTGAACTAAATGAGCATTGTCTTCATAATGAGCCAATTTTTCCCGATATTCATGAGTTTGCTGCATTGCCGTAATATAAGCCTGATAATGGGCTTGAACTGCTGTTGGAGCGCCTTGAACTTGCTCTTCAATGTTTATCGACATTTTATTGTTTGACATCACTATTTCCTTAGTAAATGATCAATTATTGCCATTATACCACAAAATGATGAAAAAAAAAACATATTGATGAAGTTCTTGAAATTACGAGTTGGTAAAGCGTAGCCATACCATTACCTATAAATCGAGCGTTATTTGAATTTAGCCATATAGCCAAATACAGGATCCCAGATCAATGTTTTGAGGGTCGAGCAGGATTCCACCAAATCCAACAGCGCGGATTTAGAATGCGTGGCTAACACAATCATATTGGCGGAGCCAGGCACTGGAATGCAGAGACTTGCTTGGTGAAATACCGATTTTAACTGCTGTAAGACGTGAAACTCTTGTTGGATCCCCACCAAATTTAAGGCTAAAAACCCACGCGGTTCTAGACGCTGTTTACATTGATAGAAAAAATCTGGCGTGGAGCAGGTTTTAGGAAACCCCGTGTCAGAATAAAGATCGATTAGTATATGTTGATAATTTGTCTGGGTTTGAGCTATGAATATTTGAGCTTCTTGATTCACAATAGTTAGGTCTTGAATGGTGTCGAGCCAGAAATACTGTTTAGCAAGTGCAATGACTTCTGCACTGGCCTCGACCGCAGTCAAAAGATGAGGTGGCAGGCGCTGCGCGGTGAGATGAATCACAGCACCGCCCCCCAATCCTAATAAACAAATAGGACCTGGCTGAGTACGAACGGCCAATGTAAAAGGGACAAGATAAGGCATGACCGCTTTATGCGGATGGCGGCGATGGATTAAAGTTTGGATGCAGGCATCATCTTGAAAAATAAGCCAACGGTAGCTTAAGTTTTGTTGAATAGCAGCGTATTCAGAACGATAGAGATCATAGCCGGCAAAGGTCTGTAAATAAGTGCTCATAGGCTAAGCATAGCAGTTTATTCTGTGAAAATGTATGGTAATATTGGGGCGGATCTGAGAGAGCCTAATTTGAAATCACAATCATTCCAAACAGCATTATCCATAGCGCATTCAGAATGGCAGCCGATAATAGTCCAAGCCTTGGCAACGATGGATCAAGATTATTTGCAAGGCCTAGCGGAGTCTGATCAATGGTTGCCAGGCTGGTCGCAATTGTTCGCCGCATTTTCTCAGCCCCTCAATAGGGTGCGTTATGTGTTGCTTGGTGAGTCTCCCTATCCTAGAAAACAATCGGCTAATGGCTATGCTTTTTGGGATGCTGCAGTGGGGGACTTGTGGTCTGAGAGTGGTTTGAGTAAAACAGTTAACC
The DNA here is from genome assembly GCA_018061965.1 of Legionellaceae bacterium. Classification (GTDB taxonomy): domain Bacteria; phylum Pseudomonadota; class Gammaproteobacteria; order Legionellales; family Legionellaceae. Next base: position 57,154 of record JAGOTG010000003.1, read on the forward strand.
GCGCAACATCCCTGCGCAATTTATTAAAAATGCTGATGTACGCCCGTAATGACTTACAGGATGATTTTTCGCAAACTGCGATTGCTCAATTAGATAAAACCAATTATGTTCGGACTCTGGCTGAGTTGTTCCAGGCTTTGTTAGGGCATGGATTTCTCTTGTTAAATGCTTCGTTGGTCTATGAGCCCAAGCGAGTGGTGTACCATGCGAAGCATTGGCGCCCATTTATGGCCAGTATATTCCAACATCTGCATCAGGCTGATCCGAATATCAATTTGATTTTATTAGGTAATATTGCGCAGCAAATAGCGCCCACTGATTTGTTTCCTTGTTTTTTAGCGGAGCACCCTTACGTGATTAGTTTTGTTCGTAATCCCGATGTGGTGGCTTTTTTTCAACCTTTTAATTTATTGGCCAAGCACAAATGACACAAACAACCGTGGATGCAGAAGAAGTAGCAAAATTTGCGCGTCATGCAGCAGAATGGTGGCAATCTGATGGGGCGTTTCGTACATTACATGATATCAATCCGGTACGTTTGGATTATATTGAGCAGCATCTTGGTTTGCGAGATCAGCGTATTCTAGATATCGGATGCGGCGGGGGTATTTTATGCGAAGGGATGGCCAAACGAGGTGGGCGCGTGACGGGTTTGGATGTGGAGCCGGATGCGATTGCTGTGGCTAAGGCGCATGCTAATGCCGGGCATTTGAATATCGACTATGTCTGTCAACCTTTAGAAACCTGGGTTGCTGCCCCTTTTCCAATTATTACCTGTTTAGAAATGTTAGAACATGTCGCTGATCCACAAATGATTTTGACCGAAGCTGCGAGATTATTGGCCCCAGGGGGATATTTATTTCTCTCGACTATCAATCGAAGTACTATCGCTTATGCCAAAGTGGTGTTGGCTGCAGAGTATGTTTTAGGATTGTTACCTCGGCGAACACATGACTATCAACGGTTTATCAAACCTAGTGAATTGGCGGCGATGGTAAGAGCTGCAGATTTGGAGGTTTTGGATCTGGCGGGTCTGGCTTATTCTCCTCTGACCAGAACTGCTTCCTTAGTGACGTCGTTAAGCGATAATTATTTGCTGGTGGCTCGTTCCGCACAATAACGCTCTTGATAGCGTTTTTGTGCATATATTGCTTGTTCAGCAGTGACTGTGCCATTCGGCTGCCCATATAAATCAATACGTTCAGCCTCTGGTTTCTGCGCGGATAAATAAGCTTTGGATACCGTATAATAATTAAGTGCCTCACGAAGAAGTTTTTTACTGCAAGGAGGCGAGTCAAGGCGTTCATATACATCGATGATATCTTCTAAGATACCTAGTTTGAGTGGTTTCACCAGATGAGGTTTTTGAAAAAAAGCTTTGGGAAACTGCTCAATAAGCCAGCCCACGACCATCTGTTTTTCGGTTTTTATAGCCATAGTCTCAAGTATTTAAAAATTTATCCCCCAAAATTATCATAAGGAGCTCTTTGCCACAACAATTTTTAGTGCAGTTTTTGGTAACTATACCTTTCACGGATGAGTTTTAGGATTTTAGGCGACTTGATTTTTTTGTTTAGACTACGTTTAAAAGCGAGGAATAGTCTACTCTATTGCGAGTTTTTAAACGTAGTCTAAACGGAAAAAGCAATAGCATTCAATCCTAAAACTCATCCGTGGAAGGTATATTCAACTTTAACGCAAATCTGATGTTTTACCGAGCGTCAATAGTTGTGGTCAATAGATGGGTGTTTTGTATAAAATTTGCGGATATCACAATTTTATCCTAAATTTATAGGTATTAGGTGGTCCAACCTACAGGATGAGGTTATGAAAAAAATAGTGCTGGGTATCAGCTTGTCTGTGATGACTGCAATAAGTTTTTCTGAAGGTGTTCCGTTAGATGATTTCTACCAGGAGTCGAGCCAACTAGAAAAAGACTTGGTATCTTCGGCTGAGGCAAAAACTGGTAAGATCATTGCTTATTTACCTGGCTGGAGTACGCCTCCTGCTCCAGGTGATTTGGCCGCAGCCGGATATACGCATGTGATTGTAGCCTTTGGCGTATTTAGCACCGTTACACCTGGACAAATTATTTCTGCATTCGATTCTGTATCGCCAGCTTATATCAAATCGTTGCAAACGGCAGGGATTAAAGTATTGTTATCCTTAGGCGGCGCGTCCACAAATATCGTGAATACGACAGTAGATTTTCATTCCGTGCTGTCTAAAGTTTCAGATCCACAATGTTTTACGGAGGAATTTGTCAGTTCAGTTGAGGATATGCTGACGCAATATGGTTTTGATGGTGTGGATATTGATATTGAGCATGGCTTGATCGGGGCAGGGAGTTTTATCAAGCCTACTGGGGATATCGCAGTTTTGGCTAAAATTCTGCAAACCCTGCATAAGAACCATCCTGATATTTTATTGAGTTTGGCACCTCAAATGAGCAATATTTCTCCAACACAAGGTTTTGGCGACACGTGGGGAAATTACGCTTCGTTGGTAATGCAAACGGCACCGATTTTATCTTGGGTTGGCATTCAATTATACAACTCTGGGTGTTGTTTTGGGATTAATAGTATTTGTTATGGCTTTGATCCTCGTCATCCTGAAAAATATGTGGATACGTATGTGGCGATGGCTACCAATTTACTCGAGGATTGGCCTGCAAAAGACAGCGCAGATCGGGCAACAGGATTTCAACCCTACGTGAGTTATTTGAAATCATCTCAAATTGTTTTAGGGTTTCCAGCTGTTGATAAAAATGGTGGCACTGATAACTCGGTGCCTGTCGCTGACATGTCTGCTGTAAAACGCAGCATTAATTGTTTGCGGACCGCCACCACGAGTAGCACTAGTTGTAATGAATATACTGCTCCAAGAGCTTACCCGGATATGGGGGGCGTATTTGAATGGCAAGTCACCTACGATCAGAGTAATAATTACTATTTTGCCAAATCATTAAAGAATTGTGTTATGTCAGGGAATTGTGAGTAGATTGATATACCTTCTACGGATGAATTTTAGAGATTTTAGCCTTAAAAAGCGATAGCATAAAAACCTAAAATTCATTCGTGAAAGGTACATAAGCCGAGCCGTGACTTTAGGTCACGGCTCGGAAAATAATGGACGGTTATGCGATATGCGCATAATGTGAGTGTTTGAGGTAATTCCTATCTGGATAATACGCAAAAAGTACCGAACCACCTTTTAATAAATTAATCACAGGTTTAGCCAATTTTTGACTGATGGAAGGACATCCCCAGCTGCGGCCAGCACGTCCGGATTTGCGGATAAAATTGGGATCTACATACCAAGCACCATGCATGACTACGCGTCGATCATAAGCATTGTCATTAAAGCCTTTTTCTAACCCTTTTAAATTCAAAGAGAGACCGTTGGATCCTGAGTAAGTACTTTGAGTCACATAGGCCCCAAGGCTACTGGCTTTGCTGGAAGCTTGGTTAGAAAAATGATGTGGCGTGGTATCTCCTGAATTGACGCCATGCGCTACATAGGTGTTATATAGCAAGCGATTACGGTGCAAATCAAAAATCCATAGTCTTTGTTTAGAAGAGGGCAGTGAATAGTCAATAACTGCTAAAAGAGGTTTTTTAGCGACACCGGATATCTGAGCTTTTTTGTACGCCGATAAAGCAAGTTTTAACACAGAACGATTCAATTTGGGTGCTGCACGGCTCAAAGAATTGGTTTTGGTATTAAGATTAAACGAAGTCGCAAAACTAGTAGAGTTCGTTATGAAATTTCCTATAAGGAAAACGAGTACAAATAACGTGATATAAGTTCGCATAATGCTCCATTTTTCTTTTAAATAACAAGCAATTATACCAAAAAATGAGTGCAATGTAAAATCTAGACGCTTTCGACGCGACTCGATCTTGACTTGCCCAGTGTGATTTCAGGAGATTTTAAGCTATACTGCGGCCATTATTTTTACCACTGTTGAGACTATATACTATGTTGGAAAATCGTCAACTTACTGCCCCTCAAGGATTACGTGCTCAAATAGACCACGCTTACCGAGCTCCAGAGCACCAAATGGTGCAAGATTTGCTGAAAGCCGCGCAATTAGACCCTAGACTGAATAGTGCTATCCGGACTGCGGCAATCAGTTTGGTAGAGGCGGTACGCGTTGGACGTAAAAAGAACGTGGGGATAGATTCTTTTCTAACGGAATACTCTTTGTCAAGTGAAGAAGGGATTGCCTTGATGTGTCTAGCCGAAGCATTGTTACGTGTGCCGGATGATCCTACGATTAATGGTCTGATCAAAGATAAAATAAGTTCAGTAAATTGGAAGTCCCACCAAGGCCAGAGTGATTCATTTTTTATCAATGCAACCACTTGGGCGCTTATGTTGACTGGCTCGGTCTTAGCCCCAGAAAAAGCTAGTACACGTTTGAATCAAGCGGTTATGACCGTCTTGAACCGTTCTGGAGAAGGCGTGGTACGTGTTGCCGTTGAAAAAGGCATGCGTATTATGAGTAAGCAATTCGTCATGGGACGTACCATTAAAGAAGCCCTCAAACGGGCTAAGAAAAAGGAATCACAAGGGTATCGTTATTCCTACGATATGCTGGGTGAAGCTGCTCTGACTCATCATGACGCTGAAAGGTATTTCAACGCCTATGCAGCGGCTATTGAAGCGATCGGTACAGAAGCCACGGATATTGGCAATATGGTTGACAAGCCTGGTATTTCTATTAAATTGTCAGCGTTGCATCCACGCTATCAGGAAGCGCATCGTGAGCGGGTGTTGGAAGAATTGGGCCCCAAATTGTTGGCTCTGTCACAAATGGCCAAAAAACACTCTATTACTTTGACTATCGACGCTGAGGAATCCGAACGTCTTGAGCTGTCTATGGATGTGATTGAGAGTGTATTTTCTGACCCTAGCCTGGCAGGATGGAATGGGTTTGGTCTTGCCGTACAATCTTACCAAAAACGGGCGTTTTATTTATTGGATTGGTTGGCAGATTTGGCTCGGCGTAATCATCGACGAATCATGGTTCGTTTGATCAAAGGTGCTTATTGGGATAGTGAAATCAAAAAAACCCAAATGCAGGGTTTGAGTGATTATCCGGTTTTTACGCGTAAAGTGTTTACTGATTTGTCTTTCCAGGCTTGCGCAAAAAAAATATTGACGATGACCGATGTGATTTACCCGCAATTTGCGACACATAACGCCTATTCTGTTGCTTTGATTATGAGTTTAGTGGGTGATTATCGTGATTTTGAGTTTCAATGTTTGCACGGTATGGGAACTGAATTATATGAGCAAGTCGTGCCCGAAAATTGTTACAATATTCCGTGTCGGATTTATGCGCCGGTTGGGAGTCATGAAGATTTATTACCTTATTTGGTGCGCCGCTTATTAGAAAACGGGGCTAATTCTTCTTTTGTGAACCGGATTGTCGATGAATCAGCGCCGATTGCGGAGTTGGTTCAGGATCCAGTCCAAAAATCAGAGGATTTGCTGAGCAAGATCAATCAAAATATTCCCTTGCCGGCTAATATATTTTTACCTGAACGCTCGAATTCTATAGGTATTGATTTATCTAGTCGGAGTGTTCGTGCCAGCCTGCAAGCTGATTTGGTTGCTTTAGAGCCATGGAATTGGCAAGCATCTCCTGTAATCGGTAGTCAAACCCTGCAAACGGGTACATTGTCACCTGTAGAATCGCCCCAGATCAAGCAAGCGGTTGGGCAGTATTTGGTGGCTACCGGGGAAGATCTTGAACTTGCCTTGGTTGAAGCTGAACGGGCATTTGCAACCTGGAGCAAGACCCCAGTTGCAGATCGCAGCATTTGCTTGTTGAAATTTGCTGATTTGTTAGAAGAAAATATGACTCAATGCTTGGCCATACTCTGTATGGAAGCGGGTAAAACTTGGTCGGATGCGATAGGAGAAGTCCGAGAAGCTGTTGATTTTTGTCGTTATTATGCAGCCCAGGCGACCAAGCTTTTGAGTGAGCCCACGCATTTACGTGGTTATACCGGTGAAACAAATACGTTGACCCTGCACCCACGCGGTACGATATTGTGTATCAGTCCTTGGAATTTTCCTTTGGCAATCTTCACGGGACAGATTGTGGCAGCGCTGATAACGGGAAATTGCGTGATTGCCAAGCCCGCTGAGCAAACCCCATTGATAGCGTTTCATGCGATACAATGGATGCGAGAAGCGGGATTTCCTGCAGGCGTTATCCAATTAGTAACCGGGTCTGGTTCGAAAGTGGGTGCGGCTTTGGTGGCTGATAAACGCATCAAAGGCGTCATTTTTACGGGATCAACGCAAACGGCAAATCGTATTCATCAAACCTTAGCTGCTCGAGAAGAAATTATTCCTTTGATTGCTGAGACTGGTGGTCAAAATGCAATGATTGTTGATTCGTCAGCGCTATTAGAGCAAGTCACGATTGATGTGATGAATTCAGCATTTGGGTCGGCTGGTCAGCGTTGTTCCGCGATGAGAGTTTTATTTGTTCAAGAAGATGTTTACCCTAGAATGAAAGAATTGTTACAAGGGGCCATGAGTGAATTGTGTATTGGCGACCCACGCTGGTTAACGACAGATGTTGGGCCGGTGATTGATGAAGATGCTTTGCTCGGGTTGCAAGCGCATGTCGCAACTTTGTCACAAAAGCATGAGATCATTTATCAATGCAGCTTACCTCAAGCTTGTAGTGCTGGTTATTATATGCCACCCACGGCGATTGCGATTGAGCATATTAGTGTTTTAGAGAAAGAAGTCTTTGGCCCAGTGTTACATGTGATTCGATATAAGCGTGACCAATTAGATGACGTGATCACACAAATTAATCAAACTGGATATGGTTTAACTTTAGGAATTCATAGTCGTTTAAATTCAACGGTTGATTATATTCGTGAACGAGTACACGTGGGCAATTGTTATGTCAATCGGAATATGATTGGTGCTGTGGTAGGTCTACAGCCGTTTGGAGGCGAAGGCTTGTCGGGGACTGGTCCCAAAGCAGGGGGGCCCTACTATTTGCAACGCATGTGTGTGGAACGAACTGTGACAGTGGATACGACTGCAGCTGGTGGTAACGCGAGTTTGATGTCAATTCCTGATTAAGTTAAGGAATCCATTCGTCGTTGTGTATAACTAATTATTTGAGTGCCTCCGTTCCTGCAGAAAATTAGCGTGAACGTAGGCATTTTGAATGTCAGAAAGCAGCACAAAGACTGGACAACAATCAATTATATCCAAACATGTTAAGTGCTATTTCTTCAACGGGAATGCCTGCCGCTAGCGCAGCTTGGGCTGCGTCATTACCAACAAAGCTGCTAGATGTAGTAGGATGTCTAATAGAACGGAACATACTTTGAGAAACTAAAGTTGAATGCGCTCGTGTCAATGGATTTTTTCTGGGCGCTGGAGCTGGCATTGCTTGGGTTTTTTGTAATGCTGCCTGTTTACACTCTTCCAAGGTTGGATCTAAAAACGCCTCCATTGCTTCACATAATTGCAAACTTAACCCATGTCCATGGGTTTGGCTGTACGCATAATACACGTAGTGGGTTGGATAAGATGCCCCATCACTTGCTCGATAGTCTTGACTGCCTATTTTCTGGGTATTAGGATACGTGCTCGAATTAAAAAATGGATCACGATCCAGCGGATCTAGTGCCACGTCTCTATTCTCCAGAACTGTCATAAATGTGTCGGTTTGATAGACCACGGTTCTTCCTGGTACTGCATAGACTGCGGTTCTTCCAGGCTTTGCCGCTTCAAAGGTGCCATCATCTTTCTTTATATAGACCGGAGCGGTATATCTTTTTTCGACTATCTGAAAATCTTCTGGTCGCCCACTATGTATGTCTTCCAGCGAAACTGGACAAGATGCGTAGAGAGAAAGACTCAAAGCAACTTCTCTATAATTCTGGTAACATCGTCGCTGTTCTGCGGAAGAGAGGGTTTCTTGATAAGCTGCTGACAAACCTTGAGCCTCTTGCAGCGCGTATCTGCATGCATCTTTTCGGAGATCTACTAGTCGCCTTTTTTGTTCTTCGTTTTCTTCGTTAAATGTTTGACCTTCTCTGAGCCTATCAAACTGCTTTTTATACAATGCTGCGTCATCAATGATGGCTTCTTTAGGGAATCTAGCGAATACATTCATGTATCGAGTGGTGAGTGCTTCTATACCTGGGGTTCGCACTTGCAAACTATTTTCGGCTGCAGCCACGTCGCGTCGTAGCTCCAATTGATTCCTCGCGCGGTGTATATTGGGTTCGAGTAGTACACGCAATCTTGCGATGCTGCTTGTGGGGCTCAGAATGATTTTGATTAAAGAGAAGTCATGACGGTTTTCCAAATTTCGGTTTCTCGCTAACCGTTCTTCAAAGACAATGAGGGTACTGGTTATACTAAGGAATGTGGCAGACAGCGCCCAAGGCAGTGCATTAAAAAACAAGAGTACATGTGGAATTGCGAATAGTGATGCGATCAGAATAGCCACGCCTACCGACACAAAAGTTAATTTCAATTGATTGTTATCCGGCTCTGCTCCTAGGAGGTGAGCAAGGCCCCACAGTAAGAGGACTGTTGTGTAAACAACAAATCCTATGTAACTTATAAGCAAAAGGGGTAATAGGTTCGGGAATGCTAGGATGAAACACAATTGAGGTATTACAATAGCAAGAAATAATGGTCTTGCAACACGCGCTATATAACGAAGTAAAAGCATCCCTCTAAACCTTGCACGGACTCAAAGTGGGATAATTGTAACAGATTGTTTTTAATAGTCAATTAATGTATTAATTGAGCATGGTTTGGTATTATATTCTGACATTCCCGCTTACGCAGGGCTGTCAGAATAGGTGCGATATCGATTTTATAAATTTCGTAATACGTACTGCAAAATACCGCCGTGTTTGTAATATTCTAATTCATTTCCGGTATCAATCCGACATAATACCTGAATGGTTTGTTGTTCACCCTGTGAGTTTTGAATGAGGACAGATAGTTTAGCCCCAGTCTGTAAATTTGTATCAAATTGTACAGTGATGCGTTCATCGCCTTTCAGGCCTAGGCTTAAACGAGTCGTATTGTCCATAAATTGCAAGGGCATGATGCCCATGCCAATTAAGTTGGAACGATGTATGCGTTCGAAGCTTTCGGCAATCACGGCTTTGACACCTAAGAGCAAAGTTCCTTTGGCTGCCCAATCTCGAGAAGACCCTGTTCCATATTCTTTTCCTGCTATGATCACCAAGGGTTGGTGTTCTTTCTGATACAGCATGGCGGCATCAAAAATGGGCATCACGGTTTGCGTGGGAATATGGCGAGTTACTCCTCCGACTATTTCTGGTGTCATTTCATTGCGGATCCGAATATTTGCAAACGTGCCCCGCATCATCACCTCATGGTTGCCGCGTCTGGCGCCGTAAGAGTTAAAATCGGCTTCAGCAACACCTTGAGATTTGAGATACAATCCTGCTGGCGAATTATTTTTGATTGAGCCGGCAGGAGAAATGTGATCGGTAGTAATTGAGTCGCCAAAGATCCCTAGAATATAAGCGTCATGAATAGGTTGTATTGGCGTAGGTTCTTTTTGTAAATTCTCAAAGAAAGGGGGGTGCTGAATATAAGTGGATTTTTTTGACCAACTATAGGTATGACTATGCTTGACTGGAATTGCTTGCCAGTCTTGATTGCCTTGGAAAACTTCAGAATAGACCTTATGAAACATATGCGAATTCACTTGCATTACTGCTTCTGCAATCTCGATGTTGGTAGGCCAGATATCTTTTAAAAACACATCCTGACCTTGTTGATCTTTACCTAAAGGTTCGTGGTTCAAATCATGCTTGGTATCTCCAGCCAAAGCAAAAGCCACGACAAGAGGAGGAGATGCTAGCCAATTTGCGCGAACCTGGGGGTGAATCCGTCCTTCGAAATTCCGATTACCCGATAAGACTGCGCTAACCACCAAATCATTACTGGTGATACATTCCGCTATGGGTTCTAGCAATGGGCCAGAATTACCAATACAAGTGGTGCAACCATAACCCACCAGGTTGAAGCCCAGCTCATTTAAATACTTTTGTAGCCCTGAATGTTGCAAATAATCAGTCACGACTTTTGAGCCTGGGGCCAAAGAGGTTTTGACCCATGGCTTGCTGGTTAAACCCTTTTCTCGCGCTTTTTTGGCTAATAGACCAGCGGCCATCAAGACTTCTGGGTTCGAGGTATTCGTACAACTGGTAATGGCTGCAATCACCACAGCGCCATGTTGTAGAGCGTAATCACTTCCAGCTACCGGGTAAGTGGTTTTCTGATCTTGTGCTTTGCCCAATTCAGATAAGAAAGTTTGAAAAGACTCGGGCAGCGTGGGTAAGGTGACTTTGTCTTGCGGGCGTTTGGGGCCGGCTAGAGAGGGCACTACGGTTGCCAAATCCAGTTCTAAAGTATCTGTAAAAATGGGATCAAGTTGGCTGGCATCATACCAAAGTCCTTGGGCTTTCGAATAAGCTTCCACTAGACGAATCGCATGCTCATCGCGACCTGTTAATTTTAAATAACGCAAAGTTTCTTGATCAACAGGGAAAAATCCACAGGTGGCACCGTATTCTGGCGCCATATTTGCGATGGTTGCACGATTGGCCAAAGGTAAATTGGCGAGGCCTGGGCCAAAATATTCTACGAATTTTCCAACTACGCCTTTTTTACGTAATTGCTCAGTAATCGTGAGAACCAAATCGGTTGCGGTTACGCCTTCCGCCAGTTTGCCAATTAATTTGAACCCTATAACTTCTGGGATCAACATGGATACTGGCTGGCCCAGCATAGCAGCTTCTGCTTCAATACCACCCACACCCCAACCTAAAATGCCCAAGGCATTGATCATGGTGGTGTGAGAGTCGGTCCCAACTAATGTATCTGGATAAGCATAGGTTTCATGACCAATTTGGGCATGCCAGACTGTTTGACCTAAATATTCCAAATTGACCTGATGGCAAATCCCGGTGCCGGGAGGTACCACTCGAAAATTATCAAATGCTTGTTGCCCCCAACGTAAAAACTCATACCGCTCGAGATTCCGTTGCATTTCAATCGCAGAGTTGGTGGCTAATGCGGAACTGCTGCCAAACGCATCGACCATAACCGAGTGATCAATAACAAGATCTACTGGGGTAAGGGGCGATATTTTTTTAGGGTCGGTCCCCATTTTTTCTAGGGCGGTGCGCATCGCAGCCAAATCTACCACAGCGGGCACGCCTGTGAAGTCTTGCATCAGGACTCGGCTGGGACGAAATGCGATCTCGTGTTGCGAGGTTTGAGTTTCCACCCATTTAGCAAGTGCTTTGATATCGTGCGTGGTGACGGTGCGTCCATCTTCAAAACGCAATAAATTTTCCAATAGCACTTTTAAGGAATATGGCAGACGTTGCATCTCTTTGCCGTGAATCGGTTCGATTTTTTTCAAACTGAAATAATGATAAGTCTTATCATCCACTTTTAAGGATTCTTTTGTTTGTAAACTGTCTACACCAATTCGCATCATGCTCTCCTAAAATAAATTTTCTTCGGTATCGTGCGGGTTGCCAGGACTGGAAGATTGCTCTTCGTCCATAGGCGGTAATTCATTTTCCATAAAATATTCAGTGATGGTATTGATTTGATTGGGTCTGGCGCGTAAACCGTTATCAGGGTTGATCCCCAGCGATACGATACCAGGCGGTTCGGTTAAGCTGTGCTCAGGCTTGCCATGTAAAGCGGGTTTCATGAAATCAATCCATACGGGTAAAGCTAAGCCTGCGGCATATTCATGCAAAGGTTGCGGGTTATCAAACCCAATCCAGGTGGTCACGACCAAATCACGATTGTAGCCGGCGAACCAGGCATCCATTTGGTCATTGGTGGTGCCAGTTTTTCCGGCAATATCTTGGCGATTTAATACTCTGGCTGCAGAAGCGGTGCCGTGTTGAATCACATTTTGGAGTGCAGTATTCATAAGAAATGCGGTTTCAGCTGAAATGACTCTGGGTGCCAGAACATCCGCAGAGATTTCTGTTTGCTCAGTCGGGGCTTGAGTAGGTTTCGCTTGGAGTAAAACATGGCCTTTGGTATTGGTAATGCGATCGATTAAATAAGGTTCTACTTTGTAACCGCCATTGGCAAAAATGGCGTAAGCGGCGGTCAAATCCATTGGCGTGACACTGAGCGTACCCAACGCCAAAGATAAAGTATGCGGAAAGGTTTCTTTTCTAAATCCAAACCGGGTTGCATAGTCAATGGTATATTCAACGCCAATATCATCAAGGATGCGAATAGATACCAGATTACGTGACAAAGTGAGTGCCGTTTTTAAGCGAGTAGGTCCGCCAAATTTTAAATTGTCATTATGCGGGCGCCATTCGGGTTGGCTCGGGTCGCGAATGACAATTGGGGCATCATTAATGACGGTGGCTAAGGTATACCCTTTGTTCAGCGCTGCAGCGTATAAAAATGGTTTAAAGCTAGAGCCTGGTTGTCGCTCGGATTGAGTAGCACGATTGAATTTACTTTTACCGAAATTAAATCCTCCGACCAAGGCCTCAATCCCGCCATCTTTGGGGTTAAGTGCAACTAATGCGACTTCCGCGTCAGGGTTTTGACTTAATAGACAGTGCTCTTGCTGACAGGTGACATACACGACATCACCTACAGCTAGGACATTATGAGCGCTAGTAGGTGCGCGTCCAACAAAGCCTTTTTTGAGTTCAGGGCGTGCCCAGGAAATACCATCCCAAGCCAAGGTCAAAGTTTGGTTTTTCTGATTGACTGCAGTGGCGCTGCGTTGGTCGACGGTTAGAATGACCACTGGTTGGAGATCGCCAATAGCAGCATATTGATGGAGTTTTTGATTACGAATACTCGGAGAACTAAAAGGAGATATTTTACCAATAGGGCCGCGATACCCATGGCGTCGATCGTAGGCCAATAAATGATCGGCAGTGACGTGATTGGCTGTGGTTTGTAAGCGACTATCGACAGTAGTATAAACCTTATAACCACGGGTATAGGCCTCTTGTCCAAAATGCTCTACTAAAGAGAGACGAATCATTTCCGCTACGTAGGGTGCATAAACCTCGGAATGCGTACCATGATAGTGTTCGGTCAAGGGTTGCTGTAAAGCTTCTTGATACTGCTCTTTTGAAATATATTTTTCTTCGTAAAGACGTTCTAGCACATGATCTCGGCGTTTTTTGGCGGCCAGGGGATTGATGATGGGGTTGTGGCTAGATGGCGCCTGCGGCAACCCAGCAATCATAGCCAATTGAGCAATATTCAGATCTTGTAAGGCTTTGCCATAATATACCTGAGCTGCTGCTCCGACCCCGTAAGCGCGATTACCAAGGTAAATTTGATTTAAATATAATTCTAGGATTTTTTCTTTGCTTAATTCCTGATCTATTTTAATTGCTAGCATGATTTCATTGAATTTACGTAAAAAGGTTTTTTTGCTATTCAAGAAAAAGTTACGCGCAACTTGCATGGTAATCGTGCTACCACCTTGTGATTTGCGATGGGTTTGAATCATAGAGATGGCCGCGCGACCTAAGCCCATAATGTCTACGCCAGGATGTTCAAAGAAACGCTGATCTTCTGTGGCAAGTACCGCATGCACCAAGGTGGGAGGAATTTGATCATAGGGTATGGGAATGCGTCGCTTTTCACCGTATTCTTGAATTAATAAACCATCTTTGGTGAAAATTTGGAGTGGCACCTGAAGCTCTATGGTTTTTAACGAAGCGACATCAGGCAATTGGCTTTGCGCATACGCGTACAGTATGACGACAACGGTGATGACTACAAACAATAAACTCAGCAATGCCCAGAGACCGGATTTCCAAAAATAGGATATTTTTTTCAAGAAGAGTACCTTCAACGTATTGAGCACATGCAACATCTAATTATAAACGTTGGGGCAAAGGTTGCAACTTTATTTGTAGTTGATATGCAGCCGGCTTGATGGGTGCTATCCATGTGTTGGGTCATGTCGTCAAAGCAAACACTCTAGTCGGCGCACCGCTTCCCCCTTCAATTTTCATGGGCGCCACGATGAGCTGTGAACCGACAGGGGGTACTGAGTCTAAATTCGCCACATTTTCTATGCCAAATACATTAGCACCTAAAATAATTTGATGCGCTTTAAAGTCGACCGAAACACCGGGATCGAGACTTGGGGTGTCCAATCCAACACCTTTGATCTGTTTGCTTACCAAATATTCAGCAGCTTCTTTAGACAATCCTGGAAAATGGAGATGAGTTACATCGCCAAATTTATCAGTTCCTAAATAGTGTTTTTTGTTATCCCAATAGTGACCCCAACCTGTGTAAAATAGCACGATATCTTGAGTATTCAATGGACGGTATTGGTGTTCAAAATTTTTTATATCTTCTACCTGAATGGCATAGTCTCTGTCGTGTGCCACCTTTTTTTCCACATGAATCACCACTGCGTTACCGATTAATTGGGTCACAGGAATTTCATCTACTGTATGGCCATATTGAGAAAAATGACGAGGTGCATCAATATGCGTACCGCCATGTTCAGGGGCACAAAAATGATAGGCTGAATAAAAATACCCTTTGGGGGTAAAACCAGAAAAAAACTTTTCCAAATGAAAGCCTTTTTCGGTAGGCCAATAAATAGTTTTATGGTTGAAAGGATAGGTTAGATCGATAGGTTTAGACGGATGCGCTTGTAATGCTGCACATGGAATCATAAGAGATAACAACCACTTCAACATGCCATTGTTTCGTTTCATGGATTCGTCCGTAAATATATTAAGTCATAGATCATTGTAATGTTCAAACTCAACTGACACAACTAGGTAAGTCCTGTAGGGTTCTTTTTAGAGATATGCTCTGTTATGATTATGCACATTATGAACTTTTTGGAGATATGAAAATGAAAAAAAGCATATTCTTAGTCTTGATGTCTATGGCTTCTTGGGTGAATGCGGATTCGCTTTGTAATTATTTATTCGACATAGTTGTGAAAAATAATACTGGCGTGCAGTGTCATTTGATATACCAAAACGTACGTATGGGTAATTCAATGTCTAGAGGCAAGACTGTGCATACGATTGAAAATGGCGAACAAAGTCTTCCCTTTACGTTTGAAACTACGATCGGATTTGTCAATGAAGCGGTCGATGTGGATTTAAGTTTTATCTGTGGTGAGGATAAAATGGCTACTTTTTCATCCAAAAAATCGCTAACAAAATATATTGTGTACAATGCCCCCACTTTTGAAGGCAATACATCCTCGCTTTCAAATATGGATGCAGACTTTGTAGTAAAACCGCAAAGTTGTTATATTTCCAAACCTAGACCAGATACCATGATTTGGACACTGCATTAAAAGAAAGACGTGCACGCTGTTTTCAGCGCACAATATTTTTGATGTAATTGTAAAACGGCTTGCTCTAGATCTTGGAGAGAGCCGTTGTTAATAATAATATCATCCGCCAAACTCCGATAAATCTTCTCATCAGCTTGCGCTTGGACGATTGCTTGCACTTGCTCTGCAGTATGTTGGTCGCGTTGCATGACGCGTTGTCTTTGGATGCTGGGCTCTGTTAGAACTACCAAAGTGCGATTCAAATAGGGATAGCTACTTTTGTCAGATAATAATGGAATTTCGACTATATAATACAATGTTGGCGTACTTTGCAGGCGTGCTTCAATTTCTTGTCGAATCAAAGGATGGAGTAATTGCTCTAACCAATTTCGTTCTGCTGGGTGTTTAAAAATCATGTCCCGTAACAAGCGACGGCGTAATTCACCGTTGGCGTCCAAGAAATCCGTTCCAAAATGCGCGATGATGTTTGCTAATGCAGGCTGATCTTTTGCAGTAAGTTGTCTAGAAATGTGATCCGCATCGATGAGTTCCGCACCTAATTGGACAAATAACGCTGCAACGGTGGATTTGCCACTGGCGATAGGTCCGGTTAAGCCTACGCAGTACATGGTGTGATTTCTTCTATAGCAGCACAAATGGCGCGTTCGGTTATCTCAGTTAATTCATCAATCGTTTGGTGTGTTGTATTCAGGGGTGGAAACCAATAAAGCGTGGGGCCGATTGGCCGGAGTAAAGCTCCTTCGCGTTGCGCGGCTTTGGCCAGTGCCTGACTGAATTGCTCACTATTGGGGCCCTGATAATCTGCTGCTACGATAGCGCCTAACATTCTCAAATTGGTAAATTGGCCTGATGCTTGGATGACGGCCTGAAAATTGCGATGCATATAGAGCCCTAAATCCCGAGCTTGTTGCGGGATTTGTTCGCTGCGCATGGTTTGAATGGTTGCCAATGCTGCGGCGATGGCTAGGGCATTGCCACTGTAAGTATGTGAGTGAAGAAAGCAGCGTTTGGGATCTTGTTCCTGATAAAATAAATCATAGAGCGCGTGGTCGATGAGCACGCAGCTCATGGGTACTGAGCCAGATGTTAATCCCTTGGAAAGACAAATCATATCCGGGTCGATGCCAGCATGCTCACTAGCGAACCATTCTCCTGTGCGTCCCAGACCGGTCATGATTTCATCTGCAATAAGATAGATGTCATGTTGCCGCGCAAAAGCTGCTAATTTGGTTAAAAAATCAGCGCTATACGGACGTAAGCCGTTGGCTCCCTGAATAACCGGTTCGATGATGAGCGCGCAAATCTGAGATTTTATGCGCTCCAGCTGAGGTAATACGGCTGCCCACTGATCGGTTGCATCTGACCAAATAGGATCTTGTTTGTCATTGACGTAAGGAATCGGATCTATAAAATGGCAGTGGATGCCTAATCCCTCCCAAGCATGTTTATACATGCCCATGTCGCTGACACTCAAAGCCCCCAATGTTTCACCATGGTAGGCATGGCGTAGGGCGGCTACTTGATTTCTTTCAGAATGCCCTTTGAGCTGTGCAGCTTGAATGGCTAATTTCAAAGCAATCTCTACTGCGCATGCACCATCACTGGCGAAAAAAATATGTTGCTTATGACTAAGTGCCGCTAATTCTTCTGCCAAGGCTACTAAATTAGGATGCGTTGTATTGGCAGGCATGACATGTTCAAAACAATCTAATTGCGCACGGATGCCAGCGAGGACGGCGGGATGACCATGGCCTAAAGATTTGCACCACCAACTAGAAATAGCATCGATCAACCGTCCTTGATCGGTTTGAATATACGATCCTTGCGCTGAGGTAACGACCAGCGGCGGATCTTGCTCAAAAGTTTTCATAATTGAGCAAGGATGCCAAATATGGTTCAAATCTTTTGCAATGAGCGTTTCGAAATTCATGGTAGTTTTTTCTCTATACTGTTGACAAACATAGTAAGAACTTTATCATGATCAAGAATTTTAACACAGGACTGACGCAAAACGCCGTTCTCTACGTTTAATTTTTTTTTAATTCGGTCATTTTCTTTGTCTAAACGCCCTCGTTAAAAAAAATTTTGCCTAGACATCGTGGTTTTGGGTAAGTTCTGTAATATACAGGTGTACCGAATGAATTCTTCCCAGCGTTGGACAATGGCTCAAGTGGCCGACATTTATACTTTGCCGTTCCCTGATTTGTTGTATCAGGCGCAAACGGTTCATCGTGCGCATCATAATCCTGCCAAAATTCAATTGGCGCAATTATTAAGTATTAAAACCGGCGCATGTCCAGAGGACTGTGGTTATTGCGCGCAAAGTGGTCATCATTCCACACATGTTGAGAAAGAAAATTTGATGTGTGTTGAAGACGTTCTCGCCAAAGCCCAAGAAGCGAAAGCAAATGGCGCAACGCGTTTTTGCATGGGTGGCGCATGGCGTAGTCCTCCGGAAAAAGCGATGCCTGCTTTGGCGAATATGATACGTGAAGTGAAAGATTTGGGTATGGAAACTTGTATGACTTTGGGTATGCTGTCGCAAGAGCAAGCTGAGACTTTGAAAGAAGCCGGCTTAGATTATTACAACCATAATATTGATACCTCACCTAGTTACTATGAAAAAGTTATTACGACTCGAAGCTTCGGAGATCGGTTGCAAACTTTAGAGCGCGTTCGTCAAGCAGGGATTGCTGTATGTTGTGGCGGTATTCTTGGTATGGGTGAAACCCGTGAAGACCGCATAGAGTTTTTATTAACCTTAGCAAATTTAGAAACGCCGCCTGAAAGTGTGCCTATCAATCGGTTAATTCCTGTTGCAGGGACTCCTTTGGCGAAAGCAGAGCCGGTAGAAGGTATTGAATTGGTGCGGACAGTCGCTGCTGCACGGATTTTGATGCCAAAATCGGTGGTGCGTTTGACAGCAGGGCGTACTGAAATGAGTGATGAATTGCAAGCACTGTGTTTCTTAGCTGGGGCTAATTCTATCTTTATCGGGGATAAATTGTTGACTGAAGCGAATCCTCAGATGAGCAAAGATGAGAGTTTATTTACCAAACTGGGTGTAGAGGCCTGTGTCGCTTGAGCATGATGACTACTGGATGCAATATGCACTAAATCTTGCGCAAAAAGCTTGGGATATAGGTGAAGTGCCGGTTGGAGCGGTTTTGGTTGATGCCAACCAACAAATATTAGGATCTGGGTATAATCAGATGATTCTACAACATAATCCCTGTGCGCATGCAGAGATCATTGCTTTGCAAGCTGCAGGGAGTGCAGTCCAGAATTATCGGTTGAATCAAACAACTTTATATGTGACGTTGGAGCCCTGTTGTATGTGTGCGGGCGCCATGGTCCACGCGCGTTTGCAACGTTTGGTATTTGGTGCGTATGATCTGAAAACAGGCGCTGCAGGATCGGTATTTGATTTACTTGCTGGAGATAAATTAAATCATCGTGTGACGGTCGAAGGGGGCTGTTTGGCAGAACCTTGTGGAGCGTTACTGAAAAATTTCTTTAAAGAGCGCCGGTGATTGTGAACGTGTTTCAAACATTGTGTTATTCCCGCGTAGGCAGGATGATACCGTTTAGGGCGCGTTCATCTCGTGTTATTGAATGTTGACTGTGTACGTTGCCTAATATTACGGTTCCTTTTTCTATTATTTTGGGCTAACATTGAATTTATCTTTTTAATGCATTGAGTGTTAGTGATGGCTAAGCCCACGGATGAGTTGCCAGGCGTTTCTCCAGGTGATAAGAAAGAAAAAGATGCCACACAGCTTATCGACGCTCACCCAAAGTCTGCTGATAACTCTGAATCTGAGACTGTAGAAGAAAATTCTTACAAAGAAGAAATTACACCCATTCAGTCAGTTACTGAAGCGGAGCTCATGAGTCCCGAAGAAAACGCTCCCAAAGAAGAAGAGATTCAATCCATAGACCCTGAGACTACGCCTGAAGATGAACTCACGAGTTCAGCTGAATACGTTTCGAATGAAGAGGACCTTCAGTCGAATGATGCTGAAGCGGAATTTTTGACTTCAGATGGCCAGGATCCCACTGCAATTTCTATGCAGATTGGGCTGGGGGGCGGTGCTGAGAATGTAGATTTTTTAGATGAAGATAATTTGCTGCAACAGGTAGCAGGCGTATTTGTGCTATGGTGGCATTGGGCTTATTTTGAGATTACGGTGACCAGTCCAAGTTTGCCAACTTATAATCCTCCCAAAATAGTACATCCAGCGCTTGTCTCTGGAACGGATGATTATGAGTTTGTATATGATATCTGTGATCGGGGTTACAAATTAAGTACCTCAAAAGGCGAAGAGATGTACTCTGTCGGCATGTCTATGTGCAAGATGTTCTATACTATTGAAAAAATGATTTATATTCTGGTTAAGCGCATCAAAGATGAGGGAATTAATACCGAGGCGGAAGTTCAAGTGACATTTGATGGCCATCTTCTCGCCCAACGCAAGGCATTTGAATCGATTATCAATTTGAATTATAACGTTGTGGTAACGAATTTTGATCCTGGCAGTTGGGGAGAGCGCTATTTGGAAATCGTCAAACGTCTTTCCGATCGTGGGTATGGTTATCCATCCGAGGCACCACGAGAAATATATAAAATTAACAAGCGTAGCACCACACCTTCGAAGCCTTGAGCTTTAGCTTTAGTCAAGAGCCTTCTCTGATGAGGACAAGGCCTCTATTCTCTTCGAACGGATTACAGAATTGTGCTTACTTTTTGGCTAGTACGATATCAATGACATGCGTGTCTTGATAGGGAAACGTGAATATAGTATTGAATAAACGCTTAATGCGTTGAAGTAAAAAATTTCTGGGTAGCATCTTGATGGATAAACTATTTAAAAACCAAGTGCCCTCGATGCCAAATAAAGCTAATTCATCAATATTGTTTAAAGTAATAGGGATACGCAAGCGATGGTGCTCTAGGATAGTGAATTGGTGTCGGTGTAATGCTTGGAGTAATTCTTCTTCTCCAGAGGCTACCGTCGTGTTTTTTACTACTGCTTTGTAATAATGTCCCACAATACTACTCAAAATAGATTCGCGTGCAATAAAATCTGCCAAATGTTGTTGCGCAACCGGAAAGGACTCATAGGTTGTGGTAATAATGGAGAAATGACCATTCTTGCGCGTTAGCATCTCTGCTTGTTTAAACAAGATAGGGATGGGAACGTAGGCATTAATAAAATGCGCTAAGATTAAGTCCTGGCTATGTAATGGCAAATATTGAGTTGCTTGGGCAGCGCTGGCTTCAATGGTATTTAAATATAAGTCTGCTCGTGCGCGTTTTAACATCTCTCCCGATACATCGATGCCGGTGAGTTCGGCGGCAGGAAATAATGGCTTTATTTTGCGCAAAAAAGCGCCGTCTCCAACCCCCAGATCCAAAACCTTAATATCAGGTTTGCAACCAATGGAGGCTTGTTTTATTTGCTGAATGGCAGTGTGGTGACTTTCAGTAATGGAACCAAAACAATCGGCAGTGGCGTATTGACTTGCAATTGCGTTATAGATGGCCTTAACGGGCATTCAGAAACCTCTAGCTTTTTATTATCCTTAGGCAGTATATCTTTAATTCATAGAAAATTGCGAATTCTCTAGAATAAAATATACCTATTTTCATAACACTGTTCTATTTTTGTATCTATTCACCATAATTCCACATGGCCGCTCGGTAAAACGTCAGATTTGAGTTCAGTTGAAAGGCGTCGCATGGCTGCTTATTTTTTTGCCAAAATGACATCGATAATATGTGTATCTTGGTAGGGAAACGTAAAAATTTTACTAAAGACACTTTTAATGCGTTGAAGCAAAAAATTTCTTGGTAATATTTTTACAGATAGGCTATTTAAAAACCACCCCCCCTCTATGCCAAATAAGAGTAGCTCATCAACACTGTTTAACGTAATGGGGATTTGGAGTCGTTGATGTTCCACAACTTCAAACTGATGCTGTTGCAAAGCTCGGATGAGTTCGTCTTTGTCTGTCGCTACAGTTGTGTTTTTTACGACGGCTTTATAATAATGTCCGACAATACTGCTTAAAATAGAGTCGCGGGCAATGAAATCGGCTAAAAGCTGTTGTGCAACAGGAAAAGATTCATAAGTAGTCGTAATAATTGAAAAATGTCCGTTTGCTCGCGTTAGCATTTGCGCTTGCTTAAATAAAACCGGGATGGGGATGTAGGCATTTACAAAATGAGCGATGACCAAATCTTGGCTATGGTTTGGTAAATAACAAGTTGCTTCTGCAGCACTTGCTTCAATCGTATTGATAGATAAACCTATTTTAGCATGGTTTAACATCTTAGCTGATACATCAATTCCTGTGAGCTCTGCCATAGGAAATAACTGCCTAGTTCTACGCATAAAAGCGCCATCACCAACGCCAAGATCCAGGATCTTGATTCGAGGTTTTTGGCCAATAGTCGACTGTTTGATTTGCGCAATAGCGCTACTGTGACTTTCAGTGATGGAGCCAAAACAATCTGCTGTCGCGTATTGGCTTGCAATGGTATCGTAGATGGCCTTAGCCGTCATTCAGCAACCCCTAAATTTTTACTATCTAGGGAGTATATCTTCAATTTATGGAAGATAGCGAATCTTCTGGAGTAAATGTTAAAAAATTTATTGTTTTTTGTTAAATTAAGATCAGCATGATTTTTTTATGTCAGTTCCTCGTCAATATTCAATCTTGAGTTAAGTGCTAATATTGCGTTCTTTTAAACGATTGCTCACGCAAAAAGCGCAGGACAGTAGGGCCTCTTTGACTAGTTTCCTTTGTTTCCGCGTTTGATAGTGCTATCAATATCACTGGCTTTCGGAGAAGGCTTCTGAGCAATAATTGGATCCAGCTCCTGCATACCTTTAATTATTCGTTTCATATATGATTGTTTTTTTTGTTGCTCTGGTTGTTTGTGGATCACAAAACTACCTGTGTCCAACTCCGTATCGACGTCTGCAGGAGGTTTATTATCCTGGAGCATATCTCCTTTTGTAGGAACCCTTACAAAGGATCCTGAATCTAATCCCCTATCTGAGTCATGTGGCTGAACATGAGGTGTGAGTGGTACCAGCCTAAAAGTGCTACTATCGAATGGCTCACCGTTGTCTGCGAATTCATGAGCGTCGATAATATTCTCAATGGGGCTATAATTTGGCGATTCATCCGGCGATGTCGTCAATGAGGAGGAGTTAGGAGATGGTGAGATGGTCTGAAAGTTCAATAAACCATCTTGACGCATTTGAATATGCCTGAGTTTTTCCATATCAGACGTTTCAATCATTGGAGTGGGCATATCTTCAAGTATTTCAAAGTACCATTTAATTTTCTCTGGCATGACAGGCAGGGCTGGTAATTCTTCTATTTTAGTCACTTCAGGGATAGGGACACCTAAGAAAGAGCCTGCTAGTCTCATAGAGCCCGCTTTCTTTCTGTTTTCTGTTGCAATGATCCGATCTATTTTTTGCAAATAGTCTTTTATTTCTTTAGCAGCATGCTCAAAAAATCTGACTCGTGGGTCTGAATATAGTTCTGTCGTAACGTCTTTTTGCTTTAACTCTCTCCATTGTTGCCGTAATTTGGGGGTAAATTGTTGAGGTGCTTGGATGAGTTGTCGCATGAGTTCTACTTCTCGCGCATTGCTGAGATTTTCTTGAGGGGATAGTGTTTCGATTTCGGCTAAGAATTTTGAATGTGGCAAATGGATTTTGGTTAATAAATACTGAAAATGTACAATTTCCATTCTGTCATGCGGATCTGTGCGAGTCAATTCTTGAATCAAAGCGAATAGGTTCTTTTGGGTTCTGCTTGCTTCACCGAGGATCGAAGTAATCGGCACCCATTCCAGGAACATCTCAGGTGTCAAACCCTCTATATGGATCGATGACATGACAAATTCCTTCAAAGCCATCCCCATTTGATAAGACATAAAACTTGGCATATCTAATGTGATTCGGAACGCTTTAGTAGGATTAACTGCTGTCATTTGTTTGTTAAAACAGACTCGATATTCAGGAGGCGAAAAAGTAGGGGTGCTCGAGACTTCATTGCCTTTTGGACTTTTTTTGTTAGTGATGGTTTTGCGATCGCTCACTTTAATGGTTTTGCCATCAGTTAAGAAATTGGAGAGTTTGATGTCGGGGTGATAATGGCCTGATTCGATGAGTTTTATACAAAAATCACTGAGTTGCAAAAATATGTTTTGGGTTTCTCGTCGCAAATCATCTGGTGAAAATTCAAGCAGAGAGTAAGCATAATTATCTAACGAGCCTTTTTCTACATATTCACTTAAGACAACAGGGCGATACGTTTCCAGGTAGCCTTCTTTGAAAGGCAACATCATCACATAATATTCTTCAGAAAAATACTCACTGACTGGATACGTTTGAAGCACTTGCTCATTGACTAATGAGTTTCGATCTTCTACTCGCAATACCAGTTGTTTGTCTTCTCCTTCTACATTCAAAGTAAAATTGCGATTGTTACCCGTCCTTTCTCCCAATTGATTGGTCTGAAATGTCTCAAATTCTTGATCAACAGCGCCTCGTAGGGCTTCCATTTTTGCGTAACAAAGTGATAAAAAATATTGGCTTCGGGCGTATTTATCTTGCAAATCAAGATCATTGTCAAATTGATGCATAATAATTTTACTATATTGGATATATTTTGTTGTTTCTTCTTCATTTTGGCTATCTGTCGCGTTTGCCAACAAAGCATTACGCGCTTGGAGTGCAGAAAAATAATCCATATCACTGCTTGGTACGCTGGGAGCATATTGGGTAATGGCAGCAGCAAATTGAATATTCTTTACCAAAGTCGATCCATCGCGGGAAATACCATAGCGTTGCAGATGGGCTTCAAAGCTTTGTTGTCCCAAGGAATTTCTCCATTCGGTAAGCTCAATGTCTGGTACGCAGGTTTCGATATAATGATTTATTTTTTGCAATAAAAAAATTTGTTCTATTCTTGACGTGTCTGCATCGAGTTGATTATAGGCTGTGATCAATTGGGCAAGCACCGGGTGTCTAGTGGTTGACGATAATTGGATTAGATTTTTCATTTTGCTCACATGTTACTTGTATATTGCTTAATTATAGACAATATTTTTCATTTGGCCTTTTTTTTGAACATGGGGATTGTTTTTTTTGCGAATTAACTTGATTAACATTGACGTTCTGAGGGATGATTGTTACCATCATCTCAAAAATTTACGAGATCAAAACATGCAATTTATTGACCTAAAAACCCAATTTCAGCGCGTAGAAGAGCAAATGATGGCGCGGATTAAAAAAGTCTTAACGCACGGGGCTTTTATTATGGGCCCTGAGGTCGCTAATCTAGAAGCTGCTTTGGCCGAATTTGTTGGTGTGAAACACGCCTTAGGCGTTTCAAGTGGCACTGACGCATTATTGATTGCTTTGATGGCATTAGAGGTCGGACCAGGTGATGAAGTCATCACGTCCCCCTTTAGTTTTTTTGCCACCGCGGAAGTGATTCTGCTGTTGGGCGCCAAACCTGTTTTTGTAGATATTGATCCCAAGACTTATAATATGAATGCCCATGCTTTGGAAGCAGCCATCAATCCTAGAACCAAAGCCATTATGCCAGTCAGTCTCTATGGCCAATGTGCTGATTTGACTGCCATCAATGCTATTGCAAGTCGTCATCACCTGCCTGTGATTGAAGACGCTGCTCAAAGTTTTGGTGCAAGTCATCATGGCCAAAAATCTTGCTCATTAACCACGATTGCCTGTACCAGCTTTTTCCCATCTAAGCCTTTGGGATGTTACGGAGATGGCGGTGCTTGCTTTACGCAAGATGCTGAATTAGCGCAACGCATGGAAGAAATTCGCAATCACGGGCAATCCAAGCGCTATGTGCATACCCGTTTGGGTATCAATGGACGTTTAGATACTCTGCAAGCGGCAATTTTATTGGAGAAAATGCAATTGTTCCCAATAGAAATCGTGATGCGTGCCAAAGTGGCACAGCGTTATGCAGAGCGTTTGCCTAAGGAAGTCGTGAAACCCTATATTGCCCCGCATAATACCAGTGTTTTTGCTCAGTATACGGTCCAAGTTCACAATCGTGACCGTGTGCAGCAAGTGCTACATGAACAAGGAATTCCCACGGCGGTTCATTATCCCATCGGCTTGCATCGCCAAGCCATTATGCAAGCGCTGCATCCCGACCAAGCGGCGTATCCCCATACAGATTATGCAGCGCAAGTCGTCATGAGTTTGCCTATGCATCCCTATTTGACTGAGCAAGACCAAGATAAAATTTGTGACGCTTTATGTGCAGCGTTGGTCGACTACGAACCAGCGTAACGTATGCGTTTATCCGAGTCGTGACCGTTAGGAGCGGACATTTATGGGTTATCAGTGCCGAGCTTAACCCATAAGAGTTGCCCTTGCTTGCGCACGCCTCGGCTATACTTTAATGACACCTTAATGTTCCCTTAATAAAACTTGTGTACAATGACCGGCAACGGATTTTTTACACAACGGAAAGTAAAACATAGCTGCATGTTGTTCAAACAAATGACAGTTATTCATGAGGGAGAAGTAATCATGTTGATTTTAACAAGACGTATCGGTGAAACGCTGATCATTGGCGACGATGTTAACATTACTGTATTGGGTGTCAAGGGCAATCAAGTGAGATTAGGTATCAATGCGCCTAAAGATGTGTCTGTGCACCGTGAAGAGATTTATTTACGTATTCAACAAGAAAAGCAAGATGTTGATGTCGAAGAAGAAGTTGAAGCTATCTAAGTAGGTGGCCGTGTTAAAAATTACCGGTAACGTGAGTCAGTTTTTGTCAAGCAAAAGTATGTATTGCTTTTTTGCCTGTCTATTTGCGACTCACGTTTTTGCTGCTGACATTCAAAATGTAGGTCAAGTCGAACAATCGATTCTTTTCGAAAACGGAAAAACCAAATCGATTACCCTGGAAAGCTATGAGCTTTCAGACCGAGCGCAACGCGCACTTTCGATGCCATTCAAGGGACAACGTCAATCCGTTGTGAAAAAATCTTTTACTGCAGCACCTCCGCTATTATCCAGCTCTGTACAATTAGGTATGAATACTGTTCCTGTTTTAGAGCAGGGACGCCATGGTACTTGTGCCATGTTTGCAGTGACAGCTGCTTTGGATGCCACTTTAAATAAAGGTCAATATACCAGCCAATTATGCCTATTACGCTTAGGACAGTACCTTGAAAGAACCAATTGGGTTCCTAGTGGGTGGCAAGGTTTCAGCGGCGCTATTTTATTGGTCGATCGCATCAAGCAAAATGGAATTATTTCCCTGGAAAATCAAAAACGGTATGGTTGCGGGGGACAATTTTCTTATCCCGAGAAAGATCCGGTGCCAGAGGGAGACATGTCTTTAAAAGATTATCTTAAATATCGTGAAGAACTGCCTACAGACAAAGTTGCTTGGTCGTTTTTATGGTCTAAATATGGGTTTTTATTTGAAGAAAATGCGGTAGAAAAAACCAAAATGGCATTGAGCAGAGGAAATCGCGTGGTGATTGGGCTGATCTTGGCTAGAGTTTATTTGGGCGTGGCAGGTGCTACAGGAACTCATCATGTTCCAGATGATACATGGGTACTGACTCGCGAAATAGAGAATGGAATTGACCGCAATGTAGAAGGTCACGCATTGATTGTGACGGGATATGATGATAAAGCTTATGCGGTTGATCGAAACGGGGATAAGCATCGCGGGTTATTTACGCTCCGTAACTCTTGGGGCCCCGATGTGGGTGATAAGGGTAACTTTTATATTTCTTATGATTATTATAGCTGGTTAACGGTTGAGGCAATTCAAATAGGTCGGCCTATTCATTAGACTTCTTGCATAACCTGTGAATTTTGATTTTGTGCAAGGCACAAACATTTCGAGGAGTGGAGTTTACCTGTGTCAATGAGCACCGCAGAAACGTTTTTAACGCCGCAATAAAAAAAAAGGCGCAGGTTATGCAAGAAGTCTATTAACGTGAAAGCACCGATGCTTCTCCGCTAGCAATCTGCCTGAGCACGTGATTCTGATCCAAAACCAGCAACTCTCCTTGCGAATTGATTCCTTGAGCAACCCCTCGAATAATTTGATTGCCTTGCAAAATCTCGACATTTTTGCCGTCTAAACAATCAGAGGCATGCCATTGCGAGAGAAAATAGGGAAATCCTGCTGTTTCGAACCGTGTGATATATTGATGAATATGAGTCAACAATTGAGCAATAAGCTTATTTCTATCCATAGTTTTCTGAGTAATGTCATAGAGCGAACACCATGGTTTGAGCGGTGCGTTTTCAGATTGATGTGCATGTGAATCGCTATTTACGTTGAGCCCAATTCCTATGATGACATACACGCCTGTAGTAGGGTGCTGAATGGTTTCCAATAAAATGCCACACAGTTTTTTATCCTGCCAGAGCAAATCATTGGGCCATTTAATCTGGATGCCTTCTGCGATGTTTAAAGACTTCAGCGTTTCTAGTATTGCAAGACTGATCACGATGCTCAATGTAGATAATAAATTGCTTGGATTGGGAAAATGCCAACGAAAGGAACAGTAAATATTTTCAGCATGTGGTGAGAACCAAGTACGCTGAAAGCGACCGCGTCCGTGAGTTTGAGTTTCTGCGCAACATAAGGCAATGGCTTCGTGGGTAGTGAGCTCCTTTAGATAGCGATTAGTCGAATCGATACTGTCTAAGACATACAACGCCAGCTGCTTATGAAACCCTGCTTGGGTTAGATGCTGTCGAATGATGTGTTCATCTAAAAGCATGAGCATCCTCAGTAAGAACACGATAGCGCACTGTTTGAATGGCTGGATGATGGCATATTGCTGCAGAGCATGCAATTCTAGGCATGAATGATCGCATATGCCAGGATACCGCATGGCGATTATCCATGATGTCATTGTTCTCAGATACCCCCACAGGTACGTCAAAGCTCTTTGTCGGATAGGATAAACCCATCCCACATGCCTTGATAAAGGCTTCCTTTTGAGCCCAAACATGAAAAAAAGCCAAAGAACGCATGCTAGGTAGCATTTGCGCATAGTCTTGCATTTCTTGCGGAGAAAACATCATATTGCTGATCCCTTGGAAAGGGCGACCGGAAAAAAATTCAAGGTCTACGCCCAGCGGATAGTGTTGCCCGATTGCTAATAACGCCAAATCTCGAGAATGACTTAAATTGAATTGGATTTGACTCGAATGATTGAGATAAGGTTTGCCGTAAGCGTTGGTTGCAAAGTCTAAATCGTGGGGAGAAAGATCGAGGTAACGAGCTAAAATCAGGCGTAACAGGGCGCGTGCAATCGTAAACCGTCGTCGATGGCGTTCAAAATGATAGCGTTGCGCGCGCTGTAATTCATCCGTATTTAACAGCGATTCAGAGCCTGCCCACAGGGTTTCAAGCGGGTATTGCCATATATCTATACGCCGGGTATCCAGGTTAAAATCATGGTCTGGTATAGGAGAAAATGGAAAACGGGTACCGGTTTGCACGGTCGTAAATGGCATGCCGATCAACAGCTATTTTTGATTTGTTTAGCCAATTATGCTACTTTTTAGCCCTACATACAACTTGGGTGCCTAAATGAGCCATCAATTTTTAGAATTTGAACAACCTATAGAAGAATTGAACCAAAAAATTGAAGCCCTGCGAATGGTGAGTGCGGGCGAAAACCAAATTAATTTGAGTGAGGAAATTACTCGTTTACAAACGAAATCAATGGAATTGACAGAAAATGTGTTTTCACGCCTTGAGCCATGGCAAGTTGCGCAAATGGCGCGCCATCCATTGCGCCCGCAAACGACTGATTATATTGATTTGATTTTCACCGATTTTGATGAGTTACATGGGGATCGACATAATTCTTCAGCTCCAGCCATTATTGGAGGCATCGCGCGTTTGAATGGGGAGCCGGTCATGATTCTCGGCCATCAGAAGGGTAAACGAACCAAAGAAAAAGTCTATCGAAATTTTGGTATGGCTAGACCAGAAGAATATCGCAAAGCCTTACGTTTGATGCAATTGGCTGAAAAATTTAAACTTCCTTTGTTTACGTTTATTGATACGGCTGGTGCTTATCCAGGTATCGGTGCGGAGGAACGCAATCAATCTGAAGCCATTGCGCGTAATTTACAAGTGATGTCTACGTTAGAAACGCCTATCATTTGCGTGGTAACGGGGGAAGCCGGTTCTGGTGGGGCTTTGGCCATTGGAGTGGGCGATCGGGTGATCATGCTGCAATATGCCATTTATTCTGTGATTTCTCCTGAAGGTTGTGCGTCTATTTTATGGAAAGATCCCAGTAAAGCAGCCGACGCAGCGCGAGCCATGGGGATTACTGCCGACCAAATTTTGAAACATGGTCTCATTGACAGTGTATTACCAGAGCCTTTAGGGGGCGCGCATCGCGATTTACCTTTGATGGCGTCTACGCTCAAAGATGCGCTGTTGCATGAGGTCTATCAATTAAAAGCGCTCTCCATACCGGAGTTAATAAGTCGTCGTTATGAAAAGTGGATGGCAATGGGGGCGTGTGAGTAATCTGCCTATTGTGCATTTAACTCAGGATTGGCAGAGACGTTTGAGCCAGTATACGCGGCTGTATATTGGCTATAGTGGTGGGCTTGATTCGACTGTCTTGCTCTCCATCGTGGCCTCTTATCCTGAATTGCAATCCAAAGTTACCGCTATTCATGTGCATCATGGTTTGAGCCCGCATGCGGATGATTGGGTTGCGCACTGTCAACAATTCTGCCGACTTTTAAATGTGCCCTGTGAAGTGGTGCGAGTTGCTGTGGTCTCAGGAGCTAATCTTGAAGAACGGGCGAGGACTGCCCGCTATCATGCGTTTGATGCGTTTATAGAAAATCATGATGCTTTATTGTTAGCACATCATCAAAATGATCAAAGTGAAACGGTATTATTGAATTTATTTCGTGGTGCTGGTCTGGATGGCTTATGCGCGATGCCAGAAGAGCGTGCTTGTGGAAAAGGGATCCTGATCCGTCCTCTTTTGCATTATCCGCGTCAAGCTCTGTCTGATTATGCGCAACGCAACGCATTGCAGTGGATCGAAGATGAAATGAATACCGACTGCGAATGGTCGCGTGTTTATTTACGCCAAAAAATTATTCCTTTATTGCAACTAAAGTGGCCCAATCTTAGCGCCACAGTTGCAGCGAGTGCACAGCATTGTCAGGATGCCAAAAAAGCATTAGAAGACTGGATGCCGCAGGATTGCCCTGAAATAACGGATAAAAAACTAGAAATAACCGACGGGTTGCAAGCGGATAGCGTCCGTTGTACCTATTTATTGCGCGTTTGGTTGAAACAGCATTTGCAGCGTCCTCCTTCACGAGCGTGTATTCAACAAATTGTAAAGACTGTGATTTTCGCTGGTCAGGATGCAACGCCCTCTCTCCAAATCGAAGATTGGACATTGCGACGTTATCAGCAGACATTGTACCTTGTTAAAACCCAGCCTAATCCCCCTAAGAATTTGCTTTGGCATAATTTTCCCCAGCCTATTGCTTGGTCGGATGAGCAATACGTTATTGCGACGCGTGATGAACAGGGTATCTTCATTCCGCATAACAGTTGTATCGAACTCAAAGTGCGTGAAGGAGGGGAAACGTTGCATTGGCATGGTCAGACACAGTCTATGAAAAAACTATTGCAAACTTGGCATATTCCCCCTTGGCAAAGAGCTTGTTTGCCTTTGGTTTATGTAAATGGCCAATTGATGGCTGTGCCAGATTATGCGCAGAGTGATTGTCTCTTGTCGGAAGGCCCTGGTGAGCGTTACACTATGGCGACTTCCCAAAAATAAGAATCTGTCTTCACAGTCGCTAGGCTGAGTCAAAATGCCTTGATTTTTGAGGACCGCAGCGCAGTATACGTATAAGTATGTGAGCACGGACCGGAGAAAATCGAGGCATTTCGACCAGCATAGTAGACTGTGAAGACAGATTCTAAGAAAAGCTGATCACACATGATTAATCCGCTCATCGCTATTACCCGTAAACATGCCATATTATTTGCAGCCTATTTGGTGTTCTATGAGTTTTTAGTGTACATTGCCAATGATATGATTATGCCGGGCATGCTCACAGTGGTTCAGGATTTTCATGCGGATGAATCACGCATTGCGACGTCTTTGACGGCTTATATTTTAGGCGGTGCTTCGCTCCAATTATTGTTAGGCCCTATTTCAGACCGTTTTGGGCGACGACCAGTGATGTTGCTTGGATCTGCGTTGTTCTCAGTGGTTACTTTGTTGCTGCCGTGGGTACACACCATGGATCAATTCCTAATAGGCCGTTTTTTTGAAGGCATGGGATTATGTTATATCCATGTTGTGGGCTATGCGTTATTACAAGAAATTTTTTCGGATGAAGATGCCATTCGTGTGATTGCAATCATGGCAAACGTGGCTATTTTAGCCCCTTTATTGGGTCCCTTGGCGGGTTCGGTTTTTTTGCAATACGCTACCTGGCGCGCGATTTTTTATTTGATTGGTGGCTTGTCTGTATTGGCGTTATGGGGTCTATGGCATTACATGCCAGAATCGGTTGGGCAGATAAAGCATGATGGCAAAATGATCAAACGTATCAATATCTCTTTATCCTCGATCTTAGGGAATTACAAAATTTTAGCGCAACATCCTAAATTTGTGTTGGGTACGTTTGCACATGCCATACTGGGTATTCCTTGCGTCGTCTGGATTGCTTTATCGCCAGTGATGCTGGTGAGTAGGGCACATATGTCTATGGTCATGTATGGAGTTTGGCAAATCCCCGTGTTTGGTGCAATTATTGTAGCGAATATTTTATTATCCTATTTGTCACGTCGTTGTTCGATCCTGCGCCTGTCTTTCATTGGCAGCATGATTGTTTTTTTCGGATTGGCTCTCATGTGTCTGTTTCCTTACTTTTATGGTGTAGAACCTTTTGGTTTGATGCCAGGTTTGGTGATCTATTGTCTGGGATATGGGATGGCTGCTACGCCGTTATATCGATTTATTTTGTTCTCTACTCAGATTGGCACAGGAACCACTTCGGCATTGATTAGTACGATAACGATGTGTAGTTTGGCGGCAGGAACTGAGTTGGGGAATCGTTTGTTTGCGGTGGATGGCAACCGTAGCATAGCAAACTATGTAGGGTGGATAGCGGTGATCTATCTTGCTTGTGCGTGTGCTAGTTTATTGCTACACAAACGTCAGAAAAGCTTGGGAGTGGAGAATTTATGATAGCAGGTGTAGATGAAGTAGGGCGTGGTCCCTTAGCAGGACCTGTTGTGGCGGCTGCAGTGATATTGGATATTGAGATTCCTGGGATTAAAGATTCAAAAAAAATGACCGCCAAAAACAGAGCGATTTTAGCCGAAAAAATAAAAACGCATGCGCTTGCTTATGCTTATGGCCGCGCGGAAGTAGACGAAATTGATTGCTTGAATATTCACCACGCCACATTGCTTGCCATGCAACGCGCTATTGAGGCATTGTCTATTCAGCCAAGCAAGGTATGGATAGATGGATTATATATCCCACAGGTTACTCCGGCCTGCGAAGCGGTAGTCAAAGGAGATAGCCTGATTTACCAAATTTCTGCAGCCTCTATTTTGGCTAAGGTGTACCGCGATGCAGAATTGACTGCAATGGATTTGGTGTATCCCGGATATGGATTTGCTGCGCACAAAGGATATGGTACGAAACAACATCAAAGGGCATTACAGGCACTTGGTCCTTGTCCGATTCATCGAAAGAGCTTCAATCTAACGTTTCCCCCTGACGTCTGCTTATCATGATTTTGCCCTCAATAAGAAATTAAAAAATATAGTTGTTTTGAATTTCATAGTATACTGTCAAAATTTTTTCAATGTGAGCACTCTATGCCATACGAACAACAGGAAGTCCAACCATCGAATGATTTGAAAAAAACTGCAATTCAAACGTTGAGCCAACAATGTTTTTTAGCGATGAGCAATGAATGGAATACGATTCTTAGCGGTCCGCCAATCATACGTAAAAAAGCTAAGGAATTGATTCCTCTCAGCATTGCATATGTATTGAGAAATACTTTCAGTAGAACCCGCGTGGCTTATAGGGCGGCATTGTATCGGAAACTATCACACTCTGTTCACACTGATCGATGGAATGATACGCTAAAGGATTTAAATTCGCCTGCAGGTCATTTTCTACGTAAATATGAGGATTGGGTAAATCAATTTCCCGAATCAGATAGAGATGAACTTAAGCGTCAATTGAGTGCTATTTTAAAAAGAATTTCAGACGAATTTGCGTCCGATTTCGACTACGACACTCACCCTCCAATCTGTGAGCTTTCAAGGTTTGAGAAAGCGGAATTAGATATCATGAGAGCAGCGAAAATTCGGTATACCGCTAACGGTGCTCTTTTTTTTAAGTATTTTCACAGTTTATTATATTACTCATTGAGTTTTCTATATTTTATCGCTGCCTTGACCATTGTCCTTTACGGAATGTTGGTATTTCCTGTGGTGATTCTACTTAAAATTTCCCCCTTATTTTTGGCTCAGAAGCTGATTAACTTTTATTGTCATATGATTGCCTATTTTATGGGTTTTTATCTTGGGCAACACTTTAGTTTTTTACAGATGCTACTTTTGGGTGAAAAAGCTTATAGGGAAGCATTGAGAGATTTTATTCCCGAGACAGAATTAGCGAACTATTTGCGTACACTATATAATCCTGAAGTTAATTTGAATAATGAGTCGGATGCTAGAGTTTTTGCTTATAGCAAAGCGAAAATAAATAATGCTCGTTTGTGGCTTAATTCCGATGGTAATAAAATGCAGTCTCCTTTTAATAGACTTCTTTTAAATCAATATGATTTGAATAATGATAGTTTGTTGGTCATGTATAGCCGAAATTTTATGGGGGTTCGTCATGCGAAATTTTTAGTTTCGGCCATGTATAAAACATATATGCAGCGTTTTCCTGTTACTCAGCTGGCATGGACGACACATGATCCTCTAAAAGGTCATTCTAACGATCTTACAGAAGAAAAATCTACTTTTTTTCGATACGTCAAAGAAAGTAGCAGAGCACATAAAATTATTAATCACATTGACCAGGTCTCTAAAGATTTCAGTGGATTCGAACCTTGGTTAGATTCGCAGGACAATACAACAGCGGTGCATTGGATTGATGATGCGTTATATGGTTGGGACAATGGCGATCTAAAAAAACTAAGCTTTGGTGACAAAAGATTAAATTGTTTA
The DNA here is from genome assembly GCA_018061965.1 of Legionellaceae bacterium. Classification (GTDB taxonomy): domain Bacteria; phylum Pseudomonadota; class Gammaproteobacteria; order Legionellales; family Legionellaceae. Next base: position 91,886 of record JAGOTG010000003.1, read on the forward strand.
CCGATCGATATTGTGCGCACCGGAGATAGTTTTTTTATTGTGTATAGTCAGGCTAATGGTACTCGTAGCCTGCAACGATTAAATATGGATACGCCTACTGGCCAACCCCCTCAACCCCAGTATATTTTGTCTGGCAATGATTTGTTTTTTTATGACGGAATCCAAATAAATTGTACTGAAATTGAGTGCTCAGTCGCTATCCTTGCTCGTCGATTTCCTCCTGGAACGCAAATAACTGCCTTGGAAGGTGATGCGTTGTCTTGTGTTGAATCGACGGCCGCGCATTATCCTAATCGTTGGTATGGACTACGTTATATGCAAACTGTCTTGACGCTTGTATTAAGAATGTTGTTTTTTGTACCAATATTAATTTTAGACTCGATGGTTCGTTTGTTTAATCCAATAACACCTACTGAATCCCAAATGAAAGTGTTGGGTGAGGTTGCTGCTTATCCTCTTAAATTTTTCTATAAATGGCCTATAGATGTGTATGATTATTTTCAGCCCCCAACTCAGCCTCAGCCAGGCATGCTCTAGTTCAATGAATGAATCTGCAGTGTTGCATAGAATCGAGATCTAAGATTTTAGAGGAGAGATATACGATGCTGTGAGGGTTGATTCTAATAACAGGTTTTGGACATGACCATGTTGATATTCGTCTAGTGAGAACACTCGCAATAGGTAGTAAAACAAGCTTTTGTGTGTTATAAAATCGCACCATGCATTCTTATAAAACTATTTTCCATCTTGAAACCGGAGGAAGCTATGCCGAAAGTTGATATCCAGCTGATTCACAAAGCATCTCAAGCTTATTTGAATGACCCGATTTTAAAACCGTTTGCAGCAATTGATCTTACGGAACCACAAAGTTCGATTGACCGGCTCTTAGGGAACGCTCGAGAAGCGAAAATCATTCCAGAAGTGTCTGTGGTACATGAAAAAAAGAAAATTGTTCAAGAAATACTCCAGACAAACTCTGTGCTTCAAGTAGCTGATATTTTAGATAGACATGACCACGGCGCCCTGACGAATCGGGAATTTTTACAAAAAACCAATAGTGCGTATTTGTCTTGGATATTTCTTCGGTTACAAGTAAATCTTTTGGTGCAGAATTTAAAAAACTCTCGTTATTTGCCATTCTTATGGCTTGCGCTTCCTACAACTACCATAGCCATAAATGGAGGTATTGGGCTTTACCTGGGTATAGCGGTTGTAACAATGCTGGTTTATGCTTTTTTGCGCGCAGCTTATGCCGTCTTTCAGATTTATCAAGCTTCGTGTGCGTTTGAAGTTCGGAGCCAAAAATTAATTACTGAGCTTGATACGCCAGTTGTCCAAGACTATAACGTAACATCGATAACCGAGATTTTGCAGCAGTTTGATTTGGTTTATGATGCAGATGGAAATTGGTTAGACAGCATTATCGAAAGCCCCGATCAATGGCAGGACAGAAAATCAGCAGATGGTTCCCCTCTTTTATACACAGTCTTGACGTGTCAGAATCCAAACTACTCTTTGGCAATAATCAAAAAGTTACAACAAGTGGTATCGCTTTTTAGCGATCAGAAATATATACGAAATGACAAAAATGAAACACCTATGTATGTGCTTAATCGCTCGGATATATATGGTTTTAAACATTTGCTAGATGTGTATGATGCGCATCTATTTCAAGACCAATTCAATAAAATAGATAGATTCTTGATGAGTGTGCGCACTCAACGTAAGAAAACCAAAGCTTTACTCTTGCTTGAAGGCGTATCAGGTACTGGAAAATCGCAAACAGTGATGGAGTATATTGGAAAAAACAAGAATTTTAAGGTGCATCGCTGGGAGGCAGGAGATAAGGGGGATGCTTTTGTGGGTGGTTTGGCGGGGCGTGCAGGAGGTTTTTTTGCAGATATTATGAAGCAAGCGCGTGAAAATCCGCATAACCAATATGCTATCTATTTGGATAATATCGATGTTATTTGTGGCACGAAAGGTAAGGACACACAAGAATGGATCAAAGCTCTGGCAGGACAATTCTGCCACTATATCGATAAGATTCGTCAAGAAAGTACTAATATTATTGTTATCGGAACGACGCGATCTGCGCTTGATATGGATGTTTCCCTGTTGGATCATAGTGATCGTGTACGCTTTCCCTTGCCAACCGAACAGCAAAGACACAGCTTGTTGCAGCATGCGTTTATAGAAACTTTGGTATCTTCTAGGCAAATTCAACAACTGGTTCAAGCTACCGAAGGTTGGTCGCATCGTGCTTTGGTGTCTATCGTTTCCAATTTAGACAAAGAAACCGTGGTAACTGATGAACAGATGGAAGAAGCTCTGGAGAGAATTAGAGCTAATCTAGAGTTTGATTTTACTAAGATGTATCCTCATACCCAAATTATCTTGCCTAAGTTTCTTAAAACCAATGCTTTTTTAAATTATCGAATTGTAACGCCCCCCAGTATTGCAGAATGTTTAAACAAATTAAGCAAGTATTTACGTCATCCGGAGTGTTACGACCGCACCCCGATGCATACACTGATGTACGGACCCCCAGGCGGAGGCAAAACCACGGCGATTCGTAATTTTTGCGAAGAGATGAACCTACCTTTTATAGTTATCAAATCTGGGATTTCTGCTAGTGATTTGAGCAAAGCCTTGGAATCAGTGAATGAGTTTAAGTATGCGTTGGTTTTCATCGATGAAATCGATAGTTTTCCGCATACCGGAGAGCTCTTGAAACAAATGGATGGCTTTGCTGCAAATAATACGATCTTGATTGGCGCCACGAATAAGCCCGCTCAGGTCATTGCAGCAGGAGAAGGTGCTTTGGGGGATAGATTTCATTTTAAAGTACATGTCCCAGGATTAACCGCAGAGCAACGCGCCAATTTTATCAAATGGAAAGTGGCTAAACAATTGGAACGAACTGATGGTTTGTTACAAGCTAACGCAGATCTAGCTGAACAGATATCGGCGTCAGCTGCCTGTCTAAGTTTGGCTGTTTCCAGCCAAACGCTCTCTATGCGATCCCTTGCGAATCACATAAACAGTTTTTTTGGTGAGCGAAGATATGATGCTCAATATGGTTCGTCTGAGGCTCAGACTGTAACGGTCGGTCTGGATGATTTTGATACGGAATTAAAACAGGTCTCGGAAAATCAAATAATTAAAACGTATTGAGGAATCAAAGGGAATGATTCTGAGGACAATGATGTTAAGGACTTTGCCCAGGTTGCTCGCCTCATTTTTAAAAAACTGAGACTTGTTTGGGCCTTCCACAACTACGTCACCGTTTTAATTTCTTTTTAACTGTAGCGTTGTTCGATGTCAGTGTTTCGGGGTCCTGTCGCTCCGGTATCCCAGCGTGCTCGCAAGCTGCGCGCGCTAGGAGCCCTCCGTAGCGCCACCCCTCAATCAAGATCGATCTCCATTGAAGGGTGGCATGTTGGTTGCTATTTTGCGCGCGCAGCCTGCGAGCACGGAAAATAGTAACTAATATGACAGGACCCCGAAACACGGCTTTCAAGCAACAGCTCGTTTAAAAGGAAATTGGAGCGGTGACATAACGTGTAGATTTTTGAGACAAGCCTAGGTTTTTTAAAAATGAGGAGATCACTCAGTCCTTAGTCCTCACCCCTAGCGGGTTAGTGTTTTTTTCTTACTCACAAATTATTGAATAATATTCTGTGTGAACTAATCGACATCAAAATCCCAAAACTAGCTAAAAACGTGATCATAGCAGAGCCGCCATAGCTCACTAAGGGAAGGGGAATGCCCACTACAGGCACAATGCCCATGACCATGCTGATATTAACGAAGGCGGATAAGAAAAAAGTCATGATCAGACCCGCAGCCAGCAGTCGCGTAAAAGTTGTTTGGGCATTTTGCACGATGCTGAGGCCACGAAACGTAATTAAGACCACACATAAAATTAACAGAATGCTACCGATAAACCCAAATTCCTCTCCGCAGACAGCAAAGATAAAATCGGTAGCGTGCTCGGGCAAGAAATTTAAATGCGATTGACTACCCTCTAACCAGCCTTTGCCAAATGCGCCGCCCGAGCCGATGGCAATTTTGGACTGAATAATATGGTAACCACTGCCTAAGGGATCTTGTTCGGGATCTAACAGTGTGAATATGCGTTGTTTTTGATAGTCATGGAGCATATGCCAACCCAGAGGGGCCGCTAAGATCACTGAGACACCCAAGAACACAATGACGCGGAGTGGGATGCCAGCCATGAAGATGACGCATAAACCGCTGGCGCTTACCATAATGGCTGTGCCCAAATCGGGTTGTTTGGCAATCAGTACAGCGGGCAGAAATATCAACAATCCAGTCAAAAGAAAGTATTTCACATCAAGGGGGTATTTGGTGCGACGATCTAAATACCAAGCACTCATCATAGGCACGGCTAATTTCATAATCTCCGAAGGTTGAAAGCGAAATACGCCTAAATCTAACCAACGTTGGGCTCCTTTCCCGATTTTACCCATGATCATCACGGCGATTAGCAAGGTTAGCCCTATACCGTACAGCCATGGGGCCCAAACTTTATATTTATGCGGCGGAATAAACGCAAAAATAGTCATGACACCTAAGGCTAATGTCAAACGCATGGCTTGCCGAAACACCATATTGAAATTTTCATTGGAAGCACTGTATAAGATCACCAGTCCAAATGAGATTAACAACAATAGCAGTCCTAGTAGAGGTAAGTCTAAAGGTAATGAGCGCTCTGTAAAGCGATACATTGGTTTGGTTTTAAGCTGCTTCATGGGTGACCTGTATCTCGGCTGGGGTATCAAGCTGTCCTAATTCCTTTAGGCTAAAATAAGCATTTAGGATTTGACGAGTGACTTGCGACGCAGTGGTATCATGCTCCACAATGACTGCAACCGCAACTTCTGGATCTTCTACCGGAGCGAAGGCAATAAATAGGGAGTGATCGCGTAATTCCGGTGGGATATTGAGATATTGCTTTTTGTTATCTTGGCTTAAACTAAATACTTGGGCTGTCCCAGTTTTTCCGGCTACGGAATAGGGTGCATCACGTCCAAAACGGCCTCCTGTGCCTTCTTGACTGGTGATTACGCTGTGCATGGCATCTTTCACGATGTCCCAATGCTCAGGATTGCGCAAACTCAATGGATACTCTTCAATGGGTTTAAAATCCAAAATTTGTTGGTCTCTGACCTGCTTTTGTAGGAGATGGGGGCGAAACCGTCGACCGTCATAAGCTAATGCAGCGGTTGCATTGGCCAGTTGCAAAGGGGTAATCAACATAAATCCTTGCCCGATAGACGTGATCAACGTATCGCCTGGGTACCAAGGTAATTTTTTGGTTTGGTGTTTCCATTGGGGGGTAGGGAGCAAACCCGAGGATTCCTCATAGAGATCAACATGGGTTAATTGCCCAAAACCAAAGCGGGACAACATTTTTTCGATGGCCAAAATACCTAATTTATTGCCTAATTGGTAAAAATACGTGTCACAAGAAACGGTAATGGCGCGCTTAAGATTCATGATGCCGTGGCCAGTACGTTTCCAGTCGCGGTAAGCGTGCTTGACACCCGGTAAACGATACCAACCTGGGTCGTAAATATGATCATGGATGGTGGCAACCCCAGACTGTAAGCCAGTGAGGGCGATAAAAGGTTTGATGGTGGAAGCAGGGGGATACAAGCCGCGGACTGCTCGATTGAATAATGGCCGATCTTGCACATCAGATAAGCGTTTATAGTCTTCTGAACTGATGCCATTTACAAATAAATTGGGATCAAAACTAGGGGCAGAGACCATGGCCAGGACATCGCCAGTTTTTACGGAGAGTAAAACAGCAGCGCCACGTTTTCCTACAAGGGCATTATAAGTCGATTCCTGTAAACGTGTGTCAATGGTTAGGTATAATTTATCGCCAGTGTGAGGGGCTTGTTTGCTCAAAATACGCAAGGTTTTACCGCTCACATCGGTTTCAATTTGCTGATAACCCACTTGACCATGTAATTGTGATTCATAAAATTTTTCAATCCCTGTTTTGCCAATAAAATTGGTCGAGCGATAATTAGTGGGATCGACTTGGCGGAGCTCTTCTTGATTGATACGCCCTACATACCCTAATATATGGGCGGTGATTTCCCCTAAGGGATAATGCCGCATAAGAATAGCTTTGACTGTTACGCCTGGAAAACGATACTGGTTGGTAGCAAAAGTAGCGACTTCTTCCTGACTGAGTTTTAATTTTAACGGGATGGGCATATAAGCAGGATTTTGCTTACGAGACCGCTGAAAGTTTTTAATGTCGTCATGATTGATAGAGGGTAACAACGCTTGTAATGCTTGCAGAGTTTCGGAGATAGAATGGATGCGTTCAGGAATGAGCTCTAATACATAGATGGGAATATTTTCTGCTAAGAGCACGCCATTTCTGTCATAAATGACGCCCCGAGAGGGCGCGATGGGGAGAATGCTCATCTGGTTTTTCAGTGACAAAGTTGCAAAGCGCTTATATTGAACAAATTGCAAGTAAGACAGGCGCAAAGTCATAATTAACGACAAAACAATCAGAAAAGCGATCAATAAATGGAGTCTAAATTGAAAAGATTGTAATTCACGACTGTGGGAGCGTTGTCCGCGAAATCTATTCATAATGGCGTAGTGGTGTGTACTTCACACGAATTATAACATTAACCCCATAATTCTTCTAAGCAATAAAAAGAGCGTGAATCAGGCTGCATAATATGTACGATGCAATCACCAAAATCTACTAAGGCCCAGTCTCCTGCTTCTAATCCAGAATGATTCAAGGGTGGCAATCCAATGGACTTCATTTTGACAATAATCGTATCAGCAATCGCTTTCACATGCCGCGAAGCGCGTCCGCCACAGACAATCATATAATCAGTAATCGTGGTTTGCTTACTAACATCTAGGACAACGATTTCATTGGCTTGAATATCTTCTAAGGCTTGAACTAGGATGGGTAATTGAGGAAATAACTCAGACATAAATAAAATCAACTCTCTTCAAAATTTAATTATACCATATTGATGTCTATATGACAAAGGAGGGTAATTGCTATGCAAGCTAACTTGGGTTGGTTTTTAACAATCACGTAGAAGAGCGTACTAGTGCGCAGTTATTAGAAGCGAATATTAATACTGCAAGCAACCCCATACTGAGCTGCTATTTTCTTCTATCTGCCCCCTAGGAATAGCCGGAGCTTCTTTGGGTGTATTAAAGAATCTATGGGATAAATGTGCGGTACATCTACTGTGCATCGTATCCCGAATCGTTTCTGGAATAGGTTGGTTAGGCGATGGTAGTGGCAACATGTCTAGTGAAATAGTCATATTCTGGGGCCCTTTTGTCAATAAGGTTACCAAAGAAAATAAGCTGAACATTCTTAGCCATTGTCGGGCAACTGATGGCGCCTGCACTGAATTTAATGTTTGTCCAGAGTTCAATGCCTGTCCAATATAAGCCTGTATGATGAACATCATGATGATTACGTATGTTGTAATCAGTCCAGCTTCAAAAGATTGTTGAAACACAGCAAGGCATTGTTTACCTATCGTATATATATAATAGGCAAAAAAAGCCCATGCAATATAAGGCAGCAAGGCAGTCAGTTTTGCAAGCATGGTGGTAAAGAACGCACCATATAAAACAGCCAGAGTGGTCGCTGACAACAATAAACTAATGCTTTGAGGTGACCAGCGGCTATAAGTACATAAAGGCCTAATGATTTGATTAGTAGGACATGCAAGCATCTCTAGAATTTGAGCAATTTTAGGCAATTGCACCATAAGAATTGCCAAAGGATGACGGAGGAGGAAGAAAAATCCAATGCGTAAGGAAGGATGATAACTAAGAATAAAGTCGAATGATGTCGTGAGTATTAAAATAAGGCTATTAATGAGCGCTACCAAGAGTTTAATTGGAGAGAATAGCTTATCTTTGGCTAAAATCGACCTGAGTTCTCCTGTTGCCAAAGCATGTCGATATTGAAAATCATCTAAACCTTCTATCCCAAAGATACGGATCATCTGTAAACGCCACAGTTCAATAATCCGCGCTTGCAAGGTTTTCTTTTGTTGCAAGTACAAATACTGCGCAAAAAAATCATCAAAACTGTTTTGGGTGATTTCTAAAGCTTGCGCTAGGTTTAGGAAATTAGCATGCAGGCGAGCAAAATTCTGTTTTTCTAGTTCAGTCGATAATTTGGAAAATTCAGCCAATAAATCCTGATAGGCTTTTTTTATCTGCTCTCGTTGAGCAAAATCATGGGTTGTATGGTTAACCGTTACGGTTTGTTGTTCCAGATAGTTGTTAATAGGGTGCGAGCTTCCATAATTTGATATCAGAAGATGATAATAATGAGTGTAAGTATGAGCTTCGGATTCATCTTTTGCTTGTATACACAAAGTCATCCATTGTGAGCGAATTTTTTGTATTTTTTCTTCTTCTGATAAGCCCTCTAAATCACTTGGTTTTAACTTTAGTTGTTCAAGATCATTGCTAGAATAATACATATACCTAATCCGAAAATGCTCGTTAAAGATACTGAATAAAATCCGAGTATATCACTAACCGCTGATTTGTGTAAAATAAAGTCACTTTTACCTGGGATCCTTGCAATCAAGCCAATGTCATCTAATCTTATCAATAGAAGATAATTTCGGATAATACCCAATGAAATGGAGACAATTAGGGGAGGGTTCCTATAACATCGCTTTTCGAAGCGATGACGGTAACTCGGTTTTTAAAGTGGCGCTGGATGATTCTCCTTCTGATCTGCCCGAGCGTTCGGTGCGTGTATGGAATTTAGTGAATGCCCATATTCAACCTCCTGCTAGACTGTCTCGTCAGAAAATAAAGTACCAGAATGCCAAAGGGAAATGGGTTATGGAATGGAGGTCAGGTTGGATTTGTCCTTATATCCCTGGGCGACAAGCAACGGATGAAGAAATTCGCATGGCACTATTGGACACATTCAATCGAACTGGACGGATTGTTGCGGATGCCACGGCTTCTAATAATTTCTTGACGATGAGAGATGGAAAGACTGTTTGTATAGATATAGGTCATGCCCTGGAAATGGATCGGCGTGAAACGGCCTCTTTAATTGGACTTGGTCAGCGCAAGCCTAGTTTTACCAGTTTAGATACATGGGACGAAGCTTACGATACCAAAAAAGGCAAAAAGTGGTTAAAAGAGCATAAAACCTTTTCTCCCAAAGCGATTAAAACGGTAGAGGCGTTATTGTTCATTAAAAAATATCGGCCAGATATTACCAATGTTAGTTTCCTAAAAAAATCTCCTAAAAGTATTAAATTACTGGCGGATGCGCATACAAAAGGAACGGAATCTCTGGTGAACCAAGGTCTGGCGCTGTTGGCTGAAAAGCGCAGTCCTGATCTCGAAAATACCAAACAGAAATGCAGAGACATTTTTTTGGAATATTTGGAGCGTATTGGCACAATTGATGAACACGAAAGATTTATCCCTCATCCTTCTCGGCATCACTATGATACTGAATATGTACAGCGTACGATGGATTTAATGCGACGAATCAATACTGCGCGGACTTGTGAGGAATGCCATGCTATTGTTGAAGAATATCTGGCCACACTGCCTCCAATAGATATGTCCGACATAGAAGCCAAGATGAAGAAATCTGAGCTAGATGATGAATGGAGGGATACAGTAGAGACATTAGTGGAGGAGGTTGGGGCTCTTAACGTATTAGAAGATATGAAAAATAGATGCCGCATTATTCTTAGTGGGTATTTATTATCTTTTGGTGTGGAAGGTTGTGCTGAAAATACGTTGCCAGAGGATAATGAACCAAGCCAGACCACCACTCATTATAAAACACAAATGGTGCAGACCAGATCAAAAGAGCAAATTGACCAACTCTTTAGGGTATTAAACCATGCGACGACATTTGAAGACATGCTCGTTTCTTTGGATAGTTTTGCTCAGGGATTACCCTCTCCTCCAAGTCATGAAATGAGGGGAAGCCATTCACTCACGGGCCCTGAAGCGCTGTTGGTGAGTGTTAATTACTGCCGAATGATGGTGCAGAGCGCGATACGAGCAGCGCAAATCGCTCCTGATTCAGCACCAGAAATTTGAACAGGACTTATGCAAAACCCCGATCTCTTCGTTGGATTGAGTATTTAATTCGGTCATTTTTTATTTAAACGCCCTCATTAAAGACTAAGTCCGCATCGACCTCGTGATTTTGCGTAAGCCTTGTTCTGATGAAAACCGCTTCAGCAAAATCTAGGACTACGTGCCTGACATGCCCGTTTTTTTGCAAGTTTGCGGGCTAAGGCGCGTTTCTTGCGTTTTAATCCTTTGCTTGCGGCTGGTGAATGCATGGGCATGAATCCAGTAAATGGCAGTGGTGTCAGCCCCAAGTTTGGTGTTTCAAAGGGAGCGTGGCTGGTAAGGGTATCGACTGGTTTTCTAGTCGAGGAGGTTGCTACCATATTATAAAGGGTGGGCACTTTATTGAAGGTGGATTTAGGCGTAAACAGGCGATTTCGATTCATGGGGTTGGCCCGAAACATTTGAGGTAAAGTAGATTGGAACTTTGGTGTGTTGAGCAATGTCAACGTCTTGGATTTTGTAGCTTGTGCTTTATTTCTATTTTGATAGGCAAGTTGCTGACCTTGGTTATAAATAATATAGCCCAGAAAAATTTCTTGCAGCAGCTTTAAACGGATGGCTTGGGTTTGTTGATTAAAGAAAGCAATCAATGCGGTAATATTAGCAGTGTCAATGGCAGCAATATCGATATTGACCATAGGTTTGAATACACCAGTTGTCAGCGTAGAGGTGGAGCGATGTGAATATCCTAAGGCGACCAATTGCATGGCGCTAGCTCTGATTCGTCCAGCATGGCGTGATTTTTGAGTCAAAGCCATCGTTTGCAAAGGTTGAAATAAAAGTGACAAAATCAGTGGTTCTAATACTTCAAACTGAGGATTGTCTTGATACCATTCCAGAAAACCAATGCTATCTTTATCACGAAATTGCGCGAGGCATTGTTGGGCAAAAGAAACGATTTTTGCCATATTGAGATCATGACTTGGGTTGTCAGACTCCAATACTGTCAGCATGTACTCAGCCAATGAAGACATAAAAACATGTTGATTGACCCGACTATCTTGATAACGCTGCTGCGAAAAGTAGGGCTTAAAGGCATTGCTTTGTAAGAACTTCTCTATCACCATAGATTCTGAATGATGCGCGTTTAACTCTGTAAGAATTGAAAAATCGGGATGTTGCTCGTGCCAGGTGACGACATCATAAAATGCATTTTGAGAGTTTTTATAAATCATAATAGCTAATACTGTTGCGTTAATTTGCAGCATAAATGGTTTGTTTGTTTCAGCAACCAATACCATGTCAGTATGGTTTGTGAGGTTTTTTAATAGAAAAAACAATTCCAAACAATCCATATTCCGAGTTTTGCCTGCAATGATGCAATCACTGAGATGCAAATGATCGGCAATTAACTGAATAATTTGTGCCATGATGGATTTATGCGGAATGTTGAAAACAGATTTCAACCATTTGGCTGCATCTTTCACTGTTCGAAGCGGATTAGCGTCCCATTCCAACATGATGCTTATGACAGTACGCATAAACTGTTCAGCAAGGCTATCGCCTGCATATATGTTTAGGTTATCCATAATATGAAAAATGGATTGATGTAGTTTAGACTCAAGGGGTTGTAAGGTTTGTAATTCGCTCAATATCCCTTGCTTGCCATCCCCCTGTAAAAAATCTTGAATTATTTGAACGGCGTTGTGAGGGATTTTGAGTTGATTGGTCAAAGCCTGAACTGTCCTATGAATCATGTCAGCATTCGGTTGAACTTGGATATGTTGTAATTTCGTAATCAAATCCGCTAAGCCAAAAGGGTTGGCTTTATTGATTGAATGCAAAAAGCCCAAAGTTGATTCATTGAGTGCGCCATCAACGCAGAGATAAAAACGCTTAACCAGATCCTCTGGTTTATTAATTGGTAATGTGTCTAGTGATAACACGACTATATCCTTATATTACCGTCTTGTCCTGTAAAAGAAAATTTAGACCATAATTGGCCATAGTCAAGTTTATGCAGAAAAATAAAGGGGTTATTGTGTTTTAATAGAATTTATTTAATCCATAATGATTTGTTTGTATTCTTTTTGAGCCCAATTTGAGTTTTAGCCCTATACACATGACATAAGTTCTGGCATACTGCGGCCTCGTTTTGTGCTAAAAAGTATTATTGAAGGATTTTTATGCACACTCTTGCTAACCAACATCCTAAAACACTACGAATCTTTTTCGCTACCGAAATGTGGGAGCGTTATGGGTTTTATGTTGTCCAAACACTTTTGGCGCTTTATCTTGCCTTACATTTTGCTTGGCCGGATAAGGACGTTTATGAGCTAGTAGGGTCTTTTACAGCGCTGACGTATTTGTCTCCTGTACTGGGCGGATGGATAGCTGATCATTTGATTGGGCAAAAGCGGGCGATCCTTTTGGGTGCTCTGATTCTGTTGTTTAGCTACTTTTTTCTAAGTTTGAGTAATTCGAATAGTACTTTATGTTCTTGTTTGGCAGGGATAGTAGTTGGGACTGGTTTGCTCAAACCGAATATTTCTTCTTTACTAGGTAACGAATATCCTGAAGGTGCGCCTAACCGTGAAAGTGGTTTTACCATTTTCTATATGGGATTAACCACCGGCATTATTTTTGGCACAACACTCCCAAGTTATTTGAATGAGCATTATGGCTGGTCCACTGCTTTCTTATCTGCTTCTTTGGGCATGATCATTGCAGGCGCTGTGTTTATGTATGGCATACGTGTGTATCGGATTCAAGATTATCGTGGCTATCAGTTTTCTTACCAAAAAATTGCGCTGGCTCTGATGTTGTTACTGGGGCTTTGGAAACTATCTTTATATATCCTGAATTACTCAATTTTGGCGGATTTGGTCTTTATATTGGTTGTGTTTCTCTCAGTTTTTTATATCATTTATAGTGTTAAGCATGAATCAGACATTCAGGCTAAGCAAACCATTGTGATTGGTTTACTATGCTTGATTTCCGTGTTTTTTTGGGCTTTTTACTTTCAAATGTTCATGTCGTTGACGCTGTTTATTATGCGAGTTGTGAACCCAACTGTATTTGGTTTTGCTTTTCCTCCTCCTTACTATGTGGGGATTCAAAGTGTTGGTATGATTCTCTTAGGCTTGTTTTTGGCACGCGGGAAACGGCCTTTGTCACAACAACAACAGGTTATTCGTACTGGAAATAAATTTTTAACCTCCATGCTGTGTATGACCATAGCGTACGGATTGATCACCATCATATGTCATTTTAATTTTCCATATGGATTATTGTCTCCTTTGTATTTGATCCCAGCTTACTTGGTGATTTCTCTAGCAGAAATGTTGTTATCGCCGGTGGGTTTGTCTGCCGTAACCGTTTTGGCTTCGCGCAAAAGAGTCAGTACGATGATGGGGATATTTTTTGTATCATTAGGGGTAGGTGCTTTTTTATCTGGAAAATTAGCAAAATTGACGGCAGTACCCATCGACATAACTTCAATTAGCCAATTAAAAATGCATTATGCTTCGTCGTTTTTATCCCTACTGTTTATATTGGTAGGGGCCACGTTGTTTTGTATCATTTTAAATGCAATCATTAAGAAATTAATGTCTTAGAGCCGCTTATGATTGATCTGCAACCTAGAAAAAAAACGACCGACCCCTTAAAAAGGCCCCCGCATTCTATTGAAGCCGAACAAGCAATTTTGGGCGGCCTAATGTTAGAAAATCAAGCGCTCGACAAAATTTCTATGAAATTATGTGAGCAAGATTTTTATCGTGGTGAGCATCGCGTATTATTTCGTGCCATGGTGAGTCTGACTCAGAAAAGTCAGCCATTCGACTTGGTAACCATTGTTGATCATTTGAAATCGCTCCATGCTCTGGATGATGCTGGGGGTGAGACTTATTTATTTGAATTGGCTTCCAATACGCCGAGTATTGCTAATGTCAGCGCTTATGCTGATATTGTGCGGGAAAAATCAGTACAACGCCAATTGATTACAGTTGCAACAGATATTGCAGATGCTGCTTATAATCCTGGACTCCGGGAAGTAGCCGAATTATTAGATTTTGCAGAAAACCGGGTATTTGTCATTGCGGACCAGACCGCAAGAGAGGGCGGGCCAGAACCGATAAAATCGGTGCTGGGGCGTGCTGTGGAACGAATAGATGCCTTGTACCAAAGTGGTAACGCTATGACGGGTCTCTCCACAGGATTATCTGATTTAGATACGTTAACCTCAGGGTTGCAGCGTTCTGATTTGGTGATCGTGGCAGGTCGGCCATCTATGGGTAAAACTACTTTCGTGATGAACGTTGCTGAGCATGCAGCGATTAAAGGATCGCAACCTGTACTGGTATTTTCAATGGAAATGCCTGCTGATTCTTTGGCAATGAGAATGATGTCTTCTTTAGGGCGTATCGATCAGCATCGTATTCGCACCGGTCAATTAGATGATGACGATTGGCCACGGGTAACTTCTGCCGTTCATATGTTATCTGACGCGCCTCTGTTTATAGATGATACACCTGGACTGAGTCCTGCGGAAATGCGTGCACGCGCACGGCGTTTGATGAAAGAGCATGGTCAATTGGCGCTGATTGTGGTGGATTATTTGCAATTGATGAAAGTACCTGGGTTTAAAGCAGATAATCGCACAGCTGAAATTTCTGAAATTTCGCGTTCTTTAAAGTCTTTAGCAAAAGAACTACAAGTACCTGTGGTCGCCTTGTCTCAGTTGAATCGAAGCTTAGAGCAACGTCAGGACAAACGACCAGTTATGTCTGATTTGCGGGAATCAGGTGCGATCGAGCAAGATGCGGATTTGATTTGCTTTATTTATCGCGATGAAGTTTACAATGAAGATAGCCCAGACAAAGGTTGTGCAGAAATCATCATAGCAAAGCAACGAAATGGCCCAATTGGAAAAGTACGTGTGGCATTTTTGGGAAAATATACGCGTTTCGAAGATTTGGCTTTTACTGGGTACCAAGGGGCGGGCACAGGTGGGTAGACCGACATATTTGTATATCGATACAGACGCCTTACGCCATAACGTTGCCTGTGTAAAAAATTATGCGCCAGACCAATCGATTCTGGCCATGGTCAAGGCGGATGCCTATGGTTGTAGTTTGCAATGGGTGTTGCCTACTTTGGAGCCTCTGGTAGAAGGCTTTGGAGTGGCCTGTTTAGAAGAAGCCCGTGCGGTGCGTCGCTATTGCCCACAAAAAGAATGCTGGCTCTTGCAGGGTATTTTTTCTCCTGAGGAGATACCTTCTGTGATTGAGTTGGGGTTGACGGTTGTGGTGCATAATCCACAACAATTAGCTTGGCTGACCGCAAGTCCTGTGTCTGCACCCATCAAAGTTTGGGTGAAAGTTGATACAGGTATGCATCGTTTGGGGTTCGATCCTCGAGAGTTGGCAGAGGTGCTGGCTACGCTGGATCTGTGTCCTTGGATCGCTAAAGAAATTGGTTTAATGACGCATTTGGGCTGCGCAGATACGCCGGAGCGTCCAGTTTGCCAACATCAATTGCAGGTATGGAAGGATATCGCGGAGCAATATCCAGATATGCAGAAATCGGTAGCAAATTCTGCAGCAATGATTGCTTTGCCTGAGACGCATGTGGATTGGGTGCGACCAGGCTTGATGTTGTACGGCGCTTCCCCTTTTTCTGCGCGTACGAGTGCTGAACTGGGTCTGCGGCCCGTGATGCATTTTATTTCGGCAGTGACCACGCTCCATCACTGTGAAGCGGGAGATACTATTGGTTACGGCGCTACTTGGCAATGCACAAGACCTTCAATCATTGGTGTGATTCCAGTAGGCTACGGGGATGGATATCCTCGGCATGTGAAAGAAAACACTCAAGTATGGATCAATGAGCAGACTGTGCCGATTGTAGGACGAGTATCCATGGATATGCTGACCGTTGATTTGACCGATTGCCCAAACGCTAGAATAGGGGATCGCGTTGAATTATGGGGGAAATATATTACAATAGAAGCTGTCGCGCATCAGGCCAATACCATTGCGTATGAATTGATGACGCAAGTAACAGCTCGACCTAGGAATAAATAGGATTATTAATGATGAAAAAAACGATAGCAGTATTGTCACTTTCTATGACGTTAGCAGCATGTGTCCCGCCTAATAATGAACAAGTAGGGGGATTGACTGGTGGCGTGATAGGTGGACTTGTAGGTAGCCAATTTGGTGGTGGCTCAGGAAAAATTGTCGCTGCAGTGGGCGGCGCTCTCTTGGGTACTCTTATCGGAGGCCGGATTGGACAAACGATGGATCGTTTAGATAGATTGGAAATGCAACGTGCTTTAGAGTCAGAGCCAACAGGACAAACCAAAGCATGGACCAATCCCGATAATGGGAATCAGTATAGAGTTAAACCCACTCATACGTACCAAAACACTCAAAACCAGCCATGTCGCGAATATGTGACTGAAGCAATCATCGGTGGGAAACAAGAAAAAGTATACGGAAAGGCTTGTCGTCAGGCAGATGGCAGCTGGAAAGTAGCGAGTTAAAAGGATCTAGAAACTAAGCATGACAATTTGAGCATGTTCAAGAAATTATGTCATCCCCGCGTAGGCGGGGATCCATCCTTGGTTTGGCAGAGTGCCAATGTAGGAATGGATTCCCGCCTACTCGAGAATGACACAGTCCCTTTGAACCATGATTGAAACTCAAACCGTTCGGGCTAAAGAGTCCCGAGCAGTTGCGGCGATGCGATGTTACATAACAGCAGGGAGCAAACATGAAGATTTTGGTCACCGTCAAACGTGTGATTGACCCCTATGTACGGATTCGCGTGAATACTGATCAATCTGAGATCGAAACGCGGAACGTCAAAATGGCAATGAATCCTTTTGATGAAATTGCTTTGGAAGCAGCTCTGCGTTTACGCGAAAGCCAGATAGCGCAGGAAATTATTGTTCTTACGATTGGGCCGGAAGTGTGCCAAGAAACCTTGAGACATGGGTTGGCTTTGGGTGCTGACCGCGCCATTTTGATCCGCAGTGATGATGCATATTGTAGTTTTAATAGAGCTAAAATCCTGCAAAAAACTATTCTTCAAGAGAGCCCGGATTTGGTACTCATGGGCAAGCAAGCGATTGATGATGATAACAATCAAACCCCACAAATGTTGGCGGGGTTATTAAATTGGCCACAAATTACTTTTGCTTCTCAATTAGAAATTACCGACCGCGAATTAACCGCTACTCGGGAAATTGATCAGGGTTTGGAGTTGTTACAAACCACATTGCCTGCTGTCGTGAGCGTGGATTTGCGTTTGAATCAACCGCGTTATGCAAGTTTACCGAATATTATGAAAGCCAAACAAAAACCCTTACAAATCATCGAACTGGACAGCTTGGGTTTGAATTTGCAAACGCATATCAAAAAGATGCAAATCAAAAACCCTTCACGTAGGCCAGGAGGCATTATGGTGGAATCTGTAGCGGCGTTATTGGATAAACTACAACATGAAGCTAAGGTGTTGCCATGACAATATTGCTGATTGCGGAACATGATCACCAACATTTGGATGCAACATTTGCTCATGTACTCGGTTCTGTACAAAGTTTGGGGCAAGAACTCGTTGTGTTGGTAGCAGGGCAGCATTGTGCGACAGTTGCTGCAGAAGCAGCATCCTATCAAGGCGTTGGTACTGTGTGGTTGGTAGAAGATCCAGCTTTTGAGCATTCTTTGGCCGAGCAATTGAGCCCGGTTATTGCGCAATTAGCTCATGATTGCGATTATCTGGTCATGGCTGCTACGACATTAGGCAAAAATATATTACCACGTACTGCAGCTTTATTAGGCGTGAGCCAAGTGTCGGATGTCACAGCCATTGTGAGTCTAGATACCTTTGAACATCCCATTTATGCCGGGAATGCAGTAGAAACTGTACAAATACTGGATAAGCAAAAAATATTGAGCATTCGGGCGACAGCCTTTGCAGCGGTCACGGCTCAACAGACGCCCTGTCTAGTCGAAAAACCTGCTGTGCAAATTCCAGCTTGTCCCACACGCTTTGTACGTCGCGAACTCAGCCAATCAGTCCGTCCTGATCTGACCAATGCGAAAATTATCGTTTCTGGAGGCAGAGGCCTGCAGTCGAAGGAGCAATTTAAATTAGTCGAAGATTTAGCAGATAAATTAGGGGCAGCTTTGGGTGCTTCCCGAGCTGCTGTGGATGCGGGCTTTATTTCAAATGATCATCAGGTGGGTCAAACGGGTAAAATTGTAGCCCCCAAACTCTATTTTGCGATTGGGATCTCGGGTGCTATCCAGCATATTGCCGGGATCAAAGATGCGCAAATTATTGTGGCGATTAATAAGGATGAGAATGCGCCTATTTTTCAAATTGCCAATTATGGATTAGTCGGAGATTTGTTTGAGGTGGTTCCAAAATTAGTTCTTGAATTACAACAGCGAGGGTTATGCAAATGTTGATTGGTGTGCCAAAGGAGATAAAACCTCAAGAGTACCGAGTTGGTTTAGTGCCATCCGGAGTCAGAGAATTAGTAAAAATAGGCGGAAAAGTGCTGGTGGAGCGCGATGCAGGTCGTGGCATCCAAATCACTGACGAAGACTATCGTGCAGCGGGTGCAGAAATTGTGGCGACGCCAGAAGAAATTTTTGAACGCTCGGATCTCATTGTCAAAGTCAAAGAGCCGCAACCCGAAGAATGTCGCAGATTGCATGCGGGTCAAACAATATTTGCTTTTTTACATTTGGCACCTGATTTACAGCAAATTCGTCTATTACAGGCCTCTGGCGTTACAGCCATTGCATTTGAAACGGTTACCCAACTTGGAGGAGGCTTACCCTTATTAGCGCCTTCCTCAGAGGTTGCTGGACGTTTGGCCGTGCAGGCGGGCGCGCATTGCTTGGAAATCGCACAAGGTGGAAAAGGAAAATTATTAGGGGGCGTGCCTGGTGTGGCGCCTGCGAATGTGACGATATTAGGCGGAGGGGTAGCAGGCACTCAAGCGTTGCAAATTGCAATTGGCATGGGAGCGCGCGTTACTGTTTTGGATAATTCGTTACCACGGTTACGTTGGTTAGACAGTCAATTTCATTCCAAGATCAATACGATCTATGCTACCCAGGGGGCGATAGAAGCGGCTGTGGTGGATGCTGATTTGGTGATTGGTGCGGTGTTGGTTCCAGGTGCTACTGCGCCCAAATTGGTGACTAAAGAGATGATTGCTGCGATGCAACCAGGTTCTGTTGTGGTGGATATCGCGATTGATCAAGGAGGATGTTTTGCGACAAGCCGTCCAACGACCCATCATGAACCCACTTTTGTAGTGGACCAAATTGTGCATTATTGTGTTGCAAATATGCCTGGCGCGGTCCCTTTGACGTCTACTTATGCATTAGCTAATGCCACATTGCCATTTGTTTTGAGTATGGTTAACAAAGGCGTGAAACCAGCTTTAATGTCGGATCCGCATTTTTTAAACGGTCTGTCAGTGCACGCTGGACGTCTAACGTATCAAGCTGTAGCGGATGCCGCGCAAGATAGATATGTTCCTGCACTGGATTCGTTAAATGCTTAAATCGCGTAAGCAGCCCACTGATTTGAAGATGCAAGTTGCACAAGCTGCATTAGACTATCTGACTGAGCGCGTGACTATTGGAGTTGGCACGGGGCGAACTGCTAATTGTTTTATTGAGTTACTGAGCCAACGCAAACATCTGATTGATGCTTGCGTGGCCAGCTCAGTCGAAACCGAACGGCGTCTCAAAGCACATGGGTTTTTGGTTTTGGATTTGCCAACTGTGGATCATTTAGAGTGGTATTTTGATGGCGCTGATGAAGTGAATCTGCAACATCAAATGATCAAAGGTGGTGGCGGAGCCATGACTCGGGAAAAAATTGTGGCCAATGCGGCGAAAACCTTTGTGTGTATGATTGAAACCCATAAATGGGTACAGCATTTAGGACAATTTCCAGTTGCAGTAGAGGTGATCCCTATGGCTCGGAGTTTAGTGGGGCGTGCCTTGCTTGATATGGGTTGCGACCCAGCTTATCGGCAAGGATTTGTCACTGATAATGGCAATATTATTTTAGATGCGCATCAATGCAATCCAGACAAATTTCCTAATTTAGAGCGAGATATTAAGCAAATTACCGGCGTGGTAGAGACTGGTTTGTTTTTACATCGCAAAGCCGATATTGTGTTATGCGCTGGTGTTGATGGTGTGACCACTACGAAATTGACGAGTTTTTAATAACTATTTTGGAGTAAACCTATTGGATAAAAACGTTAGGAATGAGCAAAAACCATCCGATCTGCAAGATAAAAATAAAGGCGTTATTGGTCGTATTAAAAAGATTTTTTTACAAGTGATGGACGTTATTGCAGAGGCGTTTTCTGCCATCGTCGTAAGCATCTTCGGATGAATTAAGTTCGCGGTTATTGACAACATTCCCAACACCTCATGAAACTGCTTTACGGCTGAAAAATCACAGGTATAAAATTGTTTGTATATTTTTTGATCTAAATATTGTATAATAGATCACTTGTGAATAATATAGGTCTCTATAAATGCGTAAAAAATTAACTGCTCTGATAACTCGTGCCGATAAAACAAAAAATATGCATAAAAGATTGGACATCTATACAGGAATATTAACTACACCACAAAACACCGAATATTTGAGTGCAGAAGAAATTGCAGATGTTTTTTATAATCGCTCACTCAATCATATGGAAATATGCGGCTATCATTTTTCAAGAGGTGAATATATAGAAGCGATAAAAGATATGCGCCGTGCAGATTCTGATATAAGAAATGCTGAGATAAGATATGAGCAAACAACAAATAAAAATGCTTGCAAACAGAGAATGAGCGAATATCGCAACACTCGTATGCACATTATTGAGGTAAAAGAAGGACAATCTGATCCATCAATTTCTGAGTTTATAAAAGTGAGTAGACTCATCATCACGACTTCTGCTACATCCTCTGGTTTCAATGATAGCCCTATAGATGGCTATAGTGCAGACACCGAAGCATTAGACACGCAAAAAATTCTGCCCGCAAAGCGCCCACGATCCTCATCGCCAGAACGGTTAGGATTTTTTGAGTTATTTGCTGCTTCTCAAGCGCCTGCCCAGCAAGTGATTAACGAACCAGGCTTCCATATAGCGGCTCAACAACCAAACGAGAAGGGACTAAATTTTAATCCCCCCGCCTTTTTCAGCAAAACCGCTGTATTGAACAGAAAGTTAGAAAAATCTACCCTTCGAAGGGAACTAGAAGAAGCAAATCTCCTGGACCCAAAGATTTTGCAGCGGCAAGCAGTTTGAGTCAAAATATCCTGTCTGGTGCTGAATGGTTATATCGATTCGATCATTCTCACCGGGTCAACATCGGCGTCATAATTAATGCCAGGTATGTTGAATCCAAATAGTCGGTAAAAATCTTCACGATAACCGCTGATGTCACTTTCCTGCATTAAATTATCAGTGGTGATATGTTCCCATAGCTGGCTAATTTTTTCTTGGGTAGTGTTCTGCATCTCGAGATCATCGATACGTATATAACCTTCAGCATCACGAGCAGGTCGGTTGGATGAGTATAAATGCTGATTAAACAAACGATACATCTGTTCAATGCATCCTTCATGCGTACCCTGTTCTTTCATAATTTTAAACAAAATTGAAATATAAAGAGGCACAACAGGGATGGCGGCACTGGATTGAGTAACCACTGCTTTATCAACCGAAACCACCGCTTGTCCGTGAATAGACGATAGTTTTTGATTTAATTTATCAGCAGTTTCTTTTAAATGAATTTTTGCTTTACCTATTGTACCTTCCTTGTATAAACCATAGGTTAATTCTGGACCAATATACGAATAGGCAACCGTCAGAATCCCATCTGCCAATAAGTTTTCTTTAGCAAGAAAATCAATCCACATTTCCCAATCTTCGCCGCCCATTACCGCAACGGTATTGGCTATTTCTTCCTCTGTGGCAGGTTCAATGCTGACATTTTTTACTTCCCCACGAAAGACATCCACTGTTTTACCGGAAAAAGCGTGGTCAGTTGGTTTTAATACCGATGTATACACTTGACCGGTGACAGGGTGGGTGCGGCGTGGTGTTGCTAGACTATAGATGATTAAATCGACTTGATTGAAATCCTTGCGAATTAATTCGGCGGTTTGATCTTTGATCTCTTGGGAAAAAGCGTCTCCATTAATGCTTTTAGCATAATGGCCATCATGATGAGCAATTTTTTCAAAGGCGGCTGAATTATACCAGCCAGCGGAAGCTGTACGCTCACCTTCTGCGGGTTTTTCATAAAAAACGCCAATTGTTTTTGCATCTGCGCCAAAAGTAGCGGCGATACGGCTTGCCAATCCATAGCCAGTAGAGGCACCAATCACCAACACATTTTTAGGGCCGGAAAATCGAGTTTGTGATTTTATATACTCGACTTGTTCTTCCACTGCTTTAAAACAACCGTCCGGATGAGCGGTAGTACAAATAAATCCTCGAACTTTTGGCTTGATAATCATGGGATATCTCTTTTATACGCGTTATTGCGATCAACAAATCAAGTTGTATATTAAAGATTTATTATTGTTTGAACAAGGTTATTTTAAACTCGATTCCGGTCTGATCGGTATTTTCTTCCTACGCTTCGCCCAATAAATGCAATAAAGCCGTAATTTCACCAATTTTTTCTTCCGGTTGCGTTGCGGTTAGGGTAAAACAGAGGCGCGAAGGGCCTTGGAGTTGATAGCGTTGGCTCTGGGTTTGAATCAGTTTGATCAGGGTAACAGGATTGATTTTAGGGTCTGCATTAAATTCTAGTTTGCCTTTTTGATCTGAGGCCTGGATTTTTTTGATTCCTATTTTGATCGCCAAATATTTTAATTTGGTAATCAAAATCAGATGCTTCACTGATGGGGGCAGCAATCCAAAGCGGTCAATGAGTTCAACCTGTAAATCATGTAATGCTTGCTCAGATTTTGCATGTGCAATACGTTTGTAGAAAATCAAACGGATATGTACATCGCCGATGTAGCTGTCTGGAATGACCGTAGAGATTCGCAGATCAATATCTGGACCCTCTTTTAGCGGTGCATTTAGTTCAGGTGTTTTCCCTGATTTCAAATCGTTTACAGCGCGCTCTAGCATTTCCATGAAGAGATCAAACCCTATGGCATGCATATTGCCACTTTGTTCTTCACCTAATAATTCACCCGCACCGCGGATTTCAAGATCATGCGAAGCCAGAGTAAAGCCAGCGCCCAAATCCTCTAACGATACAATCGCCTCTAAGCGCTTGATAGCATCTGAGCTGAGCATATTTTGGGGTGGCGTCAGTAAATAAGCATACGCCTGATGATGTGAACGACCCACACGACCACGTAATTGATGTAATTGGGCCAAACCAAATTTGTCTGCGCGGTCAATGATAATGGTATTGGCAGTAGGAATATCGATGCCTGTTTCAATAATAGTGGTACACACCAATACATTAAACTGGTGATGATAAAAATCAGACATAATCCGCTCTAATTCCCGTTCGCGCATTTGTCCATGCGCATTGCGAATTTTTGCTTGGGGAATTAGTTTTTGTAAATCTTGGCTAACTCGGTCAATGGTTTGCACATTATTATGCAAAAAGAAGACTTGTCCGCCACGGAGTATTTCACGCAATATAGCTTCACTGATGATGCTGTTCGTTTGTTCTTGCCAAAAGGTTTTGATGGCTAAGCGTTTTGCTGGTGGAGTGGCAATTAAGGAGATATCGCGAATCCCGGCCATGGACATATTTAAAGTGCGTGGAATAGGGGTTGCAGTCATACATAAGAGATCAACATGCGCCCTCATGCTTTTGATATATTCTTTTTGCTTGACCCCAAAACGATGTTCTTCATCAATGATTAATAGGCCTAAATTCTGAAATTGAATCGATTTTTGTAAGAGTTTATGAGTTCCAATCACAATATCGACTTGACCATTTGCTAAGCCTTGTACGGTTTTCTCTGCTTGTTTTTCACTGCGGAACCGAGATAGCAATTCAATGGTAATTGGAAAATCAGCAAAACGGTCGCGAAAGGTGGCAAAATGTTGATCGGCTAATAAAGTCGTAGGCGTTAAAACACAGATTTGCTTGCCATCGCGGGCTGCGATAAAGGCTGCGCGCATGGCAACTTCTGTTTTACCGAAACCGACATCCCCACAAATTAGTCTATCCATCGGTCTTGGTGATTCCATATCTGCGATAATTTGCTGAATGGCCGCGTCTTGATCTCCAGTAAGGGTAAAAGGAAATCCTGCTGCAAAACGTTGGTAATCAATTTGATGCATATGATATTGATGCCCTGGCGCTTGGGCACGTTTGGCATAAATTTCTAATAATTCAATGGCAACATCATGGATTTTTTCCGCGGCTTTTTTCTTTTCTTTTTGCCAAAGATCGGAGCCGAGTCGATGGAGTGGGGCGTGTTCAGAATCAGCACCAGTATAGCGACTGATAAGATGTAATGACGTAACCGGGACATAGATTTTATCGTCCCCGGCATACGCCAAACTAAGAAATTCATTGGACAAACCGTCGTGAACAAAGGTTTGCAATCCTTGATACCGGCCTACGCCGAATTCAAGGTGAACCACGGGTGCTCCAATCTGCAATTCGGCCAGATCTCGAATCATGACATTGGGATCGATGGCTTTTGAGCTTTTGCGTTGTTGTGGAGTCGCTTGCTGACCAAATAATTGAGATTCCACAATAATGGATAAATCAGCAAATTCCGCCCCATCGTTTAGGGTGCCGAGCGTAATATTAACGGCTTGGGTATGATTAGCTAGAAATGCTTGCCATGATGGCTGCCATTTAGGAAAAATGTTGGATTGCTTCAATAGGTCTAAGATAATTTCGCGGCGTCCCAATGACTCCACGACCACCAGAGTGCGATGGTTTGTCGTATCTAGCCAATTTTTGAGGGCATGAAAAGGTTCAGCGCTATGCCTATCAATGGTCACTATGCGCGGTGGGTCGATTGCGAAATTGTGATTACCTTTTTTGTGAATCACTGGCTCATGCGAGAGTTTGATGCGGGTATGTTGTTTGGTCGCACTTAGCAACTCAGCGGGGGATAGAAAGCACTGTTCAGGGCGTAAAATAGGGCGGGTGCGATCATGGCTTCTTTGCGTAAAACGCTGCGTCACTTCTTGCCAAAACTGCTCAGCATAGTCCAAGGTGGTTCCAACCATACTGACAGTCGATTCGGGGGGTAAATAATCAAAAAAACTGACTGCTTTGGGGAAAAACAGGGGTAAATAACACTCAATACCTGCGGGAATTTGGCCAGCAGAGATTGCTTCATAGAGTGGTATCTGAGTAGGATTTCCACTAAATTCATTTCTAAAAGCTTGGCGAAAATGGCTGATACCCTGTTCGCTTAATAGGATTTCTCGGGCTGGTAAGATATGAATTTTATCAATTTTCTTAATTGTCCGTTGCGACTCTGGGTTGAAACTCCGCAAACTGAGAATTTCCTCATCGAATAATTCGACTCTAAATGGCACGGAGCTGCCCATTGGAAAGAGATCTAAGATGGCGCCTCGCAGCGCAAATTCGCCATGTTCTAATACGGTATTGACAGAGTAGTAGCCAGCTTGGATTAATTTCTGGCGAAAGGTTTCAATATTAAGGTGTTGTTGGCATTGTAATAAGAGGCTATGTTGTTGTACAAAATCAGGAGGACACAGTTTATGCATCAAGGTGCTCACTGAGCTGATGACAATCGCTGTTTTGAGCTGGGGCAGACGACTTAAGGTCGTTAAGCGTTCGGAGATGATATCCTGGTGCGGTGAAAATTGATCATAGGGTAAGGTTTCCCAATCAGGAAAAACCAAAATTTCTTGCGGCTGCGGATGATCTTTGAAATAAAACTGCAGTTCATCAATGAGTTGTTTGGCATACCAATTATCGGGGGTAATACAGAGCTTGATACCAGGCGTTTGTTGACAATATTCGGCAAATGCCAAAGACAGACTACTGCCATATAATTGCCCCCAAGCAGATTTGTTTATGGTATGATCATCGATTAGAATCGTATTAGACATGTGCGCGTAAGTAGAATAAAACCTGCAAGTATAACCGTAGTGAGTGACTAAAAAAAGGGGAAAGAATGCGTCAAATTGCTTTGGATACAGAGACTACGGGGATTGGCCACGATTCTGGGCATCGCATCATTGAAATTGGTTGCGTAGAATTGATTAATCGTCGTTTAACCGGTCAGACGTACCATGTGTATTTGAACCCTCAAAGATTGGTGGATGAAGGTGCATTTAAAGTTCACGGGATTAGTGATCATTTTTTGAAGGACAAGCCTGAGTTCAAGTCTATTTATCAAGAGTTTCTTGCATTTATTGGTCAAGCAGAATTGATTATCCATAACGCAGCCTTTGATTTGGGGTTTTTAAACGCAGAATTAAAACGCTGTAGTTATTCAGAGCGACTTGAGCAGAGTTGTTCTGTAGTGGATACGCTATTATTAGCCAGAAAAAAGCATCCTGGACAGCGCAATAATTTAGATGCCCTCTGTAAACGCTATGACATTGACAATACGCATCGTCAATTACATGGCGCATTACTGGATGCGCAAATCCTTGCCCAGTTATATTTAGCCATGACGGGCGGGCAAACAGATTTATTTGGGGACAGTGGTGCGACTGAAACAGAAGCGCAAATCTCGCAAACATCCAAGCCGGTTTTATCCTCTTCTTCGCCCATTTATTATGCGAATCCTGAGGAATTGCGTCGCCATCAAGAGTTTATGCAGCGCTTGGAAAAGTAGGTTGTGAAATGATTAATCCGTTCGAGCTGAGGAGAGGCCTGGGTCTCGTATCGAAGCTTTAAGTCATGCTTCGAGACTGCGTCAATGCCCCCTCAGCACGAAAGGATTTAAAAAACCAAATACTTAAATTTTTTCACAGTTCAAATTTGGCACGCAACCATACCCAAGAAAATAGCCATGACTATCTTTGTCCGGTACTTTAAAATCAAATACACTCACGCCGTAAATTTTTCTTCCTTTATAAGTACGCCCATTGCTAGCACCAATCATCAAGGGTTGACCTGTTTGGTTTTTTCCTAGATACATCATCACATGGGTGACATTGATAGACCTCTCAATCTTGTACGTACCGGACCAGAATAACAAATCACCGGGACGCAAATGCGCAAATTCAATGGCATCAATGGATGTCGTGCGCTCCGGAACCGCATAAAAATGGCCGTGTGTGGTGACCCATTGATATTGTAAATCCGACGAGCGCGGCACATCGGGTATCCCCATTTGCCTTAATGCATAATACATAGTACCGGAGCAATCCATGCCACCTGCCTTGGGATCGGAGCTACCGTATTGATAATTCAGCCCTTGTCTCGCTAAGCTAAGCAGCAAATTAATGGGATTTTGGACTTTAGGTGGGTAAGAGGAAAAAGAGGATAATTCGGTCGTCGCAATGGACTCCGGGTATTGATTAGAGTGTTCTTTTGCAAAGAGATATCCGGAAATAAAAATGCAATATATATATACAGATACTTTAATCAACACCAGATCTTCTCGTCAATGCGTTACATGGTTTAAGCATAGCATTTGCAACGGTATCTGTACGTATTTTTTATCTAAAGTGCATATTTAAAGTATGTTGCAAGAAAATCGCCCATTATTAATCTATAATTATACATAGGAGTGATTGATTTAAGGATAAATCATGAAACGGGTTGATTGGTACAAACCACTGTCTTTCGTCGCTTGTCTTGCGTCTGCATTGTTATTATGGGTTTCTACTGACGCGCAATCAATTATTCCAGGCTCAAGTTACGATGTCGCTGCAGCGGGTAAATTTGTGTTCGATCCCACGACTCAACGTTGGACTGCCATAAATAGCGATGGCCAGGTAGTAAAATCGGGTCATGGTTCGGCAGGACGTGCGTATTGCTCAGATACTGGCCGACGATGTAGAACACCGACCGGTACTTTTCATGTAATCCAAAAAAGAGGCGCTGATTGTCGTTCTAGCCGCTACCCAGTGGGTAAAGGTGGTTCCCCCATGCCCTATTGTATGTTTTTCTCTCAGTATTATGCAGTCCATGGTTCACATGAAGTGCCCAATTATAATGCGAGCCACGGTTGTATCCGAATCCATCCAGCAGATGCTAAGTGGTTATATTACAATTTTATGGAAGTGGGTACGCCGGTGATCGTGAAACCGTATTAACAAAACAATCATATGAGAATTTTACAGGACTTACTCAAAACTCCGATCTCTTCGTTGGATTTAGTCTTTAATTCGGTCATTTAGTCATCTAAACTCCCTCATTAAAGACTAAATCCGCCTCGACCTCGGGGTTTTGCGTAAGTCCTGTTTTATATCGTGTCATCATCCACAGAAAATGACGAACCGCAGCCACAGGTCGTTTTGGCATTGGGATTGCGAATGATAAATTGTTCTTGGATGCCACTGGTATAGTCGATTTCAGCACCGTGTAGCAATTGAACGCTGATGCAATCGACTAAGAGTTTGATGGTGATATTAGAATCAGACGAGGCAGTTTCAATGATTGTATCATCTTCTTGAATTTTTTCGTCAAAAGTAAAGCCATATTGGTAGCCAGAACAGCCGCCGCCAGTGATATAGACCCTCAAATGCAAATTGGGATTGCCTTCTTCAGTAATCAAGGCTGCGACTTTGTTGGCGGCGGCCGTTGATACATGAATAACAGGCTGCATAGCGTGTTGCACAATAGGTTCGTGGTGTTGTACCGCGGATGCATCTGCCATTTGGGATCTCTAATGTTATAAAAGTCTTATTATATCACAGTACAGAAAACGTAAGAAACAATCTTGCTAATCTGTCCGTTCTTGATAACAAGAAGCCATATACTATACTTGTAGTATAAAATTAAAACCACACAAGTGATTGTATATGAGGAAGCATCATGCAGGAACGGCATAAACATCGAAATTTAAATTTTTTTTCTTACGATAGTCAGAAAGCAGTCGAAGGTGCACATGCTGGGACACGTACATTGAGTGATTGGAATAGACAAATTAGCGCTGGAGAAGGCTGTGTTTATTATATTAATGGTGTCAAATTATCTAAATTGCGCGAAAGAAAAACCGTGGTAAATGGGCGTGAACAAAGTCAATTTGTCGAGTTTGAAAATGTTGCTGAATTAAAAAAGTTTTATAAAAAAAATCTTTTTAATAATATTCCGGAATTGAGTGCTGAACGGCCTCGACGTAGGCGAGCAGCGCGTAAAACACCTAATACTACAGCGTCACCAGAGGTTTTGGCGAAACGTCGGGCCCAAAAAATGAAGCGTAAGGTACGCGCAATGAGTCGTGCAGAACGAATAGATTTGGCGGTAGAACAGGCTTGTTTACATTGGCATCAAGCGGGCATTCAACATGCAACTTATCAACACGCTAGCAAATATGCATTAGAAAACTTTCGTGACATCGGTATTCCTGAGCCCAAATTCAAGGTTAATTTTAATG
Source organism: Legionellaceae bacterium (assembly GCA_018061965.1). Taxonomy (GTDB): domain Bacteria; phylum Pseudomonadota; class Gammaproteobacteria; order Legionellales; family Legionellaceae. The sequence goes on from JAGOTG010000003.1 coordinate 121,583, forward strand.
CAGTTAAAGGGGGAGTGAAAATTACCGAGGAAAATATAATCAGACAGTGGAATCAAAATAGTCCGACCGGTGGCCAACCAAAAAAGCATATTCTCAGTGATACAGAGCAGTATTACGTTAAAACGCACAGCACTTATTTGTTTACTCCAGAAACTATCCAGGTCCAAGATTTAGTTATAGATTGCCCAGAAAAAGCTTTAGCCCCCATTTTTGATAAGCGAGATCAAGCCGAGTCGGGTAATCGTGTTAGCAATCCATTTTTACGTACTTTGTATTCTTTTGTTGCAAGCTTTGGTTCAAGTCCCTCAACAACTGAAACCAAGGAGATACCGAGCATAAAAATGCAAGAAGAGGCTCAAACCACGATTGAGCTTCCTAAAATCAAAGGGTTATGACTGAAGCCTCATGCTGGTTCCGCTTCTTTTTTCTGGATAATCCCAAGAGCCAAGTACTTCGTCGGTGACTGCATCAACGCCGTTTTCGTCTAGTGCACCTAATCCAGTGATTGCTTTACCTTGAGGGGTGCTATTTAAAAAGCGCCCATAATATTTGAGCGCAGCGCCATGCTCGCTGATAAATTTCTCCTTCTCTTTTTCATGACTTGTAATAGTTTGCCTGGAGGATGTTGTTGGTGGTAGTGAAACACTAATGTGTTTCTGAACAACTTGGTTAACAAAGTCTTGGGTATTTTTTTGAGTGTAATACTGCTGATCCATTCTTTCCTGTAATAATGTTTTGACCGTTGTCCAACTGTCTGTTTTACTAAGTTTTAGCGTAAATTTTTGTGGATCTACAGCTTTTAAAACTTCCAAAAAACTATTGATCATGCCAGTACTACATTCTTCAAGGTCTAATGCAGTGCTGCTGGCGCTTAAATTACGCTGCAGATTGGCTAAATAATTTGCGGTTAGTTTTTTTAATTGTCGCGTTTGGTCCGAAGATAAACGATATTCGTGAATCACTGTCCAAACTAAGCATAACGTGTTGAAAGGCGTTTTGGGCTGATAATGTTTGGAAGATGTTTTGAGATCATGTGCGGGTGCTTGATTAAGAAACCCCGTTTGGATCTGTTGCAAGCAATTCTGTGCATAGAGCACAGTCATATCTTCCGGATCAATTATCGTTGTTTGAAGTTCTGTTAAAAAGCTTTCAATCTCTCTAGGAATGATTTTCAGACGGTCTTTGGCTTTCTTTCCATAATGTTGATCAACAAGATCGTATAACTCATTGGCAGTTAAAGTCACAATGGGACTATGCGGTGAAAGATGATAGTTTTTATAGAGGTCAAAATAATAACTTGCATAAAATAACAGGCTAAATTTGTGAGCCAATGCTCCTACATAGGGTCCTTCATAGAGCGCAATATCTTTTTGAAAGAAAAGAGCCGAAAAATATCGTGCATCCGTATTGTAAAAATCAGTCCAATACGTTTTGATGCGAGTGAAGGATAGATCAAAAAACCCTGTAAATCCAACGCCCCATCCGGATACAACAATATGTAATAAGGATTGAACAAGCATAGTCAAAATCTTAATCGGACTATACAACAGTTCTGCGGCAGCTGCGCGATATTTTCCTTCAATCAATTTATCTACAAACAGGAGAGCGACCAACAGAGTCTGAATTAAGAGTAATGGAGAGTAGATTATTAAATAGAGTAATATTCCGGCAACACGATTTAATAGCATGTTTGTTTCAGATTCTTATGGGTGAAAAAGTGAGCGATTTTAACTTGGTTTATATTTATTGTAAACAGTTTAAGCTTCTAGTAAGTCGCAGCATAAAAGACAACGCCATTTTTTTAAATCAATCATTTTTGACAAAGTATTGTCTATAAACCATGCTTAATAGAGATTTTTAACCAATTTGGAATAAGATAATGCAAACTGTGGAAGATATTTTGCAGGAAAAAATTGCTAGTTCGAAAATGAGATCGGATACCAGGGCAGTCACTCTTTACAAAGTCATAGAGGAGTTTGCTATTTCGAATGACTGTTTATATGACTTTGACAAAGGGAGTGAGATTAAAGCGCTGTATACTTTGCTCGATGAAAAAGTACCTGTCGCAATGACGAATTCAGCTGAGATTACTGCAGTAATTAAAGGAAATGAATCGAATTCACTTCTTTCTTTAGCTGCGAGACTAATAAATAGATCAAGTCGCGAAAAATCTACGATTCCAGATGTTGAGAGTATTCGAGCTAAAGTGGTTGCGGTATTTCCAGCGCCTGTGCTTGCAGATCGTCTGGATCCTCGAAGTCCTGGCAAACAAGGAGGGTCTAGAGAGTGAACTGCTATTAACGAATGATTTGGTCAATCACCGCACCACCCAAACATTGATTTTGATGATAAAAAACCACTGACTGTCCTGGTGTGATGGCGCGAGTCGGAGCGGAAAACATAACACAATGCTGGGAGTCTTGATCGGGTGAAATGATACATGGTTGCTCAGTTTGTCGGTAACGGATTTTTGCGTAACAGGTGAGAGGTAGTTGGGGTGGTTCGTGGAGTAACCAATGGACTGGGCCACACAGTAATCCTTGCGCGTAAAGCATGGGATGTTGTTCGCTTTGTGCCACAATTAAAACATTATGGCTAATGTCTTTATCCACCACATACCACGGTGCATTTTGACTGTTCTTCAACCCGCCAATTTTTAAGCCCTGGCGTTGTCCGATGGTGTAGAACATGAGCCCATCATGTTGTCCAATGACCTGACCGAGCGTATCTTTAATTTCGCCAGGTTGTGCCAGAAGATATTCATTGAGAAAAATTTTGAAGCGTTTTTCGCCAATAAAACAAATGCCTGTTGAATCCTTTTTATTATGGGTCACAAACCCTTGTTCGAGGGCAATGGCTCGAATCTGAGGTTTGAGATGATCCCCTATTGGGAATAAGGTTTTGGCCAACGCTTTGGGTGCCACGGCGTGGAGAAAATAGGTTTGATCTTTACTGCGATCCTTGGCTTTGTATAATAAGCCAATGTCCCCATCCAGGGCTACTTTGGCGTAATGTCCCGTCGCAATATAATCAGCACCCAAATCCAACGCATGCTCGAAAAAAGCTTTGAATTTGATTTCTTTGTTGCATAAAACATCGGGATTGGGCGTGCGTCCGTTTTGATATTCTTCCAGAAAATGAGTAAAGACCTTTTGCCAATATTGCTCAGCAAAATTCACAGTGTGCAGAGGGATTTGAAGTTGTTCGCAAACAGCTTGGGCGTCAGCCAAATCAGCGGCAGCAGCACAATAGGTGCTGGTGTCATCTTGTTCCCAATTTTTCATGAATAAGCCTTCGACTTGATATCCAGCTGCTTGCAATAAATAAGCGGCAACTGAGGAATCAACGCCTCCAGACATTCCGACAATCACTTTTTGACTCAAAATTAGGTACTCTTATTTTAAAATAAAGTCTTGTTATGGCGACTAAAACCACTCAACAGACGTCGTTAATAGGTTGGTACTATCGAGCCTTGTGAGTAAATCGTCAACTATTAACAAAAGAGTGTATTTTAAGGTATACTGCGCTCTGATGCAATTTTAGACTTTTATCCGATTCGACTATGTCATTAAAATCATTAAAAACGTTAGCCAAACAATCGCATCCTGTGCAAATGACCGTAGAGGTGAATGAACGCTTGCCTTATTATATTCACGCGCCTTGTGTCTTGACTTGCGAGGTCGCAGTTCAGCAAGAGCGTAGGTATTATGTTTTACATTTAAAAAGCAGTGGGGAGTTGATAATTAATTGTCAACGATGTTTGCAAGATTTTGCTTATGCTTATGACCATAAGAGCGAAGTGGCTATTTGTCAGAGTGATGAGATTGCTAATCAAATGATGAGTTCGATGGATTGCATGGTGCAATCAGAGGATGATTTGGATTTATTGGAGATTGTGACAGACGATCTGCATTTGTTTAGTCCAGAAAAACATGATGATTGTTGATTGAATAAAGTGCTGTTTTAGATAGAAATCAAATAGCGAAAAACCAGTATTTTAAAGTAGAATGGCTATATTGCACGAAAGACTTGGAATATTTGAAAAAAGGCTGTAAAATTCACGCCCAACAGTAACATATTGGTTAGGAGTCACATAAATGGCGGTTCAACAGAATAAAAAATCACGCTCACGTAGAGATATGCGTCGTTCGCATGATGCACTCACTCTGCCTACATTATCAGTGAATGCGACAACAGGTGAGACTCATATACGTCATCATCTTTCACCGGACTTCTATACGCATGGTGGTCGTAAAGTGACTGCTGATGGACCTGTGTACGAAGATCAAGAGTAATTTCTTTGAACACTGTTACCATAGCGATTGATGCAATGGGGGGCGATCACGGTTTGACTGTTGTCATTCCAGCCGCCATCCGTGCTGTAAAAAAAAATCCAAATTTGCATTTGATCTTGGTTGGCGATCAAAGCCGTATCGCATCGAGTTTGCAAAAAGCAGGCTACTCATTAACGTCTTCTCCGCAAATTTCAATCGAACACGCTCCTGAAGTGGTGGCGATGGATGAGTTGCCATCACATGCGTTGCGCAATAAAAAATTGTCTTCAATGCGCATTGCCATCAATTTGGTGCGTGATGGACGAGCTCAAGCTTGCGTCAGTGGCGGAAATACCGGGGCTTTGATGGCTACAGCTCGTTTCGTATTGAAAACTCTCCCAGGCATCGATCGACCCGCTATTATTGCTGAGCTTCCTACAGCGCAAGGTCGTACTCGAGTGATTGATTTGGGGGCTAATGTCGACTCCTGTGCAGAACATTTATTCCAATTTGCGGTCATGGGCTCTGCGCTGATTCAAGCACTCGATCAAAAAGCGCGACCCAAAATTGCCTTATTAAACATTGGGGTAGAAGAAATTAAAGGCAATGATCAAGTCAAACGGACGGCACATATGCTCGCGGAATGTCAATTATTAAATTATGTTGGCTACGTGGAAGGCAATCATTTTTATACGGGCGACGTGGACTTGGTTGTTTGTGATGGCTTTGTCGGTAATGTCGCCTTGAAAGCCAGCGAAGGGTTAGCGACTTTGATGGCAACCGTTTTGAAAGAGGGTTTTCAACGGTATTGGTGGTCACGTCTGATCGGATTGCTGGCAAAACCAGCATTGTCTCATTTCAAAAAACGCATGGATCCAGCTCGTTACAATGGTGCAAGTCTTTTAGGGTTGAACGGTATTGTGGTTAAAAGTCATGGTGGGGCGAATGCGTATGCTTTTCAATTTGCGATTGAGGGCGCTATGTTGCAAGTCAAATCAAACGTCGTTAATTTGGTGCGCGATCAAATCACTGATTTTATGAATCAAGGTTTGTTGCTGTGATCACATGGACCAAGCAAATATGATAAATTATGCGATTGTTTTTCCGGGTCAAGGCTCGCAATTCGTTGGGATGTTGACGGATTTGGCTGAAATCCATCCCGAAATCAAAGCAACATTTTCGGAAGTCTCTGATCATATCCATTACGACGTATGGCAAATGGTGCAGCATGGTCCTGAAGATGTTTTAAATCAAACAGAACACACACAAGTGGCCATGTTGACAGCCGATGTGGCTTTATTTCGAGTTTTACAACACCTGAAACCATTCCCTCCTAAAATGATGGCGGGGCATAGCCTCGGAGAGTACGCAGCTTTGGTTGGTGCCGAAGTCATGTCACTTGTCGACGCTGCAAAATTGGTACAGACTCGTGGCCGATTGATGCAACAAGCCATTCCGTTGGGTGTTGGGGCAATGGCTGCGATTGTGGGGTTGACTGATGAGCAAGTCAGGGATATCTGCCTGCAAAGCTCACAAAATAATGAGCAGGTTACTCCCGCAAACTATAATGCCATAGGCCAAGTTGTGATTGCAGGTCATATTGCAGCAGTGCAACGTGCAATGGGTTTGGCGGAAACGCATCAAGCCAAATTGGCTAGATTAATTCCAGTTTCAGTCCCTTGTCATTGCGCACTGTTAAAGCCTGCGGCAGAAAAATTTGCAGATGCTTTGGCGCAAACGTCTATACACCTTCCCAAGGGAACGGTGATATCAAATGTAGATTTGAGTATTTATCATTCAGTAGAGCAAATTCGCGCATTGTTACAGCAGCAATTATATTCTCCAGTTCGTTGGGTAGAAACAATTCAAATGATGCAGAAAGCTGGTGTGGAGACCATTATAGAATGTGGTCCAGGCAAAGTATTGAGTGGATTGATTAAGCGGATTGATAAATCATTAAAAGTAGAGTCTGCTGTCGATTTGTGATGCGAAAATGTCTGTTTTACTCTAAATAAAGAGGGTAGGTGATGAACATAAAAGATAAAGTTGCCCTGGTAACCGGTGCAAGTCGTGGGATTGGTCAAGCCATTGCGCATACTTTGGCTTCCAGAGGGGCTTATGTGATTGGTACTGCTACCACAGCTGCAGGCGCAGAGGCCATCACAAAAATGTTAGCCACTCATTCCTTACAAGGGGAAGGGATGGTTTTAGACGTGACGCAACAAGAAGCGGTCGACCACACTATGGCATTGCTGGCTGATAAGCAAAGAAATCCTGAAATTTTAATTAACAACGCTGGTATTACTGCAGACAATTTATTATTGCGGATGACTGACGATGAATGGTTTCGAGTGATTGAAACTAATTTAAATTCCGTTTATCGTATGTGCAAAGCATGTTTAAAACCGATGTTTCGAGCTCGATGGGGCAGAATTATCAATATTGGTTCAGTGGTTGGAGCCAGCGGTAACCCAGGGCAAGTAAATTATACTGCTGCCAAAGCAGGTGTTTCTGGTTTTTCGCGCTCGCTTGCGGCTGAGATGGGCGGAAGAGGGATTACAGTCAATGTCGTCGCTCCTGGTTTTATTGATACAGAAATGACCGCGGGATTGCCTGATTTTGTGAAAGAAGAAATGCTGAAACGAATTCCTATGAAACGTTTGGGTCAAGCTTCAGATGTAGCAGAAGTCGTTGCGTTTTTAGCATCAGATGCAGCGGCATATGTCACAGGTGAGACTATTCATGTTAATGGTGGTATGTATATGGATTAGGGACGAGGCAATAGTCCCAACACTTGTGATCAAATCATGGAGAGCGGTATACTGCTCACTAATTTTTTAAATTTTAAAGAGGATATGCAGAATATGAGTACAATAGAAGAACGAGTCCGTAAAATTGTTGTTGAACAATTAGGTGTTAAACACGAGGAGTTGACTAATGAAGCCTCGTTTGTTGACGATTTAGGCGCTGATTCTTTGGATACAGTTGAATTAGTTATGGCGCTTGAGGAAGAATTCGACACTGAAATTCCTGACGACGTGGCTGAAGGCATTACAACGATCCAGCAAGCTATCGACTATATCAACTCTCGTAAAGAGAGCTAATAAATCCGGTAACTACTTAATTCGCAGCAGGGTACTTCCCCGATTGATCTGAGAAGAAAGTGGTTACTAAATTTGTATTTTCCACGCCCGTCATCCTGAGTGTAGCGAAGGATCTCATATTGTGCCTAATTCAGGAGATCCTTTAAGCGACTTAGCAGCTTTCAGGATGGCGGACCTGAGGATATACCTAAATTCAAAGAAATGAACGTGAAAACGCCCGTTGCTTCGTTCGAAACAACAAGGCGAATTGTTTCGCGTGAATATTGATTGGGAGTCTTATTTTGAGCAAATCTTTCTTGAAACGTCGGGTAGTAGTCACTGGCATGGGAATGGTGTCTCCAGTTGGCCTGACGGTAGCGGAATCTTGGCAGAATATTTTAAATGGAGTGAGTGGCGTAGGACCTGTAGAAGGGTTTGATACTACGGATTACTCTACAAAAATTTGGGCAAAGGTTAAAAATTTGGATGTAGAAGCTCATCTTTCAGCCAAAGAAGCCCGAAAAATGGATCCGTTTACTCAATTTGGCATGATTGCCGCACAAGAGGCGATGAAAGACTCTGGATTGGAGATAGATGAAGCACTTTCTTTAAGAGCTGGTGTGGCTGTGGGTGCAGGAATTGGCGGTATTCAAACGATTACCAACAATTTTGAACGTTTGACCCAAGGCGGTCCACGTAAAGTCTCTCCCTTTTTTATCCCAGCTGGCATCATCAATATGTTAGCAGGTCAAATTTCGATTAGACATAATTTGAAGGGCCCCAATATTGCAGTCGTTACGGCTTGCACAACAGGCACGCACAATATTGGTTTGGCTGCGCGGATGATTGCTTTTGGTGATGCAGATGTGATGGTGTCTGGTGGTGCAGAAATGACGAACTTACCCTTATGTCTTGCAGGCTTCTCAGCAGTGCGCTCGTTATCAAAACGCAACGATGAACCTGAAAAGGCATCACGGCCTTGGGATCGAGATCGGGATGGTTTTGTGATGGGTGAGGGTGCTGGGATCTTAATTCTTGAGGAATATGAGCATGCAAAAGCACGCAATGCGCGGATTTATGCTGAACTAGTTGGATTCGGTATGTCAGCTGATGCTTATCATATTACCGCACCTGACGAAGATGCTGATGGTGCGACGCGCTGTTTACTAGCAACTTTAGCTGATGCAGATGTGGAGCCGACTGTGGTGGATTATATCAATGCGCATGGCACGTCTACACATTTGAATGATATCAATGAAGCCAAGGCGATTAAACGCGTATTTGGGGATCATGCTTATCAATTGGCTGTCAGTTCAACCAAATCTATGACAGGCCATCTTTTAGGTGCTGCCGGAGCGGTTGAAGCTATTTTTTCTGTCCTCGCGATTCGGGATCAGGTTGCACCACCTACTATGAATTTGGATAATCCAGATGAAGGCTGTGACTTAAATTTTGTCCCTTATAAACCACAATACCGGCCCATCGAGTATGTATTGAGCAATTCACTGGGATTTGGTGGAACTAACGGTAGTTTGTTGTTTAAGCGTTTAGCATAGATGCTGCCACAGGGTCGACGTCACATCAGTATCATTATTTATGGACTGGCTTTATTGGGTGTGATGGCGACTCTGTTTGGTTTAGAATTATACCGCATTATTTATAGACCTATCTCCATTCAAAACAATGAATCTGTCATTATTCGAGTAGAAAAATCAACGACGGCACAGGCTTTAGTGCGGACTATGCATGCCCAAGGCTGGGTAGGGTCAGTTAGACTCTGGACCTATTTGATCCGTTTGGAAGGCTTGTCTACCAAATTACGGTCAGGTATTTATCAAGTGCAGGCAGGTGAGTCGGCCCAACATTTGTTGCAACGGATTGTAGCAGGGGATGTGTTGCACAAATCCTTTATGATTCGTCCGGGCACGACCGCCAGTCAGATTAGCCAAGACTTACAGACGGCACCGTATTTAGACTATCAAGCCTCTGATTGGTCTGATCTGGATAGCCAACATAGCGCCCCAGAAGGCCTATTACTTGCAGATACCTATGTTTACGATGCAGGATCCAGCGGACAGACATTGTTGCGTCGTGCGCATAAACAATTAGAAAATGTACTGACTCAGGCTTGGCAAAATCGTAATCCGGCTTTACCCTATCAAAATCCCTATGAACTCTTGATTGCGGCCTCTATTTTGGAAAAAGAAGCTGCTTTGCCGGCAGAACGACGTTTGATTTCGGGTGTGATTATGAATCGCTTGAAAATACATATGGTTTTACAAATGGATCCGACCGTGATTTATGCATTAGGCGATGGATATGCTGGTAAATTGACGCATCAACAGATGATGGTGGACTCTCCTTACAACACCTATCGCTACAAGGGATTGCCCCCCACACCGATTGCCATGGTGTCGATCGATGCCATTGATGCAGCCAGTCATCCGGAGATCTCTGCGTATTTGTATTTTGTAGCTAAGGGAGATGGAACGCATGTGTTTCATACAAAATATGCAGAACATCTTGAAGCAATTAAGCAATATATGAGAAAAAAATGATGAATCGTGGGCGATTATTGGTGGTTGAGGGATTGGAAGGGGCTGGGAAATCTACGGCTATTCTTTTCTTAAAGAGCCTATTGCAGGCAGAAGGGATTCCCGTACTCACCATACGTGAGCCAGGTGGAACTGTAGTAGGAGAAGCTGTTCGTCATTTGCTAAAGCATGCTGATCATGAGCATCCCCTCGATCCCAGGGCTGAATTATTGTTATTTTATGCAGCACGCGTGCAATTACTTGAATCGGTGGTCAAACCTGCTTTGCAACAAGGTACCTGGGTGTTGGCTGATCGCTGTGAGTTGTCCAGTTTTGCTTATCAAGGGGGTGGCCGTGAGATTCCACTTGAGATTTTAAATCAATTGTCGACCTTATGTGTGGGCGATATGCAGCCTGATTTATTATTCTATTTGGATATTTCACCGGAGATCGGTATGCAGCGCGCGCAGACGCGCGGTACATTAGATAGAATTGAACAAGAGCCTTTGTCTTTTTTCCAGACCGTTCACGCAGCGTATCAGGTTTCTATCAAACGGTTTGAGTCGGTTGCAGTGATTGATGCGAGTCAAGCCATGTCTCAGGTTGAAGCAGCATTGAAACAGGCGTTTCGACATTATTGGGAGTCACTACATGGCCGGTCGTAGTTTGATTCAGGTGTTGCCAGATGCAAAAATTTGGTCACAAATGACCAGGATGCGTACCCAGGGGCGTATGTTGCAAGCGGGTTTAGTCATCGTGCCTCCAGCGCTGCACTTAGAGCCTTTTTTAGATCGTATGTTGGCTCACATTGTCTGTTTGGATACGCATGCTCCTTGCGGATCTTGTCGCATGTGTTTGAAAGTTTTGAGTGATAGTCACCCTGATATTTATCGGGTCCAGCCGGAAAATCCTACGGGAGCTATCAAAATTGAGCAAATTCGAGAGCTGCAGTCGGTGGCTTATCAGACACCGCAATTAGGTGACCGCCAGATTTTGTTGATTTATCCGGTAGAAGCTATGAATCAGGCGGCAGCTTCTGCATTGTTAAAAATACTCGAAGAACCTACTGCTTCGACCATGTTTATTTTAGTGACAGCCAATCCCAGTTTGCTATTACCAACTATCGTAAGTCGCTGCCAACAAATTATTGTGCAGCCGGAAGCATGCAATGGTGATCCCTTGTCTCTCGGCAAAACCTATCCTGAGGCTTCATCGCGGGGAAAGTTGTATGCACAACGTTTAGATATATTTGAGCGGTTGGATGCTTTGTTGGCTAAGCGCCTATCACCTTGTGATTTAGCGCAACAGTGGTCTGATTACCCTATCCAGGATATGCTCTGGTTTTTTACTGCAGTCTTGACCAAGTTAATTCAGCTGCGGTTATTGCCCGTTGCTGCACTAGAAAAAGAGTATCAAGCTTATGCAGTGTTCTCTCATTTATGGCGTCCAGAATATTTGTATGCTCAATTGGATAGTATTTATGCTATTCTGAGCCAATTACAGCATAATATTAATTTGAACACCACGCTGGTTTGGGAACGTATTTTGTTGGATTTTCTTGAGGATTATTCAAGATGTTGATTGATTCGCATTGTCATTTAAATATGTTGGATTTAACTGATTTCGACCAAGATTTGCAAAAAGTTATTGCGCAGGCGCGTGCCAATGATGTGAGCCGGATGTTGACGGTGTGCGTGACGTTGGAGGATTTACCAAAAATCGAAGCCATTGCTGAGCAATTTCCAGAAGTGTATACCTCAGTAGGTGTGCATCCCAATGAAAAAACTCCTAATGAACCCGATACTAATGATTTGGTTCGCCTTGCAGCTTATCAGGCATGTATTGCGATTGGAGAAACGGGTTTAGACTATTTTCGGATTGAATCTGAGGCAGAACAAGCACAGCAACAACAGCGATTTCGTAACCACATCCGCGCGGCACTGGCCGCTCAGAAACCGTTGATTATCCATACGCGTCAAGCCAGTGCAGATACGATACGCATCATGCAAGAAGAAAAAGCCCAAGACATTGGGGGTGTCATGCATTGTTTTACAGAGGATTGGACAGTTGCGCAGCAAGCTTTGGACCTCAATTTTTATATTTCATTTTCGGGTATCCTTACCTTTAAATCAGCCATAGATTTACAAGAGACCGCCAAAAAGGTTCCTGTAGATCGCATGTTAATTGAGACTGATTCGCCGTATTTGGCACCGGTCCCATTTCGGGGAAAACAAAATCATCCTGCATTGGTGAAAGAGGTGGCTATGGCATTGGCGACCTTGCGTGGTATGACTTATGCAGAGATTGCGACTGCAACCACCGCTAATTTTTACCGTTGTTTTAGAGTGACACCCACATGAGTATTTATTTAGGTTTGATGTCAGGCACCAGTATGGATGGCATTGATGCAGCGTTGGTTGATGTTGAAACCCATCGTTTGTTGGGGGGTTTAACCAAACCGTATTCGCCACAAATCACCGCTCAGCTCCAAGCACTGATGACGGGTACAACGACTACGCTTGCAGACATTTGGCAATTGAATACTGTGCTCGGCAAGGAGTTTGCAGGTGCTGCGAATACTTTAATACAACAATATAAGATGGATCCCAAGGCAATCACCGCGATTGGTAGTCATGGGCAAACGATTCGCCATGATCCTGTGGCTTCTATTCCTTACACGATTCAATTGGGTTGCCCACATACTATCGCAGAATTAACCGGTATTACCGTTGTGGCTGATTTTAGAACGCGGGATATGGTGGTAGGGGGACAAGGGGCACCTTTTGCACCGTTGTATCATCAGGCGATATTAGGTCATTCTCAGGACTCAGTGGCGGTTGTGAATGTGGGTGGCATTGCAAATATTACTTTTTTATCCCCACAAACGCCTACCTATGGTTATGATGTGGGGCCGGGCAATTGTTTGATGGATGCGTGGATTCAGACGCAGTTAGGGGAAAAATATGATCACAATGGTGCCTATGCAGCAGAAGGAACTGTGATCCCAGAATTATTGCGTGCTTTATTAGCGGATGCATATTTTCAATCGCCCTTTCCTAAAAGTGTTTGTAAATCGTATTTTTCTCCAGAATGGTTGCAAGCCAAGCTCCAGCCTGGATATGCCCCCAAAGATGTTCAAGCGACGTTGCTGGCCCTCAGCGCGCAAACGATTGCACACGCGATTGATGCAAGTTCTGCTCATGTGAAACGCTTAGCCTTGTGCGGCGGCGGGGCGCATAATCAGGCTTTACTGAATGGTATTCAAACTTTGTTGCCGAAGATTGCAGTGTGCAGTAGCCAAGATTTACGGATTGATCCCGATTTTCTAGAAGCGATGCTGTTTGCTTGGTTGGCGCATCAAGCGTTAATCGGCACGCATTTGGATCTGAGTCATATTACTGGTTCTAGAAAGCCAGTCATTTTGGGTGCAATTTATCGCGCTTAATGTTGACGATCCTTGCGCACATGAGTTTTCGGTTTTGTAGCATCCCATCTATGGTTCATATCGAGTGTTAAAAACTAAAGCACGTCACTTTGAGCTGAGGAATGCGGTTTATTGGTGTTCTATTTGTGTAAAATTTGTTTCTTAGCTTTAATTTGAGATCATATTGAAAGATAATAATCCAGGCACGATAAAGAACCAATCATAGTTTATCCGAGTTTATGCCTGTTACGATGAGTGAAAAAGCAATCGTTAGGCAAAGAGAGGGTGAGGACTGTCTTGATGAGCAAGATTATGCTGTTGATGAAGAATCTACAGTACCTAGAAAAGGTTTGAGCAAAGTATTGCTCGAATTAATGGGCGATATCACTGCTCAATTCCAACAAAGAGGTATTAAATTACTCAACATCGGTATTACTTCTTGGGATTATGAAGATAAGGCTCTGGGCCATGAAGTGGGTCAAGGAGCGGTGCTTGAAGCGCAAGTGCGGTCTAGAATCATGGCTGCGAATCAGGCTGCGAAAGTAAAAGGCATCGAAGCTACTGCAGAATCCAATGCGCAACGCACGATTGCTGAAGGTAAGGCTGCTGCTATTGAAACTGTAGGTAATGCTTATCGTGAGCTTGCAGACTCGATGAAAGACAATCCACTTGCTTTTCAATTGTATCAAACCCAACAACAAGTTCAGATGTTGGCGCATGGCAATAACCCGCATATTATTTTTCAGGTGGGTGATAGTAAATCAAACTCTGTATTGACTATGCCGTTGGTCATTGGGGATGGAGAAAGTAGACAGCTAGGAGCACGCTAGTCTCATTGTCTGTTGCCCAAGATGGGCAAGTGTATAGTAGCAACTGTATTTCAAGACAGTTGCTACGATTTAAACTTTTGCAGTTTTAGGCAACAACAACCAATAAGTGCCCTGGTTTTTAATATTGCTGGCGATTTTAGTTGCTTTGCTACCAGGACCCCAATACATATCTCCGCGTACCGCACCCCGAATGGCATTTCCGATATCTTGAGCAATCATAAGGCGATTGAACGGTTCCGCTTTTTTGGAAAAGTCTTGACGAACCTGGGTGGTGAGCCATAATGGGGTACCCAAAGGGATCCATTGGCGATCAATGGCCATGGAATAGCCCGGGGTTAACGCCACGTCTTGAGCGCCGTGAAACGCGCTGTCTTCTGTTTCTTGGAAATAGGGATTTGAACTACCGCCTTTGACATATTCGATGGCCATATGTGAGCCATTATCCAACTGAATTATTGCAGATCCTTCCATCACCAAGGTACTTAAATCTTTGGATGAAGCAACCCAAGCAATGGGTGCGCCTTTCTTTGCAGAATCATGCAGCGGAATAGAATATTTACTAGTCTTTGAACGGCTGCCTTCAATAGTCGCTGCGTAATAACCCGTAAATGTTCCTTGAGAAGGGGTCTTACCATTGACAGCAACGGGTTTAAACCAAGTTTGAAAGAAGGCACGAATACTATATTTTGAATAAGCATTGACTTTCATTGCTGCACCGCACAATGGCTGCCAATCTTTTGCTTTTAAAGAAAAACGTGTATTACCAACGTTTTGTTCCGGATTTTGCTTTAAAAACAGCTTGCAAGAATTACGGAAAGCTAAAAGCGATGGTTTTAGATCCGCATTTTCCCAGCCAGACAAAACTGCAAAGGCCTTGTTATTAGGCAAAACCACCGCATCTGACGTGGTATGCCATATTTTCCAGGCAATTGTGGATAGGAAAGTGAGGCTTAATGTGGCCGCTATGTGTTTTATTTTCATAAGATGTATATTATACCAGCATTTTATGTGTGACTCAAGGAGGTTGGTATAATATTTGAACAATCATGATCGAGTTGACCCACCACTATGGCGTATTAATAGATTGAGTCAAGATGCTGGTATGCCATGGGCCTGCTCTAGGCCCGGCTTCAGATTGATTTCTTTCTTTTTGGCGTTTCAAGATAACAAAGGTTTGCATGCTTATATCGCCGGATTGAACCGTAGCTACGGCTAAAAAATAATGACTTTCAACGGTGAGTAATTCACTAGGAATATGATATTTTTCAACAATGGGGATGAGTTCTTGTTGATCTCTAAAGGGTTTTTTACTGCGAACTTGCAAAATATGTGCGAGGTCGGTTTCTTTCATTTCATGACTCAAAGATTCTAAAATGGCTGGGGGTGCGGTATTCACATTAATGGGGGTTGCTTCAGGTAACGCGGCAATCAATGGCTCTATTTTTTGATAATATTTAGCTGAAATGCCATACACTAAGCGCAATTCAGAACTATGATACATGGGCATTTGACTGGGGTAATACGTTGGTTTTTGCCGGGCATATTTGTCATGCCATTCATCGTGGGTAGAAGTGACTTGGGGCGGATGTACCCAATATACGACCGCGTCTACGATTTCCTTACGCTCAAAAGACGTATTTCCGATATGGAGTTTTCCCAATAAACTATAAAACACAGACTGATATTGTGTATTGGTCATATTGTTCAGATTCAACCGACCTTGCAAATCAAACAATTGTCCTGAAATAGTGACGTTAGGGTAGATATGCTGCAAATTTGGGGGAAAGCTCAGAATAGCCCCCGTTGTTTTGTTGGCTTTTCCTAACTCTTGTTTGGGATCTGTGATGCGATCCATCGCCCAGATACTGACAGCTTGGGAGGCAAGATAGAGTCGGTCAGTGGTTTCGATGAGACGGGTGGCTTCAATGGTATTTCTGATGCGTACAGAGATTGCCGTAGCCGTGATGGCGATGAGGGTAATGATAAACAGGGCGGTTATCAGGGCACTACCTTGATTGGTGCGGGTTGTTTTTCTATGCATAAAACCCCGTTGGGAGTGGTAAAACGATATCTAATGTGCCTGCTTTATCTAGAGACAGATGGCATACGATACTCGTTGGTAGGGGGGAAAGTTGCTTGCTTCTGTCTCTGGGGCGCATTTTCCAGTCGGTGTGGGGATGATGTTTGGCATCCATATAGGTAAAACTACAAGCATTAAGGTGATCCAGGACCACTTGACTGTGAAATTGACGTCGATCTGGGGAGTCTAACAAAGTCCAAGTGCGGCGGATCAACTTACTTCCATAACACAGATAGGCAACTCGTTTTAAAGTCGAACGTTGCGCTCCAGCATTGGGATTGATATCCCCACTGCGTGTAAATTCTACGCCATCAGCATGGGCAATCAAAGCTGGGAATAGGGCTTGTTCATTCCCTCTGATTGGGCGATTAATAATTTGTGTGGTCTCTCGGCGTAAGAGGACCAAAGCTAATTCTATTTGATGATTACGTGTTGATTGCGTTTTTAACCGCTTATCGATGTTAAAGGATTGTGCCAGAATATAGGACGTGAAGCTGGCAATAATCGCAAAAACGGCCAATGCAATGATCACTTCAATTAAAGTAAATCCACGCTGTTTCATGGTGCGTATCGATAACCAATCAAGCGATTGGTAAAAGGTCCGGTTTTGCGTGGGCTGACGCTGACTGAAATTTGTTGTAAAGATTTCAATGCTGTAGAGGATACCGTCGCACGCCAATACCAAGTGGCGCCTAAAGTCTGGGTGGCATGGGTGGTCTCTTGATTCACTGGCACAGAGATGAGATTCGTTTGAATATCGGCAATGGCAGACATAGCGACCTGATGTGCGATGGATTTGTCTTTGAGTCGACTGGTGAATTGAATATTCAGTGAATTAGATTTTAATAAACTGGTCAAGCCTATGGCCAGGATGGCTAATGCGAGCAATACTTCAATTAAAGTAAAGCCACGAGATCGGACTTTTTTCAAATGACAGCTATTACCGTGTATCCGTATCATTAAAAATGACCACCCCATTTTCGTTACCGATTACGCTAGCCAGATGCGGCTGCTCCGCTGAACCAAAATAAACTTTAAAGGGTGTCATATCTCCACTACTACTCATGGTAATCACTAATTTATCTGGGCTTTTACTACCATAAGCCACCGCAATTTTGGTTTTGGCAGGCAGAGCGTGTGGTCGATAATAGGCGTTTTTGAGTGGTTGCCATTTACTTTGAACGTTCAAGCGTTGGCTAGTGTAAGCGGACTGGTTTAAGTGGATTTGCACTGTGGTTGATTCCAGCAAAGCTCGTTCATGCATCACTTGTAAAAACTGTGCAAACCCCTCTGCAGAAGAGCGGATTTTACGCGTCGCACCAAAGTCACCGAATGCCAACATGGCCATGCCAAAGGTGATTCCGATGATCAGCATGACCACTAGGATTTCGACCAGAGTAAATCCTCTTTGTTGCTTGGATGCGTTTAACCTCTCATGGTCGAACGTTTGATTCCTGTTTGGCATGTCGTCAGTTGCTATCCCAATTTCCAATTTCTTCGTTGGAATCTTCCCCTTCAGTCTGCCCTTTAGGTCCATTGGTATACACATCCACGTCTCCATGTCGACCAGGATTCAAATAGTTATAGGGATTGCCCCAAGGATCTTTAGGGAGAGATTGGATATAGTGAGTCCAATTTTGCGGTGTGGGACTGGTAGTCGCTTTGGTGACCAGAGCATTTAAACCTTGCTCAGTTGAGGGATAAAACCCATTATCTAATTTATATAACTCTAAAGCGTTTTGAATGGCCATTACGTCTTGCTTGGCTTTGACCTTTCGAGCTTCATCCGGTCTATTCATGATTTTAGGTACGACCAAAGCCGCTAAAATTCCGAGAATAACGACCACTACCATGATTTCAATTAATGAAAACCCGCGTTGTAATTCTTTCATTGATTTTTTCTCCTCTTTTAAGATACCAATTGTTCCATTGAAAAAATGGGCAATAACGTAGACAACACAATAAATAACACCACTCCTCCCATGAGAAGTATGATCATAGGTTCCAATAAAGTTAATGCCGTGTCGATCAACTGTTTGACCTCATTATCTAAATGATCAGCCGCACGCTCCATCATGCTAGCCAGTTGACCACTTTTTTCCCCACTGGCAATCAAATGCAAGGCCATGGGGCGCAAAAAAGTAGTGTTTTTCAAAGCGATATGGATCGCAGTTCCTTCCTTGACGTCTGAGGTGGCCTGATCAAAAGCATGCCGCATAGTGGTGTTACTGACAAGACTGGCTGCTACGCGCATGGTTTCTAAGACATTGCCTCCGGCAGAAAATAAAATTCCAAAGGTATGAATATAGCGTGCGACGTTCACTGTTTTGACCACAAAACCAATCAGAGGCAATTTTAAAACAAATTGATGCCATTTCCATAGATTTTTCGGATTTTTTAGGCTTTTTTTAAATCCCAAACCAAGTAGGATAATCAAACCAAGGCCATACAAAGCATAATTTTTAACAAAATTGCTGATGGCAATCAAGACGATGGTGAGTGCCGGTAATTTTTGCTTGGAATTGGCAAAGACGCCAATAATATCAGGTACCACGTACGCCAATAGAAAACTGATGATGGCAATAGAAATGACAATCATCAAACAAGGGTAAATCAATGCTTGTTGAATTTTTTGACGGATAGCTTGTTGGTTTTCAGTATAGTCAGCTAGTTTTTCAAGGACCAAATCGAGCCGGCCGGTATGTTCCCCCGCAGCCAAAGTGGCGCGATAGAGTTCTGGGAATGCATGCGGATATTCTCCCATAGCTTGTGCTAAGCCAAATCCCTCCAAAACTTTGGCGCGCACGCCAATGATCAAGCGTCGGGAACCTTCTACCTCCGACTGATCAGCAACCCCTCGGAGGGACTCATCAATTGGGATACCTGCTGCAAGCAGGGTGGCTAATTGTCGGGTGAATAAAGCCAGATGTGCCGGACGCAATTTGTCATTTTGTTTGGATTGTTTGGATTTTTTATAGATTTGCACTGAGATGGGAATCAAACCTTGTTCGCGTAATAACTGACGTGCATGGCGTTCAGAGTCGGCTTCAATCATGCCTTTGCTTGGATTCCCCGTTTTTTTCAAGGCCTGGTACTGAAACGCGCCCATGTTTTTAAACCACAATCTAATGAGATAAAGCTAGTGTATTCTATTGAAATGGAATAGTCACTCAGTTAACATCTGATCCGTGAAATGAGACGTTGTACCGGTTCTCGAAACGTCAAGAATTGTGGTGAATGCTTACGGAGCGGAAAGATGAAAAAGAAGGATGTCTTAGCAATGCTGCAATCTTGCGAAGCAACATTTGTTGATTTACGGTTTACGGATACGCGTGGGAAAGAGCAGCATATTACGATTAGTGCTTCTTGTGTGGATGACGAGTTTATTGAACATGGTAAAATGTTTGATGGATCTTCTATTAAGGGTTGGCAGGCAATTCATCAATCTGATTTGGCTTTGATGCCTGATCTCAGTACTGCCGCTCAGGATCCTTTTTATCAAGATACAACGATAAATATTCGATGTAATGTGCGCGATCCCAGTACCGGAAAGGATTATGAGCGTT
This sequence comes from Legionellaceae bacterium, assembly GCA_018061965.1. Lineage (GTDB taxonomy): Bacteria > Pseudomonadota > Gammaproteobacteria > Legionellales > Legionellaceae. Next base: position 141,374 of record JAGOTG010000003.1, read on the forward strand.
GTCCGCGTGCGTTGGCGCAGCGTGCAGAAACTTATTTGAAGACGACAGGCATTGCAGATCTTGCTTTATTTGGTCCTGAACCAGAATTTTTTATTTTTGACGATGTTCGTTGGCAAACCGGCATCAATAAAGCTTTTTATGAGATTAATGCTGAAGAAGGCTATTGGAACTCTGGTAAAAGCGTAGATGGCGGCAATACGGGCCACCGCCCAGCGATAAAAGGTGGCTATTTTCCGGTGCCACCCGTCGATTCTTCGCAAGATATTCGTAGCAATATTTGTACAATATTAGAGAGTTATGGTATACCAGTCGAAGCGCATCATCACGAAGTCGCTACGGCAAACCAATGTGAGGTGGCTACTCGGTATAATACGTTGACGAAAAAAGCTGATGAACTCCAAGTATTAAAATATGTTGTGCAGAATGTGGCGCACAATCATGGTAAAACAGCTACTTTTATGCCTAAGCCATTGGTGGGTGATAATGGTAGTGGCATGCACTGCCATCAATCACTGATGAAAGATGGTGTGAATTTATTTGCGGGTGACGAATATGCGGGCCTATCTAAAATGGCTTTGTATTATATCGGAGGTATTATTCATCACGCTCGGGCATTGAATGTGTTTACCAATCCTAGTGTCAATAGTTACAAACGTTTGGTACCAGGCTTTGAAGCGCCTGTTTTGTTGGCCTATTCTGCACGCAATCGTTCTGCGGCTATTCGGATTCCCCATGTCGGGAATGCAAAAGGAAAACGCATTGAGGTGCGGTTCCCAGATCCTTTGGCGAACCCCTATTTGGCATTTTCTGCCATGATGCTCGCGGGATTGGACGGGATTGAAAAGCAAATTCATCCTGGAGAAGCGATCGATAGAGATTTGTATGAATTACCGCAGGATATGTTGAAGGGGATTCCAACTGTAGCGCGTTCTTTAGAAGAAGCTATTACGCATTTGGAACAAGATCACGAGTTTTTGTTGGCGGGAGGCGTGTTTTCACATGATTTTCTACAAAGTTGCATTGAATTACGCAATGAGGACATCATGAAGTTAAAACACTTAGTACATCCATTTGAGTTTGAAATGTATTACAGTGATTAAATAGTTCCGGGCCACGGACTCCAATGAATGAAGGTTAAATATAAATGATAGAAAGTGATCGTTTGGTGAGTTTAGAAGCCCATGTGGCTGAACAAGTATTCGATCGAGCGATCCGTCCGTTAAGTTTGAGCGAGTATATTGGTCAAGATGACGTGTGTCAGCAGATGAAAATCTTTATTGACGCAGCCAATAAGCGCAAAGAAGCTTTAGACCATGTGTTGATTTTTGGTCCTCCTGGTTTGGGGAAAACCACGCTTGCCAATATTGTTGCCCATGAAATGGGTGTGAACCTGCGTCAAACATCGGGGCCTGTTTTGGAGCGAGCGGGTGATATCGCTGCAATTTTAACTAATTTACAAGAAAATGATGTTTTATTTATCGACGAAATCCATCGTTTGAGTCCCGTGATTGAAGAAATTTTATATCCAGCGATGGAAGATTATAAATTGGATATTATGATTGGTGAGGGCCCAGCTGCCCGCTCAATCAAACTAGAATTGCCGCCTTTTACATTGATTGGTGCTACCACTCGAGCGGGATCCCTAACTTCGCCATTGCGCGACCGATTTGGGATTGTATTACGCTTAGAATTTTATTCGGTTGCTGCATTAACCCAAATCGTAGAGCGCTCCTCCCGCCTCTTAAAAGTCAGTACCGATCCCGAAGGTGCGGCCGCGATTGCGTTGCGTGCACGTGGAACGCCCCGGATTGCAAACCGTTTATTGCGGCGCGTGCGAGATTATGCTGAGGTCAAAGCAGATGGGGTCATTACAGCGGAAGTGGCTTCGGATGCATTGGATATGTTGCATGTGGATCACCACGGATTTGACGTTATGGATAGAAAACTACTGTTAGCCGTGATTGAGCGCTTTGCAGGCGGACCGGTTGGCGTCGATAGTATTGCTGCCGCAATAGGAGAAGAAAAGGGGACGATTGAAGACGTCATAGAACCTTTTTTGATTCAACAAGGATTTTTAATGCGCACAGCGCGGGGACGGATTGCAACGCCACTTGCCTATGAACATTTTGGTTTGCAAGTGATAACTCCAGTGGATCTCTCGTAACACATGAAAAAAGATCATATAATATGCTTTGTATGATCATAATTTGCGTTTTTTGTCTGGTTAGTTTATCTTTAGCAAGCACTTTGGAGCTGGACAATAGACTAGCTATTGCGCGGCGTAAAAAAGCACCCGCTAAAGATAAACTAACCTGGTAAAAAAACCACAAATTATGAGCATACAAAGCATTTCCTACCGGGTTTATTTCGAAGATACAGATCTGATGGGTATTGTGTATCATGCACGCCATCTGTATTTTTTTGAACGAGCTCGAACTGAAATGTTGCGTGAGCATGGGTTTTCATTGACAGTTATGGCACAAAATAATATTTATTTTGCAATTCGTGAGGCACAGGTTCGTTACCATTTTCCGGCGTATTTGGATGATTTTTTGAACATTACGACCTCGGTTGCCAATAAGACTGCATGTACATTACAATTCAAACAAACGATGTACAATCAAAATGATAAGCTTATTTCTGAGGCTACAGTGATGACAGTATGTGTTGATCAGGCTCTTAAGCCGAGACGTTTACCAACTCTGTTTATAGGAGAATAAAACATGGGTAGCCATGCCACTATTTTAGGTTATTTTTTACAAGCAGGGTTTGTCGTCAAATTTGTGATGATGCTGTTATTAATGGCGTCTGTTGCGTCTTGGACTTTGATTTTTCAGCGTGCTTGGTATTTTAAGCAGAAAAAAGATCACTATGAACTATTTCGCAAAGAGTTTTGGAATAGTAGCGATTTGGGCAAACTATATACCAAACTAGAGGGTGATGAGGAAGAGCAACGCGGATTGGCTGCGATTTTCTTTGCTGGGTTTAAAGAATTTTTACGCTTGGGTGAGCAGGGCACTATTGTACTCGAACCGATCCAGCGTGCGATGCAAATCAGTCATTACAAAGAAGCCGAAAAACTTGAAGAACATTTGCCGTTGTTTGCTTCAATAGGGTCTTTAGCGCCGTATGTGGGATTATTTGGAACAGTTTGGGGGATTATGACTTCCTTCCAAGCATTGGGCCAAGCACAACAAGCAACAATTGCAATGGTAGCCCCTGGTATTTCTGAAGCGCTGGTTGCGACTGCTTTAGGGTTGTTCACGGCTATTCCTGCGGTGATTGCTTACAATCGGTATAGTACCCATGCCAATAGTTTATTAAACCGCTCTGATTTGTTTCAAGAGGAATTGGTGGCACTGATTTCTGAGCAGATAAAGTAAGGGAGCATTATGTTAAAGAGAAGAACGCGCTCAAAAAGCCCTATCGCTGAGATTAATGTGGTTCCTTATATTGACGTGATGTTGGTGTTATTAGTGATTTTTATGATTACGGCACCAATTTTAACTCAAGGCGTGACGGTGGATCTGCCCAAGGCTGAAAGTCAGGCAGTCAAAACTACGGACCGCGAACCGATCATTGTATCGGTCAATAGTACCGGAGAGTATTTTTTGAATGTGGATGCCAATCCAGAAATGCCCATTGCACCTGAGAATTTAATGGTGAGAGTGGCCGCAGAATTGGCTTTGGCCAAAGAATCAGGCCAATCGGTCAATGTTTTGGTAAAAGGAGACCAAGGTGTCCCGTATGGACGTGTGGTGCTGGCAATGAGTGCATTGAAGCAAGCAGGCGCAGAGCAAGTAGGTTTGGTGACTGACTCTATGGCGTTGGAAGAACAACAAACAGTGGTTGAGGCGCAATGATGATTAAAAACTTAGTGTACCGCAATGCGTTTTTTATGGCATTGGGCTTACATTTTCTTCTTTTATGCATGTTGATGTTGGAAAGTCATTCTGAGCATTTTGTAGTGCATTCTTCTCCTAGCACCGAATTGTCTATGAACAGCGAAGAAAAAAGCCATCCTGAAACACAAACACAACCTTTGCAAGCAGTCAGTGTAGACAGCGCAGCGGTCGCAGAAACCTTGAATCGTTTAAAAACAGAACGCGAAGAGAAAAAACAAGCTGAATTAAATCATCAGAATGCTGTCCAAGAGCAATTGCGTTTAGCGCAGAGACAGCGTGTTCAGGAACAGCAACGCTTGCAAAAAATGAAAAAAGAAGAAGCTCAAATGGCAGCGGCGCACCAAAAACAAATGGTTGCAGAGAAGAAGCATTTACAAGAGCTTGCCCAGCAAAAGGCAGTTCAAGAGCGCCATTTGGCTGATTTAAAGCAGCAACAAGCGCAATTGCAAAAACAACAGCTGCAAGAAAAACAACGTTTGACTGAAGCGTTGCAAAAACAAAAGCAAGAAGAAACTGCCAGATCACAAAAAGAATTGGCAGCACAAAAAGAACTAGCAGCACAAAATGCCCAACGCAAAGCGCAGGAAGCACAACGTAACGCGCAGCAAGCAGCAATAAATCAACAAAAGGCCGCGCAAATGTCTGGTGAGGTCAATAAATATAAAGCGTTGATTATTCAGGCTATCAGTCAGCACTGGATTTTGCCTGAACATGTCGACCGACAGTTGTTTAGCCAATTTAGAATTCAATTAGCGCCGAATGGTCAGGTATTGAGTGTGGGTTTGATTCGCAGTAGCGGTGATCCTGTGTTGGATCGTTCTGCGCAAGCAGCGATCTATAAAGCGTCACCTTTGCCGGTGCCGACGGATTCAGAAATGTTTAATTTATTTCGGGATATTAGTTTAACAGTTCGTCCTGAAAGTACGAGGGGGTAGTACCATGTTAAAACGAGGCATGCAATTATTTTTATGGATTGCAATCTCTACACGGATTTTTGCTTTAGATTTAGAATTAACCCAAGGAATTAGCGCTGCGCTTCCAATAGGGATTAATGCATTTGGTTATGATGATCATGCGCGTAGTTTAACCACAGTTATCACGAACGACCTAAAAATTTCTGGCCAATTCAAAATTTTACCTGCTCAGGGTAATGGACAATCTCCGTTGCAATATTGGCAACAAGCGGGTGCCGACTCTGTATTGACGGGCGAAGTGGTGCCTACGGGTGATGGGCGCATGGAAGTGAGTTTTAAATTGATAGATTCAGCTGCTCAGGGACGTCAATTATTAGCTAATAAATTTGTGATCCAAGAAGGCCAATTAAGAGCATTGGCTCATCATATAAGCGATGAAGTGTATCAAAAACTAACCGGCGAGCGCGGGGTGTTTTCCACCAAGATTGCTTATATCCTGGTACAGCGAGGCATGAGGGCGACAAGATATTCGTTAGAAGTTGCGGATATGGATGGTTTTCATCCTCAACACCTGCTGGTTTCGTCTGAGCCGGTTATGTCACCAGCTTGGTCGCCTGATGGACGCTCCATTGCTTATGTGTCGTTTGAGAATAAACGAGCTCAGATTTATAAAGTGGATGTGTCGACGGGTCAACGCCGTTTGATCACGAACTTCTCAGGCATCAATGGCGCGCCAGCTTGGTCACCCAGTGGAAAAGAGATGGCAGTGGTCTTATCTAAAGAAGGCACCCCTAAGATTTATTCTGTTAATATGGAAAATGGCCAGATGCGCCAACTCACGTTTGGGACGGCCATTGATACAGAGCCTAAGTATTCTGCTGATGGTGGCTCGATCATTTTCACGTCTGGACGAGGCGGCAGTCCGCAAATTTATCGCTTGAGTCTCGCTAATGGCCAAGTAAGTCGAATGAGCTTCAATGGGAATTATAACGCCCGTGCTTCGTATACACCCAATCAGCAAAGCATTGTGATGTTGCATCGAAGTGATAGAGATTTCAATATTGCAGTGCAAGATATCCACTCAGGTCAAGTCACAGCTTTGACGAATTCATCGATGGACGAATCTCCTTCAGTTGCGCCAAATGGTCGTTTGGTATTGTATGCAACGCATGATCGTAATCAGGGGATTTTGGGGATGGTTTCTATCGATGGTCGGATTCGTCTGAAGTTTCCTTCCCGCGATGGGGATATCCAAGAACCGGCCTGGTCTCCTTATTTAGGTTAAGATATGGACTCAGTAGAAACAGTATTAATCTACACCGATGGCGCCTGCAAGGGCAACCCAGGTCCTGGGGGTTGGGGTGCCATTTTGCGCTTTCAAGGTCAAGAAAAAGAGATAAAAGGCGCCGAAGCCATGACGACTAATAATCGCATGGAATTGATGGCAGCTATTGGCGCTCTGACTACATTAAAGCGTGCGTGCAAAGTAGCCTTGTACTCTGATTCTGACTATTTACGTCAAGGTATGCAATCCTGGATGGCCCAATGGAAAAAAAAGGGATGGCGGAATAGCAAAAATGAACCCGTGAAAAACTCTGACTTATGGCTACGCCTGGATGAGTTGGCTAAAATGCATGAGATCTCTTGGCACTGGGTAAAGGGCCATTCTGGCCATCCGGAAAATGAACGTGCTGATGCGCTCGCAAACATGGCTATTTTTGAATTCTTACATCATAATTGATTGTTGTTTTCACTAAGTGTATAATTTAATGAGTTAATGAGTAAATTGAGTTGGTATGAAAAATATCGGGTTACTTTTTCTTTTTGTCGGTTTAGTCTGTTCGAGCGCGTATGCTAAGTCAGCTGTGATCGATCCTTCTATTCTTTTGTATGTTCATATCAAAAATGCAACCAATCAAGATTGTGTATTAAAAAAGCATTATATTGCGTTGGGCGCTTTGGCCAATTCTTCGCAAATCCCTGATGTCATTTTTCGTGATAGAGAAGCATTTCTTTCGATGACATGGACTTTCCAGGGCGAGTATTTAACAACTGCGCTTCTAATGACTTTTCAATGCGGAGAAGATAAGGATATTACGCTCTACACTAATACACCTAATATTGATTTTAGTTCGATACTGGAACGTAATAATATGCATGCTTCATTCACTTATCAATTTGCCGACAATCGCAAAGCTCCCCACCTACCCTGGGCAATCAATTGGACACTAAAAGAGGTTGAAACTGAACAAGAACCGGACGCAAAGTAGGGTAGTTAAAGCGCAGTCATATCTTTACCACGTATTTACTGGAAATTGATAACAACAGCCCTGAGAATAACCAGACCCTTTGTCTGGTTATTCTCAGGGAAGTCCTCATGGTTCGGTGCTTAGGCTAGCGCATCCTGTGAATGTCATATGTTTTTTCCTCACAGGTGTTTGACGGGTTTGTTTGCTAGGAACTGATATCATTACGCTCAATTGCCCAAGGCTCATAATAGGGTTTTGTAAGTAATCCATGTTTGGCTTGCATACGCTGTAAAAAGACGGACATAATTTGTCTGTATACATCGTCTCCCAACGCTCTATCTTCAACCCCATGACAGATCCCAGGAACACTGTTCACTTCAATCACATAATACTCATTATCACAGCTTTTAATATCCACCCCGTATAAACCATCTCCTATTAAATCACAGGCACTGAGCGCTATACGAACCACACCTTCCGGCACATCTTCAAGCGCAAGTGAGTCATCTTCACCCTCCGAGTCCTCGTCAGATGCTGCCCAATTAATAACTTGCCAATGATTTTTCGCCATATAGTATCGCGATGCAAACAATATTTTGCGATCTAAAACCCCAATTCTCCAGTCGAATTCCGTAGGTAGGAAAGCTTGTATGACGAGTAAATCGGAAAACTTAAATAATTGTTCCAGTGCTTTTTTAAGCTCTTTTTGATTATCCGCTTTTAAGATATCCTTACAAAATCCGTTATCTGGTCTTTTGATAACACACGGAAACGTCACAGAAATATTCGCTTGCTGATATTTATTCACAATCGTTGTATGCGGTGTTTGAATATGATGATGCTTAAAAGTGACTGCTTGATAGACTTTGTCATTACATTTGATAAGAGTTTGCGGATCATCAATAAGCGCCAAATTTTCTTGTTCAGCGCGGCGCATAAACTGATAAGTAAAATCATCCACACCAGGTACAGCTCGAAGAAATAGCCCGGCATATTTGGGTAAAAGGTTAATATCATTTTTGTCAATAAAATCTACTTTAATCCCTAGCAAATCTCCGGCTTCCTCAAATTTTTCGTATGCAACCTCATCACAAGGACCACACTCTTCCTCCGGATCGGTTAAAATAGCAAGATGAAAATAAGGCTGTTTTTTGATAGGGGCAGAATACAATCGTTCTTTACTTAAGTGCTTCTGTGCCATTTGCTGCATAAATGCTTTCTCTTCTGCGGGAATATCTTGAGAGGCTAAAACTGATATTTTTTTTACAGACCAAATAGCATTTTGCCTAGTCAAACTCAGCTTTAATAATGGTAACGGCAATCTATCATGCATTTTTTTAGCTAATGGCGAAAAATCTGATTGAACACAGTCTCCAAAATAAACATTGAAGGTTAATTCATCTTTTGTGAGTGCTGTTAAATTTTTTTGAATATCCTCATCCACTTCTCCAAGAAATTGTTTTGCTATTTCAGTATTCCCATAGTCTTGGATGACTTGGCTTGAAGGCGAAATTTTTTGGTCTTGGGCCATGGCTAATAAAGAAACATAATAACCAATTGTTTGGTACTCATATGACTGACACAGATTAATCAAATGTACGGATTCTGTTTGATATGGGCTTCCTGTCAGATAATCTTCGGCTTTTATAATAGGAAATTCGGTAAGAAAATCCCAATATGGTGCATTATCCGTGACAATAATTTTTTGCATTGGCAGCCTCCCTGGCTTTAAATTACGATAACTGGTTTATTGGCTTTTTCAAAAAAAACCAAAGTTCAGGATAAACTTAGTTTATATTTTATCATGCTCAATTATAGGTTGTTCATAATAAGGTTTTACATGCAATAATCCATGCTTGGCTTGCATACGCCGTAGAAATGTCGTCATAATTTGTCTGTATATCTCATCTCCCAACGCGCTATCTACACCTCCACGCCAGATCCCGGGAACACTGTTAACTTCCATCACATAATATTCATTATCGCAGCTTTTAATGTCCACGCCATATAAACCATCTCCTATCAAATCACACGCGCGGAGCGCTATCTGAACTACGCCTTCTGGCACCTCTTTGAGCCTGAGAGATTCATCTTCTCCTTCTGCGTCCTTCCCGTCTGTGGCCCAATTAATAACCTGCCAATGATTTTTCGCCATATAGAACCTAGATGCAAACAATAATTTACGATCTAAAACCCCAATTCTCCAGTCGAATTTTGTAGGTAGAAAAGATTGTATGACGAGCAAATCAGAAAACTTAAATAATTGTTCCAGTGCTTTTTTAAGCTCTTTTTGATTATCCGCTTTTAAGATATCCTTACAAAATCCGTTATCTGGTCTTTTGATAACACACGGAAACGTCACAGAAATATTCGCTTGCTGATATTTATTCACAATCGTGGTATGGGGTGTTTGAATATGATGATGCTTAAAAGCGACAGCTTGATAGACTTTGTCATTACATTTGATAAGAGTTTGCGGATCATCAATAAGCGCCAAATTTTCTTGTTCAGCGCGGCGCATAAACTGATAAGTAAAATCATAGACACCAGGAACAGCCCGAAGAAAAAGCCCCGCATATTTTGGTAAAAGGTTAATATCATTTTTGCCAATTAAATCTACTTTAATCCCTAGTAAATCTCCTGCTTCCTCAAATTTTTCTAATGCGCCCTTATCAGATGGTACAAACTCATCTTCTGGGTCAATCAAAATGGCAAGATGAAAATAAGGCTGCTTTTTGATAGGAGCAGAATCCAATTGTTTTTTACTTAGATGCTTCTGTGTCACTTGCTGCATAAACGCTTTCTGGTCTGCAGGAATATCTTGAGAAGATAAAACAGATATTTTTTTTACAGACCAAGTAGCCTGCTTTCTAATCAACCCCAGCGTTAATAATGGCAACGGCAATCTATCATGCATTTTCTTAGCCAACGCCGCAAAATCAGGTTGTACACATTCTCCAAAATAAATATTGAGGGTTAATTCATCTGTTTTGAGTGCCTCTAAAATTTTTTGAACATCCTTATCCACTTCTCCAAGAAATTGGTTTAATATTTCTGTATTTCCATAGTCCTGGATGACTTGACTTGAGGGTGAAATTTTTTGATCTTGAGCCATGGCTAATAAAGACACATAATAACCAATTGTTTGGTACTCGTATGACTGGCACAGATTAATTAAATGCACGGATTCTGTTTGATAAGGACTTCCTTTTAGGTAATCCTCGGCTTGGATAATCGGAAATTCGTTAAGAAAATTCCAGTATGGCGCATTATCTGTGACAATAATCGTTTGCATTAGCAGCCTCCTTAGCTCTAACTTACGATAACTGGACTATTGGCCTTTTCAAAAACAATCAAAGTTCAGGGATAACCATAGTTTATATTAGCCACTCCGCAGGTACGTCATCCCTAACTCAGTGAAGGATCTCCTGAAGTCGGCAGGGTGCTTAATTCGGAGCTTCTTCGCGCAAAAAGATGCGCTCAGGATGACGTATCTGGGGCGTTACTTATATGTTATCATGCTCAATTATCGGTTGTTCATAATAAGGTTTTGCATGTAATAATCCATGTTTGGCCTGCATACGTTCTAAAAACACGGTCATTATTTGTCTATAAAGGTTGTCACTTAATAGCTTTCCTTCAAAATCATGATCAATCGATAAATTCCCATTCACTTCAATCACATAGTGCTCATTGTCACGGCTTTTAATGTCGACACCATATAAACCATCTCCTATCAAACTAGACGCATCCAGTGCTGTTTGGATGACATCCTCAGGTACTTCTTTTAGTGAAACAGCTTCGATATTGCCTTCTCGTGTAGTCGAGGATGTTGATGCCCAATTAATAATTTGCCAATGATCCTTTGCCATATAATAGCGCAATGCATACAACGGTTTGCGATCCAAAATGCTGATACGCCAATCAAAGTCTGTAGGCAAAAACGATTGTATGATGACCAAATCTGAAAATTTGAAAAACTGGTTCAATGCTTTTTTCAGTTCTTTTTCATTATCCGCTTTTAATACGTCTTTAGAGTAACCACTATCAGGCCTTTTGATGACACAAGGAAAAGGGACAGAAATATTCATTGATTGATATTTGCTGACAATCATTGTGTGTGGGGTTTTCAGTTGGTGATTTTGAAAGGCTACTGCTTGATAGACTTTATTACGACATTTGACAATAGATTGAGGATCATCTATTACCACCAAATTTTCTTGTGCAGCACGGCGTGAAAACTGGTAAGTGTAATGATTCGCAGCAGGAGATGTTCGAATAAAAAGGCCAGCATACTCTGGTAAAATTTTAATATCATTCTTATCAATAAAATCCACCTGGATTCCTAATGAATCCCCGGCTTCGGCAAATTTTTCCAGGGCTTTTTCATCAGAGGGCGCACAATATCCTTCCTCTGGATCCGTTAAAATGGCAAGATGAAAAAAAGGTTGCTTTTTATTAGAGCCAGAATAAAATCTTTTTTTATTTAAATATTTTTGTGCCATTTGGTGCATAAACGCTTTTTCTTTTCCAGGAATATCTTGGGAGGCTAAAATGGATATTTTGTTTATAGACCAAACAGAATTTTTTTTAGTCAAATTTAACGTTAATAATGGCATGGGCAATCTATCATAAATGCTCTTAGCCAGCGGCGCAAAATCAGTTTGAAAACACTCACCAAAATAAATATTGAAGGTTAGCGTATCCTCTTTGATTGTACTTAAACTTTTTTGAATATCCTCATCGACTTCACCAAGAAATTGCTTAGACAATTCTGCATGGGTGCAATCTTGAGTGGTTTGGATTGATGGCGACACTTTTTGATCTTGAGCCATGGCTAATAAAGAAACATAATAACCAATTGTTTGGTACTCGTATGATTGACACAGATTAATCACTCGTATCGATTTTGTTTGGTAAGGACTGCCTTTCAGATAATCTTCGGCTTGGATAATTGGAAATTCATTAAGAAAATCCCAGTATGGAGCATCATCCGTGACAACAATCGTTTGCATAACACTCTCCATCGTATTATTTTCAGATTTAGAAAAAAAAACTCTCTAAATTTATAATATAGTACGATAGGGTGAAATACCAGGCGTGTATAAAATACATAAGCAAAACTTTTACGTCTCGTGGTTCATTCTTTTCACCCATAAGGATGTAATAGCTTCGCTGTAGGTTTTAAAACTCTCTCCAACAAACTGGGTTTGCGATGCACTGCGATATGATAAACCTGATGAGTAGCGAGTTTATTGATGATGAAATCGTCACTTGTTTGGATTTGATCAATCAAGCGCAAGGCCAAGGCATCGACTGCGAGCCAATGCTCGCCTGTTGCAACCTCATCAATATTCATCTTAGAACGATTGGTTAGCACGTAATCGCGAAAATTCTGCTGAATGAGCTCTAGTTCTGCTTGAAATTTAGCGCGCCCTTTAGCGGTATTTTTGCCAAATACCGTTAAAGTGCGTTTATATTCTCCCGCAGTGAGCAGTTCAACGTCCACATCATGTTTTTGCAACCAACGATGAAAATTAGGCATTTGCGCCACAACCCCAATGGAACCCACAATCGCAAAAGGCGCTGCAATGATTTGATGAGCGACGCAGGCCATGAGATAACCGCCACTGGCGGCAACTTTGTCAACACTCGCAGTAAGAGGCACATTGCGGTCACGTAAACGTTGCAATTGAGCGGCAGCCAATCCATATCCGTTGACTGCACCGCCTGGGCTGTCTATGCGGATTAATACTTCATCATGATTAGTCGCAACGGCTAAAATAGCGGAGACTTCCTCTCGCAAAGATTCTACCTGAGACGCTTTGATATCTCCGTTAAAATCGAGGACATACAAAACTGGAGATTGGGATTTCTTTTTGGATTTTGGTTTTTTACTTTTTTTACCTAGGATTTCTTTTTCCATGTGAGCAATTAAGTGCTTATATGCTTTATTCACATGAGTAATGGTCAAATCATTTTTGGGCTTGCGTCGAAGAGCGAAAATCCCCCCCAATAGAAATAAAATTGCCAAGACTAACGTAAATGCTTTTAAAGCGAACATCCCATATTGAGCTAAAAACTCCATGACTACATCCAATTGAAATCTGAGGTGGAAGCAGGTGATCATTTATTAAAACCTCATCTATGTCAACATGGACTGTGCATACAATCCGATTTATACTTTGCATTAAGCTTTCAAATGAGATCCTGCATGAAGTATTTAGGTATACTGTTGAGCACATTACTTTTCTCCCAACAAACGCTTGCAATTAATTGCTATTTAACTATGGTAAAAGGCGACTGCTGGATATCGTATGATTTGACGGTGGATATCTTGGATGCTCATACAGCCAAGGCCATTAAGACGGTTGTGGTTCCGGCGAATCAAGCCTGGATCAGACAAGAGTTTGATTGCAAGCCTGGCGATAAAATTGCTTTTGAATCGAAATTTAGTCCAGTATTTTGGGAGGGGGACGATGATAAAACCTTTAAAGGACAGCGTCATTGGAAATTACCTGATGTTATTAAGAAGGGCGAAACAGGTTGGAATGTCCCAGTTTGCTTTCCAGAACATTTTGCAGATGTACCCGCACCTCCTACGGGCAATAGCAATTGTCATTGCAATTTCACCAATATTCCTAAAGTAGTGCCCCCAAAATTACCCTAAAATCCGAAGGCTAGAGTCTGGGTTGGTAATTCAGACGCCTAGTGAATCTATTAAAAATTAAGTCTTATCTGTGTTTTTATAGTACATGATGAAAAACGGTTAATTTTGGTCTTGATTATTCAATTTAGGCAATACAGTGCTAATGAGCGTCCTCTCATTTTTATGTGGATTTTTGTTCACAATCAGATTATAGTGTTCTTTTTATGAAACAAAATTGATTTATGTCTATTCCTCTGGTTTTGCCAATAAACGATGTTGAGAATTATGCTAATTATTCCTTAGATGAGCTAATAGGGGAGTTTCAACGCTTAGATGAGGCGCTAGATCATTATGAACACGAAGTAAAAAAATTAATTATTTTACAAACAATCGAAAACCAACTTAATCGCCAATTTTGCTATGATGCACCCAACGTACGCATAGATGACCCAAAATACTCTAATTATCAACAAACTTTTATAAAATTTTCTTATCAATTTTGTATGGTGTTTGGCTTTTTTGAGAAGGCTGCCGGTAGTTATTTATTTGGGTCTAATTTGTTTGCAGAGATTCCTGGGATTGATCCGCTTTCTTTGTTTGTGCTCACTAGTATTTACATTTTGATTGATGCGTTTTTGTTTTATGCTTTTGAGGTAACTTTGCTTAAAAAAGTTTTTGGAATTAGTGCTGATGAGAATCAGGCATGTATCTTGAATGAAATTTATAGCCAACAATTAAACGCTACTACAGCAATTAATCAGTTGTTACATGATAGAGCAACCATGGATTGGGAGCAGAAAACTTATAAACGTTATTGCCAAGGCATCATCGTATTTAATGACCATTTGATCAAGAAAAACAATCGCATGCAAGGTTATCAACCCTCAAATTTTCGGACCGGTTTGGAGTATGGGTTAATTATCTTTGGTGGCATCACGAGTATTGCTGATGGGTTTTTTATGGCCAAAAATGCGTTATTACTGTTACGTCTGTCCTGGTTAAGCTCACCGTTTGGATGTTTGTTAGTAGTTGGGATGTTGGTGGCAGCGCTGGTATTTTATTACGCGATGAGCGTAAAAAACATGTCAAATTTGGTGTATCCTGATAGACAATCCTATCATAATTTGAAGGATGGTTTGACATTGTTTGGTCAGAAATTTGGTAACAGATCTCCTTACCAGCCTAAACAATATAATGCAGCACATCTATTATTTCCGACAGTTGTTGAGATGCAACCGCACGAAATCACCCGACGTAATTCATGTTCTTTTTAGTGCATTTGAACGCGCGCGCAGGGAACCTGAGTAGTTACAAACACCCTGTTTGATGATAAAATATTGATCTAGCTGACAGTATAAAAGGCTTTTTTGATGCGCTATATTTTACCTACCTTATTTCTCTTTTTGCAGTCAGCGAGCATTTGTGCTTTGTCTACCTATAATTTTCCTGCCGCGTTTGATTTGAAGCAAACTTTTTGTTCTGACAGCAAATATTGCATGAAAATGACTGAAAAAGGTAAAAAAATAGGTTTTTTACAGCTCGCGGAAGATCGACCGAATTTATTTTATTTTTTTGATGAAAATAATGAAAAACAATTATCTATAAAAGTAATTCATACTAAAATTCACCCTAAAGATTGTACCGTGCATTATTGTCCTATTTTTTATGATTTTGATATTTATGAAAAAAAAAACCATTTAGTAGCAAAATTGGAGTTCTCGTATGATGTGATGCAATCTTCGTTTAACGAGTTGAAACTGTATACAAAAGATAGAAGGTATCTATTAATTCTCGGAGCGCATACGGATGGTAGGGCTGGAACGGAAACTTATTTATATGATGGCATTAGTCCTGAACATAAATTAGCTCTTATTTCACGCCCCTTATTCACATATAGTTTAGATTCACAAATAACGATTTTAGATCGATCTCGTCTATTTTTTATACTCGATCCCAATGTCTTTTCAGCTGCATTGGCCTTGTATTGTAATACATCATTATTTCGTGCCAATCTTAATCCAGCCGCTGAATATCTCATCTCCGCTGAGACCTTAAATAATTTGCGGCAAAAATTACAAGAAACCGCAGAAGCACAAGGTTTATTGGACAATCTTCATACTCATATCGATACTCATGAGATCAAAGCTGCAGGTAAAGATTTAAATCGGCGTTATCAGGAAGAATATGGTGATTTTTGGGATTCTGACAGCCTATTTAATAAAGAAAAGAAATTGCAGCAGTTGTTTGAGATTGGTATTGATTTGCTTGCCTCACATTCCCAGAGTGCTGAAGAAGATCAAGCATTGCTGCAATTTTTGATTAGTCAGTTGTATATCAATCAGCCAGAGTAAAATTGTGATGAAAGCTGATGTTGTTTTAGATGCTAACAAGCCACCGATCCTCGAAATTGAGGCTCTGCTATAATTAAGGAACATGCCCTTATCAAGATGACAGCTAAATCATGCACTCATTTTCATATGAACCAGAGATGGATTTAAAAAAATCGACTCATTTGCGCGCAGAAGCTTTTGTTCAAGGGACAAAATTTGTACTTAAGCAACAAAATAAGCTTACCGATGAGGTCGTATCGCGTATTGATGCTCTATTGGTCGAAACTAAGAGGATCATTGCGCAGGAAAAGGTTGAGATTCCTCACTATAGCAGGATAGTGAATCAATTAATAAAAAACCTGTCAAAAATAAGCGGGTTAAGAGAAAAGGATATTGCATTAGGGGAGGCTTATTGGGCATGGCAAATTTATGAGCGGCCTATAAGAAATGCTGAAATTGAACTGACTACACAAAACTTATCTGTGTCTGTGCATATAGCTGAGTCGGTGATTAATCCTCAATTAACTCAGGCCCAAAAAGAGGTGCTAATTGAGATTCATAACAGACCATCTCCCCCTTGGGTTAAGTCACTTACCGACTGGGAACAACGATATTTAAAAACAGTTATTCCTCCAAAAATAATAGGGGACTGGTCAGGCTACGAAAAAGTATTGCCTGCAACGTTGCGACGAATTCCTGGATTATCAAATGCGACCCAAAGACTATTTGTTTTTTCCGATTCTAAAGGTAAGACGATTAAAAAGCGAGGCTATCGACAAGGCGTGCCCACTGCGTATGCTATGCCTTCTAGTCATTATCAGACAAGTGCGGAAGAAAATATCAGACAAATGCTTGAGGCTATCAAATCCAATGTGAAAATGGATTTTCAGGCCTATTGGGACCTACCCCAGAACTCTCGGCTTCAATCACCCGTATTGTTATTAGGGTTATTGACTCACAAAGAACATGGAAATGCTCTCCAAAAGCTAATAGATACTGAAATACTGTATTCTGGCGTCACACTGAGTGGTGAGGAAAATAATACGCAACGCACTCAAGATAAAAGCACCGCTATTCACAGCCTGCAAAATAGTTATCAGGACATCAGATTGCTTGATCTTAATATTGGTGTGAATATAGGCCGAGGATGGGTGACCGGTGTGCCTGTAGATAGTTTCATTGCTGATGCTGAAGGAATACTGGCCGCGATTAGGGATGAAAAGAAACCGCTTTCTCCATTTTTAGAAACGCGTGCTACAGAGGCAGAATCAGCTATTTCTGCGCTAAAAATTCATAATGGCAGACCCTTGCAATCTGGCCGTAATAAAGACTTGTTTAGTGCGGCTCTTTGTCATTACGTGACTGAAAAACTAGGTGGTTCGGTTATTACAAATTGTAAAAGCGCTAAAGATCGAACCGGGTTAGAAATCATTATGGCGGATGCTATTGATATCTATGTCCGAATTTATGGTGAATGTCCTCAATATGATGAAAATGATACTACTAAAAGAAAGCAATTTCTTGATATTTTTAAAGCCATTTTTGACAGTCAGCATCATCAATTAATTGCTAACGATAATAGTCCTGGAAGTCAGGGCATTAAAGATGAAGGGATGCTAGATGAGGATATTATTGAAAGCCTCGGACAAACATACAGTCTTGGTAAAAAAATTGCTGATCTCAACAAACCAAAATCATTTTTTCAAAAAAATAGTAAAATTATTTTTAGATCACTGCTGTTTTTAGGAACTATCGCGAGTATTGGGTTGATTGCCTCTGGGGTATTTGCACCTTTGGGTCTTATTTTAGGTATTGTCTTATCCTATGCGGCTTCTTTGGGTGCGTATGGTGTGTATGCTGCTTATGATGCTCGTCAAGCTGCTGTGGCGGTAAAGCAATATGATGATTTGTCGCACGAAGAAGATAGCAATCCATTGTTGTTTTCGCGTGAGGAGAATAACGGCGAGGAAGAAAAACATGAAGATATTGATCAAAAAACTAGAGTTCCTGAAGGGGACGCCAAGGGTGTTTTGAGGAGGAATACCCGCTCTTATGGCGTAGATTCCAGGTCGAAAAAACACCCTGAATTTTGTGATTTGCTTCCAACTGATAATGCCATGCTACTTGACTCCGATTTTCAATCATACTCGCAACGTACTATAGGCGAAGTCAAAAGCGTCATGCGCGACGTGGCGGTAGATCTCAATGAAAACGCAGGTGAGAATAGGTACAAATCTAAATATAATGCGTTCGAGGAGACAGTTCAAATCCTAGAAAAAACAACAACGGATGTAGTCGTCATGGAGGCTTCTACAGAGAGAGTTGCCATGTATAAACCTTTGTTGCAAGCTGACATTGAACTTCAAGACAAAGCTATATTATTTTTAAAGGCGCTAGGCATCCCACCGACGGATGGTAAAGAAAGGATTAAAATCCGGGGCGGTCACCACGATTTGCGTCAGGCCATTCGCGCTCAGTTTCAGGCGTACCTTGATAATCCCCAATCCTCAATTCAGAAGCGGTTTTAATGTCTCTGTTGACAGGGCTCAAAAAAACCTCTAAATTGCATCGTACTAATACGTTATAACGTTATGGTGAGATAATAGTATGCAAAAAAAACAATCTAAATCAGAGTTGGGTCTGCTGGCTTTGGTGATGATGGCCATTATTTCCGTGGATAGTTTGAGAAATTTACCGATTGCTGCACAATTTGGCGCATCGCTTGTGACTTTTTATGCAGTGGCGGGTCTAGGTTTCTTTTTACCATTGGCTTGGGTCACGACTAAGCTGGCCACTCATTACCCCAAAACAGGGGGCTCCTATATTTGGATTCGCGAAGCATTTGGCCACAACTGGGGGCATTTTGCGATTTGTTTGCAGTGGTTGTATAACATGATTTGGTATCCTACCATTTTTGCTTTTATTACGGCGACGGTTGCAGTATTGCTTGGGCACCATTTAGACCAAAGCAAATGGTTCGTGTTTGTGCTCAGTCTCGTGTTATTTTGGTTCTTGAGTTGGATTCACAGTTTTGGACTACGGTTTAGCAAATGGGTGAATATTGGGAGCGCGGTCGTCGGTACTTTATTACCCATGGGAATTATCATTTGCTTGGCTGGATACTGGATATTAGAAGGTAAACCGATTGCAACACCTATGAGTCACTGGCAAAACTGGATTCCAACTTTCCACGATATGAAGAATATTGGATTTTTTTCGAATGTGTTATTTAGTCTTTTAGGCTTAGAGGTGATTGCGGTTTATGCAGGGTCTGTGGTCAAACCAAAAACGACGTACCCCAAAGCATTGGCCATCGCTGCGGTGTTGATTTTATTGACGCTCCTAGGCAGTTCATTGGCTTTGTGCGTCATTATGCCGGTTGAAAAGATCGCGGTAATTACGGGGTTGGTGGATGTATTGCAAATCTTCTTTGCGGCTTTTCATCTGCAGAATATGACCTTTTTAATCGGTTTTTGTATCATTATTGGTGGATTGGGTATTGCTTCTTCTTGGATGTTGGGGTTGGCCAAAAGCTTGCATATTTCTTTGTCTTCGATGTCAATGACACCGCAATGGATGCAAAAATTGAATCGGAACCAAGTCCCTACGGGTATTTTGTGGCTGCAAGGCGGCGTATACACAGTACTGCTTTGTGCCTTTCTATTTTTCCCTAGTTTGAATCGTTCTTATTGGATTCTATCGGCAGCTACTGCGCAATTTGCCTTGTTGTACTATATTATTTTATTTTGTGCTGCGATGAAATTGCTACGTGCTCAATCTAAAACGGTACTGAATATTGCTTTTCCAGTGCTGGCAATGGTGATGTGCGGGATCGGCCTGGCTGCAGGGTTTATACCACCCGAACTGTGACAGGACTTACGCCAAACCCTGATCTCTTCGTTAAAGACTCAATCCGCTCGACCTATGAGTTTTGCGTAAGTCCTGAGTGATTAAGACAGCAAAACTGCTTCAGACGGACCGTCTAGGTCAGGATATTGTGTTTGCTCAAGGACGGGCAATGCTAACACAATCACCTCATCATGAAACTGATGCAAACTGCTCCGATGTCCCACACTAATAATCGTAGTCTGAGGTAAAGCATTCCGAATGGTCGCGTACACGAGGGCTTCTTTGGCCTCATCTAACGCAGAGGTGGCTTCATCCATAAAGATGATATTGGGTTTGTGCAGTAATATACGTCCAAATGAGAGGAGTTGTTGTTCTCCGAGTGATAGGATCTGCGACCAGTTAGTGGCAGTGCTCAATTGGGTGAGATATTTGTCTAATAGACATTGCTGCAAAATAGACTTTAATTGTGTATCCGAAAAAGTATTAGGGTTGGGGTACGCTAAGATGTCCTGCAATGATCCGGATGGCAAATATGGTTTTTGGGGTAAGAACAGGACTAAGGCATCTTGATGAATGCGAATCAGACCTGAACCGTAATACCACGCACCTGCAATAGCTCGGAATAAAGTGCTTTTTCCCAGTCCAGAAGGACCGCAGATGAGGTAAGATTTACCTTGCTCAAAGGTTAAATTCATACCATTTAATAGAATGGCACCCTGTGGAGAGGTGATCTGTAAATTTTGGATTTCGACTGCAAAATCTGTGGTTTTTTCTAATATAATCGCGGTTTTTTGTTTGTTTTCTTGTAAATTCTGCATGGTTTGGTTCAATTCAGTCAGACGATGCACGACTGCTCGCCATTGGGTTAATAGATAAAATGAATTAATAAATACAGAAAATGCCGAGATGACATTGCCAAATGCCCCTGCGATTTGCATCAGACCGCCCAATTGGGTCTTTTTAGCCAAATAGAGTGGGAGAGCGAATAAAATCCCGATGATACTGGCAAGAATATTATAGCCGTTAGTAAAAAAGGCCAAGTTTTTTTGTAACGAGCTGATGGAGATAAAATTGTTATAAATGTGCTGAAATAAGTGATCCAATTTGTTTTTCTCTGCTTCTTCTCCACCGATGATAGCAATTTGCTCACCATTTTCACGCAATCTGATTAAACCGTAACGGAAATTGGCGTTGCACTGCTGCTGCTGATAATCCAAGCCCGAGAGCTTTCTACCCATTTTTCCAATGATATAGGTGCCTAGGACTGCAAAAAGAAAAGCAGCCCAGCATAAATAACCTGGAATATTGAGTGTTAGCGAGCCTACGCTAAATTCAAACGAACCGGATAACGACCATAACACGTACCCAAACGAACCGAGGGTCAAAACAGATTGGAAGAGCCCAAAGAACAAGCTGAGCGTACTGCTTGCGAATTGTTGGAGATCCTCACTAACGCGCTGATCCGGATTATCGATACCTGAGTCAGTAATTTGCATATGATAATAATTATGATGCGACAACCAATTTTTTTGAAAATGTTCGGTTAACCAGCGTTGCCATAAGATCGTAATGCGCATACTAAAATAAGAACTATAACCATACACCAAAATGGCGACAGCTAGTAATAACGCAAAGCGGCCTAATGTATGGAGAATGGCTGCCTGATCGAACCGACCCAATGCATCATAAAAATCGCGGTTAAATTGATTAATGGCAACGGTGGACCAAACGCCAATTAAAATACAGCCAATATTTAAAACCAGCATGCCCAATGCTTTGTTTTTGTCTTTTGAAACCCAAAAAGGCTTAAATAATTGCCAAAAATCCTTAAAAAAAGGTTTGTTAAATTTTAGGATGGGCTGTTGTTGTTCGTGTGACGGCTGGTGAATGCTCATAAAAATCCAATTCCGGATAGATCCTAGAGAATGATGGTAGCAGATTATTGTACCCAGTTATGACACATGAAGCGATGATTTTTTGGTAGGTTAGGCCTTGGCCTAATGGCAGAAAGTTAAGGGATTTTTGCCTAAAGCATTATTGGATCATAAATAAGTCAACATGTACTATAATTAAAGTATAATCCAGTCCTTCGGATAGTAATCATGTATAGTAAAAACATTGATTTTCACTCATTTATCAACGACCTAACAAAATATATTAGGGAGAAAAATCTTGATATCACCGATACACCTATACTTGATATTTTAATAGAAAACCCTGATATGCAGCGCTTGATATCGATATGGTTACAGACCAAAAATGACTCGCAATTAAATTATTTGCTACTTCAAACAGTGGATAAGGTGAGCAAAATGCCTCCAGAAGAGCAAAATCAGGCATTAAGTGGACTTTTAGAGCAAGCCAAGTTTTTAAATTCCAAGATACCCACTCCCAGTGATTTGGATATTGTATTAGAAAGCATGGGGGAAGCTGAAACTGAAACATGGGATGGATGGTCCGATTTTAACCTTCCTTTGGCGGAGCTCTCCCAGACTGATATGAAGAAACTGCAACATCATGTATTTTTCATTAATGCTGGGGTTTTCACTGCTAATGTGGTTGCAGGTATGAGCATTGCAGAAACAGCCGCTTTTGATGCCAGAGTTGATGCAATTATTAAGGACCATGCTGATTTTATCCTGCCAGATAGAGTTTTCTCCGATAAATTGGTGGCTCTTCTTAAATCAGATTTGATAATTCGTGAAATATTAGCCGGTGTTAAAGCAATCCAGCCTGTTGTAACTCCGCTTAAACGCCAGCGTTTGGGATCGGAGGAAGTTAATGAGGATTTATTGGCTCCGTCTTTTGTAACATCGATTGAACGTCAGGGTATGGATTCTGAGGATTTAACAGACAGTGCTGATGATTCTGCGGAAGTTTCTGCTGATTTATTGGCTCAATATTTGGGACTTGATAATGACGAAAGCACCGTTGATACGTATACCGATGACGACAGTCTTGACAGGGAAGATAGCACTGAAAATATATCCTCTATATCTGGCGCAACTACCGCCGAGGATCTGGATTTGGATATATCCCGAGAGAAACCTGCTTCTTCAACACTGACATTTTGGCAGAGCTTTAACATTGAAGCGCATGATCTCTATGAGTTGATTCGAATTGGGGAAATCAATCCTCACGATATTCCTGATAGAGAGCTCACTGATAAGGAAACAGCAATCTATCTATTCATGAATAGATTAATGCATGATTTGAAACCCGGGTTACAGGATATGCAAAAAAAAGAAAGCGTAACGCCTGCTCGTCGCGAATCGATATCCCCTCAGTCTAGTTTAGGCTCTACAGTTACTTCGAATATCAGTTCTTATCGATCTAGCAACAGCACCGCTTATGAATATCCTACTGTTGAACCAAGAAGATTTAACAAGAAAGATTCACGAGACAAATTTATTCCTGTCATCAAAGACACAACCCATAATATAGATTACAAAGAACGCAATAGGAATCAACGTAAAATAGATTATGTGGGCAAAGAGGGAACCGGTATGCCGCGCTGGCATAGGGAATACAAAGAGCGTATGCAACAAAGACAGAATCGTTCATCTGAAGCTGAGGACACAAAAGCTTCAAATTCACGCCCTAAACCCCCAACTAAATTTGGGAAATATTAGAGCGCGTCATCAGTTAGGTTCATGGCTGCAAATGGAGTATGATTTGCTCAAGTTTTAGCTTTGCGAACCTAATTGATAACACGCCCTAATCTACTTTCCATGTGACTGATCATTGTTTGGACTGTCTTTTTCTGGCGGAATAGTTGATGAAGAAGAGGCGGCGCCAGGTGAGTGAGTCAATTTGTTGAGTGTCTTTTTGAAGGCCTTGATTTTCAATACGGTATCGGAGTCTGGCTGTTGCAATACACCCTTGATGCCTTCTTGATACACGGGATTGTTATCTCCGCTAAGGTATCTATATATTTTTACACAAACAAAACTAATTGCATTGATGGCAACCTGCACTGTCATAGCTATTTCACGTAAAAACGGCGTAGTTCTTACTGGATCTAGATGCTCAACGAGACTTGAATTCATGGTTGCATCAACTGCTTGCATGATGTTGCTTAAAGATTTTTCAGAAGGCATGGCAGCGTTTGTCCATTCCGAACGAAACTGCCTAATTTGAGTGAGCAAAGTATCCAATTCTTGTCCCATCAAACTATTTTTTTCATTAACTGGTAGTTGAGCGAATATTTCAGCTTGAGTCTCCAAGGCAGAGGCTGAGATGGCCAGCTCTAAAAATAACTGGGATTGTATATTAGTCGGTTGAGGTAAATGATGGCAGGTTTCTGCGGTAGGCAGCATGCCTCCTTGTATCAACGCATTCATCACATCAATGTTCCCATTTGCATAAGCATTTGCCAACATATCCTGAGTAGGTGAGGCCCCGGAACTCATTTGTTGCTGGATAGCAGCAATATCGCTTTTTTGGCAGGCTTGTTGGAGGGCATTACGTTCCAAGAGAATTTTTGTTATAAGATGTGCTTGGTACTCGCATAATCGATCAAGTTGTTCTTCATTTTCGACATAATTTTCATTGTACGACCCGCCTTGCGAGCGGATCGCTTCAACGGCCTGCTTTACCAGCGAGGTACATGGCCATTTGAAATCGTCACGACAACCCTCTGCATGCTCTCCAAGTTGAATGAGTTGATTTTTATCGTTCAATGCGGTTTTGAGATCTTCCGAGGGCATGGCTAACATGAGCTCTTTTAATTTTAAAGCTGCCAAAATGGAACCCGTTCTGCCAAGTCCTGCAGCACAATGAATGGCTGTTTTTCTTCCATTCAATGCATTATCGCGGACGATGGTATAAATACTTTCCATTGCGTCAATACTAGGTGGCTTAAAATCGACTACCGCGTAATCTTGGTTGTATTGCATATCTGGTTGCTCTGAGATGATGCGTTTTGCTTCCAAATTTTTGTCCGGATCTTCCAAACTGATTACAGTATGAAATTGCTTGGCCTGCAAATAAGTGATGACCTCGTTTACAGTTTGTTTTCCTTTCTGGCCGGGACGTGCTAAACCTGCAACCTCAATGTTACGGTCTGCAATGCGGTATTTTATCGATCGAAATTGAGTTGGTTTTGGCATGGCACTATTGCCTCATAGTAAACAGCATCTCTCTCAGTATAGTGAATGAAACCTCGTATGTGTTGATATTAAAACCCATGAAGCCTAAATTATTGACGCTGATTTATTTAGTGCCTAGTTGAAAATTCGGCATCATCTGGCGTAGCGGTCTAAACCGCTACCAATACTGCCGTCAGATATTGACCTTCTGGAAAAGCTGCTAACACAGGATGGCACAATGCTGGACCAAAAACTCCTAATATTTTTGCGACTTTACCGACTGCAAATGCTTGTGCACTAACTAAGTCCACGAAAGCCTGACTGGTGAGCGCAGAGGAACAATTACAGCTTAGCAATAAACTGCCAGGACGCATGGCTTTGAAGGTTTCGCGATGTAAATAGCGGTAGTAATTTTTTGCCTTTTCTATATGTTTCTTCGAGGGGACTAATTTGGGCGGATCGAGAATAATGACATCGTATTCTCCTGCTTGCTGAAGATAATCACGGGCATCTGCTGTGACAAAAGTAATGTTGTCATTCAGATGGTTGAGAGCGGCATTATGTTGGGCAAGCTCAATGGCTTTTTCTGAACTGTCGACCCCAAGAACATAGCTTGCACCGGCATTGGCGGCGTGTAAGGCAAAGCCTCCAGAATAAGTATATAAATCTAATACCCGCTTATTATGGACTAGTTTGGCAAGGAGTTGATGATTATCTCGTTGGTCTAAAAATAACCCGGTTTTTTGGGTGTTTGAAAAATCCACTTGAAACGTAATGCCTGCTTCGCGTACTTGAGTAATCGTTGTAGCAGGGGTTGGGATAGGTTCTTGCCAACCGTCTTGAATTAAGGGCTTGGCTTGTGAGCGCCATAGGAGCTTATCGCTAGGTAATAGGGTTTGTATGCATTGTTGAATGATTGTGCTATGCGCTTCTACCCAATAAGCAGAACTGGCAATCACTGCGGTTGTATCAAATCTATCGATAGTAAGTCCAGACAGACCGTCGGCCTCGCTATTAAATAAGCGATAAGCATTCGTTTCAGTATTTGGCAGTCCTAGTCGGGTACGTAGATCGAAAGCTTCTTGCAAACGTTGCTGGATGCAATCCTGCAAGGATGTTATGGTTTGGCCAAGTGCTAGAATTCTAACCCGATATAGCGAATGTTCATTATACATGCCCGTCGCAAGATATTGTCCTTGTTCATCGTATACTTGAACGAGATTTCCTGTTTTACAATGGATTTCACGTGCAATAGTCTTTGGAAAAACCCAAGGATGGCCGCGCAAAATAGTCGATTCTTTGCCGGGTTGAAGATAGATACTAGCTTGCATATTGAAAACCATCCGTGAAACTTGCAGAAAAAACATATATTTTACACAATTTGCGTTATTTTGTATGTATATGAGAACTAAAATAAAATAATTAATATTGAGAGTCTGTCACGCCCCATGTACGTCATCCTGATCGTAGCTAAGGAGCAGTGGTTGATTTAATTTAAATCAACTGGGTGTTTTTAGGTCCTCTCGAAAACCCAGTTGATTATACTCATATTATTCAAATAACTTTGTTCTGTTTTTGACGCATAGGCTCGCATATCTACCGCATTGAAAGTACTGTGTCTTACCCTATCTGCTCTGTCTCGAAAATTTAAATTGCTACGTGAGATAATAGTAATCTTACGACCAGCTTCACATGCGTAGGTCAAGCGCACCGTAGCGCCAGTCTTATTGCCTTCAACTAAAAAAAATTGGTTGGTAGAGCCTGGAGCGAGATAAATTGGAATAGGGGTTACAGGCAGTACCTTGCCATAAAAAATAGACGAACCTTGCAAGTCACAATTAAGGTTCATATTGTTGTAAATTGAAACTCTAAAGAGGTGGTAGGGGTGTGAAGATTGGTCTGCGAACAAGGCTCCAGGGAGTAGGAGTGGGTAGAGTAAAAATATTGTCAAATATTTTTTCATAGGATCTCTTTATGCAAAAGATATTTTTCTGCAGTTTTGGTCACAATTTATCATGCATCATTTCACAGGGTTTTGCCATACCTTGTCTTTGACAAGGTATTCGCACCTTCATATAAAGTTCATAAAAATATTGCGCATGCGATTCAAATTAGGTAGGGTGGCACGATATATTCTCCATATAATGAGTCAATGAATGATTAAAGTGGGTCAAGTGAATACATTAACGGTGGTTAAAAAGGTACCCTTTGGCTTGTATCTTAATGGTGGTGAGTGGGGTGAAATTTTATTGCCGTCTAAATTTGTACCGCAAGATACAGAAATTAGGGATCAATTGGATGTATTTATCTACTTTGATTCAGAAGATAAAATAATTGCTACTACGCAACGTCCACGCGCACAGGTTGACACCGTGGCCTTTTTAAAAGTAGTGGATGTGGTACCTTTTGGTGCATTTTTAGACTGGGGACTGGATAAAGATTTATTGGCTCCCAAAATAGAACAGCACCGCCCTATGGAAAGAGATAAATCCTATATTGTTTATGTTAAACGAGATAATAAAGAAAGACTCATTGCTAGTTCTAAGCTTGATTATTTTCTTGACAAATCACCGGCTCATTACAATCCAGGGGATGAAGTGAGTCTACTAATTTCTGAAACCACTCCGATGGGAACCAAAGTCATTATTAATGACAAACATTGGGGTTTAATCCATGCCTCCGATATTTTTCAATCGCTGAGTTATGGGAAAAGAATGAGAGGCTATATCAAAACAGTCCGTGACGATGGCAAAATTGATGTGGTGCTTAGGAAAATGGGGCAAGATAATACTAGTGATCTAGCACAGCGTATCCTGAGTGAATTACATAAAATGAATGGGTTTTTGCCCTTGCATGACAAAAGTTCACCGCAAGAGATTATGCGTGTTTTCAACGAAAGTAAGAAAAATTTTAAAAATGCGATTGGAAAGCTGTATAAAGACGGCGAAATTACTTTGGAACCAGACGGAATTCGTATTCGAAATAAGCAAACGTAGAAAGCGCTGTGACATCCCAGCGGAGGCGGGGATGTCACAATGACAGCTAGGCCTTGGGCGATGAGTTGTTAACAGGCTCTGTTACAAATTTATCTTGATAGTTGGTTACAAATCCAGCAAAAATTCGAATAATACGATCATCTATTATTCCAGGCTCGGTAACTGTCACAGTCCAAGCATTGTTTTTCAGATCGCGAACAAGCTCAGCAATAGGGAGATAATTTCCCGGACTGGTAATAGAAAAGCGAGTAAAATCTGCATTGGATAAAGCAACACCTACTTGATTTGCGTTGCCTTGTTCATCATAACTATAAATATCGTATCTGGCAGCTTCAAGCGTTGCAATGCTGCCATCAATGAAACCGATTTTAACGTTGCGTGTATCATAAATATCAATATCCGTTGCCCAAGAATACATGACACCCAGCGAGAGTAACCTGGTGATACCCGTTGCTTGCCAACCTTTTTGGTTGGATAAATCATAATTTGTACGCACTCTAAATGCACTTTTTTTAACAATTCCTGGATAGGTGGGCTGTAAAGATGTCATACCCTGTGCTGGAGGTGAAATAATATAGCTTTCAGAAAATTGAGAGATATTTTTCTTGATTAAAAATTCATAAGGATGATTTTCATAAACACCATATCCGTCGGCCATAACGCTTGAACTTAGAAAAAATAGCCCTAAAAAGACGTTTTTTATTAACTCTCGATTCATTTTTATCCCCTATGTTTTTTAGCGCCTCATCATAAATTAAAAAAGAGATTAAAACAAATAGGGCAAACAGCCAAACGCATCCGTGGAAGGTATATAAAGGGTAATGTATACTTGTCGTTAAAGTGGCAGCTTTCTTTTATTACATCTGCTCGTGGTGCCTGAAAACGATTCTTTTCAGACGGCTTCAGGACCCTTAAACATTAAAACGTAGGTTTTATACCTTCTTCAGGCGCAGTTTTTGGGGTTAAACCCCCTTGCACACCAATGTCATAATTATCGGGGTTCTTTTTATAGGCTTCTACTTCAGCTTTTGTTCCTTGCACAAAATTTTTCCCATCAGAGTACATGCAATGATCTAGACTTTTATTGTAAGCTTCAAATGGACGTCCTTTTTGCGCTTGCTTTGCAAAGAATGTAATAGCCTCTTCTTTATTACTGAAAGCAAAATGTGGCCGTCCCTCTATTTGTTGAACTTTTTCACGTGTTTCTGTCTCATAATCTTGGCTAATACTTTTAAGCGCATCTGCTTTTATTTGTGCGCCATAATCAACGTTGTCGCTGGTTTTTATCTTGTTAATAACGCTTGGATCTTTAAGAACTTGGGCGCCATATTTATCCAAAAGCTGCTTGTATATCTCTTCTTCTTCCGCTGTTCTTTTATGATTTTCGTGTAGCAAAGTGAAATGTTCCAGCTCTTGTTGTTGCTTGGATTTTCCCATAGATGCTCCGATATTTTCACTACACCAATATTAGTTATTTTAGTACATTTATAACAAAATGTACTAAAATATTTCTCGACATCGTCTTCGTTTGACGCTTTTGTAAAAACATTGAAAATGGATTATGTTGGGGGTCTCTAATACACGCGATGCTTTCGTTGTTTTGAAACAGTTTAGAACCGCTTGCTTCATCGGACTTGTCGTAGCAGCCTTGATGCACTTTTATAATAGCCTATGCCATCAAGGGACGTTACCTAATACTTGTCAAATGAAGCGCTGCGCTTTGCTGTTGGGCCAAGGCCCAACCTACATTAAATTGCATTAAAATCAATTGGTTGTGTTTTTTTGTTACATTGCACGCATCTTAAATTTCTGCCATTAGGCCTTGGCCTAACAAGCCAGCCTGCGCTTGCCGATCGGCTCTACATTTCAGTACGGTTTGTATCAGTCGTTAATAGCTTCTTTTAGTTTTGAGCCGGCTTTGAAACTCACAATATTGCGAGCTGGAATGTTCAAAGGCGCGCCCGTATTGGGATTACGGCCTTTGCGTGCCTCACGTTTTTTCACAGAGATACTTACAAATCCTGGCAGCACAATAGAATCGCCTTTAGCAAGTAAATTGGTAATGGAGCTTATCACAGCGTTTAAAACATTTTCTGCATCTTTTTAGTTAATTTAGCGGTTGTGCTGATAGCATTAATTAGTTCCTTTTTTTTCATGGTATTCTCCCTGATGTTTGAGCGCTAAAAAGAATTACTGAGAATTAAATTTTAAGCGTATCGTAGCCTAATAATATTGTATATATCTATTTTCTAATGATTGTTCCGCTAAACTATGATTAAAAAATCGCATCCGTGAAAAGTGTACTATATTGAAAAGAGATTTTTAAATGCTTACAGGAGATATTAATGAGAGAAATGCGAGCGCTGGCTGCGTCATTAGTTTTATTGAGTACTACGGTTTTTGCTGTGGGACTTCCAGGGCATCCGGTAGGTCATATAATAGGGCGGATTCAACTAGTTAATGCAACGCCAAAAAATTAGGATAACACACGCGAGATCATAATTACCTCATCATGCGAGTATAAATTTGAGTCTGTAAAATATTCCGTGTAACTAGCCATTCCCTTATTCAGTAACTCTATCGCTGAATTCGATCATAAACCGATTCATAGCTGGCTTCCAGTTTTGAATCGGCATTGTCCATTTCTGAGCAA
>JAGOTG010000001.1:0-15728 GCA_018061965.1 Legionellaceae bacterium
TTGGCGCTGACACATAACACTTTCCTCATTCCATGGCAAAACCATCCCCTTTTCAGTTTATGATTTTGCCATTTTAAGTGTTACCTATCTCCCGTTCCAACTGTTACCTATGTGTCTTAGCTATACAGCAGGCGGGGATCTATCCATAATTAAGGCACCATGCAACATAAATGAATGGATCCCCGCTTGCGCGGGGAAGACACATAAAATGTGACGATAAATCAGGGCCCAACCTACTCTTTATAGTTATTTAATGAGGCTTGCTTAATAATCGATTGGCGAATGCAATCGTCAAAGCCGAAATAAGTAAGGTGAGATGAATACCTACTTGCCAGCTGATAGCCGAATTAGAGTATTTAGTGGGATCGATGAACGTGCGTAAAAGATGGATGGACGAGATTCCAATGAGTGCTAAAGCCAACTTGATTTTCATGGCGCCCGCATCTAGGTGGTCGAGCCACTCGGGCTGATCCGGATGTTTCTCAATCCCCAAACTCGCGATAAATGTTTCATAGCCTCCCATGATAACCATGATTAAGAGATTGGCTATCATCACCACGTCAATTAAGCCTAGTACGCCCAACATAATCGAGTTATCGCTGGAACTATTCAGGTCTATAAACAAATGGAATAATTCAAAAAGAAAGCGGTAAACATACGCAGAGAGTGCGAAGATCAACCCTACATACAATGGGGCCTGGAGCCAGCGACTAGAAAAAATGACCTTGCCTAGGATCTGTTTAAAAGCGACCGATTTTTTCATGAAGTTCCCTGTCAATAGATTGTATGTAGTGTACGAAATTTACAGGTGATTGACAATTCTGCTCGGTGATTTCCTAAACTAAATTAGGACTTAGTCAAAACTCCGAGATCGGGGTTTTGCGTAAGTCCTATAAATAACACATCGAGCTACAGACCGCCTAATCAGCTATAGTCCGATCGCGTTACATTCCTTTAATGTCACAAGCACCATTCTCTGGATTCAACATGATGTGCGTATTGCCCGTAAAATTGAATGCTAGGCATTTGTATTGCTTACCTGTATACGGACTATTCCAGTTGACGATTAAATTATTAGCGCCCTGAATTGCCATAACATTAGGATTGGTCGAATTATTATAGGTTATGTCCGCGTTAGGGTTCATCCAATCCAATTGCCCTACACTAACACTGCCATTGGTTATGCCAAGAATTTGCCCACCCGCTAGGGTACTTAAGTTGGTAACTTCTAAATTATAATTTTTTATCGCTGGTGGACTATATTGGTTTGTATACGCCGTTGTGCCATTGAAGCTATTTTCACTATCATTTTTCCAGTCAACCGTAGTGAAACTACTGTTGTTTAGGTTTTGTATTATGTAGGAATAAGTGAACGATCCTGAACAAGAATTTGCAGTTAAAGGATATATTGATTGGTCACAATTAATATCATCCAAATCACCTCGTGGTATAAAGGAAGTTGATGGGATAGTTGCGTATAGACCCGTGTAAGCGCCTGTAGCAGGATCATTTAAGCCATTATTTTGATTAATGGCTTGTAATGCGCGACCGTAGGTTGGAATACCACCACTAATTTTTGCTGCAGGAACACCAAGGCTCATCAAAGTTTCAATGGATTCCTGCGCTGAAAAATTCACGGAGCCTTGAGGTGCATTATTGGGCATATAAGTATCAGATATAAAGCCAGTTTTTCCGGTTCCATCTGGATTATAATTAAATGCTCCATAAAAATCATACGTCATAAGGTTGATGCTTTGTACTTGTGACAGGCTGGCGATTTTGCTTAAGACATCGCTAGCAAACCCATGATTACCGTCTTTTTCACCTCTTAAATAGACAGGGCTTGCTAAACTGGTAACCATTATTTTATAGGAAGTCCCCTCAAATTTATTATTCAGAGCCTGTACTAGGTCCCCAAACTGTTGGGATTGTAATTGAGTCATATTGGGATTTTCATAATCCAGATCTATCCCCGTCAAATTATACTGGCCGAGAAGAGCAAATGTAGTATTTACAAAAGTATTAACTTCATCACTGTTGCCTAAAATTTGTTCGAATGAACTGTCGTGCCCATAACCGCCAACTGAAATATATTTATCTAATGAGACATTAGTATAGTTAGAAAAGGCTTCAAAATTTCCGTAGTGTGCCGCGTAAGTTTTTCCTTGAGAAGTATAAGCGTAGCTACATGTTTTATTTGCCCCACTATCACACCAAGCATCTGTAATCAGCAGATCGGACCAGGGATCATTAAAGTAAATCGTACCATCCGGTGCAATTTCCAGAAAAGAATAAACGACTGCATTCAGAAGTTTGGCTTTCTCATCAAAGTCCGGATTACTAATTTTATTACCATTATCGTCAATAGCACCGGGAATAAAATAAGCCTTAGAGGGTAGCGCGCGACTGGATGGATAAATGCTCCAATCAGCCCAATAAGCGATAGCATATCCATTGGGATTGGCCTGAAATAATGCGTTGATCAATGAATTTTTTTGATCGGATGCCGGGTTAACGTCGCCGGACATATCCCAAATAATAGTTGAATTGACACCCTTGCTGGCTTGATAGGATGCTTGGGTTGATACATCCGCAGGCGAATAATACGAAATATAAAAATTTGAGGCTTCGTCAGTGAGTTTGTCTTTTAATGGTAAGGCAAATGAATAGCCGCTCAATAGAGTGGAGGAAAACAAAGCTATGTTTATAGCTTGGCCTATCTTGATCATAGAATAATCCTTTATAAACTATGGGGGTCTTCCCGATTATTGGAATATTGTACGAAATAATGATGACATAAATCAATAAACAGGAACGAACGGGTCAAATCAAGCTAAAATTATTGCACGCGCATACGTAACCAATATAATCCACACAGTATTAATAAAAACCCAACTACAAACCAACCTAACGTAGTGCGCTCCAAAACGGAGGGCTCGGCTGCATAATCTAGAAAATAGACAATATCAGCCACGACAGCGTCAAAATCCGGTGCTGGGAGTTCATTTTGTAAAGATTCTAAAACATGGGGCATCATGCTCTGTGGAAAACGTTGGTTGTTGACGCCAAAGCGTTGAATGGGATCTGGGTAAAAGCTCAATAAATAAGTTTTGATCCACAAAGACCCGCGTTGTTGAGTTATGAGAGATAAATCTGGGGGTGGTTTGCCAAACCATTGTGTGGCATCCCTGGACGCCATAGCGATTTGTGGCCACGTATGCGATAAATTGGGAAGTGATAAATGTAAAGACGGATTTATCTGTAGGG
This sequence comes from Legionellaceae bacterium, assembly GCA_018061965.1. GTDB lineage: Bacteria > Pseudomonadota > Gammaproteobacteria > Legionellales > Legionellaceae. The sequence continues at coordinate 3,268 of JAGOTG010000001.1, forward strand.
AGTCTTGTTGCGTTAGATGTAAATCTTTGACCATTCGTGGCCAAGATAGATAACGCAAACTATGGCAGCCGTTGCAATAATTCATGAATAAAATCGCTCCGTGTGCGCGCGAAGGGCGCGAGGAAATAGAGTCAGAATAGACGCAAAAACTCCCAATGCATAAGAGACTGAGCAGAAGAAAAGAAAATTTTTTTTGCCAAAATCTCATAATGTAATCCGAGTTGGCACGGGCAAATGTGATTCTATTCGGCTGTAAACGGGCATCAGTAAAAAATATGCAAAGTAGAGGATGATGGCTACCTGAGCAATGCTTTGATTCAATAGATTCAATTCCTGCATCCCGAGATACCCTAAGGTGATAAAACTACCTACCATTAAACCCAGAGCGATACGCGATAGTTTTCCCTTATAACGCATAGAGCGCACTGGGCTGCGGTCTAGCCAGGGTAAGAAAAATAAAATACCCATGGCGGCAAACATGAATAGGATTCCGAAATTCTTGTCTGGAATCGCCCGCAATATGCAATAAAATGGTGCCATATACCATAATGGCGTAATGTGCAAAGGTGTGACCATAGGATTGGCTGGTTCTGCATTAGCCGGTTCTAGAAAGTAGCCACCCATATCAGGAAAGAAAAACACAATAGTAAAAAAAACCACCGCAAACAACAGCATCGCCATGATGTCTTTCATCACATAATACGGATAAAAAGGAATTTTATCGGCGGGCTCTTTTATGTCAATGCCATCTGGATTCGACGAGCCCACATGATGCAAAGCTACAATATGTAAAAAAGAAAATAGGACTAACAATAAGGGCATCGCAATAATATGCAATGCGTAGAAACGTTGTAAAGTAGATTGCCCCACCATAAAATCACCACGTATCCATGTAACCAATTGTTCTCCAATATAAGGAATTGTCGCAAAGACAGAGGTGATGACTTGAGCCCCCCAATAGGAGAGTTGCCCCCAAGGAAGCAAATAACCGCAAAAGCTTTCTATGAGGAGGATCAAAAACAAACACATACCGAGTACCCAGACCAATTCCCGAGGTTTTTGATAGGAGCCGTACAAAAGTCCACGAAAAAGATGGACATAGATCACCAGGAAAAAAGCAGATGCGCCAGTGGAATGCATATAACGGAGTAACCAGCCGTAATTGACATCACGCATGATGGTTTCAACTGATTGAAACGCGTCTTGTACGTTGGGCGTATAGAAGAAGCTCAGCCATAAGCCGGTTAAAAATTGATTGCCTAAAACCAGTAATGCCAAAGCACCGAAACAATAATAAAAATTTAAATTTTTGGGAACATTATATTCGCTGCAATAATTTTTCCAAACTGCTATCAGTGGGAATCGATCTGTCCACCATGTTCGATGCCCGGAGCGCTTGGTCATGTTATCTCTCCAAGTCGTAGGGTGTGGTCGTTGATAAATCGATAGATGGGTACTTCCAAATTAATGGGGGCGGGCACCTGGCGGTACACACGACCAGATAAATCAAAGCGCGAGCCATGACAAGGGCAGTAATATCCGCCAGCATTGGCATCGAACATCGGATCTTGAGTGCGGTATTCTGGGATACACCCAAGATGGGTGCAAATACCGACTAAGACTAAATAGTCTGGGTGGAGAGAACGCCAAGCATTTTGCGCAAAAGCAGGTTGTTGCGGCACCAGAGAGTTGGGATCGCGTAATTCAGGATTGTTTTGTTTCAATTGGGCGATCATGGCTTGAGTCCGACGCAAAATCCAAATGGGTTTGCCACGCCATTGGACTGTCATTTGTTGCCCAGGTTGCAGCGCGCTGAGATCGACGTCTAGGGGTTTATTCGCAGCTAATGTTTGTTGATTGGGTTTTAACGAGGATACAAATGGCACTACGGCACAAGCAGCTCCGATACATCCTAGAATACGGATCCCTGAGCTTAATGCGCGGCGACGTTCTTGGTCAATGGTATCGATGTCTGACATAGGGCGCTCATGTGTGCCTGGTAGGTTGGGCCTTGGCCCAACAAATGTGTTCCTGTTGGGCCAAGGCCCAACCTACCTAATTGTATCCTAAAAAAAATCCCCTCAATAGAGGGGATTTTAGTATATAAGCGTAACCAGAAAGTTTAACGTTTCGAGTATTGGGTAGCTCTACGTGCTTTATGTAGACCGACTTTTTTCCGCTCGACTCGACGTGAATCTCTAGTTAAGAGTCCGCGCGCGCGCAGTTTTTTGCGGAATGATTGTGGATCAGGTTCTGCACCTTCAACCAAATCAAGTTCGTCGTATTTGACCAATGCACGAGCAATGCCTAAGCGAATCGCACCTGCTTGACCAGAAATACCACCGCCTACAACTGTAGCGAAAACATCAAAAGTCGTCAAAGCATCGACTGCTTCTAGAGCTTGGCGAACGATCATGCAAGATGTTTCGCGGCCAAAGTATTCAGACAGCTCACGACTGTTGACGATGATATTGCCTTTACCAGGGCGTAAAAAAACCCGCGCTGAGGAGCTTTTGCGACGGCCAGTACCATAATATTGTATTTGTTTTTTCTGCGCGCTCATACTCATTCCTCAATATCAAGTTGCTTAGGTTGTTGCGCTTCATGAGGATGTTCGCTACCGACGTAAATTTTCAGTTTGCGAAACATATCTCTCCCTAATGAATTTTTAGGAAGCATGCCTTTGACTGCGCGCTCAAGCACACGTTCAGGATGCTTAGCTTGCAATTTTTCAAAGGTAATTTCCTTGATTCCACCAGGAAAACCAGTATGACTATAGTAAATTTTGTCTTTAAATTTACGTCCAGTGACTTTAATTGTTTCCACATTGGTCACAACAATATAATCGCCAGTATCCACATGCGGTGTATATTCCGCTTTATGTTTTCCACGCAAGCGGTGTGCAATTTTGGCTGCCAAACGGCCTAGTGTTTTATTGCTTGCATCGATGATATACCAATCACGTTTGACTTCATGTGCTTTGGCACTAAATGTTTTCATTACCTAACTCCAAACCACGTAGCTTAATCTATGACCGGCGATTTTAACCAAATCTAACTCGGATCACAAGCTTTAATAGAAATTTTCATAAAAAATCATTGGATCGGGGCTTAATTTGAGCAAAATTTTGAGCCCAAAGACCTTTATGCTCGACAAGCCATCCTGAGAGATGCTCTGCATATCTAATCTTAACAATCGCTACAATCAATCGCTACTTCCCTTAATGCCTCTTTCACATTGTCTTTTGAAAACCCCAAATAATGGTGCAGGAGACCTGAAGTTGGCTTGAAATGCCTGCTTACACCCAAGCCCCACTCCGTTAGCGCCACATATCTGCATTTTTATTGATTAAGTTGAGCATTTATGTTACAATAAGGCCTGGACATATCATTTGGGTGAATTATGACTATCAAAGATATTCTGAAACCTCTAATAAACTCCATTGATCAGCACTCAGGCTTAAATGCGGCCTGTAATGCATTGATTGCAGCACCGAATAGTCAGAGTTTTGCTGAGCTAGAAGCGTGTTGCGCCAAAATCTTATCGACTATGAAGGACGCTCCCCCTGAGTATAGAACGTTCGAAACAAAGGTTCTAGATGCTATCAAGGCTCTGTATCAGGCTAATTTGTGCCGTGACCTGATGGTCAACCAGGTCGTTCCAAAAGGGAAAAGGGCGGGATTACGCGCATCGCAGGAAGTGGTTATCACCAGTTTGTTTTTACGCAAAGTAGTAGCTCGAGAGATGTTACAAGAGTTGGAAAAGTTGGAAGTCAGTTTAAAGGCTATTCGTGGATGCCCGCAGAATCAGATGACAGGCCCTGATAATGTTATCGTATTGGCCGATATTGCAATCAACAAGTTTATTTATGCTAGCTATGAGGAAAAAACAGAAAACAGTTTTACCTATTGTAAGCAGGTTTTAGAAGAAATCTGTAAAAAGTTTTCAAGTCCAGAAAAAGATCTGGTTATGGGCACGAACGTTGAGCTCCTGATGTATGGTGATATCCGATACTTTTTTGCAGTGTTTAGGGCAGCATTAGACTCAATTACAAGATGGGTAACTCCAGGTGTGAGAGATACGTCCTATAATACAGAGAGTGCGTATCAACCGCGATTCTTTACCCTAGAATTTGCTAGCCATCAGGCACTAAGAGAGTTTAAGGGTGCGACTGCAGATGTCGAGACTCAGTATGGTCTGATGCCGGTGACGTAAGCAAGGTGCATTAGATAGTCTGTTATAACCTATAAGGTTGATTGAGATAAACAATGACTCTTTTGAAACGCACACCAACTTATGACTTGAATGGTAGGGTCTTGGCATATCACCTGCAGCCTACGTGCCGCGGCTTGTCCGGCGTTGTTGCATAAATAATCTTGTCATCCCCGCGCAGGCGGGGATCCATGCTTTATTGATTAACGCTGTATGACTTTAACTTTTTATGCGGGTTTGTTATAAGAATACTACTATTCAGCTAGAGTCTGTTGACAATTGATCTCCAGAAGCCCTACGTCCCGCGGCTTGTCCGCGGGATCCAGAGATTTTGCATAACCAAAAGACTTGTTGTACTGATGAAGATCTAACTGGATCCCGCGGACAAGCCGGCGGGATGTGGGCATCTGAATTGTCAACAGACCCTAGTCTTTGTTATTGCTAAATGGGGGTTAACTAATTGTCAATACTTAGGGTTATTCTTGCAGACCAGCTTAGTGAATCGCTCGCAAGCTTAAAAGATGCAGATAAACAAAGTGATGTTATTTTTTTGTGTGAGGTCATGACCGAAGCCACTTATGTCCCACACCACCCAAAGAAAATTGCTTTTTTATTTGCTGCTATGCGCCACTTTGCCGAGGCTCTTCAAGAGCAGGGTTTTAAAGTTCGATACATTACATTAGATGATCCGGCCAATACCGGAAGTTTTAATGGTGAAATCGCCCGTGCAGCCAACGAGCTCAAACCGCAAAAAATCATTCTCACCGAACCAGGCGAATGGAGAGTACTTGAGATGATGGCCCAATGGGAGGGCTTACTGAGTATTCCTGTTGAGATTTTAGAAGATGATCGCTTTTTATGCAAACACACTGCGTTTAGTATATGGGCAGCGGGTAAAAAGCAGTTTCGCATGGAGTTTTTCTATCGTGAGATGCGAAAAAAATATCAGATACTGATAGATCCAGATGGCAAACCAGTTGGTGGTGAGTGGAATTATGACAAAGAAAACCGCAAGCGACCCAAGGCTGGCATGGCTATTCCAAAACGTTTAACTCATAAAAAATCCGAGATTACCGAGGAAGTTTTAAAACTGGTTGCAAAGCGATTTACACATCATTTTGGTGCTCTTACTCCCTTCAATTATGCTGTTACACGTCCACAAGCACTGATGGAACTCGATCATTTTATCGACAGGGTACTTCCTTATTTTGGCGATTATCAAGATGCAATGATGTTGGGAGAGCCTTATCTGTTCCATTCTCTGATTTCCTCCTATCTTAACGCAGGCTTATTATTACCGTTGGAGATATGCCAGAAAGCAGAAAATGCATATCATGCAAATAAAGCACCGCTTAATGCCGTAGAAGGATTTATACGACAGATCCTTGGCTGGAGAGAATATGTGCGTTGTATTTATTGGCACCATATGCCAGCTTATGCAGATCTTAATTATTTTAATGCAACATTATCGCTACCCGATTTTTATTGGGGTGAGGAAACAAATATGGTGTGTATCAGCGAAGCAGTTCGCCATACGAAAGACCATGCATACTCTCATCATATTCAGCGTCTTATGATTACAGGTAACTTCGCATTGCTTGCAGGTCTGGATGTTCGCCAAGTGCAGGAATGGTATCTTGCGGTTTACTCGGACGCATATGAATGGGTGGAAATGCCTAATACTCTTGGCATGGCATTATTTGGTGATGGGGGTATCATGGCAAGCAAACCCTATGCGGCTAGTGGAAAATACATACAACGCATGAGTAATTATTGTGAAACATGTAGATACAGCCCCAATGAAATAACTGGTGACATGGCCTGTCCATTTAATGCGCTTTATTGGGATTTTCTAGCGCGCAATGAAAGTAAACTGCGTGGAAATCAGAGGATGGCTTATATGTTTGCAACGTGGGATAAGTTTGATCCTGAAAAACAAAAAAACATCAGAATCCAAGCAAAGACTGTCCTGTTGCGCATGCAAGACAAGCAATTATGATATACCTTGCGCACAATAATTTTTTTAAATAAGCAAGTTAAAATTAACTCAGAAAAAAGCCGCGGCCATATTCGGTGGCGCTGTAAGTGCATTTAATCGTTATGAAACAGGTAAGTTATCTATACCGAGACCGCTGAGTCTGTTACTCAAGGTCTTGCGAAATCATCTAAATCAACTTAAAGAAATTCTGGCTCATTGACCTATTAATTATGTTATAAATCCAACCCCTTGATTGTGCCTATAGGAGGTTTGCGGCTACTCCTCCTATCTTGGCTGGCTTGTATTTTGAGATACTGCTCCAGTGCTTCAGTTCCACAGGAAAAAAATTTCTATTATATTTTTTATTAGACGTCAAATTGCCGTCCATTAAATATGTGTTTGGCATGCCCCAATCTTAACAATCTTCATAATTAATCATTACTTCGTCTAATGCCTCTTTCACATCGTCTTCTGAAAATCCCAAATCACGGCTAGCGGCTAAAATCCCACAGGCGCCTTCTGCAAAATGGGTAGTAGGTGTCCAATAATCCCGATTTGCTTTTAACATCACATGAAATGCTTTTTGCGGATCCCAGTCTGAGTGAGTGGCTAATAAATAAAATAGACGGTTGTAAACCCCGCTACTGTAATGCACATCCATGCCATTTTGATAATCGATGGCGCGTTCTATGGATACGCCATCGCGACTAGGATGCTGAAACCAGCGTAAAGCAGAATCCCTTTTCGAAACGTCTGCGCCCACAGTCCAAGACGCTTTACCATAGGCGTAGTACTCAGCTGCTTGGGCTGCCATATCTGAAAAAGCTTCATTGATGCCGCCTGCTTGCCCAAAATAGAGCAGACCCGAATGCTGTTGGGTAAAGCCATGCGATAGCTCATGGGCAATAATACCGATAGTCACTGGAGAATAGAATTCACCATCGCCATCGCCAAAAGTCATTTGTTGACCATCCCAAAATGCATTGGCGAAGTAATTACTAAAGTGGACCCGAAATATCAGTTGCGCGGACTGATGGTCTTTCTGTAAAACCTCTACGCCATATTGTTCGCGATACATTTTTTTTATCATATATCCAAAATACATCGCATCATTGGACACGGAATAGCTACCATTAACTTGATCATAACCATCCCTCGCATAACCTGTCCAATACGTATGTTCAGGACTATCCTCTTGACATAGAAAACTCATCGGATGATTGGCGCGTTGGGTACGATGATGCATATCGATCACTTTAATATGCTCATTTTCTAAAAAACATAGCCCTGACTGATCATCTCGAATGAGATCAAGATACGGCATTTCTTTGCCATATTGATATTTTACGGTATGGCGATTACCGCCGAAACCCAAGCCATATACGGCTTGATGCAGAGTAGTCAATGCATCCCATTGCAATAAAATTTTTCCTGTATTCTCTGCGATAATCACCGTGGGTTGACTGGGCAATTTATCATTAGGTTGCAAATACAGTTGTATTTGATAGGCCCAATGCGCTTTATTTTTCTCATCGACAAATACCATCGCTTGAATGGATTGATCCCGGATTTGATCTGGCGGGAATGACTGACTAAAATTTTGTAATTGTTGGCTTGCGTTGGCCACAAATTTTGGAGGGCAACTGCCTAAATCTTCGAGTAGTTTTCGGTAAATATTACCATTCATGTGTACGGACGACGCAGTGCCTGGCAGATGTTTCCTATGAAGTACCGCATAGCCACCAAACACCGGAAATCCCTTATACCGTTGTTGCATGCGAATATGATCCGTCTGCTGTGCATCATAGTGCTGTTCCAAATATGAAAAATCTTGTGATGATAACAGAGGGACGGGATATTGGGGTAAACTAAGCGAGTGTTTATTTTGTAAATTCGCAAAGGATACATGTCTCAGATTAAGAGGTTCTGCGGCATGGATTGAAAAAGAAATAAATAGGGCTAATCGCGCGATAACGTGCGCTAGGGTTAGTTTAGAATAGTTCATGTTGTCATGTTATGGCGTGCTCCACTCGGAAAACCTTGGGTTAGCTCGGATGCGTTTAAGTCGTTTTACAAAATTGGTCTAGCATCTGTCTAACAGAGACGTTTCCCATATGCGAAGCTGTTGATAAATCCTGACAAGCGGCTTCGAGATCTTGCATTTTTAAAGACATAATCCCCCTATTTTTATAGAGTTCGGAGTCGGATGGATTGAGTATAATGGCCTGGTCAAAATCCTTTTCTGATCCTGTATAGTCATTCATAGAGAATCGAAGGATGGCTCGCAGATTGTATGCTTCTCCGATATTAGGGTTTAATTGTATTGCTTGATTGATATCGCGCAAGGCGCCCTGACTGTCTTGCAATGCATACTTTGCAAGACCACGCTTGGAATACATAATGGCTGCATTGGGCTGCAATTTGATAGCGGTGTTCAAATCGTTGATGGCATCAGGATATTGATTCGTTTTTATATAAAGCAGTGCACGATTTAAATAAGCGATCGTCTCAGAAGGATTGATTTCAATTGCTTTTTTATAATCCGCTAGAGCCTTGCTTAACTGATTATTGTCTTTTAAAGCATTCGCTCTTGTACCATAAGCTCGGGAGAGGTAAGGTACTACCGGGTTTTTATTGATGATATCTGTCATAAAGCTAATGTTATCTTTCCAGATCGTATTTCTATGTATGGTAAGCCCTGTAAAAATAAAAAAATAAAGTAGCAATATACCCCATAGTATTTGCTTCAAATGTCTATTGATCTGGATTTTCTTCTCTACGACCTCATTGCAAAACATACCCATAATAAAGAAAATGCCAATATATGGAAAATAACCATATCGGTCGGCAACGATGAACAGTCTTGAGGGTATGAGTTGAATATTGATTGAAATAGTGACTAAAAAAAGCAATATACCAAATAAAACATATTTTCTCTTTTTAGCTACAGGCCAAATCAAGCCTATCAACGCTAATAAGATAAGCGGAGACCAATAATAGATCGAAGGTAGGGCGCCGTTTATTTTTGGAGGATACACGTAGATGGCACATAAATTCAATGGAACAAAAAGTTTGTATATATAAAAAATAAATGAATAGCAGATCAAACAAATGGTTTCAGGAAAACTGTAGGAAATCAGCATGCCATTGGTAATATTATTTAGGGTATCTTTGTCCAAAATAGTAATAACCCCAAATAGGCAAGACAAGATAAAAAACGGGGCTTTTTCAAGTAAAATTGCGGGTAGCGTTGCTCTATTTATTCTTGAACAGTAATAGTCTATAACTAGCAGAACCAGGGGTAACGTAACAGCTTGTGCTTTGGAAAAGAGCGAAAAAATAAACGCAAGTGCTGAAAAAAGGAGATATTTTCTTTGGGCTAAACTGATATAGTTTAAATAAAATATGATTGCCAGAATATAGAAGCATGTATAGAGGCCACTACTGCGTGCCGAAATCCAAGTAACCGCCTCTACATTCATGGGGTGTATGGCAAATAACGTTGTAGTAATCAGTGCGACCAAGCGATTTAGAGATAATTTGTAAATAAACGTATAAACCAGCAGCATATTGAGTAGATGAAAAATAAGATTAAACACATGTAAGGGAAGGGTTTCGATTTGAGAAAAATAGTAATTGACCGCAAGCGTCAGCACCGGCAATGGCTGATACATAATGAGATAGTATTTCGAGAAATAAAGTTTCAGATTATGCCAAGATAATTGGGTTATTTCTGGGTAAGCGAAATAATCATTGTCATCAAAATTTAAGATCGCGTTTTCAAGAGAGTTACTGTAAATAAAAACCGTTATCACGCATAACGCGAAGAGGTAAAAATACACTGATTTTTTTTCGGGTCGTAGAGTAGGTGCTGCTGCAGTTGCTTTATGTTTGCTTAAAGGTTTTTTAATTTTTTTTTTATTCATGGATCAAATGCTTATAAATATCGCTGTGTAATTCGCGCGTGAAATGGAGCCCATTTGCTCATAGTACCTTGCGCAAATGTGCTCCCGGTTATTACTGGTAATGTATTTAGAATACATACCCAATTGAAAGACCTAGTGATTTACCAATAGAAGTGCTCACTCCAGCAATGTGCCTCATTGGCGACACAGTAGTGGTACCACAATTTGCGGATACGGGTTCAAAAATATTAATGGCGCCACCCGATTCCACATCATTTGCCTGGTATATATTTCCTTGAGAATCTAAAGAAATTCCTACAGGGTTGTTAATAGCCTCATTAGTGATGACACACGTAGGCGCCGCATTGCCTTCAGTCCCAGCTGCAAAAACATAGATCTTATTCACCTTGGCATTGGTTACCCAGATATTGCCCATTGTATCCATGAAGATACCATTTGGTTCTTCCAGCAATGTTTTGGCACCGGATATCGTTACCGTTGGTTTTATACTGTTACTGTCTCCGTCAGTACCCGCTGCAAATTGCTCAATAGAGTTGCCATTTTGGTTAGCGACCCAAATGTTATGCTGACTATCTAGGGCTAAGGCCAGGGGTGTATTCAGTCCGGTATCCTCTCCAGCAATGGTTCTGCTTGGAACAGCATCCGAATAGTTGCCTGGTGTTTGATAGGTGGCGGCTGGATATATGAAGATAGCATTATCGCGATCTGCAACATAAATATTGCCCTCAGCATCCGTTACAACGGATGTAGGACTCATACTGGCCGAATTTGTAATACTGACCAAAGCAGGCGTGTTATCACTGAGCTCACCATTGGCACTGGCGGGCAATCGATACACTTTTGCACCCACTTCGTCTGCAATCCAAAGGTTATTGTTGGTATCAATATGCACACCTTCGGGTTGCTTCAATCCAGTAATCTTATAAGTCGCTGCAGTATTATCTCTAGCTTTTACAGAGAAAGTCTGTGCTACAGGCGTCTTCTCAGCGGCGTCATCATCCCCGGAATTAGCTTGTGCTATATTTGCAGCGCTCGCAAGATATTTCCAGGCGTTTCCGGCCTTATCCACGCCCATACAGAATGCAGCAGTTGGGCAAGAAAGCGAAGAAATTGAGTGTGTCCCATCAATATCAGACACAGCACTCCAAGTGACGCCATTGTACCGTAAAGCACCGCCGTTGCTGTCTACGACCATACAAAAAGCCGTTCCTAGACAAGAGACTGAGTTTAATGAGTCGGAGTCGATTGCGCCATCATCATATTGGTGAGACCAAGTAGTTCCGTTATAACCAAATGCGTTCCCAGCACTATCAACAGCCATGCAAAATGAACCACTATTAGGTGTACAAGAAACCGCGTTTAGGCCATATGAACTGATAGGATTGGCACTATAAGCTGTCCATACTGTGCCGTCGTAGCGGCTGCTATTGCCTTGGGCATCGACAGCGACACACTCCGTATCACTGGTACACGAAACAGCGGTTAAATCAGAAGCAATTCCTACTGATTCGGCACTGCTCCAAGTGGCCCCGTTATAAGCGAAAGCATTCGCATTATTATCTATCACCATACAGAATGACGAATTAGGACAGGATACAGAAACCGGCTCTCCACTCGTATCGAACTGAGCTCCTGTGCTCCAAGTACCGTTATAGAGGAAGGCATATCCACTGTTGTCTACAGCTATGCAATGATCTGAGCTTGCGCAAGAGACGGACTTAAATGAATGCCCCGTATCGATCTTATCGGCACTGGTCCAGTTTAGGCCATCATAACGAAACGCCGTGCCATCTGTGTCTACTGCCATACAGAACGATGTACTCGGGCAAGATATAGCCGTTAATTGATCGGGGCTGATTGCAGCGCTATCCCATGCTTTGCTGCTCATGGCTCCGTTGCTAAAATCCTGACCTGGAGAGGTGGCTCTTAGCGCCGTAACGTTCAAAGTTGCAGTATTACTAGTTACCGAGGTAGGAACAGTTGCCGAATCGGTTACGATAACTTGATAAACATCATTATTATTTCCCAGGGTCAATCCAGCTGTGGTATATGATGCCGCGTTAGTTCCAACATTAACAAATGGACCAACCCCCTGAGATTGGAACTGCCATTGGTAGCTGTAGGCTGGACTTCCATCAGCAGCCACGACAGTGAATGTAGCTGTGGGACTGCCTCCGGCAAGAGTAATTGCTTGAGTTGATGGCTGGGTTGTGATGTTAAGCGCTGTATTGACGGTTAAAGTCCGAGCTGCGCTGGTTACAGAGGTAGCAACTGATGTGCCGGTATCGGTAACGATGACTTTATATTGGTCGCCACTATTAGCAGTAGTTAATGCGGCAGTGGTA
>JAGOTG010000001.1:15828-450676 GCA_018061965.1 Legionellaceae bacterium
ACCACTACCCCCCGTGACGCCTGCGTCGAAAGCTATTGTCTGTCCCGCATCAGCGACAGGGCTTGCAGGAGTTGGTGCTGAAGCAAGCGCTGTATTGACGGTTAAAGTCCGAGCTGCGCTGGTTACAGAGGTAGCAACTGATGTGCCGGTATCGGTAACGATGACTTTATATTGGTCGCCACTATTAGCAGTAGTTAATGCGGCAGTGGTATAAGAAGCCGATACTGCTCCAGATATATCTGAGAACGATCCACCGCTAGGCTTGTATTGCCATTGATAGGTAAATGTACCACTACCCCCCGTGACGCCTGCGTCGAAAGCTATTGTCTGTCCCGCATCAGCGACAGGGCTTGCAGGAGTTGGTGCTGAAGCAAGCGCTGTATTGACGGTTAAAGTCCGAGCTGCGCTGGTTACAACCCGATGAGTTGATGTACCGGTATCGGTAACGATGACTTGATATTGGTCGTTATTATTAGTTGTAGTTAATGTGGCCGTGGTATAGGTAGCAGTTTGACCACCAGAGCCGGTGGTGACATCAGCAAATGAAGTGCCTCCATTGGTACTGACCTGCCATTGATAGGTAAATGAATTACTACCCCCCGTGACGCCTGCGCCGAAAGCTATTGTTTGTCCTGCATCAGCGACAGGGCTTACAGGAGTTGGGGATGAAGCAAGTGCAGTGTGGACGGTTAAAGTAGCAGCAGTACTAGTCGCTGTAGCAGATCCAGCGTCGGTTACTTTGAGTCTGTATTGATCGTTATTGTTACTGGTATTCAGCGTGTTAGTAGTATAGGAAGAGGAGTTTGCACCGGTTATATTTAAAAATGAGGTGTTGCCGTTCGGCTTCACCTGCCATTGATACGAATACGGAGCAGTCCCATCAGATGCTACTGCAGAGAAAGAAGCTGTTTGTCCGGCATCAGCAATTACAGCAGATGGATTCGTGGTGCTTAGCGCTGCATTTATCGTTCCACTGGTTGTAGCGGTTGCCATGGCCCCATCATCGTCTGTAACTTTGATCCTATATGAAAAAGGGCCTGAAGCTGTAACCTGTGGTGGGCCAGAAACAGTGCCTGTATCAGGATCGAGACTCGTCCCTGCAGGAAGAAGGCCTGAGTCGAGAGTATAATGGAATGGCGCAGTCCCGTTGGTGGCTACGTTCGCTTGTGAATAGAGAACATTCACTTCGGTATAGGTGGAGGGGGTGGCATTTAATCCTACTCTGCCGGATATTGTTCCAGTAATCGCTGGTGTTGTTTTACTGCCCCCGTCACTGTCTACTACATTGATGGTATAACTATAAGCGGCTGCGGTGGTAGGGGTGCCTGAGACTGTGCCAGTTGTAGTATCCAAATTAGTTCCTGCGGGAATCTCACCGGATGCCACACTGTAGGTGTAAGGAGCTGTGCCGCCACTGGCTACGTTGGTTTGCAGATAGGTGATACCCACCTGATTGTCTGCAGATGCGGTGTGGGTTATGACTAACCGACGGGCTATTGTGCCAGAGGTTAATGCGGTGTCTGTTGTGCCGAGGGCTCCTGCTACTTGAATGGTATAAGAAAATGCGCCGTGAGTGGTGGGTGTTCCAGAGACAGTCCCATTGGCTTGTAAGGTGGTGCCTGCCGGGAGCGTTCCGTCGACTACGCTGTAGGTGTATGGCTCAATGCCACCCGTGGCAATATTCTGTTGTGTATAAGTTACATCAACTTCGGTATGTGCAGCGGGGGTTGCGTGTAATCTAACTCCGACCGTTGTGATCGGTATCTCGGTTGGAGTGTGATTATTCAGTGGCAGTGAACAATAACCGTTAGCAGTAGTGGAGCAATATGCGTTGAGTACTTTAAATGTGCTGGTATCCATTTTGATACCAGAACGTGCGTAGCTTCGGCCGGTAGTGGTCAGTATACTTAAAGTAGTATGTCTTACGATATATCTTTGACATGATGCAGGTGCGTCGATGTTAGCGCAAATAGTAATTGTCGCAGGGGCTTCAAGAGCGGCACCGGATTCTTGAATTGCAAACAATGAACCAGCTGCAAAAGCACTTTGGCAAAATATCAAAGCTAGCATTACAGTATTTATTACGCGTCTTATCATGATTCATCCTTAAATCGTTTTTGATACGCTTACGTGAGCGGCTGTTTTATTAAAACTTAATTATGTTTCTTTCACTTTGTTGTTGAGCTTAATTTGGGGGATATAGAGAATTAATTTTTAATTGACTGATAAATTTAAATTTGGCCTTGGCCCAACGAAGCACTGTTGTTGGGCCAAGACCCAACCTACTTCTTTTATTAACTAGTCAACTAAAAATTGTAAGACTATATATCTTATTGCAGCATCTTACTCTTAGTCTGAGCGCTCTGTAAACAGGGTTCTATGAATGGAGCGTTTTTTTTGCGTGAAGGGTCTCTATGATTGAGCACAGTGCCTCTGTCAGGAGATACTTTGCGCAAAAAACGCACTCTGGATAACGTGGCTTGTCGCTACGTTTTTCTTATACCGTAAAAGAACACATCACTGCGTTGGCATAGCCTTCGCCTGTATTCAAAATAGTGTTTATCTGATCATTTAATGCCTTAAATTTACCCTGGCCTAGATAGAAAAAGCGGTAACCACATTCGAGTGGGGATGCACCAAAGACTTGATTTATTTTTATACCAATGCCTGCTGTTGCACTAAATACAGTGGTAGTTGTGCCTGAAAAAATTTGATCAGGAATGGTGTTGGCACCAAGAGATTGTTCTGAGAACTTGCTGGTAGTCATAAAATTGGGACCTATGCCGGCATTCATTGTCATATCATATTTGGATGAATGGGTCTTAAAAGTTGATTGCACTGCGGCATAAAGCGGATAATTGGTCACTTTGTAGCGATATCCCAAATTAGTATATAGATTTTCTTGTGTAACGGTGCCCGATCTACTGGTTGGGCCAAGATAAAACCAGTTCAGACCAAATGATGGCTTAAACACTGGGTTATCTTTCCCATCAATAAAATAGCCCACTCCGACTAACCCGCTACCAGGTGTTTTCGGAGTGGGCGCACTAAATTCATCGCCGGCTAGCCCTGTAATATCTATATGTTGCGCATGTCCTTGCGTATTCCAATACCCGCCTAATTGTAAGACACCATGCCCATGCGTTAGCGCATGCTTGAGATCGTAGGCAAAAGTTTGTGATGCGGAGCTGGTTACTACGGCTAAGAATAATAAATGAAGTCGGTGTTTTTTTGTCCACGTTTTACATTGCATCATTTCAATCCCTGTTTTTGCACATCTCTTGAGGCTAACAAATCCATTTGAATGGTGCAATTAAAAATTGATTTTTTGCTGAGCTATCTTATCCCGCTCGCGCTTACAGACGAGCAGGTTAAAAAATTAGTTGATTTAGGCAAACTTTGCGAGGTAAACACAAATGGCTAATATACAAGATACTGTTAATGATTTAGCGGTAGAACTCGATGCTTCTATACTAACCTACGTGGATTCCTGCTTCAGAATTAGATTTAACAGTTAGGTTATATCCTCGAAGTTGATACCTACTTTTACAATCTGATCGGATCAATTTAGAAAACTGTCAAGCTCATTTTGCGGGCAGTACTTCGTTCAAATTTTTCTTAAATGTCAACCCGGCTTTAAATGTGACCACTCTACGGGCTGATATGGTCGCATCGATACCGGTTTTGGGATTACGTCCTGGTCGCTCTGATTTATCGCGTAATCTAAAATTGCCAAACCCGGATAGTTTTACATGCTGTCCAGAAGAGAGAATCGTTTTAATTTCTTCAAAAAACTCTTCTACCAGAGATTTAGAATCTAATTTAGATAATCCTAATGCATTGCTCAATGCTTCGGCCATTAATAGTTTACTGAGTGCGCCCACGATCTATTCCTTGTTCCTTGTTGAGTTACGCCATATCTGGTGATGTGCGCAATACGGCATTCAGTTTCTGCTGCAAAGCGGTCACCACGGCCGCTATCATAGCATGAATTTCATCATCAACTAATGTGCGTTCATTACTTTGGAGTAACAAACCTAACGCCAAACTTTTTTTATGTTCATCTGCCAATCCACCGCCGGTATAGACGTCAAAAATGTAAAAATCTTTTAAAATATTCGGATCAAGGATAGCACGAACCACGTCTTCGATGGCTTGGGCGCTGATATGAGCATCCAATAAAAGTGACAAATCGCGTCTGATCTGGGGATATTTGGAAATAGATTGATAGGTAATCGAAGGATGCTGGGGCAAAGAGTCGAGCATGAGTTCAAATACGATGACTTCTGCGTCTAGGTCCAATGTATCCAATAAGCGTGGGTGCAAAGCGCCGATCCAACCGATGGGTTGCTCGCCACACATAATTTTTGCGGTTTTTCCGGGATGTAAAGCAGCATGCTGATCGGGCACGAAGTGAATATCAGCTTGCTTCATGGTTCCAAACAGTGCTTGAAGATCGCCTTTCATATCATAGAAATCGTATTGGGCATCGGGTTCAGACCAATTGTATTGTCCATGTGTCCCAACTATTAGGCCCGCACAAGCTGGTTTCTCTTCAACGCAGTCTCCGGTCAGTAAAAATACTTTTCCGGTTTCGCATAATTTTAATGCCGCATGCTGGCGGTGAATATTATGCATCATCGCAGCCAGCAGGCCTGGCCATAATCCGACTCGCATAGCTGAAAGCTCGGTTGAAATGGGGTTTAGCAGCGCTTTGGCAGGCAGGTCGGGATACACCACTTGTTGGAACTGAGGATCTACAAAACTGTAAGAAATAGTTTCTTGATAGCCGCGTTGCGCCAAAAATTGCATGATGGATGAACTCATTTGCTCAAGAGGATCAATGGTTCCGGCCTGGAGCGTCGATATGATGGCGTGGGTAGGGATTTTGTCATAACCATTGATGCGAATAATTTCTTCGACTAAATCTGCTTCAATACTTAGATCAAAGCGATAGGTGGGTATGGTCACGTCCCAGAGTTCTTCTTGCACTACAATCGTCATGCCCAAATGCTGTAATATACTTTGCATACGTTCTTTGGCTACGGTCACGCCGGATAAACGGAGGACTGAGCTTGGGCGGAAAGAAATGCGAATCGGTTGCTCCGAAAAATGCTCCGCTGATTGTTGAACAATAGGCCCTGCTTGACCACCTACGATCTCGATTAATAGTGCGGTAGCAATTTCTAAAGCAGCCAATCCCAAATTGGGATCTACGCCGCGTTCAAAACGATGCGAAGCATCGGTCGATAAACCAAAACTCCGTGCCACGCCTGCGATGGCTTTGGGTTCAAAAAAGGCTGCTTCTAACCAAATATCGGTGGTCTCTGTTTGCACGCCGCTATGCTCGCCGCCCATAATACCGGCCAAAGCCAAAGCTTTGTGGTCATCGGCAATTACCACCGTACGCTCGTTCAATACAATGTCTCGTCCACCTAATAATTGTAACGATTCTTCAGCTTGTGCTTTGCGAACCTGTATAGCCCCTGAAATTTGACGTAGATCAAACGCATGCATAGGTTGCCCTACTTTGAGCATGACATAATTCAAAATATCTACGACAGGGTGGATGGGACGAATATCTGCGCGTCTTAAGCGCTCAGTCATATACAATGGCGTGGTTGCATGCGAGGAAATCCCCGTGAGGATGCGCCCTGCATAACGCGGACAAGCCTGCGGACAATTCAAATGAACAGCAAGCGTGTTATCCGTGTTGACTGAATTTTTCGGAATGTCTAAGGTCTTTAATGACAAATCATTTAACGCGGCAAGATCGCGCGCGACGCCCAAAACACTCAAGCAATCCGCACGATTAGGCGTGAGATCAAGATCAAAAATATGATCGTCTAAAGTTAAATAATTACGTAGATCTTGTCCGAGGGGGGCATCGTTGGCAAGCTCTAAAATGCCTTCAGATTGGGGCGTCAAACCTAATTCTTCTGCTGAGCACAGCATGCCTTGAGAGAGTTCTCCGCGTAATTTTGTTTCTTTGATGATCAAGCCATTGGGTAAATGAGCGCCAATTTTAGCCAAAGCGACCATCAAACCTGGGCGGACATTAGAGGCACCGCAGACGACTGCTAACGGTACGTCATCTCCGGCATCGATTTCACAAAGTGTCAGACGATCGGCTTGAGGATGCGGTTTGGTCTGTACGACTTTGGCGACAACCACCTGATCAAATGTACCCGCCGCAGGTGCGAGCGATTCGACTTCCAAGCCGGCCATGGTGAGTTGATTTGCCAAGTCTTGCGTTGATAAAGGAGGGTTTATCCACTCGCGTAGCCATGCTTCACTGATCTTCATTGTCCACAGACCTTAAAATTGATTCAAAAAGGTTACATCATTTTCAAACATCAAACGCAGATCGTCGATGGTATAATACAGCATGGTAATTCTATCTATGCCCATGCCAAAAGCCCAACCCTGATAGGTTTCGGGAGAAATATTAACTGCTTGTAATACATTAGGATGCACCATGCCACAGCCACCCACTTCAATCCAGCCTGAAAATTTACAGGTTCTACATCCACTGCCAGAACATTGTGTGCATTCAATATCCATTTCCGCCGAAGGTTCTGTAAAGGGGAAATAGGAGGGTCTGAAGCGCACGCGTAATTCGCGACCGAACAATTCGGAAAAAAATTGGTGCAAGACCCCTTTCAAATCAGCCAAACTGGCGTGCGTATCAATTAATAAGCCTTCCACTTGGTGAAACATCGGTGTATGGGTCAAATCAGATTCATAGCGGTACACGCGACCCGGTGCAATCAAGCGTAAAGGCGGTTTGCGTTGTTCCATCGTACGAATTTGGACTGAAGAGGTATGGGTCCGTAATAAGGCGCCATCTCCAAAATAAAACGTATCATGCATCGCTCTTGCTGGATGATGATCGGGGATATTCAGGGCGGTAAAATTATAAAAATCGGTTTCGATTTCTGGACCATCAACAATATCAAAGCCTAAGCGGCTAAAATATTCGTTGATACGGTGTTTGATTTGCGCAACGGGGTGTCTTGAGCCCAGCTCACAGGCACGTCCGTTTAATGTGACGTCAATTTTTTCTGCTTGGAGTTTCGTTTGTAAGATCTGATCTTTCAAGGTTGTTAATTTAGCTTCGATGCGATCATTGATATCGCGTTTTACTTGATTGACCACTTGACCAATCAAAGGTTTTTCAGCTGCAGACAAATTGACAACTTGTTTCAATAATTCTGTGAGACGGCCTTTTTTTCCAAGGAAATCGACACGAATGGCCTGCAAGGCAGTCAAATCGTTGACTGCCTCGATGGCTGTAAAAGCACTTGCTTGTAATTGCTCGATTTCTTGTTTCACAACAGATCAAGCCGCTAAAGCTGCTTTCGCTTGTTCGGCAACCGCTGCAAAGGCTATTTTATCGTGAACAGCCATGTCAGCCATTACTTTTCTGTCCAATTCAATACCGGCTATTTTCAGGCCATTGATCAATTGGCTATAAGTAATACCACACTCACGTGCTTGAGCATTGATTCGCACAATCCAAAGCGCTCTGAATTGGCGTTTTTTCTGACGGCGATCTCGATAAGCGTATTGACCTGCTTTGATAACCGCCTGCTTGGCCATACGGTAGGTACGCGACCGGGCACCGTAATAACCTTTGGCTTGCTTTAAGACTTTTTTATGACGGGCTTTTGCCGTCACACCACGTTTAACTCTTGGCATAATTCACTCTCCTTAACTACCCTGCAACATACGCTTAGCTAAGCGTGCATCACAAGATTTTAATGTACCAGCATTCACACGAAGGTGTCGTTTTCGTTTGGTCGATTTTTTAGTTAGGATGTGATTTAGATTGGCGCCTTTGCGCTTAATCCTACCATTTGCTGTTTTACGGAAGCGCTTCGCAGCACCTCTGTGAGTTTTCAATTTAGGCATAACAATGTAACTCCGCATTTGTAAATAGTTATATAGGGGAGAGAACTAAGTCCCTCTCCTCTAACAACCCCTTATCGCTTAGGGTTGTTTCTTTTTGGGCGATAATACCATCAAAAGTTGTCGTCCTTCGCGCTTTGGATGCTGCTCGACGACTGCAAATTCTGCAGTATCTTGCTGCAAGCGTTCCAGAATTTTCATACCCAATTCTTGATGCGCCACTTCACGACCACGAAAACGTAGTGTGACTTTGACTTTATCGCCATGTTTCAGGAATCGTAGCAGGTTGCGTAGCTTGACCTGATAATCCCCATCTTCCGTCGTAGGACGGAATTTTAATTCTTTGACTTGAATTTGCTTTTGCTTTTTACGAGCTTCAGCTTGCTTCTTACTCACTTCAAAGAGAAATTTGCCATAATCCATGATACGGCACACTGGTGGCTTGGCGGTTGGCGATATTTCCACCAAATCACAGCCGCTTTCCTCGGCAGCACGCAGTGCTTCACGGGTAGATACTATTCCGGCTTGATTGCCGTCTACATCAATTAAACGCACCTCAGGCACAGTAATTTGTTCATTAATTCGTGCGCGATCACTATCACGCTTAGCTGATGCACTAATAGCTCAACCCTCCGTTTATATTTATCGATTTCGATAAAATTTCCTGACGCATCCTATCACAAACTGATTCGATAGTCACCATTCCTAAATCAACACCCGCTCGAGTGCGCCAGGTAGCTTGATTTTGGTCAACTTCTTTGTCACCAATAATCAGCATATAAGGCACTTTTAAGAGCGTATGCTCTCGAATTTTAAATCCTATTTTTTCATTTCTCAAGTCAATGCCCGCACGAATGCCTGCATTTTGGAGTGCTTTTTGGACTTTTGTGGCATGTTCATTATGCTTTTCACTGATAGTGAGGACGACCACTTGAGTGGGTGCTAACCATAGCGGAAAATGTCCAGCGAAATGCTCAATGAGAATGCCAATAAAGCGTTCGAAACTGCCCAAAATTGCGCGATGAATCATGACGGGATGCTGTTTGCTACCATCTTCTGCGACGTATAATGCACCTAGTCGATTCGGGGTAGAAAAATCAATTTGAATGGTACCACATTGCCAAATTCTACCTAAACAATCTGCTAACGAACATTCTATTTTAGGACCGTAAAAGGCGCCTTCGCCTGGCGCATCAATCCAAGTAATTTGTTTGGCATCCATTGCATTTTGCAATGCCAGTTCCGCATTATCCCAGATTTCATCCGAACCCACACGTGATTCTGGACGGCGAGCCAAACGATAAGTGATGGTATCAAACCCAAAATCCGCATAGATGGATTGCACCAAATCTAAAATTTGGCGTACTTCGGTTTGAATTTGTTCTTTGGTACAGAAAATATGTGCATCATCTTGAGTAAATCCGCGTACCCGCATGAGACCATGAAGAGCTCCGGACGGTTCACTGCGATGACAAGACCCAAACTCTGCCATACGCAAGGGAAGATCCCGATAGCTTTTCATGCCTTGATTAAAAATTTGCACATGACAAGGGCAATTCATCGGCTTGACCGCGTATTGACGATTTTCGGTTTCCGTAATAAACATCTGTTCGCGGAAATTTTCCCAATGGCCTGATTTTTCCCAAAGAATTTTATCGACTAATTGCGGTGTTTTTACTTCTTGATAATCGGCAACCGCTAGTTTTTCACGTATGTATTGTTCGATTTGCTGGTAAATTATCCAGCCATTGGGGTGCCAAAAGACCATGCCTGGGGCTAGATCTTGGAAATGAAATAACGCCAATGCTTTGCCCAATTTGCGATGATCCCGCTTTTCTGCCTCTTCTATGCGGTGCAAATAAGCCGCTAAATCGGCTTTATCATGCCAAGCAGTGCCGTAAATACGTTGCAGCATCTCATTTTTTGCATCACCGCGCCAATAAGCGCCGGCCAGCTTGGTTAGTTTGAATGCTTTTAATTTTCCAGTTGAGGGTACATGCGGGCCCCGGCAGAGATCTTCGAACTCACCCTGTCGATACAAAGACAACACTTCAGTATCGGGTAAATCTCGAATGATTTGTCCTTTGTAAGATTCACCCAGCCCGGTAAAATAAGCAATCGCATCATTGCGTGATAATTCACGCCGTGTGATAGGGGTATTGGCTCGCGCCAATTCCGTCATTTTTTCTTCTATTGTGATCAAATCTTCGGGTGTAAAAGGACGTTCAAATGCAAAATCATAATAAAAGCCATCTTCAATTACTGGGCCTATCGTTACTTGCGCTTGAGGAAAGAGTAATTTGACCGCTTGGGCTAACAAATGGGCGGTAGAATGTCGAATTACCTCTAAACTTTCTTCCTGATCTTTCGCCGTGATGATGACCAAATCACAATCGTGGGTCAAGGTATGACTGAGATCAACCAAACGCCCATCAACTTTGGCTGCCAATGCCGATTTCGCTAAACTAGGGCTAATCGCTTGCGCGACATCAAAGGCAGTGACTGCATTCTCAAATTTTTTTTCTTGGCCGTTAGGGAGTCTGATGTTTGGCATGATTGTGATGTCTTACATGAATTTGGTAGGCACGAGTGGGATCGAACCACCGACCACCACCATGTCAAGGTGGTGCTCTACCACTGAGCTACGTGCCTATGAGCGAAAGGCGGGAAGTATAGTATGGTTTGGATCTTAACGTCAATGGATTTGTAGGAATAGCAGAGCAAACGCATCTTGTGCCTGATATTTGAACAGTTAATCCGACTTAAATAGGGGCGTAATTTAGAAAGGCTGGTATCATCAGGGAGATTGATTCCAGCCCGTGGCGAGGTTTACAGCTATGGTTACCACTGCTTCCTTGTGATTTGCGGAGCACTCCAAACTCAACAAATCATTCCTTGTTGGACTAACTTGAAAACCAAGATGCCTTGGTTTTCAGAAATAGAGTTTAACGGCAAGACAAATAATGTCAATTGTTTATTTCCAATCGAAACGAAGAGTTTCCTTGTTGCGCTAAATGAAATCATTGATTACACTCTGAATCTCATTTGTGAGATGTTTATCATGCTTAAATTAGAAAAATCTGATTTAAATCAAAAATTCGCGGTCAGATTGCGCGATGCGCTATTGGCAAAAGGCTACCATTCGTCGCGGAGTCCTTCCGGGGTGCATGTCCAGAAATTTGCAGATTTAACTGGGCATTCTTTGCAAATTTGCCGTAAGTATTTGCGTGGTCAAGCCATTCCAGAATCACCAAAATTAATGGAAATTGCAGCGCATCTAGAGGTCTCGCCTGGTTGGTTATTATTTGGAGACTGCCATGGCCAGACGCATGGGCAAGCCAATAAAATTACGATTAATAAGGAGCTGCTGCATTACATTTTTGTCCATGTTTCGGCTTTGCACCAGCCACAACCCGCGCAAGCTGAATTTTGCTCACAATTTTTTATGACGCTCACCCAAGATATTAGTCAGATTTCTGATAATGTGGAGCAATCCAAAAAAATCATAGATTTAGCTGTGTCAGCAGCTCATAAATCAACAATCTCATCTCCGTCTTTGCGAGCAAAGTGATCCAGTGACTGATACCAATGCCTAAGCTCACTGGATTGCTTCGCTAATGCTCGCAACGTGTCCTCGATCAGCCCTGTTCCCATAGCAACTTTTTGCACAAATTATGGTATACTCGTCTATAGTATAGTTACTATAAATCATGAAGGGCAGTAGAAAATGAGTGCAAAGCATATTTTCTTGGCAATTATGACCGCTGCGATCTGGGGTTGTAATTTTATTTTTATTTCGATGGCACTGGTCGATTTGCCGCCTTATCTGCTGTGCGCACTGCGTTTTTTCTTTTCTTGTTTTCCAGCGATATTCTTTCTGCCTAAGCCCAATGTGAGTTTTAAATTGATTATGGGGTATGGGCTGTTGATGTTTGGTGTTCAATTTGCTTTGCTGTTTGCGGGCATGTATGCAGGGATGCCGCCTGGTTTGACGTCGTTGGTATTCCAATCGCAAGTATTTTTTAGTTTATTTATGGCAGCCATTTTTTTAGATGAAATACCCAGTCCTTTGCAATTGATTGGTTCGGTGGTTTCTTTTGCTGGTTTGGGCGTAGTGTGGGTCAATTATACCGATGCTGCAAGCTGGGTGGGCTTTGCTTTAATCATTGGCGCGGCGGCGGCAATGGGTGGCGGTAATTTGTTTTCGCGTAAATTGGCGCATGTGAATTCATACTCTGTGGTTGCTTGGGGAAGTCTCTTCTCTTTGCCGTTATTGATTCCGCTGAGTTTGTATATGGAAGGCCCCACTGTGATCGCTCAAAGTTTAACCCACGTCTCTTGGACCACCGTGGGTGCATTGTGCTTTACCGTGTATATTTCAACTTGGATAGGATATGGTGCCTGGAATCAATTGCTGCGGCAATATTCGATTGCAGCCGTGATTCCGTTTACTTTATTGGTGCCCGTTTTTGGAATCATATTTTCGCATATGGCACTGGGTGAACCCATCCAACATTGGAAGCTCTTATCTGCATGGTTGATCATTTGCGGATTGGGCATCAATGTTTTAGGCAGTCGGCTCCTATTGCGTCGTCAAAGATCTCTGGAAACCATCGCGACAGATGTTACCGATGCGCCAGTGAAGGCTGTGTGACCCTAGCCACTCCCTCCCTGACGGTCATGCCTCTGTAGAGGTTATTTGCAATTTCGCATATTGCAGCTAACATCAATAATGAGGGTAACCGCACATCTCAAGGAGACTATGATGGCCAGAGTAGCAAAAGCACCTGCAAAGAGAAAAAAAGCAGTCCCGACAACGGCGCGTAATTGGTCTTGGTTATTGGGATTAGGCGTATTGTTTGTTGTTTTTGGATTTTTGGGATTGGGCTCAGTGGTAGGGGTCACGTTAATTAGCATTGTGTTTATTGGATTTATGTTTTTGATAGCGGGTGTTTTACAGTTCGTTGATGGTTTTAAAAGCAGACAATGGGCTCCAGCAGTTTGGCATGGTCTGATTGCAATCATGTATTTCATCGGGGGTTGTTTTATCATTTGGGATCCGGTGTTGGCTTCTACCGTCATCACTGCACTGATTGGTTGGACGCTTGTGGTCATTGGGCTCATACGCTTGGTGATGTCGATTTCGTTGCATGGCACAAAAGGATGGGTGTTTACTTTGATTGCCAGTTTGGCGGCCATCATCCTTGGGGGCGTCATTTTAATGCAATGGCCTCTGTCTAGCTTGTGGGTGATCGGCATGTTTATTTCTATAGAGTTGATGCTCAATGGTTTGAGTTATATCGTTATGGCGCTAGCAATGCGCAGTCAACTGAAGTAGCCGCAGAAACTATCTAGAACCGCTCAAGTAAACGTCAGATTTGGGTGCATCTTGAACGAAAAGATGCGCTCAAATCTGACGTTTCACGAGAATCGAGATTTGTGTTGTATCCATACGGCTTTACAGGGTTTTTGTGTGTTTATTATTGACAGAATACCAAAAAAAAGATATTATGTTGCACAATTTATGTTTTTTTTGGATAAAAAAAGTTGTTTGCGAAAGCAGAAGATCCTTATTCAAACATGATGGTTGCGCTTCTATCAGAGATGCGGCGGTTGGTTTATGAACGAGCCAATCTTACGCCTCATGTCGGTCAGCGTTTTTACCTAGATGCTTTGGTCGCAGTATTGGGCAAAACCCGCGAACATATCCCAAATTTTTTTCCTTCAGTAGATACCAAAGAAAAAGAACGCATTGTTCGTTCGTTTATGGTTAATTATGACCTTATTCATATCGATCATGAAGCCGCAGTGTCCATGCGGACAGGCCTAAAAACTGATGCCGCTCTGACGGCTGATGCCATTACTCGGTTTTATGAGGGAAACGCTCGCTATCGGTTAGGTAATGCAAGATCGCCTCTGACGGGCGTAAAAGCCAGTGAAAATATGACAGATCCAGGCACTGCGGCGCCTGTGCTTGCCCGATTGTATCGAGAAAATATTCGGTGTCCGCAACGTGACACGCAATCACCGCATGCCATTGTTTTATATAAAAAGGTACTACACCATTATAATTTTACTAATCCAGATGCGCCCACGTTTACTCCAATTGCGATAGATTTTAACAATAGGACGGAGGCAGGACAAAATCGACAAAAAGCGTATAAAAGCTTGATGGACAAATTAGTCAGTCTCCCTACAGATCATATTTATAGGGCGGAGCGAGAACGAGAATGGATGGAAACTTTGCTTGTTAATGTTCCCAAAGATAGAACATGGCGGCACATTAATCTGCGCTTGGTGATGGAGTTTTTAGCAAAATTTGAGCCGATTTTAAACAAGATTGCTCAAGATTGGGCTGACACAAAAAAAGGGATGTTGTGGTTGGCCATTATGGCGGTACTGCTGATGGGGGGGCTTTATTTACTGGGGGTCTTGTTATCCTGGGCTAAAATTGTGGTGCTGGTTCAATTTGCAATGCTGCCTGTACTGGCTGCAGGGGTTTTTGGGCTTGGGATCGCTGCATACTGTTATGTTCAAGAAAAGTTTTATCAGAAGATGCTGGCGGATTTTACTCAGATTGATTACGAAAAAACTTACCCAGCGGGTAATTTACAACCCGAGCAATCATTCTCTGTGAAAAAATCGTTAGCTACTTTCTTTAAAGATCATCAGGCAATATTAGCGCCTGCTTTCCCTGCTCCCGCTCATCATGTATGAGTGTTTTCCGTCCAATTATTGGACAAGCAATGTCCATTCTAGGTGTTTTACGTACAAGGCTCTTGAAAGTTATTGATAATCATTCTCATTTGCGCTAGGATACGGCAAAAAATAACGAGAACATATATTATGCATTCTTTATCTTCTGAACTGGTCCGCCCATCTGCCATCACGCTCGATCGACGCGCTTATCCTACCTATGATCGATGGGCCATTGTTATAGAAGTATCTGCCTGGGTTTTGGCCATAAGTGCCAGTATGATTCTTGGGTTGCTCAGTTTTTCTGGGATGTTGGCAATCTGGCCCGTACTTCCTTTGGCATTTGCAGCGTTCCTTTTTGCGATTGTGATTGAAGGGCAAATATATTTAGATAATATGCGTAGCTCGTTAGAAAAGCTCAGTGATCCCAAAGCGTATGAACATCAGTTATCAGCTTTATATTTGCAAGAAAAATTGGTCAACTATGACAAAAATCGCGATTTATTTATATTGAACGAACCGACTGAAGACAATATAAGGCGGGTACGTGAACACAATGAAGTCGTGGTGTTTAAAAAAGACCGCCATTATGCAATAGGGTTTCGTAATCTTAACGGGGAGTATGAACAAAGGGATTTGGTGGATGCCGAGCAAAATAAGTTTTTAGCGCATTATTCGCAAAAAGAACAATTTATGGAAATCCCAGGACATCACGATCTGATTCAAAATATTTTACGCAGTTTTGATGGACAAATTTCAGATAGACCGCAAGAGCAGTATCCCGTATTGGTTCATGCATATGTTTCCCAATGCCGTTATCTGCGCAAATTGAATTGTTATTTGCACACTCAGGTCGAAAATGAAGCCAGTCAAAATGACTTGAAGAATATGAACCTTCATTTGACGAAACTATCAGAGGATATGAGCGAGTATTTGTTCCATGATGTGTCAAGAGATGAGACAGCCGCTCACATTCCTTTTGATTTATGGAATACGGGTAAAAAATATAGTCTGGATTTAGAAACCATGACTGTTGCAGCAGATGCGGTAGTAGCCAAATCCAAATCCAGATCCAAGACGTACTTTTCGGCATTCAATTCTAGCACTTTCAACAAAGAACTCAGGACACCCGCTTTGTTGGAACTCAAAGTGGCTATAGAAGACAATTTGTCATCAGAGGAAGCTACTAGTCTAAGTGTTCAAACGATTGAGGAGCTTGAGCAGCAGCTTAAGTTTGCGCGCAGCCAATTAATAGTCTTTTCAGAAGAGGAAGCGCATCGCAGGAATGAAAGGAAGAGCGTGCTTGAGCCGATGCTTTGTGATGCGAGGGAAGTTAGAAGCGCGGAAAATAAAGACGGGTATAAGGAGAATAAGGAGCTTGATAAGTCGATTGAGTTGATGCGTACAGAATTAGATGATCTTCTGCAGGCTACGGTGAGCAGACGGATAAGTCGGCTCGAACAACATATTTCGGATAGAACAGCAAAAGAAGATCGTGAGCGTACAAAGTTAGCATTAGTCGCGATGCTTGGTGAAAAAACGTATGAGTATCATCGAAATAAATTAATCGAATGGATCGCACCGGATAAAGCGGACTGGGAAAAGCGTCTCACGAAGCATACGATTAATTCCCGCATTGCGTTTGTGATCGCTGCCTTTTCTGGTCTGATCATGGGTATCGGGACCACTTATCTCATTATGGAAGCGGTGGCGGTGATTCCTTGGTTGATGATCCTTCCTCTCAGTTTGTTTCCTCCTGTGATTGGACCTTTGGCTCTGATAGCCGGTGCGGCTTATGGGTTGTTGATATACAATTCGTTGACGGATATTTTGCTGGATAATCCTGCCAAAAAATTTATTGATAGAATAAGAGCGATCTCCACACAAGAGATGACTTTCAAAAGAGTCCTGATACTAAGTCTGAGCCTAGTGTTATTTTTGGTTACAATTTTTCTTACGATGTGTACAGCAGGGACTTGGCTGACGGTGTTTCACAAAACCAAACCTTTGTTTACTTGGATCAGTGTTATTCCCAATGTTTTGTTAAATATTATTATTCCGATTTTAATTGGTATTTCGGTACTGCCATTTAGTTTCCAAAGCGTTTCCAACACGTTGGAAGGATTAGAAGCGAATCCGAGTCTGGATCGGGCAATCAACGCGCTTAATCCGCGAAATTGGCGTGCTCCAACAGGGCGGTTGCCGCATACGTGGGCCGAGGCTTCAGAGTGGTTATCCGAGAGGATGTGGCAACATTGGGTTCCCGATTTTTTGGGTATCACCGCAGCTGAATTTGCGCTTGAAACCGATATGCAAAAGAAAAACCCCTATCGGATTATGTATCGGCTGTTTTTTGAGCCTCTGCGCAACTTTATCTTTATTGGTCATTTGGTGAGTGCTGGTGCGACGTCGGACCAAATCGAAGGACATGTGTGGCTCTCTTTTTGGCTTAATTTCTGGTTTGAATGTGTTGAAGATTGGGACTGGATTTGGGGTCGTGCGCATGTGGATGATATTGACACGGTCGATTTACTCAAAGAGCGTGCGCAAAAAACTGATGATCATAATCATGATAAAAATTTACCGATGCGCCTGCTTAAGTTTGTCTTCGAACCGATTTTGCAACGTGCTGCACAATGGGATAATAAGTATCGCAATGTTGCGCGTCGCGATGTTGATAATGTTCAAAAACGCTACGAAAAAATACAGGGTCTCCAGCCAGAAAAGCCTGCACCAGTGATACCGGCGTATCGCAAAGGGGCCGATTTCAATTTATTTTTATTTAAATCGAGTATGTATGAATCTTCCGCATCGCTCAGAGATGATTGCTGCGCGCCGAAGAGGGCTATGTGAGGATAGAGGTTTTACATTGAGGGTTTGTTTTGAGACTCATCATCCTCAACTTCGACTTTATTAAAACCACATATTTGGGCGATAAAATTCATGATCTTAGTGATGAAATCAATCGGTCTTAGTACGGGCTCGAGATCAGCGCGGCCCACACTGATTTTATTGCTTTTGACGGTGATGACTGGATCAGACGCATCGCCCTTAAAATTAAAATGGAGTGTTCCTTCTGCTTTGATGACATAAGGTTTTGCTGCTGTAGTGTCAGTGTCAGGGTCAGGTTTCAATTCTTTGTACGCTTTGCCTAGGGTGCAGGTAACTTGCTTTACTTCAACCAATTCTTGAATCGTAAGTCCTTCTGAACTGACGGTGATGTTCATGTGTTTGACGCTTGTCTTGTCATCTGGGGTCAGTCCATAGCCATCATTTTTGCCTGCTTCCATTAAAGTATAAGTTAGCGTGTTCGAAACCGGATACATAAAACCTTGTTGCTGAAAGTGACTTGCTAGGTACGTTAAGACGGCTTGTTTTTGGCCGTCTGGCAGCCCCAATTTTTGATAGAATTCTTTATCAAAAAACTCAATAACACCCTCATCACTTTTAAAATACTCGCGGAAAGTAGATAAAGGTTGGCCATTCAAATATACATTGGGCTCGTTGGAAAGACGTTCCCAATCACTAGCTAGGTTTGCACTCGCATTTTGTCTATTTTCTTTACTTCCAATTGGAAGATAACTCGATACACTATCGAAAAAATGGACTTTTTTTACCATGATAAATCCCGAGATTTAAGAGTTGATACTTAATTATAGTACATAAAATACACTTAAAGAAAAATGTTTTTGCAATTAATCCCGTTTTACTTCGGTATGAACGGAGTGCGTAGTGTTTAAGTAAGAGCTCATAACTTGGGGCCATTAGGACAAGATCGACTATGGACAGGTAGCTCGGGTGGTACCCATCTTAAGGATGTAGACACATCCAATCAAATGAGCAAATTTTTCAAAGTGGATAAATGAGATTGAGCCAGGGCTTTGGATTTAGTGGGGTCTCGATGTTCTTTGCCATGCCATTCTAAATGGTCGGCAGGTAATTCTTCTAAAAAACGACTGGGCGTGGTGACTTGGTTTTCGCCGCCGCTGCGGCGTTGGCGAGCTAAGCTCAAGGTTAAGACTTGTTTGGCTCGGGTAATCCCTACGTACGCCAAACGTCGCTCTTCTTCAATTTGATCCGTCTCAATACTCACTCTATGGGGGAGAATGCCTTCTTCCATGCCGACCAAATACACACAAGGAAATTCTAGGCCTTTGGCTGCGTGGAGCGTCATTAATTGGACACCGCTTGCCTCGGTATCGTCATTATTGTCCAAGCGGTCGATTAACAGCATCGTAGCGAGCGCGTCTGAAAGCGTTGATTCGGGTTTTTTCTGGATCTGAGCGTTGACCCAATCCAATAGTTGCCAAACATTGTCCATCTTTTTTTGTGCTTGTTGGGGTTGGTCGCTACTTGCATACACATGGGTTTCATACCCGAATGTGTCTAACATATCGCGTAATATGACAGTCATATCTCCAGACTCGGTTTCAAGTCGTTGTTGGCAACGTAAAATGGTTTGTTTGAATTGAGCTAGAATAGCACGTGGTTTTTCGGGTAAATATTCGCTTAAAGCGATGTGATCCGCGCATTGGAATAAAGATTGTCCGCGGGATTTGGCATAATCGCCCAAAGAACTTAAAGTCGTCGCGCCGATGCCACGTTTTGGGGTGGTGACTGCGCGAATAAAAGCGGCATCGTCGGCTGCATTGCAGATCAATTTTAAATAAGCCAAGCAATCTTTGATTTCTACCCGAGCAAACCAGGATTGCCCTCCGCTGATATGATAAGTGATTCCTTGAGCGCGAAGGAGGGTTTCAAACAAGCGAGCCTGATGATTGCCTCGATAAAGAATGGCATAATCTTCTAGTGGGCGACCTTGGCGTAATTTATGACTAATGAGATCGGCAACCACTAATTCCGCCTCATCCTGTTCATCGCGACACGCCAACACGCGTATCTCTTCGCCGGGTCCATATTCTGACCAGAGTTTTTTAGGAAATGGTTTGGGATTGTGGGCAATCAAATGATTGGCCAAATGTAAAATTTTTCCGGAAGAACGATAGTTTTGTTCTAAAGTGATAATATTTAATTGCGGAAAATCTCGTTGTAAATGTTGTAAATTTTCCGGCCTAGCCCCGCGCCAAGCATAAATAGACTGGTCGTCATCCCCCACTGCCGTAAAACACGCCCTGTCTCCTACCAAGGCTCGCAGCAATACGTATTGGCTGTTATTCGAGTCTTGATATTCATCGACTAAAATGTGGCGGAATTTCTGTTGCCAGGGGATTAATGCTTCGGGGTTTTCGCGAAATAGCCATACAGGAAGCGCAATCAAATCATCAAAATCAACGGCATTGTACGCACGTAATGTCGTTTCATAATGTTGGTATAAATTTTTAGCGGCTAAATTATTTGCGGACGAAGGCACGTCATCCGGCCGCAAAAGTTCGGATTTCCAGAAAGAAATCTGTTGTTGAACTTGTTCCAGTTCTTTGCGATCTTGGCCCAGATTTTCGGAAACCAAAGAGCGTAAAATTTGCAAGCAATCTTCTGCATCAAAAATAGAAAAATGTGCAGTGAGGCCGCAGTGCTGCCCAGCCTTTTTTAAAATCATATGACCTAAGGCATGAAAGGTGGTGATCACAATACCGCGGCGTTGAGGGGCAGGAATGAGCGCATGCAATCGATGTTGCATTTCACGTGCTGCTTTATTGGTAAAGGTTAGTGCGCAAATATTGTTTGCTGCATATTGGCAGTGTTCGATAAGATAGGCTATTTTTTCAGTAATAACTCGGGTTTTGCCGCTTCCTGCCCCGGCTAAAACCAACAGAGGACCTTCAATATAACGGACTGCCGTTTTTTGTGGCGCATTCAACATAGGGTTTAAATCGCTTCAGTGCGTCCATAATTGTCTTCGAAGCGCACAATATCATCTTCCCCTAAATATTGGCCGGACTGCACTTCAATCATCACCAAATCGATCATCCCGGGATTCCTTAGGCGATGTTTATGACCTGCTGGGATATAAGTGGATTCATTGGTGGCAACTAAAAAGGTATTATCCCCATTGATTACTTCTGCAGTCCCACTGACCACAATCCAATGTTCAGAACGATGATGATGCATTTGTAAACTTAAACTGCCCTGCGGTTTGACCACAATGCGTTTGATTTTAAAACTAGGACTTTCTTCTAAAACGGTATAAGTGCCCCAAGGACGATGGACAGTCCGATGCACTTTATGGACATCATGACCCTCTTTTTTTAATTTTGCATAGATGTGTTTGACGTCTTGAGCCCGAGTTTGACTGGCTACCAATAAAGCATCTGGCGTATCTATAATTAAAATATTGTCTAAACCGACGACGCCAACTAAACGATTATCACTTGAGATGGTGCAGTTGTTAACATCATGCAAACAAACCTGGCCAGTAATACGGTTGCCCTGTGCATCGGGCGCGACGAGGTCGCCTAATACGGTCCACGAGCCAACATCAGTCCAACCCATGTCGCAGGCAACCACGGATACCTTTTTGGCTTTTTCCATCACGGCATAGTCAATCGAATTATCTTGAATCAGACCAAAGGTTTCTTCCTGTAATATAATTTGCTGTGTCGTACCAGATTGAACCGTGCGAGAAGTTTCGAAGCAGGTTTTGGCTGCGGACAGAATATCGGGACAAAATGTTTGCATGGCCGAGAGCATGGTTTCTGCGGTAAATAAAAACATGCCAGAATTCCATAGAAAACGGCCTGTAGCCAAATAAGTTTCTGCCAGTTCTAAAGTTGGTTTTTCTACAAAGCGTAAAACCTCGTGGCCGTTGGCTTCGATATAGCCATATCCCGTATTGGGCTCATGCGGTGTAATCCCAAAAGTGACCAATTGACCTTTTAATGCCAAGTCCATCGCGTCGTTCACAGCACTTTGAAACGCAGTTTGGTTGGCAATGAGGTGATCGGCGGCGAGTACTAGCATGAGCGCATCGCTACTATAGATTTGTTGGATATGGAGCGCGGATATGGCAATGGCCGCAGCGGTATTTCTACCAAAAGGTTCAAGAATAAAGGTGGTGGAGAGGGATGCGGGGTTTATGGCGGCAAATTCTTCTTCGATTTTAAAATATAATTCGCGGTTGGTGACGGTCAATATTTCAGCGACATGCGGTAAGTTGGCGCCTCTTAAAAACGCTTTTTGCAATAAACTTTGTCCATCATCCAGACGAATAAACGGTTTGGGATGCAGTTCACGCGAAACTGGCCATAAGCGCGATCCCGCGCCGCCACAAAGTATTGTTGGAATTAAATGCATGATTTGCTCTGATACGCTCATTGGACTGTATTAATTTTTCATCATCATAGCGCAAAATTTGTCAAAATTAAACCATCGTAGACGGGTCAACTTTATTTTGTCTCATGAGGCTCCAATTTAAACGAGTACTTAAGCCGATTTTGTGTCTCAGGGTTACTGCCGCTGCAGGGATCCCATCGTGCTCCCAAGCTGCGCGCGACAGGAGCCCTCCTGACCCGTCACCCTTCGTTGAACAACGGGAGAGGACAAAAGAAAGTTGATGTTGTAGTCTTCAAAAGGCGCTCCTTCGCCCTAGCCCTGCACAGAACATTCTTCTCTGATATACTGTATTTCTTTGTTTGTGATTGCATCTTATGAATAGTTTACAACGGTTTTTATTTGAACATGCGGCTATCCGTGGGGAAATGATCCATTTGGATAGTGTCTATCAAACCATCACGCAACAACGTGCCTACCCTCCTAAAATCAAGCAATTACTCGGCGAAGCCATGATGTCGTGCGCGTTGCTAGTCGGAGGTATTAAATTTGAGGGAGAGGTGAGCGTGCAATTTCAAGGGGATAAACGGTTCCCGTTGATGTTGATTCAATGCGACCATTTATTACAAATGCGTGGCTTTGCTAATTTTTCTGAGAATCTGACAGATGAAGCGTATACCGAAGCATTTATGCAAGGTAATCTGGTTATCAATTTGACCCCTCATCAGCAAACGCAAACTTACCAAAGCGTCGTACCATTGATTTCGACTGCCATGAGCGACAATCTCATGCACTATTTTTCCCAATCAGAACAATTGCCAAGCAAAGTATGGTTTGCCATCAACGAGCAAAGCGCGGCTGGAATCTTATTACAGTTGATGCCAGGCCAAAGCAGTTTACAACGTGAGCATTTTTGGGAATATGCGGTGCAGATTGGGGCGACCATTACTGCCGAAGAATTATTAACTTTGGATAATGCAACGTTGTTACATCGGCTCTATCATGAAACAGAGTTGCGTTTGTATCCCGAGCGTCTTATTCAATTCAAATGTCGTTGTTCGCATGAAAAAATGCAACAAGTCATTGGGTTGTTGGGTGAAAAAGAAGCGCAGGATTTGGTGCAAGAAAAAGGGCAAGTCGATATTCGTTGTGAGTTTTGTAGTTTGAATTATACTTTTGATGCGATCGATGTGGCGTTGTTGTTTCGTAAATGAATCAATGGGGTGAGAATATTCGTAACTTACCCCTGGGACGTCATTTTGGGCGCGTGACAATAAATCTGTTTATGGATGAATTTTAGGTCTTCTTATGCAACAGCTGACGTTAAAAATTATTTCTTTAAATATTGAAATGGATGCCCATTTTGAGCGTATCTTGCCTTTTATTAATGAGGAGCAGCCCGATGTCATTTTATTCCAAGAAGTGTTGGGTAAGGACAAAGCGTTTTTAGAAGAAGTGACTGGCATGACGGGCATCTATACCATTCAAAATATTATCGACCTAGAAAAGGTGGAATCTTTTATAGGGTTATTAACACTCACCAAACTACCCATCTTAAATCAAAATCATGTTTTTTATCGAGGGAATAACCTAAATCCTATCCGGATGACAAAAAATGATCCAGACAAAATGGCGCGAGTTGTCACGATGGTTGAAGTGTGCAAAGAAAATCAAACGTATCTATTGCTTAATACCCATTTTACCTGGACGCCCAATGCGGAGGTCAATGAAATGCAAAGACAAGATTTACCGAAATTGTTTGCCTATCTTGATCGGGTGCCGGAATTTATTTTGTGTGGTGATTTTAATGCCCCACGGGGTAAAGAAATTTTTGATACCATTGCAACAAAATATCGGGATAATATGCCATCCTATGTGACGACTACTATTGATAAACAATGGCACCGAGCGGGTGATTTAGGGATTGTAGTGGACGGGGTATTTACAACGTCTGGGTACCGTGCTTCTAGCGTCGAAGTGAGAGATGGGTTAAGCGATCATTGTGCGATCATTGCGACAGTATACAAAGTATAAAGGATCTCCAGTAGATCTGGAGACCCTAAAGCAAGGCCTAATGCGCTCGCGTCTCATCCGAATCAAGCCAGGCTGAATTGGGTTCCGCTTGCGAAAATTGATAAAAACTGCCACGCATTGCTTGGAGGATTTTTTGTAAATTCGGAAAATGTTGGCTCAATTGCAAATACAATTCAGCTGTGGTGCGTTCTTGCAATTCGCTGACAGTCAAATAAGCTGCTTTCCCCATCTGGCTGTAATAATCGATAGAGACATGGCGTCGTGTAGCCAAACCTGGAAAGAGCCCGCAGACCAACAGGCTTTTATCGCCGACGGCTTTTAATTGTTCGATTTGTAATTGGGTGGGCCCCTGAAGAGCTGTTAAAAAATCCATGGCCGCAGTTGATTCAAATAATTGGGGAGTTTGTGCAAACCGATGTAATAAAAATACCAAATAACTTTCAGTATCTTCATTCAAATTTTGGTGCGCAGCCACCTCTGCTTCGGTGACCAATGCATACCACTGACTGATGTCAGTAGGGTGCAAAATCAAGTTCTTCATCCGACTTCTCCTTGATTTTCTTCTTATTCTAAGTGTAGCAAAGATATCTTAAATATGTGGTGAACTGATCAAAATCACTGCTATAAGATAATTTCTATCTCGTACTAAGCTAAAATCATGTATAATCATTCGTTTATAATTTGAATTAGGCTTATTTAAGGTATCTATGATTGAACAAATTAGAAACGTAGCCATTATTGCGCACGTGGACCATGGTAAAACAACGTTAGTTGATAAATTATTGCAGCAAACTGGATCGTTGAATGAGCGCGGACCCAAAGTTGAGCGTTTGATGGATTCAAATGATCTAGAAAAGGAACGCGGTATTACGATTCTAGCCAAAAATACGTCTGTGCATTGGAATGGCTACCAAATTAACATCGTCGACACGCCTGGACATGCTGATTTCGGTGGGGAAGTGGAACGAATCTTATCCATGGTGGACAGTGTGTTATTGTTGGTAGATGCGGTAGATGGCCCTATGCCCCAGACACGATTTGTAACCCAAAAAGCGTTTGCGCGCGGATTAAAGCCCATCGTGGTGATCAATAAAATTGACCGTCCTGGCGCTCGACCCCATTGGGTGATGGATCAAGTTTTTGATCTGTTCGACAATTTGGGTGCGACTGACGAGCAATTAGATTTTCCAGTCGTCTATACGTCTGCATTGAACGGTTATGCAAAATTAGATATCGATGATGAAAGTGGCAATATGGATCCTTTGTTGCAAACCATTATTGATCGGGTTGCGCCACCGGATGTGGATGCGGAAGGTCCTTTTCAAATGCAGGTTTCTTCTTTGGACTACTCTTCTTATGTGGGTACCATCGGCATTGGTCGTGTGACGCGTGGCCATGTGAAAGCAAAAGGTGCCGTAAAAATTATTGATAAAGATGGAAATGTACGTGCCGGACGATTGTTGCAATTGTTAGGATTCAAAGGACTCGATCGCGTAGAAATTACTGAAGCACGGGCTGGCGATATTATTGCGGTTACGGGAATCGATAATTTAAATATTTCCGATACATTGTGTGATCCCTCTTTGGTAGAGGCATTGCCGCCATTGACCGTGGATGAACCGACCATTAGCATGACGTTCCAAGTGAATGATTCACCTTTTGCGGGTCAGGAAGGGAAATTTGTGACCAGTCGCAAGATTCGTGAACGTTTGGAAACAGAATTGTTGCACAATGTGGCTTTGCGCGTTGAAGATACGGTAGATCCTGATAAATTCAGGGTATCGGGCCGCGGAGAGTTGCATTTATCGATTTTGATTGAAACCATGCGCCGTGAAGAATATGAAATGGCTATTTGTAAACCCGAAGTCATCATCAAAATAGAAGATGGTGAACAATTAGAACCATATGAACGTCTGACGGTCGACGTTGAAGAAGCGAATCAAGGCAGTATCATGGAAAAATTGGGTGAGCGTCGTGGGGAACTGCAAAATATGGTTCCAGATGGCAAAGGACGTGTCCGTTTAGATTATCAAATTCCTACACGGGGATTGATTGGATTTCACACTGAGTTTTTATCTGCCACTTCTGGAACTGGGTTGATGTATCATGTGTATGATCATTATGGCCCGATGTTAAAAGGCCGGATTGGGAAACGGAATAATGGTGTTCTGATTGCCAACTGCCAAGGTACTGCTCGTGGATTTGCTTTGTTTAATTTGCAAGAGCGCGGTCGTTTGTTTATTGAGCCACAGACATCCTGTTATGAAGGTATGGTGGTTGGTATCCATGCTCGGGATAGTGATTTGGTCGTGAATGTCACCAAAGAAAAACAATTAACTAATATGCGTGCATCAGGTACCGATGAAAATATTGTTTTAACCCCCGCGATCAAATTGTCTTTGGAGCAGGCTCTAGAGTTCATTGATGATGATGAATTGGTAGAAGTGACACCGAAAACAATCCGTATTCGGAAAAAAGAGTTAAACGAGACGGAGCGCAAGAGGACATCACGTTCTC
The DNA here is from genome assembly GCA_018061965.1 of Legionellaceae bacterium. Lineage (GTDB taxonomy): Bacteria > Pseudomonadota > Gammaproteobacteria > Legionellales > Legionellaceae. The sequence continues at coordinate 42,214 of JAGOTG010000001.1, forward strand.
AAGCCAATACCGATGGTTAAGCTATGAAGCAAAAAAAATTCCAACGTGTCATTTTATATGCGCGATTAGAACGAGAAAACCGAGATGTGTTAGAGACTTTGCAACAAGTCTCTGCACATTTAGCGCAAAAGCATATCGTAATGCTGGATCCCGATACCGCGCAGAATTGTGATTTGCCCATCCCCGTATTGCCGCGTGCAGAGCTCGATCCTGATCAGGATTTGATGATTGTAGTGGGTGGAGATGGTAGTTTGTTGTCTGCTGGGCAGATCGCGATTCAACACCATATTCCAGTGGTGGGTATCAATCGGGGGAATTTGGGTTTTTTAACTGATATTTCGCCGCATGATTTTGCGCTGGAATTGGACCAGGTTTTACAGGGTTCGTATCTTCAAGAGTCTCGCTCAGTGCTGGCCATGTCTATTTATGAACAAAATACGGTGTGTTTTGCGGCGCAAGCCTTGAATGATGTGGTATTAAGCCGGGGTAATGAAACACGGCTGATTACGTTTGATGTATTTGTTAATGAACAATTTGTCAGTCATTACCGTTCAGATGGGTTGATTTTGGCAACCCCTACTGGTTCGACGGCCTACGCTCTATCGGCAGGTGGGCCCATTTTGCATCCTCAATTAAATGCCATGGTGATGGTGCCGATGTTTTCGCATAGTTTTTCGGCTCGTCCTTTGGTGATCGATGATCAATCCGAACTGCGGATTGAGATCAGTGCGCAGAATGAAGTGCCTTTACAGATTTCTTGCGATGGGCAATGCTCTTATTCCATTGCACCGGGACAATCTGTGCGCGTTAAAAAAAGTGAGCGGTCATTACAGCTGTTGCATCCTAAAGACTATCGTTATTATGATACGCTAAGAATTAAATTGGGTTGGGGTTCTGAGGGATAACCATGCTTACCTCCCTATGCATCAAAAACTTTACCATCGTTGCTGAATTGGAACTCGATTTTGCGGCGGGGATGTCGGCTTTCACCGGAGAAACTGGGGCCGGGAAATCGATTATGATCGATGCCTTGATGTTGGCATTGGGCGGTCGCGCAGATGCCAGTGTGATTCGGCCGGGTGCAGAATCTTGCGATATCCAAGCCTGTTTTACTTGCTCTTTGGATTCAGACTCGGCACATTGGTTATTGGACCACGATTTGGCTATGGACGACGATATTTTTCTGCGTCGGGTTATCACACGCGAAGGCCGTTCCAAGGCGTATATCAATGGTGTGGCGTTCCCTTTACAAAAAGTTAAAGAATTAGGCGTGACATTGGTGCATATTCATGGCCAACATGAACACCAAACTTTATTTTCAGCTACGACTCATCGTGATCAACTTGATCAATTTGCGCAGCATGGTGATTTGCGGAAACAATTAGCTGAATGTTATCGTCGTTGCCAGCAACTCAAAACACAGCAAGCAGCTTTGGCTGCGAATGCGCAACAAGACAATAGTCTCTTGATCGAAAATCTCAACGAATGGCAAAGAATCCAACCTCTCGAAGGTGAAATCGAAGCGTTGCATCAAGAACATCAATCATTGCATCATGCGGAAGCATACGCGACCCAAACCCAAGCGATATTACAAATGCTTCAGGCAGAAGATGAGCTTTGTATTCACCAAAGTTTGCATCTCTGTTTACAAAATTTGTCGCGATTGCCACAGGACAACCGGCAGGTGCAGTCTGTCCAAAATTTATTAGAGCAAGCCCGTATTCTGTGTGATGAAGCGTATGATGAGCTAGACAATTTTGGACAAGCGATTTCGATGGATCCGCAGCGCTTACAGGCGGTAGAAACGCGGATGAGTACCTTGCATCATTTGGCGCGCAAATGGCAGATTGCGGTGCAGCAATTGCCGGCACAAGGGCAGGTTTGGGAAGAGGCATTGCAAGACCAACAACAAATGGATGTTCGCAAAGCGCAATTGGCGGCAGATTATTTGGCCGCACAAGAAGCTTATCAAACGCTTGCAATGCAAATTCGCGCATCGCGCGTGGAATCGGCACAGCGTTTGGCCATGCAAATTACTGAAAATATTCAGCAATTAGGCATGCCGCATGGCTTGATTGAGTTAACCATGACACCGCTTACGACGATGCAAGAACATGGTTTGGATAAAGTGGAATATCGGGTTGCAACCAATCCGGGCATGCCACCCGACTTGTTAACCAAAATCGCATCGGGCGGAGAACTGTCGCGCATTAGTTTGGCGATTCAATTGATTGCCGCGCAACAGGGGAGCACGCCTACTTTGTTTTTTGATGAAGTGGATGTGGGGATTGGAGGCGGAACGGCTGCGATAGTGGGGCGATTGTTACGACAATTAGGGAACCGCTTGCAAGTATTCTGTGTGACCCACCAGCCGCAAGTGGCTGCCAGCGCGCATCAGCATTTTTTAGTGCAAAAACAGTCCGATCTAGAACAGACCATTTCTCGCATTACCGCTTTAAATACCAGTGCAGAAAAAGTAGAAGAATTGGCCAGGATGCTGGGAGGATTAACTATCACCGCACAAACCAGGTTACATGCTCAAGAATTGCTGGAGTCTTTGACTGCGTAGGTTAGACCCTTTGGACTGCTTACTATGATAGTGAGGGATCTCCTGATATGAGCATTTGCTCAAATTGCTGGGAGATTCCTCACTACGTTACTACGTTCGGGATGACTTATCTTCTGCCACCGCTCCACAGTTGGCTACCAAAGTCTGAGCCGCCGCCGTTAGTCCCCTGAGTTACGAAGTCTCCGAAACCTTGGCATAAACAAGTTGCAGTAAGACCTGCCAATACGCTAGCACTCAGCATAACAGCGCCTGCACCAGCTAAAACGCATGTAGTCGTTGCAGCAAATGAAACACTTGCACCTGCCGCAGAAAGCGTTGCTGCTGCAATACCAGCACATATAATAAGATTTGCGAAGCCTAAAATCAGCGCGAGTGTTCGATATTTTGCACCAATTTCTGGCGGAAGTACAAAGCTATAGGCAAAAATTCCACCAATTATTGGAATGGCAACCCATGCAAGCGCCCAAGACCCAGTAAACACAGCGGCCGCAACAGATGCTTTGGCCGTGCCCGTGGCTACGCCAGGCACAAAAAAAGCTCCCACTGTTGCAGACAAAGCTGCCCCAAATGGGTTGGAAGTCACGGCTAACCCCGCACCTTTTGCGGCTAATGTAGAAAGCTGTATCCCTGGTGAGGCTTCTCGGTGCGGCATAAATATCTCCAAATCAATTATAAAATGCGCATTTTATTTTTTTCCAACGCAATTGTCAATTAATTTATCATGCGCCAGCTACGCCATCCTTTGTTTCGCTCCGGATGACGTAGCTGGGGCGTGACGAAAATCGTCTATAATCATCTGTTTTTTGCAGCGAAAGGGTTGTTAGTTTGTCGCGCGGAGCTTTATTCCAAATCCCCCCATTTGGACTCGAAAATAAGACAAAAATCTGATATGATACAACGATATATTTTGCGGAAATTCAAGCGAATCCCCTTATGAGTGTTGACATGACTATGACCTATGATTCTACCAATATTAAAGTATTAAAAGGGTTAGATGCAGTACGTAAACGCCCTGGCATGTACATCGGCGATACGGATGATGGCACTGGTTTGCATCACATGGTGTTTGAGGTAGTGGATAATGCCATCGATGAAACTTTGGCTGGGTATTGCACTGAAATTTTGGTCACTATTCATGCAGATGAGTCTATTACAGTGGTTGATAATGGACGTGGTATTCCAGTGGATATTCATAAAGAAGAAGGTCGTTCGGCTGCTGAAGTGATTATGACCATTTTGCATGCAGGCGGTAAATTCGATGACAACTCCTACAAAGTATCCGGTGGATTACACGGTGTTGGGGTGTCTGTGGTCAACGCGTTATCAGAATCTTTGCATTTGGTGATTCGCCGTGAAGGAAAAATACACGAGCAGCATTACGCGCATGGGGAGCCTCTGGCGCCTTTAGCCGTGACCGGAACTAGTACGACGACTGGGTCGCAAATTTGGTTCAAACCGAGCCCGAATACGTTTACACAGATTGAGTTTTCCTATGACATCTTAGCGCGCAGGCTGCGTGAACTTGCCTTCTTGAACTCGGGTGTGAATATTCATTTGAAAGATGAGCGCTCTGAAAAATCGGATATTTTTTGTTACGCGGGTGGTGTTAAAGCGTTTGTGGAGTACTTGAATCGCAATAAAACTGTCGTTTTTCCCACTGTTTTTTCGATGCAAACTGAAAAGGACAATATCGGTGTAGAATTATCCATGCAGTGGAATGATACCTATCAAGAAAATCTATTATGTTTTACCAATAATATTCCACAACGCGATGGCGGCACGCATTTGGCGGGCTTCCGTTCGGCGCTGACCCGTACGCTTAACCACTATATTGAACAAGAAGGTTTTGCCAAAAAAGCCAAAGTAGCGACGACCGGTGATGATGCTCGCGAAGGGTTGACTGCTGTGTTGTCAGTCAAAGTGCAAGATCCTAAATTTTCCTCGCAAACCAAAGATAAATTAGTTTCTTCTGAAGTCAAAGCGGCGGTCGAATCCGCGGTTGCAGATAAATTTAATGATTTTTTATTAGAAAACCCAGCAGTTGCGAAACTCATCGTTGGTAAAATGATTGATGCGGCGCGTGCGCGTGAAGCGGCACGGCGGGCCCGTGATTTGACCCGGCGTAAAGGCGCATTAGACATTGCAGGGTTACCCGGTAAATTAGCAGACTGCCAAGAAAAAGATCCGGCTTTGTCAGAGTTGTATATCGTGGAAGGAGATTCTGCGGGTGGTTCAGCGAAACAAGGTCGTGACCGTAAATTCCAGGCGATATTACCTTTAAAAGGTAAAATTTTAAATGTGGAAAAAGCGCGCTTTGACAAAATGCTGTCTTCACAAGAAGTCGCTACGTTGATTACCGCTTTGGGCTGCGGTATTGGTCCGGATGAATATAATCCAGATAAAACTCGTTATCATCGCATTATTATCATGACCGACGCCGACGTTGACGGTGCGCATATTCGTACATTGTTATTAACGTTTTTTTATCGTCAGATGCCAGAATTGATTACTCGCGGTTATATTTATATTGCGCAACCGCCATTGTATAAAATCAAACAAGGCAAGCAAGAGCAATATGTCAAAGACGATGATGCTTTGTTTGAATTCCTAACCATGAGTGCGTTAGATGGGGCGTCTTTTTACCCCTCGCAAGCTGCTCCGCCTATTTCTTCTTTGGCTTTAAGTCAAAAAGTGGCGCAATTTCGACGTTTGGAACAATTGATGCAGCGCTATGCGCGGCGTTATCACCACGATTTGTTAAAGCAGATCATCCATTTGCCTTTATTAGAAAGTCAGCATTTCCAGGATGAGGCTTATATGCAAATATGGGTCACGCAATTACAAACGTATCTCAATCAATTGGATCTCAAAACGCAAGAATTCGCAGTCAATTTGATTTTGAATCCCGAAACAGCGATGTATTTGCCGCGTGTTGTGCTCCGTCAGCATGGTACGGATCACCCTATTATCTTGAACAAAGAATTTTTGCTTTCTAAAGATTATCAAGAAATGCATACGATTAATGCTGATTTGGTTGGGTTGGTTGAAGATGGCGCGTGGATGCAACGTGGTGAGAAAAAGCATATGATGACCAATTTTGAGCAAGGCTTGCTCTGGTTGATGTCAGAAGCTAAGCGCGGACAAACGTTTCAACGTTATAAAGGTTTGGGGGAAATGAATCCCGAGCAATTATGGGAAACGACAATGGATCCTAACGTGCGGCGCATGCTCCAAGTGACCGTTGAGGACGCTATATCGGCTGATGAAATATTCACAACGCTGATGGGCGATCAGGTTGAGCCGCGACGTGAATTTATTGAAAATAATGCATTAGAGGCTGATATTGATCTTTAGCCTGCTGCGGTTTGTTGCGCGCTATGTTGGATGGCTATGGCCCATCCTTGGTTTTGCTCAAACACCGCATTTTTCAGAATTACTGACCCATTCAAATTGGCAAGCACAAGATAATATAGTGTTTGTCCTGAAGGGTACAGAAGCTGCATCGATTTCTGAACTGAGACTACATTTTTTAACCGGAGAAGATTGTTATTCCGGATACCAGCAGGGCTATCGCTCTGCTGCAGAGATTACCCCGTTTTTAATTAAAAAAGACCAGCCATTTGAATTAAGCGGTGCAGGTATTTATCAAGCAGCTCAATCCGTTTTAAATGCAGAGGAGCTATCGCAAGTTAAAGCGGTACTGCTTCGCTTTGCAGACCGTGATCACGGTCAACGCTATCAACAATTTGCTCGGTTTACAGGTTCTTGCCAAGATCAGGGCATTAATTGTTGTATTCCGATTACTTGCGCACCTAATGCAGGGGTTTGTGCTGCAAAACATGATATGAGTATACAAACGATTATATGGGATAGCGTGTCTTCTAATCCCGCTTTATTGTGAAACCAGTAGTAGGGTGTGGTTTATTGGTATGGCCTTCCAGCAGAGAGTGTTCTTTGAATAGCTTAAGTTTTTTAAAATTGACACTCACACCAGCATCTTGAACTTGACGCAACAACTGCATTAAATAATCCGTGAATTTTCTAAACAAAATATTCATGCTCAAACTTAAGCTGATGGTTTGGTGTTCTTTTTTTTGTATGATACCTTGAGCAACCATTGAAAATGGCATGTCATATTTCTTCAATTCTCGTAAAATAGATAATTCTGTTCTCTCGATAGCATGGGTAGTCATTTTTAAATTATGGATAGCAACTGGACTAACCTGAGTAAGCAGATATTTTACAGCTGAAAATTGGTTTTTTCGGATAGCCAAAAGTAAGTACTCTATTTTTTCTTCGTCAGAAAAAGCAAAGCAGCTGGCGTCACCCAATTCGATAAGAGTTTGAATGCACTTTGCATTACCACTTTTAATCGCTGGTTTGATGATATCTATATAGGAGTTTTTTTCTGAAAAAATGCAGGTCATTATTTCATCATGAATCTGGGCATTGTTATCGTAAAGGCTACCCTTTGCGCCATAGATTTTTTGTGCGGCATCCAATAATAGCGTTTTGAGTACTTTATGATTTCCACCTAATGCAGCCTGATAAATACAGTTGCGTAACTTCCTTTTATCAAATAATGCTTCGTAATCAGTTGGACACTCTGTTGAAAGTAGATCCATTGTTTCCTCTTGGCCAAGTAAGAGCGCCATTTCAAAGTACTCTTCTATATAAGAGGGAGAGTATTCTATAACCTTTGGTAATAAGGCTTCTATTGCCTTGATATTGCAATCTAAAATAGCACGTCGCATGGCTCTTTTAAAATCATGTGCACCGGCTGAAATGAGTGCGTTGATGACGATGTCATCGCAATATGTGGCAGCAGAAAACAAATGATCATTCAAATCTTCAATATCATTTATCTCTTGATGAAGGATGTATTTTTCATACAAATGCATGCTGGTTGGTAATGGAGGCACTCTTGGGTCTTTCATCTTAGGGTGACGTAACAGATTCATTTGTAGGCCCCAATACTTATCAGGGGCTGTTGGATCACCAAGTTGCTTGCGAAGTTCGTGTACCAAAGATACTGCGTCTTCAAAATATCTAAAGCCATCAGAATAGTTGGGGTCATACACTGCATATTGCCCATTACTTTGTGTGACACAAACAGAATGATTGGGGCCACTCATGATCATGGCTTCATCATGATTTAAATTAATGTCAGAGATGATGTCAGGCCAGTTTTCATTTTTCGAGCTCATTCCAAAATCAAAAGACGAACTTAAGCGTTCACCATCGATTTCTAAACATTGCATCGAGTTTTTTTGTGTGATGCTCTTTTCATATTCGTGCGGAGATTGAGTCAACGCTACTTCAACTGCAAAATGGTTAATAGCATTATCATGTTCTGAATCAGGCTGCACGTTACCTGATATCAGATATAAGATATGCTTAAACTCTCTGGTTCTGTTTTCCAAGACATATTTGGCATATACCGTTGATAAACCTCGACACATCCCTGCAGCTCCCATTCGTATGGGAAAATGATGCCATGCTAAATAAGCATTTAATCGTTTAATAATCTGCAACTGATTAATCGGCTCTTCATCCACGTCTTGTTCGAGCCTATTGTATTTTATATTCCCTTGCTCTTGGTGGCTGCTTTCTGACATATTTATTCAAAATAATATCATGCTGTATGGTTAAGTATAGCACTGTTTTATGTCATGCTGATTATGAGGGTGATTTAAGCTTCGGTATGAAATAATACTAAAGGATTCAAAAACTTTGTCGATAACCTTGTTAGAACAATAAGGAGACGGTAATGCCAACAACACAAATAATACAAAACGCATTTCTTGCCCAATTAATGAAAGATGAAGTGCCTGTGTCTATTTTTTTGGTGAGTGGTATCAAATTGCATGGAGTTGTGAGCGATTTTGATGAGCATGTCATTATGCTGAAGTCTACGGCGACTCAAATGGTTTATAAGCACGCTATTTCTACGGTGGTGCCTACTGTAAGCCGATAATTTGAAGAAGATAGAAAGGGTCAATCAGTGTGTCGCCAATTGACCCAGTGGAATGACACATAGCAAGTCCAACCTCGCGTCGATACTATCTCATAGTTCGATCATTCTTGCAAGGCACTGGTTATGTAAGAAGTCTAATGTATCTTTAGGCCAGACTTTCCGAGTTGAGAGTGCTGGAGACCGGAATGATGTTTTCACTGAGCACAAGTTCTGCACCCTGATGGTCATAGCTCGGAGAAGGTTTAACAGTACGCCCGAACTGTTCTTGACTAAAGGCTATGCGGGCAGCGACGGATTCTCGGCCTTGTGCAGCTCTGTCTTCGATTGCCCGATAGCGATGAAGAGCGCCTTCTCTGTTTGCAATTTGAATATTTAAGCCAGGTCGAGCATTAAGCTCTAGCATCATGGGCCCTTGGTCTTTATCTAGGACAATATCTACTCCGATGTATCCCAATCCCGTAAGTTCATAACAACTGGCCGCGATTTCTAAAATTTTGTCCCAATAGGGAATCGCAATATCTTTAATTGGATTTAAGGTGTCGGGATGATAATCAATCGTATCATTATGAAAAACACCGCCTAATGTGAGGCCGGTAGCCAAATCTACGCCAGCACCGATGGCACCTTGATGTAGATTGGCTTTTCCACCCGATCCTTGTGTAGGTAAGCGCACCATCGCCATGGCGGGATAGCCTAGCAAAACGATAATCCGAATGTCAGGAACCCCTTCATGACTTACTTGTGCAAAGACCGGATCCACGATGACTCGCCGCTCAATAATGGCGTAATCGGCATTGCCTCCAAGACTATAGGCGCCAGAAATCAAACTGGATAAATGATAAGAGATGTCTTGATTTGTGAGTAATTTTCCATTGATTTGGCGGTAGCGCCCCAAAACTCGGCTGGTTATGACTAAAATACCGTCACCTCCGGCACCGTGAGCGGGTTTGATCACAAAATCTGTATAAGGTTCTAAGAGTAAGTCAATTTTTTTAATTTCATGTTCGGTTTCCACCGTGCCATACAATGTGGGAACGGCAATGTTTGAGTTGATCGCCAAACGTTTGGTTTTTAGTTTGTCATCTACCAAGGGGTATAATTTACGGCGGTTATATTTCAACACATAATCGCCATTCCTTTGATTAATACTCATTACACCAGCCTTGCGTAACTGACGGTATATGCCTAGCATGCTTTGACTCGGGATAAGGCATTGAAGCGGAATAATTCAAACAGTCGATATCCGCGGTATTGGCCGAACCACAAAATCAAGGCCAAAATAATGAGTAAAAGTTCTGGGAAAGCAAAAAGCAAATATTGCAGCGGTTGATAAGACATGGCGAAATAAGCAATCACAGCGGCAATCAAACTGCCTCCGCCTGATTTGATGGCATCGGAGGCACCCCTTTCATCCCAAGAAATGCACATTCTTTCGATAGTCATAGTTAAAATAACCATAGGGAATAAAGCGGCAGACAGACCAGCTTCTAAGCCCAGATTTTGGCTGATCACTGAGAGCATGAGCATGAGCAAAACCACAATCGTCAAGATTGCAGCTAATCTCGGGACCAAAAGTAAGCGCAGTTTTTCCAAATAAAACCGAGCGAGTAGTCCCAGCGATACCAAAAAGCTAAATAAACAAACGCCTAAAATGACATGGGTTTCTCGAAATGCCAGAGCAATCAATATAGGCATAAATGTACCAAACGTTTTTAGCCCAATAAAATTACGGAGTAATAAAATAATGAAAGCCCCAATGGGTAATGCCAGCAGGATTTTATAAGTCTCTTGAACATGAATAGGTAATTCTAACGGAGAAAACCGTAATAATTGCGATTCTGTTTGGAGACCATGGGTTTTGGCGATGCTTAATGCATTAATCGGAGTGGGTGAAATCGTCAATGAAAATTGTGGCTTTTTGCCACCAATAACATCGAACATAGGGTCAGTGCCATACTGCCAAGTTAAGAAATTTTTTGGAAACCCAGCCGCACTCGTTTTGGGATCGATGTACACCCAGTCTTGTCCATTATAGACACCCAGATACACACTCATATTGGCTTTTCTTTGCTCGAGCAAATGGAGGCCTTGGATAGTGATTGCCGGTATTTTGGCTTGATTCAAGACTAAAATTGCCGCATTGATCAAATGGATACCATCAAATTCATTGCCCACCAATAGTTTGGCATTGCCTGATTTTTTGTTCAATTCACTTAAGGTTGCTTGCGCAAAGGTTTGTATGTCTGCAGAGGCTTCACGCGCTTGTCTGGTGATGGCCATCACAGCAGTTTTTTGATTCTCATCGAGTAAGTCAATTTTGTTATGTGGGGGTTTGCCTAACACCGGGGGCGCATTATCCGTTTCACGAACAACGGCTCGATAATATAAAGATTGCGGTTTGGTGGCCGCACGTCGTAAAGACCAGACAACCTGACGATTATAGCCATTTAAACTCGTGGTGATCCCATAGTTTTGGGCCACAAAATATTCGTCAAGAATAGCAAAATTAGGGGGTAAATAAGGCACTGTAAAACTGGCTTTGACTGGTTTGTTATCTTCTGCGACAAAATGCAGATTGGCTTCAATCATCCAGCTATTGACGTTTTCGGTGTCGGTAAATGGGACGTCTAAGACGTGGTGCCGATAAACGAACATACTTAGCCCAATGAGCGTCAAGGCTACAATGAGTCCGTATAAATGACGTTGCGTGGAATTCATGATACAGAAGCCTTTTCAGTAGAGCTGTTATCCGGTTCCCTGTGGGTAAATTTTTTGCTAGGGTCAATAATGCCGTCGAATGCAATAATAGCTTCCCTACCTAAAAGCAAAGGGTAAATAAAGCGGCTGCGGTTGGTTAAATTCACACGAATAATTTTTTCAGAATTATTCAGGCGAATTGGCATTAATACCACAGGACGTTTCACATGCTCGCGCAATAATGAGTTGATTTGATGCTCTCCCGTGCGCATTTTGATTTGTACTTTTCCGACGTATTCACATTCAAAGACAATATCCCCTTCCTTACTTGGAACCATAAAGCTGAGATAGGGTATGCCATGTTTGCGAATTTCATGAATTTTGATCGCGTTCAACGATGCGGTTTTTGCCCCGGTATCTAATTTAGCAGACAGGGTCAAATCCCGTTGGGTTAAGGTCGCTTTTTCAAGGTATCCGTAGATTGTTTTGGAATGGTTTGCCATAGCTTGTCCGGCTAGTAAAGACCAAAAAATAAAAAACAGCGTAAAAATGCGCATTCACGCTCCCAGGCGGCATAATAAATTTCACTGATCCTAACAGATTTTATGCCTAAGTCACAGTCTATATCAGAGTTTTGCTAAAACGTCGATGGGATGCAAAGGGTTTTTTTAAGAAATAGCGATCTAATTGCAATCAATTTGATCTTATTTGATCCTGGGTGTTTGTTTGGGTTTTTGACGCTGGCCACTCAAGATGAACGTGCTTCGTTGTTCTCCTCTTCCTATCTCTCTCAATTTGTTGTATACTATGCGCACTCCTAAACGACAATATTTGTGGTCGTTGATGATCAAGAACAGATACTTTTCATTGAGACATTGTCATATGATTGAGCCTGAGTTTCTGAATGTGGATGCCGAGAATTATGGATATCCCCGAGAGAGCCTGTTTCTTGATGCTATTGGAGGGATGAATGGCTGGCAATAGTGTAGATATTCATTCAGCCCAAACTCATTCCACTCAACCAGTTTCAAGTGTTCAAAATTCTAATTTCCCCAATGTAGCGCTGCGTAAACTACGCGCTTCTTTGTTTAGTTTTACTACCCAAGCCAATCAAACCTGTGAAAACCTCACAAATCCTGTGCGCGAATTTATTCAACCTTATCAGCAGACTGGGAATGTTTTGCGTGCGTATGGGTTTGCAGATGCTGTCAATCTTAGTTTTAGTTTGTGTGGGATGTACTATTTTTTTAAGCACGCCTATCAGAATTATGATCAAATGCTCTCCCCTCAAATATTTCAACTCTCTGCACATGAGCTCCATGCAGCAGAAAACACCCCAGAAGGATTGGCTCTGGCCGTTCTGTTTACTGTGTTTTTAGTTGGGTTTTCCACTTTGGGGAGTCATTATGATGAGAACCGGGATGAACCTTGGGTAAAGAATCTGGTTTTTTTATGGCCATTTTTTCGGACTGCATGTAAGCAAATCAAATGGTGGGCGAAAGGATGGTGGGCCTTGCTATCCCTGCTTTTGCAATATCAGGTCTCGCAGCAAGATTTTTTAATTCAGCTTTTTTTCCCTCTTGCCATGCTAGGTGGCATTTTTGCAGCGATGAATTCTGTTTGGTTACGCTGGATGCGGGATCAACGCAAAGAGATGGTAAAAAATAATCTCACTTTGATTGAAGGGCTTAAATCTCCACTCCATATCTTGGATAAGATGCCCAACTCTCTAACTGGGTATGAACGTTCTTTGATATGTTTGCAAGAAACCACCAAGGACGGCGAAGAAATTAAGTCATTATACTATGTCAATGTTCTGAAAAATGACGCTGGCAAGGAAGAGGCAAAAGCCGAGCGCATTGAGATGAGCGAACCGGAGTGGCGTGATTTGTATCAAGAAGTCGAAAAGCTACAAACAGAGAATATCCATGCGAGAATGAGGCAATATTTATCCTATATCAATAGACTATCTGCGACGCAAGCTGAGCCAAGTTTAGTAGCCCCAACAACGACCCGCTTGCATTTTATTGCTGATGTGAACGATTTCAGTCAGGGTTCTGTGAGGGTTGCTGACGAGAATGATGCTGAGGGCACTAAAGTATGGCGAAGTATTTGTAATTCTTATGTATACTTTTCCCAGGCAGAAGGGGTTGATGATGGACAACGCCTTTTTTATGTTGATAGTTCTGGAGGATTGATTGCGCAAACAGAAAAAGTTCACTATGTTAATAGCGCAGGCATGTCGGTTGAGCAAGGAGAGAAAAGTGCGGTATTTCATAAAAAATTCCAACAAGTACAGCAAGACAAAAATGTATTAAATCTTTCAACCATTCAATTAAAATCGGTACAACATGTGAAAATTAAGCGTGACGGCAAGAAATTTGACTACAGTTACGCACAATTTGTCGATTTGCGCCGTAATATTCTGAATACCGAGTCCGAGCAAGAAACCCAATCTGGCTGGGGTGAATGGGTTGCCTCTGGTCTTGAGACTGGGTCTAAGCAAACAAAAATTAAAACGCAATATGATTGGGTTAAAGTGCTTGCTCCTATTTCGGCGGGCGCATCTAGCCTCGGCGATGGACTATATTTCTACGTGTTTGTAGCAAAAATGACTGTTGCTACTTTGTCGCCTTATATGGCAACTATAATGTTAGGTTCTTCAGTGGCATTGTTTCTCACTTGTATTGTGACACGTATTGCAGAAGAATTTGATTTTCAGAGGCGTCTTGAAGTCACCGTACTGCGAACGGAAGCCGAATTGTCGAAAAAAGATTGTGGGTTTTTACATGAGCAATTGGAAAAATTATTGGATGATGATAACGGTGATGTTAATAGTGAAGCGCAATTACAATCCATCATCACGGCTCTTCAATACTCAAGGGCTGGTAGAGAGAAACAATTAAAGCGTTATAAGCTTGATCCGACACAGCAGCCTATTTATGAAGGACTGACTCCGCATGACAACACCGTCGTGTTGTTATGGAATGAACTTGCCGATGAATTTAAGCTTAGTATAGAGCTGCAAGACCAATTAAGAGTTAAATTAAACCGTTCTTATTGGGCTGCAGGCTTTGAAGGTTTGCAGAATGGCTTGGCAATACAAGGTGCCATTGCTAGCTTTTCGTTTATGATTTCTAGTTTGTGTTATATTTCAGCAGCAGCCTGTCCGCCTGCATTTATGTTAACGTGCTTAGGGATAGGGATTGCTGCAATTATCGTATCTCTGCTTCAGGGGTGCATCAGTCATTACTTTTATATAGACAGAGTGAAACAAACGAAACAAGAGTTGTCCTTATCGTTCCACGCAGAGATGTTGGCAAAAATGACCGGCCAGGAGGGCGTTCAGGTTGATCGTGAGGCATTAAAGAAAACGATTGATTATGTGAACAATCAACCGTTAGAGCCACCCGTTGATTTTGTGGTGATTGAATGGTGCGAAATATTTCGTTTGTTGTTCAAAGGTGCCGTAAAGGGGAAAAATGCTGCTATCGAAGTTCTGGCTAGATTTTTAGAAGGCTCGGATAATAAGTGGCTATTACCTGTTGTAATAGTGGCTGGTGTGATCAGTTTTTCTGGAGCGTTAGGTATGCGCGCAACGGCGAAAGGATTTGCGGTGGGTCGCCCTGATTCACTTAATACAGGAAATGTTGAAAAGAAAGCGCGTACATTCTTCGATGAAGATAATAGAATTGACAAAAGAGCCGTGTTTTCCTCATCTGTTTCGATGGCAATTCGTCAGCAGGAGCTTGAGGTTGATGACGATATTGCCAGCGTTGATGAGGATGAGGGTCTTGAGTACGACCAAATCTGTGGTGATAATGGGTCTCCGTTTATTTCACCCCTCATATAGTACTATTTAACACCTACCTACCCTAAGATTGTTGTGAATAAAGTTCCGGATTTAAACTGGGGTCATTATACATTTTCAATTGATGATAGCGGCGAAAAGTACGAGTTTGTACGACAAAATCCTGGAGTAATTGCCGTAAACATTGGCTTAATTGGTTATGCTGAGCATGGAGTATATGGAGTTTCTGTTTGCATAATTGGTGATGAGACTCCTCTGCACTGGCGCGTGTGGTTTGAGCGGTCATATAATAAGATTTCAGAGATAAAATAGACAAACGGTCGATGATCATGCCAGGTGTTTCAGAATGGACGGGGCATGTCTCTGCTACAGACAACGTAATGATGTTAGCCAGATATTCATCAATGGCTTCCATGCGATTATTCCGTTGTTGATTAAAATGATCGATAGCGCGTTTGGCTTCATAGACAAAGCTATGACCTTTGTCTTCACGACGTGCTCGATCTTCAGCCTGCCATAACTGAAAATTAAAAGCATGATTTTCTTCAATGAGTTGGAGAAGCCCCTCATTTTGAATTTGCACGTGGCCGCTGTGCCAACGGCGGATGGCGTTTTGATGCAAATTGGTTATCTCTTCAAGCAATATATCAAAATTCATGCAGTATTCTTAGAGTAAAAATTACTCATTTTACTGGGTTTTTCGGAAGAGTGCTAGTGTTATACTGCGCGCGACCACAATCTGAAGTTTTTGTCTGGTTATTTTGACTCAGATTGAGGCTGCGCTCAGTATACGTTGTCGCACTATTTCATATAAAGAAATGCCAGTAGCTACGGAGACATTGAGACTGCTGACTGATCCCTGCATTGGGATTCGAAAAAGCCCATCACAATGTTCTCGGGTTAGTCGACGTAATCCTTCGCCTTCGGCGCCTAATACGATAGCGATGGGGACTTGAGCATCCAGCGCATAGAGTGTTTTTTCCGCTTCGTTGGCAGCACCGTAGAGCCAAACACCCAAGTCTTTTAACGTTTCCATGGTGCGCACCAAATTGGTCACCCGGATAACTGGGATTGATTCTGCAGCGCCGCAAGCAACTTTACTAACCACAGGCGTGATCGATGCAGATTTGTCTTTGGGGATGATTACACAATCTACGCCAGCAGCATCAGCAGAGCGCAAACAAGCGCCCAAATTATGCGGATCAGTGACGCCATCTAAAATGAGGATGAACGGTGGTTTGGGTGCGTCCTTTATTAATTGCGGCAAATCTTTTTCTTGAAATACAGGCATGGGGGTGACCATTGCGACGATACCTTGATGCACTATGTCAGGAAATTTGCTTGCCATTTTGGCTGCCGACAGCGCGACTGTGGGAATTGCTTTGGACTGAATTTCGTTCAGCAAAGTTAATAGCCGTTGATCCTGGCGATCTTGATTGAAAAAAATCTGTTTGATATCGCGCTGTGGATTATTGATCAATGCTGCGACAGCGTGTAATCCATAAATGTGCTGGTCAGTCATCAACATTCTCGTCTAACACGGGGTCGAATTCTATTTTACGCTCTGCTAAATCCACTCGAGCCACCAAGACGGTCATCGGATCACCTAGTCGATAGGTATGTCCGCCCCGTTCTCCCACCAAACGATGTTTGGCAGCATCAAATGCATAATAATCTGATTTCAAAGCGGTAACGTGGACTAAGCCTTCGACATAGACATCATTCAATTCGACAAAAATACCAAAGCCTGTGACTGCAGAAATTTTGCCCTGAAAAACCTGCCCAACTTTATCCTGCATATATTCACATTTGAGCCAGGTGACCACTTCGCGGGTTGCTTCATCTGCGCGGCGCTCAGTAGCTGAGCAATGTTTTCCCAAACGATTCATCTCTTCATCGGTATAAGAAAATGTCTCCGGGGGTTGGTTATCAATCAAATGACCAACAGCACGGTGAATCAGTAAGTCCGGATATCTTCGAATGGGAGAGGTAAAATGAGTATAAGCAGTATAGGCTAGGCCAAAATGCCCTTCATTACATTCGATATAAGTTGCTTGTTTCAAGGAGCGTAACATGACGGTTTGAATTAAATGTTTTTCAGGTTTGTCATCTAATTGCGCCAGAACTTGTTGAAAATCTTTGGGACTGGGTTGCTTCCCGCCAGGTAATTTCAAACCAAATTCACTTAAAAATTTACGTAATCCTACAATTTTATCTTCTTCTGGTGCGGGATGAACACGATAGAGTGCGGGAATTTTGGCCTTTTCTAGAAATTTCGCCGTAGCCATATTGGCAGCCAACATACATTCTTCAATTAATTTATGCGCATCGTTGCGGATCAACGGTTTGATGCGTTGGATTTTACGATTGGCATCAAATTCGATTTGAGTTTCCACCGTATCAAAATCCATGGCGCCACGTTGCTTACGCAGTTTATATAATTGGTGGTACAAAGAAATGAGATCTTGGAGTGCTGGCCAGAAGGATTCTGTGCCTTTATCTGCTGCGCCATCGATCATCCATTGGTTGACTTGGTCATAAGTCAGACGTGCTTTGGAGTGAATGACCGCCCGGTAAAATCGTGAGCGGCTGACTTTGCCTTCAGGACCTATGGTCATTTCAGCAACCATGCATAAGCGGTCAACATTGGGGTTGAGAGAGCAGATGCCATTGGAGAGTGCTTCGGGCAGCATGGGAATCACCTTCCCTGGAAAGTAGACAGAATTTCCACGTCGCGCACCTTCTTTGTCTAGCGCTGAATGGAGTGATACATAATGACTGACATCCGCGATAGCAACATATAATTGAAATCCCCCTTTGGGTTTGGCGACACAATAGACTGCGTCGTCAAAATCTTTGGCATCAGCGCCATCAATCGTGACGAAAGGTAAGGAGCGAAGATCTGACCGTTTTTGTAAATCACTGTCTTGTACGGTTTGTTTTATTTTCGCTACATCACCAGCGACATCAGCTGGCCAATCGCGAGGGATGCCATGAGCCAGAATGGAAATTTCAATTTCCATTCCCGGCGCCATGTGTTCCCCTAAAATGTGCACGACTTTGCCGATGGCTTGAGAGCGTTTGTTGGGAAACACCAAAACTTCTAGTAGAACAATTTGCCCATTTTGAGCCGCCAAAGTAAATTCTGGCGGAATGGAAATATCTTGGGTCAAGCGTTTGCTGTCAGGTACCACATAGCTGATGCCATGTTCAGAAAAAAATCTGCCGACTACGGTAGCATTAGCATGCTCTATGACTTCATGAATTTTTCCTTCCGGCCGTCCACGGCGATCGAGGGAGGTTTGAAAGGCAAGTACCACATCGCCGTGCATAACGCCGCGCATTTCAGAGGCAGACAAAATCATGTCGGGTTCTTCACCGTCAGAAATAAAAAACCCGAATCCATCTGGATGGGCTTGTATGGTGCCTCTGCGTAAATTGATGCGCTCGAACAAACAATAACGTCCACGTCGATCTTGCATCAATTGCCCATCGCGCAACATTGCACGCAACCGAAAATTTAGTGCTTCTTGTTTGCTTTCGTCGTGGATGTCTAGCTTTTTGATGATCTGATTGCGGGTTATGGGACGACCAAAGTCATCCAATACCATCATAATGTATTCCCGACTTGGGATCGGGTGTTCGTATTTTTCTTGTTCCCTTGTATGAAAAGGGTCTTTCGCTTTTTTATTAGTCACTGTGTTCACCACATTAAATGTTTACTCTAGCGTTTACTGCAAAACATAGCCCTGTCGAGCTAAGAATGCTTGTAATGGCGCTAAGTGCATGTTTTCACCGGCCCAAAAAATGCCTGAGTCTATTTCTGGAAATTTGGTTTTTGGCCATTGGCAAATAGCCAGAACATCTGCGCAAGAAATTTCTTGTTCATGACCAGGTTGAGACTCAATGCATTTTATAGGCAAAGAAGTTTTGTCTAGATTGATTGCCAAAGAGGACCATTTTCCAGCCTGTAATAGACTGTTAAATCCAGCTTGGGCCCCTTGGTCATTCGCGGAACGAGTGACCCATAAATCATTGTTCGATAAATTATGTAACATCAGTATCGAAGGTTGCGTGTTAGTAAAAGTGGGGATAGCTTCGTGAATCGGCCAAGGTATGCAGCCTGTTGGGTACACTTCTTGGGCAAGGGCATCCAAGGACAGCACGCAGAATAAAATAGTAGTTAACAGCCTCATGTTCCGACTCAAAATAAAGTAAGCGCTCCGTGTTTTTATTCACAGCTTATCATGTTAAGCCTATATAGAATAGATTTATCCTTCTGCAAACAGCAAAGATACGCTATAATTTTCAATTTTTCAGAGCTGCGAATCCTATGACAACTCCGCGTAAAATGCTGGTGACCAGTGCGCTACCCTATGCAAATGGTCATTTGCATTTGGGACATATGGTCGAACATATTCAAACCGATATCTGGGTTCGTGTACAAAAAATGTTGGGTCATGACTGTGTTGCGGTCTGTGGAGATGATGCGCATGGCACGCCCATTATGCTTAAAGCTCGGCAACAAGGCATCACCCCCTTAGCCTTAACCCAAGCAATGCAATCGAGTCATATGCAAGATTTCACCGCGTTCGGGATCCACTATGACTGTTATCACACCACGCATTCTCCAGAAAATGAAGCACTGGTAAGCGATATTTACCAGCGTTTACGTGAGCGGGGTGATATTTATACCAAATTAATCACTCAAGCTTATGATCCCGTAGAAAATATTTTTTTGCCAGATCGTTATGTCAAAGGCTCATGCCCAAAATGTCAGGCAGTCGATCAATATGGGGATAGTTGTGAAGTGTGCGGTGCAACGTATGCACCGACTGATTTGTTAAATCCAGTATCGGCTATTTCTGGTGCGACGCCTATTGAAAAAGAATCTGAGCACTATTTTTTTGATTTGCAACGCTATGAGTCTTTTTTGAAGCAATGGACAGCCAGCGGTACGTTGCAGTCAGAAGTTGCGAATAAATTGGAAGAATGGTTTGCCGCGGGACTCCAAGCTTGGGATATTTCTAGAGACTCGCCCTATTTTGGATTTTTGATTCCAGGAACCAAGGATAAATATTTTTATGTTTGGTTAGATGCCCCCATTGGTTATATGGCGGCTTGCCAACGTTATTGCGAGCAAACGGGGAAGTCTTTTGCCGAATTTTGGGATCCGGATACAACGACTGAGTTGTACCATTTCGTCGGGAAAGACATCATGTATTTTCATGCGCTGTTTTGGCCTGCTTTGTTATCTGGTAGTGGTCATCGCTTGCCTACAGCTATTTTTACCCATGGGTTCTTAACAGTTAATGGGCAAAAAATGTCAAAATCACGGGGTACTTTTATTGAAGCCAGACGCTATTTGGCTCATTTACATCCGGATTATTTGCGGTATTATTTTGCTGCTAAAATGAATGGTCGCGTAGATGATTTGGACCTTAATTTTACCGATTTATTACATCGTGTGAATGCGGATTTGGTTGGGAAAGTAGTGAATATTGCGAGTCGATGTGCGGGCTTTATTCAAAAAAACTTCCAACAAACGCTAGCAAAAACTGTGCATAAGCCTGATTTGTACCAGAATTTGCTAAATTTGCGTCCAGATTTGATTGCTGCTTATATTGGCCGGGATTATGCAAGAGCACAACGGTTGATTATGGAGGGCGCAGATGCAGTGAATCAGTATATCGATGCTGAGAAACCTTGGGTGTTGGCCAAAGATCCCGAGACGCTACCGCAGGTACAAATGGTGTGTAGCATGGGGTTGAATCTGTTTCGGGTTTTAATGGCCTATTTGAAACCCGTGTTGCCCAAAATGGCCGAGACAGTGGAAGCATTTTTGGATTGCCCTGCTTTGGACTGGGCAAACATAGATCAACCATTGTTGGATCACATGATCCAACCTTTTGTGCCATTGATGCAACGCGTCGAACAAAGCCAGATTGATGCATTGTTAGCCGACACTAAGGAAATGCAGTGAGTTTGGTGCAAGATATCGATGCGGTTTTACCTCAAACGCAATGTGGTTTATGTGGGTATGCCGGTTGTCGGCCGTATGCAGAAGCGATGGCTGTCGGTGCGGCTACCATTGATCATTGTCCTCCAGGTGGGATCAAAACTTTGCATGCTTTGGGAACATTGCTACAGGTTGATCCCGCGCCTTATGAAGATCAGGTAAGACAGCAAACGAGTGCACCCGTTTTGGCTATGATTCGCGAAGCAGAATGTATTGGTTGTACCAAATGTATTCAGGCCTGCCCAGTCGATGCGATTGTGGGGGCGGCTAAACTCATGCACACGGTCTTGGCACATGAATGCACCGGTTGTGGCTTGTGTGTAGAGCCTTGCCCAGTGGATTGTATTGATATGGTTCATGTGCCAGAACTGAGTTATGAGCCGGACGTGGCGCGTACTCGCTATCAGGCGAGACAGGTTCGACTGGTGGCGGAAGACAATGCAAAAGTACAGCATTATCGAACTAAGCGTCGCTTGAGTGTAGAGCAAGGCGATGATACGGCAGAGAAGGCCGCAAAAAAAACCTATATATTGGAAGCATTAGCACGTGTGAAGGCGAAATTTTGACATGAATCGGGCAACCTTACAGCTCATTTTTCAACGCTTGCAAGCTCAAAACCCACATCCCAAAACAGAGTTACACTATCACTCTCATTTCGAATTATTAATCGCTGTGATTTTATCCGCGCAAGCCACCGATGTGAGTGTGAACAAAGCAACCCGACATTTGTTCCCAATTGCCAATACACCCGAAGCAATATTGGCATTAGGGGAAGACAAATTAAAGGAACATATCAAAACCATCGGGCTTTTTAATAGTAAAGCGCGCCACATTATTCAGGCATGCGAACGCCTGGTGACGTTTCATCATGGTAAAGTGCCCGCAACGCGCTCGGAATTGGAGGCATTACCTGGTGTGGGCAGAAAGACCGCGAATGTGGTTTTAAATACCGCGTTTGGTCTGCCAACTATTGCGGTGGATACGCATATTTTCCGAGTGGCCAATCGGACCGGTATGGCGCGGGGGAAAACACCTTTGGAAGTAGAGCGTGGTTTAGAAAAAAGGGTTGATGCGTCTTTTTTACAGAATGCTCATCATTGGTTGATATTACATGGGCGCTATGTCTGTGCGGCAAAAAAACCACATTGTGCGACTTGTATCATCCGCGATTTATGCGAATATAAAGAAAAAACCGACTGAGGGGACCCTGTGAATATCGTTTGGGTGTTTTTAGGCTCGGGATTGGGGGGCGCTTTCCGTTATCTATTGTCTAACGCCGCATATTGGTTATTGGGCCGGAATTTTCCCTGGGGTACACTGTTGGTTAATGCCAGCGGGTCGTTCTTAATGGGTGTCCTGTTTTCTCTGCTATTGAGTCGATATGTTGCGTATGCGCCACAATTGCGCTTGTTTCTATTGGTTGGCTTTTTAGGGGGATACACAACTTTTTCTTCTTTTTCCATAGAAACTTGGAATCTTCTTGAATCAGGGGCGTGGGTTTCAGGCATGATGAATGTTCTTATGCATATTGTGCTATGTTTGGGGTTAACGTGGCTGGGTATTTTATGGGGAAGGCAATTATGAAAACAACCAAAGTTCTTGTGGTACGTATTTACATAACGGAATCCTCACAGTTACTAGAAAGCATCATGAAGTATTTGAAAAACGAAGCGAAACTCCGTGGTGTCACGGTATTTCGGGCTATTTCTGGCTTTGGCGAAACCGGGGAACAAACAGCTTCCTTTATGGCATTATCTTTAGATTTGCCCTTAGCCATCGATTTCTTTGATATTCCTAGCAAAGTAGAGCCCGCTTTGGAGCATTTGAGTACAGTTATAAAACCAGAGCATATGATATTTTGGGAAGCTAGCGCGGTTGATTAGAGGCTATAAATTCATTAGGGACAAGTATACATTCCAGGTAATGATGGGTTCACCTCTTGAGCTACATCAATCTGCGCTAAAATAGATCTTAATCCCTCTCCAAACTCTGTGCTGATGGAGATGCTTGCATTAATGCTTGCTCGATTCAGGATTTTAGCGTAAGCCCTTGTCATTTTGACTCTGAATTGATCAATTGCAAAAGGATTAATGTTATTAATTTCTAGCCAAGGGGTAATGACTGTATCAAACCTGTCTTCTATAAATGAGAGTTTAGCCCTTTTTTCAGAACCACAATCCTCTACGAGCTGAGTAAAACTAGAATCAGGTTCGTGTTGCACACGTTCTATCTCGTCGCTTGCGTTTTCCAGCATAGCCACCAAATGATCTTTCATTTTTTGTGCTTTGCTAAGTGCGGGGTTCGTCATCGTGTGACTATCAGGTAAGGTTTTTTTAAAATGTGTCATGTTTGTGGATGTAAATTCCATAATTAACGAGCTTCTGTATTTTCAAAGAGTAAATTCATTATACCTACTTCGCATATTTTTGTTATTAAATTCGTAGTTTCTATATGGTAAACGCATTTAATGTGAGCGAGTCAGGCCCAAATGCGGCAATTAAGCGGTATAGGACTTACGTAAAACTCCGATCTCTTCGTTGGATTTAGCATTTTAGCCATTTAAACGCCCTAATTAAAGACTAAATCCACCTCGACTCAGAGTTTTGCGTAAGTCCTAAGGTAGTACTGGGATCCGATTTTACTTAGGGTGATCGATCTTCTTCTTGCGCTTCCAACCCGGTATGGTTTTTTGTTGAGAGAGCGAGAGTGTTAATTGATCTGGAGGTGCATTGCTGCGTATGGTGCTACCGGCGCCGATGGTCGCATTTTTTCCGATAGTGACGGGCGCAACCAATTGTGTGTCGGAACCAATGTTTACCCCGTCTTCGATAATGGTTTGATGTTTGTTTGCACCGTCATAATTACAGGTAATGGTGCCTGCTCCAATATTGACATGACTCCCAATGGTCACATCGCCCAAATAGCTAAGATGATTGGCTTTGCTATGTTCACCAAAAATGGCTTGTTTGGCTTCAACAAAATTGCCAATTTTACAATGAGCGGCTAATTGCGTACCAGGCCGAATACGGGCAAAAGGGCCAATCTGGCAATTATCACCAATGATGCAATTCTCCAAAACGCTGGCAGTTTCTATTTTACAGTGTGCGCCAATGGTGACATGAGACAAAACGCAATTGGGTCCAATAACGGAACCCTCACCAATGTGTACTTGGCCCTTGAAGAGCGTGTTAATATCAATAAATACATCTTGATCACAGTTCAAGGTTCCGCGAATATCAATGCGATTGATATCAGCAATGCCGATGCCTGACAATAATAATTGTTCTGCAACACGCCGTTGCCAGATGCGTTCAACCTGATGGAGTTGTGATCGATCGTTGACGCCTAAAATGTCTTGATAGTTATCAACCGATAAAGAAACAATGGGTTGTTGTTCAGCTTTGGCAAGACCGATGATATCTGTGAAATAATATTCTTTTTGCGCATTTTTTGGGGTTGTTTTAGGCAGCCAGCGCTGAAGATTCGCCGCTGAAGTGCAGCAAATGCCTGAATAAATTTCTGCAATGACACGTTGGGTTGGATTGGCATCTTTTTCTTCAATAATAGCCACAATTTGCTGTTGCTCATTTCGAATAATGCGACCCAAACCCAATGGGTTGGGCACGGTGGCAACGAGCAAAGCCAATGCTTGCTGGTGCTTTTGGCCAAGTTTGATCAGTGCTTCGATGGTTTCAGCACGAAGCAAAGGCACATCACCATACAGTACTAATACGTCAGCTTCATCAGGGATATGAGGAAGGGCCTGCAGCACAGCATGCCCTGTACCCAGCTGCTCCGCTTGCGTAATCCAATTAACTGGCAACGCCTGACAGGCCGTTTGAATCGTGTCAGCAGCATGTCCTATGATGACATGTATTTTTTCAGGAGCTTGACTCTGCGCAGTGTCTATTACCCGTTCCAACATAGAACGACCCGCAACAGTATGCAAGACTTTGGGTAATGTTGAACGCATGCGTTGCCCAAGCCCCGCAGCCAGAATAACAATGTGTAATGCCATAGTCGCCCTTCACAAATAGGATGAGTCCATTAGGACTTACGCAAAACTTCGATCTCTTCGTTGGATTTAGTATTTAATTCGGTCATGTAGTCATCTAAACACCCGCATAAAAGACTACAGCCGCCACGACCTCGGAGTTTTGCGTAAGTCCTATCCATATAATTTACAATTATTACATATAATCCTAGAAAAAGCAGTTGCAGGCTATATGGTTGAAGGTTGACAAAATAACCCCTTTATTGTACAATAAATGCACGATAAAGGGAGTGTTGTTATGATTGCTAATGACGAAAAATGGGAATGTGCTCGCAATGCAACCAGCAAACAAGGGTTTTTTGCTACAGTACCTGGCACGTCAGATTGGCATGAACCGGTGTATCAATCCAAAGATTTTTCATATTGCAGGCTGTTTAAAGTCAGTTGTCCTGGTCTTTTATTGGGTTCGGCGATGATCTTAATCGGTAAATATTTGCCTTTTATCATAGTTGCGCACGTACCACCTGTAGCGCTTACGATATTAATAGTCGCAGGGGGCTTTTTCCTCGCTTATGGGATGCTCCAAGGTTTAAAATATGCGACCAGTCCTACGTTGAAAGAGGGCTTTAACGAAGATGTTGAAGAGTTACCTCAGCGCGCACACAGTTGTTGGGAACGATTTTCTAACGTGTAAATACGCATTGCATAGCGATTTTTTTCAAAGAGGTGTGTCATTCCCGTGCAGGCGGGCATCTGACTGTTCAGTCGTACAGCACTATATTAGCGAAGGATCCACGCTGACGTGGCGCTGGCAATTATTATGAAAAAAAACTGCACATTCTAACTTGCAGCGCTTGCAAGATTCATCTATAATTCATGCCCGTGACAAGTGGGGATATTCCTTGATTGGAACCAACCAACAACGTATACGCAAGATTTTGCTGGTCGACCTGGCTTCTTTATTTCTGCTAGTTTGTATCGCTGCTTGCTATGCAGGGATGATAGGCGTAAAATCAGCCTACTTGGCAGGGATAACCTATTTTGTTCCGAATGCACTTCGTACGTATCGCATATTTCGCCACCAAGGCGCGCAGGCAGCGCGTTTGATTCTGAAAGGATTTTATCAGGGTGAGATGCTGAAGTTTGGGTTGTCGATAGTGTTGTTTACAATGGTTTTTGCTGGATGTACCGTTAACCCGATGATTTTTTTTGGTACCTATCTCGGGATGCAGATACTGGCATGGGTAATGCCGGTGTTCAACAAAATATAGAATAACTTACTTTAAAGAATAACTATGCTATCCAATACAGACTATATTAAACATCATCTTACATATCTGACATATAATCTTAAAACCATGCAATTGGGTTCTGACGGTGGTTTTTGGACAGTAAATCTTGATACGGTATTTTTCTCATTGTTCTTAGGAATAACCGTATTGGCTTTCTTTTTTGTGGCAGCGCGTAAAGTCACTTCAGGGGTACCTGGGTGTCTCCAAAACTTCGTGGAATCGATTTTGGTGTTTGCAGATGACCAAGTAAAAGATTGCTTTCATGGTAAGTCGCCGGTTATTGGACCGTTGGCACTGACCATCTTCCTTTGGGTATTTACCATGAATTTTATGGATATTTTACCGGTTGATCTATTGCCTGTTGTGGCTAATAGCTTAGGTTTTCATCATCTTAAAGTGGTGCCAACGACGGATCTGAATTTGACTTTTTCTATGTCGTTATCGGTGTTTTTCCTAATCCTGTTTTATAGTATTAAAGTGAAGGGCGTGAAAGGATTTACTAAAGAATTAACTTTAAAGCCCTTTGATCACGTATTAGCCATTCCTTTTAATTTTGTACTAGAATCAGTGACGTTAATTTCTCGAGCGATTTCTTTGTCATTGCGATTGTTTGGAAATTTGTATGCCGGTGAATTGATTTTTATTTTGCTTGCGCTGATGACATTGCATGGCAGTATGTCAACTGCGCCAGTCGCTACTGCTACATTAGCGGTAACCCAGTTTGTCTTGTCGTTAGGATGGTCCATTTTTCATATTTTGGTCATTACGTTACAAGCATTTATTTTCATGGTGCTAACCATTGTGTATCTAAGTTTGGCGCATGAAGATCATTAGGGTTTAATATTTTATTTTAGTTAAGGGGATAAGTTATGGACATGTCGTTGGCTACACAAATTCAAAGTATGACCGTTATTGCAGTTTCGCTTTTAATTGGTTTGGGTGCATTGGGTACTGCAATTGGATTTGGTTTGTTAGGTGGAAAATTTTTAGAAGGCGCAGCACGTCAACCTGAAATGGTTCCTATGTTACAGGTTAAAATGTTTATCGTCGCAGGTTTGTTAGATGCGGTGACTATGATTGGTGTAGGGATTGGCTTGTTCTTCACTTTCGCTAACCCGTTTTTGTCAATTTTAGGCTAGTAAAGAATTCGTGAAGCAAGTGCTGCAATTATTTTGAATTACCCGGAGAATTTGTCTTGGACATTAATGCAACTTTGATTATACAAATGTTGGTTTTTGCATGTTTTGTATGGTTCACCATGACATTTGTCTGGCCGCCATTGCAAAAAGCGCTTGCAGCGCGACAGGCTAAAATTGCCGAAGGTTTGGCTGCTGCAGAGCGTGGGCAGAGAGAATTAGAGTTATCGCATCACCGAGCTCTTGATGAATTGAAAGAAGCGAAGCATCAGGCGAATGAGATCATTGAAAAAGCGTCCTTTCGCGCAACTCAGATCATCGAAGAAGCAAAAGAGCAAGCCAAAATCCAAACCGACCATGCAGCCAAGGTTGCTGCTGAGCATTTGGTGCAAGAAGTGAACCGTGCTCGGGCCTCGCTGCATAAAGAAATCGGTAAATTGGCGGTTGCTGGTGCAGAAAAGATCCTAAAAAACGAAATTGATGCTGCTCGCAACCATTTATTGATTGATGATTTGATCGCAGAGATTTGATGATGACTGATATGACCCCCATAGCAAGGCCCTATGCAAAAGCCGCTTTTGAGTTCGCTTTAGAACATAAAGATATTGTGCTATGGGCTAATCTTCTCGAGTGTTTGACTCAAATTATCTCTGATCCTTTGAGTGTTGCATTCATTACCGACCCAGCAACCACACCAACGCAACATTGTGAATTATTGGGCGCGGTGTTACAGCGCTTTAAATTGGCGAAGAGTAGTGCGCATTTTCATAATTTTATTGAGTTGCTGGCGCATAACAAGCGTTTGTTGGCTGTGCCAAGTATATTTCAACAGTTTCAGAATTTGCGGGCGGAATACGAAAAAACGTTGACCGTCGATGTGGTGAGTTTTTCAGATTTATCAAATGAACAAATTAAACAGTTGACGACGCGTTTGAGTCAACGTTTGGAACGCGATATTACGCTTAACATTACAATTGACCCCACCCTACTGGGCGGTGCAATTATTCGTGCAGGGAATTTGGTTTTTGATGGCTCCGTGCGAACTCAGATAAAAAACTTAAGCAACACATTGGCTGCATAGTATAGAGAGGAATATTCATGGTACAAGGCACTTTGAGTTCATCAGAAATTTCTGAAGAAATTAAGAATCAAATTACAAAATTCCAGATTGCTGCGACATCGCAAGACGAAGGCACTATCACCAGCAACAAAGATGGTATTGTTCGTTTGCATGGTTTGAGCGGCGTCATGCAAGGTGAAATGGTCGAGTTTGATGGCGGTGTTTCTGGGCTGGCTCTTAATTTGGAGCGTGACTCCGTTGGGGTTGTTATTTTAGGCGATGCCAGCACTTTGTACGAAGGCATGGTCGGTCGCTGCACAGGCAGAATTCTAGAAGTACCCGTTGGTCCCGCATTGTTGGGACGCGTCGTCGATCCCCTAGGTAATCCGATTGATGGCAAAGGCCCGATTAAAACAGATTCCTTCTTGCCGATTGAGCGTATTGCACCTGGTGTAATTGAACGTAAATCAGTAGATGAGCCCGTGCAAACCGGCTTGAAAGCGATTGATGCGATGGTTCCGATTGGTCGTGGCCAACGTGAATTGATTATTGGAGATCGCCAAACAGGTAAAACAGCGATTGCGATTGATGCCATCATTAACCAAAAGACTACCGGTGTGGTGTGTATTTATGTTGCGATAGGTCAAAAAGCCTCTTCGGTTGCATCCATTGTGCGCAAATTAGAAGAACATGATGCGCTCGCACATACTATTGTTGTGGTTGCAGGCGCTGCCGATTCTGCGGCTTTGCAGTTCATTGCGCCTTATTCAGGTTGCTCGATGGGCGAGTATTTCATGGAGCGTGGTGAAAATGCGCTGATTGTCTATGATGATTTGACCAAACAAGCATGGGCCTACCGACAAATTTCATTGTTGCTACGTCGGCCACCAGGCCGCGAAGCTTATCCTGGTGATATTTTCTATTTGCACTCACGGTTGCTAGAACGCGCAGCTCGAATTAATGCTGAAGAAGTCGAAAGACTCACTGGTGGCGAAGTGAAAGGAAAAACTGGGTCACTTACTGCATTACCCATTATTGAAACGCAAGCCGGCGACGTGTCTGCATTTGTACCCACGAACGTTATTTCGATTACCGATGGTCAGATTTTCTTGGATAATAATTTGTTTAATTCTGGCGTACGCCCAGCGATCAATTCTGGTTTGTCAGTATCGCGAGTAGGTGGTGCTGCACAAACTAAAATTATGAAAAAATTGGGCGGTGGTACTCGCTTGGCTTTGGCGCAATTCAGAGAATTAGAGGCATTTTCTCAATTTGCTTCTGATTTGGATGATGCGACACGTAAGCAATTAGAACGCGGACAACGTATTACAGAATTGATGAAACAAAAACAATATGATCCGTTGTCTGTTTCTGAGATGGGCTTGTCATTGTATGCCGTTGAGAAAGGCTTTTTGGACGATGTTCCGGTTGCAGAGGTCACCGCATTTGAAGCTGCATTACGGGGTTTCATGCACAGTTTACATGCCCCACTCATGGCGCAAATTAATGCAGCGGGTGGTTATGATGATGATATCGATGCAAAATTGAAAGCAGCATTGGTTGAATTCAAGCAAACTGGCAGCTGGTAGAAGAGGCGATTATGTCGGGAGCGAAAGAGATCCGTTCAACCATTCTGAGCACGCAAAAAACGCGTAAAATTACGCGTGCAATGGAAATGGTAGCAGCAAGCAAGATGAGAAAAACGCAGGAAAGAATGCGTGCATCCAGGCCCTATGCGACAAAAATATACCAAGTGATTCGGCATCTTGCCCATGCGACCTCAGAATATCATCACCCTTTTATGACGGTACGTGCTGTACGTCGTGTTGGTGTGATTGTGGTCACGTCGGATCGTGGTCTTTGTGGTGGTCTGAACTCCAATTTATTACGCGAAGTATTGCGGCATATGAAACAGTATGAGCAGCAAGGCCAAGAATGTGATTTATGCGTGATTGGGCGTAAAGGACAGGCGTTTTTTAAACGGGTAGGCGGGCGAGTATTAGCATCGGTCGATCACTTGGGCGATTCTCCTGGTATCAAAGACTTGCTGGGTTCGGTAAAAGTGATGTGTGATGCTTATCACCGTGGTGAAATTGACGCATTGCATATCGTTTACAACGAATTTGTGAATACAATGACCCAAAAGCCGAATTTTAAACAATTACTGCCTTTGCCTACCGCAGAAGACAGTCGAGAAAAAATGCAGCATCATTGGGACTATATTTATGAGCCTGATGCCAAAGATCTTTTGGATGAATTATTAGAACGCTATATTGAATTACAAGTGTATCAGGGAGTTGTAGAAAATATTGCGTGCGAGCAAGCTGCCAAAATGATGGCAATGAAAAGCGCAACGGATAATGCTGGAGAGTTAATCAAACAATTTCAATTGGCCTATAATAAAGCCCGACAAGCTGCCATTACTCAAGAGTTGGCAGAAATTGTGGGTGGCATGGCCGCTTTAGAAGAGGGTATATAATGTGCGCAGCGCCTATAGTGCAAACCGAAGTGCAAATCGGTAAAGTGGTTCAAATCATCGGACCTGTTGTTGACGTTGAATTTCCACGGGACCATGTACCCAAAGTGAATGATGCTCTGAAATTAGAGCAAGGAGATTTGGTATTTGAAGTGCAACAACAATTAGGTGATGGAGTAGTACGTACCATTGCAATGGGTACTACAGATGGTCTGCGCCGAGGTGTTGCAACCCTGAATACCGGCAAACCAATTCAAGTGCCTGTCGGTGAAGCCACGTTGGGTCGAATTGCGAATGTTTTGGGTAACCCCATTGATCACGCTGGTCCAATTGATGCCAAAGAATTTTGGTCTATTCATCGTAAACCACCTTCTTATGAAGAACAAGCAGGCAGTCAGGAATTGCTAGAAACTGGTATTAAAGTTATTGATTTGTTATGCCCGTTTGCCAAAGGTGGTAAAGTTGGTTTGTTCGGTGGAGCCGGCGTAGGTAAAACAGTTAATATGATGGAATTGATCCGAAATATTGCGATTGAACACAGCGGATATTCCGTTTTTGCGGGCGTGGGCGAACGTACACGGGAAGGAAACGATTTCTATCACGAAATGAAAGACTCTAATGTCTTGGATAAAGTATCCTTGGTATACGGTCAGATGAACGAGCCACCTGGTAACCGTTTGCGCGTAGCGCTGACAGGCTTGACTATGGCTGAGAAATTCCGAGATGAAGGTCGTGATGTATTGTTATTCATCGATAATATTTATCGTTATACTTTGGCGGGTGTTGAAGTTTCGGCTTTATTAGGTCGTATGCCATCTGCGGTAGGGTATCAGCCTACTTTGGCAGAAGAAATGGGTATGTTGCAAGAACGGATCACCTCTACAAAAACCGGCTCTATTACATCGATCCAAGCTGTCTATGTACCCGCGGATGATCTCACCGATCCTTCACCTGCTACAACATTTGCACATTTGGATGCAACCGTCGTGTTGTCACGCCAAATTGCGGAATTAGGGATTTACCCAGCAGTGGATCCTTTGGATTCTACTTCGCGTCAGTTGGATCCTTTAGTGGTTGGACAAGTGCATTATGATACGGCAAGAAAAGTTCAACAAACCCTGCAACGTTATAAAGAATTGAAAGATATTATTGCTATTTTGGGGATGGATGAGTTGTCGGAAGATGACAAACGAGTGGTGTCTCGTGCGCGCAAAATCCAACGTTTCTTATCTCAGCCTTTCTTTGTGGCAGAAGTATTTACCGGTTCGCCTGGAAAATATGTATCTTTGAAGGATACCATCGCAGGTTTCCAAGGGATCTTGGCTGGTGATTATGATGATTTGCCAGAGCAAGCATTCTATATGGTCGGTAGCATCGAGGAAGCGATCGCCAAAGCTAAAACACTATGAGGCAGGCTGAAGAAATGGCAATTACCACACAATTAGATATCGTCAGTGCAGAAAAAGAAATATTTTCTGGTTTGGTTGAAATGGTGGTTGCCAGCGCCGAGTTGGGTGAAATTGGTATTATCCCTGGACATGCCCCATTGCTAACTTTGCTCCGACCAGGTGAAGTCCGCGTAACGCTGCCTGGTGGTGCCAAAGAATTGTATTATGTTTCGGGTGGTATGCTGGAAGTACAGCCGCACCACGTGACGGTATTGGCTGATGCAGTAGAGCGTGCAGATGATATTAATGAAGCGGCGGCTTTAGCAGCCAAAGCACGTGCGGAAGAAGCGATTGCTAATAAAAGTTCAACCATAGATTATTCAGTCGCATCTGCTGAATTAACCAGAGCCTTGGCTCAAATTCGTTTATTACAAAAAGTCCGAAAAAATTTGCGTTAAGGACACGATAAGTCACATCTTCTCATATTAAATTTGCGTGCTAGAAACTCTGTGCTATCCTGATTATAGAGCAACTACTCTGTTAAGGAATCATTGTGACTGGCCCAATGCCACCTGCCGGCGGGGGAATCCCGAATCCAGAAGAGATAGGAAAACAGATTGATAAGTTACCTCCTGGCTCCGAAACCATGGCCCAACTTTTACAGAATCCTGTAGTAGCTGGATTGGCTAGCGTTGTGCTTACTGCTGTTACCGGGACACCAATTTCTCCCCAACAAGTTATGATGGGAGCTCAAATTGGGGAGAAGGCAATTAAGATGAGAAGAGAGCAAAAGGAAGAAAACCAAGATGGCGTTTCAAATGGACCGCGCCCTGGAAATTAATACTTTTGTTTTACGCCAGGCCTGAGTTGGATGGTTGCTGCTGAGTAATGCAATGAATGCCTCCGCCGCCTGCAAATACATCGAGAGCATCAATTTGAGTAATAATCCGTTCTGGAAAATGTTGTTCAAATAGCGCTTTGGCAGCCGCATCATATTGCGGGTGGCCAAATGCAGGCATGACGATACCGCCATTAGCGGCATAAAAATTAATATAAGACAATGTTAACCGTTCTTGGTTCAGATACGTTGCCGGAGGTTGTTCGATTGGAATGACGTCCAGCAGGCGCCCTTTGGCATCGCGACTCTGCTGTAATAGGCTGAAATTTGCCTGCAATCTTGGATAGTTGATATCTGTAGGGTCGTTTGTAATCAGACAAAACACACGACCGGGAGCAATAAAACAGGCAATTTCATCAACATGACCGTCAGTTTCATCTCCTACCAATCCTTGGTTTAACCAAATAATGGTTTGAATATTTAGATAGTTTTGCAAATAGTGGGTAATCTTAGCTTCTGTTAATTGTGGATTGCGATTGGGATTTAACAGACATTCGCGCGTAGTGAGCAGCGTACCCTCGCCATCTACATGAAAAGATCCGCCTTCCATGACGAGGGGGGCTTGAAAGGCGCGTGCGCCCGTTATGCGTAGTACTGCCCCTGCAATTTGATTATCCAAATCACATGGCTCGTAATTACCGCCCCAAGCATTATGAATCCAATCAATGCCTGCCAATTGTTGTTCAGCATTCAATAAAAAACTAGGACCTGTATCGCGTAACCAAGAGTCATTCAAGGGGAGCGTTATCTGGCGAATGGTGGGTCCGCATAATGCC
Organism: Legionellaceae bacterium; assembly: GCA_018061965.1. GTDB lineage: Bacteria > Pseudomonadota > Gammaproteobacteria > Legionellales > Legionellaceae. Next base: position 76,307 of record JAGOTG010000001.1, read on the forward strand.
TGCGCTGAAGCTTCGTCTCCAGGATTGACCAGCATGGTTACCGGTTCGAACATTTGAATGGCGTGCGCAACGCGTGCATACGCCTCGCGCGCACGTTGTAGCCCAATGGTATGCCATGTAGCCCTGTGACAGGGCCAGGCCATCCAGCACCCGCTATGTGGGTGCCATTCTGCAGGCATTGAAAAACCAGCTTCTTTAGGTGTTTGCATTTATACTCGCAAGTAGGTGGATTGAGAAAAAATACTAGAAAGTTCCATCAAATACAATTGAATCGTGTCGTCCGGTAAATCGGTTCGCTTCAATTGCTGCTTGTAGGATAACAATAACGTTTTGCAATCGAAATGTGCCGCTGATAGAACATTTGATACCGTATCGCCGTCGCACATATCATACAAAGAAAACTGGCCATTTCCCTGTAAGGTAACCGCCACAGAATTTGTATCTCCAAATAAATTATGTAAATTACCTAAAATTTCCTGATAAGCGCCCACCAAAAAAAATCCTAGCATATAAGGCGCGCTTTTATCAAACTCAGGCAGGAGGAGTGTTGAACTTACACTCCCTCCCCCTACATAATGATTCAAAGTACCGTCTGAATCGCAGGTTAAATCAGCTAAAATACTATGCATCAATGGACGGTTTAACAGTTGTGAAATAGGTACTACTGGAAAAACTTGGCTCAACGCCCAAGCATCAGGCAAAGATTGAAAAAATGAAAGATTACAAAACACTTTTGCTGCTAATCTTTCTGAAAGCTGCTCAGATAAAGCCTGATCAACAGGATGAGTCATGTCCAAGCTGTTTTGTATGTCCAAACAGATTTTTTTGAATAAGCATTCCACCGTTGCTTTGTCTTGCAAAGAAATGTCGCCGTGCAAAAAGTTGTTTTGTGCAGTGATTAATAATTGGGAGCTGGAGGCATAGACTTCAGATGGCATGCAAGTCGGCAAGGATTGATAATTTTGCCACATTTCTAAAACCACCGGAACCGATGGATCCTGAATGAATGGGGCTAGTATTTCTTCACAGCCATGCTCAACGCCAGTAATATTGGTGATCAGGACCGCGTGATGTGCAGTTAAAGCACGCCCTGACTCCGTGATAATATTAGGTTCTGGCAGCTGAGCGCTCGCACAAGCTCGTTGAATATTGGACATGATACTCGATGCATATTCATATAAACTATAATTCATAGAGCAACCCGTCGCGGATTGTGTCCCTTCGTAATCCACACTGAGACCTCCTCCGACATCCAGGGTGTGAATAGGTACAGCAAGCTGATGTAACGCGATATAATACTGCGAAATTTCTTGCATACAATCACCAATGTCTTGAATATTGGCAATTTCAGAGCCCATATGACAGTGCATCATTTGCAGACAATTCAGCATGCCGCTGTGAGTCATTCGTGAGACTAGCAATAGAACTTGGGCTGCAGACAATCCAAATTTAGATTTTTCTCCTCCAGTGTCTTCCCAAAGTCCTGCGCCCTTAGAAACCAACCGAATGCGAACACCAATTTGAGGACGTATTCCTAGGCGGTTGGATTCTTGCTCAATAATGTCCCATTCAGCAATTTTTTCAATGACGATAAAGACAGTATGCCCCATTTTTTGGGCAATTAGAGCTGCGCGAATATAGGTACTATCTTTATATCCATTACATATGATGACGGATTTTGTTTGGCTTAGCATGCCAATGACGGCCAACAATTCTGGCTTAGAGCCTGCTTCGAGTCCTAGCGCGTGGGTTTGTGTATTTAATAGTTCTTTGACGACGGCCCATTCTTGATTTACTTTGATGGGGTATACCAATTGATATTGGCCTCGGTAAGCTAATGTTTGCCGAGCTTGGTCAAACGCAGAATAAATTTTTGTAACTCGGTCATGTAATATGTCATTAAAGCGGATTAATAAAGGGAGGGAAAGTCCAGAGAGTTCGGCTTCTTGCACAATGGCTAATAAGGTCACGCTGGTATCGTCAGGGTATTTACGTACGATGATTTCGCCTTGGTCATTCATTGCGAAATAGCCATCTCCCCAATGTTTGATATGGTAATATTGGTCTAACGAGGGTGTATGGAATGTCATGATTCACCTTCCTGTATAGCGCTAAGTAGTGCTCGATATGTTTGGGGTTGACGTTGTTGAGCAAATGGGAATAATCTGCCCCACAGCGCGCGTTGTTCAAGCTCTATTGTGGTTACTAAAACCGCAGGCTCATGCCGCGGTGCTTGTGCTAAGACTTGACCTAAAGGTGAGGAAATAAAACTACTCCCATAGAATTGTAGACCATCTTCCTTTCCTACGCGATTGACCGCAACCATAAAACAATTGGCCATAATACCCTGAGCAATCATGACAGTTTGCCACATCGGTTGAGTATCCAAATCCGGTGCAGTGGGTTCATCCCCAATTGCGGTGGGGTAGATCAAAATATCGGCATTTTTTAACCCATAAATGCGGGATAGCTCTGGAAACCATTGATCATAACAGGTAGGCAGCCCCACGTGACACCCCGCAAGATTGTGAATAGGGTAATCAGAGTCTCCCACCTTGAAATAGTGATCTTCGTGATATTTTTCGCCACTCGGGATATGTTGTTTGCGAGTAGCTGCGACTAGCTGACCCTGTGGATCAAATGCTACGGCGGTGTTATATCCAGCACTATCGCATAATGAGGCGGTGATAGTAGTTTGAGTGCTTTGTGCCATATGACCAACAAATTTTGCAGTAGGCCCATGTTCCAGATCTTCCATATAAGGTTTCGGATCGACATCTGGTTGAGTACAAAAATAAGGGGACAAGGTCAATTCTTGCAAACAAATTAAGCTGGCACCTTGTTGCGCAGCCGATCTAATGCCTATGGCAAGATTATCTTGATGGATCGAGGGGTTGTCCACCCACCGTTCTTGCACCAAGCCAATAGTTAAATTTTTCTTAACCACGTTATGCTCCTAATTGTTGGTAAAAATATAAAAAGAGCCGGACTTACGCAAAACTCCGATCTCTTCGTTGGATCTAGTATTTAATTCGGTCATTCTCTTATCTAAATTCACCTTGAAATCGGGGGTTTGCATGAGACTTGAAGAATCTAAATTGTTTATAACCAATCTAATACTCGGTTTGAATCTATCCGAGACGTCGTGATGAAGTGGAGGCAAAGGACGAGCTCAGTTGAGTAAAAAGGTGGTAAAACAGGCGCCGGATTAGAGCAAAAGAGTTTCCAGCACCCTCGAATTTAAAGGCAGATAAAAAGTAAAAAAGTGCTGGTTTTTGATCTTTAAACACAAATCGCGTTTTTGGCCCTTTCTTCTAAAATTGCGACAGCAGGTAATGGCTTGCCTTCCAAATACTGTAAGAATGCACCACCGCCAGTGGAAATATAATCCATTTGGTCAGTCAAATCGTATTTGTCAATGGCGGCTAATGTGTCGCCACCGCCGGTTATACTGAAAGCATCAGAGTTTGCAATGGCAATGGCTACGGCGCGCGTTCCATATCCAAATTGTGGAAATTCGAATACGCCTAATGGACCGTTCCAAATGATGGTTTTACCTGTCTCAATGAGCGCAATGTAACGGGCTACCGTTTCTGGTCCAATATCCATAATCATGTCGTCTGTCGCGACATGAGAGAGGGTTTTGTTATAGGCTGGGCAAGTATCTTGAAAATGTTTACCCACGACGACGTCAGTTGGCAGCACGATTTCACAGCCTGTCGTTTTAGCCAATTGTAAAATGGCTTGCGATTCTTCTATTAAATTCGGTTCATACAAAGAAATGCCAATTTCTTTGCCACTGGCTTTCAAGAAAGTATTCGCAATGCCGCCGCCAGGGATCAAAACATCGACGCGTGAAATCATTTGTTTCAACAAAGATAGTTTTGAAGAGACTTTAGCACCGCCAACAATCGCAATAATAGGCTTTTCGGGGGCGCGTAATACGCGTTCCAACGTCTCTAGCTCGCGCAGTAACAAAGGTCCGGCAACTGCGATGGGCGCATATTGTGCCAAACCATAGGTAGAGGCATGGCAACGATGTGCCGTGCCAAATGCATCCATAATGAATACGTCACATAAACTCGCCAATTGGCGGGCTAAAGCGGGGTCATTGCTTTTCTCTCCGATATTAAAGCGTACGTTTTCACACAACACAAGCTCGCCTGGTTTGACTTTGACACCTTGTAAATAATCGGTCGAAAATCTTACAGGATAATTTAATTGCGCAGCCAAATAATTGGCCACGGGTTGGAGTGATAATTTGGGGTCATATTTGCCTTCAGTCGGGCGTCCTAGATGGGATAGAACAATGACTCCTGCACCTGCATCGAGTACTTTTTGCAAAGTAGGCAATACAGCGCGTAAGCGTTGATCACTGGTAATCATGCCATCTTTAATTGGGACATTTAGGTCTTCCCGAATAAGAACGCATTTGGATTTGAGGTCGACATCTTGTATGCTGATGAGACTCATAATTACTCCTTAAACACTCATCATGTGATGAGCGGTATCTAACATTCGATTAGAAAATCCCCATTCATTATCATACCACGCAATGATTTTTACCATATTACCCAATACTCTGGTTTGCGTTGTGTCAAACACAGCGGAAGCAGGGTAATGATTAAAATCGCATGACACTAGGGGGTCATCATTAATATGTAACACATTATTTTTAGCATTAGACATGATCTGATTGACTTCTGCAACGGTAGTGGGTCGTTTCGGTGTAAAAGTTAAATCAATGACAGATACATTTAAAGTGGGGACACGCATAGCAAACCCATCTAAACGTCCTTTTAGCTCAGGTAGTACTAGATCTACAGCCGCTGCGGCGCCCGTTTTAGTTGGAATGATCGAGTGTGCTGCCGCGCGTGCACGATGTAAATCAGGATGATGTCCGTCTAAGAGCAATTGATCTTTGGTATAGGCATGGATGGTATTTAATAATCCATACTCAATACCAATCGCATCGTTCAGTGGTTTTACGACGGGCGCTAAGCAATTGGTGGTACAAGAAGCATTGGATACGACACAATCTGTGGTACGTAGAATGTGATGATTCACGCCGTAAACGATGGTTGCATCGGCGTCAATGCTGGGTGCAGAAATCAATACTTTTTTGGCGCCAGCCTCAATATGCTGTAGTGCATCTTGGCGCTTTGTAAACTTGCCTGTACATTCAAAAACCAAATCAACCCCCAACTCTTTCCAGGGTAATTTCGCTGGATTGCGTTCAGAAGTAATGGTGATAGGATGGCCGTCTACTATTAAGTTTTGACCATCAATGGTTACGGTACTAGCAAATCTCCCATGCGTACTATCATAGCGAGTTAGATGTGCTGTACTGCGAATCCCCGATGTGTCATTGATGGCGACCACATTGAACTCAGATAAGCGCTTGGTCTCAAAAATAGCGCGTAATATACAACGTCCAATACGTCCATAACCATTAATTGCAACACGAATACTCATACTCTTATTTTCTCCTAAACCATAATTTATGCGGCCACTTTTTTGCTAAGGCACAAGCGAAAACCTTCCATTTTAACGCGTTCTGCGGTGATTTCCAAACTAGCAAAAACGATTTCTCCTGGGCCGCATTCGCCAAAGCGATCTAAGCCAATCACACACCCATCCAATCCAACAAAGCGATACCAATAAGCCGTACCTCCTGCTTCAATTGCAATACGTTTGCGCACATTTTTGGGTAATATTGATTCTTGATAAGTGGCGTCTTGAGCCAAAAATAGTTCTACGCAAGGCATAGAGACCACGCGGGTGGCGATACCGGCCTCGCGCAGCAATGTCGCGCCTGCCAGTGCAATATGCAATTCCGAGCCGGTAGCTATCACAATCAGTTCTGGGAACTCTGGGCTGTCTGTAACGATATAAGCGCCGCGATCAATATGAATTTGCTGTTCCGGAGGGCGTGCGATAGCCGGTAGCGTTTGACGGGATAATAAAATACAACTAGGTCCGGTATGATGTTCTAGTGCTTTTTCCCATGCCACGGCAGTTTCTAATAGATCAGCGGGGCGCCATATCTGTAAATTAGGAATCAAACGTAAGGAAGAGGTTTGTTCGATGGGTTGATGTGTTGGGCCATCTTCTCCTAATCCTATTGAATCATGGCTGAAAATAAAAATGATGCGTTGTTGCATCATAGCCGCCATGCGTAGCGCGGCGCGAGAATAATCAGAAAATACTAAAAATGTGCCGCCATAAGGAATAAATCCTCCGTGGAGTGCCATACCCGTCATGATGGCAGACATCCCAAATTCGCGTACCCCATATTGCAAATAATTCCCTTGCCAGTGATCGGCTGAAACAATGTGGGTGCCTGACCAGTCTGTAGAATTGGAGCCAGTCAGATCAGCTGACCCCCCCAAAAGCTCAGGACAATGTGCCGCAAAATGCTCGATACAAGCTTGGGACGCTTTGCGAGTGGCCATTGCTTTGGTATTAGATTTGCAATCTGTGATCCATTGTTGAGTCAATGACTGCCAATCATCTGGTAAATCCCCATTAATTCTGCGCAGAAATTCATAATAATCCTTGGGGCGTCGCGCTTTATATTCTTGGCACTGTTCCAACCATAACTGCTCAATTTCTTCACCTTGAGCGACTTGATTCCATGCTGCGTAAATATCGGATGGAATATGAAATGGCGGATGCGGCCACGCAAAATGTTCGCGTAATTGTGCAATGGCTGCTTGGCCCAATGGTGCGCCGTGAGTAGAGGCATCGCCCGCAGCGGGAGAGCCGTACCCAATGATCGTTTTGCAGATGATCAAACTTGGATGTGTGGTATTCTCCTTGGCTTGGCGGGTGGCTGCCGCAATAGCGGCTTGATCATGTCCATCAATCGGACCAATGACTTGCCAATGGTACCCTTCAAAACGTTTGCGTGTATCATCTTGAAACCAGGTTGTGACTGGACCGTCAATCGAAATCCCATTGTCGTCGTAGAAAACAATCAGTTTACCCAGTTTTAAGGTGCCGGCTAAAGAGCATACTTCATGAGAAATGCCTTCCATCAGACAGCCATCTCCGACAAAAGTATAGGTATGATGATCGATCAAATCACTTAATTCATCATTAAATTGTGCCGCTAAGATTTTTTCTCCAATGGCCATGCCCACTGCGTTGGCCAAACCTTGTCCCAAAGGTCCGGTAGTGGTTTCAACGCCAGGTGTATGGCGATACTCCGGGTGACCAGGTGTTTTGGAATGTAATTGCCGAAATTGTTTGAGTTCGGTGATGGGTAATGCATAGCCAGTTAGATGCAACAAAGCATATAACAACATGGAACCATGACCGTTGGACAAAACAAAGCGATCTCGATTGAACCAATAAGGATTTTTGGGATTGTGTTTTAAGAATTGTTGCCACAGTACCGTTGCAATGTCCGCCATACCCAGTGGCATCCCAGGATGACCAGATTGCGCTTGTTCAACTGCATCGACACTTAAAAAGCGAATGGCATTAGCCAGTAAACTGGATGTATTCATGCAATCGTCTATCCCGTTTGATAAAGGCGATATTGTCGCGCAATTACTAATTTTCGGCAAGTCGTAGTGTCTTAACAAAGAATGAATGACCGTAAGCTTTCTGCTCATAAAAAAAAATGTAAATAAAAAATATTTCCTTTTTGTCTATTTTATGGCAGAATGAGCAATATATTTGAATATATTGAATTAATTATGGCCAATAATGCTGTTTTGGGATACTTGGATCTAGTTTGGCGAGATAGAAAGTCGACAGGAGTTTCTTTTTTTGAGCAAAACAAATCATTTGCTCCAGCAGCGTCTGCATCAGTACCAACTCAGCTGGCGCAGGCAAGTCAGTCTCCCCCTCGTATGGGTCTTTCGAGGCTTTCATCTAGTAGTTTTAGTATTTCGCCTATTCATTTCACAGACTCTCCGCCACAACAGTCCTATGCAAATTTGCCAATTCACACCATATTACTTGCGCTACAAGTAGCTGAAAATGGTGAAGATGCCGATTTTTTTGAGCCATTTGTTTTGCATTATTGGCAATTACAACGCTTATTGGATGTGATGCGCTGTAGCACCCCGATTTTGGCTTTACCTGCTACTCAACGAGCTAATCTGGCTAAAATCAAAACGTTGGATGGTGAGATTAGAGCAGAACAGTCTCCAGACAAACGTCGCGCCATGGAAAGCCGCGTACGAGAGCTGGAACTAATTAATCGCACGCTCCATGACAAAGTCCAAGCAGAGCGGACAGAGATGGCTCAAGGGCGGCGTCCAGAGGATCTAGAGAATGTGCAGGCTGTTTTGGTCTTATCTAGACTATTGAATATATGCTTCCGGAAAGGGATGTCAGTTGCGTTGTTAAGTGATCAATTGCGACTGGATGCGCAACAAATAGAATATCGAGAACTATTGAATGAGTGTGGCATCACTTTTGATGATAACATATTTATAGACACATTTATTCAACATGATTCGGTGCAAACTCAAGCGACTGTTTTAAGTCGTATTGGAACAGAGCTTAGTGAAGATATAGCCTGGGCTTTTGGCGACTCTGATATTCCCGATCCTGGAACTCCAGCGGGCGCATTGGCCCTAGCTCAATACTATGTTTCGCGAGTCATGGGAACGCAAGATTTTCACACGTTTTATACTCATGTCCGCCTAGGGCTCACGCGTCTTCGGCGTGAATTGGCATTTTTAGAACCCCATTTGCAGAATAAAACCTATAGTCATCTTTTCAAAGCAGCCGATCCTTATATGCGGGCTGTGCTGTCTTATGTGAATTGGCTGTTTTTTATTCCGAGATTGAGCTTGAATTTTTCTTTGCTGACTTATCATGGGTTGGGGCTTGGACAGTTAGAGCCTTTGGAACGTAAGTTAGATTGGTCGGTACGTTTGCAAGCGCATTGGAAGCGATGTTGGGTTGAAGTTATTCCTGATTTGTATTGGATTGCAGTTGGCCTGAAAGTTTGCTTTTGGTTGCCTGGGGGGGTATTAACACCGCTTGGGATTGCGTTGAGTGTAACGGTGCAGGCTTTGGATTTGTTGACGAGTATCCTCAGAGCGGGCATTGAATTACATCGCTTATATGAAATGGCGTATAATTTAGACCAGTTACATTGTCCTCGCAAAATCCAAGATGAGATGGAGAAGCGATTTTGGTTCGAAGCGTTTGCTTTGGCTTATATGGTGTTTCATTTCAGTATATTGATGGTAAGCTTATGCCTAACGCTACCTAGTATGGCGGCCGTTAGTACGATGTGGCCAGTGATAGGCGGTTTTAATGCGACATTGATGACGGTTATTACTTATCACATGCAAAATTATTTCATTCAAAGACGCCAAGCGGAGTTTGAGCCAAGACCTAAACCTTTACCTTCGGTATCTGGGGATCAGGTTCTTCCAACAGCTCACTCACGGCGCTTTTAATCCGAACGGCTTATTCACATGCACTCCAATTGGAGGTTTCTACTTACTGTCTAGACTTGTGGTGAATAGGTGCTAATTTTGTTATGCTGAGAACTCTTGACCAAGAGAGGATCTCATGACGTCGATTACTGCGCAACTACCTTTATTCCACTCGATCCAAATTGATACGTTTGTTTCAAATTTGGAATTGTTGTTAGCCAAACATCTGCTTGAAGTTGAAAAACTAAGTCAACAATCTAAGCCGACTTGGGACAGTTTGATGTATCCTTTAGAAGTGATGCATGATGAGCTGGAACGTTTTTGGTCCCCTTTATCGCATTTACATTCAGTTGCCGACTCACCGGCATTGCGGACGTGTTATGAGGCCTGTTTACCAAAATTGTCGGCTTATGAATCTGGGCTTGGACAGAATCAAGCTTTGTATGACGCGGTCAAACGGATTGACCCAGTGCTTTTGACTGCAAGTCAACAAAAAATCATCAGCGATCGTTTGCGTGATTTTGGATTATCTGGTGTGGCATTATCCCCTGAACATAAAGAACGGTTCACAGCGATTACAGCGCGTTTATCTCAATTGACAAATCAATTTGAAACCCATGTTTTGGATGCAGTCCAAGATTATCGTTATCATGTGACAGATGAGTTGCGGTTAAAAGGATTGCCTGCGTATGCACTGGCCAATGCGGCTGCTTTGGCCAAGGAACATCATTTAAGTGGCTGGGTATTTGGCTTAGATGCGCCGAGTTATTTGGCAGTATTGACCTATGCGGAAGATCGCGCTTTACGGGAAACCATCTATATCGCTTATGTGACGCGTGCGTCTGATCAAGGTCCTTCCGCTGGCAAATTTGATAATACCCCCGTGATGCAAGAAATCTTGGCTTTGCGCTTTGAAATGGCTCGCTTACTGGGGTTTCCGCATTATGCGGCCTTGTCTTTAGCGACCAAAATGGCCGAATCTCCGCAGCAAGTAACGACCTTCCTTCAAGATTTGGTGAGCAGAACGCAACAGCAAGCGCGAACTGAGTTTGCACAATTGTGTGATTGGGCAAAAGAGCATCTGAATTTGGAGACGTTAGCCCCTTGGGATGTGACGTATGCATCAGAGAAAAAACAAGAAGCACAGTTTTCGATTTCCCAAGAAGCGCTCCGGGCCTATTTTCCTTTGCCCAAAGTCATGGCTGGAATGTTCACGATTATAGAGAAATTGTATGGTATCCGATTTGCAGAAACCGCCGAAATCGATCGTTGGCATCCAGATGTGACTTGTTATCATCTATTGGATGAAACCGGTGCTATGCGTGGTTATATTTATATGGATTTGTTTGCCAGACCGCATAAACGCAGTGGCGCTTGGATGGACTCTTGCCAAAGTCGGTTTTTGCATGCGGATGGACAGGTACAATTGCCAATTGCAACGCTGACTTGTAATTTTGCGAAATCGGGTGAGATTGCACGTTTATCGCATGATGAATTACAAACGTTATTTCATGAAATGGGACATTGCCTACAGCATGTGCTAACCAAAGTAGATTACATTAGTGCCTCCGGCATCCATGGTGTGGAGTGGGATGCAGTGGAGTTGCCCAGTCAATTTTTTGAAAACTGGTGTTGGGAAGAAGCCCCTTTGCAAATGTTGACCGAACATGCTGAGACGAAAGAACCCTTACCCCAAGGGGTATTTCAGCAATTAGTCGCCGCGAAAAACTTTCAATCAGCGATGATGGTGACACGTCAATTAGAGTTTGCATTATTTGATTTTCGTTTACATGAAACGTTTAACGATCATTCGGATGCGAAAGAGATTTCTACAATATTAGACGATATTCGCGAGCAAATATCGGTTGTGCCCTGTATGCCGTATAATCGTTTCCAGCACGCTTTCACGCATATTTTTTCCGGGGGATATGGCGCAGGTTATTATAGCTATATTTGGGCTGAAGTCTTGTCCAGTGATGCTTTCGGGCGTTTTGAAGAGGAAGGGATATTCAGCGCAAAAGCGGGACATGATTTTCTACAGCAAATTCTGGAAGTGGGCGGCGCTAAAAAGGCTGCTGATGCCTATATCGCGTATCGGGGCAGAATGCCGACAACCGATGCATTACTTCGGCAAAGGGGTATTCTTAGTCACAGTCAATGAATGGAAAAAAAGATGTCATTCCCGCGTTTGGAAAATGGATACCCGCCTGCGCGGGGATGACACTGTTTGTTGAGTGCTTAAAGCGCAGCCATATCTAGCATTACTCTAAAAATTATGCCAAGTTTTTACAAGCCAAAAGATACGCCTGTTCATCGGGTAAACGTTGATCACGCTGTGCACTCCAGAGACTGAGCGCCAATTGCTCGATACATAAATGTTCCACGTGATGGGCATCGCCATGACGTTCCAGCAAATTTTGGAAAACCGCTTTGATCCCCTGCGGGCGGTCCAACAAAATTTGGTCACGTAAGGCCAAATGTAAACCCATATGTAAAAATGGGTTGCTCATACCTTGTTCTGGCTGATACTGATAGTCGATATCCTGCTGTTCTAAAGTAGCATGATATTCCGGATGCTGGAGTATCACTGCCAATAATTGAGATTCGAGCTGATCCAGGGGTTGTTGGGCTTGGTGTTTTTCCCAAGTAGTAAAAAAACGGCTGCGTGTGTCTTGAACTTGTGTATTGTAAAACATAGCTAAATAGGCGCTGTGGTTGCGGAAAGTACCGTGATTTTAAAGCAATTTGTGCGTAACTACAAATCTTGCACCAAAAGTAGGGTCTTTTGGGGTGAAATATGGTATAATATTCGTATGGGGGCGACCTGGCTTCGACGTGGGTTGCAAAACCAAAGGTGCATGCCGAGATTGAGACTTCTCGTTAATCAGACTCAAATAAACACAAATGCAAACGATGAAATCTACGCTGAAGACGAAAGTGGTGCTATCGCTGCCTAATTGGACGATACCCGCTTCGTAAGAAGCAACGTGCGCTGCCAAAAAACCAGCGCCCCGCTTGACCGAGCTTGTCTATCGGTATCGAATCGGCGGTCATAAAAGATAGGCTAGTGGCTTGATTTGTCCTGGATTAAGCTGCGAAACTCAAGGACTTGCCAGAGAGAATCCTGCCCGTCGGAGTCTTGAAGGTGAAATTCAAAAGACACGGCTACGCATGTAGATCTAATGGCAGAGTGCTTGCGGACGCGGGTTCAATTCCCGCCGCCTCCACCAAATTATTTATAAGGATTTTTCAATAGATTAATGAGTGCCTATTTAATGAAACAAGCAAACGGAATCGTGCTCAATCAAATTTTGAATGTCGAAATTGCTTTGATAAGTTACTCTTTGGCTCAAAAAAACACCTTCACCATCACCCCCTAGGGGTCTTCTCTCTTAAAATTATCACACCTATAGTCGCCTAATGAGTTCTACAAAATGGCGGTATTCTTATGAAATTTTTGGTAAAGGTAAAAAAATGGAACAACATCTTTCTGATAACAATGATCTTTTGAAAATACGTCACTCCTGCGAACATGTCCTCATGCAAGCAATGGAGATTTTATTCCCTGGTATTCTGAAAGCGATGGGGCCTGCAACAAAAGATGGATTTTATTTTGATTTCGAAGTGCCTGATGGCATGAAAATTTCAGAAACGGATTTCCCTGCGATTGAACAAGCAATGCAGCGAATTATTGATGGCAATTTATTTTTTAATCAAAAAGAATTGTCAGTTAGTGAAGCACGGAAACGGTTTATAACTAACCCTTATAAACAAGAATGGATTGATGAGCTTGAACTTAAACACGCGCAACCAACGATTTACTGGACAGGAGATCATGAAAATGCTTTTTATGATTTATGTGCGGGTCCTCATGTTGTCTCTACTCGTGAAATAAAGTCATTTAAATTGCTTTCGATCGCAGGTGCTTATTGGCGTGGTAATAGTAATAATAAAATGCTAATGCGCATTTATGGCACAGCGTTTCCATCTGCAAAAGAGCTTCGTCAGTATTTATTTCAGCGTGAAGAAGCAAAAAAACGAGATCATCGCAAATTAGGTAAAGAATTAGGCTTATTTACGTTTGCACCAGAGGTTGTGGGGCAAGGATTACCATTATGGTTACCCAAAGGTACTGTTTTACGTGATGAGTTAGAGCAATGGGCAAGACAAGTTGAGGCTGAACATGGCTACCAACGTGTCGTAACACCCATTATTGGGAAAGAAGCACTCTATGAGTGTTCGGGACATTTAGGTGTCCTAGCCGCTAACCCTCGAAATTTCCGAACAAAATCAGGGCAATACTCGCTTAATTTAAGCCTATAATCCCAGCCCTACGAATTCATGAGGAAACTGACTTTTTAATCCTCATGAAATATATCCGGTTGATTTGTGAATTTTATCCCTTTTTTCTTCATTTTTAATGTGTACAGCGCAACATACCTTATTAATTTTCTTTCTACTTTCGATAACGATGGATGCCAAATATCAAATAATAAGATAACCCTGGTAGAATCCGTATTATTCCAAACCTCATGTTTAAAGGAATCATCAAATATAAGTATGTCACCCTCTCCCCAATGTTTGGTTGTGCCTGCAACTTTTATTGCACAATCTCCCTTTGGGATAGTAATTCCTAAATGAAAACGAATTCTAAAATTATGTGGACCATAGTGGGGTTTAATTTTTATATTAGGGGGTAGAATAGAGAACATTGCTCTCAAAATGTTATTGTCAGTTGGTGTGGAAGCCAACAATTTCACAGTCTCAGGAAATAGGGGGCTATTTTTTTTTATAACTCCTCGATGGTTATATAAAAGTACCGTATCCCAAGAGACAGTTCCTGTTAACTCTTTACTATCTGCATGAAAAAATACATTCATCTCCTTTGAATTGGCGCATTTTTCAAACTCTGTTTTAATGGTTGAAAAGTTCTGTTCTAATACAGAAATCCATGGAAAGTCTTTTTTCGTATACCATGGGCGTGGATCAAGACCTTCGCAAAATAGTTTAGGGCATGGGACATTGTCGTCTGTTTCAATATTAGAACGGTCACTTTTTTTGATAGAATGTAATAATCTTTTGATCTGATCTGGGGTATAGTTGTTTTTCTCTGCCCAGTTAATTACCACTTTAACAATATGTTCCCTCCAATCTATCAATGCGTCTTCCATCATGGTGGTTGTTCCTTATAAAAAATTCTCAAAATAATCACGTACTACCTGCATAGCAGGTAGTTTAAAATACCCCCCCTAAAAGGGGGTAAGCCCACCCAGGTTCCGGGTTTTTAATCAAAATTTAGCGACAACTGCTCCTCCTGTATATCTTTTTCTTCCTGATTTCGAATGTAATGCCCGATTATACTCTCATCATACCTTGTTGTGCTTACACAATACCCGCGGGACTAAAAATGCAATCCTCGTAAATTTCGTTGTCGCACATATTTTTGGCATGGCTCAAAACCAGTGAACACTCGTTCCGTATTTTGTAGCAATTTATGAGAGCATTCATCGACCAGCAAGCTGGTTATAATGCATAATTTATCGGCTAAAACAAAAAAAGGATCATTATGATAACTGCTCACAAAAATAACCACTTTAAGCGAATTTCAGCACACAAAAACTAAGCATTGCCTTGGTGGCATTTTGCACTCTAAAGGACCCACCGATTTTCGGATTAAAGGGACCACTTTGGACAGACTTTGTTGCGCAGAACATTTATCAATCAAAATGGCGCAAATAAAACTGGGTAATGGTAGCATGGGTACCAATAAAAATACATATGGTGGGTAATCCTAAATTGATCGGCAAAAAAGAGCGCAATTTAGGTTGCCTCTCCTAAGAGACATAGCGCGGCAGACAGATTATACTAGCTATTTTTTCTGGTTTTTACTATGTGGATGAATCTAAGCCCCTTAAAACGCAATCGTGATTTTAGATATTTGTACTTAGGGCAATTTATTACTTTTTTTGGAACCATGATGAGCTTGGTCGCGCTCCCTTTCCAAGTGTATGATTTAACGCACTCAACGACGGCTGTCGGGTTATTAGGGGTGGTGGAATTAGTACCGCTATTACTGACGGTATTTGTGGGCGGTGCGTTAGCCGATATGATGGATCGGCGTAAAATGCTCATGACGGCGGAGTTGGGGATGAGTGTTGGTATTGTTGGCCTCATTATCAATGCCCTATTACTCAATCAGCATCTTTGGGTGATATACGCTATTGCTGCATATCTATCCGCATTGACTGGATTACACAGGCCTTCTTTAGATGCCTTAATGCCCCGCCTGATCTCGAATGACGAGATACAAAGCCTCAGTGTGTTATCTATGTTCAAAAGCACAGTATGTCTGGTGTGTGGTCCGGCGATTGCAGGATTATGTATTGCAAATATAGGTTTGGCTTGGACGTATACAGTGGATCTCGTAACCTTTGTGGTGTCTATTGGCGCGATGTCACGCATTCAAAGCATAGCTCCTCCAGAACAACAACAACGCCCAAGTTTTCAACTTGTCTATGAGGCCATTCGTTATGCGGTGAGTCGTCAGGAATTATTGGGTACGTTTATTATTGATTTTGTTGCAATGATCTTAGCGATGCCTAATGCGCTATTTCCGGCTTTAGCGCTGATATTAGGCGGTACTAAAACTTTAGGATGGTTATACGCAGCGCCCGCGTTAGGCGCCTTGGTTATCACTGTATTGAGTGGTTGGACGCAACGAATAAAGCGCCATGGTGCTGCCGTTGCATTGGCCGCAATTGCTTGGGGTGCTGCTATCACTTGTGTTGGGTTTATGAGTCAACTGGGCTGGGTTTTATTCTTTCTCGGGTTAGCCGGTGCTTTTGATTGTATTAGCGGTATTTTTCGAGCTACGATTTGGAATGAAACCATTCCAAATACTTTACGTGGACGTATGGCAAGCTTGGAGATGATTAGTTATATGAGTGGACCCTTATTAGGCAATACGCAAATAGGGTTCTTGGCCTCGATGACTAGTACCCAGATGGCCATACAAATTGGTGGCACGTTATGCGTAGTGGCAGTAATAGTTAGCGCGCTGTTACTGCCTTTGTTTTGGCGGTATTGCGGCAGATCCTTACCAACTACTCAACAGCAAGCTGATACTTAAATAACACATGAGAGTCCTCTACTGCTCTCATAAATTGCTACAAAATACGGAACGAGTGTTCACTGGTTTTGAACCACGCCAAAATTATCATTGGCTGATGCTCAAGAGTCATATGATGACAATATTAAAGATTTTCCAGTATAATACGACTCAAATGGCGGAAAAATTTGCGATCTTTAGTCCCTGGCTTAATGGTATATCTTCTGTTTGGACAGCCATATCTTTACAAATTTTTATATTTAATCGCTGTCTTTGATAGGTGCTTTTTCTCCAGAACTGACAAGAATATTCCTGTTGAAAACTATCGACTTCCTTTTTCAGAAGATCACAATGTTCATTTTTAGCATTCATTGATTTCAGTACACTTGTAGCACCCATGGCATAATAAAAGCCAAGATCTACTAACACAGCTAATACTATTATAAAACTCCCTAATGGCGTGGCAATAATTGATGCAGCCAAAGCTTTTAGAATGGTGGTAATCATAAAATAAGTACTGGCAATAGATGAAATAATACCAATAATTAATGTCGCGATGGTTAAAGTTTTCCTAAAAACACTATTTTCATAATTATTTGTAATATCACATTTTTTTTGTATATCATGATTTAATAATTCAACAAACTGAACGTACTGATAGTATGCGTTATCATCAATTGATAATGCCAACATACTTGTCAGCTGTTTGTTGATCTCTTTAGCCAACTGAATTTGCTCTATATAAGTATCAATCAATAGAAACAGATCTGTTTTAGAAGATGATGGATCAAATGCTTTTCTTAATAAAGAGATTTCAAATCCATAAAAAAGCATTTCTTGAAAAAAAACAAAAACAATCGACATAAAAACCTGAACAGGTTGTGTTAATTTGGGAATTGTGGCAATCAGTAAGCTTGCCGATAAATAGTTTCGAACACTGTTAAAACTAATACCGAGGATTGTTAAAAAATAGAAAATGATGGTTTTTAAGTGTTTAAAAAATAAATTACTTTCTTCTCTAAGATTCGTTGGTTGTTGACTTAGTGTGGAAAACTGTATGTCTGTGTTTAATCTATCTTTGATTAATTTAATTATCTCAAGTTTTGATTTTTCATTATTTAATTTATTTACAACATTCTGGCTTTGTAAATTTTGATAATACTCGATCAAATTAGAAATGGTTTCTGATGACTCAAAGAGTCTATTTTCGTGCATTGCCCTATTCATTATAAGCTATCCTACCATCAAAAATGGTCACCGCAGGACCAGTCATGAGTAATTCATTATTTTCAGTAGATTTGATAAATAAATCACCGCCTTGTAAACTTACTCGTACGTCTTTTTCAAGGATACCCCATAACAACCCTATAGCAACCGCAGCACACGCATTGGTACCACAAGCAGCAGTCTCTCCTGCGCCACGTTCGAATACTCTTAACTCAATATGTTTGGAGTTTACCAATTGCATCACTCCAACATTTACACCTTTAGGAAAATCTGAGTGATTATTGAAAAAAAGACCTATTTTTGAGAGATCCATTTTGTGAATGTCTGTAGATTTTAAAATAACATGTGGGTTGGGTATGGATACAGCGCCAAATGATAAACCCTCACCTTGCATAGATAAATTGTAGAATTTATTTTGTGCATGTACCAAAAATGGTAGGCTGATTGGAGAAAAGTTAGGGACACCCATATTAACTGTTACGTTATGGTCATTTTGTAATTCACAATCAACAATGACAAACGGAGAAGCTAATTTTAGATTCTTTTTAGAACTTAGCTTCTTTTCATTAATAAAACGCGCTACACAGCGTACACCATTACCACACTGCTCAGCCTCGCTTCCGTCTCGATTAAAAATACGATAGCCAAAATCTATTGTTGAGTTTGGAGCATGAGTAATCACCATGAGTTGATCAAAGCCAACACCTGTTTGATAACTCGCCCAATATTTGATTTTTTCTGGTGTCAACAGGATCTCTTGTTTTGTGGTATCAATCACCATAAAATGATTACCAAGTCCGTGCATTTTACTAAATTCTAAAGTATTCATATAATCTATTCTCTATATAGTTGCAGTTGACGACTTATCAGTTTTTCTTGTTCTAAAATATTGCCGTGATGTGTGCCATTCAAAGGAATCAAAGTAATCTGAGAGGTATTCGCAACCACACGGTCTACATTGTTATGTGATAGTGTAGAAGTGTATTCATGAAAGACTTTTGAGTCATCATCATTAAATCTAATATCTTGTTCTATTGCTTTGAACAACACAATATCTGTTTTTTGTAAAACATAGGAAGGTTTTTCTCGGAAAAACTTATTTTCTAAAGCTATTGTTGCAACCACTTTCTGTATATAGCTTGGCTCATATCCTTTAGATAAAGCATACACTTCATACTCTTTTTTTTGCTTTTCATCATCGGTGCTATTAAAAAACGACAACAAAGTATCATCATATAATATAGTATCGAGTAAATAGACTTTTATTTTCTGAGCACTCATTTCTTCTAATAGCACAGCTATTTCTAAAGAAATTTGCCCACCTAAGGACCATCCGAGTAAATGGTACTCATCCTGGTTATTAGAAGAAATTATTGGCATAAGTAGTGACAAGTAATACTTTGCTAATACTTTAATATCTACAATTTTTTCTTCATTATATAGATTGTAAGAATCAATACCGTAACACACAAAATCGTCGGAGAGCAATTTAGCCAAATCCGAGTATACTTCGCAGCCACCTCCACCTGGATGGATCATAAATAGAGGCTGTTTCTCTTCAGAATTATTGAGACGCACGATATTTTGATATGCATTTTTCGTCTGAAATAGCTTTGGTAATAGTGTTTCTATTGTTTTACATGAAAAAATATCCGCTACTTTAAGACGGGCTTGGTACGCTATATTCAGTCTGTTGATCAAACTAATTGAAAGCAAGCTGTTGCCACCCAAGTCAAAAAAATCACTTTTTATACCAATGATATCGGCATTTATATTCAAAATTTCTGCCCATATATGGCAGATTTGCTGTTCCAACTCATTTCTAGGTGCAACATATTTATCTATTTTAGCCAAGTTAGGGTATGGAAGCGCTTGGATATCCAATTTTCCGTTAATCGTTATTGGTAGTTTATCCAAAAAAACAAGTGTAGTTGGCAACATATATTGCGGTAACTTTTTGCTAAGATGACCCAATATCAAATGTTCGCTTATTTCTTTATCAGATACATAATAACCTACCAAATAGTCATGTATTGATTTATTTTCAAATGCTTGTTGAGGTGCTTGAACAATAACCACAGCTTGTTTGACTCCAGGAAAGTTACTGATGGCAGTTTCTATCTCACTTAACTCAATCCGATATCCTCTGATTTTAACCTGTAAATCATTTCGTCCAATATATTGGAAACTCCCGTCCGATAAACAAAGCCCCAAATCTCCAGTTTTGTAAATTTTTTCATTTATATTTTCAATTTCTTGTTTTTTTGTTCGGAATTTATTTGGCAAAAATCTTGCTTTCATTAACTCAGGCTGATTTAAATACCCACGGGCTAAGCCTGCCCCACCTACATACAGCTCACCGATGGCTCCTACAGGTACTTGACATAAATCTTTATTCAACACATACATACTCTGATCTGGAATCGGTATGCCAATGTTGGAGTATTCTTTTATATCATTTTCGGCAATGGCTTTATAAGTAACATGAACTGTGGTTTCTGTAATACCGTACATATTGATTAACTGGGGGTTAGTGTAACCAAAATGAGCAACCCATGGACGTAATTGCGCTGTATTTAATATATCTCCACCGAAGATAATATAGCGTAACTGATTCAATTTTATTTTTTGTGTCAATACAATATTTGATAATTGATAAAAGACTTTCGGAGTCTGATTTAGCACCGTCACTTTATGCTGTGCACACAATTGTGCAAACAACACTAAATCTTTCACACTATCCCGAGTTGGAATAATCAACCGCGCTCCATTTACTAAAGCTCCCCACATTTCCCAAACGCTAAAATCGAATACATAGGAATGAAATAATATCCAAACATCCCTTTCGTTAAATTTGTACCAATGATCTGTTGCCATAAATAAACGGATAACATTACTGTGTTGTACTAATACGCCCTTCGGTACACCTGTTGTGCCGCTAGTGTAAATCACATACGCCAAATTATTTTTATTAATATGTTTTGTTAGATTGCACTCCGAATAACTTTGTAATTTACCTCGTAGATGGTCTTCATCAATGACTTCTAACCCAATGACATTGTTATTAAGACTCTGAATGACTCGTTCAATTTTACTTTTATAAGGCCCATATGTTAGAACTGCTTTTGCCTTAGTATCTGTGAGCATAAATTGTATTCTTTCATCTGGGTAGTCAATATCTATTGGAATATATGCAGCACCAGCTTTTAATACGCCTAGTATCCCAATCATCATATGATCGCTTCTGGGCAGACATATCGCGACCAAATCATCACCATCAATTTTATACTGTTCTCTGAGATAGTGAGCTAATTTATTTGCTTTAGTGTTTAATTCTTGATAAGTATATTCTATATCTTCATATACTATTGCTATGTTATGTCGACCCAGCTTTACCTGATCTTCGAATAGCTCATGTATTGTTTTATCAGAGAAAAAATTCTCCTTTATTTCTCCGTACCCTATAGATATCACTTTCTCATGGTTTGATGGTTCTATGTATTGTAATGATCCGATTTTGTCAGAACTGTTAGGATCGATGGCTGATAATTGTTGTAAAAGATAGCAATACGTTTTTACCATGCGTTCAATACTTTCTCTGAAAAACAAACTCTTTGCAAAATTTAAGTATCCCTTTAAGACATCCTTGCTGTCATCGATATTTAAATTCAAATCAAAAAGAGCCGCTTCGTTATAAGTATTATTGGGTGAATAATTACGTATTAAAAAATTTTCTTCTGTTTCATTATCACAAGTATCCCCAAAATTTTGAACACTAAAAAAAACTTGGAAAATAGGATGCCTTGACGTGTCTTTCGGTATTTTTAGTTCTTGTACAAGTTTTTCAAACGGTAAATCCTGATAGGATTGCGCTTCAAAAATATCACTACCTATCTTTACAATTAGTTCCTGCAAAGATAAATGAGGAGCATTAATTCTTATCGCTAGTGTATTAACGAAAAACCCAATCAAATCCTCAGCCCGCTCATGATGCCGATTAGCCATCGGGGTTCCAATAACAATATCATCTTGAAAACTGTAAGCTCTTAGTAATAAATAATATGTAGTCAATAATATACTGTATACAGTGACTTTTAGTTTTTTTGCCAAATTTCTTAAGTTCTCGCTGATAGCTGAATTCACTTCGAAATATACATTTTCACCACAATAATTTATTTTTAGAGGCCTGGGCTTATCGTATGCCAAGTTTAGGGGTTGGTAGCCACTTAATTTTGTGACCCAAAAGTTCATTTGTTCTGCTAGCACACATCCAGAAAGATATTTTCTTTGCCATAAAGCATAGTCTTTATATTGTATAGGTAATTCGCCTAGATTTTGGGAGTACATTTTTTTTTCATGATGTTTGTAGTATTCAACAAGCTCTTTCACAAAAATATCAATTGACCATCCATCGAACGCTATGTGATGCACAATCAAGCTTAAATAATAGATTTCATTACATAGGTATAATTTAAAGAGAATGGGATAATCTTGATACAGATCAAAAATATGGCGTTCGTCTTGTTGTAGTGACCAATCCAACGACGCCCCATCTTCCAAAGAAACGTCTGTAATACTAACACTTTGTTCTTCCAAACTTATAACATGTTGCTCAACACCATCACTTCCTGTTCTGATGACCGAACGCAAAACGCTGTGTCGCTGCATAATGCTTTGTAACGTTTTTTTCAGTAAATCGATGTCAATAGTTTTATGTAACTCATAAGCTATAGAAATATTATAAACACTAGTACCTTCCTCAAAATTGTGAATAAACCACAATCTTTCTTGCGAAAAAGAGAGGGGAGCAATCGTGTCTTCAGTTTTGTAAATATGATGTGGGGTAGGTAAGCCTTTCTCAATGATGTTATTAAATTTCAAAAACTTTATGACCGCATCTTTATGATTTCGCAATACCTCTAAGATTTCATTTTTTTTATCTGAAGGATAATACTGTGCATATCGCAATTGATCATCAGAGAGCCAGATTGTAAATCCTAACTGATTAATTTCATATACAAACGAAGCTACATTCATACTATTATACCTTCATCAATCACTTCCAATACATTAAGTTCTTGTATCTTTTGCATCTGAGCTATTTCTTCTGATAGTTCAATAATTGTGCTTTTATTAAAAATTTCCGTTATACTTACTCGAACATTTAATATCTTATTCAGTTTATGTAGCAATTTGATCGCGGTAAGGCTATTCCCACCTAAATCAAAAAAGTTATCATGCTTGCTAAGTTCCTGATTTCCCAAGATATTGAAAAATATCTTGGCAACAGTATGCTCAGTTTGTGTGTAGTGTTCATCAACAAGAAATATCTCCTTTGAGTGAGCGTCTTGATTTTCAGGCTCATCTTCTGGAGCATTGAATATTTTTTCTTTAATATCATCGATATTAATCTTTGACACAATGAATTGCCCAGATTGATAAGTATGCAGCAATTGCATAAAAACCTCTGCGCCTTCATCCTCAGATACACGATTCAATCTTAAAGTCTCAATGTTCTGATTTAATATTTGACCGCTTTTAACCTCAGTGCTATCAGACCATGTTAACCAGTTGATCGCCATTATTTTATTACCGTTCCTGAAACATTTAGCACTAAGAACATCAAGATATGCATTTTCAGAGGAGTAAACTAATTTGCCAACATCTCCCATAATACTTGTCAAAGAAGAAAATAAAATGAAGAACTTCAACCGCTCTTTCTGCAATAAATGATATAAATTATGTGCTCCAGATATTTTTGCAGAAGTATTATCAAAAATACCTTCAACTGCTTTATCAAGTGGGCGATTATGACTCACTGCTGTATGGATAACAGCATCAATCTTTCCATGCATTTTTTTTACATTGTCCAATACCTGAGATAGTGCTTTACTATCTGATACATCGCATTGCAAGATTTCCACACTACAATCGTGACTTTTTATAATATTAATGATATCTAATCGTTTAACATCCATTTCAACGGTTTGAGTATCGAGCAAAACAAAGTGCATTGAGCGATTTTCAGACATTTTCTTCGCAACGGCTAATGCAAGTTGTCCCAATCCTCCCGAGATTAATATCACATCGTTTTTTTGCAGCGAAGATACACGGGATAATCCAACATTTTTTGGTACCGAATAGGATTCAAAATTTTGCTTCCATAAATAACCATAGCGTAATGAGTAGTTCGGTTCCAAATAATAATGATCTGTGTTGATTAACAGTGCGATTAAATAAGCACTCTCTATAGAATCACCTACATCAATAACACACGTTGCTAAAAATACATTCTCGTGTGGTATTGTCCTAACTGCAGCCAATATCGGCGCTTTGTTTTCACAAATCCAATCGTCACCACTTACTTGATTTAAATTATTGATTAAAACGGCCACATTAATTTTTCTATCAAGATAAGTAAAAACAACACTCTGCAACATATATAAGCTATAAGAGCCTGTATATTGACACCTTGCATACGAAATATCTGAATCTATGGGCATGATTTGCCAACCATGGATTACATTTTGAATATCGAACTTTTTAATATAATTACTAAGCGCAACATAGTGTGATGTCAGCTCAGGATTTAAGAAAATAAGTTCTTCTTTAATCACAATATCTGGCTCTTTAGAAGCAATAACCACAATAACATGTTGGTTATTTTCCAATAAAGAATCAACTAGAGAAGTTAGTGAATGTTGCTCGTCTTGGAAAATTAACCACGATGAGGATTCCTTGTATTCTGGAATGGCGCTGCGATCTATTTTTTCAATTGTTTGCCAGGTGGCATGATAAATCCAGTCACCATCATTTGCTATTTTAAGAGCATCCTTTTTAACGATATCAGTGCTTGGGCTCGGTTCGTGATCAATCCAACACCGAATTTTTTCAAATTGATAAAATGGAATACGTGGTTTTTTTACATGATCCACATAAGTAAGTTGTTCTTTTGACCAATTCATGTTTTTTCCATAGCACCACAATTGCCCTATTGCGGTATATAGATGTTCCAAATCGGACGCGTTTTTTTTATGTTCATTTGCATTTTTAACTAAGCTGATTGTTTGGTGAATATTTTGTTGAGAAACAAAGTATTTTAAAGCTCTACCAGGCCCAACCTCTAAATATACCGCATTATTATAAGACTGATTTAATGTTATGATGCCCTGACAGAATTTAACAGGCTTCAAAAGTTGCGCGGCCCAATAACTTGCTGAGGTGGCCTGCTCATCTGTAATAAATGTACCAGAAAGATTTGAAATAAAATTAATATGGGGCTTTGAAAACTCGAACTCACACAAATAGTTCTCAAATTCAACTGATGCGACTCGCATCATCTCAGAATGATAGGCATGAGATACATGTAACACAGAGCACGCCACGTCTTCTTTGTCTAATATTTTTTTCAGGGCATCGATATCTTCTTTTTCCCCAGAAATCACACAATACTCCGGAGCGTTATAAACGGAAATCGTCATACAAGAATG
Organism: Legionellaceae bacterium; assembly: GCA_018061965.1. Taxonomy (GTDB): domain Bacteria; phylum Pseudomonadota; class Gammaproteobacteria; order Legionellales; family Legionellaceae. The sequence continues at coordinate 101,542 of JAGOTG010000001.1, forward strand.
TAAATAACGTCTCATTTTTTCCGGTGAGCTGTTTACTGAAAGCATCTTACCCGACGGCATCAGTTGCATTAACTCGCCACGTTTTAAGACTATAGATATCGCACTTTCTAGGGTCAAAACACCAGCAAGTGTCGCTGCAACAAACTCACCTATACTATGCCCGATCATACCGGCTGGTTGAATATCCAAATCCATTAAAAACTTAGCTAAAGCATAGGAAACAATAAACAACGCTGGCTGACATGTTTGAGTTTGTTGTAGAACGATACTAGATTCTAGGCCTTTACTAGGATAGAGCAGAGACTTAATATTAATATTACTTATCTTAGTAATAACTTCAAAACACTGATCTAGATAGTGCATATAATTAGGTTCTTTTTGATATAACTCAAACATCATATTTACATATTGCGATCCTTGCCCTGGAAACATGAAAATAATGGGTGGATTTGTTGACAGCGTTTGATTTGAATAAGATGCATTTTTTAGCTTGGAAATTGCGCCTTCTTTATTATCACAAACAATTGTGCCACGATAATGAAAGTCTTCTCGTTTATTTTGTAATAAATATGCAACATTATGTATGTCACAACTATTTTCTGAGGATAAATACGCCGCTAAAGCCGCACAATATTGCTGATAAGACTGAGGACTTTTGGCACTAATAGGTAATACATAATAATTCATTATTGGCGGAGGTAAACTAGAAATTTTCGTTTCCAAAGGTTTAATATATTCTCTCAAAATCACATGAGCATTCGTTCCGCCAATCCCAAATGCACTAACCGCAGCAACGCGCTTTTTCTCTGGAGGAATATTCCATTCTTGTTTTTCAATAACTACTCTGAATTGGGTATCTTCTATATGAATATCCGGATTTATCTCTTTAAAATTTATTTGCGGAGGAATAACATGGTTTTTCAGCATGTAACAAAGTTTAATAACACTCGCAACGCCTGCAGCACTGTAAGCATGTCCAATATTGGCTTTGACAGATCCTAAAATACAATCATAAGGACGACCTTTGGCTGTTTTCTCAAAAGCATCATGCAATGCAGAAATTTCAATAGGATCTCCAAGCGCTGTACCAGTCCCGTGACATTCTACATAACCCACTTCTTGAGCCGAAATACTAGCAACAGCTTGTGCTGCTAGAATACATTCCATTTGTCCTTGTATGCTTGGCGCTGTGAATCCAACTTTTTGGTTGCCGTCATTATTTGTTGCATAACCAGAAATGACAGCTAATATATTATCATCGTCGATTATCGCTTGCGACAACCTCTTTAGTACAACAATGCCCACTCCCTCAGAGCGCACAATACCTGTTGCTTCTTTATCAAAAACACGGCAATACCCATCTTGAGAATGAATCATTTTGTCATAGTAGAGGTAACCACAGTTGCCAGGTACAAACGAAGCGCCTCCTGCTAAAGCAATATCACATGTCCCTAACGCTAAATTTTTACACGCTTCAACAATGGTAACCAAGGAAGTAGAGCAAGCCGTGTTAATGTTGAGCGATGTGCCAGTTAATCCTAATAAATAACTGGTTCTTGTAGCCAAAAAGTCTTTACGGTTAAGTGTCTGAATTTCCCAACTATACTCAGTGCATAAATCCTGATCATGCAGCATGTTTTTAATAAAGTACTCACTTTCACTCATACCTGCAAACACAGCAATTTTCTTAGTGCTACGTTCTTTAATATAACCAGCATCTTCCAAAGCCATCCATGCGTGCTCAAAGAATTTTCTCATTTGTGGATCTGCTAATTTCGCGTCATTAATCGAAAATCCCCAAAATTTTGGATCAAACATCTCAATATTATCTACAATGCCGCTGACTGGAACATAATTTGGACTGTTCAAAACATCATCTGGAACACCGCGTTCTCTGCATTCGTCAAGAGAAAAATAGGATAAACAATTTTTACCATTAGCAATATTATCCCAATATTTATCAGTATTTTCAGAATTAGCGAATGCACCAGACATCCCAATAATTGCTATATCCGTCTCTATATGATTTGAAAATAATGTTTGTGATTGAGGTATTGATCTGTCCTTATTCGATAAAAAATCACTAAACGCTTTGATACTTGGGTACTTAAAAATATCACTTATTTTACAATGGCTAAAATCAAGGTGCTTTTTAAGTTGAGTGATAAAACGGATTGCGAGGATGCTGTTACCACCAAGATCAAAAAAGTTTGTTTCGATGCCTATTTTCTCTACGTTCAAATTCAATATATCAGCCCATATTTGAGCTATTTTTTCTTCAATACTATCTCGAGGTACTATTATTTTTTCAGCTTCAAAATTTACATCGGGTAAAGCATTAACATCCAACTTTCCACTTAGTGTTAAAGGCAATTCATCAAGCTGCATCATAGCGCTTGGAATCATATATGCAGGGAGAATTTTTTCTAAAAACGCCACAACTTCATTCGGGTCTAAGTTTTTATCAGCAATGTAGTAACTGATCAAAAAACTGTTGTTCTCGTTTTTTTTCAATATGGTAGTTGCGTAGGAAATATGTTTATGTTTCAAAAAAGCACTATCAATTTCACTCAATTCAATACGATATCCTCGTAATTTAATTTGTGTATCGTTTCTTCCTACATATTCTAAACATCCATTCGGTAACCATCTCACCAGATCACCCGTTTTATACATCATCAGCGCATTCTTGAAATCAAAGCTATTTGATGATTGTAAGAAAGGATTTTTGACAAATTTTTCATTTGTTAGTGTTGGTTGGTTCAAATATCCTCTAGCAACACCCGCTCCACCAATGTATAGCTCTCCGATAGCTCCTATAGGCACAGGATTCAGACTCTTTCCGAAGACATAACAAGTAGCGTTATACATTGGCCGGCCAATAATGTTATTTAGCTCATTTTTTATAAGAGCGGTGGTCGTATTTACTGTGCACTCAGTCGGGCCGTAGGTATTAAAAACATTGGAACCATTACTAATAAATCTAGAAAAAGCTTTTAATCTGAAATTAGTACCTCCGGCAATAACAGTTCGTAATTTAAATTTGTTGTATTCCTCATGATTAAACACCTCAGCAATTTCAGAATTCAAATTCATTATAGAAATAGAATGTTCTTTATAAATTTTAAAAAATTGCTCCAAATCACGTATACCATCCTTGGCAATACATAACTTATTACCATTAACCAATGGCAATAGAGTTTCTTCAAGACTTGCGTCAAAAACATAAGACCGATAAAACATGAAATTGTCTTGTTCATCAAATCGATATATCGATTTCATTGAACATAACAAATTGACCAAATTTTTATGCTCTATCATGACACCTTTAGGCTGGCCTGTTGTTCCTGAGGTATACATAACATACGCCAAATTATTGGCGCTTGATGATGTCGCCAAATTTATAAAGGGGTTTCTTGATAGTTTTTCTATGACTGTTCGACTGTCTATGGAAATAAACGGTATCAACGCAAGGCCACAGGTCTGATCTTGATAGATCTGATTACCAATTACGACACTAGCATTAGTATCTTCAAGGATATATCGCTTTCGTTCTGCTGGGTAATTGGGATCAATAGGAACGTATGCTCCTCCAGATTTCAGAACAGCAAGCATTGCGATAATAACGTGCTCACTTCGATCTAAACATAAGCCTACGCATTTTTCTGGGGTAACCGCGTATATGCTTTGTAATTCATATGCTAATTGATTCGCTTTTATGTTTAATTGTTCATAAGTGAGTTCTATATTCTCACAAACAACTGCTACGTTATGTGGGGTTTTTGATACCTGTTCTTCAAAAAGCTGATGCGCAGTAACGAATCGAGAGTAATCTTTGTAAGTGTTATTCCATTTATAAATAAGTGTGTTGTAGGTTTCTGGAGAGAGGTAGCCTAAATCATCGATACTAAAATCAATTTTCTCTACTATCTGTCCCAAGATTAAAGTATATGTTTCAATCAAACAATGTATTGTATCTGATTCAAATAATGAGGTTGCATAGTTGAAATAGCCAGTCAGCTGAGTATGAGTATCGTCAAAAAAAGTACTTAAATCGAATTTAGAAACGGCGTACAGTTCATCGATATCACAAGCTCTAAAAAAGTCACCTACTTTATTTGGTAAGGTATGAACATTTTGTGCGCCGAACATGATTTGAAAAATAGGATGTCGTGATAAATCTTTAGGCAATTTCAAGGCATCTATTAACGTATCGAACGGACAATCTTGGTTTTGTTGCGCGTTTGAAAGACAGATGCCAATCCGCTGTATTAACTCAGATATTGACTCCTTTGATTCAGAAGCAGATATTCTTATGGCCAAGGTATTCACAAAAAAACCGATTAAATATTCAAGTTGAGCATGATGGCGATTCGCAACTGGCATACCAATAACAATGTCGTCTTGAAAAGAATATGTTCGTAACATCAAATAATAAGCAGTGAACATAACTGTAAATAAGCTAACTTTCTGTGACTTGGCTAATGCACGTAGTTTTACAGAAAGTTCTAAAGAAATTTCAAAAGAAATCTTTTGTCCGGAGTAGTCAACTGTATTGGGTCTTGGTTTATCTATGATGAAATTAAAAGGAACATAGTCCTCTAAACTGTTTCGCCAATAATCTAACTGCGTGATTATTTCTGAATTATTTATGGTACGCTGCTGCCATACGGAAAAGTCTTTATATTGGATATCTAGTTGCGGTAATTTACAATCTTGCGCAGATTTTGATACTTGCACATGCTGATAGAAGTCATAAAGCTCATTCAAAAGAATATGCTCTGACCATCCATCAAAAGCAATATGATGGATAACTGTGCTGAGATAACATTTTTCATCACAATGATAAACCACCGCTCTCAACATGCAATCATTGGTTAAATCGAAATGATAAGCCGCATCCAATTTCATAAAGTTCTTTAGCTCAGCATCATTGGCAGTATCTTTAAAAGCAAGTGTAAAGTTTTCTGTGTGGGTATGAATAATTTCTTGGTAAGGATGACCATCCTCATCAATATTAATGATTGTTTTTAATATCTCGTGTCGCTCAATGATATGTTTGAACGCGTTTTCCAACAACTTTAGCTCGATATTTGAAGGTATCTGATAGACGAGGTGAATGTTATAAGCATTGGTTCGATCTTCAAACTTATCTATAAACAATAATCGTTGTTGAGCAAAAGATAATGGGTATGCCTTATCTTGATTATTGGGTACTATTGCGAAAATTGAGTTTTCTGGAAAGTCAGTAAGCTTGGATACAAATTTCTCAACCGTACTATTTTGTAAAAAACAAATGAAATTTGTCTGGATATCTAATTCTCGTAATATACGATTAACAATTTGTATGGCCAGGATACTTGTCCCTCCCAAACCAAAAAAATCGTCATGAATGCCAATTTTTTCAATCCCTAAAACGTCCTGCCATATTATACAAATTTGCTTTTCTAATAAATTTCTTGGCGCCTCATAAGTGTTTTTAGTGGAAAAAATTGGTTCCGGTAGAGCGTTTCTATCGAGTTTTCCATTAGCTGTTAAAGGAAAACTTGGTAAGTGTACCAGTATATCTGGTATCATATGTTCAGGAATATGTTTTTTGAGATGTTTGTGAAGGGCATTCTCATCAAAAGGCTTATACGCCACATAGTAGCCTACCAAGTATTGTGTTTCTGCATTATGCTTCAATAAAACAGTAACTTGTTTAATATCAGGGTAGGCAGTGAATGCTTTCTCGATTTCATTTATCTCAATTCTATGACCACGAATTTTAATTTGACTATCGTTTCTGCCTAAAAACTCTAGTTCTCCATCAGCTCGGTAGCGAACCAAATCTCCTGTTTTGTACAACCTAGCATTGATATTGTGTTTTTTATCCTCTGCCGTCTGAAAAGGATTGGCAATAAATCGTTCATTAGTTAATAGCGGTTGATTGAGGTATTCACGAGCCAACCCATACCCACCAATGCACAGTTCCCCTGTATCTCCTGTATCAGCTATGGTTAAATCTTCATTGAGAACATAGAGTGACTCTCCAGGGAGCGCCTCTCCCAAGCCTACTAAACCCAGCACGTCCATTTCTGTATGATGATAATATCTTGACGCCGACCAAATCGTTGTTTCCGTTGGCCCATAAACATGTATGACATCTATCTTTTTCTCAAGTAGTTTTCTCAATAATTCTATGTGTAATTGTTCTCCACCAATGATTAGTTTTGCAGCAAGTTTATTTGGAATGCTATCCAGTAATGCACTACATAAACTTGGCGTCAACTGAAAAAATGAGAGTTCTTGAAAATTAATGGCGGATATGTCTTTATGACCATTGTCTAAAACAACAGTACCTCCTGTCAAAAGAGGCAATCCATATTCCATACCAAAAATATCAAATGTATAATTTGTGATGCTGTAAGTATTGAGTGACTTCAGCTTTTTAAAGTATAATTTTTTGAAAGCCACAAGCAAGTGTAAAAAAGACGAGTGTTCAATAGCAACACCCTTAGGTATACCGGTCGTACCACTAGTGTAGATAACATACGCTAAATCCGTCTCGCTATAAATTAATCCACGATTATCTGCTTGCGAATTATTGCCCGTATTATTCTTACACTCATCTACTAATATGCAATCAACATCTGATATATCTTGCATATCAGATATCAAATGATTTTCGGTCAAAACAACGTTAATTCGTGTATCATGAACAATATGAAGAATCCTTTTTATAGGGTAATTCGGCTCTATGGGAACATAAGCACTTCCGGTCTTTAGTACAGCAAGGATGGCAACCAACAGCCACTCACTTCTTTCCAAATATAAACCAATAAAACTATTTTTTCCCGTGCAGTAATTTTTTATTAAATATGTCGCAAGATTATCTGCATACTCATTAAGTGCACGATACGTTAGTGTTTTATCTTTAAAACGCACCGCAATAGCATCTGGCGTTCGTTTGACTTGCGCTTCAAAATTTTCATGAATGGTTTGTGATAAAAAAGATGGGTTATCAAGCATTATAACCTCCCTCCTCAACAGAACAAACCAAGCGCTCTTTGAGTTCTGACAAAGCTGATGGCTTGTTCGACCTCGAAAAAAACAGTCCTTCGCTACTATGAATCATGTATGCCGGATCTATCTCTTTTAGTGTGCGATCTATCTTATTCAATAACAGCCAATGCGCATTAATATATAGAGAGTGCGCTAAATGATAGCTGTCGCCACATGGAAAGATAAGACCACGAACAAAAGCCCCAATGATTCCTGGATAATCAGTAACGCGGCCATTAGCATACTCATACACCACACGATCGACAATTCTGGTCTGAGGGACAAACCAACGATGTTCAGCTACTTGTGCAATCCATGCTAGCCATGGGTAAATGATAAATCCAGGAAATAAGTACCCCCAAAACACCCCACTCAATCCAGCCAATTGATAAAACAGAACAATAACACTCAGACAAACAATTACCCTTAATAACAAACCCGCCCTATTTTTATTTTTAAAAAAGTATTTGCAAGAATTTTTAACAGTATTGAAAACCCCTAATGGCATCAGTGGGTAAAAAAGACAATAGACAAATTTCTTCTGAGAAATATTAGGTACAAACCCTATGTTCAAAAAATCTTGGATATTCGGATCTTGTTCATCATAATTGGTAAAATGATGTCTAAAATGAGACTTACGTCTATAGTGCATATCTATTTTAAACAATGGATATTGAAAAAAGAAATTTGCTTGTTTCATTGCTAGTTTTCTGGAAACACAGAGTCCTTGATGCATCCCAATATGGGTCAATTCTTGTAAGGCTCTAAATCTACCAGCGATAAATAATCCAGAAAAAATAAAAATATATTGGTACGTTGACATTAATATAATAGAAACAATGATATCTATCCAAATCCAAAGAAAAGGCAAAAATGACAACCAATTGTCTATATTACTTAATCGATAATTAAATTTTTTATTTTGTAACGCTTTTATCCAGTCTATTTTTTTGTTAAATTTAAAATATCTTGAATAATACAAGCATCTCAAAAGTAGTGATATGGAGCATAAATTTGCAAAGAATAGATGTTTATTCATATGCCCTAAAAAAAGAATAGATCGCGACTGATGATAAACCATCTTATTAAAAATATCTACCGAGCTAGCTCTCTAAACAGTGTTACAAAGCTCATATTAACTGCATGATCATTGAATTTATTTTCTAAAATAATTGAGTTCAACAAAAAATTTACCAACTTAGCTCCGACGTTCAATATGGATGTTAGGTGGCGTATCCCTCTCTAGGCCAAAAAAGAAAAATCGATATCCTCTAACACTTAACACAGTAGGGATCACTGTTTAATTCCTCGTAAAGCTCTTTTATTAATGTAAGTATTAAGCGCTATGTGACTGGTATAACCCAGAACTTTTGCCATTTTTCTAATGGATAAACCATATCCAAGCAACTCTTTGATTTTTTCGATATCTTTATCAAATTTGCTTTTTTGTAGTGTGCCTTTTGGTTTGCCCAGTTTAATGCCCAGTCTTTTTTTAGACTGTAGTGCTTCTTTTGTTCTTAGGCTTATCATATCTCGCTCAAGTTCAGCAAATAATGAAAAAAGAGTAATAATGATTTTGGAATTCATATCATGTTTTGATATGTCTAAACTCTGTTTAATGATAATCACACGAATGCTTCGTTTAATCATCGCATTAACCAGCGCGATGATTTCAGCAGTACTCCGCCCCAAACGACTTAATTCAGTTACAACCAATGTGTCTGCATCATCAAGAGTTTGCAACAACTCATCGACCCGCCTTTGTTTACTAGTCTTACGAGAAGAAATTGTAATTTCAATAAATGAATCAATCGTTATGGATTTATTACGAGCAAATTCTAACAATTCTAGTTTTTGATGGTTTAAGTCCTGTCTGTCAGTAGATGCGCGTAAATAAGCGACAGTTTTTCCCATAAATACAGCCCGTTAATTCTTAATGTCAATTGACAGTTAAAATAATACAAAATGACATCTACTTTCAATGTATTTCAATTAATTATTTTAACGCTATAATAACGCTCGTTATTTCATAATCACCATGTAACGTCATATGCGCGCTAGCAATGAAAGACTTACCGTTCTCTCAGAAGCAGAACAAGCTGCTTTATATGAGATCCCAGACTTCGATGATGAGCAAAGATTGAACTATCTCAATCTCACCTGTGAAGAACAGGCATTGATGCGTAATCGTGCTACATTACCTGCTCAAGTTCATTGTGCAATTCAGATTGGTTATTTTAAAGCCAAGCATATGTTTTTTCGATTTGATTGGGAAGAGGTAGTCGAAGACGTTAGTTTTGTCATGAGCGAATATTTTCCAGAGTCTTTTTTTCGTGCAGCTTCTATCACAAAACATCAATATTACGCACAATGCGATGCAATTGCTTCACATTTTGGTTATCGACTATGGTCGAAGGAATTCGAACCGTTATTGCTCGAGCAAGCTGAACAGATTCTTTGCCGTGACGTTACTCCGCAATTTATTGTGATGGAATTGCTGAGTTTTTTGCGAGAGCAAAAAATTATGCGCCCGGGATATACAACATTGCAAGTGATTGTTAGCAGAGCATTGAATGCTGAGCGTAATCGCTTCAGCTCAATCCTTCGTGAATCACTGACAGAAGCCGACAAATCGGCATTACAAACACTCATTTTTGAAGAAAAGACGAAAACACTCTCTGGATTAGCAGATTTAAAACAGGATACAAAGGACTTTAAAGCGCGTATGATAAGCGCCGAATGTGATAAAATGCTCACAATAAAACCATTGTATCAATTGGCCACGTCCATGCTGCCCAAACTGAATTTATCTCATCAAAATATACAATATTATGCAAGCCTTGTTGATTACTATACTATCTACGATTTGCGTAAAAAACTAAAGTCTGAGCAAACTTATCTCTATCTTCTTTGCTACATATTGCAACGCTATTTGCATCTTAATGACAATTTAATAGATGCTTTTTATTTCAATCTTGGACAATTCGAAAAAGAGCTTAAACAGCAAGCGAAAGACGCTCATTCAGATTATGCTGTTAGTAAGCAGTCAGAGCTGGTTGCTATGAAGAAATTGGCAAAATTATATGTCCAACAGGAGTTTTCAAATGAAACCAGTTTTGGTGAGGTACGCAAAGAGGCGTTTGCGATCATGCCAGAGGAAGAGTTGCGCGAGAAAGTACTCAATGATGAAAAAGAACTTAAATTAATCGATTTTCAATGGAAAATGGTCGATAGACACTTTCATAAATATAGATTGCAATTGCGTCCATTGATCATGGCCATTGATTTTTCTTGTACGATACCTGATAGTCCTTGGTTTGAAGTCATCACTTGGTTTAAAGAAATTTTTGATAAAAACAATGAAATTAACAAATATTCTGTTACTGATTGTCCTGAAAAAACAAGGCCAAAACGGTTGCAAGAATATTTGTTTAATAAAAATGCAAAGGGAGAGCAGAAATTTCATGGTGATCGATATGAGTTTTGGATCTACCGTCAACTAAAAAAGCGACTCAAAGCAGGAGAGCTTTATCTGGCAGACAGTGTTCATAATCGTTCATTACAACAAGAACTTAATACGGCTAATGAAAAAGGTGCATTGACCAAACCCTTGGATATCCCTGCTTTGAAACAGCCAATCAAAACATTACTGGATGAACGTCTTACAGAATTACACACAGAATGGATGCGATTCAATAACGATTTTATTCAGGGTAAACTCAAGCACTTACTTTATGATGAAAAAACGCAAACTCTCCACCTGAAAAAATCAGGAACAACTTCTGACGAAGAGATCCAGTATCGTTTTTATGAGCAATTGCCGCTATGCGATATTACAGATGTGCTTCGCTTTGTTAACGAACAGTGCCGTTATTTACCCGTTTTTACTCATATACAACCACGCTATACCAAATTACTTGCAGATGAGAACAGCCTGAATGCAGTCATTATCGCGCAAGCATTAAATAATGGTAATTTAAATATGGCGGAAATCTCAGATATACCTTATGACAGACTTCTTGATGTTTATCAGTCTCGTGTACGATTACAAACATTAAAGCAAGGAAATGATCTCATTAGCAATGATATTACGAATATGTCAATTTTCCCTTTTTACTCATTGGATATGGCTATTCTTTATGGCGGTGTCGATGGACAAAAGTATGAGGTTGAAAACCACACGCTCAAGGCCAGGCGTTCCAAGAAGTATTTTAAAAAAGGTAAAGGAGTTGTCGCATACACCATGTTGGTAAATCACATTCCATTGCAAACAGAGCTTATTGGTGCGCATGAACATGAAAGCTACTTTGCTTTTGATATATGGTACAACAATACAAGCAGTATTACGCCAGATGCTATTACGGGTGATATGCACCTCATTAATAAAACCAATTTTGCATTGATGGATTGGTTTGGTGGCAAGTTATGCCCACGTTTTACCAATTTGGAAGCGCAACGAAAACACTTGTATTGCGGAGATAACCTCAACCAATACAATGATTGGTTAATCAAACCGGCCGATAAAATCGATTGCCAACTCATCGAAGAGGAATGGCCAAATATTGAACCAATTATTAGAGCTCTTGGCCTTAAAGAAATTTCACAAAGTATTTTAGTAAAAAAACTATGCAATTACACTGCTTCAAATCGTACCAGAAAGGCGATTTTTGAATATGACAAACTGGTTCGTAGTATCTATACCCTCAAATATTTGCAAGACAGGAAACTGCAACGCGATGTACATCGGTCACAAAATCGTGTGGAAGCTTATCATAAATTGCGTGCTGCTATTGCCACAGCTTATGGCAAGAAACAATTATCTGGACGAAGTGATCGCGAAATTGAAATCAGTAATCAATGTGGTAGATTCATTGCAAATGCAATCATTCATTATAATTCTGCGATACTCTCAAAGCTGCAGCAAAAATACGAGGCTGAAGGAAATAAAAAAGGGCTAGCCATGCTGAGGAAAATTTCGCCCGTGGCTTGGCATCACATACATTTTCAGGGGCATTTTATTTTTTCTGATGAGAAACTCATTGATCTTGATAAAATTATAAGCAAAGTTATTTTGCACGGAGTCAAACGTCGTGGAGTGGTCAATAAACGTCCGGAAATTTCGGCGGTTAGCGGCTAGGATACCATTTAGCGTATTTTAAGGAAGATATGTATGCTCCCATTACAATTGATGATGAACGTTATTATTTGCGTCCGATGAATTGTCCTCATCACCACCAGATTTATAAAAGTGAAAAACGCTCATACCGAGATTTGCCGCTTCGTATTGCTGAATATGGTAATGCATTTCGGTATGAAGCTAGTGGCGCACTATCTGGACTGATGCGTACACGGGGATTTTGTCAAAATGATGCCCATATTTATTGCCGTGAAGATCAAGCAGAAGATGAATTTGCTAATGTATTGAAGTTATACATGTACTACTACGAGGTATTAGGTATCAAAGATTATTATATGCGGCTTTCAAAACCAGATTTAACCCAAGGTGATAAATACATTAACCATCCAGAACCATGGGAAAAAGCACTATCCATAATAAGAGGCGCAATGCAAAAAGTGAATTTCCCCTATATTGAAGTAGATGGTGAAGCCGCGTTTTATGGACCAAAGATTGACGTCCAGATTAAAAGTGCTATTGGTACAGAATATACAATTAGTACTAATCAACTGGATTTTATGACAGCCGAGCGCTTTGATTTGAATTATGTGGGTGATGATGGTGAGTCACACCGCGTGTATGTGATCCATCGTGCCCCATTAGGTTCTCATGAGCGGATGATTGCTTATTTAATTGAGCATTTTGCGGGTGCTTTTCCAGTATGGATGTCTCCTGTACAAGCATCGATTGTCCCTGTATCTGAAAAGCATATTGATTATTGTTTGAAAATAAAGCAATTGTTATTGAAGAGTGGACTAAGAGTTGAGGGGAATTTTTTAAACGAGACAATGAATTACAAAATTAGAAACGCAGTTATGCAGAAAGTTCCTTATATTATTATTGTCGGTGATGAAGAAATTACTACGCAAACGATTTCTATTCGTGATCGTTCGGGCGATCAGAAGAAGAGTTTAGCTATAGATAAATTTATTGAGATGATTTGTCATGTTATTCATACCAAGTCGCTCAGTTTGTGGGAATAGTAAATTCAATATCCCGAATCATCCTTATTTTAACTCCCTCGAATCTGGGGGAGTTAAAATACGTTTATATTGCTCAAAGCAGGGATGCAAGCCCGAGTTTTTCGTAAGTCATGATATGTTATCTAACGTTTTGTTTTTTTTTCAGCTCTTCATGTTCAAAAGTTCAAGCCATGACGTCAATTCAGACAGGCAACATATTCTGTCTAGACTCCATGCTTGGCTGCACTCGTTCTATTAATTCTAGGGTCTCCTGCTGGTTGACGCACTTTTTAGCCAGATGGGTTAATGACTCGGCAGGTTTAAATATTGACCATCTCATATGCGCACAAAAAGCCTGTCTTTTTTTTGGATCTGGCGCGTTTTCTGTGTTTTGACACCGTTCCAAATGGTGCTCGAGCGCTTCGATTAACTTTTCAATATAAGTGTGCCCCTCGGTGTCGAGGGTTTTATATGCATCGCCAGCATCCTGATGCAAGCGTTTAGCAACCAGGGGTTTTATGTTATAAACCCCTAAGCCATTATTGTCATGAATATCGTACCATTCCATCTTCAGCCGCGCTTCGCGTTGCAGCATTGCTTCGTAGTAACCTATTTCTTCATCGGTTAACAAACCACGTTCGAATTTTTTAGATAATGAGCTAATGATTGCATCACAGTCTGCAAAGCAACTTACGTAATAAGAGCGAGCTAATTCCGCAAGGGTTGTATCATTGTCAAATCCCAGTAATATTCTGTCATTGGTTTGAAAAGCATCTTGCTCATATCGGCTCCCGCGCCAATAAATAAGCAAGGTTTCAAATACCTGATTCTTTAAGTCAACATAAGAACTTGCTAGCACCATGCTAATATATAAAGTAGGAATCAGCATAATAATTTCAATGATCGCATGCATCGCAAATGGCACCATTAGGGAAAAGGCGAAGGCTACAAAACAGGTCATGATTAAGATGGGAATGGTTGCCCTGAATAAAAAAATCAATGGATTTTTCTCTAATTTTGCAATTTGCACATATTCCATAAAAAATGAACGTAGCGGTTTTGCAAAAGCAAATAACACGGTTTTCAAAGTACTTACGTCGTCTGCAAGAGCCACATAATTATAGATGTCGATATTCTCAAGTATCCAACCAGCGGGTTCTCTTAGCCCAAGTATGCCAAACAAAAGATGAACATTAGCTATACGATCTATCTGTTCTTTGGTTTTCTTGATACTTCTTTGTTGGCTGATGCGACTGATTAAATATGAAAAACTAGTCTTTAAATCCGGAAAAGTGTTGGTGTCCCTGTGGCTTTTGTAACGTTTTAAATATTTTTTAAATTCTTTGATTAACAAATTTTTTTTTTCCGATTTATTCGTGTTGGAATAATATAGCTGCATGGCGATAGCATAGAATAGAGTGTCGAGTTCCATGCCTATATACCCAGCTTTATAGAAAAGAAAACCAATTTTCTGTTTCGTATCGTTGATAAATTCAAGTTTTCTGATTTCGATTTGTTCTCTAATATTGACTATACTGGCTTCAGTATCTGAGTTAAACGAGTTTTCCCAGTTAGCAACGCACTGCATTATAGGTTGCTTTGCTACAACATAAGAATCATATAACTCGGCGGTATAAGGTTTGTTTATTAGAATAGTTTGTTCCGCCGAATCAATAAAAACATATTTTGCGATCCATTTTTTCAATATCGCTGTGTAAATTAATTTTTTTAGACTGCCGAAACCCCGCTCTTTCTCCACGTCGGCGCGAGCCCGTCGTATGTCAATAATTTTTTGATTAGATCGCAACGCTGCATTATCTGCATACCCTCTAAACTGAGTGGTTCGACTCTCAAAAGTGGTTAATATCAATTTTATATTTTTGCTTTCTTCTGTATGGAAGAAAGCCTCTAATTCTAAATCAGGAACAAGCGCAATACCTGGTATAATCTTGTCAAAATAAGCATTGTTTGGCATTAGAACACCTCTTTCGAATTGCTTGATTGTGCTCCATCCTTGAAAATCAATTTGATTAATAATTGGTCATTAAAAAGCTCTTTATTATTTTTTTCTTTGTGTTGGCGAAATATATTAGATGCGCTAACTTTAGTAAAATTAATAATTATAATGTTTGTTATTAGAAAATCTAATTGTTTTGGGCGCAATCAAACGCATTCACTCCGTTAAGCTAGGCTTTGGTTTTGTGATTTTAATGGCCTGAATGAGTTTTTTTGCGCTTCTGATGCGCTGTTTGACTTCTTTTGATTTTTGCCATGCTTTGTGTTTTTCTGCCTATACTGTATGTAGACATGCAATTTTTGGAAATGCTTTATGCAGGACAAGCTGTGCATCATAATAAGCAGTGTATATGCTGAGACCGAGTCGGTTTTGAATGCAGAGGTGCAAAGAGATTTAACTACTGTAAAAGAAACCTTATCCGACCATACCTGTGTTGAAATAACAGTTCCTGTAATTGCTGGTGAGACGTCTGCTAAAAGATTGACAGCGCAAGTTCTTGAAACAATTCAGAGTCGTTATGCCACATGCCACATTGTTCTTAATACTCATGGCGCTGGTGGTGTCAACGATATCAAAGATGAATGTGTGAAAATGGTCGTGCAGGATATGTCTGAAAAAGGGATTCCTATCACCCAACTTAGTGCATTACAGTGTAACGGAATGTTGGGGCAATCAGCCACGGAAGTACGTGCGGCAAATCCTATGATACCCTTGCACGCAACCGTATCCGCAAAAAAAGCTAGCATGGAAATTTTACAAGCAAAACTAAATGCCATGATTACTAAAGAAGCGCAGAATTTTGATATCTTTGGATTTGGTAGTGCTTACGATCCTATTTCAGAGAAAGAGGCTGTGGTTGATCTTCTCAATGGGGAAGGAGGCGTAACTCTAAACGTCTCCACTGCACGCTATATCCCTGTTTCGCCTACGCGCTATGCAACCCAAATATTGAAAAATGTCGAGATTATAGAGCAGTCTAAAGCTACAGAGCGCTATCAATCAATGCCTGCTTATATTCGTGCAACCAATATGCTCGGATTAGCTATAACCGAGATGAAGGAAAAGGTTTTTTTTCATTTAGAAAACTGTCAACCAATCCCTGCTGAGTTTCAGCCCTTATTAACAGCGGTAGAAGACTATTGTCGAGCGCCTCATAGGGATCGGCCGCAAGCAGTACCCCTGCCTTTGGATGCCAGTAATTTTGTTAGAATGTATAAATATTGGCTGAAAGATAAAAAGGTACATTCAGATGAACGGATTGGTGTATTTAAAAAATATTCTGAAACGGTTTTAATTGAGGCGACTATCAGTGCCAAGGCCCAGCTTAGAGCGTTAAGTACAGATGCGATTTCAGGAAGCCCCTATACCACCGAAGAGGATTTTAGTTCGGAGGAAAATCCTTATGAAAATGATTCTGGGATGGATGTCGGCGGAAAAAAAACAGGGCGGTTTTAGGCAATGTCCTCCAATGTCAAACAGTCCCTGCTATTTTTTAAAAGTCTTATCATCTGTTTCGGATGAAAAATTAGATTCATCCACTTTTGAATCGGCCGCTAATTGTAGTGATGCGGGAGGAAATAAAGCTTTTGTAACATGGGGTGATAGATAGCGCGATTTTTTTTGTATCAGTTTTTCAGAGTCGTGGCTCGTGAGGAATATTGTTACGTGTTTTTCGAGCATGGTAATGCGCTCATTTGAATATATTTTATGATTTTTTAACCAATGTTTAAACATAAACTCAAAATTGTTAGCATCTAAGGGTTCGGTCAAGCGATGTGTTGCCCGACAATAGACTTCTACCGCTTCTAATAAAGGCTGAAACTCATCAGCAAGCGGCTGGTTGCTTTGTAGATGCGCTAATACATTTTTTTGCATATCTGTTAAGACTAATCCGAGTAAGTTTGTTGCTCGTACATAGGCAGGAAATGATTGTGGGTGGTCTGTAGCTTTATACTGGTCTATAACCTGGATACTTTCCAATATTTGAGTCGCATATAGCGCGGGTGATAGGGTGTGATAAGGTTTGGTGGAGACGCTTAAAGTCACTCCCCCATGTCCGTTGAGGATATCCACTACTTCGGTTTGATCTCTATCTGGTAAATAGGCGGAGGAAAAGCCACGAATTTCGAAATTCTGTGTTATGGGCGTGTTCATCGAGTTTAGTCTGTCTTGCAAAATGCGCATGCTGGCTTCTTTTCGGTGTACTCTATATGTATGGCTTGTAAGGATTTCTTCATGGGGTTGCGCTACCATGCCATCACACAATAATGCGCTGATTTGTGAGATAACAATATTTTTTTCGGATAGATTTTCCACCACTAATTTCACTATCTCATGTTTTAAGTCACTGCTCCCTGGAATCCCGTGCGTATTGAGGACGATATGGCAGGTGGTGTAATGAACACCGATTGCATCCAGCGCAGCTTTAACCAATTTTTTGGTAAAGAGCCTACCTGCGATTACAGGAAGCGTTATTTCAATGCAGTCGTGATCGGTAAGCGTTTCTTTTACAGTGGTTAAATCCCTTTGGACTTCATCATTCCAAACGGGGTTATTCGCGGGATATTCGCTACTGAGTACGATACACAGTTTGTCTTGCATATTTTCTCACGTCCACAACAATTAATTGTTTTATTTTTTTGAATTATATGCAAAAAAAGAGCAAAAGTCACGGGGTTTTATTTTACAGACCCTCGTTTTTGCATGGTTTAATTTATGAGAAATTATTTTTCCATGTCCGCAATGCGGTGAACACTTCCAAGGGATTGTGTAACGGTTGGTTCATATAATGCTCTGCTTGTTGTGTAATTTCAGGCAGGGCGCATCGTAAAAAAGGGTTGGTTTGTTTTTCTTCTATTAAAAGTGAAGGTACGGAAGGCAGGCCTTGTTCACGTAAAATTTGCACTTGGTGGATACGGTTAAGAATGTTTTGATTGCTGGGCTCCACTCGCTGGGCAAAGCGTAAATTATGTAAAGTATATTCATGCGCGCAATAGAGTTTGGTGGTGTCAGGTAATGCCGCAATTTTTTGTAAGGATGTATAGAGTTGTTCGGCGGTTCCTTCAAACAACCGCCCGCAGCCGCCTGCAAATAGAGTATCCCCACAAAATAAGCTGTTATCAGCATAATAAGCGACATGATCTAAGGTGTGACCTGGAATGGCAATCACCTGAAAATTTGGGAAATAGTCGTGGATAAACCCATGTTCTCCCTCATCAAGTCGTTGGGTTAATTCAGAAAATTGATTTTGCATCGAGCCATACACGGGCACCGCACAGTATTGGATTAAATCGGCCACGCCATTGACGTGATCCCAATGATGATGCGTGATCAAAATACCCTTGAGTTTAAGCTGATGTTGCTCTAAGTAGGCAATTACGGGTTTTGCATCACCTGGGTCAACTATCAAGGTGCATTGATGTTTTGGATTGTTAACCGCCCAAATGTAATTATCTGTGAGTGATGCAATAGCAGTAATGTTGATGTCTGTTATGGGCATAGATTCGTCTTTACATAAAGTTTTGCGTAAGTCCTGGCAGTGTAGTATAACCGCCGTTCAACGTCTAGGCAGAGATAAAGCCTATAATAGGCGATTTTGTAGTGCAATAAGGCAATTTTCAATCAACGGTGGGTATATGCAAGAGCGTGATCTAAGGCCAGGTGATGTGATTTTTTTTGAAAATAATTACCAAGGTGAAACGCCTTATGATTATGTGGATCATACGGCCATCTACGATGGGCTAAACGCAGAGGGACAACCGACGGTGATTCATTGTATTACCAGTGAGCAAGGTTATTATTATTTTCTGCGATCCTCTGGGTTATGCCGTTCCACCTTACGCTCTTTAAAAAATTTGGTGCAGCATGAGGACGGGTATGATGATGTAAGTTATGATGTCACGTATAAAGTTTTTAGATGCCAGAATGAACACATTACGGAGAAAGCGCTCGAGATTTTACGCAACCAATTACAATATAGAATTCCTTACGATGAGCTGCGTTTAGATGAAAAAATAGCGAGGGAAGATGAAGGTATCGACGCAGACGACTTTAAAGCATTGGGTAAGGAAGGATACCGAAGCTCGGGCCTCTATCGCAGCATTAAATATGCGGCACGTCATCCCATGATGCTGACTAGAACACGTAATAATGGGGTTGGTCGTGGTTTAACCTGCGCAATGACGGTCATTTTAGGCTATCAAATTGCAGAGTTATTACTGGATGATAAAGTGCGCGCACAAGGTTCTTATGAATGGGCCAGTGATAAGTACGGGGCTTCTACTACTTTATTGGGTTATTACCCTGAGGCATACGCAAATTATTGTCAAGAATTACGAACCCAACGATACCAACCTGGGGCTGAACCTCATTTAAAACCGAGTTACCAGTTTTGGAAGGATGAAGCGTATTTACCAGAAGATTATATGCATACCACGTTTGCAGTAGATGCAAAGATTATCGGATCTGCGGGTATGTATGCTTATATGTTGGAGAATAGTATCTGGGAATTTCACGGCGTGTTACATGCGGAAGAAAGGCAGTATTCTATCGAGGAGCGCGAAAGAAACCGAATTTCGGTGCGTGGCGCCTCGATTTCTGCAACAGTTCGGGTGCGAGATGTGAGTACTCAAACTCCTTTATTGAGGAGTATCAGACCATCCATAAGTCCAGTTACTACAGAGCCTGATTCTGTCTTTCCTGAATTAGATGATTGTGGTGGGGATGGCTGGCAAAACATGACTCTCAGAACAGGAAAGTGGTAAGTATTCTTCATGAAGTTACTATACCTTGTGCGCAAGGTATATATCACAATAATAGTCTACACTTAACGTGTGTCTATTAATGGAGAAAAATCATGCCTCCTGAATTGCTAAATCTGTTTTTTGTGATCGTAGTATTCGGTCTTGTTTTATGGATGGTGAATCGCTTTATTCCCATGGCAGCGCCTGTTGCTACGATATTGAATGTTTTGGTTGTAGTTGTTTTAGTGATTTATATTTTAGAGTATTTTCATTTGATCCCAACAATTGTGCCCATGATAAGCCTGATTCGTTCTGGCCATTGACGAACGAATGGGGTAGAGGTTTTTGCGCTCTCTAGACACACGATCTAGGGGGGCGCTAAAACCAGCTGTTATTTTTCTTTAGATCTGAGTATGATGAAGAAAGCGACCATCTTGGTTCACTAGGGACGTGGGCAACGATGAAATTGTTAGTCTTGTCTTTTGATTATTATCCAGATGTGGGCGTTGGGTCCATGCGCACTGCCGCGTTAATTGAGCATTTACTGAAAATGCAACGCAGTGACATCAAAATCGATCTGATTACCACCATGCCTCATCATTATCACGGTGTTCAACCTACTGCGCCTGAACAAGAATATCAAGATCAGTTGCGGATCCGGCGTATTCCAATTCCCAAACATCATAATAGCCTGCTAGGGCAAGCATGGGCATTTTTTTGTTACGCGCATCAAATTAGAAAAATGGTTCGTTATGAAAAATACAAAGTTGTGTATGCGAGTTCCTCGCGTTTAATGATGGCAAGTTTGGCTGCTTGGATTGCCAAACCCCGCCAAGCAATCCTTTTTTTAGATATTCGAGGGTTATTTTCGGATACATTGAGGGATAAGTTGCCGAATAGGTTGTCACGCTATCTTGTGCCGATTTTGAGTAAAATGGAGGATTGGACCTTAGCTAGTGCCCATCATGTCAATGTAGTGTCGAAAGGCTACGAGCCCTATATTCAAGCGCGATTTCCTAATAAAAAATTAAGCTGTTACGCCAATGGCATAGACAAAAATTTTCTGCAACATGGGTTTAAGTCGCCCGACAAGGCTAGTGAGCAGTTTACGCTGCTATATGTGGGTAATATTGGTGAAGGACAAGGATTAGATCGAATTATTCCGCAACTGGCCAAAAGGTTAGAGGGCTGTGCTCAAATCAAAATTATTGGAGACGGCAGTCGAAAAATTCATTTAGAATCCGCCATTCAAGCCTTGTATTGTACGAATGTAGAATTGTTGCCATCAGTACAACGTGACACATTGTTTCAAATGTATGCGCAGGCAGATGTCCTATTTTTACATATGAAAGATTGTTATGCGTTTCGTAAAATGCTGCCTGCAAAAATCTTTGAATATGCGGCGACAGGAAAACCTATTTTAGCCGGGGTGGTGGGTTTTGCGGCCGAATTTATTCACACTGAAATTTCCAACGCGGTGGTGTTTCGGCCCTATGATACGGAAGACGCGTTAAAGGAAATTGCAAAACTTGATTTTGTGCTCGATGAACGCGAGGAGTTTGTCAAAAAATATCAGCGCGATGTTATTATGCAAAGCATGGCCATGGAACTGATGGCCTATTTTTAGTGTGCTGGATGTATAAAAAAGTTCGAAATTTGCATTGTTTGCTATAATTAAGGTAACCAATCCCTATTTTGACCAAAATGCCAAACGTTAAAACCCATGTTTCTATCACATTTCTCGGTACATGCCATCATCGCGATACCCATCGACACGCATTGGTTTCTGCGCATGATCAAATTAATCAATTAGCACAAGAGCCTGGTTCTTCCGTTGCAGCTTGGTTAATTGATGGGCCTGGTTGTAGAGGATCTCTAGAGCACCCTATGCCAGGCACTTATTATTATCGTAATGGCGTTAAAATAAGTGATCCGGACTTAGCCGCTGGGGAAGAGCGTAAATTTCGAGATGCCTTACGACAAAGTTATCATGCCTTGACAGGCGAAGGCATCGAAAGCTCTATATTAGAAGCAACCAATTATTTAGATGAGATCATTGGGCAAAATGGTGGCGAGATACCGACAGAATTGAGTTTACAAGGATTTAGTCGTGGAGCCGATAATTGTGTCCGTCTGGCGAATGTGCTTTATCTTTTGTATCCTGAGATTAAAATTAATTTATTTTTGATTGACCCAGTACCTGGGCCGGGTCGACGGGATGATTCAGAGTCTTATCATATCCCACCTAGTGTAAATAATTGTCATGTTTCTCTCATGATAGATGAACACCGTCCCTTTTTTGAACCACAGCACAGTGGCCGTTATGTATTTAGCAATCCAGAGACCAAAGTTGCGTACCATTATATGCCTGGACGACATGGGGCGGGATTAACAACACGCGAAAATACTGTGATTACCCCAGCAGTTAGTCAGGTTTTGGTGCAAGATAGTTTATTAAAATTTAATATTGAAACTGGCATGCTACCCAAAGACGCTAAGATTCATAATTGGCATAGATCTGTTGGTGGCCAGAGTGTACCGCAACCCTTGGAAACGCCGCAAAAATCTTTCACTAACAAAGAGCGCTTTGCTCAATTGTGTACTGCCATGCAGGCTCATAAATCTTTGTCACAACGCATGATAGTCAATTTTTATCATAAAAGACGGATATTTACTCATCGTCATCGTTATGTTTTGGATGCAGATCTATTCATCGACCCCGAACACAGGGATTTATTTAAAACGGAATTTCCTGCAACGTTTAACTGGTTCTTTGAAAAAAACTTTACGCCGGCTAGCCGCAAAAAAAGGTATGCAAGACAAGATGTTTTCGCTGAATTGCAACAATTAAGCAGGCCGCCTTATGCGGAGTTTTACCAAAATTTACTTGCAAAATATAAAATCAAAGAAGTGAATACGAAAGAGGATATTATTGCACCGCAAGGCATCGCACGCAAAGAAAGACTGTCTTATAATGAGCCCCTAGTCAGTGATGAACTGTCTTATCTGCAATATTGTTTGCGTACTATCGTCAGTGAGTATCAATACCGTGCTCCTACCACTTGGTTTGGTAATTGGCTGCCTGGTCATGATGATGTGATAACCAAAAGCAGTCAATCCGATCGCATAAAAAAAGAGATTAATGAAGCCTTGTACCAATCTGAGCGGCTGCCTTCCGATCAGGCTAAACAAAGATTGAAAGAGTTGATTTTTAAAATAAAATCTAGCCCTAATCAGGAGTTTTTTTTCAATCAGGTTAAAAAAATCATTCCTAACTCACGAAGGTATCTTAAGTCTGTTCTGGCAACTTTAGAACGTTATGAAGCAGTTTTGCCACAGAATTATGCCGCTTTGATTGCGAAATCGATTTATCTTATTCAAAAACAAATCGATCATCCATTGAAAGATGATTATCAGAAACGCATACAGGTTCAAGCGTATCTTCTCAGTTTGAATACGGCGATGCGTGGTTTAAATACGCAACCTTCAGATAAGAATATTCTGTGTGAACAATTGTTTAAAAATCTAAATCAATTATCTAGTCCAAGCTATGCTGAACCAAGGTTATTGGATAATATCATCTCTGGTTTGGAGAGTTATAAACGACGGCATACATTTTTTTCTTATTTCCCATGTAGCCAAGCCTTTGGGTTTTATAAACCAGAAAATATGACTTTGGTCATCGAGTTGCTAGGGGAGTTGAACCAGATCAAATATTCAAGCGCTGAACAAGCAGATTTGACCCAAATCGAGTCTGTTTTAAAGCACGCTAGTTTGAAATATGCAAAAATCCATAAACAAGAAGAAAGTGAGACTAAATTTGCATTTTGGACGAAACACGTTACGTTTAAAGTTGACCCACTGAATCAACTGATTGAGAAGCATTTGAAGAAAGTGACCCAACTATCCAATCTTATTTTTTCCATTCCTAGTACCCCAGATATTTCGCCGGATCATGATACGAACCTTCGTTCGCGCTGATGAAGCGGTGTTTCGAGATCCCTTACGCCGTCTCGAAGCCTGGGTGAGCTCCATTACCCATAATCATTTTATAAGCCATACCCGCTTTTTCCCTAACTAATTTTGGAACCAAATAGCCTGGTAACTGACTTTGTAAATCTTGATAAATGCGCAGTGCTTGCTGCAAACTCAGATCAAAATGCTGTGCGCCCTGCACGGGATCAAGTAGATGTAAATAATAAGGTAAAACCCCATAATCAAATAAGCTCTGGCTAAGCGTGCTTAAGATGGCACTCTGATCATTGATCCCTTTTAATAAGACTGTTTGGTTCAATAATAGGCATCCGTGTTTTTGCATGCGCTTACAGGCCATGCGTACGGCATCATCCAATTCTTGTGGATGATTGCAATGCAAAACCACGACTACCCGAAAACGTCTGGCTGTGAGCAATTTAACAAAGTTTGGATGAATCCTTTCTGGCAATACAATAGGTACGCGAGTATGGATGCGGATTGTTTTCACATGTTCAATGGCTTCTAGCGATGCGAACAGCCGTTCTAATACTTGATCTGAAGCCAATAAGGGATCACCCCCACTTAAAATCACTTCTTCAATCTTAGGATGCTGTTGAATATAGGTCATGGCTTGTTGCCAACCTTGTTGCCCAGGATTATTGTCGGAATAGGGAAAATGACGTCTGAAACAAAAACGACAATTGATGGCGCAAACGCCAGTTACCGTCAATAATACGCGATTGGCGTATTTATGAATGAGCCCTGGGATGGGATTAGAGGTGGCCTCTTGCAACGGGTCGGTGTGATAGTCTGCATTTAGTTGTAATTCTTGGGGAGCGGCTAATACTTGTAATAATAAAGGGTCGCTGGGATTACCACGCTGCATTTTGGCCGCAAATCTGAGTGGGACTCGAGTTTTAAACGAGTCTTGTGCTGAGTTTGAACCCAAATCAGGGGGTAAGTCGAGATATTTGAGTAATTCTTGGACTGATGTAAAACCACTCGCCAGAATTTTTTGCCAATGTTCGGTAGAATCTCGCATTCGTTGTACAGACTTGATAAACTGTGCGAACTTTAACTAAAACTCGCTAAGATCGCAAGCCCGGAGTAATAATGGCCAACTTAAATACCAATGAATTAAAAAATGGCGTAAAAATCATGGTGGATGATGCGCCTTGCAATATCCTTGAATGTGAATTTGTGAAACCCGGTAAAGGCCAAGCATTTACTCGTCTTAAAATCCGCAATTTGAAAACGGGACGAGTGGTTGAGCGGACCTATAAAGCCAACGATACTTTTATTGCAGCGGATGTAGCTGATGTGGATATGCAATATTTATATAGTGATGGTGAGTTTTGGCATTTTATGGTCCCAGATACGTTTGAGCAATATGCAGTAAGCGAGGCCACTGTCGCTGATTCTTATTTATGGTTGAAAGAACAAGATACCTGTGTGGTGACACTGTGGAACGATGCAGTAATTGCCATTGTTCCCTCTACTTTTGTAGACCTGGCGGTTACGGATACGGATCCAGGCTTAAAAGGCGATACGTCAGGCGGCGGTGGTAAGCCGGCTACTTTAGAAACGGGTGCCGTAGTACGTGTCCCGTTGTTTGTGAAAATTGGCGATGTGCTTAAAGTGGATACTCGTACTGGCGAGTATGTTTCTAGAGCGAAGGAATAGCGCTACTAAGCCCCGCCCCTCATGCCCAGGTCCCGCAGACAAGCCGCGGGACCTGGGACTTATTGAGATGAATTGTCAACAGCTCTTACCATTTTTGTTCGAATTTTGTTAACGCTTGCTCCAATTGCCACTGCAAATGTGCTTTGGGATTATCTTTGATAAATTTATGACATGATGAACTAGAAAGATCGGCGCATTCAGGCACAAGCTTGGCGTGCTGAGGTTCGGTCCAAATACTAGTTCCTGCAATAAATCCATAAGTTAAAGTATTGCGATTAATTTGTTTTAAGGTTGCGTAGTCGATATGGTGCTCGCGAATTGCAGTCAGGTACTCTTGAGTCAATTCTGTACGCAGAATTCCTTCATCGTCGGTAGATAAGACAACAGGCACATGCTGTTGAAGATAGAATTTAAACGGATGCTGTTTGCCATGGACACCAAATACCAGATGATTGCTGGTTAAATTCACTTCAACGGCAATGGCTTTGGTGGCCATCAGATGAGCCAAGCCTTTGGGATCCGGCTCATCTAGAATATCCAGTCCATGTCCGATCCGTTCAGCATGACCCACTAGAATGGCGTCCCGAATTGGGGATAAGACGGGATGAGTCGCAACACTTTTTGGGTACAGTTCACCCGCATGTAAAGCGATGTGTGCTTTGGGGTATTGTTTATGTAGAAAAGCAAAAATTTGCATTTGTTGCGCGTAATCATGCTGGGCAACCGCATTATCCTCTATGTCTAGCAGATTAATGCCAACAATGTTGGGTGCATTCTCAGCAGCGACAAATCCGGCCAATGCTTGGGCGAATACAGAATCAATGGATTTGACCCGCCGGACATAATATTGAAAATTGACTTGAATATCGCAGGCAGATGCGTGTTGCGTATTACAATGTAACGCAGAATGCGCTGCGGGTAAAAAAGTGTTACTTTGCTTGACGATCTGATCAATGCTGCGCTGAAAGGCGGGATTAGCTAATAGGATAGCGGCTTTTTTAGAAAGGTCTTTTTCATGCTGGATGAGCTTTGCATAATAATCATCTTCTCCTAAGCCAAAAGCAATGATCTCCATGTATAGCTCATGTTGATCAGCGGCTTTTTGTAAAATAGCGGCTAGAAGTGGGCCTTTCAATGGTTCAGACCCATATAGCGAGCCGACTTTAGGGAAGACCGCAAAGAAATGATCATGTGCAGATTCTTGGTGAGGAACAAAATCTTGCATCGACCAAGCATGAATGATTTTGCTCATCATGGTGGGCTTATGAATGATTTCTTTGACTGAGAGCGCTTTGGGATCCTGACATAATTGTGACGCTAAGGAGAACGGATGGATACAGAGTTTGCTATGAGCGGCGACTTGTAACATGGTTTCAGCATAGACAGCACCGTCATAATGATAATGCAGCTCGCCGCCTTTCGGCATTTCCTTAAGAAATGCGTAAAGCGCCTCTGGCTTAGCTTGAAGTGAGTGGAACTTTGCATCGACAGACGCATGGCTTGTAGACCATACGCACGCAATCAGCAATCCGAAAAAAAGGGCACAACGTTCCATGGATTTCATTACCTGTAAAGGACTAATTATTACACAAATTGGGGATAAAATTCTAGTGTTTAATTTGGATGCTTTATAACTGGTAAGTTAATGTCTCCAAAGATAAATGAGGCTACGGACAATTCGTTAGCCTGAGATTGTGGCGAGATCGTATGGAGATGTATAGCTATAAAACGGCGCTCGCTAGCTCTCCCGAATGCGGAGCAGTTGCGTAGTCATTATCTTCTGCAATAACATCATCTTTAGTTTTAAATATGCTATTTGCCTGCAAATTTGCAATATTTTGCTCTTTCTCTTCCAATTCTCGCCCTATAGCTGCAATTTGTTTATCCATATTTTCCAAATATTGACGATATCCTTCTGAATCATATAGCTTATGCAACGAAAGCGAATGGTATTCGACCTGCCTACCTGCATCAATAAAATTGATGAAATCCGAGTTATCTATGTTCGGATAGAGCATATCAAACTCCTCAAACAGGCGTGTGGTAATACGATCTTTGACTAGTTCCCAAATAGCATTAACGCCAGTAGTCCTGATTTCGTGCACTAAATGACTGACATGGATAAATGACGCGGCATCTTGAGGATTCTCTCTTGCTTTCAAATAGTTGGTTACCTCTTCGCGAACAACAATAGCTAGTCTTAAAGTAGCGACTTCTGGAATAGAAACATCGCCCAGTGGATAAGCATCATTTAACTCTAAAATCCCCAAATCCAGCAACATCAGTTCGGCAAGTGCTTTGATCTGAGGTCCATTTTTAAGCCAGTGATCGTCGTCATATACAATATTTTCATACCCAGACGGAAAATGTTCCCGACACCATCTTATAAACACAGTATGAAGTTTACTTTCCGGCCGGAGCACTTGATCTACTAAATAGGCTGCGTTATAGGTCTGCGAAAACAGCATTTTTTCGTCTGTAAAATGAAGTCTTGAAAGCGACATATGCACCGTTTTGTCCCGGTAAATTTCTTGAGTCGTTCTGTAACGTAAGGTAAGCGTAGGATTACGTAAATAAAAATTAGCCCCAAACAGTTTCACAAAAAGCTCATAGGTATGATAGTCATCCAAATCTTCAAATATTTTTTTGAACACAGGATTTTTATTTTTTAACAATTTTGCTGCGTGGTAGTAGTAACGGCGAAATGCAGCTTCCCGAACCGCTTGCACTTCTAACATAGCCTGCTCCCGAAAGGTGAGCGTATCATTGACCAAACACCCAAACTCTTCAGCCAGACTACTTAATGTTTCTAGATAAATACGATTACAATGTGAGCCAGTACATATTGCTATGGTCAGTATAATATCGTTTTGCCTCGCAACAGGCAGTTGCTTAATTTTGGGCAATAGCAATCGCACATATCGATGCATAACAGCAACTTGTTGTGCAGTTAAGTCGCGATAGGATGGGTTGTTAAACCGCTGAACAAAATAGGTCATTTCTCTTCTAAGATACGCAATTTGAACATCCACAAGCTCTGCTTGATGAGACAAGCCAAATTCTGCGCAGCGATCTGCAAAGGCTTTCTCATGGTATTTATCATGTAAAAGCATCTGACTGGCAATGGTGTCACGGAAAGCTGGCGATTTAAAATCGCATTGATTGAAAAGCGCAAAATAATCTTCGTAATCAATGGGTGGCGCATCCGCTAATATTGTTTCCACCAATTGATGACTATCATAGAAATGATTGAACGTGACATGGACACCATCAGGTGTAATTTTTTCATGAAATAAAACTTTTTGTGCACCGTTATAAACTTGCTCTGAATTATACCCACTCATACGCGAAAACGCATACAAAAAACTTTCCCAAGGAAAACCAAACCGTAACTGCGCAGGCTTGGTCGCACAGAGACTTTTATACGTTCTATGTTTATTGATAAGAGAAGATAACTGTTCCTCAGCATTGGCGTCATTGTTAGCAATAGCGAGGACTGTGAATTTCTTTTCCGGATCTGCCATAGGGAATTGTGCAGTGGGACTGTCTGCTTGATACAAATGACAACGGATGTAATCCACTATTACGTAGGTAACGCCAGCCAAAAAAAATGCCATATTTAGCCAGCTAGTGAGGCCAAACGTGGCACTTGTCATCACCAGTACGTTCAAATATAAGTAAGGTGTTTTTAGAATTGCAGGGAAATACCCATATTGATTGAGAAGATTGACCCCATACATGATTAAGGAAATATACCCATAAACAGGTGCCCCGAAGAAAATACACGAAACCAAGGAAGCCACATAAAATGGAATCAAGAATTTATTCATATTGCGACTCAGAAACAACGTTGAGTCCATCAGGAATTTATTATTATGCGCATGAAAGGGTAAGGCCTGAATTTTGTCTAATTCACCTTGATTGATATAAATTTGGTTTTGATGAGCAACCGATGCAATGTAATAGACGCCAGCCGAAAAAGCGGTGAAACCACATTGATAGAGACCAAGATACATGTCAGGCCATAGCTGCGCTAATGGCTCTAACACCGCTGGAGTCAGTGCTAAAGCGGTGGTGAATGACCATATTTTATTTTTTGTTCCCCCATCCACGATTTCTGTGTGATAGGCCTGGGTTTGCGAGACTATAAATGCATCCGAGATAGCGGATAGCACTAATTGGAGTTTTTCAATATCTGTCATGCTGCACCAGTTCATTCACATCCCAAAGTGGTTTTTATTTTAACACAACAACTTGATTTTAAATACTTGTGTAAAAACAGGACATACGCAAAACTCCGAAGCCGAGGCGGATTTAGTCTTTAAGGAAATCTTGCGGTTGATTGGACAAGATGCCATCATGCTTTACAGCACACGACTCCTCTTGAGTCTATTGATATACCTTTCACGGATGAGTTTTAGGATTTAATGCTATTGCTTTTTACGTTTAGACTACGTTTAAAAACTCGCAATAGAGTAGACTATTCCTCGCTTTTAAACGTAGTCTAAACAAAAAAATCAAGTCGCCTAAAATCCTAAAACTCATCCGTGAAAGGTATATTTGTTGCCGCAAGTCAAAAATAAAGATAATTTAACACTCATTTAAACTTGGATTAGGCGAAAAGCCAGCTTTATTTAACGAATTCCGGATAAAAAATAAAGTGAATATTCAAGAAACAAAGCAACTCTGCATTTTAAAAGGATTTTTATGAGAAATTTATGCCTGTATTTGACTCTTATAGTCTATTGTAAAATAACTTCTGCAAATAGCGGGGCATTATTTAATGTGACAAACAATACTACTCCGACAGGAGCGACACTGAACATCACATCAACGATTCCGAATCGGAGTTATCCCATAGCAGGTATCAAATTGAATAGTAACGATTATCGTTTAACTAATGCAGGCAGTGAATGTACTAAAATAGAGAATGGTTACTGTTTATTTGCGCTCAATAATTTGAGTACACCATCGATTTCCATCACTGGGAAAGTAGGCGCTATTCCTATAACATTATGTTTGAATGGAATTGGTCCCCTATCCTGCCAATCCTATGAAGGATCGATCCGCTATGCCTATGTTGCTAATGATAGTGGTCAAATATTGTTATGTCCTATTAATTCCAATGGCGATCTGGGTGTTTGTATTGATGGCGGTGGCAGTACAGCGATTACAGGTCCAAATGTGATTGCATTTAACGCTTCAAAAACGATGGCCTATGTTACAAATTCTGTTCCGGGAAGTGGCTCTGTATTTTTATGCGACGTTCAATCTGATTATACCCTAGATGCCTGCAACATGCTTACCAACACCAGTATGTTCCCCTTTCAAGTCCCCTTCGGTATAGTATTGAATAAATCGCAAACAAAGGCCTATATTCCTAATGGCTCAGATCAACACGTATTGATATGTTCTCTAAATATGGATGGTACATTTAGCGCATGTCAAAATTCCGGTAATACGGGTATTCCGTTTGGTTATCCTTTAGGGCTTGTTTTTAACAAGGCACAAACAAAAGCTTATGTGACCAACAATGGTAATCATACTGTCTCAATCTGTCCTATCCAGTCGAACGGAACCTTTGGTGACTGTGAAGACTCAGGTAATACAGGTATTGCTTTTTCGTCACCTCTAGGGATTGTTTTAAATGGTTCAGAAACAATAGCCTATATCACTAATACAAGCGCCAACACAGTCTCGATATGTCCTATGCAAAATGATGGCACTTTTGGCGCATGCATAGATTCGGGCGATATATTTGATTATCCAATTTGGATTGCTTTAAATTCGGATGAAACAAAAGCTTATGTGACTAACAATGCTAATAGTACGGTATCGATTTGTCCTTTGAATATCGATGGGAGTTTTGGGGTTTGTCAAAATGCTAATCATACGGGGATATCATTATTTAATGGACCAGAAGGTATTGTATTGAATCAATGAGCTCTCGAAGAAGTAGAAAAAGGAATGAAAGAGATTACCAATGTGCGGCCAAATAGCTTGTTTCAGCCCCAAGAAGATAGTGTTCTTGTAGAAGAAAATGATTATGCAGCTGAAATAGCACTCTGATTAAGATACTATTTTATGCATTTCGGTAGCGCAGGGGCGTCCCGGTTTCTTTGAGTATAGCTATACATCTCCATACGATCTCGCTACAATCTCAGGCTAGCGAATTGTCCGTAGCCTCAATTATCTTTGGAGACATTACATGTCTGAAAGTCACACGCTTAGCCGTTTGAGTCAATCTGAATTGGGTAAACCAGCAGGTTATTCAGCATTTTATGACCCTAAATTGTTGTTTCCACTCCTCCGGAAAAATAAACGCGAAGAGTTGGGTATCGGAGAAACGCTGCCTTTTACAGGATGTGATCTTTGGACGCATTATGAAGTGTCCTGGTTAAATGGTAAAGGGAAACCAATTGTCGCCATCGCTGAAATAACGTATCCCTGCGAATCGCCTTATATTGTTGAATCGAAATCCATGAAGCTCTATTTTAATTCATTCAATCAAACTAAATTTAAAGACATTAGCAATATTCAAGCAACGATTAGTCGAGATTTGTCCCATGCTGTGGGGATGCCTGTTCAAGTGACACTGACTGATTTGATCTGCACATCTAATCAAATGCTGCATGCGCAGATGGAAGGTACATCTGTGGATCATTTGGATGTGGCCTGTACTGCGTATTCGGTGGATCCCAAATTATTAACCACACAACCTCACATCGTGACGGAAACTTTGTGTTCCAATTTACTCAAATCCAATTGTCTGATCACCAATCAGCCTGATTGGGGGAGTGTCCAAATTCGATATACGGGTCCCCAGATTGATCATGCTGGGTTGTTGCAATATTTGGTTTCTTTTCGCCAGCATAATGAGTTTCATGAGCAATGTATCGAACGCATTTTTGTCGATATCATGACGTATTGTCACCCGCAAGATTTAATGGTGTATGGGCGCTATACACGGCGGGGTGGTTTGGATATTAATGTGTTGCGCACAAAGCATCCGGTTAGCTTGGGTGAAAATAATACACGTTTGGTTCGTCAGTAAGAGGGAGTATTTAAACTGTGTCATTCCCGCGTAGGCGGGAATCTATTCTTATGTTGGTACAATACCAAATCAAGTATGGATCCCCGCCTACGCGGGGATGACACAGTTTATTGAACAGTTTTGTAATGAGTGAGTAGGGTTATGGTAAGTTTTATATTGATATTCGGTGTCGTCATGTTGGCGACGTATGGCATAGGTTCTCTTTGCTCCGCAGTGATTGTTGCGCAACTTTTCCATTTGCCTGACCCCCGGTTGCAGGGTTCGCGTAATCCTGGTACGACTAATATTTTACGTATCGCAGGTAAAAAATATGCGGTGATTGTATTATTGGCTGATTTACTCAAAGGCTTGTTGCCTGTTTTCCTCTTGAAATACAGTCATTTTGCGCCCAACTACTTGGGTTATATTGGACTCATTGCGGTGTTGGGTCATATTTATCCCGTTTTCTTTAATTTTAAAGGAGGGAAAGGCGTGGCGACTGGTTTGGGCGTGCTATTTGGACTGAATGGCTGGTTGGGCCTGGCGGTGGTGGTGACGTGGATTTTGGTTGCTTGGGCGACCCGTTACTCTTCTTTGGCTGGTATGCTTGCTTTGGGTTTGGCACCAGTATATTTGTGGTTTTTGCTGCCTTCTATATACCTGTTGATACCGGTTGTTTTGATGGTAATTTTAGTGTTATCCCAGCATCTAGATAATATGTTACGTTTGTGGCATGGAAAAGAATCAAAAATTAAGCTGTGAGTGGCCAACGGGCATGAACATCAATGGCTAGGGACGTGTCCTGTTTGCCATTCATTAGGTGTAACCATCCCGTATAGGCAATCATGGCACCATTATCGGTGCAATACTCTAAAGCTGGAAAATATACTTCGCTGTCTAAGTCTGCCACCATAGCCTGAAGTTGGGTGCGTAATACCTGATTCGCACTGACCCCACCTGCAACGACCAGTTTTTTGATAGAACTGGCTTGCAAGGCGCGCTGACATTTTTTCACTAAGGTATCTACGACAGCTGCTTGAAATGCTTGCGCAATGCCGACTTTTGCTGCATGGTCTTGTTTGCTTTTCAGCCAAGCATTGAGTGCATGCGTTTTGAGTCCACTGAAACTAAAATCTAAGCCTGGCCGATCCAGCATAGGTCTAGGAAAGGGCGGAAACGAGGTTGCATCGGACTCTGTGGCCAATTCGGCCAAATACGCCCCGCCGGGATAAGGTAAACCGAGGGTTTTGGCGGTTTTATCGAAGGCTTCTCCCACCGCGTCATCGAGCGTATCGCCTAAAAGTCGATAGTGGCCTAGTGCTTGAGCTTCCAATAATTGCGTATGGCCACCTGACACCAATAAAGCAATAAAAGGGAACTCCAGAGTAGGCATGGCCAGCTTGGCGGCTAAGAGGTGGGCTTCAAGATGATGAACTGCCAGACTAGGAATATTTAATCCTAATGCCAGTGCTTTGGCAAAACAAGCGCCGGTTAATAAGGCACCGATTAAACCTGGGCCTGCGGTGTACGCAATGGCATCCAGATCTTGCAGGGTCAATTTAGCGTTTTCTAAGACGGTGTCTAATAGTGGAATTAAGCGTTTGATATGGTCGCGTGAGGCCAATTCTGGCACCACGCCACCATATGGGCGATGCATGGTGATTTGCGAAAAAAGTGCTTGTGATACCAAGCCTCGTTCTGAACAATACAGCGCAATACCGGTCTCATCACAAGAAGATTCGATGCCTAGAACACGCATGGTTTATTTAGCAAGATCTTGGTACCGTTGGATAGATTGCATGATTTCCTGGTGCGCAGCATCCCGATCAGCCCAACCACCTACTTTGACCCATTTGCCCTCTTCTAAATCCTTATAATGAGTGAAGAAATGGATAATGCGATCAAGTAATGCATTAGGAAGATCAGCGTGAGACTGGATATTATCGTAGTCTTTGCACAGTTTAGAAATGGGAACGGCCAGCAATTTGGCATCCACACCCGACTCATCGGTCATCTGGAGCATACCAATCGTGCGCGCACGAATGACGGAGCCGTGAACGACAGGGGTAGGCGTCAAGACCATGACATCAACAGGATCCCCATCGTCAGACAATGTTTGGGGAATATAGCCATAATTAATCGGATAGACCATGGATGTTGATAAAAAGCGGTCAACAAACAAAGCGCCAGAGTCTTTATTGACCTCATATTTGACGGGTAACCCATGCATAGGAATTTCAATAATCACATTCACATCATTGGGAATATCGCGACCGCTGGAAACTGCTAATAGGCTCATAATTATTTTGCCACAAAATGAAGATGTCATATTATCCTGAAAAAGCTCGTTGAAGTCTACTGTGCCTTCATAAATCAAATCATTAGAGTGAAAAATGTATCGTATATCGCTGTCTACTTACTTTGCTATCATCTTGATAAAACCTCGGAATCACAGCTAACCAATCTTTAAAACGCAATGAAATCAATGCGGAAATCAGGTAAGTTCGATAACGTTGATGGCTAGTTTTGTGGTTGATAAAAATGCATGTTGGTCTATAATTTAAATATTAGGTCCCATATAATCTGGAGTGGATATGCCAAATTTAATTGCAGAATGGCGTGCTTTTTTGATTGACAATCTTAAAACAGGTAAAACTCAAGACGAGATAAAACAAGTGGTTGGAGGAACAAAAGGGGATCTTTCGCGAATATTTCAGAATGTCTTTCCAACATCCGCAGTTGAAAAAGAAGTATACGAGCGTTTCCAAAGGGCAATCTCTAAGAGAACATTAGAGTCGATACCAATCGTAGAAGAAGAAGAAAAACAAAGCTTGAAAGAAGAAGTAAATGCTTACGTACAGTCTGAGGCTTTATTATTCTCTAAAGTTTTATTCAATGAATCTCTAGATGGTTTGCATCCTGGGATCATCGCTGCTCTTGGCGAAAGCAACCATTCGACTTTGCTGGAGAGATTTGGCTCAGATCAATTAATGAGCTATATTCTGCAATCAGCTTTGATGTATACTTCACAAATGATACTGCAACAGCATGAAGCAGCTATTTTAGCCAATTATCCTGAAACATTATCCCTGATAAGATTGGATTCAAAACCTGATTTGGATGGCATGCACCAATCTTTGCAAAAAAGGTTGCCCGTGCTCGCTTTGCATGGCGACACCATTTATTATATATACGAAGACGTGGCGATTGAGGGCGATGGCGTTTATCAAAAACCTGTAACAGATGCGTATAAAATGGATGAGGAGCATCAAAGCCAAATAACACATCTGTTTCCGGCACGCGTGAATACCGTACAAAAATCCTCAAAAAATTGTTTAGAGAATCTCGAACGTATTATTGGTAGTAATCAACGTAAGCTACGTAAAGCAGGTTTTTGGGTAGGTGACTTTGCGCCTCGACCAATCACTATTCAAGGCGAATTACAGCTTAAAGGATTTAATTATAATCTATATAATAATATGCAAGCTAGGGCGCTAAATATTACTGCACCTGAGATACGAACACTCACAGTTGACTATCAACTCCAACAATTAAACGCTATCCAACAAGAATTAGAGGACGTTATTGTAAGGTTAACGAAATTTAGACTTTCAAGATGGGACAATGATCCCAGAAATACTGATATTGACACGGCGCTTAGATCATTGGAAGCTATACAATCCGAGACTGCACAAAAAATAAAAAACACAGCACCTACTGCTAGGGATATCCAGCAGCTCTCGCTGGAAACGTTTAACGCTATTACGCTATCTTTGAACAAGAATATTTTTGAAAAACCTGCTTTAAAAGAAGCGTATGGTATTTTTGAAAGAATTATGACTGCGATCATCAATTTCATTAATGGAACAGATGAATCGGCCGTGGAACTCGCTGTGAAACCGCTGTTTAAATATGCGGAATTATCTACTCACGGTTCAGATGAAATTATAGCTGAGTCTAGTGATGTTGCTGATTCGTTCGAGGACGATAAGCATAGACCCCGAAGCAACAGCATGGGTTAACGATAAAAGGGTATTTATGTCCCAGTTAGTACAGGCTGTGGTGAATATATGGCCTCATTAGTGGCTAAAATATGCCAACCAGTCTGAGTTAAACGCGTCACATGCTCGGTCATTTGTGTTTGCTTAACTAGCAATAATAATACGTCTGAGCCCATGGCGCCGCAGCCTTTGATCGCCAACGCATCGGTGTCTTGATACAAACGCTGAATACAACGCAAACTATGCTCTGCGACCCATCCTTGCTCTGTTAAAATTTGATGATACGCTTTCACAGCTTCGACCAAATGGTAGGATGAGTGATCAATAAAAGCAGATTTTGCATACTCAACCAAATCACTTAACTGACCGGTTATGTTATTTAAGACCAATTGTTGCAAATGCTCATGAGTTGCCATTTTGTGTTTAGAATGCAGTAGGATGAAGCCAAGATCAGAGAAAGACCAATTATAGTCCGCATAAGTGTCCGTATGACGATTCAGGTAAACGCATCCCTGTGAGCGTTGCGCCAACAGATCGTAACCGCTAGGACGGATGCCGGGGTGGGTTGCAGCCAAATGCCAGTAGTCTTGCAATAAGGTTTCTTGTTCTACTTGTTGTCCGCGGATTTGCGCGCAGGCTTGATATACTGATAAAAACTGCGCGCTGGATGCGCCTAGGCCACCGAGGCCCCGATAGGGGTCATGCCAACTAAACCCATACTCCTGTATGTCACAGTGTGCCCACCAGCGTCCGGCGGGTGACTGCGGATGAATGCCATGCAATCCAGGTTGTGAGGTGAAGCGTAGTTCAAAACACGGCGTTGTGGTTAGGAGTATGGCTGATTGCTCTTTTAGCGCAGCATATTCGCCTACTAAAAATGTTTTTGCGGGAATAGACCATGTGTCATGCATTGGCTCGCTCACGAATTTGGGCGAGTAGATCGGTAACATTATGCAAACTAATCACTTTATGTTGTCGGAGATGCAGATGAACTTGTTCCTTTAAGATAGGTGTTTCCAGATCAGTTGCGCCTGCGACCAGCAACATATTAGAAATATGTAATCGCATATGCCCTTGAATGATGCCATCGGTACATAAAGCCGTAAGGGCTCCCAAATTTTGTACTAGGCCAACCGCTGCTAAGACTCTGGATAAATGGTTAGAAGATGAGACTTGCAATAAATTCAAACATAGTTTGGCTGTAGGATGGATGCCTGTCACGCCACCCACGGTACCCACGATTAACGGGGCTGCAAATTCCCCAATTAAAGTTTTATCGGCATAGCGCCAACGTGTAATCGCTTGATATCGTCCAGAACGCGCTGCGTAAGCATGCACGCCTGCTTCAATTGCACGCCAATCATTACCCGTTGCAATGACAACAGGATCAATCCCATTCATGACCCCTTTGTTATGCGTTGCTGCACGGTAGGGATCTTGTTCAGCAAAGAAAGAGGCTTCTTGGATTCTATGCCCAAAATTGGCCTCGATATGGGTCAATTCAACGCGTGCATGCGTGATTTTTTGATCATTCAAATTGGACAGAATGCACATGGTCACTGTTTCGCCGGTTAAGGCTTCAATGGGTGATTTTAAGTATTCTAGGACTTGATTAATGATATTGGCGCCCATGGCGTCACAACTTTCCAAAGTCAGGTGAATGATAGCCATATCTTGGCCATCATCGCGGCGGTGATGCCGGACTTGGAGATCGAGCACGCCCCCACCGCGTTTGACCATATTGGCAGCAACGGTTTGATTGGCGTCATGGATAAGCCGCATTTTATTTTCAAGAATCACTTGCTCAAAGTGGGCAAAGTCACGTACTTTCGCTAATTGAATCTGCCCTAAAATGCCTTGACCACTAATAGTGGTAGTAATCCGCCCTTGTTGCTTAATCCATTTCGCGGTTTTAGAGAGTGCTGCAATAATGGAAGTTTCTTCAACTGCCATTGGAATCACATGGGATTGGCCATCAATGCAAAAATGCGTCGCCACGCCGAGAGGAAGTTGAAAATGACCAATCACATTTTCAATTAAATGTTCGGCAAGACGACAGTCCTGGAGTCCACCGTTTTGTAAATATGCGACGTCCTCTGGGGTGATAGCCCCCATAGTTAGTAATCGCTCGAAACGCTCGGCTCGATTTAATTTTGAAAATCCTGAAAATAGGTCGTTCATTTGGATGTCGGACATAATTTCCCCTGAAGGTCTTTTAATACCTGGCTTCCTGTGCAGAACAGGGCGAGCTTAAGCTCATATTCGATGGCAGCCATTTCTGTGCTCACGGCATCGCTTGATTGGAGTGCAGCAGCAAGCATATTTTTAGCAAACCCAATCGTTGTTGCGCCCAAAGCTAATAATCTTGCCGCGTCCAACCCATGGCGTACACCGCCTGACCCCCAAATCTCATAAGAAGGAGATAGTTCACGGGCAAATTTGATGCTTTGAACCGTATCCATCCCCCAAGTTCCAAATACTTGAGCGGCACGCCGTGCATGCGAAGTAGGTGCTGCACGATGACCTTCAATTCGTCCCCAATGGGTACCGCCTAATCCACTGACATCCACGGCATGAACGCCAATATCATGTAACCGCTTTAATGTAGCGGGAGCAAATCCACAACCTGTTTCTTTCACAATGATGGGCAGCGATAAAGTCTTAACCGCTTTCTCAAGTGCGGCGAAGCATCCTTTGAATTCTGGCGTGCCTTCTGGCTGCAAAGCTTCTTGTAATGGGTTGCAATGAATGATCAATGCTCGTGCTGATATGGCATCCGTGATGCGGTGTAAATCGTCGTGTGACGAGGTGATAATTTGCGCAATACCCAAATTACTGAATAATGTGACATCCGGAAACATGCGTCTTAAATTGCGCCAAATAATAGCTTCATTGGGATCGTCTAATTCGCGTCGTTGTGACCCAACGCCCATAGCCCACTGATGTGTTTTGGCTGCGGCCAACAAATTGGTATTGATGGCGATGGCGGCTTGGTGTCCTGCAGTCATGGAGCTAATCATAAAGGGATTCGGAACGCGTTCACCAAAGCGAGTGGATGCTATATCAATGTCTGCAAAATTGAGATCGGGTAAGGCTTCATGCCAGAATGAAACCTGGTCGAGAATGGATGCCTCTGATGCCTGGTTCGCGGGCAACATTGCTAGTGCAATATGATCCTGTTTACGTTGTTCAAATTGTTTAAACTCGTTACTCATAAGAATACCGTCTCAGCAATCCTTGGGTCACCAAACTGAGGATGGTAACATAACGTTCATTGCTAGGGAATGTTCCGGCAACATATTGATACTATTGTTCTAGAGAGAGATGGACTATAGGGCGGAGTTTCAGTAAGATGCAATAACGGATTGCAACAATCTGATTGATGATGAATTCTCTTGCACAGCTAGTTTTTGACGCTCCCCATAATCGATATCAATGTTTGGGTAATTGGACTACTTTATTTTTAAAAGAGATTGTAGAGTCATTCAATACGCCCTCCACTTTGCCGCAGTCTCAGGATGTGGTGATTGATGGTAAAGCATTAGAGCATTTGGATAGTGCAGGCGCTTTGGCCCTATTGCAGCATATGGAAGCTTTAAATCGGCAGCAAAATCATGTCAAATTGGTGGCATTCACCAAGCAGCAATTGGATTTGCTGGATTTGGTCACCAAAAAGCGGGTCAATACCAAATTCAAATTCCGCAAGCCCAAACATCCTAATGTTTTTTACGAAATAGGCAAAGAAACTATCCATAAGATTTTTCAAGCCGATGGTTTGTTCAATCTCATTGGAGATATGACCTTGAGAATGGTCAAGATTGTGCGGTTAAAAGCGCGCGTTCAATGGGCCAGTGTGTTTTCCAATATGGCCTCAACGGGTTTATTTGCTTTGCCTATTTTAGCGATGTTGTCATTTTTAATCGGAGTTGTATTGGCGTATCAGATGGGTTTGCAGCTTGAAACGTATGGTGCGACTATTTTTATTTCTTATTTATCGGGCATGGCTATTTTCCGTGAATTTGGCCCGTTGATTACGGCTATTATTGTTGCGGGACGCTCTGGTTCGGCATTTACTGCTCAGATTGGCAGTATGAAAATTAATGAGGAATTGGATGCGTTGAATACGATGGGATTATCGCCTACAGAATTATTGGTGGTTCCGAAAGTGATTGGTCTATCGATCATGTTTCCTTTATTAATTTTTTGGTCTGATTTGTTTGCAATATTTGGAGCGATGGTGATGTCCAAATATCAACTGAGCGTGGGGTATCAAGATTTTTTAAGTCACTTACAAGATTCTGTCGGTTTTAAACAAATGATGCTAGGCTTATATAAGGCACCGGCTTTTTCAGTGTTAATTGCGTTGGTGGGATGCTTTCAAGGATTTCAAGTTGGACATAGCGCAGACAGTGTGGGTGCCCAGACTACGCGATCAGTGGTTCAAGCTTTGTCATTGATTATTGTTGCCGATGCGGTTTATTCGATAATTTATAGTTGGCAAGGACTATAAATGGCTGATCCAATTGTTGAGGTGACTGGGCTAAAAAATAATTTGGGTGGCAAATGGATTCATTCAGATGTGAGTTTTACTATCAATCAAGGCGAAATTTTTGCCATCATTGGTGGGAGTGGCAGTGGGAAAACGACTATCCTGCGCAGCTTGTTGATGCTCCTTAAGCCCAGTGCGGGAGACATTCGTATTTTTGGTAAAAATATTTTAAGTTTAAATAGTGAAACTGAGGCGAACAAAATTAGACATCGCTGGGGGGTATTGTTTCAGCAAAGTGCGCTTTTTTCGGCTATGACCGTCTTGGAAAATGTGATGTATCCCATCCAAGAGTTAAGTTATTTAAGTCAGAAAATGATTCAAGAATTGGCTTTATTAAAAATAGCCTTGGTTGGATTGCCGGAGGATGCGGCTGGCAAATATCCTTCGGA
The DNA here is from genome assembly GCA_018061965.1 of Legionellaceae bacterium. Classification (GTDB taxonomy): domain Bacteria; phylum Pseudomonadota; class Gammaproteobacteria; order Legionellales; family Legionellaceae. The sequence goes on from JAGOTG010000001.1 coordinate 143,113, forward strand.
GTTAAGCGGAGGGATGCAACGGCGCGCCGCTGCTGCACGCGCCATTGCACTGGATCCGGAGTTATTGTTTTTGGACGAGCCGACTTCAGGCTTAGATCCTTTGAGTGCGAAACAGTTTGATCATTTGTTATTATTCTTACGCGACGTACTCAATTTAACCGTAGTCATTGTGAGTCATGATCTGGAATCTCTGAAACGGATAACGGATCGAGTGGCTTTTATAGGAGAGGGAAAAGTGTTGGCTGTTGCACCCATACAAGAATTAATGCAGCATCAACATCCCTTAATAGTGGATTATTTTAGTAACCAATAGGGAGTTTTGGATTGGAATCTAAAACCAATTATACCGCAGTAGGCATCGCCGTAGTGATGTTGTTATTTGGTCTCATTTCGGTTGCCTTATGGTTATCAGAAGGGTTCAATCGTAAAACCTATCATAATTATTTGGTTTTTATGCAAGAAGCGGTTTCAGGCTTAAGCGAAGGCTCCTTGGTAAAATATAACGGGGTTAAAGTGGGTCTGGTAAAAAGTATTATTTTAGACAAAAATCCGCGTTTGGTGGAATTGATTTTAGAGATTGAAGAAGGAACGCCCATTACAGTTGATACGGTGGCAAATTTGATCGCACAAGGTATTACCGGTACGACCTATCTGGGGTTATCCGTGACTTCTGCCAATCCAACCCTTTTAAAAGCTGAGCCCGGCTGTTTATATCCCGTGATACCTTATAGACCGTCTCTCTTATTTCAGGTGGAAACTGTCATTGCTGATTTTGGCAAATCGATGAAATCCTTTATGTCCAAAGAAAATGCTGAAAACTTCAAACATACTTTAGATAATTTGCAACGCGTTTCAAAAATATTGGCTGTTAATGATAACGCGTTGCAAGAGACGTTGGTGCAAATGCCAAAATTGACAGCTGAAATGCGCGCGAGTATTGCGCGCTTTGGCGACATGTCGCAGGATATGTCGGTAGCGGGTAAACAATTGAATTCGGCGATGATAACAGGTAAAGACACCCTGGATCTGATATCGCAACAAGCGGTTCCACCCACGGTTTCCTTGTTGCATCGATTAGATGTGATTGCTGGAAATATTGAGCAATTGAGCGCTGAACTACGCCGCAATCCGGCTATGTTGATTCGGGGAGCTGCCCCCCATAAAAAAGGTCCTGGAGAATGACTAAATTGTCGATTGGGAAGAAAGTAGGAATCTTAGGGCTAGCCATGCTGTTAGTGGCCTGCGCACCGGTTACCTCAGAGAATAATAATCGGTACCAACTGACTGAATCAGGTAAGATGGTACCTAAAAACACAGGTCCTAAGCACCTATCTCTTTTGGTCATGCAGCCTGTGGCGCTAGATGGATACGATACGGAACAGATGTTATATGTAAACAAGCCCTTTCAAGTCAATGCATTTGCAAATAATTCCTGGATGAGCCCCCCTGCAACGATGTTGTTACCTTTGTTGATTCGTAGTATTGAGTCGACCCATTATTTTTTGGCAGTGGCTTCGGATCTGAATACCAGCAAAACTGAGTATCGCGTAGAATCGGCGTTGATTCGGTTGCAGCAAAATTTCTTGGTGAAACCCAGTCAACTCCAATTGGTTATGCAGGTGATGCTGATCCATAGTATTGACAGTCGTGTAGTGGCAGCCGATACCATTTATGAAAGTATCCCCTGTCCTAAAGACACCCCATTAGGGGGGGTGCTCGCGGCCAATGTAGCAACTCGCCAATTAACCTCCCGAGTCGCGCATTTTGTGGTCGAACATGTCAAGCGGGATCAGGCGTCAATGCGGTCTGCTTAGCGACAAGTATCCTTCATCGCTTGGGGGATTGGTCGTGTTTGTTGGAATTGTCTGAATGAGCGGTTTTATTAGATAAAATAGATTTGAATAAATAATACAAATTGTCTAGCTTAAGTTGTGGCCAGCGTGGTTGATCAATAACGGGATTTGTAAGCAAGTTCTCAATTTTGTTTGATAAGGCTTGAATAAATCCCAAACCTTGGCATGACTCCAGCTCTTGTCTAACTTTCACGAATAGCTCTTTTTTAACTTCAGCTCCCCATAGTGGTTGACGGCCATAGGGGTCTTTTTCTTCGAGATAATGAATGTGATCATTGATCATGCTTCTGAGCGTTTTTTCAAACTTTTGATCAAATGCGTCAATTTGATGGCGATAGAATTTTTCTAAATTAGGATTCTCACAATATTTTTTTATAAGAGCACTCTTCTCCATATTGTGGACAGTGATCAATCCATTCATCGTATTTAAAAAATTTCTTGTTTGGCCCATGATAGATATCAATGTGAGTCATTAATATTTAAAGTATAGACTATTCTAAAAACAGTGCCTGCAGATCATTGGTGAATTGACGCCCTAGCTGCGTAATTTTCCAAGCTGTGGGACTAAGTGTAATGAATCCCCTCTCTTGGGCTTGTTGGAGTTTGGGTTGCAAATACTCAATCGGAAGTCCTGTTCTTTGCGGGAATAGCGCGAAAGGTATCGCCGCTTCCAACCGAGTGGTATTCAGCATAAATTCAAATAACAATGCGGCCTGACTGATAGGGTTACTTTGCGTCAAGAATTTTTTTTGGGGGTCTAAATACTCTTTAGGCTGGCGATATTTTTGCGTGCGGTAGATTTGTTCTGGAGCAGTCATGGTTAATTTGCCGTGTGCACCGGCGCCAATGCCATAATAATCGCCAAATAACCAATAATTGAGGTTATGGCGCGCCATTTGACCTTCCTGACAGAAAGCAGAAATTTCATACCGATTCAACCGGTGTTCTGCTAACAAAGCCAAACCCGATTCTTCAATGTTTGCAATGACATCTTCGTGTGGGAGGGTTGGCTGAGTTTTGTGAAATACGGTATTGGGTTCGATGGTCAATTGATACCAAGATATATGGCTGGGTTGATAGGTTAAAGCTAATTGTAAATCCTCTATAGCTTGCTGAGGTGTTTGTTCTGGTAGCCCATACATGAGATCGAGATTAAAACGGGTAAATCCTGCGTGCAAGACTTGTTCAATGGCTTGTTGGGCTTGTTTTGCATCGTGAACACGTCCTAACCGCTTTAAATGCTCGGGATGAAAGCTTTGAATGCCTAGCGATAGGCGATTGATGCCAACAGCACGATATTCTGTAAATTTGTCATGTTCAATTGCGCCAGGATTGGCTTCCAATGTGATCTCAATATCGTCAGCAAAAGGGATCTGGGCTCGGATGTGCTGGAATAAGCGTGAATAAGTTTGCGCGGATAACAAACTGGGTGTGCCACCCCCGATAAAAATACTATGCAATGCTTGTTGCTTAGGGAAATGAGCTAAATCCTGGTCGAAATCAGCCAGGAGGGCATCACCATACGATTGTTCGGGTAACTGTTCCGGACTTTTATGGGAATTAAAATCGCAATAAGGGCATTTACGAATGCACCAGGGAACATGAATGTATAAAGACAGCGGTATCATGGTAGCGAATGATACGGATTTTTTATGACTTATGCTATAGTAAAAGATTGTGATTTGAGTGAGGTTTTATAACAATGAGTGAAAAAATACGGGTTGTTGTTTCAGGTGCTGCTGGACAAATTGGTTATGCTTTGTTATTTCGAATTGCGTCTGGTCAAATGTTTGGAAATGCGGATGTAGAATTGCAGTTATTGGAACTGGAGCAAGCGTTACCGTCCCTCAATGGGGTGGCGATGGAGCTGGATGATTGCGCCTTCCCGCGTTTAAAGAAAATTGTGTGCACTTCTGATTTGAATCAAGCAATGGATGGTGTCAATTGGGCGCTGTTGGTGGGGTCTGTTCCGCGTAAACAAGGGATGGAGCGCTCAGATTTGTTGAATATTAATGGCAGTAGTTTCATCAAACTAGGAAAAGCCATCAATGACAATGCAGCAGATGATGTGCGAATATTTGTGGTTGGGAATCCATGTAATACCAATTGCTTGATTGCAAAACATCACGCAAAAGATATTCCAGACGAGCGTTTTTATTCTATGACTTTGTTAGATGAATTACGTGCTCGAACACAATTAGCAAAAAAAGCCAATGTTGATGTGACAGCAGTGTCTGAGATGACCGTTTGGGGCAATCATTCTTCTACCCAATTTCCTGATTTTTATCATGCTAAAATTAATGGAAAATTAGTGCCTGAAGTAATCCAAGATGAATCTTGGTTAAAAGATACCTTTATACCAACTGTGCAGCAACGTGGTGCCGCGGTGATTAAAGCTCGAGGTGCTTCCTCTGCTGGGTCTGCTGCGAATGCGATAGTGGGGTCGGTGCAACAGCTTTTGGTGGATACTCCGAAGGGGGAATCATTTTCTATTGGCCATTCATCTACTGGGCAATATGGTGTGGATGCGGGGTTAATGTTTTCGTTTCCAACGCGTATTGAGCAGGGCAAAGTACACATTGTAGAAGGATTGCAATTTAATCCCTATAGCCAAGGAAAGTTTGATGAAACGCTTGCTGAATTGCGCTCAGAACGAGACGCGGTGAAGGAATTAGGCCTGTTAGATTAAGCGTGAAATGCTGGTTGGGTGTGGGTTGAGCCTTTGCCCAACGTTTTCTAGGGTGGGCAAAGAGCGGCATGCCCACCATTAAAATCCCTAGCTTAGATCTTTGAAAGGTCGTTGCCCGGGTTCATCCTGCAGATTTTGCCGCATTTCATTGGCCAGTCTCAATAAACTGAAGTTTAATTTACTGAAAGCTGGGTCGGCCGACGTAGTGCTGGGTTTGGATACAGGTTTCTCATTCCATTGTGACCAATTGTTAATAACCGACTTGGATAATTGGTCAAATGCACTCAAGCTCTCTTCTGTTATGCCCTGTTTGAAGCATCGCTGATAGGCATCAATAAGAAAGCAAGCCACGCGGTCTATGGTTTTTTCTAAGATGATTCTATCTGGCTGTTCTATTTTTGGGTCAATGTTTTGCCCATGAAACTGGGCGATTAGCTTGTGAAATTTGTCAGTGAATAACACTAGGTCATTTGGTTCACTGTCACCGGGTGGTCGCTCTGAAGAATTAGATGAGTGCTCAGACAGACTTAGTTCATCTTCGCTAAGATCACCTGCTTTGGTTGTGTACGAGGCTGTGTCGGAGTCGAAATTAGTACGTAAAAAAGGTGATCGATCTCCATCGGATTGGGCAGAACTCAGTTCCTCTTCTTGAGTGCCTAAGGAGTCTAGGTCTGTGTCGAGATCAGATTGATTCGTCCGAGGTATTTCTGCATGCATATCCTCGAAACTTAGATTCAGAATTTTTTCCATTTCTTGGCTTAATTGATCATCATCATCATCATTGATTAGGTTATCTTCTCTTAGGATGCTTAATTTTTGTTGTTCTAGCAGTAGGAGATCATCAAGCTCTTTCATACTGTGTTCTACAAACTCCTCTAAAGACTCGGAGGATGCTACGTTCGGTTCTAAGTCTAGTTCTTTAGTTTGTAATAATGCATCAATGCAGGATTGCATAGACCAATGTTGCAGATAAGCTGCGTCCCTTTTGATGTTAGTTAACAATGTTTCAATATACTCAGCCAGTTTTCTCGATTGGTCGGATTCTTGTTCGGGAGAGTCGAGCATATCATCATAGATAATGAAAATGACGCTAATTATCTCTTGAATCGCGCTCTGCTTGTCAGCATCTATTCGCGAAATATGGCTTCTCAATAATGCTCCGAATGCACGCACATATTGCTGATAGCCAGTACCCTCCGTGAGCCCTTCGCGTACAGCGAGATTTGCATAGGTGCATATATCGCGTATTTGAGTTGAAATATCGTTTTTCTCTTCCATGATTTGAGTCGGAATGAATAGGTCTATACATTAGTTATAGCTGGTATTTCTCTTGAGTCAATTGAGAAGGAGTTTGCCAGAGTCTATTTTTTCGAAGGCTAATAACGCCCAATCATGTTCGATTTCCGCCGAGACTAAAGAAAAGTGGGGTTGGTAAACCTGTTCTAATTGAGGGATTTGATTTGCTAAGATTCCAGATAGGGTTAAAAGTCCATGAGGATTGAGCAAGTGATAAAAAGAGTGTTTGAGATCGAGGAGCGGGGTTAATAAAATATTGGCTATGATGATATCGACGGGTGTGCGCAATTCATTGGGATAGCCTATGCTCAAACTTTCGCTAGAAACATGGTTGATAGCGGCATTGCTTGCGGTTGCAGTAAGCGCTTGTTCGTCGATGTCTACGGCATAAGCATGCCGTGCTCCCAGTTTTAAAGCCGCAATACTTAAAATACCAGATCCACATCCATAATCAATCAAGGTTTTGTTGGTCAGCTGGGCTTGTTCTAGCCAGGTTAAGCACAAAGCGGTGGTTGCGTGCGACCCTGTACCGAAAGCCAGTCCAGGATCGAGAATTAAATTGACTGCATCGGGGTGGGGAGGGGTATGCCAAGATGGACAGATCCATAAACGCGTGCCAAAACATTGAGGTTTGAACTCATCTAGACAAGTTCGTTCCCAATTTTGCTCGGCTACAATTTCTACTGAGCATTGCGCGTCCGGGTATTGATTGGCAATGATGTTCATAATGGATGGAACGTCGATATCTGGAGGATACAGTGCCTGCATGACAACATGTGGCCACAATGGTACGGTGCCTAGTTCTGGTTCTAAAATAGGGTCATCAAATTGATCGGTCATAGTAACCGACAGGGCGCCACACAATTCCAATAAATCAGATAAACTTTCGATGTCTGTTTTTTGACAATGTGTGATGACGAGTTGTTGCATGGGGGTTACTCTCATAGTTGCGTAAAGTTGGGCTTAGCTATTCAATCCGCACTCAACTCTGACGTTTGTTTCACCGAGCGTCAAGAATTGCAGTGAATAGATAGGCCCCACAGGTCTTAATCTTTGTTTTTCAATAAAGTCTCAAGATAATGAATATTGGTGCCCCCTTCAATGAAATCATGATTGTGCAAAATCTTCTGATGGAGCGGTATATTGGTTTTGATGCCATCAATGACAATTTCATCTAAAGCAGATCGCATCCGCGCAAAAGCTTGAGCACGATCTTCACCGTAAGCAATTAATTTTCCAATCATAGAATCATAATTAGGAGGTACCGTGTAGGAACTGTACAAATGTGAGTCGAATCGAATACCGGGTCCGCCTGGTTGATGGAGCATCTTTACTTTACCAGGGCAGGGCATAAAAGTTTGTGGATCTTCCGCATTGATACGGCATTCTAAAGCATGTCCTCGAAAACGAATATCACTTTGCTTGAGACTGAGTGGTAAATCACTGGCAATTTTGATTTGCTCTTTCACCAAATCCACCCCGGTGATCATTTCGGTTACAGGATGTTCGACTTGGATGCGCGTATTCATTTCAATGAAATAAAAGCATCCATCCTGAAATAAAAATTCAAACGTTCCTGCACCACGATATTTGAGGTCGCAGCATGCTTTGACCACAATGGAGCCCATTTTTTGCCGCATTTTATCGGTGATGCCCGGTGCGGGTGCTTCCTCAAGTACTTTTTGGTGGCGGCGTTGCATAGAGCAATCCCGTTCACCTAAATGAACTGCATGTCCTTTCCCATCCCCCAAGACTTGAAATTCAATGTGTCTGGGATTTTCTAAAAATTTTTCCATATACACTGTGCTATTTGAGAAGGCGGCCTTGGCTTCACTGCGTGTTAATGCAATCGCATTTAACAAATGCGCTTCACTATGTACGACACGCATACCACGACCACCGCCACCGCCTGCAGCTTTGATGATGACGGGATAGCCAATTTTTTTTGCCATAGATAAATTAAGCAGATTGTCTTCTGTGAGCGGGCCATCCGAACCTGGAACACAAGGAACCCCTGCTTTTTTCATGGCAGCAATGGCAGAAACTTTATCTCCCATTAAACGGATTGTATCACCACGTGGACCAATAAAACGGAACCCACTTTGTTCAACAATGTCTGCAAAGTCAGCATTTTCTGATAAAAAACCATAGCCAGGATGGATTGCTACTGCATCCGTGATTTCAGCTGCAGAAATAATCGCCGGAATATTGAGATAACTTTTTTGGGAAGGTGCTGGACCAATACAAACGGTTTCATCGGCTAAGCGCACATGTAATAAGTCTTTATCAACATCGGAATGAACAGCGACAGTTTGAATGCCTAGTTCTTTACAAGCACGCAAAATACGTAATGCGATTTCACCTCGATTAGCAATAACAATTTTAGAAAGCATTCAGATCCCCTTATTCAATGACAAACAGGGGCTGGTCATATTCTACGGGGTCACCATTGCCAGCCAAGATCGCGATAATCTTGCCTGATTTATCGGCTTCGATTTCATTGAACATCTTCATGGCTTCGATGATACATAATGTATCTCCAACTTTAACCGTGCTGCCTATGCTTACAAACGCAGGTGACTCCGGGTTTGGGGACGTATATAACGTACCTACCATCGGAGCACGTACCTGGTGTCCTTCCAAAGGAAGGTCTTGCGAAGTAGGCATGTGGTGGCTAGGTGTGGGGGCTGCAGAAGGCGCTAAGTTGGCGACAGGCGGTAATTGAATCTGTGCAGGAGAATGATGATGAAACGAAGCCTGATGTTGGGGTTGGCGGCCCAAACGCAGAGATTCCTCTCCGTCTTTGATTTCAATTTCAGTGAATCCCATCTCCACTAACCATCTAATTAAAGGTTTTATTTTGCTAATATTCATCAGTATCTCTCTATAATTATGCTTGAGCTCAGCTCTATACAGATTACAGCTGCTTTCAGTATAGTACAATAATTTGGCGATTTTGCCTGAATTTAAGGACGATGTCTAGCAGGGGGGGGCAAGCAACGCTTTTTGACTGGACGCTATGTTATCTGTTTGAAATTTAAGATACAATTTTTCCGGCTTCAGAATAACAATAGGAAAATGATGCTGTTAACGCAAAGAACAACATGGAAACGGCTTGAAGAACATGCGCGATCTCTGCAATATAAGGTGCACCATGACATACCTGCAGTGATTGAAACCCAGTCTATTATTTTAGATTATAGTCACCAAGCTTTGGATGCTACAACGATAAATTTATTGAATTGTTTGGCCGAAGAGTGTCAAATCCATGATTGGGTGACTAAATTAATGAATGGTTCTGCTGTGAATCATCAATCACCAGCATTGCATACTGCGTTACGCTGTTTTGATTCAAATGCGTTGTGGGTCAATCAAGTGGATGTTCAGCAAGACATTGCTGTAGTCCGAGAAGAAATGCGCGTGATCTCAGAAAAAATTCGTGCTGGGTTGTGGCTAGGTGATTCCGGCAAGCCGATTACGAATGTGGTCAATTTAGGAATTGGTGGGTCGATGTTGGGGCCGCAATTTTGTATGGATGCTCTGGCTGACTACAGCATCGACACTCTGAACTTTCATTTTATTTCAGATTTTGATAGCGCGGCATGTCAACGAGTCCTGCGGCAACTCAATCCAGAGACGACACTGTTTATCGTTTCTTCAAAGTCGTTTGCCACGACGGAAACCTTATGGAATGCCCAAAAAATACTGGAATGGGGTGGTTACGAGGCTTATTCTCCTCAGCACTTTATCGCCATTACAGCCAATGTGGCGAAAGCAAATGGTTTGGGCTTTCAGTCTGTATTACCGATTTGGTCATGGATAGGCGGGCGGTTTTCAGTGTGCTCAGCGATTAATTTGATTACTTGTATTGCAATCGGATATGAACAATTCGTCGTTTTTCTGCGGGGTGCTGCGGCGATGGATGAGCATTTTCGCAACACCGATATCCAACATAATTTACCAATCATGTTGGCTTTATTAGGGATTTGGAACAATAACAATCTTAAAATGCATAATTTGTTGATTTTGACTTATGCGCAGTCTTTAGAGGGGTTTGTACCTTATCTGCAACAATTGGAAATGGAAAGCAACGGCAAATCCATAGATAAGCACGATCGTGAAGTCAATTATGCTACTGTTCCGATTATCTGGGGCGGCTCTGGAAATCAGGCCCAGCATAGTTATTTTCAAATGTTGTCACAAGGCACCCATAGACTGAGTGCGGATTTGATTAGTATTGGGTCGCTAGATGACCGGGTGATAGAACAACATAAAGAAGCCCTGTTTTGGGATGAAAATATAGGCAGTAGTCCCAGTCGATATATCCCTTGTAATCATATTCAATTAGTGGATAATTCGCCTTATTCGATTGGTTCTTTGATTGCTTTATACGAGCATAAAGTGTTTGTTCAGGCGATACTTTGGAACCTTAATCCGTTCGATCAGCCTAGTGTGGAACGGATGAAAGAAAAAATGGAACAATGGACGACCCGTAAATCATCGATGATTTTATGATAGGTTTTTTTGAGGACTGATGATGAAAGTAGTGATCTTAGCAGGCGGTTATGGGACACGTTTGAGTGAAGAAACGGACCTACGACCTAAGCCGATGGTAGAAATCGGTGGAAAGCCTATTCTTTGGCATATTATGAAGCAGTATTCAGCGCATGGCTTTAATGAGTTTGTTATATGCTTGGGTTACAAAGGCTATATGATCAAAGAATATTTTGCTAATTACTTTTTGCATACCTCCAATGTAACTTTTAATTTGGCTAAAAACCAGATGGAAGTACATCAAAACAAAGCTGAGCCGTGGCTAGTGACTTTGGTCGATACGGGCGAAAACACTATGACGGGCGGACGTTTAAAACGCATTAAACCTTACGTTGGTGACGAAGATTTTTGCTTTACTTACGGAGATGGTGTGAGTGATGTGAATATTCAGAACCTCGTTGCCTTTCACAAAGAGAATAAAGTGCTTGCCACGGTTACCGCGACACAAATGCCAGGTCGGTTTGGTGCTTTGAGCATTGAACAAAACCGTGTCGCTAGCTTTTGTGAAAAACCTCAGGGCGAAGGGGGGTGGATCAGCGGGGGATTTTTTGTATTGTCTCCCAAAATATTTGATTATATCGAAGGCGATGATACGACTTGGGAAAAAGGACCGGTGGAGCGTTTGGCAAGCGAAGGACAAATGTCGGCTTATTTTCATGAGGGATTTTGGCAGCCGATGGATACTTTGCTACATAAAAAGCAATTAGAAGATTTATGGAAAACTGGACAAGCACCTTGGAAGGTATGGCATGAAGAGTGATTTGCGTTCTTTTTGGCAGGGAAAAAAAGTATTTCTCACCGGACATACCGGGTTTAAAGGAAGCTGGCTAGCTTTATGGTTACAGCATCTAGGTGCCGATGTATGGGGATATGCGCGTGCGCCAGAAGGTGAGCAGAATTTATTTACCCAAGCGCGGGTCGCGCAACAGATGCATAGCGTTATAGCGGATATCTGTGATACTGAACGCTTGATGGCAACTTTAAAAGATTGCCAACCTGACATCGTGATCCATATGGCTGCCCAATCTTTGGTGCGTTATTCCTATCAGCACCCGATAGAAACCTATCAAACCAATGTCATGGGGACAGTTCACATCCTAGAGGCCATCCGACAAATCCCGACAGTGCGCGCTGTGGTGAATATTACTTCCGATAAATGTTACGCTAATCGCGAAATGATTTGGGGTTATCGAGAAAATGAGCCGATGGGTGGGTATGACCCTTATAGCTCGAGCAAAGGTTGCGCTGAGTTGGTGACGGAAGCTTATCGCAATTCATTTTTTATGCCGGCTGGTATTGGTTTGGCATCTGCGCGTGCCGGCAATGTGATCGGCGGTGGAGATTGGGCGGTAGATCGTTTGGTGCCGGATGTGTTGCGTGCTTGTATTGCCAAACAAAATGTCGTGCTGCGTTTCCCTAATGCCATTCGTCCTTGGCAACATGTTCTGGATCCACTGTGTGGTTATTTGCAGTTGGCGCGTTTGTTGTATAACGACCCTATTCAATATTCACAAGGGTGGAATTTCGGCCCAAATCAACAAAAAACGTACCCGGTAGAAAAAATAGTAGAAGAACTATTACAACTCTGGGGCGGAAACTACTCCCAGATTGAATATCATGAGCACATGCAAGCGCATGAAGCCCAATCTTTAATGTTAGATAGTGCGAAAGCAGGTAGGTTTTTGCAATGGTTACCTCGCTGGGGCATGACCGATGCCTTACAAAAAATTGTGGCATGGCATCAACATGCCTTATATGAAGACAATATGCGCGCATTTACCGTGCAGCAGATAGAAGAATACCTAGAGGAGAAAGAAGTATGTCTACAAACTATTTAAGTGTCCCTTATGGTCGTACTGTGCACGGCGAAGAAGAAATTGCCGCGGTGGTTCATGTGTTACGTACGTCTACTCAGATGGGTAAGCATGTGCGTGAAATGGAAGAAAAGGTTGCCGCCTTATTTCAAAAACAATCAGGCATTATGTTGAACTCAGGCTCGTCGGCTAATTATCTTGCGATTGAAATTTTGGATTTGCCTGAGGGGTCAGAGGTGATCACGCCCGTACTGACCTTTTCAACGACCGTTGCACCCTTGGTACGGAATAAATTAGTCCCTGTCTTCGTGGATGTGGAACCCGGCACTTACAATATTGATGCCAAAAAAGTGGAAGCCATGATTACGGCCAAAACCAAAGCCATGATGATTCCAAATTTATTGGGTAATTTACCGGATTGGAAATTATTGCGTGAATTGGCAGATCGTTACAATTTAATCGTCATTGAAGATTCTTGTGACACGTTGGGCGCAACCGTAGAGGGTTTAGCAGTAGGCCGCTATACGGATCTGAGCATCACCAGTTTTTATGGTTCGCATGTGATTAATTGCGCTGGAAACGGTGGGATGTTGTGTGTGAACACAGAAGAGTTGGCTTCCCGTGCTAAATTATTACGGAGTTGGGGTCGAAGCTCGTCTTTGTTTGTGGAATCGGAAGCGATTGAAAATCGGTTTCATGTCAAAGTAGATGACATTCCTTATGATGCAAAATTTGTGTTTGAAGCATTGGGATACAATATGGAACCATCAGAAATGGGCGCGGCATTCGGTTTGGTGCAATTGAGTAAATTAGATCAAAATATTGCAACGCGTGAAAAATGGTTTGCTATTCAAGATGCTTTTTTCAAAGCCTACGAAGAATGGTTTATTTTGCCCAAACAGTTGCCAAATTCGCGCACGGGGTGGCTCGCTTATCCATTAACCATCAAAGCGTCTGCGCCATTTTCTCGTACAGAATTGCAGATATTTTTGGAAAAACGCAATATTCAGACAAGAACCGTGTTTACGGGCAATATATTACGTCAACCTGGGTTCAAAGATATTCTGTGTCGCCGGGTTGATTCGTATGAGCATACTGATAATGTCATGCGTGGCGGGATGCTCATGGGTTGTCATCATGGCCTAGATGCGGAAATGATGGCGCATATTCATGAATCATTTACTGTGTTTGCAAAGGAATTCGCGACGGCGGCTGTTTAAAACGAGATGTTTAGTCTACACAGCGATGATTTAAGCCATATCGCACAACAAAGCAAATCTGCCTGGCAAGAACTGGATTCTGCCCGTATTTTGATTACGGGCGGAACAGGTTTTTTTGGAATTTGGTTATTGGAGTCGTTGTTTTTTGCGAAAACGCATCTCAATCTGCGTACTGAAGTAGTGGTTCTGTCACGCAATCCCTCTGGATTCCTGCAAAAATTTCCCTATCTAAATTACATGGCGGGCTTAAGCTGGATTCAGGGGGAAGTTCAAGACTTTTCTTTCCCAGAGGGCGCTTTTACGCATGTGATTCATGCTGCCACCCCTGCTTCAGCCGCGTTGAATCAAGATCAACCGTTGCTGATGCTAGATACGATTCTGCAAGGTACGCGGCGAGTTTTAGATTTTACAGTCCAGGCTGGGGTTAAAAAATTTCTGTTAACCAGCTCTGGAGCGATATATGGTACGCAGCCCCCTGGTTTGTCGCATGTTGACGAGCACTATTTAGGGATGGCGGATCCTTTGCAAGCGGGTGCGGCCTATGCGGGTGGAAAATGGATGGCAGAACATTTGTCTACCACGTACGCACAACATTATGGTTTTGCTACAAAAATTGCGCGTTGTTTTGCCTTTGTTGGGCCTTATTTGCCGCTGGATACTCATTTTGCGATTGGGAATTTTATGCAAAATGTGTTACAGCACGAGCCTATTCATTTGCATGGAGATGGGACGCCCTATCGTTCTTATTTATATGCCGCCGATTTGATGATTTGGTTATGGAAAGTTTTGTGTGATGGGCAAAATGGGCAGGCTTATAATGTCGGTTCGGAAGAAGCGATTAATCTTGCGGATTTGGCCAATTTGATGTCTAGACAAGCTCAACCCCAGGTTCCGGTCGTGATTGCAAAAACACCTGATCCGAATCAATTACCAGCTCGGTATATTCCTTCTACGCAGCGCGCGCAGCAAGAATTGGCATTAAAACAATGGATTAATTTGGAAGATGGAATTCAAAGAACTCTCAATTGGTGGAAATCATGCAAAAACAAAAATTAAGTGAATTCGTTGCTCAGTTTTTAGTAGAACAAGGTTTACAACATGTATTCATGCTGACGGGTGGGGGTGCGATGCACCTGAACGACTCATTTGGTCGTCATCCAGGGTTAGAAAAAGTGTATAACCACCACGAGCAAGCCTCTGCCATGGCAGCGGATAGCTATGCTCGGATCAGCAAGGCAATCCCGATTGTCAATGTCACAACCGGACCTGGTGGGATCAATACTCTAAACGGCGTATTTGGTGCCTGGGTAGACTCTTTGCCAATGTTGGTGGTATCAGGGCAAGTAAAATTTGAGACCACCGTAGAGAGTACGCAATTGCCTTTACGTCAATTGGGTGACCAAGAGTGCCGTATTATCGAAATGGTTAAAGGGATTACCAAATATGCGGTCACAGTGACTGATCCCAATACAATCAAATATCATCTGCAAAAAGCTTTGTTTTTGACGCAATCTGGTCGACCTGGACCGGTCTGGATAGATATCCCAATGAATGTGCAAGGGAGTTTTATTTATCCTGAGCAATTAACCGAATTTGTTCCGGAACAAGATGGGTTTTTAGAGACGTTGCCAAGTGTTGATGAGGCTCAACTTGCGAAAATTTATGCAACTTTAAGTCAGGCAAAACGTCCGGTGATTTTTGCTGGCGCTGGCGTACGCGTGTCAGGTGCGTATACGACTTTCTTACAATTGATTGAAACTTTAAACATCCCGACCGTTTGCGGTTGGAATACTTATGACATCGTGAGCAATGATCACCCCTGCTACACGGGCCGACCAGGATCTTTGGGGGATCGCGCAGGCAATTTTACCGTACAAAATGCCGATGTCTTATTGGTTCTGGGTTCGCGTTTGAATATTCGCCAAATCAGCTATAACTGGGAATCATTTGCACGCCATGCTCATATCATTATGGTTGATATTGATAGGGCTGAATTAGACAAACCCACATTGAATGTCGATGTAAAAGTGCATGCAGATTTAGCGACCTTTATTCCCAAATTATTGGACTACGCGCAATCACAACCAGTTGCTAGCCATGCCGCTTGGCTGGATTGGTGCCGTTGGCGCGTGGAAAAATATCCGACGGTACTTCCAGAGTATTGGGCGATTCAAGATAAAGTGAATCCCTATTGTTTCATGCAGCGCCTAAGTGAGCATTTGCCCGAAGATCAAATTATCGTGAGTGGCGATGGCACAGCATGCGTGGTTTCATTTCAAGCTATGACATTGAAAGCGGGACAAAGATTATATACCAACTCCGGCTGTGCTTCGATGGGCTATGACCTGCCTGCGGCGATTGGGGCGTGTGTTGCCTCGGGTTATAAAGAGATTATATGTTTAGCTGGTGACGGCAGTATTATGCAAAATATTCAGGAATTGGCTACCATTGCGTTTAACCAGTATCCGATAAAAATCTTTATTTTAAATAATTATGGCTATCATTCTATCCGTCAAACTCAACAAAACTTTTTTGGAGAACCATTGATAGGCGTGGGTCCAGACAGTGGTTTGGGCTTTCCTGATTTTGCAAAATTGGTAGCAGGATTTGGATTGCCATACGTGAGTTGTCGTGATCATGCGGAATTAAACGCACGTATTGAAGATACGTTGCAACAAAATGGACCGGTGGTCTGCGAGGTGTTTATAGATTTAGAACAAGTATTTGCACCCAAATTATCATCAAGGCGACTAGAAGATGGTACGATGGTCACTAGCCCAATGGAAGATATGGCGCCGTTTTTGTCTCGTGAAGAATTGCGGGAAAATATGTTGGTTGAAAATGCTGAATTGGAGTGCTGAGTTAGTTTTTTCTCAGCGGGTCATGTTTAAACGAGTACAAAATTTGATTTTGTGTCTCAGGGTCCTGCCGCTGCAGGTATCTCATCGTGCTCGCAAGCTGGGAGCCCTGGGAGCCCTCCTTACGCGTCACCCTTCGTCGAATATCGATAAAAGACAAAATCTTAAAAACCATGAGAGTTTCAAATGAAAACAGTTTTGATTACAGGTGGACGCGGTGAGATCGGCCAAGCAATCATTGCTCAATTTCGTAAAGCTGACTATCAAATCATTGCACCAACTCACGAAGATTTGGATTTAAATCAGCCTGCAGTGATCGAGGATGAGATTATCAAACAAGTTGCGACGGTAGATGCGTTTGTGCATTGCGCAGGTATCAATTTTCCTAAGCCGTTTGTTAAGATTGAGCCGCAAGAGTTTTCTCAGACATTAACAGTAAATGCCATTGCTTTTTATCTGATTACGCAAGCGTTAATAAAACATGAGAAATTAAATCGAAATGGGCATATTTTAGCTATTTCTTCTATTTATGGAGATATTTCGCGTAAAGGTAGGTTCTCTTATACGGCATCGAAATATTGTTTAAATGGCATGGTGAAAAATTTGGCTTTGGAATTGGGTCCGCAAGGTATTAAAGTGAATGGTTTGGCACCGGGTTTTGTGGAGACCAGTTTAACGCGACGTAATAACCCGCCAGAAACTATTGTGCAAATGGAAAAGGCCATTCCACTTGGTCATCTGGCTGAAACGGATGATATTGCAAAAATTGCTTATTTTTTAGCTTCAGAAAATAATCGTTACATCAGTGGACAAACGGTGGTCGCGGATGGCGGATACACCGCAGGAGGATTTCAAGAATGAGTTTTAGAATTGATACACAGGACTTACCCCTACCAGCCACGCTCTCAGATGTTCAAGAGTTTACAGTGTCTTCTACCCCTAGACCTTACCAAGTAAAGCTGGATGAGTCTCCAGACCCTTGTATCAGCATTCAAGCACAATTGGACACTCATGCTAAGAATATTTTAATTATTGATCAGAAGGTTTATGCTTTATACGGAAAAAATATTGATTGGCCGGATAATAGAATATTCCAAATACCTGCGACGGAAGTATTTAAAGGGATGGAAGGTGTGTTGGCATTGTATGATTTTTTGCATCAGCATCAGATTACCAAAGGCGAAACATTCGTAGTCGTGGGTGGCGGGATCACGCAAGATATGAGTGCATTTGTAGCAGCTACGTATAAACGTGGCATAAATTGGGTATATTTTCCTACGACGTTATTGGCCATGTCAGATTCGTGCATTGGTGGTAAAGCGGGGGTGAATTATCGGGGGTCTAAAAATCAATTGGCATTATTTTCTGCTCCCCAAGCCGTAATGATTAATACGGAGTTTCTGCGAACCTTAGCCGCAAAAGATATTCAGTCTGGTTTGGGAGAGATATTAAAATTATGTATCACTGGTGGAAAACATTTGGTTGACTTTTTCCAACAATCCGTACAATTTTGCACAGCAAAGCATTTCGACTGTTTTAAACCGTTAATTATGAACGCTTTGGCTGTGAAGCGTGCAGTGATTGAGGTAGATGAGTTTGAGCAAAATATTCGTAAAGGTCTCAATTATGGCCATACCATAGGGCATGTGATCGAAGCGATGACTGATTATGCAATTCCTCACGGCATTGCAGTGGTCATTGGGATGATGATTGTGAATCAACTGAGCTTTGATCAAGGACTGTTAGCGCGCGAAGATTGCCTTACAATCAATGGTGTCTGTTTCAGTTTGATTGATGAAGAAAGTCGTCAACTATTAAAAACACTCGACATCCAGGACATGATGGTTCGTTTACAACAAGATAAAAAAGTTTCGGGCGACAAAGTGACCATGATTATGCTTTTGGCTCCTGGGCATTTGGGGTTTGTAAAACTGACTATGAATGCTGATTTACAGCGAAGCCTGTGGAGCGCGTGTGAGCAACTGGGTCTTATGGATACAGTTGCTATATCTTAATTAAGATGTTCTTTATCTCGATCACAGATTGAAGGTATATACGTTCACAAAAGCAGCAAAACGTCCGGTGGGCCCTTGGAAATCGATGACTTCCTCACCATCAACATCATCCACTCCGTGAATAATTTGGCCGCCGTCAAACAATATGACGTCTCCGAAACTTTCTGGTGTTTCAAAAAAATGTTTTTCTTGGGAGTCTTTAGGTACTATAAACCCTCCGCCAGTTTTGAAGTCTTCTCCGCGTATAGAGAGGGGTATCATGATTTGTAAAAAAGGAAAACCTGATTTTTCTAGAGCTTTAGGAAAATGAGTATCTTTATGTGCCATCATAAAGCCACCACCACTTGGATAATGATGGATACGACATGCATTCCAAAATAAATCCCGTTCTGGGCATGAGCCAAAATCCGTTGGCAGATTAAGCAAAGAATTACGCATTTGAATCATTTTAGAAAACAGGGTTTTTAAATGAGAAAATCGATTGTGGTGCTCATGAAAATAAACGGTTTGCAAAAACTGGGCATAGGCCTCACCCAACCCATTGCGAGATCCCACTGCGAGTTTGCGCCAAGGATTACTTTGTAAATCAAAGGGTGTGAATTTCTCTCTAGGGGCGTGTAACGGTAATTTTTGAAATAATTCTAAATATTCATGACGTGCATTTGAGATAGTGTCATAAAAACTCATGTCTTTCAGGACATAAAACCCTCGATTTTGTAATTCGGACTCAATATTTATATTCATTGAAAGTTTATAATTGTTCTAGAGTATTTTGGAATCATATATGTACCTGCCTGCAGTATTGAAAGACTATGATTTTAGATATTGAACGTTCATGCTGAAATTGTATTTGCTTCAAAAATAATATGATGATATTAATGCAATTTTTACATTAAGAAATAAGATGACTAAAAGAAAGGGAATTATTTTAGCTGGGGGATTAGGTACGCGGCTACGACCCATGACATTACCTATCAGCAAACATTTGCTGCATGTTTATGATAAACCTATGATTTATTATTCACTGTCTTTGTTAATGTTCGCAGGAATCCGCGAAATTTTACTGATTTCAACCAAACATGATCTGAATACCTATCGGCGTTTATTGGGTGATGGTCAGGATTGGGGGCTGACTATAGATTATCAAATCCAAGAGGAGCCTGCAGGCATAGCACAAGCTTTTATTTTAGGCGAACAATTTATTGGAGATGCTGCAGTGAGTTTGGTATTAGGCGATAATATTTTGTATGGCGATGGATTACCTACGTTGCTAGGAAGTGCTGCGATGCAAACTGAGGGTGCAACGATATTTGGTTCTATTGTCCGGGACCCGCAACGTTATGGTATTATCAGTTTTTCAGAAGATGGAAAAGTGCTGGATATTGAAGAGAAACCGCAAAATCCTCAATCTAATTATGCTGCGATTGGTTTATATTTTTACGATAACAAAGTAGTAGAGTATGCAAAATCGTTACGGCCATCCAAGCGTGGCGAATTGGAAATCACTGATATTAATCGGATGTATTTGCAAACTGATCAATTAAATGTTCGGGTATTAGGGCGAGGTATGGCCTGGTTTGATGCTGGAACAGCTAAGTCTTTATTGGATGCGTCTAATTATTTTTATTCTTTAGAAGATAGGCAAGGATTAAAAGCATGTTGCCCAGAGGAGATTGCTTGGCGCGCTAATTATATTGATGAGGTGACTCTAAATAAGTTGGCAAAAAAAATAGGCTCTAATGAGTATGGCTCGTATTTAATGTCTTTAATAGAAAAAAAATCTATACCACATCTTCCGTTACTCCATAAAGAAGAATTTGTATGACAATTTTAGTGACCGGAGGCGCTGGATTTATTGGCAGTAATTTTATTTTGCAGTGGCTAAATCATTCTTCGGAATCAGTCATTAATTTAGACAAGCTCACCTATAGTGGCAATCTGACGAACCTTAAGTCTATCGAACACGATGAACGTTATGTTTTTGTAGAAGCTGATATTCTCAATAAAGATCTCGTAAAAAACTTATTAGGGCAATATAAAATCAGAGCAATTATTCATTTTGCAGCTGAAAGTCATGTTGACCGTGCTATTCATAGTCCAGATATATTCATCCAAACTAATATTAACGGGACGTTTCAATTGTTAGAGGCGGCATTGACATATTGGAAGCAATTACCGGCGCTAGCTCAGCAAGCCTTTCGATTTGTACATATTTCAACCGATGAAGTGTACGGAGAACTGAAGAATGCTGAGGCTCCTTTTCAAGAAACCACTTCCTATGCGCCTAATAGTCCCTACTCGGCGAGCAAAGCTGCGTCAGATCATCTGGTTCGTGCTTATCACCGTACCTACGGATTACCGGTATTGATAACAAATTGTTCTAATAATTATGGTCCCTACCAATACCCAGAAAAGTTAATCCCGATGTGCATTCAGAAAGCGCTTAGTGGACAACCGATTCCAATTTATGGTGATGGATTGCAAATAAGAGATTGGTTATATGTAACGGATCATTGTGCTGCTATTGAACGCGTTTTGGAAGATGGGAAAATCGGAGAAAAGTATAATATTGGTGGGCTGAATGAACAAAAAAATATAGATTTGATTCAAATTATTTGCTCATTGTTAGATCGAAAGTTTCCGCGCAATGATGGGCGCTCATATTATGAGCAGATTATTCATGTCCAAGATCGGCCCGGCCATGATTTTCGTTATGCGATTGACATCACTAAGATCCAAACAGAATTACACTGGCAACCTCAAGAAACTTTTGTAACGGGTATTGAAAAAACAGTGGATTGGTATTTAGCCCATCCAAATTGGATGAGTGCTGTTATTGAGAAATGCGCAGGACAAATACTGGATCACAACACAACTTACACTGAAATTTGTCTTTAGGTTCGAGCTAGAACGGGAAGTTATTTCTGGCTCGTTCCTTAATTAATTTGCTGCAGTCATGAGGGTGGTATCGCGATGATTTGTTGAGCAGTATGCAATGCATTGCGTTAATGTTTCAACGATGCGCTCTTGTTGCTTCTCTGTCAAACCAACCCACAGAGGTAAACGAATAATTTGTTCAGAAAGATGACTTGTGATTTCCATGGCTCCCGGTGTTCGACCAAATCGTTGTCCAGCAGGTGAGGAATGAAGCGGTACGTAGTGAGATTGCGCTTGAATGCCTTGTTTTTTTAGGTGGGCTAATAGGGCATGCCGATTGATGGATGGCGGTAATAGCGCATAATATAAATGTGCATTATGCTCACACCCAGCAGGGATAATGGGACGGCGTATTATCTCCATTTTTTCTAAGGGTGCTAAAAGTTCATGATAATAATTCCAGATTTTTAGACGTTGTTGAGTGATGTTTTGGGCTGATTCTAATTGTGCGGCTAAAAATGCGGCAATAATTTCTCCGGGTAAATAGGATGAGCCCAGATCTTGCCAAGTGTACTTATCGGTTTCGCCTTTTAAAAACTGACTTCTATTGGTCCCTTTTTCCCAAAGAATTTCAGCGCGCGATCCGTAGGTTGGTTTGTTGATTAACAATGCGCCCCCTTCGCCACTGATTACATTTTTGGTTGCGTGAAAGCTGAATGCCCCCAAATCACCAATAGAGCCTAACGCCTTTCCATTATAATTTGCCATCACGCCTTGCGCGGCGTCTTCAATCGTTATGAGTTGATGTTGTCTTGCAACAGCGTTAATCTTTTCCATAGCGCAAGCAACCCCTGCATAATGCACAGGTACAATGGCTTTTGTCTTGGGTGTAATCGCTGCTTCGAGTAATTTTTCGTCTAAATTCAAAGTATCTTCTCGAATATCTACAAAGACGGGGATGCCGCCACGTAATACAAATGCATTAGCAGTAGAAACAAACGTGTACGAGGGCATAATGATTTCGTCCCCTGGCTGAATATTTGCTAACAAGGCAGCCATTTCAAGGGCGGCTGTACAAGAATGGACCAGAAGTGCTTTGTGACATAAAGTTTGTCTTTCAAGCCAATCCTGACAGTGTTTTGTAAAGGGGCCATTGCCAGAAAATACTGCATCTGCATGGGCTTCCAGAATATAAGCCATTTCATTTCCCGTAACATATGGGCGATTGAAAGGAATTTTTTCATTGCATTCAATTGTGTTGGGCATGATTTTTTATTTTTGAGAGGTTCGTTATTAAGGTAAGACCTAGAAAGTCGATACCCATTGGTATTCTCGGAGTATAGCAGTATTTCTATTTGCCACAAACTCTAGAAAATCCAAACTAATTCATGCACAATTTGCCACTTATTCAGCGGTGGTATCTAGATTATGCAAATTTCCATTATCAGTACTTTGTATCAATCTGAGCAATATATTCTGGAGTTTCATAAACGCATAAGTGCGGTTGCAAAAAAGCTAGTGGGAGATGGTTACGAAATTATTTTAGTCAATGACGGATCGCCAGATCAATCGCTGGATATCGCCATTCAATTAACAGAACAAGATCCTCATCTTACCCTCATCGATTTGTCCAGAAATTTTGGTCATCACAAAGCCATCATGACCGGATTGGCTGCTTCACAAGGACAAAGGGTTTTTTTGATAGACAGCGATTTAGAGGAAGAACCAGAGTGGCTAGCAGCATTCTCTACTCAAATGACGCAAGAAAATTGTGATGTAGTTTATGGTGTCCAGCAGCAACGCAGGGGTGGTTTTTTTGAAAGGATAAGTGGATGGTTTTTTTATCGGATATTTCGCCTCATTACGGGGGTGTTGCAACCCAACAATATTATGACGGCACGACTTATGTCGCGTCGTTATGTGAATGCACTCTTGCTATTTCAAGAAAGAGAGTTGAACATTGGGGGGCTGTGGGTGATCGCTGGATTTAGACAAACCAGTTATGTCGCGCAAAAATCGGCCTCTAGTCCAACCACATACAATTTCTCTCGTAAATTTGAGCATGTAATCACTGCTATTACTTCTTTTAGTAGCCGACCATTGGTTTTCATTTTTTATTCTGGATTGAGCATATTAGGCTCGGCCTTGGGTTTTATAAGTTACCACATTCTTATGTATTATTTCATTGCTGTGCCTTTAAATGGATACACCTCCTTAATTGCGTCCATATGGTTTTTTTCCGGACTAATCATTTTTCTGTTGGGTTTGCAAAGCATCTATATTTCTAAAATATTTTCTGAAGTCAAAAAACGACCGCACACTATTCGGAGTAACGATTGATGAATTCGCAATGGCATAAATTAGGGTTACTCTATTGTCCAAGCGAAAATAATCGGCACCCGAAGCTATTAACCCACGCCGCAAATCCGGTACCCATTCTGTTGGAAGGAGATATTTATCGTGTTTTCTATAGCGGCCGGGATAAAGAAAAGCGTTCATCAGTTGGCGCCGTGGATATCGATATTGTAAGACAGGAGATTATCTATGAGCATGCCGCCCCCTTTTTTGAGCATGGACCCGTAGACAGTTTTTATTCTGATGGCGTCAGTATTGGTAATTTTTATACAGTAGGTAATACAACGTATCTTCTTTTTATGGGATGGCAAAACCCCGCTCATCAACACTGGTTTGGCAGTATAGGAAGACTAATCCTTCATTCCGATGGGCATTTATCGTTAGATAGCGATACGGCATTTTTACCCACGAGTAATGTAGACCCAATTAGTCTTTCGTATCCTTGGGTTATTTATAGCCAAGGGCAGTACCATATGTGGTATGGTTCTACAGTAACGTGGGATGCGGGTAATCAAGAAATGCTGCATGTCATCAATTACGCGAGTTCAGAGGATGGGCATCATTGGACCAGAAAAGGCGTGTCAGTTCCTTACGAAATAGGCGTTGCGCAAGCGTTTTCTAGACCGTCTATTCTGCAAGAGCAAGATGGATTAACTATGTGGTTTTCTTATAGAGATGGCACAGGTAAACCCTATCGGATTGGAATGGCAAAAAGCCAAAACCATCAAGATTGGGTATTACATTTGGAGAAAGTGGGTATCGATGTTTCTGCAACGGGTTGGGACGCTAATATGATAGAATACCCTTTTGTCCTCACGCATAAAGGGGATAAATACATGTTTTATAATGGTGATGGCTACGGCCGTTCCGGATTTGGACTTGCAAAACAGGACTTATGATGAATCCCTTGCTAGATTATCTTTATATCGTCGCAACCATTTGTTTTACCGTATATGGGCAACTAATTTTAAAGTGGCGTGTGGGATTTTATGGTGATCTACCCATAACCATGGTAGAAAAATTGAAATTTGTTTTTACCGTTTTGTTTGATCCTTGGATTATCTCAGGATTAGTTGCTGCTTTCTTTGCCTCTTTGGCATGGATTGCTGCCATGACGAAATTTGAGCTCAATCATGCTTATCCTTTTATGAGCCTAAATTTTGTTTTAGTATTTATTTTAAGTGGGTTTCTTTTGAGCGAGCCTCTTACGTTGCAAAGAGGAATCGGGATAGTCTTAATTGTACTTGGAACTGTCGTAACTGCGGGTAGCGGGTTTCCCAAATAGGCAGTTTTTCGCTATTTCAAAGTGCGGCTAATCCATTTATAATAAGACCCTCTCATAGGGTGCCTAGCTGTCGTCAAAAAATCATGAAAAAAATTGCTATTGTTCAATCGAATTACATCCCGTGGAAAGGTTATTTTGATATGATTGCCGCGGTAGACGAATTTATCTTGTATGATGATATGCAGTACACGCGTCGTGATTGGCGCAATCGTAATTTGATCAAAACTCCGCAAGGTTTGCATTGGCTAACTGTTCCTGTCTTGGTCAAAGGAAAGTATCTGCAAAAAATTAGAGATACGGAGGTAGAAGACCAACGCTGGGCCAATCAACATTGGCAAACGTTAAAAAGAAATTATCAGCGTACGCCTTATTTTAATGAAGTGGCTGCATGGCTCGAACCTCTTTACCTCGATCAACCATACCGGTATTTGTCTGATATTAATCGTCAATTTATTCAAGCTATTTGCATTTATTTGGGGATTCAAACGCGGATCACTAATTCTTGGGATTACGCGAGTACTGAGGGTAAAACAGAAAGGTTAGCCAATCTTTGTATACAAGCTCATGGCACAGAGTATATCTCCGGGCCTGCAGCAAAAGATTATCTTGATCCTAGCGTATTTAACCAGTTGGGTATTCAATTAACTTGGTTTGACTACGATAATTATCCTATTTACTCCCAAAATGGCGATGAATTTAATCATGGAGTTACCATTCTGGATCTGCTGTTTGCTTGTGGAAAGTCTGCCTCCGATTATATGAAGTATGTTGCGCGATGAAGTTTTCAATTGTTTCCGTATTGAACGATCCTGCCATCGATTTCTCTCATTTTTATCAGCGTATGACACGTGTGATGAGCTCTTTGACAGTTTCTGATTATGAAATCATCATTGTTAACAATTTCGAACAACATCACACAGTTTTTCAGCAAGATTGGCCGATAGAAGATAATAATCTTGTTTTTATAGATTTGTCGCGAAAATTTGCACTGCCTAATGCCATCATAACGGGTTTGGCTGCTGCCAAAGGAGACTATACTTTTTTTATTTCTGCAGAGCAGGCTGAAGCACCAGAGTGGTTGTTAGATTTTTTAAAAATTCAGAACGAAACCCAAAGTGATATGGTGTATGCTAAGTATGTTAAGCACAAAAAAAATACATTTAATCGTATCGTATGTTACTTTTCTCGGCAACTCATGAGAATAGAACCCAATATGAATACCATACTTAGTGCACGACTGATGACAAGACGTTATCTCAATGCATTACTTTCTCACAAAGAGCGAGAATTAAATCTCACTGGCTTGTGTGCGCTCACCGGATTTCAACAAGACGCTGTATTGCTCAATTTTGATGATGATACATCACAGCTGAAACCTAGTTTGAGTCAAAAAATCAATGGCCTGATTCATACTACAATATCTTTTAGCAATCGCCCGTTGATACTAGCATTTTATGCCAGCATCGTTATTGTGCTATCCATCGCGTGCTTTATCGGCTACCTGGTGCTGCGCTATTTTTTTGTTGGAGAATTATTAAGTGGGTATACTTCATTAATTCTTTCAATTTGGTTTTTTTCAGGATTGATTGTTTTTTTTATTGGGGTCCAAGGGCTCTATATCGCAAAGATATTTTCGGAAATCAAACAAAGGCCGTATACTATTATTCGCCAAATTTATAAACAAGATAAGTCGAGATGACTCTATGCCGGATATCACCAGCCCACCCGCCAGCTTTTATGGAATTTTGCATCAAAATAGCCCTGAAACAGCGGTGGATATTGCGGTAGAGCAAATCAAAACACTGGGTTATGCGGTCATTGATGGGGGATACTCAGCCCATGAACTGCGAACCTTTTCAGAAGAGTTCGATTGCGCTTATCAAGCCTATTTGACAGCGCATGGTCAGGATTTCCTTAAAAAAATCAATGAACACTATACTATGCGCGCGCTACTGACTCATTCTGATCGCTTTTTGAATTTAGCGCTCAACTCCAATCTTTTTGCGGTGTTAAAAAAATTAATTGCTGGGAAATTTATATTGAATCAGCAAAACGGCATCATCAATCCACCGCATGAAACCTATAACCAGGGTGCATGGCATAGGGATTTACCTTATCAACATTTTGTGTCATCTCACCCGTTGGCGATCAATGCGCTTTTTTGCTTGGATGAATTTACTGTAGAAAATGGAGCGACTTTTGTTTTACCTGCATCACATAAACAAGAAGCCTTTTCCTCTGGACAATATATCGAAAAAAATGCATTGCAAATTGAGGCCAAGGCCGGTTCTTTTATCTTGCTGGATTGTATGTTATTTCATGCTGGTGGATTTAACCGCAGCCAGATTCCTCGGCGAGCGGTCAATCATGTGTATAATATTCCTTATTTTAAACAGCAAATTAGGATACCTGCGAATATGCATATCGAAAATCTGTCTATTGCAGATAAAGAAATCTTAGGATTTAATGATTTAGAGCCCAGCTCTGTTGCAGACTATCTCAAACTTAGAAGTAGTAAACAATAAACTAGAGAAACTTAACCAAAATGACTACCGCAAACAATGATAAATTATTATCCGATGTCGCTAGCTACTATGCGGAAAAGCTTACGCAACATGGATTGACCCCGAAGGGCGTTGATTGGAACACCGAAGATGGGCAACTTTTGCGCTTTAAACAATTATGTAAAATCATTAGTCTTGATTCTGTGTTCTCAATCAATGACTTGGGCTGCGGGTACGGTGCTTTATTCGATTATCTTGTGCTGCACTATACGCGGTTTCATTACATAGGGATCGATGTTTGTGAAACGATGATTGAACAAGCACAAAAACGATTATCTCAGTATTCTCAAGTACAATTTGTATGTGCGCATCACCCTAATAACCTTGCTGATTATAGTATTGCCAGTGGTATCTTTAATGTGAAATTGGGACATTCTGACAAAGAGTGGCAAACCTATTTTTATGATAATTTGCATCTTTTGAATCAGGTCAGTTTAAAGGGTTTTTCTTTCAATTGTTTAACCTCATACTCAGATCAAGACAAAATGAGTGCGAAATTATTTTATCCTAATCCGGGGGTTATATTTGATTATTGTAAACAGAATTTCTCACGTAATGTAGCGCTATTACATGACTATGACTTATATGAGTTTACTATTTTGGTAAGGAAATAATTATGAAAAAGAAAGTAATTATTTTTGGTACGGGGGACATTGCTGAATTAGCGCATTTTTATTTCACTTTTGATTCGGATTATGATGTCGTTGGGTTTACAGTAGATGCCGCATATCTAAATGATTCGATTTTTTGTGGACTTCCTGTGGTTGCTTTTGAGCAAATACGAGAGCACTACTCGCCGGACCAATATGAGCTTTTTGTTGCTTTGAGTTATTCAAAATTAAACAGTATTCGAAAAGAAAAATACTATGCTGTCAAGGCATTAGGTTATCGTATGGCGAGTTATATCAGTTCGCACGCCACTGTCTTAAATCAAGGTGCAGTCGGCGATAATTGCTTTGTTTTGGAAGACAATACCATTCAACCATTTGTAACGATTGGAAACAATGTCACGCTTTGGAGCGGTAATCATATCGGACATCATTCTTGTATAGCCGATCATTGTTTTATCGCATCCCATGCAGTGATCTCGGGAGGCGTCGTCATTGGCGAGCAATGTTTTATCGGTGTGAATGCGACGTTACGTGATCATCTTACTGTTAAAGAAAAATCAATTATTGGGGCCGGAGCACTTCTCATGACAGATGCTGAAGCGGAAGGTTTATACATAGGTACGGCCACGGAACGTTCCAAAATACCGAGTACGAAGTTGCGAAAAATATGATGGTGAATACAGGCCAATGAATGATAAGTATTTATATAAAATAGGCGTTTTTTTATCCGTAAGCATACTTTTTGCCTATATCATTACATTATATATTGCGAATGGCTTGCCAATTTATCCTGATGAAATAGCGGCGAGATTAGACCATTCTCGCATAGGCTATGATTTCCCTTATAAAACTGGGTTGACGCCGATGTGTAGGCATACCATGTTGGCTTATCCCTCTTTATGGTACTTGCCAGCCTGGGTAGAGTGGCTCATACATGGACAGATTCAGAATTTAACACATTTGCGTATTCATGGGTTGGTCGGCAGTGGGTTATTGTTGATTTTATTGCTGTTTAAATTAAGTCAAAAACAGATTAATCCGGCTGTTCCTATTTATAAAAACTTGTCGTTTTTGCTAATGGGGATGGCTTGGATACTTGGCGTTTTATGCATAGGCGTGATGCCGTTTTTTTTAGTCACACTGCGCTTTGAACAAACTATTTTATGCTGTTTACTTGTCCAATTGTTGCTTTTTTCGTTATCTTTAAAAACTACAAGCGAACGAATCATAGCCGTATTGCTGTACTTCTTTTCTGCTTCAATTATGTTGTATCAGCATCCCAAAGCTTTATTTTTAACCCCTATTTTGATTTTAGTAGGATGCCAACTATTCGCTCGCCTCAAAAAAAACATTGTTTATTTATTGTGGATTCTTTTGATAATGATCATTATCACAAACTACCATATTTGGGTGCAGATGGTGGATTGCTCTGCCTCTCCTAATGTTGCCGCCATCTATAGCGCTGCTACGGTAAATTTTAAAAACATCTGGTATCACCCAACTTTGTTTTTCTCAGAATTGGGTCATAGTATTTCAAACTATAGACCGGAGCTGATTCATCTTAGATTTCAACCAAATTCTGAAATAGGGTATTTACCCCATGTTTCACTGACTGGGTTTGTGCGCATATTTAATAAATTGATAGTCTTTAATTATTTTGCATTAGTACTCAGTGTTTTATTTTTAACTGTACGGTCTTATTATCATGATCTGCAGCACAAAAAATTTTTAACGCCTCATTTATTGGTGCTAGGATTACTTTTTTGTGCTTTTCTGAATTTTTCTTTGAATCTTTGTAAGCATTGGTATGATGCAGGCTATTTATGGGCATTATTAGTGTGTGCTGCCGTGGTGTACGTTTCGGAGCATATTTCCTGGTTGATAAAGCAAAAAGCGACTTATGTGATTTTTTCTTATGTACTATTGGTTGGCATTGTTTCTCAATATATTTTGATCAGCAATTATTGGCAGCCTTTTCACAATGGATTTGAAGGTCCTAGTATTTCGCTGCATAATTATGATCCAACGAAGACAGATGGTGTATTCGAGAAATTATCTTTGGCATGTCAAATAGATAGAAAAAAAGCACAATATATTATCATTGACGATGCGACTTACTTATATTTTCAACAGGCACCTTATCCTTTAGCCGTAACCTATATATTGATGGGGAATGATCAAAATTTCTTAAATCAGTTTGGATCGAAGTATCCTATCGATGGCATGGTCGTCCGTGCTCGGTATCTGCCAGAAATCTTGCAAAAAAAATATGCAATAAAAATCGATGACTTTATTTGTGTCCCAAAGTCCAATATCAAGCCGCTTTTTAGTGAGTGGGTTGTTGAGAGAATATAAAAAACATTTTCCACTTGTTCGAAAACGTATAACCATTTAACATATCAACACTTTTTTGAAATTTTTTGCATAAGTATTTAAAGATCGCAGATTAAGATCTTTAAAATTGGATTTGGAGAATAAAATGAACAAATTGGAATTGCAAATGACGGAATTGTTGCTTGATTTAAAGCAAAATTATCATGTCACCGGCATTAAAGCAGAGTTTGAAGCGGAAGGTACGCGGATGGAAGAAGCCATGCGCTTAAAAGACGTGACTTCGGCAGTTCCAGGTCTTGGGTTAAACATTAAAATTGGTGGCTGTGAAGCAATTAAAGATATGTTTGATGCTATTGGCTTGGGTGCACAGCGTATTATTGCTCCAATGGTGGAAACACCCTATGCATTACAAAAATTTATTCGTGCTGCGCAATTGGTATATGGTGATGAGTTCGATCAAGTTGAGATTTTGGTAAATATTGAAACGTTTACTGCGTATCAATGCTTCCAACAGATGTTAGCCATTCCTGAAATCAAATACCTAAATGGTATTGTAATTGGCCGAGTGGATATGGTCGGATCTATGGGACTTGCTCGTACGCAGGTGAACTCTCAGAAAATTTTAGATCTAAGTCTTGATTTGGCAGCGCAAGCGAAAGAGCATGGTTTAAAGGTCGTTGTCGGAGGTGGCGTTTCAGTCGATTCTATTCCATTTTTTAAAGCGTTTCCCCAAGGTCATTTGGATCGGTTCGAAACTAGAAAGATTATTTTTTCTTGTCCAGATGCGATTCAAAATCCGGAAATTGCCTTTATTAAAGCCGTTCAATTTGAAATCATGTGGCTGAAAAACAAGCGAAACTATTACAGTGTGATAGCTCGTGAAGATGAAGAGCGGATTCAAATGATGCAAGAGCGCTATAAGGCATCGTTGCAGAAAATACAACACGCGACTGCGGATGCCGATCTTAGCTTAGTGTAAAAAAATAATGACGGCAGCGTTGCGCTCACCCAGTGCACAAAAAACACTTACTATGCAAAATGCTATTTTGCTCTATTTTGTGATATTTAGTGTTGGGTTATGTAAACTGACCTGGGTGATGTCGCGATACATTGAACAATATATTGATTTGCACGAGGTGCTCAATCAGATGTCTGATTGGGCTGCTTTCTTTCCGCATGAAAAATTACCTCAATTACTCTTTTTTTGCTTCTCCGTGGCGGCTTTATTTCTTTTTTGGGGACTGTATTTTGGTCTTTCCTTCAATAAAAACAAATGGCCTGTGAAGTCGCTCCCTGCGTCTTGGGTTGTTACTTATTTTGTTGCCGCTGCCCTTCTAAATTTGGGATTGGTGCCCATTGCAAAATATCTGTTCCTAGATACTTTTGCGTGGCTGTTTGGTTTTTTCGCGTTACCGGGTTTTTTATATAAACAAAAGATTAAGACGAGTATTGCTGGGCTTGAAACCAAACTCTATCTAGCACCCAAAGTGATTTGGGTGATGACGGGGTTGGTGACGATGCTGTTTATATTTTTGTTCGTCCCTTTCATTTTTAAGCCGCTGCAGATTGTTAATGAATTCATGGACGTTCCAGAGCAAACTCTCTTTGCAAATGGTCAAGCTGTGGATAATATGCAGTATCTTAATCAGCATCATATTGGTGGCCTTCATCTCTATGATCCGCGTCATGACCAGGGGGCGGTAACTGAATCTGTCGATATTGCCAAGGTCAAGCTTCCCTGGACGCCAACTTTGAGTCATTTTTTAAATGGTGCTGGCCATGCATTGTTTGTTTATGACGAGTCCTCGCAAACCCTCTCCATAAAAGGCAGGATGCCGAAGCGAGCTTACCGTGAATTATTAGATATTTATCAAAATGATCGGGACAGTATGCAACAAGTTAAACAGCTGTTCGTGCAAGCAAATCAGATTGAAAACTTGAATAAAAAACATATCTACACCCCGGAAGAACAAGAGTTTATTAGAAAAAACCGCAGTGAAGTCGCACAAAAAATCAAAGCGGGCTGGTTTTTCTTCCATCACAGCTGGGTTCTCAATCCCATATTAGCTATTTCATTGGGCGCTGATGCCTCAAAACAAGTATTTATTTACGGAGTTGGAAGCGCTGTTTTTTTGCAACATGTTTTAAACAAAATGGGTGGAATCAGTTTCCAAAATTATTTTGCAGCGACTTTTGCGGTGTATCCCATTTATTTTTTAATTTTTTTAGCCGTACTGTATCGGATTTTTAAACGTGCCGATTTTGTATGTATTGGAGCGATATTACTGAGTACCAGCTTTTTTATATTGGGATACCAAATGATCTTGTTGGCGCCAGGATATAATCCGATGCGCCACGTGTTTGATATGCTGATTATTTTACTTTTCTTTCGGTATATACAAAAAAATACTATGTTGTCATTGCTGATGGTGGTGCTGGCTGGTTGGACTGCGATTGTTTGGAGTAAAGACTTTGGTCTGTTTTTGATGTTGCCGTGCCTAGGAACGGTGATCATTAAGAATTGCGTTCTACGCAGACAGGCCTATGCGCATTTTTTGGTTGCTGGTTTAGGCTTTATGATTGCGGGCATATTGTATTGTTTACCAATTCATGGGGTAAATTATAATTTCCTGTATATGCTGCTAGGGGTTACGATGCCGGGTACCTCTACTATTAGAATCAGTATTGTCTTATTTTGCATTGGTCTCATGTATGTGTTCTTCGTCCGCTCTAAGAAAGTTGATTCGGATTATTATTGGTTGTCTTTGGGGTTGTTCTTTTATTTTCAATTACAGCTTATCTATTATATATGGTACCCCTCAGTTCAACATTTTCTGGTGTTGGCGCCCATTATCATAATGGGCGGTTTGACATTGGTTCGTCTGGGTTACGATACGAACAAAGAAACTGTCACCGGGTGCAGGCTCGTGTTGTTATCTAGTTTGTTATTTCTATATCTTCCAAGTTTATATAGTTTTAATAAAGAAAAAATCGATCATCACAGAGTTTTTGATGCACATATTGTACACAATTGGGATTTTAAGTACGCCCGTTTTCAAACAACGATGGAACCCTACGTATTTGGTGAGACTTTGCGTTTGATTGAGAAATATACTCCCGATTCTGCCATGGTCTTGATTTCGAAATATGATGATATTCTGCCGGTATTAGCGCATCGTTATAATGCATTACCGGTAGTAAATTTGGCTTTAGATTTAATATCTAACCGCGATACTAATCGATGCATACAAGCAATTAACTTGAATAAACCTCAGTATGTGTTGGTGGACTCTGATATTCACCGAGATTTGCGCGGGGATGTAGTGCTTCCGCATGGTCATTGGGGCGCTATTACTCAGTATGATGAGTCTTATGGGCGATTTATGGTTATTAAAAATATGCGGACTCTATTTGATGCAATTCAACAAGATTATAGTTTGCTAGAACAAGGATCTTTGCTCAGCGTTTATCAACGGAAATTGGGGACTTAGATGTTTGCCGGATTAAACTTTGACACCAAAGTGCTTTGGTTTTTGTTAGTTGGGGGACTCAATACGTTGCTCGGCTTTGGTTTATTTCCTACGGTGTACTGGGTAATGGCTGATTATCGGGCGCATTATGTTTGGATGTTGGCTATCTGTCATATTATTAATGTGAGTTGCTCTTACTTTTCCAATAAATATTTCGTTTTTCGCACCCAAGGGCGTGTGTTGACTGAAATGACAAAATTTGTGAGTTTCCATGTGGTATACTTTTTGTTCGTGTTGTTATTAGTTCCATTTTTTGTCGAGTATGCTCATTTTAATCCAATGGTCATTCAATTTAGTATCAGCGTATTAGTCGTTATTAGCAGTTTTTTTTGGTACGATAAAGTGGTTTTTTTGTTGAAGAAATAAATGATGAATTATGAGAAAAGAGCATGTTGCATTTGTGGCACGGAAACTGCGGGGTCACGTGGAATAAATACGATCCTTCCTGCGGAAGATTTGGAATTTGTTCAATTGAAAGATCAGTGGAACGGTTTCTTTAAAGATGCAGACTGCGAGCGCTCATTTTTTTCTTATATACGTTGTGTAGCATGTGGCTTATTGTATTGCCCCAAATACTTTTATGCAGACCAGCTCGCAAATTTGTATCAAAATATGCCGGATAATACGGCAACGGTGGATTTAAGTTCATTGCGCAAAACGCAACATGGGTATTTTAAAGCCCTCTTACCACATCTAGAAAAACTACAAGGTGATTATTTTGAGATGGGTCCGGATATTGGCCTGTTTACCGAATATGTTGTAAAAAAAAATCAGTTCAACAAGATTTGGCTCGCTGAGCCTAATCGAACTGTGTGGCCACAACTGGAGCAATTACTAGAAGGACAATCTTCTCATTTGTTTTCTGATTTGTTGGAAGAAGATCCGATCCCGAATTCTGTATTGGGTGTTGCGGTCATGATTCATGTATTGGATCATGTGTTAGATCCTGTCCAAATGCTCACTCATCTGCATAGCAAAATGCAAGATAACGGTTTGTTAGTGATTGTCACGCATGATGAGTCTTCTTTATTGGCGTCTGTTTTGAAACAGAAATGGCCGGCTTATTGTTTGCAACATCCTCAATTGTATCAACCGAAATCCATCACCCATTTGTTGAACAAATCCGGATTCAAAGTGCTGGACATTCAGAAAACCTATAATCATTTTCCATTAGGATATCTGTTGAATCATTTGGTTTGGGCATTAGGATTTAAGAAAAAAGTATTTCCGGATTGGACCAGATTACAATTGCCATTGAAGTTGGGAAATATTATAACGATTGCAGCAAAATAGGAGTGCATTTTGTGATAATAAGAAAAACAAAAACACAGTTGATCGAACGCTTAAAAATTGAAAATTTTATATTTTCTGATTTTTCAATGATCCATGAAGGGGATTACTCTGTCTCTGATGCTGATTGGAACTACAAGGATATTCCACATCTGCATTATGTGCATCGATTAGCAGAAGCTGCGCCTGCCTACGCGGATGACGATAAAATTGCTTCTATAGTGGTACAGAAGATTCCAGGATTTGTTATTCCGTTATCCGTCTTTATTATGGAAAATACGCCTACTTCTCAATTGTATTACACCACAAGTTTTTTTTATGTTCTCATTATTGAGTCAGTGTATGTTGCGTTGGGCCCGAATCGAACGCAAGTGACCACGACTTATCATATAGGGGCCCCTAAATTACTCAAATGGACATTTCCAGCTTTGCGTTGGTTAATCAAAAGAAATTATCGTGATTTGATGTCTACCGATATTCCGATGCGTGAAAGACGCGGGCAACTACGGAGCTGGGGATATGGATTTAAACAGAGTTCTCCTACGTATAGTTATGCAAAATCAGTCAATATCAAACCAGATAATGTTGTATTACCAAATGAGCCCAATCTTCCTAAACATGCCATCGATATTAATATTGCAGAAATTTTACCTAATGATGGGGAGTTTTTTTGGGGGCGTGAAGATGCGTGGGGCTTACGTTTCGTCAGATCGGAAAATACTTTGAGAGTTTTTTCCAGAATGTGTCACCATGAGGGCGCTGGCTTGGATACACAGCCGTGCGTCGATCACCAAATACGTTGTCCATGGCATGGAAGATTGTCATTGCCTATAGCAACTTTTGATTTATCGAAACAAGACAAACAAACCACCCATGCTCGCTTGCATCACTTAATTTTTATAAAAAATATGCTTAATGTGTCATTGGCGCAAGATGCTGTTGAGTCTTCACAATGTGTGGCTGTGGAAACACTGGCTGCTGAGGTTCTAGAATAGACTTATTGCATAACCTGCGCCTTGCACTAAATCAAAATTCACAGGTTATGCACGAAATCTAATGAAATCCATAAGCAGACCTCATTAAATCCTTATCATGTCTAGATCGCATTTGTGAGAATAAAACGATAGGGATAATGTGGCTTGCTTAACAGTTGCTTTATCTTAGACATTATAGGATCCTTACCCCATTATTTTTATTCACAGGCATCAATGTATGCAGAAACTGATCAGTATTGTAACTGCTTGTTATAATGAAGAAGAGTGTATCAAAGAAGTCTATCGGCAAGTCAAAAACGTGTTCGCTCAATTACCGCAATATGCCTATGAACATGTTTTTATTGATAATAATTCAGAAGACAAAACGGTTGATATTTTAAAGGAAATTGCTGTAGAAGATAAAAATGTCAAAATCATCGTGAACGTGCGTAACTTTGGGCATATTCGTTCTCCTATTCATGGTTTATTACAGGCTAAAGGCGATGCGGTGATTTCGATTGTGGCTGATTTACAAGACCCACCTGAAATGATTGCCGCGTTTTTACGAGAGTGGGAAGCGGGCCATAAAGTAGTCATCGGGATTAAGGAGCAAACTCAGGAAACATTTTTATTAAAAGCGATTCGACGCTTTTATTATAATTTGATTACCAAAATTGCGAACATTAATTTGTTTAAGAACTTCACTGGATTTGGCTTGTATGACAAAGTAATTATAGATGCTTTACGCCAAATCAATGATCCTTATCCCTATTTCCGTGGTTTGATTTCTGAAATTGGCTATCCAGTGAAAGCACTATCCTACGCGCAACCGCCGCGTTTACGCGGGTTTAGTAAAAACAATCTGTATTCCTTATATGATATGGCAGTTTTAGGAATCACTAACCACTCAAAAATTCCGATTCGTTTGGCAATATTTTCAGGGTTTGCGTTATCCATAATCAGTTTTATTTTATCTGTGCTGTTTTTTATTTTAAAACTGCTATTTTGGGATCACTTCACTTTGGGCGTGGCGCCAATATTAATCGGACTGTTTTTCTTTTGCTCTGTTTTGTTGTTTTTTATCGGAATATTGGGGGAGTATGTTGTATCTATTCACACTCAGGTTCAGAATAGACCATTGGTGTTTGAAAAGGAACGAGTGAATTTTGACTAAACCTATGTGGCCTAATAAATTGTGTGAGCCGGTAATTATCACATATAACCGTGCTCAAGAATTAGAAAAGACTTTAGCCGCTTTTGCTGTGCTCAAACAGCGTAATTTAGTGTTGCATGTTTTGGATAATTGCTCGACTGACCAAACGCCTGCTGTTGTAGCAAAATGGCAACAGGACTGGCCTGGTCTACGATATCATAGAAACACATACAATATTGGCGGGAATGCAAATATTTTGCGCGCTCTAGAATTGACCCATTCTGTTTACGCATGGGTCATTGGAGATGACGATGTTTGGCATATGGACCATATAGATGAAGTTATCAATGTGCTTAATGCGCAGCAGGCTGATATTATTCGTTTAGGTTGGTTGATTGCACCAGAGTTTTCCGGAAAAGATGCGCCGGCTACTGAGCTATTTCAACAGGAATCCTTTTTCTTCGCCAGTGTCAGTATGATTTCTGCAACGATCGTGCGGCGTGACATCATGGCCCGTCATTTAAATTGGGCTTATCAAAATATTTGTTATTCCTATCCGCAATTGGTGCCGGTTATTCGATCATTACAAGAACAACCAATGACTGTTTATAGTGTAAATCAACCCATTATTACCCATACACCCAGTCAAGAGCCTGGCTATTTTGTGGGAGATTTAGAATGGTACGTGGCATGGTTCAGAACCGCGCGGTTTTTTAAGGCCCCGCGGCACAAAAAGGCATTTATTGCCGAAAGTGTGAGTTATATGATACGGCCGCAGCAAGGGAAAGTGCGCGAGTTTTTGTGGTTATTAAAAGTAGTGCTTAATGCCAAAGCCCAAGGAATTTCGCAATGGCAATATCTGTTTGAACTATTGACGATCGGTTGCGGTTGGCGGTTGCGCTTGATTGGTTTATTGGCATTGTATGGATGTGTCCCCAAACGTTTGGCCTGGGGGTTACGTCGCTTATACTTTTATATGAGTAAAAAAGAATGGAAAGAATTGCAATATGATCAAACACGGTTATAAGGCATTTTTTTTGAAATTCGATGCTAGTTTGCGCTATGCTTTGGGTACACGACTTTGGCAAACCTTTGCTTCTTGCTTTACGTTATGGTTGATTTTGCATAATACCCAGCCTGCAGAACAAGGCGTATTTTACACCTTTACCAGCTTGGCAAATTTGCAAATTTTCTTCGAATTGGGCCTTTCCTTTGTTATCTTGCAAACCACATCGCATTTTTTCAAAGACTTAAGTTGGGGACCGCATGGGGCTGTATTAGGATTACAAACTGATCTGGATGTTTTATGGGCGTTTGCACAAAAAGCATTACGCATCTATGTAGCATTAGCCTGCGGTTTTGTATTGGTCATGATCCCATTGGGCTTGGGTTTTTTTAATGAGCCCGCAACAATTGGATCTCAGGGCGCGCTCATCCCATTATCTTGGGTTTTGCTGGTCTTGGGTATGGCCGTGAATTTGCTCTGCGCACCTTTATTAGCCATATTAGAAGGAAGCGGCAAGGTGATGGAAATCTATCGCTTACGCTTACGGCAACTTCTCATGGCTAATATATTAGCTTGGGTTGTGTTCTACCTGACCAATGTATTATTTATTATTGTGGTGAATACCTGGATAACCGCTGTGACCACCCTATTTTGGTTGTTGAAGACGCATCGTCAATTTCTGTTGATGCTGGCGAGATCGGTTTTGAAGCCGCTCCCTTTTTCATGGCGTGATGAAATTTGGCCTATGCAATGGCGAATAGCCCTGTCTTGGATGTCTGGATATATTCTCAACCAAATATTTACGCCGTTGCTTTATCATTATCAAGGTGCCGTGATTTCAGGCCAAATGGGCATTTGTTTGTTGTTGGCCAATATGTTAGGACTATTTTCGATTACTTGGGTTACTATTCGCTCACCCAAAATGGGAGAGCTGGTTGCGCAATCTAATCGTAACATTTTGGACCAAGTATTTTTTGCCGCTTTTTGGCAATCGGTGTTTATTTTCATTTTAGGTGCGACAGGGATACTTGGCTTGGGCTGGCTGTTAAGGGGGCATGATATCATAACGCGCTTTCTGCCGTGGTCAGAAATGGGATTATTGTTGCTTGCATTCTTCTTTGTGCATATCATAGGCGTTCTGTCTTTATATTTGCGTGCGCATCGTATTGAATTGTTTGCACCTATTTCTGTTGTGGGTGCTGGATTGATTATGGCGACTGCATGGTTTGGGGCTGTTCACTATGGCAGCTTGGGCGTGACTTGGAGTATTTTAATCGTTAATGCATGCTATGGTTTTCCAAGCGCATTGTGGTTGTGGATAAAATTTAAACGGAAATGGCGTGATAATAATGAACGAAACAATGATGAATCCGAAACTTACAATCAGCATTCCAACGTGGAATCGAGCTGAATTTTTACGCGAAAATATTCTATCTATGTTACCTGGAATCCAAGCGCTTCCTAGCGGATCTATAGAAATTTTTATTTCAGACAACGCATCTACCGATGAAACCGCTGATTTTTTGGCGGAAATTAGTCAAAAATATTCATTTGTTCGATATGTGCGGCAAACAGAGAACATGGGTGCAAATGCCAATTTTTATACGGTATTAAAAGAAGCAAAAGGCGAGTATGTGTGGTTAATGGGAGATGATGACCATATCAATCCATCGAGCTTAAGTCAGATTTTAGCGGATATTGAGAAATATCAACCGGGCGTGATGATTGGCGGCACGGAGCGTGACACCCAAGGTAAACGGGTCTATTTACCAAAAGTTCAGGAGCATTTGCTGAGTGACCAACGCATTTTGATGGACTACGATGGGTTTGTACTGGCGGGCAAAATGAGCGTGCTCATTTTTTCCAAAGAAGCTTTGGATTCAGTGCTAGAATCGGGTTGGAAAACCATTCAAGCTATCAATACACCTTGGCCACATTTAATTTGGCTATTCAAATTATTGGCCAAAAAATACACTATCCTGGTGTTGCCTTATACAACCAATTATATTGTAGAGAAAAATCGCTATAATTTGTTGCAATGTGGTGTGGTGCGTATTGAGCTCATGTTCATGGATTATACCCGAATGCTGCAAGCTGTTATGCATGAGTTTTCGCAAGAGATGCGTATGCATTTAATGCGACGTATTGTTGCAGGACGAGCCGCTGAGTTATGCAAAATTTTGGCTTATGCAACCTATCTTAATCTCTATATGGCGACTATCCAAAATGCCTGCTCTGCGTTGAAGGTGATTCCGTTATGGAAAAATCGGTTAAAGTTTACTGCTTTATATCTCCTTCCTGCGCTAAGCCCCATTTTTGTACGCAAAACATTGTTACAATTGGTAGGTCGAATAAAACCTCGATGGGAGGAATATCAAGATTTTCTGGTTTTTTTAAAAGAAGTGAAAATTCGTAAGAAAACAGCAGGGGCACGTGAGGTTTTTAATAAAGATTATTTGAATAAAGCAGAGTAGGCAATGTCCCTAAAGTATTTTAATGAGTACTCCGGTTGGCGCGAAAGCGATACCTTTCGTATATAACTAGGTGTTTCATCTGTTGGAAAATAATCTCTTGAGCGTGACTTTCCCTAGGGCGCACAGGCATTACGCACGTGCTTTGAAAGTAGGAATAATAATATCGTGATCAATGGTTCTAGATATTTTCTCAGCGCCATTAGCATTCAAATGATCCGGCATATCGGTAAAATCATTCACTGTGAAGCGTTTATCATTAAGATAATTAATAAATTTCACATGATTTTTTTTAGCAAAGTCGCGTATACTTTGTTCCATTGCAGCCGTTTT
The DNA here is from genome assembly GCA_018061965.1 of Legionellaceae bacterium. Lineage (GTDB taxonomy): Bacteria > Pseudomonadota > Gammaproteobacteria > Legionellales > Legionellaceae. The sequence continues at coordinate 184,195 of JAGOTG010000001.1, forward strand.
GACCGGATCCAAATGATCGGTGTAATAGGCTAATTCAGGTAATTCAAGTATATAAAAGTCGATATTTTTTGCTTGTAATTTTTTAACTATATGACTAATAATTTTCAAATTTAATTTGAAATTACGAGGGTCTACACCTGAATTATGGGCAGTAGCGCCTGTAAAACCAATGTTTTGACTGAGATCACAAGGTTTGGTCCCAGCATTTAACCACCCCGTCATATCTTCATCTGGTTCGCCGCTATTCATTTGCGTGCTACCATGTCGTAAATAATAGGGGATTCTTTCTGCGAACAAAGCTATTTTACTAAATAGTCTGGGCTCAGACAGCCAATTCATTTTGGCATATTTGCCGGTTTTGGGAGGCAAAAAATGATGGTATTGCGAATAAAAAAGGATGCGCCATTCGTCAGCTTGTTCAGAAGCCTGTGTGCCTAATGTAAAATAATTGACAGGATAAATGACTAATTTCAACCGCGGCATTTGGTTGAGATATTTTTCAATGAATTTCAAATCATAAAACGGCCATTGTCCTCGATAGGCTAAATTGAATCCTTTTTTGGAAAAAAAATGGGGATTCAGAGCAAAATAACCATTGGAAGAACCCAGAGCTAGCACTTCAATTTGGTCTAATTGCGTTTCCAATTCATATTTTTTTTGTGAGTAACTAACGGTTACCATGGATAATCTATATTCTATATATCCTAGAACTAGTAGCAGCGGCAGTACTATGAATAGGGCTTTCAGAATGAATTGGCGCATCGCGTGATGACGTTTAATCATGCCGATTCTTTGGATGGTTTTCTTTATAGGGTAAAACATAAACTTTTGTTCCTTGCCTTCAAATTTATCGACTGCTTCTGCTGTTAAAATTGAAAATATATAAATTGTCTTGCGGTGAACCATTCTCCGTTAATGAGCATGGTAGCCACGATTGCATAATAGACGGGCCATCGATACCACCAACGAAGTTGGAAAACTTCTTGAAACGTGACGTGCCGTTGAAAATATTCTACTGTTTGTAATACTGCAATAGCCACAAAGGCAAAATAAACTTCTTTCATATGCCACACTGTTTTGATAGTAGCCCAATGAAAAGGTCCCCAGATGTTGGAGAGAATATACAGCGCATCATGAATATTCTGTGCTCTAAAAAAAACATACGATAACGTGACAAAAGAAAAAGTAAAGGCCAAAGACAGACCGGCATAGAGTTTGGGGGGAAGGAAGCGCGCATATTTTTTCCGCTGCTTGACGGTGATCGCTTCAAGAGATAACCCGAGTCCATGTAGAACGCCCCATGCAACAAAAGTCCAACTCGCTCCATGCCAAATCCCACTGATGGCAAATGTGACCATCAAGGCATAGACGGCGCCCCATACTCCCCAGTAGCGTCGGTTTAAAATAATAGGCGTGTACACATAATCTCGTAACCAAGAGGAAAGAGAAATATGCCAGCGACGCCAAAACTCCGAGAGAGATTGTGCAATATAAGGGTGATTGAAATTAATACTTAAATCAAAGCCCATGACTTTTGCGGCGCCGCGCGCGATATCGGTGTATCCTGAGAAATCACAGTAAATCTGGATAGAGAAAAATACGGTGGCTAGTAACAAAGCTTCCGCATGATAGTTCATGGGTTGGTTATAAACTTGGGTGACTAGGACGGCCAGATTGTCTGCAATCACGACTTTTTTAAACAACCCCCACGTCATTAAAAGCAAGCCTTCTACTACGCGTTGATAATCAAAGCTTTGTTTCTGTCGAAACTGGTGCAACATATGTTGCGGGCGCTCGATGGGACCAGCTACCAACTGGGGATAAAACATGACATACAAAGCATAAATCCCTAGATTATGTTCTACTTTTTGCTCGCCTTTATACACTTCAATGACATAAGACAAGCTCTGAAATGTATGAAAAGAAAGCCCGATAGGGAGTAACCATTGAATTGAAGGAGGCACATATGACCAATGGAAATATGTCGCCAATTGGCTGAGATTCTCGGTGAAAAAATTGAAGTATTTGAAGGCAAATAAAACACTACAAGTCGATGCGATACTTAGGATTAAAAAAAACTTTTTATTACGTTGTGACGCGCGGCTTATCATGATGGCTGCTATGTAATCCATGATGATTAAAAAAGCTAAAATCAAAAGATATTTGGGTACAAATGCCATATAAAAAACACAGCTGGCTACTAATAAAATAAACCAGCGATAGGGATGAGAAAATAAAAAATATAAAGTGGTGACAATGGGAAAGAACAATAAAAAATTCCAAGAATTAAATAACATCGGCTGCTCCATTTAATACCCAAGTTGCACCATTGACGTGACAAGGTGCGTTCAAAAGTAAGTCGACGGTTGCTGCCGTTTCTTCGGGGGTCAATAATCGTTTAAATGGATGAGCTTGTACGGCACTTTCAATAATACGTTCGTCAATATGTTGTGTAAACGGCGTCACCATCATCGACGGTGCAATACAGTTCGAGGTAATATTGAAATTAACATTTTCAATCGCCCAAGATTTGCATAGAGATGCTAAATAAGCTTTTTCTGCGACATATGAAGATAATCCTAAAGGCGGTTTATTCACCAAAAATGCGGTGGTTACTGTAATAATCCGTCCAAACTTTCTTTTTCTAAAGCCAGTGATAGCTCGTTGGGTAATTTGTATCGTGGGTAAAATGTTGGAAAAAAAATTATTTTTAAACGTTTGAGCTGAAATTTTGTGAAAATGGTTATTCTCAATGGGCGTACAGGCATTATTGATTAATGCCTGTAATTCCATTCGGTCTATGTAGTCACACAAATTTTCTATGGATTGCTCTTGGCTAAAATCGCAATACAAACCCTTGGTATTCGGATACTTCTGTTCAATTTCTTGTGCCGCATCCTTAGATTGGTAATATGAAAAATAGACACGGTGGTTTTCTTGTGCAGCCAAATGGAGCGTAATGGCTTTTCCCAAACCTGAGGCGCCGCCAGAAACGAAAATATTAATTTAAAACTCCTATTTGAATTTTTCCTTTGGCCACTTTGATTTTATGTTGATTTTCAAAATAAAAATTAAACATAACAACTGACACAGATGCAATAACCTCTGTAACCACAGCATAAAAGGTTAATTGATCATTCTGATAAACGGGCTTTTTATAGTTGATTTCTTGCGAGTGGATGATCACATTTTTTATCGGCAAACATTCGCCAATAAAATGCGAGAGGAAGCCATTGAGGATATTGCCATGCATCACAACATCCGCAAACCCTTTGCTTTGTGCATAACGCTTATCGGTATGCAAACAATTCTTATCTGAAAATAATTGCACAAAACCTTGGTATACCGTATCCGTTACGGTGAAGACGACTTGGTATTGATCTTGTGGATTCATGCCAGACTCGTTTTTTCCAAAATAGATGCGCACATTTCACCCACATTTTTCCACCGTCCAATTTCTTGGCTTGAAAAGCGTACTTTAAAATGTTTTTCGATGGCAACTACCAAATGGATATGATTTAACGAGTCCCATTCCTCAATGTCTTGTGCAGTAGTTTCAGGAGTAATCACTATGTTTTCTTCGTCTAATACATCAATAAAAATTTGATTAATAGTTGGGATCATACTGCTGCTTGACATGATTTTTGTTCCTTTTTTTGAATATAGCAAACTATGGGCTCATGCGTGGTCACGTCTAAGTGCCACCGCAGATCGTGTTCTCGAAATTGCATGGTAGCATAATGATTTGCTACCAAAGCATTCTTTGCGGTGGGGATGTATTCACCAATTACCGTATGATATTGCTTGGATTTGGCTAGCGCGATAATATGGTTAAGCACAAAGTCTTCCAGACCTCGTTTCAACACGCGACAGCTCATGATCCACGTATCAATAAACCAATTTTTTTCCGATTCTTCGCGTAAAATGATAATGCTGACGATATCATAACCTCCGAATTTATCGTGGAGAGAAAACGCTAAACAAACATGATCATGGGATTGAGACAGCGCTTGCAATTCCGCTTCAGTATAGCGGATTGTTCGCAAATTAAATTGGTTGGAGCGTTGAATAAGCTGGGAAATTCTTGGTAAGGTATACGCGTTAAAAGGCAAAACCTCTGCTACCATTTCAAGTTTTTTTAAATAATCCGCTTCGGTTGTATAATAGCCTTTGAGCGCTTCTCTATTCACTTCTTCACGATAATATTGATTTCTCTGTTTGTCCGCATCGCTGTATGTGGACGTTTCAAATAAATTAAGAGTATTGAGATAGGCCAGATAGTCACTAGGATCTTTGGGGAGATCGGGTACACAAACTTCAGGGAGATAGTTTTTTACTAGTGTTCTTTGATATGGGTCATCATCCAGAAAAACCAAAGAATTGAATCCAATATTTAAAGTTTTTTGAATGTGCTTGATGTTTTCTGCTTTGCTACCCCAATTGGCAACAAAGAGTGCAAAGTCTTCCAATTTAAGAACCATTTCAGGGTGATTTAGAAAAGGCCCCTGAGCGATTTCTTCATTATTCTGACTACAAACAGCTAAAATAATCCCGCGATTTTGCAATTGCTTCAGCCAAATTTGAAATTCAGTAAACGCTTTACCAATTCCTAAGCTACCTATTTCTATGTTTTCAATCCCGTCATCACCAATGACACCACCCCATAAGGTGTTATCTAAATCTAAAATGACACATTTTTTGATGTGACCATCTAATGCCAGGATAATGTCCGTGGTATTTTTGGCAATAGCCGGGAGTATGTCTGGAGCATATGCAAAATCCGCATTAATATGCATTCTGGAATCATGAAATTGTGGTATTCCCGATAGATTTTGTATTTTAGACAAATCATTAATAAATAAATTACCTAATTTTTGACAAAGATTCATGAGTTCAAAATTGAGTTTTCTTAATTGGTATTCAAATGAACTTGATACTTTGGTGGCATAATTGCCAAAAACGCTGGCAAACATCTCTGGAAAGTTTGCGTAGATTATTTTACAAGACGAGTTTTTAGATAACACAAAATCATAGTAAGTCTGTAATTTCCTGACGCCATCCTCGGCAAAATTCTGTTTTTGGTCATCATTTAAGAAATAAAACTGACTTTGTAGTTTTTTTACGGTTTGAAAAAGCAGTATAAAATCTGGATTGAATTTATAAAGATCAGCGTGAGTATTCAACAACTCGTTTTCAAGCGCGCCATAGGTAGCGACATAGATTTCAAAATCATAACCTAAATCGTAACCCAGCCCCCGAATTGCAAGGGTTAAAAACTCAGTTGACGCGTCACTTAGAATGGCTAATTTTATTTTTTTAAAAGAGGAATAATCCTTTTTTAAATTAGCCTTTAATTTTTTAAGCTCCATCTATTTGGACTACCTTGTCGATTTTGCAAAATAATAAAGTAAGTTCTGAGAAATAACAACTGGTTATTGTGCGCATATTTTTCGTTGTTGTGAGTGCGATTTGGGTTGTACAAACCTACACGTCTAGATTATTAACCTTAATATAAGCATTCAAAGCCAATACTTGATCGCGTACTTCTGCCGCTTGTTCAAACTCCATATTTTTGGCATGTTGAAACATTTGTTTTTCCAATTTTACAATTTCTTTCAGCATAGCTTGTGAAGATAATCCTGCAAAACGAGGATCTAGGCTAGGTTTTGATTTGAGCGTTTTATTGGATTTTCGTTGCCCAATAATGGCGCCTTCCATAATATCTTGGACCGATTTTCGAATTCCTTTGGGCGTGATCCCGTGCACTTGATTAAATTCGATTTGTTTTTGCCGGCGACGCGCAGTTTCTGCCAAAGCGCGTTGGATAGACCCTGTTTCTCGATCGGCGTACAAAATGGCCCGGCCATTCAAATTCCGAGCCGCTCGTCCTATGGTTTGAATCAAAGAACGTTCCGAGCGGAGAAAGCCTTCTTTGTCTGCATCCAGAATGGCGACCAAGGCCACCTCTGGCATGTCTAAACCTTCTCGCAGTAAATTAATCCCTATCAAGACATCAAAAACACCTAAGCGTAAATCACGAATGATTTCCATGCGTTCTACGGTATCAATATCGGAATGCAAATAACGGACTGCAATGCCCGCTTCGTGGAGATATTCGGTCAAATCTTCTGCCATGCGTTTGGTCAGTGTTGTAACCAAAATGCGTTCCCCGGCTGCTGTGACAGCGTGAATTTCTGAGAGCAAATCATCGACTTGGTCTTGAACCGGGCGAATCTCTACTACGGGATCAATGAGACCAGTAGGTCGCACCACTTGCTCAGCAATGTTATCCGTATGCTCCAGCTCATAAGGACCAGGGGTTGCGGATACGTAAATGGTTTGTGGAGAACGAGCAAGAAATTCTTCGAAACGCAGCGGACGATTGTCTAGAGCAGAGGGCAATCTGAAACCATATGTGACCAAAGTCTCTTTGCGTGCGCGGTCACCTTTATACATCCCCCCAATTTGGGGAATCGTCACATGTGATTCGTCAATGATTAGAAGTGCTTCAGCCGGCAAATAATCAAATAAAGTAGGTGGCGCTTCCCCTGCATTGCGTTCAGATAGATAACGCGAGTAATTTTCAATACCCGAACAATAGCCAAGCTCAATCATCATTTCCAAATCAAAACAAGTTCGTTGATTCAAGCGCTGTGCTTCCAACAATTTATGTTGTGCTTCCATGTCTTGGAGGCATACGCGCAATTCTTCTTTCACCAAATCGACGGTTTGTAATATGCGTTCGCGCGGTGTGACATAGTGCGTTTTGGGGAAAATAGTAATCCGAGGTACACGCTGGAGGACTTCACCAGTCAGGGGATCGAAATAAGCTAGGTTGGTGACCTCATCATCAAACAACTCTATGCGCACAGCTAATTTTTCTTCATCCGCAGGAAAGATATCGATGACATCTCCATTGACACGAAATTGTCCCCGCGCCAAAGACTGGGGATTCCGCACGTATTGTAATTCAGTCAACCGGCGTAAAATTTGGCGTTGATCACACCGATCTCCGCGCGAAACGTGCAAGAGCATTTTTAAATAGGAGTTGGGATCACCCAAGCCATAAATGGCCGAAACCGTTGCAACAATAATGGCATCTTTGCGTTCGATAAGTGCCTTGGTAGCTGAAAGACGCATTTGTTCAATGTGTTCATTGATGGACGCATCCTTTTCAATAAAGGTATCTGAAGCGGGGACATAGGCCTCAGGTTGGTAATAATCATAATACGATACAAAATACTCCACAGCATTGTTGGGAAAAAATTCTTTGAATTCGCCGTATAATTGAGCTGCCAAAGTTTTGTTAGGGGCCATGATCAACGTGGGACGTTTGATGGCCTGTATGACATTTGCTATGGTATATGTTTTGCCTGAACCCGTTACGCCAAGTAAAATCTGACGTGCTAAGCCCTGCTCAATACCCTGGATCAACGATTGGATTGCTTTGGGTTGGTCGCCGGCGGGTGAAAAATTAGCATGTAGATCAAAAGTTGGTTTCATAAAAAGAGCATATCTGCAAAAGTCACTACATTATAACATGAATTGTTTCTTGGGCCGAAGACGCTTGTGATGCCGCTATATTAAATACTAAATTCTCCTCGATCCCAGAGCTTTGCGTAAGTTCTGTGAGTATGGTCTGCAGGAATTGACAAATCCAGGGCATTTAGAATTGTGACAATAGCCATATTTTTTTCAGTTTGATACAATACACGTTTACTTTAGAATGGATATGTCTGTGCAATTTTCTTATCGCGTACAAAAAGTCAAAGCTTCTCCCACTTTGGCCGTTGCAGAAAAGGCTTCCCAAATGCGTGCTGCGGGGAAAGATGTGATCAATTTGGGAGTCGGTGAACCTGATTTTGATACCCCCGAGCATATTAAAGAAGCGGCCATTGCCGCATTGCGTGGTGGGTTCACCAAATATACGCCAGTCGATGGTACGCCAGAGCTTAAGGCGGCGATTCAAGCCAAATTCAAACGCGACAATGATTTAGACTATACTCTGGCACAGATTTTAGTTTCAGTCGGCGGCAAGCAAAGTTGTTATAATTTATGCCAAGCATTGCTGAATGAAGGGGACGAAGTCATTATTCCCGCTCCTTATTGGGTTTCTTACCCTGATATGGTGCTGTTAGCAGAAGGGACACCAGTTTTTGCGGCCTCATCTGCGCAAACCCAGTATAAAATGACAGCAGAAGTGCTGGCTAAAGCCATTACGCCAAAGACTAAATTGCTCTTCATCAACAGCCCCTCGAATCCCTCTGGTGTGGCGTATTCTTTGGAGGAATTGCGAGCTTTGGCTGAAGTCTTGTTGCAACATCCGCAAATTCTGATTGCAACGGATGATATGTATGAGCATATTTTATGGAATAAACCTTTTGTGAATATCCTCAATGCGTGTCCTGCACTGTATGAGCGCACCATTGTTCTGAATGGCGTGTCTAAGGCCTATGCTATGACTGGGTTTCGAATTGGGTATGCTGCTGGTCCGGCTGCGTTAATCAAAGCCATGAAGACTATACAATCGCAATCAACATCGAACCCTTGTTCTATCGCACAAAAAGCGGCGGTAGCGGCATTAAATGGGGACCATAGTAGTGTTGATGAGATGGTGAAGGCATTCCATGCGCGTCATGGCTATGTTTTGCAGCGGTTGCGTGAGATTCCGGGAGTTGACGTAACGCCTGCCGATGGGACCTTTTATATTTTCCCAAGCGTTCAAGCGATTATTCAACGGCGTGGATTTGCGAATGACCTAGAATTTTCAGAACGGTTATTAACGGATGAAGGTTTGGCAGTGGTTCCTGGGTCCGCATTTGGCACCGAAGGCTGTATCCGTCTGTCCTTCGCTGTTAGCATGGATACGCTCCGAGATGCCTTAGATCGTCTAGAGAGATTTGCTAAGGCGGGTTAAAAACGATTTTTTTATAAGATGAGGCTTGACCAAAGCCTCATATCCATTTAAGATTCGCTTTTATTCCCCGGTAGCTCAGTCGGTAGAGCGGATGACTGTTAATCATTAGGTCAGAGGTTCAAGTCCTCTCCGGGGAGCCAATTAAATCTGGCTTATGGTAAAATTCAAACTTCTTAACGACCCATCATGATACACTCATAACCCAGTTAAAATGAAAACTACGCCACTTTATATCTAAGTTAAAATAAAAATTCATCGATTATGATCATTTAGAGTCAAAAAAGTGGTTTAGCTAGGTGTCTGATTTTCCTTGGAAAGATTGTTTTCAGAAAATCCCAGCGTGTTACTATTACGTAATAATACAAAATTAAATCATGAGTACAAATAAAGGCCTTTTCCTAACCCGGGGCAATTAAATTTATACGTATTTGAGGTCAAATGAATAAACCACTACCGAAAAGCCTACTTCAATTTATTGTTTATTTTTTAAAACCTCATCCATGGGCATTGGGGGCGGTAGTGCTGCTGTCTCTGATTTCTGGTACCTATGGCACCATCTACTCATACCTAATAAAAGTAGTCATTGATAGTTTATCATTGGGTATGCCGGAGGTTGATTTATGGACAATCCTTTTATGGCCAGCGATATTTTTTGTTTTAAATTACGAGGTACACAATCTTTCTTGGCGAGGTATCCAGTACATTCGATTGAGTGTTGGCCCATGCATTCAAAATCAAATAATTAAGAAAATGTTTGCCTACGCTGAGGGTAACTCATTCCAGTTTTTTCAAAACAACTTCTCGGGAACTATTGCAAGTAATATTAGTTCTCTCGCAGACAATGTCTTTGTCATATTAACCGAGATCGCTCCATTCCTAGTCCGACAAACAATCCAAACCCTATTAGCGCTAGTCACCATGTTGTTTGTTAGCCCTTATTTGTTCTCTATTTTTTTAATCTGGGTTATTTTCTTTCTAGCTATCAGTATGTTCTTCTCTAAAAAAACCATGCAATTATCCAATAATCTTGCGGAGGAAAATTCGAAAGTATCAGGAAAGATAACGGATAGCATTTCCAACTCTAACAATGTCCGTTTATTTGCTAGAGAAGGTTTTGAGGTTAATTACTTGAATAGTTATTTAGAAGGCCTAGCAAATAAATTTCGCAAAAAAGAGTGGTTAGCATTCAAAATATCATTGATACAAGGGTTTTCTATTACGCTGCTGGTTTCGATTCTGCTGTATTTTTTAATTAAACTTCGAATAAATAATCTTGTAACCATTGGTGACTTTGCCTTTATTTTATCCCTAGCCTTATACGTCACAGAGGGTGTTTGGTATTTGATGGAGCAAATTCATCGATTGAATGACTTGATAGGCCGCTCCAATCAAAGTTTACGGATGATTCTTGTTCCACAGGAAATAATAGATAGCCCAGAAGCCAAGGATATTTATATCCATAAGGGTGAAATTGTTTTTCAAGACGTCCATTTTCAATATCAGAAAGAAAGTAATTTATTTGAAAATAAATCGGTGATTATTCCTGGGGGACAAAAAGTAGGATTGGTTGGATTTTCAGGGAGCGGAAAAACCACGTTTGTTAATCTCATCGTCCGATTATTTGATTTATCTGCTGGTGTAATAAAAATTGACAACCAAAATATCAGAGAAGTGACCCAATCATCCTTGCGTGAAAATATTGGGTTTATTCCCCAGGATCCTATTTTATTTCATCGAACCCTGATGGAAAATATACGCTATGGGAATGTTCATGCCAGTGATGAAGAAGTTATCCAGGCCGCCATCAAAGCCCATGCACATGAATTTATCACTTTAACCCATGATGGTTACCAATCCTTGGTAGGAGAGCGTGGTATTAAGCTGTCGGGTGGTCAAAGACAGAGAATATCGATTGCTCGAGCTATTTTGAAAAATGCGCCTATTTTAATTTTAGATGAAGCCACGAGTGCTTTGGATTCGGTAACCGAGGGATATATTCAAGACAGCCTGGCGACTTTAATGCAAGGGAAAACAGTCATTATTATAGCTCATCGATTGTCGACCTTGCTTGAAATGGATAGGATCTTAGTTTTTGATCAAGGTAAAATTGTTGAGGATGGAACTCATTTAGAATTGTTGGCAAAAAATGGTCGATATAAAACTTTGTGGGGTGCTCAGGTAGGCGGGTTTTTGTTGGATTCGGACGAATAAAACTTTCTCCACATCAGATCAATCGAGTAAATTTATTTGTATCTGACATAAGCCAAAATTTCCGGATACACTTTAGGGTCCTTGATAATAACAAATGACAACAACACGGCGAGATAATCCTATGCGCTTTTCCACGGTCAAATGGTTTTCATCACTGATAATCATCGCAAGTTTTTTTTTCATTACGGAGGCGTCTTCGTTTTCAGTAGTCCAGAAGGCTCAATCCACAACAATCCAGAAAAAATTAGCTGCGATTGAGGCCTCTTCAGGAGGACGAATAGGCATCTATGTCATTAATATGGCAAATGGCGTGCATCTGCAGTATCGTGCGAATGAGCGTTTTCCGATGGGGTGCACTTCTAAAGTAATAGGCGTTGCGACTATTCTCAGAAAAAGCATGAATGATAGTGCGCTCTTATCGCAAAAAATTCGTTATACAACAACGGACTTAACCGATTGGAGCCCGATTACTGAAAAACATCTTAAGTCTGGTATGACCGTTGCGGAACTGTGTGCTGCCGCTATTAGTTATAGTGATAATACTGCGATGAACCTCCTGGTTAAAAAAATGGGTGGGCTAAAACAAATGAATTTTTTTGCGCGTTCTATTCATAATGACTCATTTCGACAAGATAATGGCTGGCCAGCAGAAGCCTACTCGGGTGGAAAAGGCAATTTAAATGACAGCGCCACTCCAAAAGATATGGCAAATAGTTTGCAAAAATTAGCATTTAACGACACGCTAGCGAAACCACAACGGAAGCTGCTGCTGTCCTGGTTAAAAGCGAATACAACGGGTGATTTTCGGATTAGAGCGGGCCTTCCCAAAGGTTGGATTGTTGCGGATAAAACAGGAACGGGCTCTGACTATGGTACAACCAATGATATTGGCATTATTTGGCCTCCCAAATGTGCGCCAGTTATCATGGCGGTTTATTACACGAATGATCATAAGCAGGCGGTAAAGCGAGAGGATATGGTTGCTTCAGTGACACGGCTGGTAATGGAAAACTTAGCTCAAGGTGATCCGTGTATCAGGGGAAATAGGGGCTAATTTTATAAATGAGACATTTATTATGAGCAATACTACTATCCGCGAGCTAAAGCTTGAAGATAAAGAAGCATTTTTGAATGCGATGCAACATAGTCAATCTTTGCATCACCCATGGGTGACACCGCCGCTGACTTCACATGAGTTTGATGACTATTGGCAACGGTTCCAACAACCCAATCAGAAGAGTTATTTAGCTTGTGATGACTTGGGTCATCTTGTGGGTGTCTTCAATATCAGTGAAATGGTTCGAGGCGCATTCCAAAATGCATTTATAGGTTTTTATGGTGTTAAAGATTACAGTGGCAAAGGGTTTATGAACGCCGGTCTTAAATTGGTGCAGAAAAAAGTATTTGAAGAACTCGGATTACATCGATTAGAAGCCAATATACAGCCAGAAAATACCCGCTCAATTCAATTAGTAAAAAAAAGTGGTTTTCGTTATGAAGGTTATTCGCCGCGCTATTTAAAAGTACAGGGTGAATGGCGTGGGCATGAGCATTGGGTAATCACTGCTGAAGATTATATCAGGGATACTCCCGATATTGAGCAAAAAGATTATGTTGATATTGTTCCCTATAACGCGGAATGGCCAAAGCTGGCGGAGGCTGAAATAGATAAGCTAAAATCAGTTTTTCCACCTAATTCCCTACTTAATATTCAGCATGTGGGCAGCACTGCAATTATAGGGTTATCCGCAAAGCCGATACTTGATATTCAAATTGCAGTTCACTCTTTGGATGAAATGAAACTTATTGCAGTACCCATTCTACAGAAATTGGGTTACGACTATTGGGATGGTAATCCCGATCCTAAGCGAATGTTTTTTGTTAAGGGCATGCCCCCTTACGGTGAAAAGAGAACGCATCATGTCCATATATTTGAAGATAATTCAGAGCATTGGCGAAATAAATTGATTTTCAGGGATTATTTGCGCTCACATACGGACTTAGCGAAAGAATATGAGCAATTAAAACTTAAGTTGGCTCACGAACACGTATACGACCGTGAAAAATACACAGATGAAAAATTAGGGTTTGTTAATAGGGTGTTACAATTGGCTAAAAAAAAATCATGATAGACCCTTTATTATGCGGAAGTCTTTATTCAAATTCCCCTGTCTAATAATAATGATATTGACTACGAATGCTTATAGTCAAAACCCTTATTCGGCTCCAGAATTTTCTGATCAGCATCGATTGGATAAAATACAGAAAGTGTTTCCAAAAATAGAAAAAATCTATCAAGACTATGCCAAAAAAATCATTTTTCGGGGTTTGCTTTTGGAGTAATGGTTGATGGGAGGCTGGTTTATTCAGGCGCTGAAGGATACAGTGATATTGAAGAAAAAACATTGTCTGATCTGCATTCGATGTTTCGTATTGCTTCTATGACAAAAAGGTTCACAGACTCTAGGGGCTCATAGTAGATCTGTATAAATTTTAGTTATGTCAGATAGTTTTTAATATGCCCCTATTCTGTTTGCGAATTTAAAGCGTAGCTAAAAGCTATCCCTTGTTGATCTTTTTTAGATAAAATAGGTGTGTCTTGGATTGGCCATGGAATATTGAGTACAGGACTATTCCATGCAATGCATCTCTCATATTGTGGAGCCCAATACGTCGTAGTTTTATACATAATATTGGCTGTCTCGGATAGCACGATGAATCCATGTGCAAATCCTTCAGGGATCCATAGCTGATTATGTTTATCCCCACTCAATATTGCTGTAACATAACGTCCAAAAGTGGAAGAGTGCGGTCGCATATCTACTGCAACATCGAAAACAGTGCCCGACAAGGCTCGAATCAGTTTTCCTTGCGGTTGTTGAATTTGGTAATGCAAACCACGCAAAACATTTTTTACTGAATACGAATGGTTGTCTTGAACAAATTTAACTGTTTTTCCTATGGCTGCGTTAAATTGTTGCTGATTAAAACTTTCAAAAAAGAATCCGCGTTCATCTTCAAATACTTGCGGTTGCAATAAGATGACCTCTGGCATTGATAACAGCGTGATTTGCATAAGTTCCTTTAAGATTGAGTCAGTTCTGTATGGGTAAAGATATGGCTGATAAGGAGATCTACATGTATCTTCCAATCAGGAAAAATAATGCCCAGCTTCTCAGCCAGAAGTTGATGATTTAAGCGAGAATTTTTGGGACGTTTGGCAGATGCTTGATAGACCTCCGATGAAATAGGCATAATCTTGTGAGGAGTCAGTTTAAAGGTTGCATTCTGTTTTAACGCTATCTTCACAATATATTGAGCATACGAATGCCAATTGGTCGCACCTGAAGCAGTTAAGTGATAGGTGCCTATAGGTAATTTTTTCTGATAATAACTTATAATAGCCAATGCGGTAACATCTGCAATGAACTCCGCTGAGGTCGGAGCGCCATACTGATCATCTACAATACTTAAGGTTTCTTTTTCTTTGGCCAGTTTTAATATTGTATGCACAAAGTTGTTGTTTTTTTTGGAGAAAACCCAACTGGTTCTGAATATGAGATGAGCGCAGCCACTTTGCTTAATTGCTTTCTCACCGGCGAGTTTGGATGCGCCATAACTATTTTGGGGATGAGGTAAGTCAGTTTCTAAATAGGCTTCCGATTTTTCCCCATCAAAGACATAATCTGTAGAGTAATGAATTAAGATAGCTTGTGTTTCCATGGTATAACGTGCGATCAATTTGACCGCCTCTGAATTGATTGTGAAAGCGAGGTCAGAATGTTTTTCAGCCAAATCCACTGCTGTGTAGGCGACAGCATTCACAATCACATCGGGCGCATGCGCATAAAGCACCCGCTGTAAATTATCAAGATTCAAAAAATCAATCTCGTCGCGCCCTAAGGTAGTAAGTTGACCTAAAGGCAATAAAGTTCGACATAATTCATAGCCAATTTGTCCATTTTTACCCAATAATAAAATATTCATAGTCCCTCTTGTCTGAAAGCATTAGATTTTATTAAATAAGGTTGCGGCCACTAAACCTAGATTTCCCAAACGTGTTTGCCGATAAATACCAGAATGAAGTATGCCAAATATTCTGCGAAAAAAACCTTTTTCCCGAGATACTGCAAAGCGTTGTAATATGATTTGATTTTGAGGTGTTAATTGATGTGCTATCGCTAATAATGCTTGAGTATTCAGTGTATTCCAATGTTTGAAATTTCCTTTAAACATCATTCTTATTCGGACAAATCGTGCGCGCCAACTATTATTTGCACCGACTAAATTATTGCCATGCTGACGGTATTGCAGAGAGGGATGTGGATCGTAGAACACAGTACCACCACATCCGCTGATTACCAAATAAAACCACCAGTCATGAGAAATGACGTGTATTTTTTGACTGGCTTTGTACAGTAAGGCGCGCGCTGCGTTGTTAACAACCATTGTATTGCCCCCACCAATATTTTGTACTAACGCATTGGCAAAAGCAGGTTTTTTTCTAAACAGTGGAGAATCACCTATATAATTTGCGTCGGCATCTACTAAACGTGTGCGTGAGCAATACAAGGCAGGAATATGCTGAGGAACTTTATTGAGTAACTCCAATGCGCGTTGCAATTTTTCCGGTTCCCAAATATCGTCTTGGTCGCAGTAAGCATAATAATCGGCTTGGATCTGAGGATTACAGGTTAAAGATAAAAAATTGGCGACATAACCTTGCGTGGGGCCAGTATAAATAACGAAGCGTTGAAGACCAATCTGTTGTTGATACTGACTAAGAATGTCGAGTGTTTTATCCTGGGATTTATCATCTGAGGCATGAATCACCCAATGGGGCGATGTTTGGCTAGCTAAAGAGTCCAACAATTTGGAAAGATATGTTTCCCCATTATAAGTGCAAAGTAATATGGCAACTTTTGAATTTGGATGAGGGCTTACAACTTCCGTGTGCATATGAAAATCCTATTTCTTTGGCAAAGATTATAAATGCAGATTTTTTTCAGCAAATCCGACTTGCAACATGTTGGGAAATTATATAGCATGAAATTGGCAATTGTGAAGGAAAATTAGTTTAAATGGAATAAGGTGTATGACATGGGATGTCCTTCAGAAAGCAACACAAAGAAACGGTTGTACTCTGATGTACCAAATTTAGCAGAGCATCACGCCGGGCAAATAAAATCAGTTATTGATTTGTCTGAAAATCTTGTTAACGCGGTGGCAAAAATCAGAAAGTCAATCCCGCTAGAAAAGCGAATTGTTTTTGTTTCGGGTAATTTTAATATTGTGCACCCCGGGCATTTTCGATTATTGAAGTTTGCCGCAGAATGCGGGGATTTCTTAATTGTAGGAGTGAATCATGATGCCATTCCTGGCACGCTTATCCCCCAAAATTTGCGTGTTCAAGGCCTAGAAGTATTAGGAAATGTAGATTTGGTGGCGCCTTTATTTGTATCTGCCGAACAGTTCATTGAGTATCTGAAACCCGATGTGGTGGTGAAAGGCAATGAGCATGAGCATCATTTTAACCCTGAACAGGCTATGGTTGAAAATTATGGCGGAAAGCTCTTGTTTTCTTCAGGAGAAATGCGTTTTTCATCAATGGATTTATTGCGTTCAGAATTTCAAGAAGTATTGCATACTACCATCAAAAAACCTGTCGAATATATAGAAAGACATGGTATCAATACGCAAAGACTCTCTCATGTTATGCGACGGTTTTCAGAGTTGTCTGTGGTCGTGATTGGCGATTTAATAATTGACGAATATGTAACCTGTGAAGCATTAGGAATTTCTCGCGAAGATCCCACATTGGTTGTTACGCCGCTTGCACGTGATTTATATGTAGGGGCCGCGGGCATTGTGGCCGCACATGCTCGTGCGCTCGGCGCTCAAGTGAGCTACTTTGGTGTAGTCGGCAATGATGTTTCGGCCAAGTTTGCCAAGAATGAATTAAAAAAATTCGATGTAGACGCTCATTTATTACAAGATCTCAGTCGCCCCACTACCCTCAAACAACGATATCGTGCCGATGGCAAAACATTGTTGCGTATATCGGAGTTGCGTCATCATCATATCGATGCCGAGCTTATTGATAAAATGTATAAACAAATTACCAAAGTCATTCAAAAAGTAGATCTTGTTATTTTTTCTGACTTTAATTATGGCTGTTTACCGCAGACTTTAGTCGATGCCATCATTTCTTTCTGTAATAAGCACGGGGTTCCTATGGTGGCTGATAGCCAATCTTCGTCGCAAATTGGAGATGTATCGCGGTTTCATAGCACGATACTTTTGACCCCCACCGAACATGAAGCAAGACTTGCAATGCGGGATCAAACCTCTGGGTTGGTCGGTTTGGCAGAGTCATTAGGTAAAAAAACGCATGCCGAACATATCATGATTACTCTTGGAGCAGAAGGCGTGCTGGTTCACTCTCCACATAGTAGTAAACATCAACTGACGGATGATCAAATCCCCGCTTTAAACACGGCGCCGAAAGATGTTGCTGGGGGCGGTGATGCATTGTTGGTATCCGCCGCTTTGGCCTTGGCAGCGGGAGCTACGATTTGGGAAAGCGCTTATATTGGTTCCGTTGCCGCCGCATGTCATGTTGGGCGCACAGGAAATTTACCGCTTGCCTTAGATCAAATACTTCGAGAGTTGTCCCTATGAAAGCGGTTTTGTTGTCTGCCGGCTACGGCACTCGTTTAAAACCGCTCACCGATACGGTTCCAAAATGTTTGGTGCCTGTCCAAAGCAAACCTTTATTAGGATATTGGCTGGATTTACTCCTGCCTAAGCCTATCGATCAGGTTTTGATTAACACTCATTATTTAGCGCAAAAGGTGAAAGATTTTGTTCAATCGTCTCCCTGGGAGTCTGTAATTAAATTAGTTCATGAAGACGTGCTCTTAGGAACTGGAGGCACGCTATATCGCAATCGAGATTTTATAAAAGATGGCGCATTTATGGTCGCTCATGCAGACAATTTAACTCGCTTTTCAGTTGAAGATTTTATAGCGACCCATGTGCGCCGAAAACCCGGCATCGAAATCACTATGATGACTTTTCAAACTGATAATCCGCAGAGTTGTGGCATAGTAGAGCTAGATGCCGCCAACACAGTGGTTGGTTTTCACGAAAAAGTAGCACAAGATTATGGATTGCATGCAAATGCTGCTGTGTATATTTTTGAACCTGCTGTTCTGGATTTTTTGATCTCTTTAAATAAGGAGATTAGTGATCTGAGTACTGAGGTTATTCCACATTTTCTGGGAAGAATTCAAACGTATCATAATACAGACTACCATCGAGATATTGGTACAGTTCAAAGCTTAGCATTAGCAGAAGTGGAGTTTTAATAGAAATTTAAGGATGATTATGAAAATTTTAGTAACGGGTGGGTGCGGTTATAAAGGACATGTCCTAATTCCAAAATTGTTAGAAAAAGGATATGAAGTCATTGCGTTTGATACGCAGTGGTTTGGGAGTTATCATAAGCCCCATCCTAATTTAGATGTGGTTCAAGGAGATGTCTGCAATATCAATAGTATCCCATTGCAGGGCGTCGATTGTATTATTCATCTCTCATCTATTGCTAATGATCCTTGCGGCGATTTAAATCCCAAATTAACTTGGGAAATTAGCGCTTTGGCCACGATGCAATTGGCCGATAGAGCAAAACGATTAGGGATTCAGCGCTTTATTTATGCTTCATCAGGTAGTGTATATGGTATCAAAGAAGAGCTGCAAGTGACTGAAGAGCTAGAGCTAGAACCGATTTCAGAATACAACAAAACCAAAATGGTTGCCGAACGGGTGCTGTTGAGTTATCAAAATGATATGACTGTTCAGATTGTCCGTCCTGCTACGGTGTGTGGTTATTCGCCGCGTATGCGCTTAGATGTATCGGTCAATATGCTGACTATGCAAGCTTTGTCCAAAGGAAAAATCACGGTGTTTGGTGGCAAGCAAATTCGACCCAATATTCATATTGATGATATTACGGATGTGTATTTGCATTTCATTGAGAATCCCCAATTTACCGGGGTTTATAATGCAGGATTTGAGAATATTTCTATTTTGGATATTGCTCATATGGTCACGAAACATATTCCTGTAGAAATTGTACTGACCGAATCTAACGACCCACGCTCTTATCGTGTGAACTCCGATAAACTATTAGCGACTGGTTATAAACCGAAGAAAAAAGTGGAAAATGCAATTGAAGAACTTATTGCGCATTTCAGAAATAATGGACTACAAGATGATGATCGTTTCTATAATTTAAAGTGGATGCAACAAACGGTCTTTCAAGAGATGGCCCTATGAACGTCTTTAATGATTATGCCTCACGACTGAGCGCCATATTAACGCGAAGTGATTGGTCTGTGGTGGAGCAACTTGCCTTGGATGTTCGACAAGCTTGGCAACACAATCGCCAAGTATTTATTTGTGGTAATGGAGGCAGTGCAGGAAATGCCATTCATTTGGCCAATGATTATTTGTACGGCATCATCAAACAAAGTGGGGCGGGTTTGCGAGTGCATTCTTTGTCGGCCAATTCTGCAATTGTGACGTGTTTGGCCAATGATGTGGGATACGAGCATATTTATTCCGAGCAATTAGCGGTGTATGGTCAGGCCTCAGACCTACTCATTGTTTTGTCTGGAAGTGGCAACTCCCCTAATATTTTGCGTGTATTAGAGAAGGCTAAAACGATGGATGTTAAATCGTATGCCATATTAGGGTTTAATGGCGGGAAAAGTCGAGATTTAGCAGATGTGGCCATTCACTTTCCCGTAAATGATATGCAAATTGCAGAAGATTTGCAGTTGATTGTAGGGCATATGCTGATGCAATGGCTATATGTAAATCCCCCTCAATTAATGCAATCAGATGCAACCAACTCAATAGAAGAAACGGTGTCTTATGTCTAAAGTCATGGTGATTGGCAGTAACTCATTTTCTGGTGCAAGTTTTGTGGATTTTGCTCTTCAACAAGGTTGTGATGTTATCGGGGTGAGTCGTTCGCAAGAGCCTATTCCTGCGTTATTGCCATATAAATGGCGAAATCCCAGTAATTTTACTTTTTTACAACTGGATTTGAATCAACATTTAGATGATCTCGAAAAAACGCTACATGAAGAAAAACCTAATTATGTCGTAAATTTTTCTGCACAAAGTATGGTGGCTGAAAGTTGGAAACAACCTATTGATTGGTTTATGACGAATACTATCTCAACGATACGTTTACATGAAGCATTGCGTGCTTGCGATTTTATGGATAGATACGTCCATATTTCCACTCCCGAAGTATATGGCAGCTGCTCTGGCTTTGTCACCGAAGATAATGCATTTAATCCAAGCACCCCTTATGCCGTGTCACGCGCGGCAGCGGATATGAGTTTGCGTACCTATCATGCCGCATATGATTTTCCTGTAGTTACGACTCGTGCGGCCAATGTATACGGTCCCGGTCAACAATTGTATCGAATAATACCGCGCACTATTTTGTTTATTATGCTCGGAAAAAAATTACAACTCCATGGTGGCGGTGTGTCAACGCGTTCATTCATTCATATGAATGATGTGTCTGATGCGACGTGGCGGATTATGTTGAAAGGTGACAATGGAAATACCTATCATATTTCGACGGATGCGATTGTGTCTATTCATGAGCTCGTGCAACGCATTTGTGACAAACTAAATGTCCCATTTGACGATCATGTGGAAATGGTTGGAGAGCGGTTAGGAAAAGATGCATCTTATCAATTGGATAGCACCAAAATCCGTAGTCAACTTAATTGGCAAGATCATATTTCTTTGGATCAAGGATTAGATGAGTGTATTGCATGGACCCAGAAATATTTCGATGTTCTCAAAGAGCATCCCTACGATTATATTCATAAAGCGTGATGTACTATGACCTCTATCCAAGAATTAGAAAAGCGTGCACGTATTTTAAGAGCACGGATTGTTGAAACCTCGCATACAGCCAGTATTCCGCATTTAGGCTCGTGTTTATCTTGTGTCGACATTTTGGTTGCATTGTATTTTTCTATATTGCGCATTGATCCTCAGATTCCCCAATCTTTAGATCGTGATCGATTTATTTTGAGTAAAGGACATGGTGCACCAGCTTTGTTTCAAGTATTGGCTATGCGCGGTTTTTACCCAGAAAGCTTGTTGGACAATTATGGTGAAGATGGTGGTATTTTTGCTGAACATCCACCTGTTCCTGGTTATTTGCCAGGTATTGAAGCGGCGACGGGCTCACTGGGCCATGGTTTGCCTCTGGCATTGGGAATGGCAATGGCTGCTTCTATCCAGCAACAATCCTACCACGTGTATGCGGTTTTGAGTGATGGTGAATGCAACGAAGGTTCGGTTTGGGAGGCGGCTATGCTGGCTGCCTCACAAAAAGTGAACAATTTATGTGTGATTGTCGATTTTAACAAATGGCAAGCTACGGGACGGAGCCAGGAGATTATGGCTCTTGACCCTTTGGTAGACAAATGGCGCGCATTTGGATGGAATACGACAGAAATAGATGGACATAATCTACCATCGTTATGTGAAAGCTTAAAAAGTTTTCCGGCTGTGAATCAAAAACCCACCGCAATTATTGCACATACGATCAAAGGCAAAGGTATTTCATTTATGGAAGATGACAACAATTGGCATTATCGAATTCCCACTGCTGAGGAAGTGTCGCTGGCTAAACAAGAATTAAGTATTGAAGAGGTGGGCGTCTTATGAGGAATACATTTGCCAAGGAAGTGACGAATTTGGCAAAAACGGACAAACGGGTCGTTTTGTTGTCGGGTGATATTGGTAATAAACTTTTTGACGAATTTAAAGAAGTGGATGCTCAACGGTTTTATAACTGTGGCGTTGCCGAAGCCAATATGATGGGCGTAGCTGCTGGGATGGCGTTGTCCGGATTACGGCCTATTGTCTACACCATTACTCCTTTTACCACCACGCGTTGTTTTGAGCAGATACGAGTGGACGTTTGCTATCATCAAGCACCCGTGATTATTGTTGGAACGGGAGCCGGACTGTCTTATGCCGAATTGGGTCCTACACACCACTCTTTAGAAGATCTTGCGATTTTACGGACTTTACCGGGGATGATTGTTTTAGCACCCTGTGACGCAAAAGAGTTGCAATGTGCTTTGCGCGCAGCGCTGCAACAAGATCAGCCTGTCTATATCCGGATTGGAAAAAAAGGGGAGCCGGTGATTCATCCAAACCTAGAACGTTTGGAGTTTGGTAAAGCATTGCCCGTTACAAAAGGCTCCGATATCGCATTATTAAGTACCGGCACGCTCATGCCGGAAGTCCTTAAGGCGGCAGAATTATTAAAAGAAAAGGGCATTTCAGCAGAAGTCATGAGTTTTCATACGATAAAACCATTGGACACAGCTTATTTAACGCAAGCTGTCCAGAGTTTTAAATTGTTGGTATCCATTGAAGAGCATGGGGTGATCGGAGGGTTAGGCAGTGCAATTGCTGAATGGTTGGCAACGCAACCTATCTCCAAACCCTTTTTAAGTTTGGGTACCCCCGACGAATTTATGCATGAAATTGGTAGTCAAGAATATGCTCGCGAAAAATATGGGTTGGTCGGAGAAAAAATAGTGGCGTCCATCCTGCAGCGTTTGGGACAATCGGCATGCGTATAGGATTTGATTTTGACAATACCATTGTCAATTATGATCAGATTTTTCATACAGTCGCTTCCGAGTATGGCGTGATCGATGAACATATTCCCGTAAGCAAACTCGCAGTTAGAGATTATTTGCGCACTGTGAATAAAGAAGATATTTGGACCGAAATGCAGGGCTATGTATATGGTGCGCGGATGTCCGAGGCAACTATGTATTCTGATGTCTTCAATACCCTGCAGCAATTAAAGAATGCAGGACACACTTTGTATATCATTAGCCATAAAACACGCTATCCATACCAAGGTCCTCAATATGATTTGCATGCAGCTGCGCAAGCTTGGATCACGCAGCAATTACGTTATCAAGATTTGCGGTTGCTCGCGCAGGAACATATTTTTTTTGAATTGACCAAAGAGGAAAAAATTGCGCGTATTGAATATTTGGCTTGCGATGTGTTCATTGATGACTTGCCTGAGATATTGTTGGCGCAAACGTTTCCGCGTAGTACACAAGCCTATTTATTTGACCCAGACCAACATCATCATGCTTTGGATATGCCGCATATCAAAGTAGTTTCATCTTGGGTAAATTTTGCGAGCGCATTGTTATGATGGAAGCGACTGATTTTGACTTGCCCATTTTGAAATTATTTGAACAAGCGCGTTTGCCGGTTGAGTCGATCGATATTCAATTATGTTCCGGTGGTGGCAATAATCGAACTTACAAAATTAAGACACAACAAGGGTTTTTTGCATTAAAAAAGTATTTTACTCAACCTGCTGACCGGCGTAATCGACTTGCTGCTGAGTTTGCCTTTTTAACGTATGCTCAATCCGCCACGGTCCAACAAACACCTATTCCTTATTGTTATGATGAGGAAGAGGGATTGGCTCTTTATGAGTTTATTGAGGGTAAGCCATTGCGTGCTGTCGATATCCATGATGGTGAGATTGGCCAAGCCATCGCATTTTTTACTGCGCTAAATCAGCCTCTCAATACCTCGAAGGAGTTATTACCTATGGCTTCTGAAGCGTGCTTTAGTTTACAAGCGCATTTGGATTTGATTGAGGCCCGTATTAATGGTTTGCAACAAATTGTGCCTGTGTCATCCGAAGACAAAGAAGCCATGCTGCTGGTTCGAAAATTAAAGACTGTTTGGCTGGATTTGGTGACAGATATCCAAAAATCAGCGACTGCTTCACGTCTAGACTTCAATCTGCCATTAAAACAGTCTTTACGTTGTATCTCTCCATCTGATTTTGGATTTCATAATGCCCTTAAAATGGCCGATTGCTCCTTACGGTTTTTGGATTTTGAATATGCAGGCTGGGATGATCCTGCCAAAATGGTCGGCGATTTTTTTGCTCAATTAGCCGTGCCGGTTTCAGAACATTATTTTGACCACTTTGTAGAGCAAGTGATGCAACCTTTTGAGTATCCAGAGTTTTTAATCCAGCGCGCATCCTTATTACGCGGTGCTTACCAAGTAAAATGGTGTTGCATTGCTCTGAATGTGTTTATTCCGATGCACATGGCCAGAAGACGTTTTGCGAACCCGTATTTAAATGAAATTGAAATGAAGCAAAACCAATTATTAAAAGCTGAGAAATTGCTAAAAAACTTGGAGTTATATCATTATGCCTAGTATAGATTTTATGTCAGTCATACACAAAAGCACGCAACGCGATTATTTAGCGCGCGTCAATGAACCAGAATATCCCAAAGCCAAAGCAGCAGCACTTGCCAAGCAATGGGGGCATGACTATTGGGATGGAGATAGACGTGTTTGTTATGGCGGATATCGCTATTTAGAAGGACGTTGGGAAAAAGTTGCGCGTGCTATGGCAGAGCATTATCAAATCAAACCTGGCGACAAAATTTTGGATGTTGGCTGCGGTAAGGGTTTTTTAATGTATGACTTTACCAAAGTAGTGCCCGGTATAGATATTCGTGGCATTGATATTTCTGAGTATGCTATTGCGAATGCAAAAGAAGAAATCCAGGATAAAATCCAGGTGGGTTGTGCCACTGAATTACCTTATCCTGATGATTATTTTGATTTGGTGATTTCCATTACTACTTTACACAATTTGCATAATTATGAATTGGATAAAGCCCTCCGTGAAATTGAACGCGTGGGCAAAAAAAACAAATATATTTGTGTCGAGTCTTATCGTAATGAGCAAGAGAAAGCCAATCTACTTTATTGGCAAGTGACCTGTGAAGCCTTTTGTACGCCAGCGGAATGGGACTGGTGGTTCCGTCAAACTGGTTATACCGGGGATTATTCCTTTATTTATTTTGAGTAGGAGTTGGATGTGGATAATATGCCTCAAACCATGAAAGCAGCGATATTAACGGAGTTAAAATCGCCTTTAATTATTGACGAGATTAAATTGCCGCAAACCCTTGCTGTGGGGCAGGTGCTCGTTAAAATTCATTATAGCGGTATTTGTGGTTCCCAATTAGGTGAAATTGATGGCGCGAAAGGTGAAGATAAATTTTTACCGCATTTGTTAGGACACGAAGCCTCAGGCACTGTCATGGCGATTGGTTTAGGCGTGCGGCATGTTAAGCCCGGTGATAAAGTAGTGCTCCATTGGCGGAAAGGATTAGGCATTGAAGCTGAAACCCCTTCGTATGATTGGAATGGGCGTAAAGTCAACGCAGGTTGGATTACTACATTAAGTAATTATACGATTGCTTCAGAAAATCGACTTACCAAAATTCCAGATGATAGTGACCTGCAAGTTGCCGCATTGTTTGGTTGTGCAGTAACCACTGGATTTGGCATTATTGAAAATAATGCTCAGGTGAAAATTGGGGAGTCTGTGGTAGTTTTTGGTGCGGGTGGTATCGGACTGAATATTATTCAGGCAGCCGCTTTGGTTTCCGCATACCCTATTATTGCGGTGGACTTACATGATGAAAAATTAGAATTGGCCCAAGAAATGGGCGCGACTCATGTAATTAACAGTCATAATCTGGATCCGAGCTTGGCTATTACCGATATTCTTGAGCACACAAAATTAGATGTTTTTATTGATAATACAGGCTTGCCCAATGTGATTGAATTGGGATATCAATTAACTCATGCACAAGGTCGCGTGGTCTTGGTTGGCGTACCCCGCAAAGGCAATAATATAAATATCCACTCCTTGCCCTTACATTTCGGTAAAACCCTTTCTGGTTCACATGGTGGGGAAACGGTCCCTCATCAAGATATTGCACGCTACCAAAATCTATATCAAAAAGGACGCATTAAATTACGGGAGCTAATCACCGATTATTATTCTCTAGATCAGGTAAATGATGCAATCATTGCCATGCGCAATGGCGCAATTCGTGGGCGGTGTTTGGTGGAAATGGACAGTGAATAGCCCTGGCATTTTACTTTAAAATTAGGTACGCTATTTGAGGCAGATAAGATATGTATCGTTTTACTGGATGTAGGATATGGATGTATTATGTTGAAGCTGAAGGAGCAGGTGTTTGGAGACAAAGGATACTCAGTTGATTGCCAATTATCAATTGAAGAATTAAGCACTTTTCGTCAAATCATTACTCAGCAATGGTTGTCTACTTTTCGAAAGCATCATCCTCATTTGTTTGATGAAGCCCAATCTTTGGGTATAGAAAATTATCATCTCATTGCAAATAAGATTGACCACCAAGCTTTATGGCCAAAAAGAAACCGTGTGCTACCGCAAGACTGGGTTCATCAAATCAAACAAATGTCTTTTCTTTCGCTATTACGCGAAGAATTTGGAGATTTTGCCATTTCCGATATTTATGATACTAAACAACATTATGGCGAAGAAGAAATTTACTGGCGACTAGTCCGTCCGGGTATACCAAGTGACGTGGGCTCTTTACATAAAGATGGTTGGTTTCATGGTTCTTTTAATGGGGGCTATGGGATGTTTCCTGATGGGACTACGACGGTTAAAATTTGGATCCCGATTTATTGTGAACCTGGAAAAAATGGATTGAGGGTGGCGCAAGGATCTCATCTTAAAGAATTTAAATACCGCGTTGATATCACCTCAGATGGGACTCCGCGTCCGCAATTAGAAGAGGATCTGACGATCAATGATGCGCCGTTAATTTCGGTTGAACCCGGAAACATGATCATATTTAATGAAAATGTATTACATGGAGGCTCGATTAATCTTGGAAATCAAACACGAGTCAGTGCTGAAATTACCATGGTACTGCCTAAAACAACAATGATGTAGCAATGAGAGAAAAAAATGGTTCATTCAATAATTTTTGGTGGGACAAAAGGGCTGGGTCGCGTGGTTGCAAGACAATTCGCTGAACGTGGCGATAAAGTATCAATTGTAGGTCGTAGCCAGATTCCTGTGGCTGATTTGATGGCGGGAGATATTCAATGCTTTACTGCCGATATTACTGAGCCTACTTCATTACTCAGTACACTAGATGAAATTGTGAGCACACGCGGCAAGATTAATTATGGTGTGTTTCTTCAGCGTTATCGTGGTAAAGAAGATGATTGGCAGGGGGAGTTACAAACAACACTTACGGCAACCAAAAATGCTGTAGAACATTTAGTGCCTCATTTTTTACCTGAAGGGGACAAAGGTTTCGTGATGGTGAGTTCTGTATTCTCAACTTATGTAGGACAAGGTCAAGCCGCCAGCTATCATGTTGCGAAAGCGGGATTAGATCAATTAATGCGTTATTATGCTGTCAATTTGGGTGCCCAGAATATTCGTGCAAATGGCGTGACACCTTTTACTTTTTTAAAAGAAGAGTCCAAATCTTTTTATGAGCAAAATGAAGAGTTGATGAATCTTTATCAAGACATCATTCCATTAAAACGCATGGCGACTACGGAAGATTCAGCACATATCATTAATTTTTTATGCAGTCCGCAAGCAGGATTTATTTCTGGTCAAAATATGGTGGTGGATGGTGGGCTGTCTTTGGTTTGGCCGGAAACATTAGCGCGGCGTCTGACTTCTTTATAAGAATTAGTGTGTAATATAAAAGGAATGAATTATGAGTAAGTCTTGGGTGATTCAAAGAACGACATGCCGGTTGTGCGATAGTGACAAATTGACTTTAGTGTTGCCGATGCAACCATCTCCTATTGCGGATGCTTTTGTACCGCTGGCCAAAAAGAACGAACCCCAACCCTTGTTTCCTTTGGATTTGTATCAATGCCAGGATTGTGCTCATGTGCAAAACATTGATGTTGTTAATCCGGATTTATTATTCCGAGATTATATTTTTAAAACGTCTAACTCTAAAGGGTTAGTAGAACATTTCCGTCAGTATTCGCAAGATATTGTACACAAATACGCTGTTCCGGCACAGTCTTTGGTAGTTGAAATTGGCAGTAATGACGGAACTTTACTGCGTTTTTTCCAAGAACAAAATATGCGTGTTATTGGTATTGACCCAGCGCGCGACATTGCTCGACAAGCGACTTTATCGGGCATTGAAACTATGCCGGATTTTTTTACTACTCAAATTGCTGTGGAAATTCAGAAAAAGCAAGGTTTGGCCAAACTCATCGTTGCGAATAATGTTTATGCGCATAGTGATCATTTAGCAGATATGACCGACGCTATTGAGCAGTTGCTCGACGATGATGGTGTTTTTGTATTTGAAGTTTCCTATTTATTAGATATTGTGGATAAATTTTTATTTGATACTGTGTATCATGAACATTTGTCTTATCATTCTATTTTTTCTTTAAAGCGGTTTTTTCAAAAGCACGGCTTGCACTTTTTTGATATCGAACGTGTCGGCACCAAAGGAGGATCTTTGCGTGGATTTGTGCAAAAGAAAACAGGTGCTCGTGCGGAACAACCGATTGTAGAGAAGATGATACAAGAAGAGCTTAGCCGTGGTCTTAATGCTCCGGCAATTTTTCAAAAATATGAACAAGATATTTTGGCATGCAAACAAGCAGTACATGCATTTATAGATAAAGCGAATAGTAACCATCAGCGTATTGTCGGATATGGGGCGTCGACGACAGTGATAACCTTGTTGTACCACTTTGAACTGCAAGATAAATTAGAGTATTTGATTGATGATAATACGGTCAAACATGGGATGTTCAGTCCAGGCAGTCATTTGGAAGTGAAGCCCAGCTCTATTTTATATGAAGATAAGCCCGATATTGTTTTGGTCATGGCTTGGCAATATGCGGATATCATTACAGCCAAACATTGTCAATTTATGTTGAATGGTGGTCAGTTTGTTGTGCCGTTACCGCATTTGAAGGTATTGCAATCTGTTTCTAAGGCAATGGCGTAAAGCCATTCGTTTTAATCTGAGCTATCGAGGCAAAATGAATCAACGTGTCAGACAAACCCATTTAGAGTATTACCGCGAGCATCAGATTACGCCGGTGCATTATGACTTAAACTGCATGCAGTCTCATTTGGAGCGTCGACAGGCTTTATACCAAAAACTTGGACTATTACCTCTTACTTTTCGCCAATCTAACGTCTTAGAAATTGCGGCAGGGACAGGGCAAAATAGTTTGTATATTGCACAGCTTATGCCTAAGAAATTCGTGCTTTTGGAGCCCAATGAAGTGGCGGTATCGCATATCAAAAACACTTATGAACAATTTACTCATCCCCATACTCAGCCTCAAATCGTATCGACTACTTTGGAAAATTATTTGCCTGAAGAAAGTTTTGATATTGTACTGTGTGAGAATTGGTTGGGCACCTCCGAGCACGAGAAAGCTCTGTTAAATAAATTATCTACTTTTGTTGCGCCACAAGGACTTTTAGTTTTGACCACCGTTTCCCCAATTGGATTTGTACCCAATTTATTACGTCGATTTTTAGCTATTTATTTGTGTGGAGAACAAGAAGATTTTTTGCAAAAAACTGAAACGTTATCCCTGGCTTTTGCGAGCCATTTGGGGACGTTGAGCGCGATGACGCGTAATATCACCGATTGGGTTCAAGATAATATGCTGAATCCTGCTTATTTTGGTTTATGTTTGAGTATTCCCACTGTAGTAGAGCGATTGAAAGATCGTTTTGATATCTTAGGCTCAAGTCCAGGATTTATAACGGATTGGCGTTGGTTTAAAAAGGTCTATGGAGCGGAGCGTCGCTTCAACGAGTACTTTTTAACAGAATATTGGCAAAATGCCCATAATTTTCTAGATTACCGTGAACCCCCTAAATCGGATGGGTCTGAAAATAATTTTGAACTAGAATCAAAAGCATTTGAATTGTTACATATGATTGCCGAACATGAAGATGCCCATATGGATAGAAAAGATCTGGCTTCTTATGCACAAAATGTAAGGTGGGCTTTAAATGAGTTTATAGAGTTGATCCCCAGGAGTTTTATAGCGGCGCAGAGTGGATTAAAAGAACTGAGGCACTTAATCCATTCTCCTGAAACCATTACCGTTCAATCTGTTCAAAATATGATTTATTTTCAAGCCTTATTTGGTCGAGAAACAGCCTATATTTCTTTAATACGAGGATAAATGTGAAACAATTCATTCGCAATCAGCTCAGAAGCCGACCCAGAGTGACCAAACTGATAGGCGGGGTTGTTCTTAAACTTTCCAAGTGGCAAGGTGCTCGATTTTTTTTGTTGCGCTGGCTAGGAAAAATCTTCGTGTTGTTAGCGCATATTATATTTAAAGACCATTATTACAAGTTCCTCATTTTTTCTCAGAAAGAAATCAAAGGTGAAATCTGTAAGCAAACGTCTTCTTTCAAATTGAAGCAATTTTGCTCACGAATCCTTGCAGGAGATGCTACGGCATCGGTGGAGAGGTATCTTCATTTGCTAAATGAGACGCATCTTCCTGCAGAACAACAAATTATATGGTCTAGTCGATTTATGGAAGTGGGTAGACTAGATCTATCTTTAGCTGGTTTTCAAAACCTCATACAGAGAGGCCATGCGCAATTGTCTGGTAGTCAACGTTTGAATATATTGCGCCAATTGGGTGCTGTGTGCTTTATGTCAGGTAAAAATAAAGAGGCTAATTATTATTGGCAACTGGCTGGTCAAACTCGGCGCTCGTTAATCAAACCAAAGACACCAACTGCTTACCGAATTTTGGGGGGGGCATGGTTTGCAGCGATTGGTCATGTGGCGATGCTGGATTTTTATCTCAAATACAAACGCTTGTATTTTGGTGAACAACGGATTGTGGTGCAGTGGGATATCCACACGATTCCTGGGCAGGAGCTGTTTCATCATTTTCAGAATATGGATATTAATGTTCTTAAGCCGGGTGAATTAGAAAATGATTACAACAAATGGGCCAAGAAAAATCATTATCCAGCATGGCAACTATTGTCTGAGGATGAACGCGAAGCGTTGATTGATGATTTTTGGGAGTATGACTTTCCAGATGGTGAAATTTTAGGCTATGCGCATGCGGCCGCTAAAATACAACACGCATGGGAACAGGCTGGACATGAGCCTTTATTCCAACTAACCGACCTAGAAAAAATCTGGTTGCAAAATTATCTCTCCAATTTGGGTATACCGAAGGATGCTTGGTACGTATGTTTGCATGTGAGGGAAGCAGGGTTTCATAAACAATGGAACTCTTTTTATCCAAGTATGCGCGATGCTGAATTGGATGTTTACTATGATGCTATTCAGAAAATAGTCGATGCTGGTGGGTGGGTCATCCGTATGGGCGACTCTAGTATGAAACCACTACGAACCATGCGCAATGTGGTTGATTATGCGCATAGTTTATTTAAAACCCAATTGAGTGACATTCTACTGAGTGCTGGGTGTCGATTTTTTTTAGGGACTAACTCAGGTTTTGCCACGATCAGTGTGATTTATGGCACACCATGTGCGTTAAGTAATTGGGTGCCAATTGGCTGGCCTTTATGGCCTTCACAAGATTTGATGATTCCTAAATTATTCCGAGAAAAATCATCGAAACGTTATTTGACGATACAAGAAATTTTTTCGAGAAATATAGGGTTTATTCAAAATTGGAGTGATTTACCCGATGATATTGAATTGGTGGCAAATACCTCTGAAGAAATAGTTGAATTAACTCTAGAAATGCTCTTGCAAACCGATTCAAACCATAAGATGATGATGCAGGAGCGCGAGGTAGTCGTCGATTTGGCGCGTACTCTATATGCTCAAACCGCAATACAATATGAAGGCTTTGTCGGTAGTCGATTAGGTTCTGCCTTTGTGAAAAAGCATGCTGATCTTTTTTTAGCATCAAAAACGGATTTTATTGAAACTCTTCAAGAGGAAGACACATCATGGCGCGCACCGTCGAACGACAATATGACAGTCACATCGAGTTAAAAGAAACCCAAGGCCTTACGCAATTAGGGGTGGAAAAGAATGCAAATTGGTTTTCCGATCCTAAACGTTTAGTTTTTGTCTTCTCGCGCTATAAATTTGTAGCCAAAATGCTCGCCGGTAAAAATCGCGTGTTAGAAGTAGGTTGTGGCGATGCGTTTCCCGTACGGATAGTATTGCAAGAAGTCGGATCCGTGCATGCGATTGACATTGATCCTCTATTTATTCAAGATGCCAACGAGCGCATGGAGCCACGCTGGCCCTTTACCTGTGCTGTACATGATATTGTTGCCGGTCCTGTTGCCGAACAATTTGATGCTGCGTATTCTCTCGATGTGCTTGAACATATTGCTGCATATCAAGAACATGATTTTTTAAAAAACACTGTCAATAGCTTAACTAAGAAAGGGGTGTTGATTGTTGGCATGCCGTCTTTAGAGTCGCAAACGTACGCTTCTCCGCTGAGCAAAATCGGACATATTAATTGTAAAACCGGTCCTGATCTGAAGGCTTTAATGAGCGAATATTTTGATAACGTGTTTATGTTTTCCATGAATGATGAAGTAGTACATACAGGTTATCAACCGATGGCACAGTATTTATTTGCGGTATGTACAGGCATCAAGGAACCGGAATGAATGCAACCTCTACTGCTTGTACCGTCTGTCATGATAGCAACTTAAAAACGGTCATTGACTTTGGATTGCATCCTCCGGCAAACCGTTTTATGCCAGCAGATTTCTCTGAGCATGAACAATCTAAACATCCTTTAGCATTAGGTTATTGTGAGCAATGTGGTACTGCACAATTAACGAAACGAATGCCTATAGAGATGATGCGTCCGAGATATCCCTGGTTGCTATACAATGAACCCGAGAGTCATTTGGATCAGATTGCTGAGCAATTAGTGACATTACCAAGAATCAATAGTGCATCACGAATACTGGGTGTGACCTATAAAGATCAAAGCACTGTCGATCGCTTAGCTAAATTAGGTTTGTCAAATGGGGTATGCATCGCTGATACGGATTTTAATAGTTCGGCAGACTTCTTTGGATTAGAAACCATTCAGCACTTGTTGCGGGAACCCGCCCTGATTCAAAACATAAAGGCCAAATATGGGGCTGCTGATATTTTGTTGATGCGACATGTGATTGAGCATTCAGAAGATGCAGCTGCTTTAATTCATGCTCTGCGCGAGCTTATAACCGACGATGGTTATTTGGTGATGGAACTTCCAGATAGTGAAAAAATTTTAAAATCAGGAAATCACGCTTTTATTTGGGAAGAGCATATTAGTTATTTTACAGAGCAAACGCTAGGGGTTTTGGCGCAAGCTACGGGTGCAGAGTTGGCTTGGTTTCAACGTTGCTCTTATCCCTATGAAGATTCTTTATTAGCAGCTTTTCGTTTTCCTTCATTACCAGTCGAACGCACGCTTCCTGAGTTTGAATTATTTGACACTAGCACACTGTTAGATGAATTTAAATATGGCTTAGTGCATGCCAAAGATCTATGGCGTAAAAAATTGGTAGAACATCAAGCAAACGGCGAAAGAGTGGCTGTGTTTGGAGCGGGACATTTGGCGGCTAAATTCATTAATTTCCTGGATTTGGCAGATGTGATTCATTGTGTGATCGATGATAATCCAAATAAAGTGGGCATGAAAATGCCGGGCTCAGGCTTACCTATTATGCAGTCTAAAGACATGGCTCACGAAAAAATCAAGGTATGTATTTCGACATTAAGTCCAGAGAGTGATGCCAAAGTCAGGCTCAATCTGGAAAGTTATTTTGTCGATGGCGGTCAATTTATTCCGGCATTTAAAGTCGCAGAAGATCCATCATGATGCCTTGCGCGTTCAAAAAAATAAATGATGAGGTTTTTTTTGTAGAAGACGATATTGTACGCTTGGATGCGCAAGCGGTAGAGTTCATTAAAGCAAAAGCACTATCCAATGACCGAGGACGTGCTCGTATTTGCGCTCATCGCAAAGCCTCCGATACTTTGCATGAGATGATTATTGCGATCCGTTCAGATAGTTATATTCGCCCACATCGTCATCATAACAAAATCGAATCTTTTCATCTCATCGAGGGCCGCGCTGATATCGTTATTTTAGACGAGCAAGGAGAAATTGAAGATGTGGTCCAAATGGGTGGAGAGTATTGTTTTTATTATCGCTTGAGCACTCCGCGTTACCATACTTTATTGATTCACTCGCCTCTTTTGGTTATTCATGAAATTACCAATGGTCCTTTTAATGCAGAGGCTTCTGATTTTGCGCATTATGCGCCTGCCGAAGAAGAGACTGTTGCAATCAAAGTATTTCTAAAAAACTTGCGAACGCAACTGCACGCTCGAGAAGAGTGTCGAGTATGATCGGATTTTTAAAGCGCAAGTCTCAACATGAGGATATGAAAAACAACTGTGAACCTATGGTTGTCACGCATCGTTCTCCAGCGGCAATCAAAACCCAATTGAGCTTACGTCGTTTATTGCAACAAAAGCAAACAGCAGATTTTTACTACCTGATTGATATTGTGGGGACGTGTAATTTGCGCTGTCCTTCTTGTCCGGTTGGAAATTATGCGGAAGCATCTCCTAAGGGGTTAATGTCTTTTGACATGTACCAAGCTATTTTACAAAAAATTTCGCTCGAACATCCTGGGGAAAATGTTTTTATTGACCTATACAATTGGGGCGAGCCTGGGCTGCATAAGCAACTAGGAGAAATTATTCGCATCACTAAAAGCTTCCATTTTGGGGTTGGCATTTCTACGAACTTAAATGTTTTTCCAGATATGAAAACCATGGTGAAAGAGTCTCCTTCTTATCTGAGGATTTCTTTATCCGGATATTTTAATGCGACTTATCAACAGACACATCGACGTGGTGATATCAATTTGGTGAAATCAAATATGCACCTATTGCGTTACTGGATTGATCAGCTTAAGTCTGACACGTTTGTGCAGGTCGGATTTCATATTTACCGCGATAACTTTGATGTGGATTTCACGAAAATGCAGCAATTATGTGATGATTTGGGCTTTATTTTTGCACCTACCCTTGCAGCGTTGATGCCTGCGGAAAAGGCTGTCAAAGAGGTTGATGGAGAGTTATTGCCTAATGATGAAGAAATCATATCAAAATTAGTGATTTCCACTTTAAAAAGAGTGGAAATTCTTGGAGAAGCACGCAAAAAATATCGGGATTGCCAATATAGAACTGTGAGAACGACCATCAATTTTGATGGGTCTGTGCCACTGTGCTGTGCAACCTTTGAGGAAGCACAAATTATTGCAAAGAATTTTTTAGATATTTCTAGGCAGGATATTCAAGCCAAAAAATATGCACATGGTTTTTGTAAAAAATGTCAGGCTCGATCTTTGGATATGGTATATACAGGAGCGGAGCCTCATCTAGTAGAAGAGCAAGCATTGGCTGTATTGGGTGAAAAATATAAAACATTCTTGAAAGACTGGAATGTTTCTCTTGATCCTATCGTGGAATGGCAGGAGAAAGAACTTACCGCACAGGCTGCTTATGATTTGGCTACTCAATATGCGGCTCAATCTGATTTAGTGCGCGCCAAAAATTTTTTTCTAGCATTAATTGAATCATTTCTAAAACATGGAGAGGGCCTCTATAAATTGGGTAAATTACATGCAAACGAACAAGATTATTTGAATGCTGAAAAATATTATAAACGGGCAGTAAGTTTATGTCCTGGGCATAAACCCTATTTAGATGCTTTATCACAAGTATGTGAGCATGCTTGATTAATAAGAGCGTGAGTAATTTTTGAAAGGAGTATCAGATGGGACATCGAAGTATTATGATTCATGAAATGCATGCTTTGGGTTTACAGCCGGGTATGGTCATTGCTGATTGTGGGTCCCAGGATTTTGCTGCTTCACAAATACCCTGGGCCAATGAATTTCTGCAGAAACTTTACCATGTGTCTCCAATTAATAGATCGGAAATGATTTCTGCGAAAGAGATCTTTGAGCATATTGGGTTTGATTATACCTCTTTTGATGTTGACCGTCGTGAAAATACTACTTACCTTGATTATCAATCATATTGTTTCCCTCGTGAGTTGTACGGGCATTTTGACGCGATGTTCAATGCGGGGACTAGTGAGCATTTGATTGCACCTATTACCCAATTATTTTTTATGCATCAAGCTACTAAAGTCGGCGGATTAATGTGGCATGATGTGCCTATGTTTGGTTATGGGAATCATGGACTCAATAATTTAACGCCTAAGTTTTGGATGATGCTCGCTGTTTACAATGACTATGAAATTGTGCAAGCGCGTCTTACTGATGTGGATGTTGAGTCACAAGATCCACATAATTTTTTCCATGAGCATTTATCTCCTATTGAAGGTTTGCGAGAATGGCCTTATAAATCTGCGGTTATCAATATCGTATTTCGTAAAAAACATGATTTTTGTTTTATTCCTCCCTTTGATATTGATGATCCGTCGCCTTCGCCTCATACAGAGCGTATTATGCGCGCTGCATTATCACCCTTTCAAAAAATGAGCTCGATCACTGCTGACGAGATTGATACGGCGATGGTTTGGAGATTTGGAAAAACCCAAACTACCGGATTAGGTCACATTGAACATCAGAATTTAAGATACTCTATTCAAGAAACTTGCGATTTAGCCTATAAATATAGCAATGAAGGTGACTTGGATACGGCCAAACAATTACTCCTCAAAGTAGCTTGTTCACAAGCTCTGCATGAAGATTGCTGGCATGAACTTGCGCTAATTATGGCTATGCATGCTTGTACTCTAGCAGCAGAGCACAGTCGTTATGTCATGACAAAAGATAGATTAGTACAAGGAATTAAAAAGGAAGCATTTAAAAAAAGAGCATTATTTGGATTGGCAAAACTCACTCCAGAAATACTCAGACGTAGAATGTTTAGGTTACTGCAAGTTATTTTAAAAACCAAGAAAAAAAATAATATTTTATTTCATAGTAGTGTTGGAGGCTTTTTTGCTGGACATCATTCCAGTTATTACTTAAAAAAAGTTGCTGAATTGATAAAGGAAAAATCTTCTTCTCAACTGTCTAAAGCAATCCATACAGCAGCTTCCATGTATTAATATAAATGACTGAAATGGAGTGCGACTAATGCATGTTAGAAAAAAAGCAGTATCTTTTTTGCTAAGAACGGTGATCACCCTAGGTATTTTATACTGGGTTCTATCTTCTGTTCCAACCCAGGATTACCAACAAGCAGCTCTTTTATTTTCTATTCATGTAAGTTTGGTTATTTTCGCGTTGGTTGTGCTTCAGGTAATGTTATTGGCGCTGCGTTGGTATTTACTAGCAAAGGCTGCAGGGAGCCGAATTTCTATTCCACTTTCAATGATTGGTATTTTAATGAGTTTTTTCTTTTCACAAGGTCTTCCTGCTTCTATCGGGGGTGACTCATTTCGAATATGGTGGCATCGACGTGAAGGAATTAATACGGGCATAGCTTTGAAAATTATCTTATTTGATCGCATTTACGGGATGTTATCTTTGGTATTTCTTTGTCTAGGAAGTGTGATACTCCTTTCAGTATTTACAGCAGAAACCACAAAAACGACTGCCATACTCTTATTAGTCATAATAATGGGGTGTTTTTTGGGATTGTTTGTGATGCCATTGCGATTAGGCGTGTCATCATTTATTGAAAGTATTGCTCTACGGCTCCCCACACCATTTAAAAAAGCTTTGCATTGGCTGGTTATGGTTCGTGATTCCCTCCGGCAGCAGCCCTTAAGTATGACATTTTCTTTATTGGGCATTGGTTTGTTAACCCACATTTGTGTGGTTGTGCAAGTGTATGTTATTGGCCATGCGCTGAATTCCAACACCATAAGCATGATGATTTGTTTGGCATCGATTCCGCCAGCATTATTGATTAGTTATATGCCTTTTTCGATCGCAGGATGGGGTGTACGGGAGGCTTCTATGGTGGTGGCATTAGGATTGTTTAACATACCAGCAGCAACCGCAATTCTTATTTCGCTTACCATTGGGATGGTTATTTTCTGTTTCTCATTGGCAGGTGGTGTAATGTGGATGATAGGCGGCTTTAGATCGGCCTATTTAGCCGGTGAAAATGATGCGATCTCTGAACCTTTGAGTTTAAATCCATGATAAAGTGTAGTGTTAAAACATGAGAAATATTTTACTCGCATTAGGACTTTCCGGACTGCTCTCGCCACTATTGTTAATATTAGGTGGTTGTCTAAAAATTGCGCCAGGTCCTCGATTTAAGATTTGTATCGGTATCGTTCTGCTCATATGGTGTCAGCTGTGTCATTTTAGATTTAATTGCATTTGGTTGGAAGGAATACTATGCATTAGTGCGGTGCTTCTAATTGGGTTTATGGTTTGGTCTGTGTTGTGTTGGGGCTATACGCTATCGATGTTGTTATGCCTACAGACTATTGATCGTGTGGAAAATATAGATCAGTGGGAAATTCAGTATGCAGGCCCACAAGGATTGGATGCTTTGTCATTAAATCGAGCAAATGTTTTGGTTTGGTTGCGTTTTGCACGGGTCACTGAAAACCAAGTCATACTAACGAAACTCGGTCTCATAAGCGCTTCAATACTGCAAATAGTGAGTCGTTTTTTTGGAGTAAGGCCCTAATGAATATACATTTTTCCTTAATTATGGCAGGGGGTTTAATTCTCTTGCATGTCTTGTTAGTCGTATTTTTACTCCGAGGCGTTATTCCTATTAGGGTGTCTCCTATGCTAACTCACATTTTTTCGGCGCTCTGTATATTCGGCTTATTAGGAGTAACAAAACTATTTAACGTAAAAATTCAATTTGAATTAGTTTTTTCTATCCTTTTATTTGGAGTAGCCAGTTATTTTTTTATTTTTGGAGCTGTGTACAAATCACTTTCTTTGCGATTTTTATTAGTTACTCACGCATACAACGGTCAAATATCGTTTAAGAAACTTAATGCATTAATTACACACAAAACCTTTTATGAGCGCGTAATTTTACTCCAAAAAATGGGGTTGATTGTACAAGAAAAAGAAAGCTATAAACTTTCGGAACACGGAGCATGTCAATTTAAGAGAATTATAACAGTCAGAAAATTGTTTGGAATTAGAACCTCAGGGTTGTACGCCCAAAATGTTAAACAGGTGAGCCCTTCATGTTCAATTTAACTTACTCAAAGAAAAGACGGTTATTATTAATCCTTGTTTTTGGATTGATTGCAGTGTTATTTGCCCGGGGTTTGCAGTTGCATTTGGCGAAAAAAATTACCGATCGCATTAAATTTCATGCAATTCCAGTCGCTATTTCAGAGCTGTATCATCATCATCCGCATGATTATACAGGGATAATCGCTGTGGAGCGTCCCTTTCAATCTCTCGCCGATACAGAAACCTTAATAAAAAATGCAATTTTACAAGATGTAACAGCTAATCATGAAAATTATTACTGGGTAGCAGATGATAAGGGATTTAATGATTATGTGATTGCTTCTTTTTATTTGTTTGGACCTCATTTGAAAAGCATGTATTACATGTGGTTTGTAATTTTATTAACTTCAGTAATATTTTTTTTGAGCTCATTTCATAAACAAACCGGGGCACTTGGTTTCCTCTGTCTAATATTATTAAGTATGCATGTTGCTGTATCTACTTTAGCGTTAGCTAGCGTATATTCTTTAGATTCTATAGCTTGGCGTGATGCGCTATCTTCTGTTTCCTTATATGAAACAAGATTTTTGGATGTATTAGCTTTAATTTCTGTTTTTCATATGCTGTTTTTTGTATCAGGAAAAAAATCATTTCTATGGTTGAGAGATGGCGTTCCATTATTGGGACAAATAGGAATATTTATCTTCCTATACCACTCGCGCTCCTCTTTAGGTTGGGAACTCATGGCTGTATTTATATACTGTCTTTGTAACCTTCTATCTAAGAAACGCAAAAGCACTTTCACCAATAATTCGAAGTCTCCAATTATTGTTGCAACGGCTTTATGTAGTGGCTTATTTCTTTTAAATGGGTATAAGCATATGACATATAATCCTCTCTATTTTTCTGAAATGGGTCATCGTACGTTTTGGCATAATGCATTAATGGGCCTTGCGAGCGACTCTACGCTTGCAAATGAATATCATGTTGATTTTGGTGATTTTAATGTCGCTCAGTCTGTCATTAATTTTTCCAAAAAAAGCAATTTGTGTACTCCTGATATTATGGATCAAGAACCACAAAAGCTGCTTAATTCTTTAGGAAATTGGGGAACGGTTAATTGGATTAACTACGAAAACTGCGCCAAAAAATTATTTTTTGAGATTGCAACCAAAAACAAATTGGCGGTTATTCGATTATATGCCATTACTAAGCCGCTATCTTCTTTAACTGTTGTAAGAATGGCAATGAGAAAAACTTCAGATCCTATTCTCGAGAGAATTCGTTCTAAATACGGAATGAAGTGGTCTCCATTTAATATGATCAATGTAGGTTTTTTGTTGGTAATATTTTCATTGTCTTTTGAAGCACTTCATCGAATGAGAAAGCGGTATTTGCAAATGACCATTATTGTTTTAATAGCAAGCTTTATCCCGTCAGTTGCTTTTTATCCTGATATTTTAACTGAAGGCGGTTTAATCACTATTTTGCCAATGACTTTGTATGTAGGTTTTAGCTTCGTTATATATGGTATGCACCGTACTGCGAGGTATACTCAATACGATAGATTATTAAGAAAAAACGAATGTCTCGATAATGATAAACAGGATGACTCTTCATGTTCAGTTTAAATTATAAAAAGAAACGAAAGTTTTTGTTAATCCTGGTTTTTGGATTGATCTCAGTATTATTTGCGCGTGGTTTGCAATTACATTTGGCCAACAAAATAACTTATCGAATTAAACTCCATGCCATACCCATCGCTATTTCGGTGTTATATCATCATCATCGTCACGATTATACGGGGTTCAGAGTAATAGAGTTACCTTTTCAAGGAACAGGGGATACGACAAATTTAATAAAAGACGCCATTTCTCAAGATTTAAAAGGGGATAATAGTAATTATTATTGGGTAGCAGATGATCGTGGATTTAGCGATTATGTTATTGCCTCCTTTTATTTATTCGGACCACATTTGGCTAGTATGTATTATATGTGGTTTGTAGTCTTATTAATCTCGGTATCATTATTCTTAATATCATTCCATAAAAAAGTCTGGGCTCTGGGGTTTCTAAACTTACTTTTCCTTGGAATCTACACAGCCATCTCTACCTTAGCTTTAAGTAGCGCTGACGCAATCGGTGCTCCGCCGATGCTGAATACGTTATCTTCGGTTGCACTATATGAAACACGTTTTTTAGATGTATTAGCTTTGGTATCTATTTTTCATATGATTTTTCTCGCCTCAAGGATAAAATTATTTAGACT
Organism: Legionellaceae bacterium; assembly: GCA_018061965.1. GTDB lineage: Bacteria > Pseudomonadota > Gammaproteobacteria > Legionellales > Legionellaceae. The sequence goes on from JAGOTG010000001.1 coordinate 225,771, forward strand.
CAGGCAAGATGGTGGCGCATTATTAGGGCAAATAGGCGTGTTTATTTTTTTATACCATGCCCGCTCATCTTTAGGTTGGGAATTAATGGCTGTATTTTTATACTGTATTTTACTTCTATGTAAAAATCTCTATAAATGCAATCATCACAAATTCACTAAAAAATTTGTTTTTTCCAATCTCAATGGACCGTCTATTGTGATCGGAGCACTATGTCTAAGCTTAGTCGTGTTTAATGCATACAAACATATTGCCTATCATCCCCAATATTTTGCTGAAATGGGCTCTCGAACCTTTTGGCATAATGCCTTAATGGGTTTGGGGGCATCTCCTGCTTTGGAAAAAAGCTATCATTTGAGTATTAGCGATTTCAATTCAGCACAATCTGTTGTTAACTTTGCTAAAGAGAGCGGCCTTTGCACGGATGATGTCGCTAAGCAAGAGCCTCAAGTTTTACTCAATTCTTTAGGGAATTGGGGAATTGTTGATTGGGTTAATTACGAACATTGTGCGAAGAAATTATTTTTTAATATTGTATCCAACAATCCAGTTGAAATCATTTATCTCTATACTATTACCAAACCATTGGCCTCTTTAAATATTTTAAAAATGGCAATGACTCCGTCTACTGACCCCGTTCTTGAGAAAATTCGTTCTCGATATGGAATGAAATGGGCGCCATTTAATGTCATAAATATGAGTTTCTTAGTCATTATATTGGGTTTGTCTTTTACTTCTCTACGGCGCATGCGAAAACTATGCATGAATGTGACAAGTATTTTATTGATAGCAAGCTTTATTCCTTCAGTTGCTTTTTATCCGGATATTTTGACTGAAGGAGGTCTCATCACGATCCTACCAGTGGGTTTTTATTTGATTCTAATTATGATTTTAAGTTTTATCCAACAAAGACTGAAACATAGGAGTATACGTAACATTACAAATCAACCTGTATACGATAGTTGGATGAAAGAAAAAAAACTAACTATTATTATCCCTGCTTTTAATGAAGAAGAGAGGATTGGCTTAACCATATCTGAAGTAAGAGAAGCAGCGCAAAAGACGTTAGATGATTTTGAAATTATTGTGATTGACGATGGTTCTACTGATGATACTTATTCTGTAGCCCTTGCTAACACTCAAGCAAAAACAAAAGTGATACGCCAAAAGTCTAATCAAGGAGTAGGCGCCGCATTTTTTCTTGGCTTAGATCAAGCAAAATTCCCGCAATTATGTTTAATTCCTGGCGATAATGCCTATCATAAAGTAAGTATTGAATTATTGTTTTCAAAATGCGGGTTAGTTCCGTTAGTCATTTCCTACCGAAGCAATATGGAAGAGAGAACACCTTTAAGACATGTTTTATCTCGAGTAGCTACTTTATCTTTAAGAATTCTTACAGGAGTGAAAATTTCTGATGCGCACAGTCTTTTTCTATTTCCAGTAGAGGAAACAAGACTTTTAAAAGTTAACGCAGTAGGGTATGGATATCATATGGAAATTTTAAGTCGGTTATTAATCAGTTTGCAATCTTATTTGGAAGTACCTGTGTTGCTAAATCCTCGACCTGATGCAAGTTCCGGCGTGATGAAACCCAAAACGCTATATATATTAGGACAAACCTTATGCAGATTGATGTGTTTGCGTATTTTAAGAAAATTATAAATCGCATGAATTATTTTAATACTATGAATAAGAAAAGATAAAGAAAATTCATGCCTAAAAATGGCGATTTTTATATTACTCATTACCATTTATTCATTACTACAAAAGGGAATTGGTGAGTATTCCTGGAGTAATTATGACGCTAATTTTTTGGTGCGTGCGGTCTTAGAGCATATGGGTTATGCATCAAATATGAATATTTCAATTAGTAACAGTGCGACAGCTGAATCATTACTACAAAAAACTGCGGATAAAACGATAGTAATCGATTTGCGTCAACAATAACTGGATTAAAATCAGGACATGCAATGCGTTTATCGGTAAATAAGCCTGCTATATTTAAAGAAGTGTATTTGTCTGTTTTAAGGGACAATGTTACTAAATTTGGTTCTATTTGGGCGCTTAAAAAACTTATGTACCGGGGTCTAAAAGAATTTGCTTGGTTTTCATTATTGCCTATCGCTGTAACGCTACATTTACTCCAATTTCGTCAACTCTTAATCCGCACTGAACACGTCGGTCATTTGGCCGCTGAGTTTGATACTTTAGAAAAATTAAAACGATTAGGGTTGCTGCCCAAGTATCGTTATTTTGTATTGGCGCCTAAAAAATCAGCATCCAATCAGCATTTACTAACCTACTGGTCAAAGTATTTTACTATCTTTGTTCAGCCTATTCTGTGTGGTTTTTTATCCTTGTGCAGTCGGCATTTTTTTTTAAGGTACGATGTATCTTCTTTTATTAGTAGTTTTTTCGGCACTCAGGAAATCTATCAGATTAATCAATTATGGAATTCGCGACCGCCTTTGTTGGCTTTAAATGATAGTGATGAGCAATGGAGTATATCTGTATTACAAGACCTCGGTATCCCCGAACATCAATGGTTTGTATGTTTACATGTGCGTGAGGGGAAGTTTTGGCCGCAGAATGAATTGATTCAGTCTCATCGTAATGCATCGATTACCCATACTTTTTTGGCGATTGAAGAAATTGTGCGCCGCGGTGGGATAGTGGTACGGATGGGGGATCTCAGCATGTGTAAACTGCCTCAGTTAGCGGGAGTGATTGATTATGCGCATCATCCCCTTAAGTCGGAACGATTGGATGTAATTCTATGTGCTAAGGCGAAATTTTTTCTGGGTTGTACCTCCGGACTTGCTTTTGTAAGTATGATTTTTGGCGTGCCGGTTGCGCAAGCGAATATGATTCCACTTGAGGCTTTAGCCGTTGGGAAATCGGATATCAGTATTTCAAAGCGTTTATGGTCTGAGTCTGCTCAGCGTTATTTAAGTTTGAGCGAAGTTTTTACGTCGCCTGCGAGTGGGTTTTACTTTTCTCATCAATATAAACAAGCAGGTATCCGAGTAGATGAAAATACACCGGAAGATATTTTAGCACTGACTTGTGAAATGTTAGATCGCTTGGATAAGACATTTGATGAAAATGAAGAAGATAGGCGTTTACATGCCGACTTTATGTTATTATTAAAACCCGGGCATTATTCATACGGAGCAATATCCAAAGTTTGCCTGGCTTTTCTAAGACAATATCTTTCATAACTTATGGAATAAAAGGATGTTTTTCCGACAGCATATTAATAATATCACAGCCGCTGATGACTTATCGTCATCTGCTGACAATGCTTTCCCATCTTCTCCTAATCAACGCCAAATGGCGATTAAAGATTTGAACGAAGGCCTTCAAAAATGGCGCTTATGGCTTACCTTATCTTATCATGATATTCGATTACGTTATCGTCGTTCTGTTTTAGGCCCATTATGGTTGACCATCAGTATTGCCATTAGCTTATATTCTATGGGTTATCTCTATTCGAGTTTGTTTCATCAGGAACTTCATGCTTATTATCCTTATTTGGTGTCAGGAATGTTGGGATGGACTTTGATTTCCACGTTGGTTATGGAATACACGGATGGGTTTATCAGTTATCAAAGTCTGATTTATCAGCTTAAATTGCCCTATACCTTACATATTCATCGGATAGCCGCGCGGAATATGATTGTGTTTTTTCATAATTTGTTGATTTTGATTCCTATTTATATACTTTTTCATGATACCGCCAAGATTAATACTTGTACGCTATTGTTGATTCCAGGATTATGTGTGATCTATATCAATGCCATTTCTTTTGGTACGGTCTTAGCATTGATTGGTGCACGTTATCGCGATATGTCGCAATTCATTAAAAGTATTATCCAGGTCATCTTTTTTATTACTCCAGTGATGTGGAAACCTGATATGTTGACGGGTAAGAAGCATCTGATTGTTGATTGGAATCCTTTTTATTCTATTTTAGAGATGATTCGCGCGCCTTTATTAGGAGAAGTGCCTAATTTCGATAATGTTCGCACCTCATTAGTCATCACCCTTGTTGGATTTATAATGTGGTATTCTTTATTTATACGCTACCGTTCACGTATTGTTTATTGGTTGTAAAATTATGGCATGTATTGAGCTACGACAAGTCTCGGTTGATTTTCCCATTTATAATGCGAACTCCCGTTCCTTTAAAAAGAAATTTCTCCGTTTAGCAACAGGTGGGACGATTTCCAGTGATGCGAATCAACGCGTGATTGTGCGTGCATTAAAAGAAATTGACTTATCTTTACAACATGGAGATCGAGTCGGATTGATTGGTCATAATGGCTCAGGTAAAAGCACGCTGTTGAGACTATTAGCTAAAATTTATGAACCTTCTTCGGGTCAATTGCACATAGAGGGGCAAGTGTCTCCTATGCTGGATTTGATGCAAGGAATTGAACTTGAATTTACGGGATACGAAAACATTATTACACGGGGTTTGTTATTAGGATTGACTCGCACTCAAATCCAAGCACAGCGTGATGAAATTGCAGAGCTTACAGGCCTAGGTGATTATTTGTTTATGCCAGTTAGGACTTATTCTTCTGGTATGATGGTTCGTCTTGCCTTTGCCATTTCCACAAGTATCAAACCTGAAATTTTATTAATCGATGAAATTTTTGGTGCAGGGGATGCGGATTTTATGCAAAAAGCCAGAATGCGGATGATGTCCTTATTAGATCAATCGAGCATTGTGATTATCGCAAGTCATGCCAATGAGATTATTCGCGAATTTTGTAATAAAGCGGTGCTCCTTGAAGGTGGTGTGATCAAACAGTTTGGTCCGGTAACTGAGGTTTTAGATCATTTAACTAACAAATAATTGACAGTGTCGAGTAGGGAATCAAATTGTAGGATATGTGGGTAGTTTTTTTCTACTTCTGGTTCGGTCATGGACGAGCGCACTAATATAAATTGAGAACCCGCCTTTTCAGCGGTTTTGAGATCGGACAATCTATCTCCAATAAAAATAATATTTTGTATCAACCTATCACTGGATTGCGCTAGATGCATGAGCAAACCTGGTTTGGGTTTTCGGCAGACGCAGCAATCCTCGGGCACATGAGGACAATATGCGATGTCTATAATGTTACCTCCATGCTGACGAATGGCATTTAACATTTTTTGATGAATGTGGCTTAAGATTTCTTCGTTCAAATATCCGCGCCCTATGCCAGATTGATTGGTCGCGATGCTTATCGGATATCCCGCTGCAGTTAAGCGTCGTATTGCTTCTAGACTGCCAGGTAAAAAAATGAATTCTTCGTTGGATTTCACAAAATATGGGGTATCTTGATTTATCACCCCATCTCTATCTAATACAATAAGACTAGATGAATGACTGCAGTGGATCTTATTTTGCATACTGAATCACCTGCCTGCAAAAACTAAACGCACTACTAAAAGCCGGCGACACTGCATTTAAAACATGAGTTTCATTTTTAGTTGAACGAATTATAAAATCCATGGCTAATTCTTTTTTCTCGAGATCAAATAATTGCGCGCGAATTCCTACTTTTTTACTGCTGAGCAGATCTTGACCGGTAATGCTCGGGACAAGCGCGCGTGCTGATGCTACAAAACGGGATTTTAGAAAGCGGGGGATTTCTTGGTGGGCATAGGTGCGGAATCCTTGCTTATTACTTATATAGAGGGGCGCTAAACTTGTGAATGTGCTCATGGCTTCTTTGAGGTTGATGCCGGTTAATCCTGTGTAATGTTCTCTACCTAGCACTGGAATGGCTGTGGGGCCTAAATAAATTTTACCGTCGATTCCTTTGGTAAAATGGACACCTAAAAAAGGTACATGCATGTCGGGAACTGGGTAAATAAGATGATTGATCTTAATGTTTGTTTGCGGTGCCATCTCGTAATACAGTCCTTTGAAAGGAATCATGGTGTATTGTTCTTGTAATCCACAGCGTTTGGCGATGTCATCGGCATATAGTCCGGCTGTGTTAAATAGATGACCGTAAGATAAGAGATCGGTGGTGAGTGTGAGTTGTTTTTTATTGGTATCGATCGTGGTATTTTTTTGGTTAAAATAGAAAATCACGTGTTGATCAATGAGCGATTGGTATAAATGCGCTAAAATAGCCTTGGGATCTACGACAGAGGTTTCAGGGGAAAACAAAGCATAATCAGTGGCTGAATAGGCCTCTGGTTCGAGTTCCTTGAGTTCTGCTCTGGAAATCAAGCGCACTTTGGCGCCATTTTGGATTGCTCGTTGTTGAAGGGTTTCGAGAACAGTTGCTTCTTCTGGTTTGGTGGTAACAATAATTTTACCTACGCGACTAATCGGTAATTGATGTTCATCACAATAGGCTGCCATTGCTCGCGAGCCTTCTAAACAGCAAATTGCTTTTAAAGACTCTGGTTTGTAATAAATTCCAGCATGTAAAACGCCGCTGTTACGACCACTAGCGTGTAAACCAATTTTTGCTTCTTTTTCAATGACTGCAATGCTGGCAGTGGGGAATTGCGCTTTGAGTTCTCGAGCAATGCTTAGCCCACCAATACCCGCGCCAATAATGACATAATCTACGTGCATATGCTGTCCTTAGTCTTGGTAAATTATACGGTCTTTCGTCCATGTTGCTCTGAGCCTGATGTTGTTACCACCTATTGGATGGATCCCCGCCTGCAGGGGGATGACAAGAATATGTGCTGATTCATCAGGATGCCGTGAATTTGTTTTCGATTGTAGTCTATTTCTCTTTGTTCGAACAGTAATTGGTCTCTTTATTGTACGCTTTTAACGTCGCTAGATTGCTTCGTCGCTATGCTTCTCACAACGACGGATTTGTATTTTGTATAGATTTATTGACAGTTGCTGCAAAATTTTCTATCATTGCCGACTAACAAAAGTTTATGAGTGGTTTATATTATGAAACGTACCTTTCAACCCAGTAATTTAAAGCGTAAACGTGATCATGGATTTCGTGCGCGCATGGCGACTAAAAACGGTCGTTTGGTGATTAAGCGTCGTAGAGCGAAAGGCCGTAAACGATTAACTGCCTAGTGAATGAGTTTTCCCAGTCGCGGAGACTGCTTAAAAAATCCGACTATGATGAGGTTTTTCGAGACGCTAAGAAAATAGCCAGTCCTCATTTTATTTTTTTATATTGCAATAATACAATTGGACATGCCCGACTTGGGTTGGCTTTATCAAAGAAAAATATTGCTAAAGCCCACCATCGTTCACGAATCAAACGCCTGTTGCGTGAAACATTTCGAGTCTCGCATCACCTTGCGGCGATAGATATCGTGGTGCTGGCTAAGCCAGGGGTGTCCAAAGCAGACAATCCTAGTCTGATTGATGGATTACAGCGAATATGGTCCAAATTATAAAAAGAGGCGAGTATATCGTCTCATATACTTTGCGCAGCCTACTTCGTATTTTGATTCGGTGCTACCAAATGTTGATTGCTCCACTACTACCTAAAACCTGTCGATTTTACCCCTCCTGTTCCGAATATAGTTTGACTGCTATCGAACAGTATGGCGTGGTCAAAGGCGTGGGGAAATCGCTGCATCGCTTATCCCGGTGTCATCCATGGTCTGTGGGTGGCTATGATCCTGTTTTACCTAATGAAGAGAAACGCTAATGGATGTTCGACGTGTAATATTATATGGGGCGCTTGCGCTAGTAGGTTATTTTTTGTGGATGGATTGGCAAACTGACTATCCTCCTGCACGTCCTGTGGCCGCAGCACAAATGGTCGTGACCCCAGAAGCGGCATCTGATCGCTTGCTGCCGACTGTACAGAGTACCGATGAAGGCGGGTTTGATTCCGAAAGCGAGGCCGTTTCTGACGCTGCGCCAGCCGAAGAATTGACGCAACGCGTATATGTTAAAACTGACGTTCTGAATGTAGCCATCGATTTGAAACATGGTGATATCGTGAACGCGCAATTGTTGGCGTATCCTGACTCTGCTCAACGGAACAGCAAACCTTTTACCCTCTTACAAGACAATCCAACTATGCGTTATGTTGCCGAAAGTAATTTGGTGACGTTACAAAATCGCAAAGTAGTCAAAGTTTCTATTCCACTCGAGACCACATCGCTCAATTATGAATTGGCTCCTGATCAAAACAAAATTACAGTGGATCTGGAAGGTAAAACAGCTGATGGCTTACGTGTTACCAAGCAATTTACTTTCGAACGTGGTTCTTATTTAATTGATATGGCTTACCATTTGCGCAAGACTGGGACAAGCGCTTGGACAGGGTATTTGAATACTCAGTTTTTACGGACGTCTCCGCAAGAAGATAAAACCAGTATGTTCCATATGGGGTCCTTCACAGGGGCTTCCTATTCTGTGCCTGGTCAATCGCGTTACAAAAAATTAAGCTTTAAAGATATGACTAAGCATAATTTAGAAGTAGAAAGCACCGGTGGCTGGATTGCCATGCAGCAACATTATTTCTTAAGTGCTTGGGTTCCGGCAGCCACTAGTACGCAACGGTTTTATTCTCGTGCAGTGGGGCAGGATTTTACGATTGGGCAGGTAAGTGGGCCGATTACGGTTGCACAACATCAACCTCAAGTGGTCACCAGTCAGCTTTATTTGGGACCTGAAGTGACCGATACTTTGAAAAAAATTGCACCAGGTTTGGATCTGACCGTGGATTATGGATGGTTGTGGTTCATTTCTCAATTGCTGTTTTCTTTGATGAAATATATTCATGCGTTCGTTGGTAATTGGGGCTGGACTATTATTTTAGCGACCATGCTGATCAAGCTTGTCTTTTATCGCTTGCAAGCAGCTAGTTTCAAATCTATGGCAAGAATGCGTCGGTTGCAGCCTAAGATTGCTTCCCTGCGTGAACGGCATGGAGATGATAAAGCGCAAATGAGTCGCGCCACTATGGAATTGTATCGCCAGGAAAAAGTGAATCCTTTGGGCGGTTGTCTGCCTATTTTGGTGCAAATTCCGGTCTTTATCGCTTTGTATTGGGTATTGATTGAAAGCGTTGAGTTGCGTCATGCGCCATTTATATTATGGCTGACTGATTTGTCGGCAGCTGACCCTTATCATGTATTGCCAGTGATCATGGGCTTGACCATGTTGATTCAACAAAAATTGAATCCTGCGCCGCCGGATCCGATGCAAGCCAAGATCATGATGTTCTTACCTGTGGTCTTTACTATCATGTTTTTGAACTTTCCTGCTGGTTTGGTGTTGTATTGGATTGTGAATAATACGTTGTCTATTTTACAACAATGGTATATCACGCGAAAATTTAGTGGCGATACCCCTGCCCCTCTTAAGCTTAAAAAAGCTCCTAAATCAAAGTGAGCTCCACAACGACTATCGCGGCAATTGCTACACCACCCGGACGGGGTGGTGTAGGGATTGTCCGATTATCTGGTCCCGATGCAGTAACCATAGCTTTGCGTTTAATCCACCGCGATACACTGACTCCGCGTGTAGCCCATCTTTGCACTTTTTATACATTGGAAGGTGATGCCCTGGATCAGGGCATTGTCCTCTATTTCAAGGCTCCTCACTCTTTTACGGGTGAAGATGTGGTTGAGTTTCAAGGCCATGGCTCTCCAGTGGCTTTGGATCTGTTGGTAAAAGAACTTTTGTTATGTGGCGCACAATTAGCGCAACCCGGTGAATTTACTTTGCGCGCATTCCTAAATGATAAATTGGATTTGGCCCAAGCCGAAGCCGTGGCTGATCTGATTCACGCGCAATCTGCTTCGGCAGCGCGTCTCGCAGTCAGAACGTTGCAAGGCGCTTTCTCTCAGCATATCTCGGAACTGAATACCCAAATTATTAATCTACGTTTGTATGTAGAGGCTGCTTTGGATTTTCCAGATGAAGATGTGGATTTTTTGAGTGATGGGCTTGTCGCTGCAAAGTTGAGCAAAATTCAACAAGACTTAGCCCATATTCGTAAGCAAGCGGCGCAAGGGGCTCTGCTTCGCGAAGGCCTTACCGTGGTGATTGCAGGGCGTCCTAATGCAGGGAAATCTACTTTGATGAATTGTTTGGCGCAGCGCGACACGGCAATTGTGACCGATGTGCCAGGTACGACCCGTGATGTGTTGCGTGAACATATTTTGCTGGATGATATTCCCATTCATTTGCTGGATACCGCGGGCTTAAGAACAAGTGACGATGTGGTAGAGCAAGAAGGGATCAAGCGTGCTTGGGCTGAATTAAGTCGTGCAGATTGTGTGATTCTATTAATGGATTGCAGTGTAAAAGAACAGTACGAAGAGCTCATTTTAGAAATAAAGTTAGCATTACCCGATCAAGTGCCGATAATTTTAGTGTATAATAAGGTGGATAAAATCGGGAAGTCGGCTAGCAAAGAAGGTACAGCAGTCTATGTATCTCTAAAAAATCAGGAAGGTTTGACCTTATTAAAGGATGAAATTAAGGCGGTGGTTGGTTATCAACCCCAAGAAGGTCAATTTTTAGCTAGAAGACGGCATTTGGAAGCACTCGATCAGGCGATGCACTGGATCCAACAAGGTGCAGAATTATTGATTTCGCAACAAGCAGGAGAGCTGTTGGCGGAAGATTTACGCTTAGCGCATGCAGCATTGGGAGAGATCACAGGCGAATTTACAGCCGATGATTTATTAGGTGTGATTTTTTCCAATTTTTGTATTGGCAAATAAACTCAGGATTTATAGTTCTTGATTTTTTAGTGACCTGTGAATAGAAGAAGTAGGCTGGGCCGTGGCCCAACAGCAGTGCTTCGTTGGGCCAAGGCCCAACCTACAATTAGTCAATAAGAAATCAATTTATGATAAGTCATGAAAGCCTTGAGCTCTGCGTTTTTGATTGAGGTGCTGCTATGACCGCGGATTTGAGTTTTTTTGATTATAAACGCGCAGTAATCACGGGCTATGAAAGTCAGAGCACTGTCACGCCTTTTCACGACTTAGGTGATACTGAATTTTATCGTTTTTCTTTCTACAATCGTGGCTCAGCAGAACTGCAATACAAATTGCTGAATATGTTGGTGAAGGTTGAAGAGCTCCCTGAACATTATAGAAAGCAAGCAGAGTATTATATAGAAGCAGGCGCTCGGTTTTTGAAGCGTGATGCAGACATTGCAGATAATACCGCTGAAGCGAAAAATTATGCAGAAAAAATTGACTACTTCGAAAAGCGCAGAGCGCCAGATGAGCAGGCAGTTGATGCAACGATGACAGATTGGCAAAAATCGGTAGATCGTTTCCATAAAGATTTGGAATATTTTGTATCAGCGCCTTTGCATGTTTCAAAAATTATTACGCTATTATCTTATACCAATCTGTATCGATTAGTGACGCTCTTTTCACGGCTGTCGGTTAAGTTTTTTTGGACTTTGGCTTCTGAACAGCATTGGATTGATGCGCAAGATAAATTATTTGGTTATGCCGTGCAACGGCCTGCGTTGGACATCCCTGCGGCTGGCTTAAATTTTATTAGCGTGGCTTTGTTTGCGGCACGCTTAGCTGCTCATGGGGCAATGATTTATAAACATGCGCGGTCCAAAAGAGCGGGGGAAAAAGACATCGATGCTTGGGATCGCGCGATGCACGAGTTTTTTGCGCGTTTGATTAATATCATGAACGATTTTGCTTGGGTCATCATTAATTTGCTCACCAATTATGCTGCGGTTTGGGGGATTGCGGATCCTTTATCGAATGCTTTGGTGATGGTGGCGTTGGCTTGGGATTTTTCATGGTTGTTGATCCATTGGTACCGTGAAAATAACGCCTGGAATGAAGAAAAAGCTAAATTGGTTGCTTGGAGTCAGGAAAGTACTGATTCAAATGATCTGGGTATTATTCGTTTTCAAATGCGCATGATAGCCGACCTTAAAATAGAAACTCATGCCAAATATGCGTTTATGGTTTTGGCATGTGCTTTAATTATAACCTCGTATTCATTGTTTCTGCTCGGTATTTCTGCGCTGGTTTCGACAGTTGCATTATGCGTTTGCGTTGTGGGTTTTGCGATGTATGGCAGTGCCGATGAATTTGCCGGTGTGGTGCGCGCCTATTTAGGTGATCTCCAAATTAGAGGTGAACGCGAAGAAATGCGGGCAAAATTCTTTAATACTTTTACTAAAACAATGTTACCACCGTTTATAGTGATGGGTCTGTTGTCGCTGGGTTGGCAGGTTGCGGTATTGGGTGCGATTGCTGCAGTGGCCTATTCTTATGCGCCTGCGAAATGGGACTGTCGTGGCATACCTCCGGAAGAAGGGAATGCATTGCCTGCGATGGCGACTGTGGCATTGGCCAATCCTAATGATGATACTTCGGATCTCGATCCCCTCGAAGCGATCGGTCTGAATGATTTTGCTATGCACAAATAAATAATATTGACGCGCGCGTAAGCGCGCTCATTCACGTGAACCTAAGGATACATCGCATTCACCGCAGCAATATCTTTTGCGCTCAGTTGTTTACGCTGTCCAATGACGACGTCTTCTTCTAATGGAATAATAGTCGGCTGGCCATTTTTTGAGAATGCATAGGCTGTGTAATGCATAATCGATTGATAATCATAATTCCCGAAGTCTTCCCCATCATTGATATGTTGATTGAAATTATAGCGATAATCTTCATCAATATTTTCCCACAAAATCTTAATGTATTGATCCCGATCGTTACGCGATTGTTCATGCCATAAACCCAGAGCGTGGCCTAATTCATGTGCCACATTCATAGTAGCGCAATTAGGTCCTAAAATAATGATTTGCGGCCCGCCTTGTCGTCCTACAAAGGAAGAGCATTTTAGATTATCAGTGGATGTAAAGAGTAAATAATCTGAGTATTTATCAGCATTGTTTTGCGACAATTCCACAAAACGTACTTTGGTTACCTTTTCCCACGTCATCATAGCGTCTAAGATGGCCAGTTGATTTTGAGGAGGTAAGGTGGGGGCAAAACTGAAGGGGACAATCCCATCTGGCCAACGAAATCCTCCTAATCTGAGTAGAATCATGGCTTGCGGTGCTGGCCTGTCATGATATTTACTTGGTTTGGATGATTGGGGGAGTGCGGTTAAGAGGATATCGTTTTCAACTACGGCGTATCCATCTTGTTTTGCGTATATAATATTTCGTAACCCGTAATGGGGATCGAGTACGCTTAAATGACCTAAACTGGGCTTTTCTTGTTTGTTAGGACTTTGTTCATCGGCAAAACAAGGGATACTTAAGCTTTGGGATAGCACTCCAAGCAAAATTGCTATGAAATACTGTCGCGAGATCCATGGAGTTCGCTCTTTAACTAAATCGCTGGAATCCGCGGTCAAGCCGCGGGAATTCGGTAGCCGAGTCCATATGAAGCGACGGAATTTTTGCGTGGATGATCTTACCATCGCTAATCTCCAAGCTGCTTTTGCCAGGTCAGTGCAAATTGGTAAAGCTCATTCTTTGCACTGTTGGTGATTTTTGCAGCGAGATTGACAGCTTGCTTTAAGGGTAATTCTTCTAAGAGTATTTTTAAAATTTGTTCACCTGGATGGTTAGTTTGTTTCGAGACTCTTGGCGGGATGATGACAACAAATTCTCCCTTGAAATGGGCCAAATCGGCTTGAAACCATGCTTGGATTGTTGAGATGGGGCCTTGCACAAAGTGTTCATAGGTTTTGGTTAACTCTTTGGCAACAACCAGCTCGCAATGTTCCCCAAAAATAGTACGGCAGTCATCGAGACACGCTTGAATTCTATGGGTTGATTCATAAAAGACTAAAGTATGATTTATGTCTATTAAAGAAGCAAGTTTTTCTTGTCTAGCTTTGGATTTTGCCGGTAAAAAACCAAAATAACTGATCGTATCGCAAGGAACCCCGGCAGCGGATAATGCAGTGATGAATGCGCAAGGCCCGGGAATCGGGACGATAGGAATCTGTGCTTGTCGAGCTGCGTGCACCAGAGGATAGCCAGGATCAGAGATTAAAGGTGTTCCGGCATCGGAGATGAGTGCATAGGACAGTCCGGCTATTAAGGCTTGAAGAATAGCTTGGGATTTTTCGTGCTCATTATGCGCATGCAAAGCGACTAAGGGTTTTTGGATACCAAGATGGCCCAAAAGATGCTTCGAATGGCGGGTATCTTCGCATAATATGGTATCTACGGCTTTTAGGGTCTGGATCGCTCTTAGACTGATATCATCTAGATTGCCAATAGGCGTTGCGACGACATATAGTGTGCCAGATGTGCTTGCTGAACTTTGGATCATAGTTTATCCTTCTGCGTTCTCCAAGGGGCAATTTGGGACCAATATCATGCTCATTATCATACGTATGTTGCAAGCGCTGGCTTTATTGGGTTGCATGTTTTTTTTGACTTATTGTACTCGAATGGGGCCAGATAGTCATTTAAATCAACAAAAATCAACAACACCCTATACAATGCCCTCTTCAGCCTATTTGGCCATGGCTAAAAATCAAACAGGGAGAGAAAAGCAAGCGCTGGAGTTAATGGCTGCTGGGCGTGCAATTTATGATGGTCAATGGCCAGAAGGCTTAACGATCCTGCAAGATGCGGGGCCTATGAGTGGAGAACTGGCCGATGAGAAAAATGTATTATTGGCGAAAATAGATCTTATTCGCAATCAACCCAAACAAGCGATTACCAAATTAGCTGCAATTAAAAATCCCAGAGGTTTGTCGACTTTTTATCAAATTCAATACCATGATATGTTGGCTTATGCTTATCAAGCAAATGGCGCGTTGATTGAAGCGGTGGTGGAGCGAATCAAATTAGACTACTTGTTGCAAGATCCGGTTGCAAAAACGAATAATCAGCGGGCGCTATGGTTATGTTTAACCAAACTACCTCAAGCGGATATAGACATGCTAGTTGCCGAATCTAATGGGAATGGGCATTTGCGGGGTTGGATCGAATTGGCCGACATTTCGCGTAAAACGTATCATAATCCACATTCGATCATCAGCGATCTAGAGCGCTGGCAAGGCCAATATCCTAATCATCCTGCGAATGCTCTACTCCCTAACCCTTTGGACAAAATTGAAGAGCATTTATTTTCTCCTCCTAAACGGATGGCTTTGATGTTGCCTTTGACTGGTCCATTGAGCGGTCCAGGCCAAGCCATCCAGGATGGGTTTATGGCGGCATACCAAACCAGCGATCGATACTCTAAGATTTCTGTCCGCGTTTATAATACGGATGCAGCTGATGCAGACAAAGTGTATCAACGTGCGCTAGAGGATGGGGCTGACTATATTGTCGGACCTCTGACCAAACCTGATGTTGTCAAAGTCGCTAAACTGCCGCATCCGGTACCGACTATATTATTAAATGAAACCCCACGGATTTCAGACCAAATGGCATTTCAGTTTGGGTTGTCTCCTACCCACGAAGCGCGGCAAGTAGCAACAAAAGCGCGCAAATCTGGATATTCTAAAGCTTTGGTTATAGCACCGGCGGGAGAATGGGGGACCGAGGTGGTGCAGGCCTTTACAACACAATGGTCTGCCTATAAGGGCCAAGTGATAGAAACCTGGCAATATTCCCCAGGAGCCGATTTGTCGGCAGGTGTTCGGCAATTATTACATGCTTCGGAAACCGCTGCCCGGGTTCGGCCGACCAAAACGGTTGCAAATTCGGATAATGCTTATAAGCGACGCCATGATTTTGATGTCATCATTTTAGTTGCCTATCCTTCCATTGCCCGCCAAATCATGCCGTTGTTACGGTATTATTTTGCGAGTGACGTACCCATTTACGCAACCTCTTCTGTTTATTCTGGCATAGAAAATACGTCCAAAGATCGAGACTTAAATGGAGTGATTTTCTGTGATATGCCGTGGGTTTTTAGGCACCAACTAGGCCAGCAGCACCATTGGGCCGAGCAATTAAATAGTTATAATCGTTTATATGCTTTGGGTATGGATAGCTTTGTTTTATCTAGCCAATTGAATCAATTACTGTTATTTCCAGCGATTGGGATGAATGATCAATCTGGCGTAATTTATTTGACAAAAAGTCAAAAATTGTCGCGAATATTGGCATTTGGCCAGTTTCGGCAGGGCGTGGCTAAGATGTTAGATGGCACAACGAGTCAATAGACTTTTTGCCTAACCTGCGGGCACTCACATGGATGAACTGCCTTTAAATACTATGAATTTATTATGCGCATGACGTATATTTTCATTTACATTACACTCGGATGTGTAGTAAAATAGTGCATATAGTAGTTTTTGTGTGTATTTTTGGGTGATTATTTATGTTGCGTCGCAGCATGGGTGGTCACCCATTGTCCGGGGTGCTTGAAATGCATAGTCAACATGGCGAAAATCAGAGATATATACAGCATTTGTCAATGCTGAGCGCTTTGACGCCAAGCCATTTGACGCGGGCTGCGCTGAATGCGCAACTGCAGGAACTGAATACGGCACTTATTCCAGGTACGGTTACCCCCATTCGTTGTTTTAATAATGTTGCTCTTTTCAACACCGATTGTTATCGCGCTGAAATCTTACGCAACGTTGATAATATTTTGGAAAAATATCAAGGCGATTTTACGACGCCTGGTAGTGAGCAAGCTTTTAAGATCGAAAAAGACTTGTTATGGGCTAGTTTGCAATTATTTGCGCATTTGCAAGCCATTGAGCAGGAAGTCGGGCTGCAAATAGACTCGAAAACTGATTATGCAAACAGTCTGGAAAAACTAGAGTCTTGCCAATCGCTATTAACCAAAAACGGTTCAAGTATACCTGATCTTACTGATTTATTGCGCCATAAACCCGTTATTTCCAATGTGGATAGTGATAAATGGTATGAAAAAGCGTTTAAAGATTTTATTCAATATATTGATGATCGCAATAATACACGTTTGTTCTGGGTTTGGGGCCGTCCTAATCTGGATTTAGCCCTTGAATATGCGGGACAAACGGACGCGCGTACTCGCTTGGCCGAAACAACTTACTGGCCTGGGCAGATTTCTTGGTCTTTATATTTATTCCGCGGTAGTTTTTTTGCATTGAAATTGTTTAATGTTTGGTGGAATAATCCCAAATGGTTAAAAGAGCTGGAAGGATTGACTGCAGCAGAACGCGCAGAATATCGCACTCGTTATTTAGTCGCTTATTGGGATGTGTATAAATATCGCATCTTAAATGACTATGTATGGGGCCCGATTAATTTAGTGTGTTTGGAGTGGTGGACCGGTGCAGGAATATTTGAGTGGTTAGGAAATTTTTCCACTTGTTTTCTGTTGTGTATGGATATTTATCTGGCCGATTTAACCTTTGCTGAGGAAGAAGAAAAGTATTTAGAAAACCAGCAGCAATATGGCGTTCGGTATGATGAGTTGACCAGCACTATTATTCAAAATATTACACATAGTGTGAAAAATGAGTTGTTGCGATTAAATCCTGAGTTTGATTTTCTTGACCCTCTGGAAAAAATCCAACTTCTCCATGACCATCTTGTAAACAAGACTCAAAAAACTTTGACATTGACTGCAGAGGAAGCGGTATTGGCTGATTGGTTAACTGACTTGAATGAGGTCAATCAAGGACAGCAAGATAGCACGCAACGCTGGCAAAAGAAAAAGACCTTCTTGTGGATGGACTGTATTTATACCAAAGCGTTGTTGGTGGCTTTTGCAATATGTGCGTCTTTATTGATAGGCGGGATTTTGCCGGTTGCGTTAGGTGTTTTTTTGGCTAAATCCGGGACTATCTTGTGTTTGGCGTTGACCATTGTTTACCGTACGGTTCGAGCGCAAGTACAAATTGCTCAAGCAAAAGAAGAAAGAGTCGCGTTGCAAGCTCAAGAAGAAGCGTTCTTCAAAGAGTTTAACAATTTAAAAGTACACAAATTACAAGCCCCGCAAATCAAACATGACAAAAGAATGCATGATTTGTATTTGCATCTGGTCAACGTAGGGGCCAAAATTGACTATCAATCCGCCTCGATTCAATATCAGTATCTTGAATTAGCGCGAACGACTTTGATGCGGGCTTTGATTCCGACTTTGATTGGCTTGACCTTGGTTTATGCTCCGGCTACGTTGTGGATGGTGCCTTCGTACGTGTTCGTGTTGGCCGCTTCAGCTGCTTTGGCGTATGCCTTGGATAAATTGGCCAAAACATGCAAACCTGACGAAGTAAAAACTACTTCAATCTTGGATCAAATTCAATATCAGACCTTTTTTAATGCGCCTAAAGTGTATAGTAAGCAAGTTGAAGAGCGTTGTTTTTCTATGCCATCTTGTTCATTTGCTTAGGTAAATCTGCATAATTCATGTATAATATCAACCAAAAATTGAGCATTCTAATCTTATGAATTTAGCAATACATTATGATGTCATCGTGGTCGGTGGCGGACATGCAGGTACTGAAGCGGCTCTAGCGGCAGCGCGTATGGGCGCGACTACTTTATTGCTGACGCATAACATGGATTTACTGGGGCAGATGTCGTGTAATCCTGCTATAGGTGGTATTGGTAAAGGACATCTGGTCAAGGAAATTGACGCGCTGGATGGTGCGATGGCACATGCCGCTGATTTGGCGGGTATTCAGTTTCGAATCTTAAATGCCTCCAAAGGACCTGCTGTGCGCGCGACGCGTGCGCAAGCTGATCGTGTTTTATATCGCCAAGCGATTCGTCATAAGTTGCAAACGCAACCTAATTTGACCTTATTCCAGCAAGCTGTAGAAGATGTTTTGATTGAAGGCGAGCGCGTGGTGGGCGTGGTGACGCAACTGGGCATGACCTTGCGTGCCCGAGCGGTTGTCCTCACCGTGGGGACTTTTTTGGGTGGTAAAATTCATGTTGGCATGAATCAATATCCAGGAGGGCGCGCGGGTGATCCTCCTGCAATTGCTTTGGCGCACCGGTTACGAGAATTAGCATTGCCCGTTGGTCGTTTGAAAACGGGTACGCCTCCAAGGATTGATGGTCGGACTTTAGATTATTCACAAATGGTCGAACAGCCTGGTGATCTGCCAGTTCCTGTGTTTTCTTATCAAGGAACACCTCAGCAACATCCCCAACAAATTTCTTGTTTTATTACCCATACAACGAGTCAGACTCACGATATTATTCGGCAAAATTTACATCAATCGCCTATGTATGCGGGTGTTATTGAGGGGATTGGTCCACGTTATTGCCCTTCTATTGAAGACAAAGTGGTGCGTTTTGCAGAAAAACAGGCGCATCAAATTTTTGTAGAACCTGAAGGCTTAACCACGAATGAAATCTATCCGAATGGTATTTCAACCAGTTTGCCGTTTGATGTTCAAGTACAATTTGTTCGGACTTTGCGCGGGTTTGAAAATGCTCATATTACACGTCCTGGCTATGCCATCGAATACGATTATTTTGATCCTCGAGGATTAACTTCTTATTTACAGACCAAAGCATTTGAGAATTTATTTTTTGCTGGGCAGATTAATGGTACGACAGGATATGAAGAAGCTGCTGCGCAAGGGCTGATTGCTGGGCTGAATGCAGTACGTTGGGTGCGCGAAGAAGCTTTATGGAGCCCAAGACGAGACGAAGGTTATACCGGTGTGTTGATTGATGATTTGATTACCTGCGGCACGCAAGAGCCTTATCGAATGTTTACCTCGCGTGCTGAGTATCGTTTATTATTACGCGAAGACAATGCTGATTTACGTTTGACTGAAATCGGTCGTCAATTAGGTCTGGTGAGCGATTCACGTTGGCAAGCTTTTTGTGAAAAACGCGAGGGGATTGAACGCTTGCAGCAACAATTAAAGGATACTTGGGTGCGCGTTCGGCACAATCAAGCTTTGCAAGAGACTTTGACGACACCCATGCAGCATGATTGCCGTGCTACGGAGATTTTGAAGCGTCCTGAAGTACAGTATCAGGATTTGCAAAAAATTGCCGATTTGAATTTGCCTATGGTGGCGGACGATATTGCGCAGCAAATAGAAATTCAGGCCAAATATGATGGGTATATTGAACGCCAACGTAGTGATATTGAAAAAATGCAAAGACATGAGGCTACTCAATTGCCGTCTGACATAGACTATCGACAAGTGTCTGGCCTATCCACTGAAGAGATCCAAAAATTGACGCAGGTGCAGCCTAGAACTTTGGCGCAAGCTGGGCGGATCTCAGGGGTGACCCCGGCGGCTTTATCTTTACTGCTAGCCCATATTAAAAAAATTGCAATGGCGCGGAATTTATCTCCCAAGGATGATATTGAAATAGCCATTAAAACTGGTTTGATAGCTTTGAAGGTGCCAGGAAACCGAGATCAATTGGCGCGTGCTTGTCATGACTATTTGAAGTTATTAGATAAATGGAATCGTGCTTATAATTTGACGGCAGTTCATGGCATTGCGGATATGGTAGAGCATCATATTTTAGATAGTTTGGCGATTGCTCCTTGGATAACGGGTAAGTATGTTTTGGATGTGGGTACGGGAGCAGGTTTGCCCGGTATTCCTTTGGCGCTTTGTTATCCAGAAAAACGCATTGTTTTGCTGGATAGCAATGGCAAGAAAACCCGCTTTTTGTTAGAAGCGCAGCGCGTGTTGAATTTAACGAATGTGGACATTGTCCAAACTCGGGTAGAGCATTATCAACCAGAAACCCTATTTGATATCGTAGTCAGTCGTGCATTCTCGGAATTGCAAACAATGCTAGATTTGACGCGACATTTATTGCATCCTCAGGGGAAATGGGTGGCGATGAAAGGCCCTAATGTGAATATAGAATTGTCTGCGGTTTCGCATGCTCATAGCCTCGAACCCTATCAAGTACCCGGAATGGCGAAAGAACGATACTGTGTAGTGCTCGAAAATGAGAACGGTGTCATTCCTGTGTAGTTGATTATGAGTTTCATCTTCTCCTTTTAAGGTTTTAAAGACGGAGGCTGAAGTCTTAAAGATGACGTGATTTATTGAACAATATCAACAATGATACAAGGATACTGAAATATGGCAAAAATTATCGCTGTTGCAAATCAAAAAGGGGGCGTGGGTAAAACCACTACAGCAGTTAATTTAACTGCGTCACTCAAAGCCGCCGAACAAAATGTGCTATTGATTGATCTGGATCCACAGGGTTCTGCGACGTTAGCTTGCGGAATCGATAAACACAATTTAGTTTGGTCGACGAATGATGTGTTGTTGCAAAACTGTACGCTTGAACAGGCGTGTTTGCAGGCTGGTAATGGATTTGATCTGTTGCCTGCAAATAGCGATTTGACCGTTGCCGAAGTGACTTTGATGTCGAAAGAGCAGCGTGAAAGTTTTTTACTGCAAGCATTGCGCCCGGTCTTAACGCGTTATGATTATATTATCATTGATTGCCCTCCTGCATTAAATACATTAACGCTCAATGCATTCATGGCTTCTGATTCAGTGTTAATTCCCATGCAATGTGAATATTTGGCGATGGAAGGATTGGTTGCTTTATTGGATACCATAAAGCAAGTGCAGCATGCTCTGAATCCTCGGCTTAAACTTGAGGGGATATTGAGAACAATGTATGATGCTCGAAGTCGTTTATGTGCGGATGTGTCGAAGCAATTGCTGGCACATTTTGCGGATAAAGTATACCGAACTACCATTCCACGCAATGTGCGTTTGGCAGAAGCGCCTAGTCATGGTTTGACTGCCATACAATATGATAAAAACTCTAACGGTGCGGCTGCTTATATGGTTTTTGCATCAGAATTGATCAAGCGACAAGAGGTTACCGTATGAGTCAAAAACGTGGTGGATTGGGCCGAAATTTATCCGCATTATTAAGCCAAGCTGCTGTCCAGATCAATCCCAATATGCCTGTTGATGAACAGGCTCAGATTAAATATCTTCCCATTATGAGTTTGAGTCCCGGTCAGTATCAGCCGAGACGCACGTTCTCTGCCGACACGATTACTGAATTAGCTGACTCCATTCGTCAACAAGGATTACTGCAACCACTGGTTGTACGTGCATTACAAGCGGATAACTATGAGATCATTGCAGGAGAAAGACGTTGGCGTGCTTGTCAACAATTAGGCATGTCACAAGTGCCTGTCCTAATTCGACAAGTAAATGATGAGACCGCCATTGCATTGGCCCTAGTCGAAAATTTACAACGCGAAGATTTATCTGCTTTGGATCAAGCGCGTGCGATGCAACGTTTGTTGACGGATTTTGGTTTGTCACATCAACAAATTGCTGAATTGTTGTCGAAATCACGTGCAGCAGTCTCTAATCATTTACGCTTGTTGAATCTGTCGACGGAAGTCCAAGCATTTTTGGAGCAAGGCAGTTTGGATATGGGGCATGCTCGCAGTTTATTGACGTTAACCGAGAAGGAACAAAAGCGTATTGCAAATTTGGTGGTTGCAAAAGGATTGTCGGTACGAGAAACTGAGCGATTGGTTAATGCCGCGAAAGCAACGCAAGCTAATCCTAAAAAACCACGGGTGGCCTATTCTGAGATATTACAGTCTCAAATCAATAAATTGGGGCAACATTTACACACTGATGTGCGCGTTAAATCAGTGGAAGCAGAGCGTGGAACTATCGTGATCCATTATGCGGATCTGACTGCTTTGGATAAGATTATCACCAAAATATTAGGGTAAACTATGTCGCTCCAAAAGGGATTTGTTGCGGAGGACTTGGCCCGAGAGTATTTATTGCGCCAAGGCTTGGTTTGGAAAGCGAGTAATTATCGCGCACGGATGGGTGAAATTGATTTGATCATGCAAGATGGCATCCATTTGGTATTTGTTGAAGTGCGTGCTCGGGTTGATGCAACGTACGGCGGTGCGCTCGAAAGTGTGACACCCGCAAAACAACGTAAAATCATGAAAGTGGCTGCTTATTATTTACAATGTCATAGCGCATCGGACCAATACCCTTGTCGGTTTGATGTGGTTACTTTACAAGGTCATCCTGCAACGATTTGTTGGATTCCAAATGCATTTGGCATGCACTGATGGAGCGCGCATATGATCAATCTGAATGAACGTGTTAGGACGTTGTTTGCACATGATATCGAAGGCAAAATTGCATTGGTCGATGTGTTGTCGAATTCTATCGCGCAAGCGAGTCAACGTTTGGTCGATTGTCTCTTGAATGATGGTAAAATTTTTATAGGGGGTCATGGGGGCTCAGCAGCAAATTGCCTGCATTTTTCTACTGCGATGCTGCATTGTTTTGAGGTGGAGCGCCCTAGCTTACCTGTGATTAATTTGGCTGGAAACGGTGCGGCAGCAACCGCCATGACTGACAATGGTCAAAGTGATCAGGTTTTTGCGCAACAAATTCAAGCATTGGGTCACGCCAACGATGTGGTCATTGTATTGACTACAGCGGGGCGGTCAAAAGCAATGCACAACGTGATCAATGCTGCTCATGATAAACAAATGCGTGTGATTGCACTGACTGGGCGAGATGGCGGAGGATTAGGAAACCAATTGAATGCGCACGATATTGAGCTGCGTATACCTGGAGATTCTTCCGCACGGATTAGAGAAATGCATTTATTTATCTTGCACTGCTTTTGTGATGTAATTGATCGTTCATTATTTGGTTATGGTACAGTTTAGGGTCAGCGAGGTTTATGATGAAATTATGGGGTCGTACCGTCTGTGTGAGTATTCTCTGCATTGGTTTAAGTGCGTGTCTTTCTGATGTATGGACAGGCGCGAATGTCATCTATGATCGCCACAATTGGTACAAGAAATTGGGTGATTTGCAATTACTTACTCAAGTAAAGCAGGCTTTGTATTGGGATAGCCAGTTAAAATGTCGTGGCTGTTCGATTGAGACTACGGTATTTAAGCGAGACGTACTATTGGTTGGATATGTTCCGACACAATCTTTACGCGCATTAGTTGATAAGCGGATGCAATCAGTGCATGGCAAACGGCATTTTTATAATGAATTGGCGTTGACGAATGAGACCGAAAGTAGTGATTCCATTTTGGATAGTTGGATTACGACGAAAATTCGCTCGGAAATTGTCTCAGACTCCAACATTGATCCTGGTCAGTTTAAAGTGGTTACATCTAATCGGGTGGTGTATTTAATGGGTGATGTCATGCCTGAACAAGCTGAAAAAGTGGTTATGTTTGCTCGCGAATGGAGTGAAGTTAAGCGGGTAGTCAAACTGTTTCAGTATTATCAGCTGACACCGTCTTCATCAGGTTCCACGTCATCTGATTTTCGTAACATTCCCCCGAATAGCAGCTCTAGTTCACAACCGTCAGATTTAGAACAAACACCAGGCTGAGATAAATAAGACCCCAGAAAATAGTTGTTTCAGCAGGGGTGTTTTCAAATAAAAAGCCAGACGCGCACCCAAGGGTGCGCAGATGACTGACGCAATGCCAATAAATAAAGCGGCCGGCCAATAGATATTGCCTAACATGTGAGGCAGTTGGGATACCGGTTGTGGAAGGCTGGACAAAAGGAGCACTCCTACTAATGCGGATACGATTCCACAGAGTGCTGAAGTGCCTGAGGCCTGATGCATAGTGCAGCGCAGCTGTAAAAACAGAGGGACCAGCAGAACGCCGCCACCTATGCCAAACAAAGCAGATAAATTCCCTACAATAAAACTTCCCCCAACGAGTAGCCACTGCTGGTTGACAGAAAAATTTTGCTGATCTGATTTGAACCCGGAAGTGGTTGTGGCTGATTGGTGGCGTTTGGCATCGAATAACAAATGAATGCCCATCGCAATGAGAAAAACGGCAAAGAGATCGATGAGCACTTGATTGCTAAACAGGTGACTTAAAGAAGTTCCAAACAGAAGGCCGAGGCATAATCCTGGCACAATTCTCCAGAAAATAGGCCAAATCAGAGCGTTACGTCGGTGATAGGCATGGGCACTGGATACAGAGGTCATCGCCATTGTCGCGAGTGACGTGCAGACCGCAATATGCATGGTATCTGCTGCATGGAAAACGGGGTGAAGCTGGAGGACGAAAATGAGCGCGGGCACGGTAATGATACCGCCCCCTATGCCGAATAATCCAGATAATATCCCGGTACATACTCCGATTAGCAAAAAATAAATAATTTCTAGCATAGATCCTTAGGCTTTAAAATCTGCTGCATGATGTGCAGCAAATTCCCAATTGACCAATGCCCAAAATGCTTTTAGATAATCAGGACGTGCATTGCGATAATCAATATAGTAAGCATGTTCCCATACATCACAAGTAAGAAGAGGTGTGAATTCTGTTGTGAGTGGACAACCTGCATTGGAAGTACTGACGATTTTCAGTTTCTGCTCAGCATCTTGGACTAACCAAGCCCAACCGGATCCGAACGTAGTGAGGGCAGTTTGAGTAAATTGTTCTTGAAAATCTTCAAAAGAGCCAAATTCTTTCTGAATGGCATCTGCAAGTTTACCCGTAGGTTGACCACCACCTTGAGGAGAGAGACAATGCCAATAAAAGGTATGATTCCATGTTTGGGCTGCATTATTAAAGATGCCTCCATTGGAACCTTTGATAATGCTCTCTAATGATTGTGATGCAAAGGCCGTATCGGCTACTAGTAGTTTATTTAAATTTGTGACGTAAGCGTTGTGATGTTTTCCATAATGGTATTCTAAAGTTTCTTTGGAAATGTGCGGTGCAAGGGCGTCTAATGCATAAGGTAATTCCGGCAATTTAAATACCATGAGTAGCTCCTAAAATTAAAACGAAATTAATAGCATGAACTTTATACTACTGCAATGATTATTTGGTGGCTATGCGTACTATATTAATATTGCTATCTGCGGAGAGTTTCGTCATAATTTCTCAAGTTTTATATAGACAGAGGTTGAATTGTGGTAGACGATGCTCAAAGTACGATGGAAAAAATCAAACAACAGATTGCTGACAATACTATCCTTTTATATATGAAAGGGAGTCCTAAACAGCCTCAATGCGGATTTTCTGCTCGAGCAGTACAATGTATTGAAGCATGCGGTGTCGGATTTGCTACTGTGGATGTGTTGGCTAATCCAGATATTCGCCAAGTTTTGCCGCAATATGCAAACTGGCCGACTTTTCCTCAGCTGTATGTGAGCGGAGAGTTGGTAGGCGGTTCCGATATCATTTCTGAAATGTATGCGGCTGGTGAGTTGGAGCCGTTATTACAAGGTGCTAAGTAATTATTTTGGGCTGTTGACATATTAGAATTGTCAATGGACCCGTCAAAGGAGAGTAACATGAGTGTATTAGTAGGTCGTGCGGCACCTGATTTTACGGTGCCTGCTGTGGCAGCAGATGGAACAATCATCGACAAATTTAATTTACATGACTATATCAAAGGAAAATATGCGATAGTTTTTTTCTATCCATTAGATTTCACTTTCGTATGTCCCTCCGAATTGATTGCGTTGCATCATCGCATCAAGGAGTTTCAACAACGAGGGGTTGAAGTGATAGCGGTTTCTATCGATTCACATTTTACGCACAATGCTTATCGCAATACTCCTATTGATAAAGGCGGGATTGGGCAAGTTAGCTATCCAATGGTGGCAGATATGTCACATGCCATTTGCCAATCTTATGGTATTGAACATCCTGCGGCTGGTATTGCATTGCGCGCGGCTTTTGTGATTGATAAAGCCGGGATTGTGCGGTCTCAAATTGTCAATGATTTGCCTATTGGACGGAATGTGGATGAATTAATTCGGATTGTCGATGCGGTTCAGTTTCATGAAGAACATGGTGAAGTGTGTCCTGCTGGTTGGACAAAAGGACAAGCAGGTATGAAAGCTTCTCCAGAAGGTGTGGCTGCGTATTTAGCGTCCAATGCTGATAAGCTGTAACCACTTCAGCACCTTTCAAGGAAACGCCATATTTGGCGCATCTTGAACGAAAAGCATTTCTGAAAAATGCTCACATACTTAATGTATGCTGCGCTTTTTCAGAAATGCTTTTTGTTCAACCTTCACTCAAATTTGACATTTCATCGAGCGTCAAAAATATTGTAAATCTACATCCCCGTTTTATCGTTCCATACATTCAACATAGTACAAAACAATTCGGCAGTTTTTCGCGCATCATAAATCGCTGAATGGGCTTCGTTCGCGTCGAATGCTACGCCGGCAGCTTGCGCTGCTTTTGCCAGCACAGTTTGACCATAAATAACACCTGCTAACGTGGCGGTATCAAAACAAGTAAAAGCATGAAAAGGGGAATGGATGCCGCAGCGCTTCATGGCAGCGTTCAAAAACAATAAATCAAACCATGCATTATGACCAACCAGCACGGCTCGTTGGCAACTCTGTTTTTTAATCGCGCGTTGGAGGGGCACAAAGAGTTGGGTCAGTGCTGTTTTCTCATCCAATGCAAAGCGTAACGGTTGGAACGGATCAATTTGGTTGAATTCAAGTGATTTCGCATCCAAATGCGCACCTTCGAATGGTAAAATATGTTCAAAAAAATAATCTCCGGGTTTGACATATCCTGCTGCGTCAATCTCCAACAAAACGGCACATATTTCTAATAAGGCGGACGCCTTAGGGTCAACACCACTGGTTTCAATATCAATAATAATAGGAAGAAAACCCCGAAACCTATCTTTGAAATTACCCTGTTGCTTACTCATAGATACTCCAATTGAGTACCGAGCCAGCAGCAATGGGAACAATTTGCTCTTGCCCAAATGGCAAACTGGAAGCAACTGTGTGGGGTTTTTTGATCAAGGTAATGGTGTCGGTTTGAAGCGGTAATCGATAAAATTCGGCACCAAATTTTGACAAAAAATCATTGAGTTTGGGGAGTGCATCCATTTCCTCAAAGATTTGTGCATAGCAAGCTAGTGCATAGGGTGCTGAAAATATTCCGGCGCATCCACAAGCATTCTCTTTTTGACTGCGCGCATGCGGTGCGCTATCGGTGCCAGCAAAAAACTTAGGATGACCTGAACGCACAGCTTGTTGAATCGCCTGCTGGTCGGTTTGATGCTTCAGAATAGGCAAACAATAGTAATGCGGCTTAATACCGCCGACTAGCAGATGGTTTCGATGGAACATTAAATGTTGGGGGGTGATGGTCGCACCAATTTGAGCTGATGCTTGCATGACAAATTCCACAGCGCTTCGGGTTGATATGTGTTCTAAGACAATGCGCAGTTTTGGGAAATTGGCCATCAAGGGGATTAACTGGGTTGTAATAAATAAGTCTTCACGCTCAAAGATGTCTCCGTAAGTAACTTCGCCATGAACTTGTAAAACCAAATCATAAGTCTGCATGATTTCAAATAGAGGATATAAGACTTTGATGTCTTGTACCCCGTCCTGTGAGTTGGTAGTGGCGCCTGCAGGATAGAGCTTGGCGCCCAAGATATCGGGATTTTGTGCAGCGCTGGCCAGGTCATCGGTTGAGACAGTACTATTTAAATATAAAGTCATATAAGGACGAAAGGAACGGTGCTGGGGCACATGAGCAAGTATTCTTTGCCGGTATTCTAATAATGTTGCAACTGAAGTCAGCGCTGGTTGTAGATTCGGCATCACCAAAGCGCGCGAAAAATGATTGGCAGTCGCTGCGACCGTGTGTTGCAGTAAAAGATGATCTCTAAAATGGACATGCCAATCATCTGGACGAATAATTGATAATGTTGGGTGCATGAGAATCCTAGTCAACTGGATGCAAGAAGTATAACACTCCCGCTATCTTTAGGCATAAAACCAAGGAATAAAAAAAATTTAAAAACACTTGACTGTCGCGATATCAACTATGATACTGTTGTCTTAGCAGAGGTCTCATCTGTAAATGATGTGATTCTGAATGTCCTTGAGTAGATTGGATAAATTTCATAGGATGTTGTTGACAATTGCAGTTTGAGGCCTGATAATCGTTTTAAGTACGTTTTCGAAATTAGAGCGATGATGGCGTACTGAGCTTAATAAAGTCACGGCGTTTTAACTGAATAAACGGAAATTAATAATAAAAAAGTGGAGAATCTTATGTTAAATCTGAAAAAAACAGCGGTAGCTGTTCTTGCGCTCGGCTCTAGTGCTGCGTTTGCGGGAACAATGGGTCCTGTTTGCAGTGCAGTTCCTGTGACCATGCCTTGTGAAAGTTCTGGATGGGAAGTCGGTGCAAGAGCGTTATGGTTGAATCTTGGCGCTGGAAATCAAACAACTACTGTTGCTAGTACTGATGGTGGTGATTTGTCTTCTAACGTTGGACCAGGATTTGGTTGGGGATTCCAAATTAACGGTGCAATGAATTATGGTACTGGAAAAAGCGTTTCTCTTGATTGGTATCACATCAACAATACTAAGAACAAAACAGTTGGCCCGACTCTTCTGACCGGCAACCAAGCGTTGACTTCTGGTTCACAAATGGTTAGAACTAGCTATATCACTTCTCTTGCTAATATTGGTGGAACAGCCTCTGCTAATCCAAAAATGGATGATGTGAATATGTTGTTCGCACAACACATTGATTTCAGCGATGTGACATCAGCTAACCTAGGCTGGGGTTGGAAGTGGGCGAGAGTAGCTGGTTCTAATGCAGTTGCTATGAATGGTGACATTGCGTACACAACTGACGGTGTTGCTCATGGCGGAGCCTACAACTTCACTGCCAATAATTCAAATACATTCAATGGTTTCGGACCAGAAGTAAGTTTACAAGCTGCGTACGAATTGATTGACCATTTGGATATTTATGGCAAAGGTGATTTATCTGCATTAGCTGGTTTCTCTAAATCGTCTATGACATACGGTGACGTTATTTCTGGCGGTTCTGTAACAGGTAGCAGCAGTGTTGTAGCGATTACGCCTGTAGTTGCTGGTAAACTTGGTCTGAATTATGACTGGGATATGACAGGATTCGGCGTTGTAGGGTTTGATGTTAATTATGACTTCCGTCAATACATCAATGCATTCCGCAATGTTCATACTGGCATCAGCACTCCTGGATCAAATTCTTCATCTAGCTTCAGTGCTCAAGGTATCGTCTTCGGTTTGGACTTGAAATTTATCAATGCCTAATCGTAGTTGAACTTCAGAAAACCCGCCTTTATGGCGGGTTTTTTTTATTTAAGGAAGGGCCAAAAATAATACCCCATTCACTTGATTCGAGATTGTCTAAATCATGGGCTGGGTCCTTACCTATAGCGGTATGAGGTTATTGCTTCACCGTCCTTGTCTTCATAATTGATTGAATGTATAATATAATACCAATTAAGCGCTATTTAGAGCATGCATGCCTCGTATTATTTATCCCGATACATTATTTGAAAAGCCTAAAGAAGGGTCTAAGCAGCATACTAGTATTCCGCAAACTAATTTTACTTTACCTCGACTCATCGGGAATCATAAACGCTATTGGATTGACCCCAATCCTAGTCCTGTACTCAAACCAAAAAAACTATTGATTGCGGATCATACTGCGAGAAATTGGTCGCAGCTCAAAACGCTTAAAGTGATCGCGTGCTTCTCTCAATTGCTAGAGGATGGCTTTTCTTTGTATGTTTGGCAAAACGGGTATTTAGTACTTCTTACACAAGAAACTTTGTTCTATTTATGGGATCCGGCTTTCAGACGCAACATCAGCTTCAAATCTCCAGAAAAAATTATCGAGAAAACATTACAACAAATAAACAGAATAGGGCCAGATCAATTGCATGTAGTCGATAATGTGTGGATGCATTACTTCCTAAGTGATGGTAGTTTGGCTTTGCCACTGGAGTCAATTGGGGTCTGTGAAAGTGAGGATCCTATTTACTTTAATTACTTTACATCAAGCTACCGATCAGTGGTTTTTGATCGAATCCCCTTGTCCAATCCCGAGCTCTCCGGCAGGGTGTCGGAGACACGAAAAGAAAAACACTTCACTAAAATAAATCTAGTCTCTTTGGAGCGGATGGCAGAGAGATTTATTTTTTCTCTATTTCAACGTCAGTCTTCAATTGAAAAAGATGGCTTTACATACGAGCCAAATAATATAGGCCAAATTCTGGAGCTTGTGACTGCAACTAACTTAATGCGGAAGCCTGGGCATAAGTTTCTAATGTCACCCAGTCTGGAATCATTGTCTATTCATTTTACACAAGATATGCCCAACATACCCCTTGAGTGTAACCCAACCAATTTAAAAGTATTGCAGTGCATCGGACCATCAGAGTATCGCTGTTCGCTAGAGTTTTTTGACGAATTTTTAAAGCATGCGCAAAATTTAGAATCCTTAATTTGGACAGGTGTCCAGTTTCCTACATTAGGGTTAATTGTTCCAATGAATTTTCCAAATTTAAAACAGGTGGATCTGCCTCTGGATATCTCGCAATCCACAATCGCAAGCCTACTCTGGAACAGTCATCAAATTGAATCGTTGACGTGTATACCCCTTAGTCAAATCGTTATTGAACAATTACATTTTTCTGAATTGAAAGAATTGGTTTATACGGACCGCAAAGATTCGAGCCTTAAAGCAAACGCGGTAGATCTCCATTCATTACTCGGTCAGACACCAAAATTGGTCAATTTAGTTCTAGATGTGCATGTAGTACCTATGCTAACACAAACGCGCTCAAGGCCTCTTTCACTGCCTAATTTGAAAAAATTTATCATTAACCAGCCATACAATGATATTGATCGAGCGATAATATCTATTTTAATGGATTGCAGACAATTGGAGCATGTTGAGCTCAGGTATGTTTCATTTTGCGAAGGGGATTTGCCTCCTATCTGTGTCCGAAATCCGAATCTTAGGAATTTAAGTTTACCGAAATCCCTGGCAGCGGTGGATCTCATGGCTATTTTACTCCATTGTCATCATTTAAAACGGCTTACTGTACCACAGAGTCCAAATTTAGAATTTAGCGCTCAAACGGGGGTGCCAAGATTGGCGGAACTGGAGTTTTTAGAAATTTCCAATCCCAAATTTGAGGATTTTAAACATATTGTTGCTGAAGCAATATTCCTAAAAGAGTTGGTTTTAGCAAACTGTATATGGCTCTCCGCTTCTGCTGAATTCCCTGGTTTTTCCAACCTTACAACGGTCACCTTAAACGGTGATTGTAAAATTGGTAGGGAAAATCTGGCAAAATTATTAGTGAATGCCGAAGAGGTACAGTTGTCTGAACTAACTCTGCTTTCTCATATCTGCTTTATTCCTTTACCGAAACTTAAAAATATTAAACTCGGCTATACGCAACAATTTAGCCATGCGCAACTCGAAAATTTATTGTCTAATATTCCGAGGGATGCTTGCATTGAGGGGCAATTCTCGTCTTTGCAGTTTAATAGTGCGGAGCATCAAGATTTAAAAGATAGATTGTTAGCCCGAGGCGCTAAAATCGTAGATGGTAGACCTTTACATGAACGCTTTCCACTGCATGTGGTAGACATTGCTCTTGACCCTGACCTAACAGCCAGCAGTGGCCAACACGCCTTTCCACGGCCATCTTCAGGCAGCTCATCCAGCTCCAATGAGAGACGAGTAGCGGGTGCAACTGGATCAGGGAATGAAAGATATTCCACGCCTACGCGCGCTCAAGAAAATCGATTTATGGATGCTAATACCTCAGCAGATAATACGCCTGAGTTTCATGTTACACGGGTTTTTTTTCCTGTCCACGCGGGACAATCAAGTCCTGCCGCTCAGAATACGCGGATCGATGTCTATCAAGACCTGATTGTTAATCCAGCACATTGCGACATCGATCATGCTTTTGAAATTAAAAAAACAGGGGATCTCCTGATCAATCCGCCTGAGCAGGCCATTCGCTATGTGCAAACGGATGATTTGTTTGCTATGGCGCAACAACAAACGCCTATTGCAGGCCAAAAAGCACTGTATGCGAAAAAAGTCTTTGCTCTTGATGCCCATTGGCAAGCCATGCCGTCCATGTCTGCCCAAGAAATCATGACACATGTACATGCTGACCCCGGTGTTGAAATACAG
This sequence comes from Legionellaceae bacterium, assembly GCA_018061965.1. Taxonomy (GTDB): domain Bacteria; phylum Pseudomonadota; class Gammaproteobacteria; order Legionellales; family Legionellaceae. The sequence continues at coordinate 258,664 of JAGOTG010000001.1, forward strand.
TATTCCTGTCGGGATAATTTATATTATATTCGTGCCAATTCTAGCAAACCATGCGTAGTGGAGTGGTTAATCACCGTTCCCACTGCTCCTCCTATTGCCTTACCTGATGATATTGCCTATCACGTTGCGCGTTATCAAACATTCGGGAAAGGGGCTTTGTCCTTTCCTGACCAGGATCTTTCCGGGCAAGATTATTTGACTTGCATGGAAATTCAAGCAAAAGGGGCTTGTCGCCATCGAGCCTGTGCATTCAAAGCTTTTATGACAGATCAGTACCCTGGGGTTCCGGTACGCATCATCTCTAATGGCTGTCATATGTTTGTGGAGGTCCAACATGCAGGACAGTGGGTTTCTTGTGATTTGGGTGGGTATCCCGCCAAATTAACCCTAGATGAATCCAATAATCCTCAACCCAATCACGCTCCAGAAACAACCGAAGATATTTGTCCTGAGAGTAGCGTGGTGCCAGATGAGCAGGCCGTGCAGCAGGATGCCCATGCGCAGACTAATGGTACGGTGTCGTCTTCAATCAATTCTGATCAGCAAGTCTCAGAAAGCACAGAAAACATTTTTCTTAAAGAGGGTGCAACCTCGATTGAGCAAGTTTTGGAGGATGAGATAGCCTCTTCTTTAAGCAGTGCTGCGATGTCAACTAGTGCTCATATTGAGCAGGAGCAACTTAGTCGTAATCAGGCTATACCCCAGCAAGCACACGCCATTCTATCTGGCTTAATGGATGAATTGATTTCTGAGTTTTTTACTACTTTCTATTACCAAAAACGTCTTGAAACTTGGTTGAAATCTGATTCGGAACCATCCATCACAACGTATTACGAACAATTGGGGATACGAGGTAAAAATCATTTGGTGGAATTGGGCAATACCCAAGATGTTAACACCTTATCTTTAAGTCTCGAGCAATATTGGCACTCGCAAGGACGACCTGTTTATTATATTGATTCTCCAGATGACCTCCGATGTTCAGGCCCCTTTTTGGCGACGACTGGCTATACTGAAAATGGTGATTTTCTAGGACAACTCAAACGAGGTCCTGGTGGGCCACTCCATGCTTTTTTAACGTCACATCGTGATGATGATCCGGTGGTGATTGTCAATTATGCAGCGTTTGAAGCCGACGATATGGTCCGTTTAAATGGTCTACTAGATAAAACGCGGCGTGCAGATAGTACACCTGTTCCGAAAAAAGCAACGGTGGTTGGCTTAATCAATGTCAATAAGCCGGATTGTTATCAAGGTTCAGATTTTTATTCACGTTTTCATCGCGTGACCGAATGTTCGCTGCCTAGCCAAGTATTGCAGGCAACACTACCTTCTCTGGTGCAAACGGTAGAACATTCGGCCACTCTAGAAAGTATTGATCTGTTTCATGCTAGTGATTGGGAAACGAAGCTGATTGGTCGTTGGGTTCTCAATCGCGGCCAATTTCACTTCGAAAAAGGAGAATTGGTTAAAGCACTGGAGCGTAATGAGCGACATATTACCATTCAAAACGGTCTGTGGGGGGATCCAACCTTTGTCCGTTTTTGGCAGTCGTTGGCGGTCCATAAAAAGTTGCAGTATGCAGGGCAAAGCATTGATGTCCCAGCGGATTTTACTTGTTTTAAATCTAGCTGTGACGCCTATGATTGGCCTCAACTCAGTAGAGGGATTCAACGTATTCAACATCGAGCAGTTAATCCAGATGCTCAAATTTTAAATCCCAGTCTGTTGCCGCAGTTTTTTGGCCATTATCAATGTGACAATGCGAGTGAATCTTTATATCCCCTACCAGGGCTTATCCAAACGGCTAAAGAACGAGGTATTTTAACGGTCCAAGTCACGCGTGCTTTAAGTGAAGATAATTGGGCTATGTTGGTGACTGCTTGTGCCAAAGAAGACATCTCATTACGGATTGATTGTCCGGACTCTATTGCATTGCCCTGGGATGAGACTCCGGTTGTTGCGGAGTCTGGGCACTTGGATTTTGATGGGGTCACGCTAAGTCAGCTGCAGACTGCTGTGATTGCCAGTACTGATATTGATAGCACCGTAGCGATGATACAGCAATCTTCCGCACCTTGGATTGTACTCGATGTCTCAGACTATGAAGCGCCGGATTTGTTGACGCGTATTGAGCATAAATTTGATAAAAGAGCGTTGCTGTTTAAGTTCAAACAGAAAGATGCGGCTTTATTGGAGTTGTTATCCCGCGGTGAACAGGTGATCCTGAAGGGTAAATTTTCTCCAGAATTACTTGATCATTTATCACAACTTATCCATGCACGGTTTAGCGGTCGCGAAGCCCCGGGCCGACTTATTTTAGTTCAAGATAACAAAGCGCAACAAATGGCGTTGCCGACACTTACGCATACGGTGACAGTTGCTAAAAAGTTGGCGCTTTTAGAGCTTCCTGCAACGCAGACTCGTTTAACTCTAACTCAATTACAACAAGAATCTTTGAACCGACTGAAGACCCGCCTAGACCAAGCCAATCCATGGCAAGGGATGGAAGGATTGCCTCCCCATAGTCATATCTCTCCGATTGATTGGGCACAAAGTCATGATATTGCTCAGCGTTTTGACAAAGATCGGATCAAAGCAGTGAATACTCGTTTGAAGCATAAACCCTATGTCTTTCTCACAGGTCTTACCTCGGTTGGAAAGACCTCATTTGTAGAAAAAATGTTTACCGATAAACAAGGTAAATTATACCGGGGGGAACAATCTTTAAAGCGCTGGGCACTCAGCAAATCTCGACGCAGAAAACTACTTTTTATTGATGAAGCCAATTTCCAAGAATGGAGTAATTTAGAAGGTCTTTTGAATGACCCGCCTGGCATTGTCATCGAAGGCAGCTATTACCCGCTCACGAAAAATCACAAAATTATTTTTGCCGGCAACCCTTTGAATTATGGTGATGAACGCAAATTAGCCAAGTTATTCCATACCCATGGTAATGCTTTGGTGTTCAATCCGATGCCGCCGGAATATATTTATGAGCGGATTATCAAGCCAGTATTTCCAGAGGAATTGTTAGGGCTAGCGCCAGAAGTGAGCGTGCCATGGTTAGAGGTTTATGCGTTTTTATGTGCACGATCAACACAGGATGTGCTGATTTCTGCGCGTGAATTACAAATGATGGCATTGTTGACCCTCTCCTATCATGCCCGGAATCCAGACGTACCTATAAAGCGCGTGGCCGCATATTATGCGTATCACGTTGCAAAACATCTGGTACCCACATTATACCAAAGCAGTTTTTCACATCAATTTCCTGACCCAGACCCTTTGCCTCCGCTAGATCTGCGCGATCCTAATGTGCCACAAACTGATTTTAGGTTGACCGCTTCGCGGCAACCGCTTGTCAACCAGTTGACCGAACTACTGTCTTTGCGCAGCTATAAGCGCAGTGAGTTTGCGGCGCATGACGCACAGCGTTACGGCGGGTTAGGCGGTATCGTGATTGAGGGAGAATCGGGCATTGGGAAAAGTGAGTTGGTGACAACACTACTTAAACAATGTGGTTACGCTGAAACGCATTACTCCGCCCCTAGTCAGCTAGATGGGAACCGATATTATCGCTTATCTGTTGATATGGATATGACCCAGAAAATCCAACTATTACATCAGGCGTTTGATGAAGGCTCCATCGTGGTGATTGACGAAATTAACAGTTCGCCTATGATGGAGCGGTTGCTGAATAGTTTATTAATGGGCCAAACTTTAAAAGGCAAGCGACCACAGCGCCCAGGGTTTATGATTATCGGGACTCAGAATCCCATTACCTTGTCTGGCAGACGTGCGCCCAGTAATGCTTTGTCACGACGCCTTATGACGGTGACCCTTCCCCCTTATCCGCGCGATGAGATGATAGATATCATTGCTAGCAAAATTGGATACGAATGTGCAACGCAGTTGGTGAAAGTTTACGAAGAGCAACGAACCTACGCGCTAGAAAATAAGCTGAAGCCTATCCCAACTTTTCGCGATGTTATCAAGATAGCTGATGAAGAAGCGGGAATCATTTATGCACCAACTAATCCGGTTGCTGAATTTGATTCAGATCTGGTCGATGCTGATGAGACTGATGATCAGTCTATTGCTTCAGATCTGTCTGACCAAGAATGGAGTGATTGGGATGAGGATGATCTAGAGTATGCCGCGGCTGAATTAGGGGACATTGCCGCTGATCCAGCGCAGCCAGATCGAGATAATGCGCACGAAAATTCTGATTCCGAATCTGAAGACCCCGTGATAGAGCCAGGTTTGGATGAACAACTGTTGATAACAGACAATGTCTTATTGAGAAATCATGTGGGTGTAGGACCCCATTCTGCAGCAAGTGAAGCGGTGAGTGACCCACTAGCAGCTAGACAACGGGTTGAGCTATTGCCATTACGCAATCCAGCGCTTCCAGGACGCCCTAGAAGCAACTGCTCATTTTATTTGCTGTGGATGAGTGCGGTGATTTTTGCCATTTTGGCTATGATTGCTTTATGTTTGGCGCTTAACGTGGGGATTGCCACTGCGTTTGGACTAGCTCCTGTAGCCATGCAGTTGGGCACAGCATTGCTCGGGCAAACAGCGCCGTTATACTTAAGCCTTTATTATGCAGCGATAGGATTTACCAGCGGTCTGGTTTCCATGTCATTTTTTAAAATGGGCAACCTTCCTCCATCAGAAAACAATCTGGGCGGGGTTACAGCCGTCCCATAATGTCCGCCCTCTTGCGTTTTAGTCGCCTCCAGAGGACGGTGAAAATTGGGTGCTGTGTTGGGTCAAATACCCTAAAAATCTTGCTTTAAGTTTCCCCTTTTTTTTCTAGCTAGTTTTTGATTTGGATCGTATAATGCGGCTGTTTTGGATACAACTGGCCTTAGGAACCGCATAGAAAGATAACCCTTCGTGAATCACAAAACTAATAATAATACCTGATTTTTCAACGAACCATCTTCGCAATTGACCTCCTTACCTATTGGAAACTGGTCTCGTGAAATTTTCATGCATATGGGGAATAATAATGAAACACATTGCGACTATTTTGCTACTTTCAACTGGCGTCCTGTCTTATGCTGCACAGGATGAAGATGTTATTTCGCAGCAACAAATGGCACTGTTGCGACAGCAGACTATTGCATTACAAACGCAAGGTGGCTCATTACCTAAAAACGTAGCGTCAAGTGATGATGTGCAGGCGAATAAATCGAGTCATTTGCGCTTTCACCGTAAGAAAAAAGTAATCAAAAAATCCTCTGTGCCTCCTGTGTCGGAGATGAAATCTAATCAGGAAACCCTGATTCCCACAATGGAGTATGAATCTACGCCCGTTCAAGTACATACTGCCGTAGATGTGGATCCTGAATCTGCAGATTTTTATCCTACGGCGTTGGTGACCGGAGATCATGTATTGACTTATATCGCGGGTACTCCCGTGATTTCTTCTCCCTATTTAGGAAGTAGACCGGCATTCGATGGCTCGGATTATATCGTCAATATTTCGAGTATTAATCGTGACATTCGTTTGATGCAGCAACGACGGAGCTTGGAGCGCGCTTATACTAAAATGGGCTACGCGCAACCTGATCGACCAATTTTGGCACTGAGTGGTGCGGTTGTGCCCTTCGGTTCTATTGGTCGCCTTTATTTTGATGAGGCAGATGCCGATTGGAATTTGGGTTCTAGTGAATTAGATCTTGCAGCTATATTGAACAAAAATGTCGAAGCATATATGGCATTAGCTTATAACGCAGCCCCACCTGCAAATGGCATGCCACGTGTTACCAACTCCGCTATGAATCTTAATATGGGATTTGTGAACATTGGTGATCTGGAGCGCTCACCTTTTTATAGTACTTTAGGGCAACTCTACGTCCCATTCGGTAGGTATTCTACTTCGATGGTGAGTGCAACTTTGCCGATGATGTTAACCCGGATCAAATCCCGACCAATCATCTTGGGTTACAAATCACAAAAAGACTCGGGTCTTTTTGCAGCGGTATATGGTTATCGAGGTGAGGCCACTGCAGGAAGCACGGCTGTGGGGGGTGCTAATTTGGGATACATAGCGAATTTATGGGATGGGATTACTGAGATAGGGGCTAGTTTTGTGAGTTCTGTGAATGATGCCAATGGTTTTCAATCATCTGGTGGGACGGCCGGGACATTTGGTGGATTTGGTTCAGCAACGAATGGAAACGAAGATGTCAAACAGATCCCCGCAGCTGGGGTACATATTTCCACGAGTTTTGATCGGTATAGCATCACTGCTGAGTGGGTGACCGCGACGAGCGCATTTCCTGTTAGTGACTTAAGTTTTAATGGAAAGGGTGCACAGCCTCAGGCGTTTCAATTAGAAGGCGGTGCGACATTTGAAAGTTTCAAACGTCCTTCTTCAGTCGGTGTATCATGGCAGTGGTCAAATCAAGCTTTGGCTTTGAATTTGCCGCGCCAAAGAATCAATGCGGTGTATAATATTTCAGTTTGGAAAGACACTGTAGAAAGTTTAGAATATCGTCATGATATTGATTATGGTCAAAATTGTTATGCGAATGGTGCTGCACCTACTGGTTCCGTAAATACCACTAGTGTAGGGAGTGGCAGCACTGCTGATACCGTAATGTTACAAATAGGCGTTTATTTCTAAGGGGATCTTATGACAATTAAATCGGACAAATGGATTGAACGCATGGCCAAAGAGCATGAAATGATTGTGCCTTTTTCCAGCTATCAAATTCGAGAACAAAATGCAGAGCGCATCATTTCTTATGGTGTTTCGAGTTACGGATACGATGTACGTTGTTCGACGGAATTTAAAATTTTTACGAATATTAATTCTGCAATTGTTGATCCGAAAAATTTTGATGCCAGTAGTTTTGTGGATGTACAATCGAATGTTTGTATTATTCCTCCTAACTCATTTGCTTTGGCGCGTACGGTGGAATACTTTAAAATTCCACGCAATGTGTTGACGATTTGTTTGGGAAAATCGACGTATGCGCGTTGTGGGATTATTGTGAACGTGACGCCTTTAGAGCCGGAATGGGAAGGACATGTGACCTTAGAGTTTTCTAATACGACACCTTTACCCGCTAAGATTTATGCAAACGAAGGCGTTGCGCAAATGATTTTTCTAGAAACAGATGAAGTTTGCGCGGTGTCGTATCGCGACCGCAAAGGAAAGTATCAAGGACAAATTGGTGTGACTTTGCCTACTACCTAGGCATGGGTAAAAATCCTTAATTTAGTGTTATTAGTGATAGTTACTATCCGAGCTGCGGCTCGGATTAGTGCGTCAAATTACAGGCAGGACTTACTCTGCTACGTCTTCTTGATGGAGCCCGTGACTTTCGCGAGACGCATTGATTCGGTCACGTAGGTCTTTACCGGGTTTAAAATGAGGACTAAATTTTTCTGCTGTTTGCATTTTTTCGCCGGTTTTCGGATTGTGCGCATCCCGAGCTAAACGATGCTTGGCTGAAAAGCTGCCGAAACCTCGAATTTCAATACGTTGATTTTCGGCTAAAGCGTCACTCATTAGTTGGATCAAATGATTTACGCCATTGTTTATAGTGCGTACTGGAATATGGGGTATTTTTTCAGCCAAACGTGTAATCAACTCTGATTTCAACATATCTTAAATCCTTTTGAACGAAATGTGGATGAGCATAACCTGATGTAGTTTATGAGTCAATTAGAGTGTGTTGAATATAAGCATTTACGACACCCCAAGACATCTGTACTCGTGTTTGATGGAGCACTTTGAATTGAGGAGACAGCAATTTTTTACTCGTCGTGATAATAATAGGTCTATGGCTAAGTTGCTCGAGACGTTGATTTAATTGCTCCCAGGTGTCGCCAAATAAACCGGTGGCGGCAACGAAAATAACGGTCGCATCCGCCAAATTAGCTGTAAGAAAATTGTCACACATGAAGACAATTTTTTGTGCGTTTTCTTGATATTCTGGAATACATTCTAATTGCGCTAATTGCTGCTTGGCCGCTGCGTCTAAAAGAGGGAATAATTCAACGCCACAAGATTTTTTCACATCAAACACCATGGCACAGGCCAATACCGCTTTTCCCGTCCCACTTCCTAGGTCATAAAAAACGGTCGATGAATCGGGGTGGGTTAGAGAGAGTAATGCAATCAATGATTTGCTATTGATTTCTCCATATACATATTCATATGCGTCGGTGTGTTCACGTGCTTGTCGTGAGAGTTCAAAGCCATTGATGGGCTGACTGATGGCATCTAAAGTATTTAAATGCTTTTTAAGTTGGATGCTGTTTTCCCATTGGCGAATATGGTAGCGCCGTAAGACAAATTTGATTGGGGCTAGGATTAACTGTATGAATAAATTGTAGAAGAGAAGCAAAAGGGACGCTCGTATATGTAATTTAAATCGACCAGTGCTACAGTATAAACAAGAATAAGTTATTTTACGACAACATCATTTCAGCTTGATTATTTTCTTCTTCATCGCTGCCTGCTACAGCAATTTGATGATTTTCCTGGTTTTGAACGGTATCCCGGGCTTGTTTATGTAATATTGCAGATCTTGCAAAGGTACCTACTACACCCAGCGAAATCGCAACACAAGCAATACCAATCTCAATTTTGGGAGCCAGTCGCGCGGCTGTGCGTTGAGTAAAAGCATAATTCATTACAATGCCTTCATTGCCTGCTTCTACCTCAACAGAATTGGTGCTACTTACATAGGTATGTAAAGCCTTTTGTATGAGCGCTGCCAGGCCAATGATGGTGAACATCAAAGTAACATTGACGCTCCCTGATGTCGAAAGCCTTAGCCTTTGCAATAGGTCAATTAGGATTTGTCCACTGCTTATTTTCCCTATCAATCTTAAGGGGCGGTGGGAAGACTGAGAAAGGGTATTGTCTATCACAAATTGCTTGCCTGTTGCTTTAATGTTGTCTCTAAATTGAACGAGGTCAAATCGAGTGGAATACGCAGTGGACCAATAAACAAGCAACCAAACGGGTATGTTAATGGCAGATATTGCATGGCCTGATACTCTGGTTGCAAGGAAAGATGCTGCTGCTTGAGTAGTCACTTGGGACCGAATGACTCCGCTCGTAATAGGCAGTATTTCACGTAAGACTAAGCCGAAATATTCTGCAGAGTTGGTCATTTTATCAATGGGGTTTTGTTTGAAAAAAGGTTTAATTCGTTGACCGATTTTATTTCTAGATTCTACATGCTTACGAAATGCATCTACCACTTCAGTAAAAAAATCCTTTGTATAATTGAGCGTACCTACAGTAATCGAGCCCGCCCATAGCAGCCCTGGTGGTGCATTTGATAATATAACAAAGGCAGTCAATAACGCATTGGTAAAACTAGCAGTGTTTGCTATTAATGCAATGGTCACGTGTGCTGGGGCATTTTCGGACTGATCATCGGGGGGCTGGATCGTAGCATCTACTCGACCATTCAGGCGGTGCCCCACGCTATTCCATAGTAGCCAAGTTCTTAGGGCAACAAGACATAGATAAGGTACCAAGGGTTCCAATATTTTTTGTTCTAGCGATAGGTTGCTGTGTTTATTTTGGGTTCTACTCATCAGAATAATTAAAATTGGCAGAGATAAAGATGAAAAAACCGCAAAAATAGGCACCGCAAATATTTTTAATGTTTTCACCGGTATTGGAGTCGATGCCTGAGATGGTGTGGGCGTAATTTGTATCGCAAGCTCTTCTGCTTGGTACTCATTGGTTAAATTTGATAAATTGCTAGCAACCTGTATTTCTCTTGGGGCTATTGGGGTTTTTTTTTTGAAAAAGGGTAGTTTTTTCATGGCATTATCTGACTGAGATGGGGGGTAAAATACGCGTATTTCTATATTTTACTCACATTGGTCTAAATATAGTATCACGGTGCATCAATTTATTAAACCCCCCCATTTAATCTGTATTGGTTAAAAAATTTACCTGCTACATTGCAAAATATAGTGATTTACCACAAACTGTTTTTAGCAGGAGAGAAGTCTCATAGCCGATATCAAGACATGGAGCGATCATATGAAATACGATTCGATTTTGGATACTATTGGAAATACGCCTGCAGTGAGAATTAATCGAATTGGAGCTGAGTTGGCGTGCCAGTTGTATGTGAAATGTGAATTTATGAATCCGGGTGGGTCTATCAAAGATCGCATTGGATATCGGATGGTGCAGACTGCATTAAAAACTGGGCGTATCAAACCAGGTGATGTCCTTATCGAGCCTTCTTCAGGTAATACTGGGATTGGGATTGCTCTTGCAGGGGCCGTGTTAGGCTTGCAGGTGATCATCACTATGACTGATAAAATTAGTCAAGAAAAAGAAACTATCCTCAGTCGTCTCGGTGCAAAAATTTATCGTACGCCTGCTGAGCTAAGCTCGGATGATCCGGGTAGCAATATTTCTTTGGCCAAACGTTTACACAAAGAGATCCCTAATTCTCACGTTTTAGATCAATACAGCAATCCCGATAATCCGAATGCACATTATCATGGTACGGCAGAAGAGATTATTGAGGATTTTGGTAAAGATCTGCATATGGTTGTAGCGGGAGTAGGCACGGGTGGAACGATTACGGGAATTGGGAAACGTTTGAAAGAGTATAATCCTGCTATCCAAATTGTGGGTGTGGATCCGGTGGGCTCTATATTGGGTGGGGGAGATGAAGTCAAGCCTTATTTGGTAGAAGGAATTGGGTACGATTTCTTCCCCAACGTATTAGAAAATTCGTATGTAGATCGTTATATTAAGACGGTTGATAAAGATTCTTTTGTGATGGCTAGGCGCTTGATGCGTGAAGAAGGGCTCCTGGTTGGGGGGTCAAGCGGTGCTGCGATGAGCGCTGCTTTACAAGCTGCTCAGTCTTTAACAGCTGATCAAGTATGCTTGGTAATTTTACCTGATTCTACTCGAAATTATCTGACTAAATTTGTGAGCAATGACTGGATGCAAAGTCATGGGCTATTATAAGGTAAGGTCTCGAAGGATTCATATATATATAACCCCTGATCTTTCAAAATGTTAGGTTTAGTCTATTTTTTTTAGTGCCTATGGCTCATATTTTTGAAACCATAGACACAAAAATCAAATCTCCATAAAGCTCTAACCATTCGTAATCCTTAATGGCCCACCAGGATGAACTGTACTTTGATCGCCATCCGTAATACGAAAGTGAGTGTTTCTGAGATAGCCTCCTGTTATCTGTGAAAATTGTGAGGATGGTCTACTCGTGTTGATGACCGAGCCCATGATCGCCAAAACTTCTCGTTTCCGGTCTGCCTGTTCCGTTGGCTGGGCATTGTCTTCGGACAGCTTTGCCACTTTTCCCTCTTCAATCAAAAGCCTTGGATCCCCACCCTTACTATCTTCAATTAAAAATCCTTGTACCCAAGAATCAACTTGTATATCAACCCTATTCAAAAACTCGTTTTGCGGAAATTGAAAATCTTCACCTAACATAGCTTGCAGCTCATCATCTGGAAAAGCTTGTGGTATAAAAGTTTTTGATGACACGCTCAATGCATTCTTATATTTTGTATGAATAAAGAAACCAGCGCCGAAAACACCGCAGCCACTCAGAACCAAAGTAAACACACTGGCATAGATAGCAATACAAGCTACTACCGCTACTGCAACCAGTATACCCACCATTCGCAAGCGATAAAATCGATTCAATGTCATATCTTCGTTATCTTTTACCGATTGCATCAAGTCCGCCTTGGCAAGCTGAAATTGCTGATGCGTCGTTTTATAAGGCTCCGAGAGTTTGAGCATTTTTAAACTTCCCGAAAATTCTTTAGCTGCTTGCTCATATTGCTCCGTAGTCAATGCTTGCGTATGTCCGAGTTCATCCAACAATTTTTTTGCCATTGCAAACGAAAAAACACGGGGCTGCTCAATCTGTACATAAGGTTCTATTGACTGCTGCGAATGATATAACTTGAATAGCTGCTGATCTTGTACCATACCAGCCCTATTAAAATTCAAGATCACATTTTTCATGGCGCGAATACTGATATAGTGAACAAAAGCGAACAATAACTGTGTTTTTTTACAATTATTAGAATGTAAACTCCGATCCCATGTTTCAAGAAAACGCTGTTCAAAAAATTGATTGGTTTGCTTCAATCAAGCTATATATTCTCGAATGAAAGCCTTTTTCTGGTCCAATACGATTTTCTCATTAGATAATGGCATAGAAACACCTTGGTGTGTTGGTAAAATATTGGTCATATTATATGTTTTTTATTATTTTTTTCAAGTGTTCAACTCAGTGGTACTTTGTATTTCTGTTTGCAGATCTTCATAACAGAGTTGAATGGTATTTTCCGAATTGCCAACAGACCCTATAAATTAGAATTGGCTTCGTCCCATGAGTCGCCAACTCCCATAGAAACAATCAGTGGCACTGCCAATGTGACGACGGATTCCATCATGGTTTGAATGGGCTGGAGAACGCTATCCACTGCAGTTTTATCAACTTCAAAAACCAATTCATCATGGACTTGCATGATCATGGTGACAGGACTGGGAGACGGGAATTCGGTTTGCCATTTATAGAGTACCAGCATGGCTTTTTTAATCAAATCAGCCGCAGTACCCTGGAGGGGCGCATTAATTGCTGCACGTTCCGCAGCTTTGCGTTGCAGAGCTCCGCGGGCATTGATGTCAGGAAGATCTAAGCGTCGGCCAAAAATGGTTTCTACATAGCCTTGTTGATGTGCTAATGCGCGAGTTTGATTCATATAGGCAAGGACGCCCGGATAGCGCGCAAAATAATGGTCAATATACGCTTGGGCTTTTTGCCGTTCAATGCCCAATTGCTTGGCTAAGCCAAATGCTGACATACCATAAATCAGTCCAAAATTGATTGCTTTGGCCTGGCGCCGCATTTCAGATGTCACTGCAGCAAGTGGTACGCCTGCAACTTCGCTCGCGGTTGCTGTGTGAATATCCAATCCGGCATTAAAGGCTGTAATCAGTTGAGGATCTTGCGAAAGATGCGCCATAATCCGTAATTCAATTTGTGAGTAATCTGCTTTGATCAGGGTTTTCCCGGGTGCTGCGATGAATGCGCGACGAATCAGGCGCCCTTCTTCGGTTCGGATGGGGATGTTTTGCAGATTCGGATCAGAAGAAGATAAGCGTCCGGTAGCGGCCACAGCCTGATTATATGAAGTGTGGACTCTGCCGGTTTTCGGATTGATCTTTTTGGGTAGCGCGTCAATATAGGTTGACACCAATTTACTCAAGCTTCGATAATCTAAAATGATTTGAGGTAATTCATAGTTTAGAGCCAATTCTTGCAGAACGGGTTCCGCAGTAGAGGGTTGGCCTGTGGGTGTTTTGCTATGAATGGGGATCTGTAAGTCTTCGTATAAAATCGTTTGTAGCTGCTTTGGCGAGTTGAGGTTAAATGGTTTGCCGGCGAGGAGAATGGCTTGCTGCTCTAATTCCAATAAACGTGCTTTCAAGCGCACACCATGCTGACTTAAACGAACTTGGTCAATGCGGACGCCATGCCGTTCCATATCTACCAGTACGGGGATTAGTGGCGTTTCGAGCGTAAGCAATAGATTCTGTAATGGCGATGATAGCTTTGGATATAAAATATGGTGGAGTTGGAGCGTAACCATGGCATCCTCTGCTGCGTAGGGTGCCGCTTCTGTTACTGGAATTTGGTCAAAGCGTAATTGCTTGGCTCCGGTGCCTGCAATATCTTTAAAGCGTATAGTAGTGTGCTGTAAATACTTTTCTGCCAACGTATCTAAATCATGCCGGCGATCTGCGCTGGCTAATAGGTAAGCTTCCAACATCGTGTCATACAACGTGCCTTGGAGATGGATCCCGTAATGACTGAAGATGATACTGTCGTATTTTAAATTTTGGCCTAACTTAGCAATATGATGATTTTCTAAATAAGGTTTGAGGTCGTTGATAACGTTTGTCCGTGATAATTGCTGGCTGCCATCAGTATGGAGCAAAGGAATATACGCAGGTTTTTGCCCTTCGACTTGGATGGCGATGCCGACTAGTTCTGCTAACATCGGTTCCAGATGGGTGGTTTCGGTATCGATACAAATCAATGTTGCTTGATCAAGCGCTTGCAGATAGCGCTGCCATTCTGTTTGAGTAGTAATGGTTAAGAATGGAAAGGCGCGAGGTTGTGAAGGCAGGGGGGGCGGTGAGCTGGTTTCAGTTGGATTGTCCCGTTGCCAATTTTTAAATTCAAATTCTTGCGCCAAAGCCAATAATTGGACATTATCCGGAGACTGTGGTTTGAGGTCACCGGGTAGTACCGCTAAGGGGACATCGGTTTTTATCGTGACTAGGCGTTTTGATAAGGGTAAATGCGCTAAACTTGCACGCAAATAGTCGCCTATTTTTCCTTTGAATTCTGAGGCTTGCTCGATGATAGCATCTAAGCACCCATAAGCTTCCAGCCAAGATGCAGCCGTTTTTGGTCCGCATTTGGTGACGCCTGGAACATTGTCGGAGGTGTCTCCTGTCAATGTGAGATAATCGATAATTTGGTTTGGCAATACGCCAAACTTGGCTTTGACACCTGCAACATCAAGAATTTGATCACTCATGGTGTTGACCAGCGTAATATGCTCATTTACTAGCTGAGCCATATCTTTATCGCCGGTAGAAATCAATACTGGCATGCCGGATTGGCTGGCTTGAAGAGCCAACGTTCCAATCACATCATCTGCTTCAACTCCCGGAATGATCAGAAGGGGCAGCCCCATCGCGGAAAGAAATTTTTGTAATGGTTCAAATTGTACACTGAGTTCTTCCGGCGTTGGGGCGCGATGCGCTTTGTATTCCGGATACCATTCGTCGCGAAAAGTTTTGCCTTTCGCATCGAAAACCACTGCAATATGGGTAGGTTGATACGTTTTTATCAACCGTTTTATCATGGATACGACGCCATAAATGGCGCCAGTGGGTAGGCCTTTGCTATTTTTTAAGGGAGGCAATGCATGGAAGGCGCGATAAAAATAAGATGAGCCATCGATTAAGATCAATGGTTTGCTCATTCTTTCGAATCCTTTATAACAATATGAGCTATTTTTTCACTTAATTGTGCGACCTTTTCACTTAATGCCTGCAGATTTTTGCGCATAAATGGAATTCGTGTGACAGCCAATTCTTGTTCTAGTGCCTTGTCTTTGGGCCGTGCAGGATTACCTAAATAGATGTTTCCTTGCCTGAGATGCTTTTTAGGGGGAACGCCGGTCCTTGCTCCAAGAATGACCCCATCATCAATTTTAACATGATCGCTGACACCAACATTTGCTGCGAAAGTAACGTGATTGCCACTTCTCGTGCTTCCAGCAATGCCAGTGAATGCGCATAAAATATTATGCTTGCCTAATTTGACTGAGTGAGCAATCTGCACCAGATTATCAATTTTTGTGCCTTCTCCAATAGAAGTATGCCCTAAAGTGGCCCGATCTATCATGGTCGAAGCCCCTATTTCGACATCATTTTCAATGACAACTGACCCCACATGTGGAATCTTTTGGTGTTTGCCATGTTCATATAGGTATCCAAATCCGTCTGATCCAATGACGGCATGGGCATGAATAGTCACTCTGTCGCCAATTTTAGTATTATCATAAATGGCGACATGCGGATGGAGTGATGTGTGCGCACCAATAGAGACATTGTGACCAATAGCAACATGGCTTTTGATGACACAATGGTCACCAATCTTGGAACCAGATTGAATGGCAACAAATGGTCCGATTGATACTTGTTTCCCGATCAAGACATCTTCTGCAATGAATGCGCTAGGGTGAATGCCTATGACAGCGGGATGCGGTGGATAGAAATGTGCTAATAATTGCATGAATGCTTTAAAAGGATTATCTACTTGGATTACTGGTTTTTGCATGTTTTCAATCTGCGTACCCACTAAAACAGCCGCAGCTTCTGAAGCTTCTGCTAGTTTGATGTTATCTGCACCTTCGGCAAAGATTAAAGATTGAGGTGTAACACTATCAATGGGTGCCAAACTCTGAATCAAAATGGATGCATCACCCTTCACGACACCGTTCACAATTTTAGCAATGTCGCTTAAACTAGCGTTCATGAAATTCCTTAAAATAAAAGCGGCTTTGACCGATGACGCATGTCAAGACCATAAAAACCATAATTATACCGGTTTGCTGAGTGATTGAGAAATGATATTATTTTCTAGGTAGGGTATATGCTTCGAGACAGCGTAAACGCCTCCTCAGTACGAACTAATCTAAAAAATTATGAAGTCTGATTTTGCCCTAATTTTCTAAGTTTAAGGAGCGCGTTTCAAAATCAGCGCTGCATTGGCGCCTCCAAAAGCGAAATGATTGGAGAGAGCGATATCAATGGGTTTACGTCGGGCTTGGTTAGGAATGTAGTCGAGATCGCATTCTGGGTCGGGTTCAGCCAAATTGATGGTAGGTAACAAAATGCCTTGCTGTAAACTTAATATCGTAGAAATGATTTGCATCACGCCAGCGGCTCCAATGGCATGTCCAGTCATCGCTTTTTGGGCAGTAATCGGAATATTATACGCATGTGACTCAAAAACTGCTTTGATGGTTTGGGTTTCGGTAACGTCATTCAATTGTGTGCCCGTGCCATGTGCATTAATATATTGGATATCACTGGGTGCTAAGCGCGCATCTTGTAATGCTGTTTTAATCGAACGGATTTGGCCTTGCGAATTAGGCGCTGTGACATGGTAAGCATCGCAACTGGCGCCATAACCAATAATTTCAGCCAAAATGGTCGCCCCGCGCGCACGCGCTTTTTCATATTCTTCTAAGATTATGATGCCGGCACCATCTGCCATGACCATGCCATCTCGATTGATATCGAATGGCCGACTGGCAAACTGTGGTTGCTCATTTTGAGTCGACATCACACGTAGTTTACACCAAGCAGTCATCAAGGTTTCCCAAATCAATGATTCCGTGCCTCCGCATAACGCGGTGGTCAGAGAGCCTTGACTGATTTGTTGATAGGCATTGCCAATTGCTTCCGCAGAAGAAACGCAGGCATTGGAGATCGTAGAATTAGGACCGCCAAGTCCAAATGCAATCGCGATATGATTTGCGACAGAATTTGGCATACCACGGATGACGCTGAGTGCTGGTATTTTTTTCCATTGGTTACTATAAAAAGATTCATATGCGGTTTCTAATTCTGGGGTGCCACCTAAACTAGTTCCGATAAATGTCCCGGTTTCTCCGAGGTCTTGAGACGGTAATTGTGCTTGCATGAGGGCATGGTGTGCGCAAAATAAGGCGTATTGTGCCACTCTAGGATAGCGTCTGGAGCGGTTGAATTCAGGTAAATCGTCTAAGAATAAATCCTTGATTTCTCCAGCAATTTGAGTTGGGTAGGGAGAGGGATCATAGGACTGAATGCGTTGAATGCCACAGGTACCATTGACCGCAGCTTGCCAAAATTTATCCAAACCACAACCAATCGATGAAGTAATATCCATCCCAGTAATGACAACACGTTTTTTCATGGGGTGTCCTTTTTATGCTTTTCTGTTTTAGCATGACCGTGATTGGTATCACTATGGCATAAAAGCGCAGACAAACCAAACTCTAGCGCATCTTTAGGGGTACTCCAATAGTCATGAGCGTTTGTTATTTGAAATCCCAACCCATCGTATAACTTTAATGCGGATTCGTTGGCCACTTCTACATCCAAAACAATTTTAGGTTTATTATTAATGAGTGCGTGATTAATACAGTATTTGATGAGGGTGCTGGCGAATCCGCGGCCACGGTATTCTGGAAATACTCCGATATCAGTGATGCGTGCTCGGTCGCTTTCTTTAAACACGTGAGCCTTGCCTACAATACGTTGGTCTTGCGTTAACGTGAATATAGAACAATTTGCAGTACTCAGAAGGTTGCGAAATACTTCTTCAGCATCTGGCTTTTTATTTGGAAAGCAAGTGTTATCTAATTCTACCAACCCTAGTACGTCTTTCAGAACAGCTAAGCGAATAGCGGCTGGTTTAAAAGAAACAGAAACGGGTTTTTGGGGGTCATATTGCATTTGCCGTTCTGATCCATGAAAACTGAGCCCTAATTGAGTGAACCAAGTTTGATTGAGGTCTTTAGGGGTTGAGAAATACAGGGTTTGTATTTGTTCTATTTGCAGCATGGGAATGATTTCTTTCAGCATGGCGCGTGCAATACCACGTCTTCGTGAGGCGGGATCTACCATCAAAGCAATTTCACATGCGTTCGCATAGAAAAAGAAGCTACGCAAATAGCCAACTAAATTTCCATTTTCATAATAGAGAATGTTGCAAGGCAATGTATGAAGTTTATCAATCAAATGCTTGTATATAGGGATCGTATTGCGGTCCACTTTTTGGCATTTAGCCATCAGTGCTTCGAGATCTTCGAGTTGTTTCAAACTCATTTGGTGCGCGCGTTTTATCGTCATAAGTCAATTGTCATGTCAAGAAATCAAGAAAAATACCACAAATACTCCAGCCAGCATGAGCAATAGGGGCTCTATTTTTTTATGCACCAGTATTTTTAAAAGAGTACATAATATAATTCCTGCTCCGATCCCATCGGCGATGGATTCAGTAAACGGAATTAACATAATGGTTAACATACTGGGTGCAGCTTCCGTCATCGTATCTAATTGTAAGTCTTTTACTTGCTTCATCATAGAGCAAGCGACATAGAGTAATGCCGGACCGATGGCAAAATTTGGAATGGCTTCAGCAAGTGGAAAGAAAAATAGCATCAGAAGAAACCCCACAGCGACTACTATAGCCGTGACACCTGTCTTGCCACCCACTGCAATGCCTGTTGCGGATTCAATGTACGGTGATGTGCTTGCCGTACCTAGTAAACCAGCCAAAGTAGAGGCTGTTGCATCAGTAATTAGACTACGATTGAATCGCTGTCCGTAGTGGGGCTCTTTTTTCAGAAGGGGTTCATTTAATAAGCCAATAATTGTACCAGTAGCATCAAAAACGGTGATTAAGAAAAAGGTGAAGATAGTTTTTAACCCGAGTACTGACCATAATCCTGAAAACTGTAATTGCAGAAAAGTGGCGCTCATGCTTGGCGGTCTGCTCACTATACCATGCCACTGTGTGTGACCAAGGAGTAAGCTGAATACTGTAATGCTTAGAATGCCATATAAAATGGCACCTTTGACCTGATAGGAATCTAAGATCAAAATGATCACAAACCCTAGCAAAAACAGTAAATGTTGTGGGTCGTTGAGTTTACCTAAGTGCAGGGTATGCTCTTCGATCACAATGAGTCCGTTCGTTTGTAACGAAATCAATGCGATGAGCAGGCTAATACCAATCAAAATGGCGATTTGTAAATTGTAAGGAATAGATTCAGTGAGCAATCGCCGCAAGGGAGTGAGCGTGACCGCAATGAACATAGCGCCCGAAATGAACACCATCCCCAAAGCGTGTTGCCAATCAATTTTAAGACCTTGTACGACGCTATAGGTAAAGTAAATATTGAGTGCCATACCTGGCGCTACACCGAAAGGCGTTTTGGCATACCACCCGGTAAAAGCGCATGCAAAGGCTGTTATCAGACAGGTTGCGGTGAAGACTGCGCCCGCATCCATACCCGCTTTGTGTAAAATAGCGGGGTTGATAAAGATGATGTAAACCATGGTTGAAAACGTGGTAATTCCGGCCAATACTTCTGTTTTGAATGTTGGATCATGCAGAAAGGACCGAAATTGCTGTTTTGCCATAATGGACTATATCCTTTGTCTAGATAGCATGTTCTAAGGTCGGTTTACAGCTGTAAACAACTGGTCAACCGACCCTACTTTGACATTATGTGCTGCTTTGCAAACAAATTGACTATTAATCTGCTTTTTTAGTGGCTAATTTTTCTTTGATTCTTGCTGCACGGCCGGTCAAATTACGCAGATAATATAATTTAGCTCTGCGTACGTCGCCACGACGTTTTACAGTAATGCTGTCGACAACTGGACTGTAAGTTTGAAATACACGCTCTACACCCACATTATGCGAAATCTTACGCACTGTAAATGCTGAATTCAAACCGCGGTTACGCTTTGCAATGACAACGCCTTCAAAGGCCTGCAACCGTTCACGGGCGCCTTCTTTGACTTTCACTTGTACCAAAACGGTATCGCCCGGTTTAAAATCGGGGATAAGTTTGCCTTGCATTTGCTCATCATTAATTATATCTATAATGTTAGTCATCATTACTCCTCATTATTCTGCTCTAACTGAAACTCAGCCAGCAATCGTTTATCTGTTTCATTTAGGTCCGCACTTTTCAGCAAATCTGGACGCTTTAACCAAGTTTGCCCTAATGCCTGTTTTCTTTGCCAACGAGCTATCAATTGGTGACTCCCACTCAATAATACGCTTGGCACAGCAGTCCCATTGACCTCCGCTGGACGAGTATATTGAGGGTGATCGAGTAAGCCATGCATAAACGAATCAGCAGTTGCTGAACCTGGATGCCCTAAACTTCCCGGAAGTAAACGCACGATGGCATCAATAAAAATCATCGCCGCGAATTCTCCACCACTTAATACAAAATCTCCTATTGACCATTCTTCATCAACGTCGTGCAAGATGACACGTTCATCAATTCCTTCGTATCGTCCCGCTATAAATAATATTGGGCAACGTGTTGCTACTATTTTGTTGAGCTTTTCTTGCTCAACCTTTTGTCCTTGTGGACTCAAATAAACTGTTTTACAGCCTGGTAACTGCTGTTTGGCCTGCATAATTGCGCCATGTAACGGCGCATACATCATGACCATTCCTGGTCCGCCGCCGTACGGTCTATCATCAATTTGTCGGTGGTCGTTCACGGCCCAATCACGCGGATTCCAGTACGTTATTTGCGCAACATCTTGACCAATTGCTCTGCCTACGACGCCATATTGTAACGCGTCAAACATTTCAGGCAAAATGGTGATGACACCGATACGCAGCATTTAAAAATTCTCATCCCAATCAACCACAATTTGGCGTTGCACTGGGTCCACCGATACGATGTGTATCTTTGGAACATATGGAATCAAATGGCGCTTTTCACCACTCACCACTAAAACATCATTCGCGCCCGTGGGCAGGATATCGGTAACATTTCCCAGAAGACTGCCGTCTTTATTGTACACAGTCATTTGCATGAGATCGTGCCAATAATAGTCACCATCAGGTAATGCAGGTAATTCTGCTGACAATACCCCCACATGACAATTCGTCAACTTCGCAACTTCTTCTCGTTCTGTGTAGCCAGCTATTTTAACTAGAATCATTTGATTCTGAACCTGAAAGGTTTCAATGTTTAGCGGGGTCCACGACGCTTTCTGTTGGATAAACAATGGCAAATATTCTAGGATCGACGGCTCTGGTTGGGTGAACGATATGACTCGTATCAGCCCTTTTAAGCCTTGAGGTCGACCTAACTTCCCCAGTATTACCCAACTAGACTCTTTATTCACTCGCTGCGGCAGCTGCTTTTTTATGTTCTTTAGCTAAAGAAGCGACGCGATCAGATAATTGAGCGCCATTTTTTTGCCAATGTTCTAATTGATCAAGTTCTAAATGCAACCGAACCTCTTGACCACGTGCAATAGGATTAAAGTAGCCAATGCTGGCAATATAATTACTATCGCGACGTTGGCGATGATCTGTCACAACGATATGATAAAAAGGACGCTTTTTGGCGCCAGCTCTGGCCAAACGAATCACAACCATTATTACCTCGACAAGCTTAAAATATAATAAAAATGTGATGCATTATATTCAAGATAGAATCTAAACGCAAGCTGTGTGTGCACTAATCCTTATCTGGCAAAAACTGGCTCATGCCAGGCAGTCCCTGTACACCGCGCATCATGTTCTTTAAACCACCCGGTTTGGAAATTTTTTGCATCATTTTCTGCATTTGTTCAAAGCGTTTTAACAGACGGTTTACATCTTGGATTTGTGTGCCTGAACCCATAGCAATTCGGCGTTTACGCGAACCGATGATGATTTTAGGCAATCGTCGTTCTTTCGGAGTCATAGAATTGATGATGGCCACTGTCTGCGCTAATGATTTATCGCTCACTTCGTTTTTGGCGTGTTGGGGTACATTCGACATGCCAGGCAATTTAGTCAGCATGCCCGTGATGCCGCCCATGCTATTCATTTGGAGTAATTGCTGCTTGAAATCATCCAAATCAAAACCATTGCCTTTTTTGATCTTTTTGGCTAATTTCTCACTGGTTTTTTTGTCGGTTTTCCTTTCTACCTCTTCAATTAAAGATAGAATATCGCCCATCCCCAAAATGCGTGAAGCAACGCGTTCTGGGTGAAAGGGTTCGAAAGAATCAACTTTTTCGCCAAAACTCATGAATTTGATTGGCTGGCCCGTAATGTGTTTGACGGATAATGCCGCGCCGCCGCGCGCATCTCCATCCATTTTGGTGAGGATAACGCCAGTCAAGGGTAGTGCCTCATGGAATGCTTTGGCAGTATTGGCAGCATCCTGACCCGTCATGGCATCCACGACAAAAAATGTTTCAATCGGTTTGGCAATGTGATGAATGTTTTTCAACTCATCCATCATCACATCATCAATATGCAAACGACCGGCGGTATCAATGATCACGACGTCCATAAATTGCTTTTTAGCTTGATCCAGAGCTTGAGCGATAGTCTTGACTGGCTTTTCATTAGCATCAGTTGGGAAACAATCTACGCCAATGGATTCAGCTAAAATTTGCAATTGGGTAATGGCTGCAGGACGGTATACGTCAACGCTAACAAGCATGACTTTCTTTTTTTCAGTTTCTTTTAAATAACGAGCAAGTTTGGCACAGTTGGTAGTTTTTCCTGAACCTTGTAGCCCTGCCATCATGCAGACTGCTGGTGGTTGGGTACTGTAATTAAATTCTACCCGTTTATCCCCCATGAGATGGATCAATTCTTCTTTGATAATTTTAATGAGGGCTTGATTGGATTTAAGACTGCTGTCAATGTCCTGACCTAATGCCTTTTCTTTGATTTTTTCGATAAACAATTTTACTACAGGCAGCGCAACATCTGCTTCTAAGAGCGAGAGACGAACCTCTTGCAAAGCGCCTTGCATATTTTCCGCAGTAAATCTGCCTTGTCCGGTAACGTTCTTAAACGCCCTGGTTAGTTTTTCTGTTAATTCATCAAACATTTTAATCTCAACTTAACAAATTGCGTCTATCTTACCATAAGTCAAGGTAAGCTGTCTGCGCAAGCATGGCCTCTTTTTTTTTGGAGTGGGAGTGGTACAATCGAAGTTATCTATCATTTTTCCTAAGTCCTGAAGGATCAAGTAGTGCACATTTCGGTTAGTGTTCTTCTCTCTCTGGTGGTTGTCCTAGTATCGGTTTCGGCGTTTTTTTCCGCAGCTGAGATTGGGGTGATGTCTTTGAATCGGTATCGGTTACGGCATTTGGTAAAGCAAAAAAACAAAGCAGCGATTCGAGTGAATCAAATGCTCGCCCATCCTGATCGGCTGCTGAGTATCATTTTGATTGGGAATACCATATGTAATATTGTGGCTTCTATGGCAGTGACTTTGGTTGGACAAGCTTGGTATGGAGAAACGGGGGCTATTATTGCGTCGTGTATCTTGACGCTTGTGATCCTAATTTTTTCAGAAATGACACCTAAAACATACGCGGCATTGCATCCGCAACGCGTGGCCTTTAAATGTTCTTTACCGCTGGCCATATTACAATGGGTATTTGCACCTTTGGTCACGGTCATTTCTTGGGTTGCGAATTTTTTGTTAGGCGGAAGTAGTCATGCCGATTTGCATAAAGATGCCTTATCGGGTGAAGAGTTGCGGTCCGTAGTGCATGAAGCAGGGAGTCTATTACCCATTGAGCATAAAGGCATGTTGCTTAGTTTGCTTGACCTAGAACAAGCGAGGGTCGAGGATATTATGATTCCGAAAGCTGAAATTGTGGGCATTGATTTGGAACAATCTTGGCACAAAATAGCGGAACAATTGGAAACCTCTCAGCATACTCGCTTGCCTTTGTATCGTGGCTCAGTCGATCAACTGGAAGGCGTAATTCATTTGCGCTCAGTATTGAATTTGCTGCTGGATAATCGCTTGGATCGCGATGGTTTGCTCAGGATTGCAGAGACGCCCTATTATATTCCAGAAGCAACGACTTTGAATGTACAGATTTTAAATTTTCAGAAAATGAAACGTCGTTCTTGTTTTGTCGTGAATGAATATGGCGATTTACAAGGATTGGTCACGATGGAAGATATTTTAGAGGAAGTGGTCGGCGAATTTACGACAGATATTGCAGACATGAGCAAAGATATTGTGCCGCAAGGAGATGGTTCCTTTATCGTAGATGGGAGCATCACATTGTGGAATCTATCGCGCATGCTGAATTGGCAATTACCTGCTTTGGGACCCAGAACGTTAAGTGGGTTGATTATTGAATATTTAGGGTATATTCCTCCCGCTGAATGTTGTTTGAAAATCGCTAATTATCGCATTGAGATTCTCAAAATTGGGGACAATATGATTCGTAGTGTTTCCATGTCAAAAATAAAGGGTAGTTAGGCACTCTTAGGTTCGCACGTAAGGCAAGCGGAGCTTCGCCTGTGATTAGGCAGTAGAGTTTCGCTCCCTGAAGGTCACTGCTCTGATTAGGGCCAGGCTTATGTGTCCGAGTCAGATCCAGATCCCAGCGTCCTTCGTTTGTTAAATGCAGCTGCTTTATTTTGCCCAGCCTTTTTCAAAATAGACTCTGGTTGCTTAGATTGTTCTTTGCTTGTTCCAAATAATCCATGACGACTCTGAGCTAATGAAGTAGCCGATTGCTCCGGATGGTGCGAACGATGCACTGCTTTTTTGCGATGTGTGGGTGATGGTGGACTATTCGGTTGACGAGTGGATATCTTTACTGCAGGTTTGGATGGTTCTGGCGGTGTAAGGAGATGGGCTTTAGTGCGTGCAATATCTTCAGGTGATGTGGCTTCGTGCGCGGCCTCGGTTGCCTTTTGGTAAATGGGGAGCATGCCTGCTGTGTTTTGCTGCTGAGCGCAATAATCTTGCATCGCTGTGCTTAATAAATTCGCAGCTTGAATCGCGGTGCGTTTTTCAGTGGCGTGTAATAACGTATTTAATGGTACTTGGATCGTCGCTGGTAAGGTTGCGAGATCAAAAATCTGCGCGTGCCCAAGGGCTAAAGTTGTAGCTTGTTGGGCAGCAGATTCATCATTTAAAATCGATGTTTCTTGGATGGTCAAGGATAGGGCTTGGATTAAAAGTGCATGCTGGGGATCATAATGGAGATCAAAGGCCAGCAATTTTTGCAGCGCTTTGGCGACGGATGCTTTCGTACTTAGGTGGGTCTCTGAGTTTGCAGCTTGTTGCCATGTGGTTTTCAGTTCGCTAATTTGTCTGCGAGTTTGTTTACCTTCAGAGCTCGCAGCAAAAAGTGTGGATCTGAGAAAATCACCGAACAAGGAGGGTGCGGGGTTTAAAAAAGAATAATAGGGTCCGAAATCCAGTTGGCTCCTCCCATCAACCGTGGATATTTGGTAACACAAAGTCATTTCAAACAGCAAGGTTATTTCGGACGTTGTATTCGTAAATAAGGGTGCGCCTAATGGTATGCCGGGCTCAGACAGATTATAGGTTTGGAGCCAGCATAGCGGTACTATCTCGCCTGGGGTTTTAATCCTGCGATTAAAATCATGAATCACAGCGATACTCTGTTGGATTTGCTCACTTGATGCATCATACAGATAATAGGTGACGGGTATTTCATCCCTGAAAATATAGGTGCGAGCGATTTGTGATAGCCGTTGGCTAAATTGAGTTTGATAGGCTATTGCAGACAGGTCCTCTGGCACGCCTAGGGCGTTACTATGAATTCTCACATGGTTTGTTTTACTGCGGGGTACAAAATCGGGCGCGGCGCAACGAAAGGTTTTTATCTGGCGACAACTATACTCTGGTTCAATTTGAATCGAAGTTATTTCAGTTGCTAAGGATTGAGTGATATCGAAACATACTATTGGATTCAGGGCATTCTCGAGTGAAGCTGTCGCTGCAGCCTGGTTTTGTAATTGCTCACGCAAATTTTCGATTAGTGTAGCCTTGCCTTGATCTCTCAGTGTTTCCTGAGCCTCTATTAAGGCGATATTCAGCGTTTCCGTACTTAGTTTGCGTAGAACAGTCCCTCTAGAATTGATGCTTGCCTTGACCAAACTCTGTGCCAAGGATTGGATCACTGCGACATTGACTGTGCGCATAGTTGCAAGCAAAGCCGCTTCTCGCGTTTCATCACTCATAATGTCAGGGGACATGTTTTTTTGATATGTTTGCGCGATTTGATTGAGAAATATTTGTAGTGACTGTTGTAAAGGGAAAATTTGAGTTTTGTTTTTTTTGAATAAATCTAAAATCTTGCCAGTAATCACTGCAGAGGTTTGTTTTTGAAGTGCAGTAGACAGCAATTCATTAAATTGTATACCTAAGTCCGGTTGATGAGTTGCAACATCCAGACTCCACATGGTGGGTTGATTATTTTGAGTAGAATCTAAGGTTGAGACGATGATCCGACCTTGTGTATCAAAGAGATAATTATTTTTTTCAATCTCATGCTGCATATAAGCAATATTTGTCGGGAGCAGTAATTGGGCTCTCTCTTGAGGAGGGATAATTGGTAATGAGAGCTGTGTGTAATGCTCTTCTAATGTGCGAAGATTGAATTCGCTGTTCTCAGTTGTTAGTGCATTGAGCTTTTCAAGAAACAGATTGATAGATATTTGCTGATCAATTGAGCTATCCTGGAAAGATGGCAGGATTCTCTTCACGAAATTTACGTTTTTTGCGAGTTCTCTTCGTATGTAAGGATGAGGGCACGTTTTAAGATTTTGTTTTAGTGCAGCAATTTGTTGATTAAAACGTATAATTTCTAAATTTGATTTTACATTTTCAAGTTTTGCGGGCTCCAAACGAACTTTGGGATAGAGTTTTTGTAATGCGCGATATCCTTCATCGTTGGGAGTCTGGGTAAAACTTATCAATTGGGTCACAAATGCAATTGCTGTTTTTTGTTTGGAAGGTTTTAAATTTAAAAAATTATCGCTCAGACTGCGTATCCACTGTAATTCTGATTTTGCATTATCCTGCACCAGGGTGGATTCGCTGTCATGAATGGCATGCTCTAATTGAGTAATCAGCATACTGTAATGAATATTTCGATAAAATTGATTAATTTTCTCTGCAAAGGTTGCTGTATTGCGAGCCTGAGGAGCAACTTTTTTGAAACGGGAGAGTAATTCAGCGTTTTCTGCTCCAGAAATACCGTCTGTAAGGAATGATGCCCTACTATTTGATTGGTCAGAGTATAATTGGATGACGATAAACTCTAAATAGAGATCTTGCAGTTCCGTGATGGCTTCGAGTTGTGTTGGTTTATGGTGTTGTGCATGTGCAATCACGTCGCGTAACAATTGTTCGTAACGTTCTTGTTTGAAAAAATCCACGAAATCCTGCGTATATATACTTTGTATTTGTTGAGCAAGTCCGACATTTATTTTGTTAACTATCTGGATGAGTCGAGGGATTTGCTGGGTGAGTATATCGCGGTTATCCACGTTACGATGGCGAATTCGTGCTTTTAATTGTACAAAATTCTCTTCAGTAATAGTGCCATCTTGCGTAAAAAGGCTGCCCAGTAACTGAGAAACATTGTTTGACCCTATTTTAAGTCGCAGAGAACGCATAATGCGATTTTCATCTATCTCTTCCTCCTGATGTTCTCCATGCATAGCAGCATAGTAGCTATTCTTCATAATATCGTTGTGACCAATAAATGTAACTTCACGTTCTTCATAGGGTGCATGGGTATTCCGAACGAGGGTTATGAAAAACTGTGCGGTAGGTTCATGACCAAACCGCGCAACAGATAAGGCGCAAGGAATTCCTTTGTCATCAATATATGGAAATGCGAAGTATGTTTTGAAGCCTTCATCCCCGGAATTTCGGTAAGTTTCAAGTAAATATGGGTTGATATTGGTTATCCAGTAGGCAAAAGCTGCATCATATTCCCCTTGTCCATAGCGAGGGTATTGCACATAATTGGCAGGCGCGTAGATCTCTTCTCGCGTAGTTTCGGCATTGTATTGCTTAGGGTTGCGTAGTTCTACAACCGTGGCCCGATATTTATCTTTTAGGACGTCTTGGGTATATATAGTTTTAGATGTTGCACTCGTATCGATGAGGGGCTTGCCGCCAATTTCTTCCGTTAGGTGCAGTCCCTCTAATATTGCAAGATAATTGTCTGTATATTTTCGATAGCGTGACATGCTATATCCACAGCGGTTACTTATCTAATAGTATAGGATATAAATAAAATTTACGCTATTTGGTCTTGTATTAGGCATTCTCGGTTGCGAAATGCGCTACCTATGGTATTGCCATCGAGTAAAGCGAGTTCACCGCCTGAAGGGATCCCATGAGCAAGTTGACTGATTTTTACGGGAAGAGTGCGGAGATATTCTTGAATAAAATGTACGGTAGTCCGACCCTCTATGCTGGGACTGAGTGCTAGGATGACTTCTTTAATTTCCGCTTGCTGGACATGGGTGCGTAAGCGGGGTAAACCAATTTCTTCAGGCCCAATACCATCTAGAGGTGAAATTTTACCCATCAACACAAAATAACGACCGCGAAAAAGCATACATTGCTCTAAGGCCATCACATCAGCTGGGCTTTCTACAATACAGATTGAATGCTGGTCTCGATCGGGGGTTTGGCAGAGCTCACAAATGGTTTGCATGGTGTAATTGTTACAAATCTCGCAGTGGGTAATGCCAGTCATGGCGTCGGTTAGGCAGTCGGCCAAATGTAAACCGCGCTCACGCTGGTGTTGCAGCAAATGAAACACCATCCGTTGCGCGGATTTTGGACCAACGCCTGGCAGACATCGCAATGCATCGACCAAACGTGACAACACATCCATTGGGAATTATTTATCCTCGCCTTGCATGAAGTCAGTTGGAAGATTCAATCCTGCTGTTAGCGCAGTAATTTTTTCTTTAGAAATTACTTCAACTTTTTTCACAGCATGGTTCACTGCGGCAGCTACTAGGTCTTCGAGCATGTTCACATCGCCGTCATCTATCAATGTTTTCTTGATAGTAACTTTGCTCACTTCATGTCGGCCATTCATGGATACAACTACCATGCCACCACCAGATTGACCTTCTACGGTTAAGTTAGTCAAGTCTTCTTGTGCTTGTTTCATGCTTTTTTGCATTTTTTCAGCTTCTGCTAACAACCCTTGCAGACTACTTCCTAAATCACCCATTTTATCGCTCATTATAAATCCCTCACTAAATGTTCTAATTTTTGCCATTTATATATCTTTAAGAAATTATGTTAACAGATTTTAATCTAATGAGAAAGAAATGAATTATCAACGGACTCTAAGTAGCAGAGACGGAGTCTTGAATGAGCGCCGCAGAAAATTCCTTCTGTAATTGCTGGAACATGGGGTCATTTTGTAAGGCTTGCGTATAAGCTTCTTGTTGTTGCGTATCAGCAGTTTTTTTTTGGGCCGCCGGCGAGTCAACTAATTCATTTTGATAGTGTAAGCTGACGTGAGTAGGTTCTTGATAATAAGTACACAAACTATCTTGAATACGCGTTACAACTGCGGGCGTGAATATGGACTGGTGTGATTTATCTATCTTGAGAATAATTTGACCCGAATTCTTTTCAAGCAATTCAGAATGTTGGAGAGCACTAAGCGCTAAGCCATTTAGCTGTAATTGTGGGATGATAGCGGCCCAATCAGAGGAGCCAACTAGAGGTGTGGTTATTGCAATCGGCTCAGCTTCGGGTTCAGCGGGTACTTTTTCAACAACAGGCGTCAATGGTAACTCCCAAGGTACGTCATCCTGAGCGCTTCTGCTTGCTCGAAGGATCTCCGAATTAAGCACGTCACCAACTTCAGGAGATCCTTCACTGCTTTCAGCATGACGTACCTGAGGAGTTACCGTCAATGGATTGAAGTCTAGCTCATCGAAAGGGGATATTGTTTCTGAAAGCGCCTGGCTTGTTGGTTGCTCCACTCCGGATTCTTCACTGCGTTCAGGATGATCTGCCTGGGGATTTACCGTCAATGGATTGAAGTCTAGCTTATCGAAAGGGGCTGCTGCTTCTGGAAGCTTCTGACTTAGGGGTTCAACTCGGGCCTGAGACGGTTGTTGATGATAGGAGAGCTTGGGTGTATCGGCTGCTGGAGCTGGTTTAAACGTATACATTCGCAACAAAATCATTTCGAAGCCGATGCTTGGCGTCGGTGCATAAGGCAAATCGCTGAGACCTTTTAAGCCGATTTGATAAAATAACTGAGTATCTTCAGCAGCTAATTGCTGAGCGAACAGAGCAATCTCGGGTTGCGATTCAATATATTCAGGCGTAGACGGCAGGATTTGCACAATGGCCACTCGATGTAAATAAGCTAATAATTCATCTAATACATAGCGAAATTGCCCGCCTACTTGGGCAATGTTCCGACTAATCGTTACCAATTGCTGCGGATCATGCGCGCACAGTGCTTGTAATAATTGAACCGCAAAATCTTCTGTGGTTTGTCCTAATAAATGCGAAACGTTTGTTGCATTGAGCTCCCCTGTTTGGCCGGAGAGACACTGATCCAACAAGCTCAAAGCATCACGCATACTACCGCGAGCTGCCTTAGCAATCATTGCCAGTGCTTGGGGCTCAAATACCACATTTTCAGAGCGTAGAATAGTTTGCAAATGACTACTGATGATCGGTTCTGGAACATGTTTTAAGTGAAATTGTAAGCAGCGCGACAATATAGTAATAGGCAGTTTTTGCACATCAGTCGTTGCTAACAAGAATTTAACGTGTGCGGGAGGCTCTTCTAACGTTTTGAGCAACGCATTGAAACTGTGCTGCGATAGCATGTGTACTTCATCGATCAAATAAATTTTATAGCGCCCAATAGTAGGGGCATATTGAACGTTGTCTAATAATTCCCGTGTGTCTTCTACACGCGTTTTGGATGCGGCATCAATTTCAATCAAATCAATGAATCGGCCCTGCTCAATGGCTTGGCAATTATCGCAGACCAAACAAGGCTCTGCTGAAGCGCCTTCGATGCAATTTAACGCTTTGGCTAAAATTCGACCTACACTGGTTTTTCCAACACCACGTGTACCTGTAAACAGGTAAGCATGATGAACACGATCTTGGGCGAGTGATTGAGTCAGCGCACGAACCAGATGGTCTTGTCCTAGTAATTCAGAAAATGTACGGGGTCGCCATTTACGGGCTAGTGCAATGTAACTCATTATGGATGTATGACCTGATTTGGGCGGCAGCACTATGAGCCACACCTCTGCGCACGAATTAAAGTGCTACCGCTGCTCCCTTCCGGGCCTGACGGGGTTCGCACGACTTCGCCGCGAGGGGACCCAAAGAGCCACCATCATGAGAGACAAGGGTAACTATTTTTAGCGGGAATGTAAAGAGCAATGGTATGTTTTATCCGGAATTTTAGGGTCTGGTGACAATTCAGACGCCTACGTACCGTAGGGTTTCTGAAGATCAGTTGTCAACAACCCCTAACGTAAAAACACCCATTTCTTATAAAAAATACGGTTGC
Organism: Legionellaceae bacterium; assembly: GCA_018061965.1. GTDB lineage: Bacteria > Pseudomonadota > Gammaproteobacteria > Legionellales > Legionellaceae. The sequence continues at coordinate 290,393 of JAGOTG010000001.1, forward strand.
CTTTTGCAGTGACCCGTTTGGTTATATTTAATAGAGCAGACATAAACGGAGTAAACTTCGTTGGTCGAATAATGTCGACAAACATGCAGTATCGAAGCTCTTCAGAGTAATTAACTGATTTGTGTTGCAAGGTATCGTCAAATATAAACAATGGTTCATCTCGCCAATAGTGCTTTTTGCCACCCACTTGAATGTATACGTCTCCTTCCTTAGTGGGCGATAAATTGTAAAGTAAGCGTAATGTGATGCGTAATGGTCCAAAATGCGTGGAGGTAGCTTTTTGTCGGTTAAACACCGATACCCCAATCGTTTTTATGTATTGGTAGTCTTTGTGGAAACAAGGCATTTTAATTGAGGTTTCCAGATTATCTCCATACCATTTGAAAAAGAGCATTCCACGTTCAATTTCAGATAGTCTTGAAACCATTTCTTGTTTAATAAACTCACTATTCACCTCAAAGTCTTGCAGCAGAGAAGAGATTTCTGCTTGATAGCATTGAGGTAAATCCTCTAGCCGATAAATGCCTTTATTTTTATGGGATATCAAATCTAAACATAAGTTAACTGGCGATAACAACCATGTGAGTATCCCATTCCCAGTAAAATAGCGTTTTACTGTATCTGCGTCCGTAGGTTTGTTTCGGCATACATCTAAACCCCCGCACACTAAATAAAAAATTAAAAAAAACGGATAAAAAATACTAATAGGTACTAAGAAAATTCCAAGCTTCAGAGCTTTTTTAATAGTTTTTTTAATAGGACGTTTTAGGTGATTCATGGAGGAGTCTGTCTATTGAAAAGCAGGGAAATCAGTCTAGCAGAAAACCATTAACTTGTCATAATGAATATTAAAACACTAGGCCATATGAAGAATAAAAAAACTCCGTGATCGCAGTATTATGGTGACCATCGGTTACCCATAAAAATACCTTATATAATGAAAAAATAGGGGTGCAGTAAAAATCAGGCTATCAATGCGATCTAAAATACCCCCGTGTCCGGGTAATAATGTGCTCGCATCCTTGAGATTTAAATCGCGCTTTAATGCAGACATAATAATGTCTCCAATAAAACCTGCGCTAGCAATCATCACGCCTAAGATGCCCGCATCTTGCATCGATAAGGGTGTTATAAAAGGGGCTAAGAGTACGGCAATGACTGGTATGGTGAGCAAGCCACCCAAAAAACCTTCAATTGTTTTTTTTGGACTGACCCGGGGCGCGATAGGATGTTTGCCAAAGCATTTCCCAAAGAAAAATTGTAGGGCATCATTGAACTGATTTAAAAATAATAAATAGAAAATCAAACCAGGCGCACTGCTTGCGTTAAGGGAAGAATTTGGTTCTAAAAGATACAATGCTGCCACACAACTGAGACAATAGACCATCATCATAATGCCCCAATGAATGGTCCCTACTGCGCGCAAAAACCCCTTGGTTTCTCCTAATAAGACCATACGCAGTGGTAAAAATAGAAAGACATATACTGGGATAAAGATAGCCATCATGGAGTAAAAATGAGTGGCTATCCAATAATATTGAATAGGAATGGAAATGTATGCCCAAAATAGGACCCGACGGTCAATTTGACGAGTTGGTATGATGGAAAAATATTCTCTCAGCGCTAAATAACTGATCACTCCCCAAAAAATGATGGCTAATAGCGGCGCTAAGATCAGCGACAGACCAAGTAAGCTGATAATCCACCAAAAGGTTTGGACTCGCAGTTTGAGTTCATGAATGTTTTTTTTGGGTTTCATATATTGAATGCTTGCGACCCAGATGCTGACTACTGACAATAATAGCAAGGGTATGGCGAAGCATTTTAAGACATTGGGATCTGGGAGTTGAATCAAATTTGAAATCATAGGATGATCCATGAGTCGGTGTGCTAAAGAAAAGATAACATAGGAGTATATAAAGTGGAAATTGGTTTATATCAATTAAAATATCCTTTCAGAAAATTACTGGATGGTTTGCTGCCTATTTGTAAACATACGAATCCGAATACGATTAGTCTTATGTTGTTACCCATCGGCTTCATCACGGCCGTCATTTATTATTATGCGCCACAGTATCCTTATTTTTATTGCCTGGGGATTGGACTCATTTTTTTGCGGATGGTGATAGGTACTCTGGATGGATTGGTGGCAGAAATCTATCATAAACAGACGCCAAATGGGACGATTTTGAATCGTCTGACACCGGAAATTGCGGATTGGATGCTGCTGTTGAGTATTATGATCATCAATGCGCAACATCCTATTTTAAACTATTGTGCTCTGTTGATGGGTTGGGCTGTAAGTTATGTCGGTTTACTGGGTTTGGCGGGCAACAAACGGATTCAAAGTGTTGGCCCCGTTGGACAGACAGATCGATTAGTTGCGTTAATGATTGTTTCTGCTTTGCAATATGCGTGTATTCGCGCGGGCTGGGCCATAGATATGCTGAATATCTTTATCTGGTGGGTAATATTAGGTGGGACTGTCACTTTAGCAGTGCGTACTTATCGTATTTTGATAGAGAAAGCCCATGGATCTCACTAAGATCAGAAGCAACTACTCTATAACTTGCAACGACATTTATCTTAATCATGCGGCGACGGCGCCTATTGCTCTGACGACTATTCAACGTATGCAAGCGTTGGCAGCAGAAATGTCTCGTCCATTGGGTGAGCATTTTTATCAATGGTTGGGCGTCATGGAAGACACGCGGCGCAGACTTTCCGATTTAATCCATGCCCATCCTTCCGAAGTCGCATTTTGCCAAAACACTTCAACTGGGTTGAGCTTGATTGCTGCAGCAATCCCATTCCAACCTGGTGATAAAGTTCTGGTCCCTAGAAATGAATTTCCTTCAAATATTTATGTTTGGCAAAATTTAGCTGCAAAAGGTGTGAATTGTGAGTTATTTGATGTTGTGGCAGGAGAGTCTGTCGTTGAAACTTTGCAAAAAATGTCTCTCAGTCAGGTGAAATTATTGAGCATTTCAGCAGTTAGTTATTTGACAGGGCGTTTTTACGAGCTGAAAGAAATCGTGACATTTTGTCGTGAGCGGGGAATTTTAACTTGTATTGATGCAATTCAAGCCATCGGGACTGTGCCGATTGACGTGCAGGATATTCAGGTCGACTTTCTGGCATCCGGCGCTCAAAAGTGGTTGTTGAGCAGTGTGGGCGCTGGCTTTATTTATGCACGCAAAGAATGGTTAGAAAAGTTAACTGTCTCATTAGTGGGATGGACTTCAGTACAATATCCAGAAAACTTTTCGTTAAAACAATTAGATTTTTCTAATGAAATGACCCGTTTTGAACCGGGATTGCCTAACATTTTGCCTATCGTAGGATTAAATCAATCATTGCGGGAGCTGACTACCATTGGCTGGGAAAATATTTATGCAAGAATTCAGAGCAATACCCGCTATCTGATGACAGGATTGCATGCACAACAGATTGGTTCATTTGCGCAAGAGGATCGAACAGCAGGTATCGTAGCCTTTGATGTGCCCAAATCATGTGAGCTGGATAGGTTGCTGGACGAATTAAAAAAACAAAAAATTCATCTGACCCAAAGAGATCAGTATATTCGGCTTTCACCTCATTTTTACAATACTTCTGAAGAATTGGATACATTGTTGTCTCTGTTTGGACATAAACCGAATATGGCTGTCTTGACTGATTTGAAGTCGGAGATGCCAGCAGTGCCAAATGGAGCCATTCTCATCTCGGGTGGGAGTGGCCACTTGGGTGCATGCTTTGCAAAGCATTTGGCCAAACAAGGGTACACGCTTACGTTGCTTGGAAGGCATCAGGAAAAATTAATGGGAGTACAGCAGGAGATTCAAGCCAGTACGGCTGCAACCGTGTCTATTCACTCTTGCGATTTTAATGATCCGGAAAGCTTGCAAGCCTTGCTCGATGATTTGACCGCACAGCGCGGACAATACACAGCGTTTATCAATTGCGCAGGGATTGCGGAATCGGATGAATTTACCCATTTGTCTGTGACCCAATTCAAAACTATGTTGCAAGTCAATTGTGTGGCTGCGTTTCAACTCATGCAATTGTTTTTATCGACTTTACGGGCACCCAAAGCATTGGGCATTTTAAATATTGTTTCAGCCACAGGGCGCTGTGGATGGCCTTTGTTGTCAGGGTATGCCGCCAGTCAAGCAGCATTATGGAGTATGACTGAGGTATTGGCTAGAGAGTATAGTCATGACCAGGATATTGCTGTAACTACCTATGTCGCACCTCCGATGCATTCGCCCATGCAAAAACGTTTGGGTCGTATTGCATTAAGGTATTTCAAACTGAGCGGAGAGTTTCCGTACGAACAAGCCAAGCAAATTGCTCATGCTGCTTGGCGGATATTTGAAAAGAAAGAGACCCAATATGTTCACCGTTATCACCGTTGGATTTTACGCATGAATGCCTGGATACCGACATTTATTGATCGCCAAATAAAAAAGAGGTGGCGGATGTAATTGCATTTTCTGCATTAGGAGTTTCCGTCTCCCGCTGGCTAGAGATGATGCCAGCAGGGCAGATGAGGGTGGTTACAACAGATTATGATTGAAGCAATTGTTGTACAGTGAGCCAATCTTGATAAGCCCTTTTTTTATCTAATGGATTGCGCAACAGGTAGGCTGGGTGATAGGTGACGATGACCGGAATGTTTTGATAGTCGTGCTTCTGAGCGCGCATTTGAGTTAATGAGTGTGTTGTATTGAGCAAATACTGCCCTGCAAATCGGCCTAATGCCAGTAATAATGTGGGTTTTACCAAAGAAATTTGTTGTGCCAAATAACTGCTGCACTGCGTAATTTCGTCGCTTTGTGGATCGCGGTTATTGGGAGGACGACATTTTAAAACGTTGGCAATATAAATTTCGTTGTTGATCAAACCAATGCAGGATATCATTTGATCTAATAAGCTGCCTGCTACACCGACAAAAGGTAGACCTTGCTGATCTTCGTGAAACCCAGGTGCTTCGCCGATGATCATAAGTTTAGCTTGTGGGTTACCGCGTGCAAACACCGTTTGCGAACGAGTTTGGTGCAGGGGGCAGCGCGTACAGGCAGCTACTTCAGTAGCCAACTGTTGTAGGGTAGATAGGCGCTGCGGGTTATCGCGCACTAACCACGAGGTTATCCCCATTTGTTCCAAATAGTAATTTTGCATACCGTAATCCTGTAAAACGTCGTCTTAGTATATACCCAATAAACGCTATAATGCTATTTTTGAAGGTTATAAGACTGACGCAAAACCCCGATCACAGTGTTTAATTCAGACATTTAGTCATCTAAACTCCCTAATCAAAGACTAAATCCACCTCGAAGTCGGGGTTTTGAGTAAGTCCTAATTTATTGGAGATATAACGTAACAGGAAATAAATAACTAAAATATCGGACCGAAAAATCCGACTTAACATTGATTGCAAGAACCAAATGCCTTAGTGAATAAATTAATCGTTGCTTAGTTCATCGTCCCTGTGTATAATCGCTTTCAGTTGATGCGGGGTGGAGCAGCCTGGTAGCTCGTCGGGCTCATAACCCGAAGGTCGTAGGTTCAAATCCTGCCCCCGCTACCAATATATATTTTTAGAACCCCATTTATGGGGTTTTTTATTAAGTTAATTTGGTTAAATTGATTATATGATTCAAACTGAAATAGAAAACCTGTTGCGACCATGTATTGAAGGGTTGGGTTATGAGTTTTGGGGCTGCCAATATTTGATGCAGGGCAGATATGCCTTGCTGCGCGTATTTATTGACCACGCGGATGGTGTTGGAATTGAGGACTGCGAAAAAGCCAGTCGGCAAATTAGTGCTGTTATGGATGTCGAAGATCCTATTTCCGGACAATATAGTCTAGAGGTTTCTTCTCCAGGAATTCCTAGACCGTTATTTTATAGTGAACAATACCAGCGCTATATTGGAGAGTTGGTCGAAATTAAATTGGCGAAACCCATTGCCCAACAGCGCAAATTTACTGGAAAAATTGTTTCGGCAGATGAACAGAACGTGGTTCTGGATCTGGATGGGGACAGTGGGCAGCAAGTTTTTTCTTTTAACGCGATTGCGAAAGCACATTTGACATCTAAGTGAGGCTAATGATGAGCAAAGAATTACTATTGGTTGCTGAGGCACTTTCTAATGAAAAAGGTGTGAGCAAAGAAGTCGTTTTAGGCGCGATACAAGCCGCGCTTGAATCAGCAACACGTAAATTGATTGGCCAAGAATTTGGGATTCAAGTGACGATGGATCCGCGTCTAGGTGATTATGTGACCATTCGCTATTGGGATGTGGTTGCTGACGACGAAATAGAATTTACAGACCGCCAATTAACTCTTGCTCAAGCACAAGAAAAAAAACCAGATGCTCAACTCGGTGATCGTATTGAAGAACATGTGCCCTCTATAGAATTTGGCCGTATTGCAGCCCAAACTGCACGCCACGTGATTTTTCAAAAAATTCGCGAAGCAGAACGTCGCATGATGGTTGATCAATTTAAAGCGAAAATCGGCCAATTGGTGTATGGAACAGTTAAAAAAGTTACGCGCGACAATATTATTGTCGATTTAGGTGGCAAGGCCGAGGCCTTTTTAGCGCGCGCTGATATGCTGCCGCAAGAAATGTTTCGTCCGAATGATCGGGTACGTGCTTATTTGTATGATATTTTGGAACATCCTCGCGGTCCGCAATTATTAGTGAGTCGAACTCGTAAAGAAATGTTGATTGAATTATTCAGGATTGAAGTGCCAGAAATTGGTGAAAACATTATTCAAATCAAATCAGCAGCACGTGAGCCTGGCAGTCGAGCTAAAATTGCTGTGAAAACGAATGATGGACGTATCGATCCAGTAGGTGCTTGTGTTGGAATGCGTGGTGCTCGTGTGCAGGCCGTATCAAGTGAATTAGGTGGTGAACGTGTTGATATTATCCTATGGGATGATAATCCAGCTCAATTAGTGATCAACGCTATGGCGCCCGCAGAAATTTCTTCGATTGTAGTGGATGAAGATACTCATACAATGGATTTGGCTGTCCATAAAGATCAATTATCACAAGCCATCGGACGTAATGGACAAAATGTTCGCTTAGCCAGCCAATTAACCGGCTGGACATTGAACGTGATGACTATCGAAGCATTTGAGGGTAAAACGCAAGAAGAGTCTAACAAAACGATTCATTTATTTGTGGATACATTGGGGATAGATGAAGAAATTGCTGGTTTGCTATTAACTAACGGATTTTCTACTTTGGAAGAAGTGGCTTATGTGCCGATAGATGAATTACTGTCGATCGAAGGATTTGATGAGGAAATTGTCGGAGAATTGCGCAGCAGAGCTAATAATAGCCTCTTAACTCAAGCATTGACGGCAAACGAGCATCATGATCATCAAAACCTTGATTTGATTACCATGCAAGGTATGACCCCTGAATTAGTGGGGCAACTGAAGAGCATTGGTGTGACCAATACAGATGAATTGGCTGAATGCTCAGTCGATGAACTCCTGGTTCTGCCGTTTATGACAGAAGAACAGGCAGGTAAGCATATTATGAAAGCACGGGAACGCTGGTTTGCTGAAGATGATTCGGCAGAGTAATTCCTTCGTGAAAGGTATATATCTTGAAGGTGAAGCCAGAATACTGGCATTGTGGTAAAAGGGGATAAAGATTATGGCAGATGTAACGGTGAAACAATTGGCTCAAGTAGTTGGAATTTCGCCTGAGCATTTATTGACTCAGTTGCAAAAAGCTGGCATAGCAATTTCGAATGAAAATGATACGATTAATGAACAAGAAAAGTTGACATTATTGAGTCATTTGAAAAGCGGTGTTTCTAAAGACCCGGTTGCCAAAGGACAGATAACGTTACGGCGCAAATCTGTTTCACAAGTTCCAAGTCATGATATGGGCAGTGGTAAAACCGTTAATATTGAAGTTCGAAAAAAACGTGTATTTGTCAAACGTCCTGTCGAAACCCCTCCCTTAGAAGAACCGGAAGACTTAGAGTCGGTTGTTGAGGATGAATCTCCCGATTCTGTGATAGCAGAATTAGAGAGTACGTCTGCCGCTGAGTCACCCACTGTACTGGATTCTGAAGAAGGTTCGCAATCTGCTGACGTCATTTCCGAAGATGTGAAAACTGAGGTAGTCGCGGGACCTGCTGTAGAAGAGGCAAAGCCTAAAAAAGAAGAAGCAAAGGTAGACAAGCATACTAAAAAGAAAACACCTGGTCGCGATGAAAGTGAAGCGCCAAAAACTGATATTAAGCGCGGTGCTGTGAAGCAGCGCAAAAGTAAACAAAATCTGTTCTTACAAGAAGACGATGCGGATGGTGGCTATGCAAAACGCCATAAATCTAAACGTCGTAAACCTGAAAAATCTGATAAATATCGCGAAGCAGAAGAGGCCTTGACGCATGGGTTTGCGATGCCAACTGCACCCACGGTGCATGAGGTTCTGATTCCTGAAACCATCACGGTTGCTGATTTGGCCAAGCGCATGTCTGTGAAGGCGGCTGAAGTCATTAAAGTAATGATTGGTTTGGGTGCTATGGCCACGATCAACCAAGTCATTGATCAAGAAACAGCAGTTATTGTCGTTGAAGAAATGGGGCATAAAGCCAAACTCTTGCAAGAAAACGCGTTGGAAATTGGTTTGGACGATGCGATGCGTAAAGGGGGCGAAGCGTTCCCACGTGCGCCTGTGGTGACCATTATGGGTCACGTCGATCATGGTAAAACATCTTTGTTAGATTATATTCGCCGGACAAAAGTTGCGGCGGGAGAGGCAGGCGGTATTACCCAACATATTGGGGCTTATCATGTAAGTACCGAAAAAGGGGATATCACATTTTTAGATACGCCAGGACACGCGGCATTTACCGCCATGAGAGCGCGCGGTGCGCAAGCGACCGATATTGTGATCTTGATTGTAGCGATCGATGATGGTGTAAAACCACAAACGCTTGAAGCGATTCAACATGCCAAAGCAGCCAAGGTTCCTATCGTCGTGGCTATCAATAAAATTGATAAACCAGGCTCTGACCCGGATAAGGTCATGACTGAGCTGTCGAATTATGGCGTGCTTCCAGAAGCATGGGGCGGTGATACGATGATTGTCCCAATTTCCGCACGTACTGGGGAAGGGATTGATAAATTATTAGATGCTATTTTATTACAAGCTGAAGTTTTGGAATTGACTGCACACAGAGATGGTGCGGCCAAAGGCGTTGTGATTGAATCACGTTTGGACAAAGGACGTGGCCCAGTGGCTACGGTGTTGGTTCAGTCCGGTACTTTGCACAAAGGGGATATCATTTTAGCAGGCTTCCAATATGGTCGCGTGCGCGCACTTGTTGATGATGCTGGGCATTCCGTCGATAGTGCTGGTCCTTCAATGCCGGTTGAAATTTTAGGATTATCGGCTATTCCACATGCGGGTGATGATGCGGTGGTCGTGACAGATGAGAAGCGGGCGCGTGAAGTGGCCTTGTTCCGTCAAGGAAAATTCCGCGATGTAAAATTGGCCAGACGTCAAAAAACTTCTTTGGAAGGGATTTTTGAAAATATGGCAGCGCAAGAACTCAAAGTATTGAATATTGTATTGAAAGCGGATATGCAGGGATCGGTAGAAGCCATTGCAGATGCGTTGGTGAAATTATCTAACGAAGAAGTTAATGTGGTAGTGATTGCGACGGGCGTGGGTGGCATTACCGAATCTGATGTTCATTTGGCGATGGCATCTAATGCATTAATGATTGGATTTAATGTTCGTGCTGATGCAGGTGCAAAACGCCTTGCGGAATCAGAGTCGGTGACGATTAATTATTACAGCGTGATTTACGATATCGTCGATGACGTCAAACGTGCATTATCAGGGATGTTGGCGCCTAAATTTAAAGAAGAAATTGTCGGGATAGCTGAAGTGCGCGATGTGTTCCGATCGCCAAAACTAGGTGCTATTGCCGGCTGTATGGTGATGGAAGGCCAGATCAAGCGTAATAATCCTATTCGTGTTTTACGCGATAACGTGGTGATTTATGAGGGCACATTGGAATCGTTACGTCGGTTCAAAGACGACGTCTCCGAAGTGCGTCAAGGACTAGAATGTGGGATTGGCGTTAAAAACTATAATGATGTCAAAACCGGTGATTTGATCGAAGTGTTTGAAATAATTGAATTGAAACGAGAGATCTGATCGTATGGCTCATGAATTCAAGCGTAGTGATCGGGTGTCACAATTGTTGCAACGCAAATTAGCAATGTTGATTAAAGAAGAAGTGAAAGATCCGCGTTTACTTGGATTGATCACCATATCATCAGCTGAAGTGAGCAAAGATCTGGGACATGCCAAAATATATTTTACCGTATTTAATGGTGATCCAGTGGTTGCTGAGAGTATCCTCAATGCAGCAGCCAGCTATTTACGTTCGTTAGTAGCGAAAACCCTTACCATGCGTTCTGCCCCACAATTACATTTTGTGTATGACAAGTCATTAGAGTATGGCGCTCGCTTAAGTCGTTTGATTGATCAAGTCAATCCGAGTTCAGAAGATGAAAAAGATACGGAATAATATTCATGGCATATTATTAATTGATAAGCCTGGTCTTCTGAGTTCCAATACGGTCCTGCAAAGAGTGAAATCCTTATTAAATGCGCGTAAGGCTGGCCATATGGGTTGTTTGGACCCGCTTGCCACGGGTATGTTGCCGCTGTGTTTTGGTGAGGCGACTAAATTTGCGCAGTCCGGCTTGGACGCGGATAAATGTTATGCGGTGACGGCTTGTTTCGGAGTGACCACCACCACAGGCGATTCTCAAGGTGACGTGATGCAGACTGTGTCAGATGCGTCGGTCTCTTCCGAAGACGTTATACAACAATTGCCCAAATTTGAGGGCGACGCTTTGCAAATTCCCCCTATGTATTCTGCTTTAAAATATCAAGGTAAAAAATTATATGAATTAGCGCGCGCGGGTAAAGAAGTGCCGCGCCAACCACGTCCTATTACCATTCATCAATTTACTCTGACACGATTTGAATATCCACACGTAGAGTTTATAGTGCGTTGCTCGAAGGGGACGTATATTAGGACATTAATAGAAGATCTTGGGGCGGCATTGGGTGTTGGTGCGCATGTCACTCAATTAAGACGTTTATATACTGCTGGGTTTGAATCACAACGGATGGTTACTCTAGAGGAGTGCGAGAATTGCTCAACTGAAGAATTGAGTAATCGTTTGTTACCGATGGATTTTTTGCTCGGACACTTTCCAATTGTGACTTTATCCCAGTATGATTTGCAAAGCTTATATTTGGGAAAAACCATAACTTTAGACGTGGGTATTCATGAGGGATGCGTGCGTTTGTATGATGAGCACGCTCATTTTCAAGGGTTGGCTGAGTGGGATCCTATAGCTGCGGTGCTCAAAGCAAAACGCTTACTCGCGAATCCAGAATGTTAACCGTAAATATCATCGGCGCTGGTGCTGTGGGCCAAACGTTGGGATATTTATTGGTCAAGCATCAGGTTGCTAAGATTCAAGCAATTTTTAATCAGAGCGAAGAAAGCAGCAAGCATGCCATTGAATTTATTGGACAGGGGCAATCAGTTTCCTCCATGAGCGATCTTCCTGCTGCTGATTTGTTTCTCATAACTGTACCGGACCAAAAAATAGCTGCACTGGCTGATGAGCTGGCGGTTAAGACTCATTTGCGGGATGGTACAATCGTGATGCATTGCAGTGGTGCTTTGACATCTGCTTGTCTCGGCAGTTTACGTGCACGAGAATGTAATGTGGCTTCTTTACATCCTAGTTTTAGTTTTAAGAATCCCCAATCTTCAATCAGCCAATTTGAGAATATCCCTTGTGCGTTAGAAGGTGATGCCGCTGCCCTGGCGACCATTACTAATCTTTTCACCTCCATCGGGGGGCAGGTATATCAGATTGCGACAGAAAAAAAGGCTTTGTACCATGCTGCCGCAGTTTTTGGATCTAATTATGTCATTACATTATTGCAACAGGCTCGTGATTGTTTTTTGGATGCGGGTCTCTCAGAGCAGCAAGCTAAGCCTGTTTTAGATGCGTTACTGGCCAGTGTCGTAGTAAATGTGAAGCAAGCAAGTGAACCCAAATTAGCACTGACGGGCCCTATTCAACGCGCAGATGTAACGACGATTCATCACCATTTGCAGGCGCTGACGGATCCGCTAGCGCGCGAATTTTATCTGCTAATGGCCAAAAAAACACTTTCTATTGCAGTTTTGGATGAGTCTGACAAATACCAAATCGAAGCGGTGCTCACTTCACCACTCCCTTGTGATACCAACAGTCTATACTAAGCAGTATATCCCTTATGACCGATATGAACATCAACACTTGATACAAGAAACCCGCGATAGCGTGTTTTATCTTTTGTATTCACGGCATTCCATAAATTAGCTGCTTTTACCCAATAGGCAGGGTATTTATAACGCGCAACATCTAAAATCAAAAAACGATCTGTAATGGTATCATAGGCTGCAACAGGTGAGTGATGACCACTTCCTTCTTGTCCTAAAGAGGTTCTCAAAAAATTGACAATAATAAAATGTTGATTAGATATTGCTTTGCGTAATAGGGATCTAAATAGTTCAAGATTTAGATCGCTAGCATAGTACACTTGTGTTTTTAAACCGTAGTCTTGTATTACCTCTGCAAGTTCCTTAAGAGGGATCCCTGCTTTTTGAATTTTTTCGAGCGTTATAATCTGGGTGACTGGGGCATTAAAAAAATCATCTTGGTTGAAATAATGGTAGGGAGGATGTTGGGAATCGAAAGGCGCAGGTGTTTCGGCGGCATTCAATATCATTACGGCACTAGCAATGCCGCAATACGTTCCTGTTTTCTGGGTCGTAAAATGGGCCAGCAGTTTTAATTCATTGTGATTGAGACTGCGTTGAAAAATAATTTTTCCATGTTTACTATTGAAACCAATTAAATCTTTAGCAATAGGTTCTACAGAATGGACCATAGGCGCGGACAATGCCAATAGGAACCAAAATGATAGAAGATATTTGAATTTCAAGAGATACCTCGCTTAATAGTTACAACTTTGTAGGGCGGCAAAGTATAACGTGACCAAGATTGACTACTTAATTTTCTTTATTTTTGCATAAAAAAAGCCATCCATATGATGCTCTCCAGGCAAGATCTGCAAGCCGTTGCCTGTCGCATGACCCCAAGTTTGCATAGAGAGGTCTAAATCAGCATCTGAATGATTAGTAAGAAAACTTGCGATGATTTTGTCATTCTCATCAGGCATAATTGAACAAGTTGCATACACCAATATCCCTTCTGGCGCCAATAACGCCCATAATGCGCTGAGCATTTGGATTTGTATGTGAGCGATATTTTGAATATCTGTTAAGCTGCGTAATAATTTGATATCTGGATGCCGGCGGATGATGCCGGTCGCAGAACATGGAGCATCCACTAAAATGCGATCAAAGGCCTGTCCATCCCACCACGATTTCGGGTACAAAGCATCCCCGGTATACAACTCGGGTTGCAAACCTAGGCGGTGGCAATTGGTCTGTACCCTTTTTAAACGTTGGCCATCAACATCAAGCCCTACACAGGCTGCCAAATTCGGTTCCAATTCTAAAATTTGGCTTAATTTTCCCCCGGGCGCGCAACAGGCATCTAGGACGCGTAAACCAGGCTTTAACTCCAATAGCGGTCCGGCTAATTGCGCTGCACCATCCTGTACGGAAATATCCCCTGCTGCAAAACCGGGTAAATCGTGTACGGCACAGGCCTGCTCTACAATTAATCCCGCTGTAGTATGAGGAATGAGCCGATATGCAATCTGTTGGTTATCCAAGAGCGAGCAATAGGTTTCTCGGCTAAGGTGACTAAGATTCACGCGCAAACTCATAGGTGGGTGGGTATTATTGGCATCGATAATAGTTTGCCAATCATGTGGCCAATCGGTTTGAATTTTTTTGACTAACCAAGGGGGATGCATGGTTATGAAGTCAGGATTTGTAGCCAATTGTTCTAGAATGCTGTCTTGCTCCCGACAAAACCGGCGTAAAATGGCATTGACGAAGCCTTTGGCCCATGATTGTTTCGTGGGTAATAAGGCTACTGTTTCCTGAACTACGGCATAATCAGGTAGTTTTAAGACGGAAATTTGAAATATTCCCAATAAAAGGCCGATCCAAATACTTAACTCTTTTGGACGTTTTTCCACCATGAGGTCAGCGATGGCAGCGAGACGATAATAGTGGCGCGCAAAGCCAAAACACAAGGTTTTGGTAAAGGGACTGAGCGAAGGATCTTGTAAACCTTGCGTTAATGACTGTTGGTTTTGGAGTAGACGCAACAAAATAGTTAACGCTTGGCCGCGTTCAGAGTGTTTCATTGTAAAACAGTGCCGATATGCAAATCCTGGCGTTGTGCATTCATATAATCGGCGATTGTAATAGGTCGTCCTCCTGGACATTGAATAGTTTGGACCAAAATAGCCCCTTTTCCGGTAGCAACCAGCATGCCCTGACTGTCCATTGCAATAATGGTCCCAGGTGTTTGCGTGCAATGTTGAGTCATGAGGGTGGCCTTATGCATACGGACGGTCATTGTGGGTGACTGAGTAAAAGCAATGGGCCAGGGGTAATATGCGCGAATTTTGCGGTCAATGTTGATGGCTGATTCGTGCCAATTAATAGCTGCATCTTGTTTGTGAATCTTGGGTGCGTACGTGGCTTGCTCATGTTGTTGTGGCATGGCTTTTGCTGTGCCTGCTATGAGTCCATCGAGCGTAGACAATAATGGTTCTGAGGCTAAGATACTCAAATTATGCTGTAATTGTACGGAGGTTTCTTCAGCTGCAATGGCACACGTTCGAATTGTAAATGCAGCACCAGTATCCATGCCTACATCCATTTGCATGATGGTAATACCGGTTTCTGCATCTCCTGCCAAAATCGCATGTTGAATCGGTGCGGCACCTCGCCAACGAGGTAAAATCGACGCATGAACATTGATACAGCCTAAGCGTGGAATGGCCAGAACATTTTTGGGTAAGATTAACCCATAAGCAATCACCACCATCAGATCGGGCGCTAAGGCCTCTAAGTCTGCAATAACCTCATGTGGTTTGAAATTAAGCGGCTGATAAATCGGGATCTGGTGTTCCAGTCCCCAAATTTTGACAGCGGATTCTTGAATTTTTTGCCCGCGCCCAGCTGGGCGATCCGGTTGCGTATAAATCGCAATAATTTGATGTTGGCTGTTATAGAGTGCTTCTAAACAAGGTAGGCCAAACTCGGGGGTGCCCGCAAAAACAATTCTCATTTTTGCGTTTGCTCGCGCAGATATTTATCTAATTTACGCCTCGCCATAGTCCGTTTTAAGGGGGACAGCATATCAATAAACAATTTGCCATTCATGTGATCAATTTCATGCTGCAAGCATTCGGCTAATAATTCAGAGCCTGTGATATCGAATGATTTACCATGTCGATCTAGCGCCCTTACCGTTACTGTTTGGGCCCGTTTGACGGTGTCATAGACACCTGGTACTGATAGACATCCTTCTTTATAGGTGAGCTCACCAATGGATTCGATGATAATGGGATTGATAATTACGATTTGTTCCGATTTCTCAGGACTGACATCAATCACAGACAGACGTAAATTGACACCAATTTGGGCCGCAGCCAAACCAACGCCGCGTGTGTGATACATAGTTTCAAACATATCATCAATCAAAGTTTGTAGACCATCGTCAAAAACAGTCACATCCACAGATACTTGGCGTAAACGCGCATCAGGAAGGTATAAAACTTTACGAATAGTCATTAAGAAACCAGATAAAAAAATATGGCTAATTATCCCAGAAAAATAGGTTTTTGGCAAACAATATCTGTTCAAATTTTGACAAACTAGCTTTGTTTGTCTAAAACTAAGGTATGGGTTGAGAACAATCATAAATATACGATTTAGGTATAAATTTAGAGGTCAACATGGAAAGTCGGCGTGGAGAGTATACCAAGATACCCAATATTGAGATGGTTGCGCTTGGGCGCAAGTCTATGTCGCGCAAAACGGCGCTTAATATATTGGGATTAGAAGGGATGCCTTCGCCTAAAGTTTATGAAAAAGCAGTGAAAAAATTATTATTTCAACATACCGATGAATTAGGAAAACGTGCTGAAATTCTTGCGGCCCATAGCCGGCTGCTCAGTGATTATGAATTTGTATTAGGCGATCTGCGTGCGGCCGCGAAGAAATCTTATGCAGAGTATCAAAGTATGCTCCCAAGTCTTATCACCAAAGTGGCGGGACATTCAGGGGATGAGAAATTACTTGAAGCCCTGGGTAAGCAGATAGATAAAATAAATCAAGATTACTGCGTTGATTTAGAAAAATCGGATATAGATTTAGACATGCTGAATCGTGTGTATACGGCAGCTGTTTCGAGCGCAATACATTTAGCAAAATGCTTGATTCATAAAGAAGTGGAAATTGAATTACGAGCAAACCTAGAGAAGCTCCGTACAAATATAAATGTTGCTTATGAACATGCTGAGTCGCGCAATACTAGCGCAGTGGATCCGGTTAAAGTTTTTAAACAAGAATTTGAACACTATTTAGGTGATATTCTCAAAATTAGAGATTTAGAAAGAGAGGTATCCTGGCAAACAGCAACCGCCGATGAAGCCGAGGAATCTTTGCTATCCTACACGCGTTATCAAGACAATCTGCAGAATTTACATGTTAAATTAAAGCAATTGGGTGACCATTATTTTGTTGAGATTGATAAAGATGATGCAGATGTTTTGAAATTGCAAAAAGAATTTAATAAAGGATTTAAGCAGATTGTCTCAGATGCTAAGAAAGCATTTGCTAAAGATTCGGGGATTTGGGCGAATCTGAGCGTGTTTTTACAGATTTTGTTTTTCTGTACGGTTGTGCCTGGATTGATCATTCTTGCTTGTGAAAAAACTGAAGACCGTAATCGCCTTTTTAACGGATCGCCCAAAGGTGAGGTGAATATTCACGATATTTGGAAAGAATGGGAAATGGATGTTCTGCCTAGTCCAAGCGATGCGACTTTAAAACGAGGCAACCATGGTGCGTGAAGCCAACAAGTATACCTTGAGCCCGTTGCGCGCAAATGCTAATCTTAAGGCTATGTGCGGTTTGGGGCAGGATACTCATGGCATTTGGTTTTTTTCTTATATACTTTATAGTTACCCTCATTATTTTATATCGACGATTTAGTCCGGTGGTGTGGGAAGTTGCGTCTGGGATTTATTTATTTATTGCGACGTTTGTCATTGGATTTCCTTGGGTCATTGGGTTTTTTCTGTGGGCAGTTATCATCGGCTGTATCCTAATCTTGCGCCAAGAGACCGTACGTTCTCTTATCGCAAAGCAATTATTTCAAATTGCGACTCGTTCTGTCCCAAAATTATCCAAAACCGAAGAAACCGCATTGAATGCCGGTGATACTTGGATAGAGCAAGATATATTTCGCGGGACTTTAGATTGGGATGATTTGGCGCAAATCAATACAGAGTTGAGCGACGAAGAACAAAGTTTTTTGGATAATGAAACGCAAGCATTATGTGACATGGTCCATGAATGGGACATTGAACAAATGCATGATTTACCCGAATCAGTCTGGACGTATATCAAGGCAAAGGGGTTTTTAGGTTTGGTGATCCCCAAAGAATATGGCGGAAAAGGGTTTTCTGCGCGGGCGCATTCCGATGTAGTCTTGAAGGTTTCCAGTCGTTCCGGCGTAGCTGCAGTGACTGTGATGGTTCCGAATTCATTAGGGCCAGGCGAATTATTGGTCCATTATGGGACTGAAGAGCAAAAAGAGTATTATTTACCACGTTTGGCGCAAGGTATTGATATCCCTTGCTTTGCTTTGACGGAACCTCAGGCCGGAAGTGATGCCACATCGATTCAATCTGAAGCGTTAGTCGTGAAACAAAAAATCAAAGGAAAAATGGTGTTGGGCTTATCCATCACTCTGAGTAAACGTTGGATCACGTTGGCACCGGTTGCGACTTTGATTGGGCTGGCGCTGAATCTGCGTGATCCGGATGGTTTGTTGGATGGGGAGGGCTGTGAAGGCATTACCTGTGTATTAGTGGCGCGTGATACCCCAGGCTTGGAAATTGGTAATCGACATTTGCCTATTCAGCAACCGTTTATGAATGGGACGATTCGTGGTAAAAATATTTTTGTGCCCATTACGCAAATCATCGGTGGACAAGAAAATGCCGGACGTGGCTGGGAAATGTTGGTAGAGTGTTTGTCGATTGGCCGCTCGATTTCTTTACCTGCGCTGAGTGTTGGAACATCCAGTGTTGCTTATTTAACCAGCGGTGCCTTTGGACGGATCCGCCGCCAGTTTAATGTTGAGATTGGTGAGTTTGAAGGGGTTGAGGAAAAATTAGCTGAGATTGCAGGGCGGCAATATTTAATTAATGCGACGCGGTTACTAACGGTAGCAGCTGTGAATGCAGGCAAAAAACCGTCTGTCGCATCCGTGTTGACCAAATACTACAATACTGAATTGGCGCGCATGACCATCAACGATGCAATGGATATTCATGGTGGCCGTGCTGTTGTGTTGGGGCCTCGTAATTACTTGGCTGCTTGTTATGCTGCTATCCCCATTTTTGTGACGGTGGAAGGGGCAAATATCATGTCGCGTAATTTATTGGTGTTTGGCCAAGGGTCTATGGCTTGCCATCCCTTTGTTCGCCAAGAATTAGTGGCGGTACGTAGCGACGATCAGGAAAAATTCGGTCAATTGATTTGGGAGCATGTATATTATTCTCTGCATTGTTTTGCCAAAGCGGTTTGTTCAGCTTGGACAGGTGGCCGATTGATTGCAGTGCCTGCGGGAGCTTTGAAAAAACATTGCCAACGTTTGGCGCGCTTAAGTCATGCTTTTGCTTGGTTGGCAGATTTTTCTCTGATTTTTTTAGGTGGATCGTTGAAACGCAAAGAGCGCTTATCTGCGCGACTGGCGGATGGCATGTCCTATTTATATATGGCGGCAGCCGCAGTGCGTTTGGCAGGAAAATATCCTGATAGTAAAGATCATCAAGTTCATGCAGCTTGGGCTCTGACGTATTGTTTTTATCATTCGCAAAAAGCAATGTTGGATTTTTGTCAAAATTTCCCGGTACGTCCGTTGGGCATTCTCATCCGATGTTTGTTGTTTCCATGGGGACAAACTATGCGTTACCCCTCCGATCAGGCCAGTCATCATTTGGCTCAATTGATGCAGCATCCGAATGATTATCGTCAATTGCTGACAGAGTCCATTTTTTTAAGTGGGGATCCAAGGCAACCTGTGGATAGAATGGAACATGCATTTCAATTGCTCATGGCGCATGAAGATTTGTATCATGCTATGATTGCGAAGTCGCGTGACAGTCATGAAACCATTCATGCGCGGTTGTTGGAAAAAGTAGCGTCAGGGGTATTATCCGCTGAAGAGGTGGATATCCTTATGAGTATTGAGAAAGCGTGCTGGGATGCCATTCAAGTAGATGAATTTGAGTTTGATGCAGTGAATTCCAAACATTGTGATCCGGTGAACCAAGGAGATAAAGCATGAGAGGGCTTGCTGATGGTAAGAGCATTGCATATGCTGATGCAATAGCAACTACTGAGAATTCAAATAATTTTTTGAGAGAAACCTTAGATAAGAGCGTCGAGAAACACCGTATGCAAGAAGAGTATGCAGGTGTCAATGCCGCTCTGGATGCAAACACCAGGCTTGTGCGTGTCAGATATGGTTATATTGAGGGTATTTCAGAAAAGGCCTTTAGAGGCCTGGCGACGCCTGCAGATTTAGAATACCTCAAAATAGGAAACATGAATTTTATTGAAGCATCTATTATCGAAAGTCTGACTCAGCTTGAGAATGAGCATGATCAAATTGCTAAGGTTGTCATGCCCTTTTATATTGATGAAACGAGTCAGTTGGTACGTGGCTATATGATTGACGGAGAACCAGCATGAGTCCATCTAATCAGGGCCAAAACCAGGACGTAAAAGTAGATAAAAAAAAATTGGTAGATGATATTTGTCAGGCTTGGTTTGTTTCCCATAATATGGGCAGTGATGAGAATGGTAGAATTCATTACCGATCAAAAGAGGGTGTGTTGTCTAAAGAAGTGGTTCCACCTGCTGAATTACGGCGTTTAATGGAGGATCCTGAGGTTGGTGTGGTTGCGAAAGCGAAGCAACTTGCGCCCAAAGTGGATTTCTCATTATTTTGGTCACCGCCAGAATTGCGGGAATATGCGGCACAGCAATCGGGTCAAGGCGGTGATGTGACACAGGGATCAGGGCCTAAAAAGGGATAGTGCTTTATTGATTAGGTAAATGTTGCTCTGCCAAACGTAATTGCTCCAAACTACCAATATCAAACCATACCCCTTTATAGAGCTCTCCCGTCACGCCACTTG
This sequence comes from Legionellaceae bacterium, assembly GCA_018061965.1. Lineage (GTDB taxonomy): Bacteria > Pseudomonadota > Gammaproteobacteria > Legionellales > Legionellaceae. The sequence goes on from JAGOTG010000001.1 coordinate 310,894, forward strand.
ATTCGGCGATTTGCCTCATTAAGGGAGTGACAGAATAGCGGCCATGGAGAGCCTGTTTAAAGAAACTCGGGTGATAAACGGTAATGCCTGAAAAAATATAATCTTTGTGGGTGTTGTTTAAAAAATTCTCGGCAGATAATCCATAATCGCCAATGGTTCGGTAAATGGGTTTTTCAACCAAAATAGCATGCGCGAAACTATCCGTTGGCAATCTGAGCGTGCTCAGATCATAATCACAATAAATATCTCCATTCAGGGTGATAAACGGTTCATTCCCCAATATAGGCAAAGCATTGACAATGCCTCCGCCAGTTTCTAAGCCGCCTGGTGGTTCGGGTGAAAAAATAATTTCTAAATTATGGGTGTTGGTATTTTTGATGTAGTGCTTTATTTGCCAACCTAAATAAGCGTGGTTGATGACAACCCGTTGAAATCCCGCTTGAGACAAATGCGCTAAATGATGATCGAGGAGTGTCTGATTTCCTAAAGTAAATAGGGGTTTGGGGGTGCTGTCTGTCAAGGGTCGCAAACGCTCTCCACGTCCAGCTGCTAAGATCATCGCCGTTTTCATACAACAGTACTCTGAAAACAAGGATCAACACGTTGTTTTAACCATTGGCTAAACGCTTGAAATTCTGGATGCCTATCAATGCAAGTGATGACATATTGGTAGGTTCTCGGTAAATCGTTTAAATAGTTTGATTTGGCATCGCGCAAATGGAGACGACAAAAGGTACCTAGGATACGTAAATGACGTTGCAAACCACACCAATCGAAAGCGCGTTGAAATTCTGCAAAGGGAACCTGTTGAGCAAGGCTAGAGTGGTCATAAAAATATTGTACCCATTGATTCAATTCTTTGCTGGGTAGTTGAATGTAGCAATCTTTCAAAAGAGAAACCAAATCATAAGTGATTGGACCTAGCACGGCATCTTGAAAATCTATGATCCCCAATGTGTGAGAATCTGACTGCGAGGAGTTTAACAGCATGATATTTCGGGAGTGGTAATCTCGATGCACCAAAACTTGTGGTTGGTTTGAGATTTGCAGGGTGAGCATTTGAAAAGTGTTTTGTATAAGTTGATGCTCTTCTGTTTGTAAATTCAAGCCTAAATAGCGTTGCAAAAACCATTCGGAAAACAAGGTCAATTCTTGCAGCATGAAAGCTTGATCGAATACTGGGAGTTGCATAGTTAATTGTGACTGATTCTGTTGCATTTGCATGAGGACTTGAATGGCGGATGGATACAGCGCTTGTGGGTCCTGTTGACCTAATGCCTCATAGAATAAAATATCTCCAAAATCTTCTAGTAGCGCAAAGCCCAAACTCTCGTCTAGTGCATGAATTTTGGGTGTTTTGATACCCTGCTCTGCTAGCAAGCTGCGGACCTGGACAAATGGTGTCAATTTGATTTTATCTGGAGGTGTGTCCATGACAATTTGGGACGTGCCATTACGGATTAGGCGGTAATAGCGCCTAAAACTAGCATCTCCGGCCAATGGGACGAGGGAAAAATCCGTTGAAGGGTAAATGGTTTTTAACCATTGATGCAGTGCGTTTTCACGAGTTTGCATGGTATACTTCCTGCCTTTGGTTGCAAATGTTGGCGTTGTGGTGATTCAGACTAAGCGATATTATACGACAAGCTGCCGGGTGTTCCTAGGTGTAATGAGTATTGGGATTCTAGGACTGGCCTCGACTCAAGTGTATTCGCAAGATTCAGAATGGATTCAAGCTTGTGTTTGGGATAAGCGCTTACGTGATAAAGCCTTTGAAGATCAAGCAGAAGTTTGTTTGGGTTGGCAAACCAATTCGACGCGTTCTCTGTGTCGAGGATCTTATTCTCCTTTGCCATTGTATCCTTTGTCAGATCCCAATGTTATCGAACTCAAAGCAGATGATGTGTCATTTCATCCCACTGGCCAATCTGATTTACAAGGCCATGTTCAAGTACAACAAAACCAAAGTATGATTACAGCGCGGACTGCACAAGTGTTCCGTAATGCAAGGACTCATCAAATTGATCGGGTTGAACTGGATTCAAATGTGCATTTTATGGAGCCTGGGCGTTTGATGATTGCCAAGCATGCCACCTTGAATCCACAAGACAAATCAGGTTATATACAACAAGTACTGTATCGTTTTGAAACAAAACACGCTGCTGCAATACTCCCTGCGTGGGGAACGGCCGAATGGGTACGACGTTTTGCGAATAAAAACTATCACTTGCATGCAGTAACCTATACAACTTGTGCTCCGAGAGATAGGGCTTGGGATATTAAAGCCAAAGATATTCAATTAGATCATGCGAAGCAAACGGGTGTAGCGCATAATGCAATGCTACGTTTGGGAAAATTGCCAATTTTATATACGCCTTATTTAAGCTTTCCCACTAGTTCAGCCCGAAAATCGGGATTTTTAATGCCTTTTGGCGGTTATACGAATGTAAACGGGTTTGATTTTGCCGCGCCGTATTATTTAAATTTGGCGCCGAATTATGATGCAACGGTGATTCCACACTATTATACCTTGCGCGGCTGGATGCTGGGCGGTACAACCCGGTTTTTAACGGAACGATCGTCAGGCATCGTTGGTGGATCGATCTTACCGAGCGATGATGCATTTAAATCGTTTATTGCCCAAAATGCAGGGCAGTTTCCCAGTTTGAAAGGAGCGAAGACGGATCGCTGGTCAGTCTTGGCCCGAGAATATCTGCATATTTTGCCTAATCTGAATTTAGATATCGATTTTCAACAAGTATCAGATGATTATTATTTACAAGATTTTAGTACGAATTTAGCGATTTCAAGTGAAAACCAATTATTGCGTCGGGCTTCGTTGGTCTATACCTCAGATCATTGGTTGGTAGGCAGCTCTGTCCAATCCTATCAAACGCTCCATCCTATCAACCAATCCGCAGTTGGGAATATTTATGATCGATTACCTCAAGTGTTGGCAAATGGTACTTATCACGATATGCCTCTGCATAGTGATTTGAATATATTAGGCCAATTCGATTACTTTCATTGGACCGGCTCAGATCACAGCATCCCACAAGGAACGCGATATCATCTGAATCCTATTTTATCTATACCCAGAACCGCGCCATGGGGCTATTTTACTCCTAGCATAGAACTGGTTGAAAATAATTACGGGCTCAGCAGGAATGTGAATCCCTCTGGGATAGGTGCGTCGCAAACAGAATCATTTAATCGTATTCTACCCAGAGTTTATGTAGACAGTGGTTTAACTTTTGAGCGCGACAACGCGCACTTGTTTCACAATACTATGCGTCAAACTTTAGAGCCTAGATTGTACTATCTGAACGTGCCTTATCTCAATCAAAGTCAATTTCCAGCGTTTGATTCTGCGTATATGATTTTTAATACTGATCAATTATTTAGGACTAATCGATTTTCGGGATTTGACCGTATTTCTGATGCAAATCAGCTGGCTTATGCGGTGAGCACACGCTGGCTATCGCCGAATACAGGTCAAGAAAAAGCCAAATTCACTGTAGGGCAAATCCGTTATTTTTCCCCACGCAAAGTTCAGTTATGTTATAACCAAACTGGACAATGTACTGATGACCCCCTCATTTTAGGCTATACCTCTCCTACAGAAATATGGTCGCCTGTTGCCATGAATGGCGTGTATACACTTAATTCCGCATGGTCTGCCAGTTCAGACTATGTATGGAATCCTGCTACGCATACCACCAATAATGCAAATGTGAATTTGCATTATCAACCTGACTCGGAGCGGATTTTAGGGTTGGGTTATAATTATTTGGCGAGCGGCAATCTCTTAACGGTGCCAGGCGCCATGCTGAATACTGCGAATTACCTGACCAGTGGGAATGTGCTGGTGCCAGCAACCATGTTGAGTAATGCGGCGTTGAATCAAATTACGGGTTCCTATGCATGGCCCTTAACAGAAAACTGGAGTACGTTAGGGGTTTATAGCTACAATCTCTCAGAACAATATGACATGATGACTTTTTTTGGTGTGCAATATGATTCTTGTTGCTGGGCAGCAAGATTGATTGGTGGTCGGACTTTTAAAAGCTTGAGTCCTAGTTCACTTATACCGCAATATGATAATAATGTGTATTTTCAAATTCTATTAAAGGGATTGGGTTCGGTGGCTACAAGTAATCCGGAAAACACGATCCGATCTTATTTGCCCGGATACAGGAATTTGTTTCGGCATTAAGTTTGTTGACATAGACAGAGCTCAGAATTTAGACTTGGGATTATTTTAAGAGGGGTGAATAGCATGTGGTTGCTAGGTGGGTTTTGTGCAATATTGATTTGGTCAACGTTGGGGTTTGCTGCAGCGACAGAAGCTTTAGACAAAGTCGTAGCGGTGGTTAATGATAATGTCGTTACGCAACATGAACTAGACTCGCAAACGGAATTGATGCGTAAACAACTATTATCCAAGAAGATGCCAGTTCCACCGGAAGAGGCATTACGGAAGCAAGTATTACAGCATTTGATTGATGTTGATCTACAGCTCCAACTTGCTAAAACCAATGACATTACCATAGATGCTACTGAGTTGGATGCAGCGATTGCCAAAATTGCTGAAGACAATCACTTAACCATGACACAGTTTCGAGAGGCCCTTCACCAAGAGGGTATGACTTGGGAAAGTTACCGCGAGAGTTTGCAAAAAGAAATGATTATTGGGCGCTTGCAGCAACGTATTGTAGGGCATGAGGTTGATGTTACACAGCAACAAGTCGATGATTATGTGAAGAATGAGCTGGCAAATGATAAATCAAGATCATTGTTTCATGTGCAAAATATTGTGATCCCTCTTCCAGAAGCGCCCAGTACTCAGCAAATTATGCTTGCGAAATCTAAGGCACAGCAATTGCTTGCAAAACTGAAAAATGGGGATGATTTCAATTTGATGGCTGTTGCAGAATCCAGTGATGAATATGCTTTGGAGGGAGGCGATTTGGGGGAGCGACATTTAGCAGAGTTACCTGCTGTGTTTGAAAAGGTTGTTCAGACCATGAAAGTTGGGGAAGTTGCAGGGCCTATTCGTACGGGAAATGGCTTTCAATTAATCAAATTAGTGCAACTGAAAGAAAATGAAGAACAACATCGAGTCACCAAAATGCATGTCCGACATATCTTACTAAAACAAGATGTGAATATGACGAATGATGAAGCGATAAAGCAAGCTAATAATTTGTATGAGCAACTTAAGTCGGGTAAGGATTTTGCTAGTATGGCTAAAATGTATTCGTTGGACTCCAGATCGGCAGCCAATGGCGGAGATTTGGGTTGGGTGGTCGCAGATGAATTGGTGAAGCCTTTTAGCGAAGCAATAGCTGCATTGCCTCTGCATACGATCAGCAAACCAGTAAAAACGCCTTTTGGGTGGCATTTGATTGAGGTATTAGAGCGTAAAGAAGTAGACGACTCTGAAGCGTTCAAACGCCAACAAGTCCGGGTGTTTTTACAGCAACGTAAATTTAATGAAGTTGTGCAAAATTGGAAACAACAAATGCATGCGCAATCGTTTGTAAATATTCTTGAAAAGAATTTGGCATGAAACCTATTTTAGTCACATCGGGTGAACCTGCTGGGATTGGTCCCGATTTGTGTTTAGATTTGTGGGAGCTTGCTTTGCCAGTTGTAGTTTTGGGCGACCCGGATGTGCTGCGCGCGCGCGCAGACCTACTCGGAAAATCTCTGAAGTTTGATGACTATCATTTTGATATGCCTTATCAATATCGTCCCAACCACTTGTCCGTATGGCCGATTCGTTGTCCAATCACAGTAAATCCTGGGAACCTCAATCCTGATTCATCTCGTTATGTGCTAGATATGCTGGCTTGTGCAGCTCGGGCCTGCATAGAAGGAAAAGCTGCGGCGTTGGTGACTGCACCGGTGCATAAAGCTATTATCAATCAAGCCGGCATTCCTTTCACAGGGCATACGGAATTTTTTGCAAATTTGGCCGGGTGTCAAACAGTGATGCTGTTGGCCAGTGAGGCGCTGCGTGTGTCATTGGTAACGACGCATTTGCCTTTACGTGCGGTAGCCTCCGCTATCACAGCAGAGCGATTGCAGACGCATTTACAAATTTTATATAACAGTTTACAACGTGATTTTGGGATTGCAGAGCCTAAGCTCAAAATATTGGGGCTAAATCCGCATGCTGGAGAAGACGGGTACCTTGGCCAAGAAGAACTGACTGTAATTCGTCCGGTGATTGCCGAGTGGCAACAACGAGGGGTGGCAGTACAAGGTCCTTACTCAGCAGACACCGCTTTTTTGGAAACAGAGGATTGTGATGCCTTTGTAGCGATGTATCATGATCAGGGATTACCTGTATTAAAATTTGCAAGCTTTGGTCACGCAGTGAATATCACGTGTGGGTTGCCGTTTATACGAACATCTGTGGACCATGGAACTGCTTTATCATTAGCAGGCACTGGACAAGCCTCCTCTCAGTCTTTGCAGGCAGCAGTGAGATTGGCCGCAAAGATGGTACAAAACCATGCACAACATTAGTTTGGTAGTCGCAGTCGATCAACAGATGGGGATTGGCAGGGGGCAACAACTGCTGTGTCATCTTCCAGAGGATTTGGCTTTTTTTAAACAACAAACCATTGGCAAACCCATGATTATGGGCCGACGCACCTATCAGTCTATTGGTCGTCCCTTACCTGGACGTCGTTCAATTGTTCTATCGAGGAATAGCTTAGCTATCCCTGGCGTTGAAATGGCACACACTATGGAACAAGCTTTGGAATCATGCTCAACGGCACCGGAAGTAATGGTGATTGGGGGAAGTTCTGTGTATGCACAATTTCTACCCATGGCTGAGCGTATCTATATGACCCTGATTCACCACAGTTTTGCAGCAGATGTTTTTTTTCCCGATTTTGATGCAAAATTATGGAAGGTCACGATATTGAAAGAATTTGCGTCAGATGAAAAAAATAAATACGATTTGACCTTTATGTGTTATGAGAAAATCGCTACTGTCTAAAGAATGAACATGAAGGGGTGGTTTGTGCATTATTTCGCGAGTATGGCAAAATAAGTTCCATTTTTAGGTTGGGGCTAAGATGTTTTACACAAGTACGGCAGTCAAACTCTTGACAACACCTCGCGGACTATATAAAATTCGCCCTCTTTATACGTAAGTTCTTTGTATGTGAGAGATCGGCTTTGCCTGTTTTTTATACAAAGCCAAATAAATAAACCTGTAAAACTTGGAGTTAATGCGAGATGGCTACCATCAATCAGCTTGTGCGAAAACCGCGAGTTCATACAAAAAGAAAAAGTAATGTTCCAGCTCTGGAGTCATGTCCACAGCGACGTGGTGTTTGCACGCGGGTATATACAACTACTCCTAAAAAGCCTAACTCAGCAATGCGAAAAGTTGCGCGGGTACGTTTGACAAACGGCTTTGAAGTGTCATCATACATCGGCGGTGAAGGCCACAATTTGCAAGAGCATTCTGTCGTACTAATTCGTGGCGGCCGGGTAAAGGATTTGCCAGGGGTGCGTTATCACACAGTCCGCGGTAGCTTAGATACCTCGGGTGTGAATGATCGTAAGCAGGGTCGCTCAAAGTATGGTACTAAACGACCTAAAGACAAGAAATAACCTGAACTTAGGAATGAGCTATGCCAAGAAGAAGAGAAGTACCGAAACGCGAAATATTGCCAGATCCTAAACATCATAGTGAACTGTTAGCAAAATTCATCAACGTATTGATGGTAGATGGTAAAAAATCTATTGCTGAAAAAGTGACATATGGTGCTTTGGAGCATTTGCAAGATAAACTGCGTAAAGCTAAAAAGGAAAGTGAAGACGGCGAAGGTGGTTCGGATGCAGGTGGAAAACTGGCGTCTGTGCTGCAATATTTTGAGCAAGCACTCGATAATGTGCGGCCTACTGTAGAAGTGCGTTCGCGGCGTGTTGGTGGTGCAACCTACCAGGTTCCAATTGAAGTAAGGTTGGATCGTAGTATTGCACTCGGTATGCGCTGGATAGTGCAATCTGCCAGACTCCGTGGGGAGAAAGGTATGATGTTGCGTTTGGCTGGCGAATTAATCGATGCTGCGCAAAACAAAGGCGCAGCTGTAAAGAAGCGAGAAGAAGTGCACCGTATGGCAAAAGCAAATGCACCATTCGCGCATTTAAGATTCCATTAGCCTTTAGACTAGAGAGGATAGCCCCGTGTCAGTTACTCCATTAGAACTATACCGAAATATTGGTATTGCAGCGCACGTAGATGCCGGTAAAACCACTACAACCGAACGTGTTTTATTCTACACAGGTACCTCCCATAAAATTGGTGAAGTGCACGACGGTGCTGCAACAATGGACTGGATGGTTCAAGAGCAAGAACGCGGGATTACTATCACTTCTGCTGCGACTACCTGTTACTGGTCAGGCATGGATAAGCAATTTCAAAGGCATCGAGTTAATATCATCGACACCCCTGGACACGTAGACTTCATGATTGAAGTTGAACGTTCTTTACGGGTCTTGGACGGTGCTGTGGTGGTGTTCGACTCGGTATCTGGTGTTGAGCCACAGTCAGAAACGGTATGGCGTCAAGCAAACAAATATGGCGTGCCGCGCATTGTTTTTGTAAACAAAATGGACCGTATGGGCGCAAATTTCTTGCGTGTAGTAGACCAAATCAAAAAGCGACTTGGCTCAGAGCCAGTTGTAGTTCAACTGCCAATCGGCGCCGAAGAAAAGTTCGTCGGCGTAATTGACTTGATAAAAATGAAAGGTATTGAATGGGATGAAGAAAGCAAAGGCATGAGCTTTCAATATCATGATATTCCCGAAGCTATGCTTGCCGATTGTGAAGAGTGGCGCGCTAAGATAGTTGAAGCTGCCGCAGAAACTTCAGAAGACTTAATGAACAAGTATTTAGAAGGTATAGAACTCACTGAAGAAGAAATCAAAGTCTCATTAAGACAACGCACTATTAATAATGAAATTGTCCCTGTTTTTTGTGGGTCAGCTTTTAAAAACAAAGGCGTTCAAGCAGTGCTGGATGGTGTGGTGGATTATTTGCCTTCTCCAATAGATATTCCTCCAGTGAAAGGTGTTGATGAAGATGGTGAGCCGGATCAGCGTATTACTGCTAATGATGCGCCATTTTCTGCGCTGGCATTCAAAATTGCCACAGATCCATTTGTTGGAACACTCACTTATTTTAGAGTGTATTCAGGTACATTGAAATGCGGCGATACTGTATACAACGCAGTAAAAGGAAAAAAAGAAAGAATTGGACGCTTGTTGCAAATGCACGCCAACTCACGAGAAGAAATTAAAGAAGTGCACGCAGGCGATATCGCTGCAGCGGTTGGGTTGAAAACAATGACAACCGGTGACACGCTGTGTGATTTGAATAAAGTTATTATCTTGGAACGTATGGATTTTCCTGAGCCGGTGATTGCCGTTGCAGTAGAACCAAAAACCAAAGCAGACCAAGAAAAAATGGGGATAGCATTGGGGAAATTGGCCCAAGAAGATCCTTCATTCAGAGTACACACAGATGAAGAGTCAGGTCAGACGATTATTGCAGGAATGGGTGAATTGCATTTGGAAATCATCGTAGACCGAATGAAGCGCGAATTTTTGGTTGAAGCCAATGTCGGAAAACCCCAGGTTGCATACCGCGAGTCGCTGCAACAAGCCGTTGAACAAGAAGGCAAGTTTGTTCGGCAGTCAGGCGGGAGGGGCCAGTATGGTCACGTTTGGCTTAAAATTGAACCGCAAGAACGTGGCAAAGGGTATGAGTTTGTCAATGCAATTGTTGGTGGTGTGATTCCAAAAGAATATATTCCTGCTGTTGACAAGGGTGTTCAAGAACAACTCCAGAATGGTGTTATAGCTGGCTACCCTGTTGTAGACGTAAAAGTAACGCTGTTTGATGGGTCATTCCACGAAGTGGATTCTAGTGAAATGGCATTTAAGATTGCAGGCTCACAATGCTTTAAACAAGGTGCATTGAAAGCGAAGCCAGTGCTGCTTGAACCCATCATGCAAGTTGAAGTAGTCACTCCTGAAGATTATATGGGTGATGTTATGGGTGATCTCAGCAGACGACGCGGAATATTGCAAGGAATGGAAGATACCCCAGCTGGACGTGCGATTCGTGCGGAGGTGCCGCTTTCAGAAATGTTTGGGTATTCCACTGATCTTCGTTCTGCAACACAAGGTCGTGCGACATATACTATGGAGTTTACAAAGTACTCAGTGGCTCCAGCAAATATTACAGACGAGATTATTAATAAGCGGGCGAAATAATATTCAACAATTTATAAGGTAACGAGGTAGAGTCATGGCTAAGGAAAAATTTGAACGTAAGAAACCCCATGTGAATGTGGGAACAATTGGTCACGTAGATCATGGTAAAACAACGCTAACAGCGGCAATTACTACGATTATGGCGAAAAAATACGGTGGAACAGCCAAGGCATATGATCAAATCGACGCGGCGCCAGAAGAGAAAGCGCGCGGGATTACGATTTCTACAGCACATGTTGAATATGAATCAGCAAACCGCCACTATGCTCATGTGGACTGTCCAGGACACGCGGATTATGTGAAAAACATGATCACCGGTGCAGCACAAATGGACGGCGCAATTTTGGTTGTATCTGCAGCAGACGGCCCAATGCCACAAACACGAGAACACATTTTGCTATCTCGACAAGTAGGCGTACCCTATATTGTTGTGTATTTAAACAAAGCAGATATGGTGGATGATGCTGAGTTATTAGAATTGGTTGAGATGGAAGTTCGTGATTTGTTGAGCTCATACGACTTTCCTGGTGACGATATTCCAATCGTGACCGGTTCTGCCTTAAAAGCATTGGAAGGAGACCAGTCTGATATTGGTGAGCCATCTATTCATAAACTGGTTGAGACTTTGGATAGCTATATTCCTGAGCCAGTACGTAATATTGACAAAGCATTCCTGTTGCCGATTGAAGACGTATTCTCGATTTCTGGACGTGGAACAGTTGTAACAGGCCGAATAGAGTCTGGTATTGTCAAAGTTGGCGAAGAAGTTGAAATTATCGGGATTGTTGACACAGTTAAAACAACTTGTACTGGTGTTGAGATGTTCCGAAAATTGTTGGACGAGGGGCGCGCTGGAGACAACGTTGGAGTTCTATTACGCGGTACCAAGCGTGAAGATGTGCAACGTGGTCAAGTCTTGGCAAAACCAGGTTCGATTAAACCACATACTAAATTTGAAGCAGAAGTGTATGTGTTGTCAAAAGAAGAAGGTGGTAGACATACCCCATTTTTCAATGGCTACCGTCCGCAGTTTTATTTCAGAACAACGGACGTGACAGGAACTTGTGAGTTGCCAGCAGGCGTTGAAATGGTGATGCCAGGTGATAATGTGAATACAGTAGTCACATTGCATTCACCAATTGCGATGACTGAGGGTTTGCGTTTTGCGATTCGTGAAGGTGGCCGTACAGTTGGTGCGGGTGTTGTAGCTAAGATTATTGAGTGATGACTATGAGCAATCAAAGTATTAAAATTCGACTAAAATCGTTTGATCATCGCATGATAGATGCATCAACCAGAGAAATAGTTGAAACGGCAAAACGTACAGGTGCTCAGATCCGTGGGCCGATTCCTTTACCAATGAGGAAAGAGAAGTTTACAGTTTTAACTTCTCCTCATGTTAATAAAGATGCACGAGATCAGTATGAGCTAAGAACGCATAAGCGCTTAGTAGTAATTGTTAACCCTACTGAGAAAACAGTTGATGCATTGATGAAACTTGATTTGGCAGCCGGTGTGGATGTTCAAATTAGTTTGGATGATTAAAGAGGTGTTAGAATGATCGGTTTATTGGGTCGAAAGATCGGAATGACTCGCATATTCACTCAGGAAGGAGCTTCGGTTCCTGTTACGGTGGTGGAAGTACAACCTAACCGGGTTTCTCAGTTAAAATCACTAGAGACAGATGGGTATACAGCGATTCAAGTAACAAGTGGTTCCAAAAAAGCAAGTAGGGTGTCTAAGCCAATGGCAGGACATTTCGCTAAGGCAGAAGTCGTAGCAGGCGATATGCTTATGGAGTTCACTGTTGACGATATTGGTGAGTACAAATGTGGCCAAGTGATTGCTGCGCAAGATGTTTTCACAGAAGGTCAGTTTGTTGATGTTGCTGCTGTTTCTAAAGGTAAAGGCTTCGCAGGAACCGTTAAGCGCCATAACTTTCGTACTCAAGATGCTTCGCACGGTAATTCACGCTCACATCGTGTGCCTGGCTCAATTGGACAAAACCAAAGTCCAGGTCGTGTATTTAAGGGTAAGAAAATGGCGGGGCACATGGGAGCAAGACGCGTGACTACGCAAAGTCTGGAAGTAGTCAGAATAGATGCTGAGCGTAATTTAATGTTGATCAAAGGAGCGATTCCAGGAGCGCCAGGCGCTCGTGTAGAGGTCAAGCTCGCTGTGAAAAAACAAGCAAGAGGCAAATCATGACAACGAAAAACCCAAGCGCTGTTAAGGCGTCCATGACACTTAGTCCTGCAATTTATGAATGTAGCTATAATGAAAGCTTGGTTCACCAAGCTCTTGTAGCTCATCAAAATAATCAACGCAGTGGAAACAGTGCTCAAAAAACCCGTGCTGAAGTACGTGGTGGTGGACGAAAACCATGGAATCAAAAGGGAACTGGTCGTGCTCGTGCAGGTACTATTCGTAGTCCATTGTGGCGTTCAGGTGGTGTTGTATTTGCGTCGAAAAAACGTGATTACTCGCAAAAATTAAATAAAAAGATGTATCGCGGGGCAATTCGCAGTATTCTTTCTGAACTGAATCGGACTGAACGCTTGATAGTGACGACTGATTTTGTATGTGCAGAGCCCAAAACCAAAGAGTTTTTGTCCAAGATGCAAGAACTGAACCTGAAAAGCGCATTGATAGTGATGCATGAATTAGGTGAAAACGAATACCTTGCTGGTCGTAATGTGCCTGATTATTGGGTTTGCGAAGTTGAAGAATTAGACCCTTTTATGCTATTAAGATTTGATAATGTGCTGATGACAGAAGCAGCAGTTAAAATGTTGGAGGAGCGCTTACAATGAACGCTGAAGAACGATTACTGATGGTGCTAAGAGCTCCGTATACTTCTGAAAAAAGCACATATCTTGCTGACAAAAGAAAGCAATATACATTTGAAGTATTAATTGACGCCAACAAAGGTGAAATTAAAAAAGCAGTTGAACATATTTTTCAAGTGAAAGTAAAACATGTGACTGTTATGAATATGCAGGGTAAAAGAAAGCGTTTCAAACAGACTGCTGGAAAACGCAGCGACTGGAAAAAAGCGTTTGTTGCTCTCCAGGACGGACATGACATTGATTTCACAGTGACAGAATAAGGTAGACTGAACATGGCACTCATAATTTCAAAACCAACATCTCCCGGAAAACGTGGAGAGATTAGGGTAGTACATAAGCACCTTCACAAAGGTAAGCCATATGCTCCATTAACCGAAAGCATGAATAAATCAGGTGGACGGAACAATAATGGACGTATTACTGTACGGCATATTGGTGGTGGATCACGTACCCAGTATCGTATTATAGATTTTAAACGTCTCAAAGACGGCATACCTGCGACAGTAGAGCGAATAGAGTATGATCCTAATCGTTCAGCTTTAATCGCATTATTAGTTTACAAAGACGGTGAAAGAAGGTATATTATCGCCCCTGCTGGCCTTGAAAAAGGAAGCACTGTATTAAGTGGTGAAGAATCTCCGATTGCGGTTGGAAATGCGTTACCTTTAAAGAATATCCCTCTCGGTACGACAATTCATTGCGTCGAATTAAAGCCAGGAAAAGGTGCGCAATTGCTCCGTTCAGCTGGATGTAGTGGACAGGTAGTTGCCAAAGAAGGTATGTATGCTACTTTAAAGCTCCGATCAGGGGAAATGCGCAAAGTACTCTTAGCATGTCGGGCAGTGATTGGTGAAGTAAGTAACAGTGAACACAACCTTCGCGAATTAGGAAAAGCAGGCGCAAAACGTTGGCGCGGTATACGTCCAACTGTTCGTGGAGTTGCGATGAATCCTGTGGATCACCCGCATGGTGGTGGTGAAGGTAAAACTTCTGCAGGACGTCATCCAGTATCTCCGTGGGGCGTGCTGACCAAAGGATACAAAACGCGTTCTAACAAACGCACAGATAAATTTATTGTAAGAGGACGGAAAAAGAAATAGGGAAATAAGTCTTTCGTTTTTTTAAACGAACCTTAATTCTAAACCGTATATTTACTAATTAATGAGGAACATATAGTGGCTCGCTCTATCAGAAAAGGTCCTTTTATAGATGCACATCTAATGAGGAAAGTTGAAGAATCATTGGCAACCAAGTCAAAAAAACCTATTAAGACATGGTCGCGTCGTTCAACCGTTTTCCCTAATATGATTGGGCTGACTATAGCAATTCATAATGGCCGTGACCATGTTCCTGTATATATTACTGATAATATGGTCGGTCACAAATTAGGTGAGTTTTCTATGACTCGCACTTTTAAAGGCCATTCTGGAGACAGAAAGGTCAAGGGCAAGTCTGACAAATAAGTTAAGAGGCAAATGATGGAAGTTACTGCGAGATTAAAAAATGCGTCATTATCTGCACAGAAATGCAGGCTTGTCGCTGACATGATAAGAAGGACTTCAGTTTCTTCAGCCTTAAATGTGTTGAAGTTTACTCCGAAAAAGGGCGCTCAAATAATGCTGAAGCTGCTTGAGTCAGCTATTGCGAATGCTGAAAATAATCTAGGTATTGATATTGATGAATTGAAGGTCAGTACCGTTTTTGTAGATGAAGCGGCAACTTTGAAACGAATTTTTCCTAGAGCTAAAGGTCGGGCGAATCGAATTTCTAAGCGTAATTGTCACATTACCGTGACTGTATCGGACGAGGAATAATTATGGGTCAGAAAGTTAATCCAATTGGTATCCGATTGGGAATTAATAAAGTTTGTAATTCAAATTGGTTTGCTACCCAAAATTATGCTGAACTATTGAATCAGGATATTAATTTACGCAAATACCTTAAGCATAAATTACAAGGTGCCGCCATCAGCAAAATTCAAATTGCACGACCTGCAAACAATGCTGTGGTAACTATTCATAGTGCACGGCCTGGTGTACTTATTGGTAAGAAAGGTGGTGGCATTGAAGGTCTACGCGCTCAAATTTCTGAAAAACTTGGTGTTCCTGTTCATCTAAACATCGAGGAAGTCAGGAAGCCTGATCTGGATGCAGTTCTTGTTGCAGAAGGTATTGCTCAACAGCTAGAGCAACGAGTTATGTTTAGACGTGCCATGAAGCGCGCTGTTACCTCAGCTCTGAAATCTGGTGCTAAGGGGATTAAAATATGTGTTTCTGGACGTTTAGGTGGTGCTGAAATTGCCCGCAGTGAATGGTATAGAGAAGGCAGAGTCCCATTACACACTTTTCGCGCTGATATTGATTATGGTACTGCTGAATCTAAAACTACATACGGCATTATTGGTGTAAAAGTTTGGATTTTTAAAGGTGAGTCCGTGTCGCACAAAGCTCGTCAAGATGACACGAGTAAGTGATTGAGGAATAAGAATTATGATGCAACCAAAAAGAACAAAGTTTCGTAAACAAATGAAAGGCCGTAACCGAGGTTTGGCGTTTCGTGGATCTTCGATTAGCTTTGGTGAATTTGGGTTAAAAGCCCTTGAACGCGGCAGATTAACAGCGCGTCAAATTGAAGCAGCACGTCGTGCAATGACAAGACATGTAAAACGTGGTGGTAAAATTTGGATTCGTGTTTTTCCTGATAAGCCAATTACACAAAAACCTTTAGAAGTAAGGCAAGGTAAAGGGAAAGGGAGCGTAGAATATTGGGTAGCTCAAATACAGCCAGGTAAAGTGCTGTTTGAAATCGAAGGGGTTACACGTGAGCTAGCAATGGAAGCGTTTGACTTGGCCAAGGCCAAACTTCCTTTTAAAGTAGCATTTGAAGATCGGAAGGTGATGTAATGAAAACAATGACAGAATTACGAGAGCTCAACGAAGAACAATTGCAAAAAGAAATTATTGATTTACGAAGAACTCAATTTCAGCAGCGTATGAGTAAAGCAGCTGGTGCTTTGGACAAAACGCATGTAATCCGAAAGGTTCGTCGGGCAATTGCTCGCATTAAAACAGTTAAGACAGAAAAGGCAGGACAGCATGGCGACAAATGAAGAGAATACCAAAGGTAAGACTTTAATTGGGACTGTAGTCAGCGACAAGATGCAAAAGACTATTGTTGTCTCTGTTGAAAGAACAGTGAAACATCCTAAGTATGGGAAAATTTTGCGCCGCAAAACAAAACTACATGCTCATGATGAAAAAGAAGTTTGTCAGATTGGAAATGTAGTGAAAATAAGAGAAACAAGACCTTTGTCTAAGTTAAAAAACTGGGTTTTGGTTGAAGTTATTTCCTAAATAGTGGCTTTTGCGTAAAGCGGGAAGAGTTTTTTATCCTTCATACCCTAAAAGCGCTTTTAATAAGATAATAGGCCTGTTATAATTAGCAGCCTTTTTCTGGTCGAATTATGATCTGGAGAATAAAATGATACAAATGCAGACTGTACTAGAAGTCGCAGATAACAGTGGTGCACGCAAAGTAATGTGTATCAAAGTTTTAGGTGGTTCGCACCGCAGATACGCGCGTGTAGGTGATGTTATTAAAGTATCTATTAAAGATGCAATTCCCCGAAGCAAAGTTAAAAAAGGCTCGGTGATGAATGCTGTAGTAGTACGTACTGCACAAGGTGTGCGTCGCGATGATGGCTCCTTGATTCGTTTTGATGGCAATGCTGCGGTTCTTTTGAACAACCAAAACGAACCGATTGGAACTCGTATTTTTGGGCCAGTGACACGTGAATTAAGAGAGCGGTTTATGAAAATTATTTCATTAGCAGCTGAAGTGTTATAAGAGGAATAAACTATGAAGCGGATACAATCCAAAGACAAAGTCATCGTGACCACAGGAAAATCCAAAGGACATATTGGCTTAGTACGAAGTGTAAAAGGTGATAAGGTTTTTGTTGAAGGTGCTAATTTAATAAAAAAACACGTCAAACCAAACCCACAATTGGATCAGAAAGGGGGCATTATTCAGCAAGAAGCGCCTATTCATGTTTCGAATGTTGCACTGTACAACCCTGCAACATCTAAGGCAGATCGAGTTGGGTTCAGGTTTGAAGAAAAAAATGGAAAAACTGTAAAAGTAAGATACTTTAAATCAAATAATGATATGGTAGACGCAGGCTAGGTGACTATAAATGACCAGATTAAAAGAAGTATATAACACGACTATTGCACCAGCGCTGATGGAGAAATTTAAATATAAATCAGTGATGCAAGTCCCAAAGATTCTTAAAATCACCTTGAACATGGGTGTTGGAGAAGCTGTTAATGACAAGAAGGTAATGAACTTCGCTGTTGATGATATGACACGTATTTCGGGTCAGAAACCAATTGTGACACTTGCCAAAAAGTCCATTGCAGGTTTTAAGATTCGTGATGGTTGGCCTATTGGATGCAAAGTTACTTTGCGATCGCACAAAATGTATGAATTTTTGGATCGATTGATATCGATTACTTTACCACGAGTTCGAGATTTTCGAGGCTTGAATCCTCGATCGTTTGATGCGCAAGGTAACTATAGTCTTGGTTTGCATGAGCAAATCGTTTTTTTCGAAATTGATTTTGATAAAATCGATGGCATACGCGGATTAGATATTTGTATTACTACTTCCGCTAAAACTAAAGAAGAAGGTCGCGCTCTGTTAGAAGCCTTTAATTTCCCGTTAAAAGACCGAACTTAGAAAGGATATTTACTGTGGCAAAAAAATCGATAATGCAAAGAGAACTTAAAAAAGCTAAATTAGTCAAAAAATATCAAGCTCGTAGACTGGAGCTAAAGAAGGTTATCAAATCCTCCATTGATATTGATACTGTGATGCAAGCACAGGCTAGTTTAGCACGCTTACCGCTTAATTCTTGTGCTGCGCGACATAGTACTCGCTGTCAACAATGCGGAAGAGCTCATGCGGTATATCGAAAATTTGGTTTATGTCGTATCTGCTTACGTCAGCAGTTGATGTTTGGAAACGTAGCTGGTGGCCGTAAATCTAGCTGGTAATGAATTGATTTTGGAGAATGAAAGTGACAATGCAAGATCCTATGAGTGATATGCTGACTAGAATTCGTAATGGTCAACAAGCAAAACATACGCATGTGAGATTACCTTCTTCTAAATTGAAGCAAGATGTTGCAAGAGTGTTAAAAGAAGAGGGCTATATAAAAGATTTTCATGTTGAGGCAGATGAAAAAAACATGATGTTTTTGACAATTGACTTGAAGTATTTTCAAAGTAAACCTGTAATTGAGCGCATTCGTAGAATCAGCAGACCCGGTTTAAGAATTTATAAATCTGTATCTGATTTGAATCCAATTCCAGGGTTTGGGATAGCGATACTGTCTACCTCAAAAGGTATTATGACGCATGCAGCCGCTAAAAAAGCGAATATTGGTGGCGAAGTAATTTGTGAAGTCGCTTGATAAGGAAAGAGGTATAGTTTATGTCTAGAGTAGCAAAAGCAATTATAGCAATCCCAGAGAAAGTGGATGTTGTAATTGGTAATAGTACTATTACAGTGACCGGTCCTAAAGGCTCGATTACACAGCATTGTAATCAGTTAGTTGCAATGAAACGGTCGGAGTCAGATGCTAAGGAAATTTCCTTTGAACCTGCATCAAATGATCCCCATGCTTGGGCACATGCAGGCACAGTTCGAGCCTTGGTCAATAATATGATTAAAGGTGTGACGGTTGGTTTTGAAAGAACACTGGAATTGGTTGGAGTTGGATACCGAGCACAGGCAAAGCCTGATTCAGTAACTTTATCGCTTGGATTTTCGCATCCCATTGAGTATGAGCTTGCAAAAGGCGTTAGTGCTGAAACACCTAATAATACTACTATCATTCTAAAAAGTATTGATAAACAATTGTTAGGTCAGATCGCAGCAGAAATACGTTCTTTTAGACCGCCAGAACCTTATAAGGGTAAAGGAATTCGTTATGCAGGCGAAGTCATAGTAATTAAAGAAGCCAAAAAGAAATAGGTGATATGATGAATAAAGAATTAGCGCGCAAAAGAAGAGCGACGAAAACGAGAGCAATTATTCGCGGTACAAGATCCCAAAGATTGCGATTGGTCGTGACGCGGTCAAGCCCAAATATTTATGCACAGATTATTGAAACAAAAGCTACTGGTGATGTCGTCAAAGTATCGGCGTCTACTTTAGATAAAGAATTAAGACCAAAATTAAAGGGTTCTAAAAAAGAATGCGCATTCATGGTTGGCAAATTGCTTGCTGATCGTGCGAAAGCAGCAAATATTGTTGATGTAGCATTTGACCGTGCCGGATATAAATTTCATGGTAGAGTCAAATCTTTGGCTGATGGTGCACGTGACGGTGGTTTGAATTTTTAAGGAACAAACATGGCATTTGATGATAATAGCAAAGCAACTGATGGTCTCCAAGAAAAATTGGTTTCTGTTAATCGAACAGCAAAAGTAGTAAAAGGTGGTCGAGTCTTTGGCTTTGCAGTATTAGTTGTGATTGGTGATGGCAAAGGTAAAGTTGGATATGGACGAGGTAAAGCCCGTGAAGTGCCTATTGCTATTCAAAAAGCAATGGAGCAAGCCAGAAAAAATATGGTTCATATTCCTCTCGCTGATGGTCGAACTGTCCACCACGAAATTACTTGGAGTTATGGTGCTTCAAAAGTCTTTATGAAACCAGCAAGCGCAGGAACTGGAATTATTGCTGGTGGTGCGATGCGTGCAGTACTTGAAGTTTTGGGAGTGCACGATATTCTTGCTAAAAGTATTGGGTCAACCAACCCTGACAACACAGTGCGTGCAACAATTGGGGCACTAATGCATATTGGAACTCCTGATTACGTAGCAGCTAAGCGTGGTAAATCAGTTGAACAACTTTGGGCAGAATCAGCATGAATAAGACAATAGACATCAAATTAGTTAAAAGTTTGATTGGCAGAATACCTAAACACAAAGATATTGCTAAACAATTAGGTCTCACTAAAATGAACAAGGTTGTTGTGCATCCAAACACACCAGCTATTCATGGTTTAATAAATAAGATAGCCTATTTGGTAGAAACTAAGGAATCTGTACTATGAATTTAAATTCACTTTCTCCAGCGCCAGGTTCAAAACCAAGCAGACGTCGAGTAGGACGTGGTATTGGTTCTGGATTGGGTAAAACATGTGGTAGAGGACATAAAGGTCAGAAAGCTAGAGCAGGCGGCTTTCATAAAATTAATTTTGAAGGCGGGCAGATGCCAATACAACGTCGTTTACCTAAAATGGGATTTAGCTCCCGCGTAGGTAGAACAGTTGATGAAGTTAATTTAACTGAAATTGCATCATTGAATCCTGATTTGATTGATTTATCTGTTTTGAAAGCTGCAGGCTTAGTAAGAAAGGATATACTTGATGTCAAGGTGATACTATCTGGTGAACTCAAACATGCAGTGAAGTTAAAAGGTTTGAGAGTCACGAAAGGCGCTTTGAAAGTAATTGAAGAACTTGGTGGAAGTGCTGAAGCGTGAAGTCGAAGAAACAAAACTCAAATCCTGAAGGATCACGTGGCGGCTTGGCTGAATTAAAGTCGCGTTTGATGTTTGTTTTGATAGCAATCCTCGTATATCGACTCGGTGCGCACATACCTGTGCCGGGTTTAGATCCTGAGAGGCTACTGAATTTTTTCAATCAGCAACAGAACACTATCTTTGGTTTGTTTAATATGTTTTCTGGGGGTGCATTGTCCCGAGTAACTGTATTTGCAATAGGGATTATGCCTTATATTACTGCTTCGATTATTATTCAATTATTTTCAGTTGTGGTGCCTTCTCTTGAGCAAATAAAAAAAGAAGGTGAGGCCGGGAAAAGAAAGTTAAATCAATATACACGATATTTGACTTTGATTTTTTCCACCCTTCAATCTTTAGGTATGGCGCGTTGGCTTGCTGGTCAACATATTGCTTTGAACCCTGATCTGCTGTTTTATGTCACTGCAGTAGTCACCTTAGTTACTGGAACCATGTTTTTAATGTGGTTGGGTGAGCAAATGACTGAAAAAGGGATAGGTAATGGAATCTCCTTGATTATTTTTTCGGGCATAGTTTCGAGTATGCCTAATGCAATGGCAACTGTGTTTCAACAAATTAAAGAAGGTCAAATGCAGATACTGTCACTGTTTGTGATAGTAGGTATTATGATCAGTGTGACAGCGTTCGTAGTGTTTATGGAACGAGGACAAAGACGCATTAGAGTGAATTACGCGCAGAGGACTCAAGGTAGAAAAGTATTTGCAGCTCAGACGAGTCATTTGCCTTTGAAAATTAATATGGCAGGTGTTATTCCTCCGATCTTTGCTTCGAGTTTGATTATGTTGCCGGCAACATTAGCGCAATTCTTTTCTAAGACTAAGGGGTTGGGCTGGTTAAGTGATGTGGGTATGGCTTTAGCGCCAGGTCAACCGTTGTATTTAATTGTTGACGCTGTAGCAATTTTGTTTTTTGCGTTCTTTTATACTGCGTTAGTCTTTAATCCAAAGGATACTGCAGATAATTTAAAGAAATCTGGAGCCTATATTCCTGGTATTCGTCCAGGTGAGCAAACCATGAGATATGTCGATACTGTGATGACACGTCTTACTCTGGTCGGTGCTTTATATTTGGTTCTAGTATGTTTGGTTCCTCAGGTTTTAATGTTTACTTGGCATGTTCCTTTTTACTTTGGAGGAACATCCCTATTGATCATAGTGGTTGTTGTAATGGATTTTGTGGCACAAGTTCAGGCACATCTAATGGCACAACAGTATGATTCTTTGATGAAGAAAGCGAATTTTAAAGGTGGGAAACTACCAGGTCTATTGTAAAGTTGATTGGAGTTGGGAATGAAAGTTAGAGCATCAGTGAAGAGAATTTGCCGTAATTGCAAAGTGATTAAACGTAATGGAACCATTCGGGTAATCTGTAAAGATGCTCGGCATAAGCAAAGACAAGGGTAGATTTGATGTTAGCGCTAGCTTGGTTGAATACGCTTTATGCGGAATCAACAGGAGCTTTATGACCAGCTTAGATGGATGTTGATCTAGATAAATGGTCATATAACATTGATAATTGAGCGCAACCACATTCTACTACTTGATTTTAGTGGATTAACCTAGTATTATTGCTTGCCTTTTGAGGTATAGCAAACTAAAAGATTCGGAGAAATAAATGGCTCGTATAGCAGGCGTAAATATCCCAGATGGTAAACATGTTGTGATTGCTTTAACATCTATTTACGGTATTGGTTTGCCAACATCCAAAAAACTGTGCAAAACCTATAACATAGATCCTGCTTCAAAAGTATCCCAGTTGACAGAATCGCAATTGGAGTTGTTGCGAGTTGAGATTGCCAAAATGACTGTTGAAGGTGATCTACGAAGAACAGTAACAATGAATATCAAGCGTTTGATGGATTTAGGTTGTTATCGGGGTTTGCGTCATAGACGTGGGTTACCAGTGCGTGGTCAGAGAACGAAGACCAATGCTAGAACAAGAAAGGGTCGTCGCAAAAGTGCGAATATTTGATTTTATCTAGGATATTTAAATGTCTAAAGCAAAAGTACAGAAAACACGTAAAAAAATCAAACGAGTTGTTTCGGATGGGATTGTGCATGTACATGCATCTTTCAATAATACCATCGTGACATTCACTGATCGACAAGGAAATGCACTTTGTTGGGCTACTTCTGGTGGTTCTGGCTTTCGTGGATCCAGGAAAAGCACTCCGTATGCAGCGCAAATTGCTACTGAGAAAGCCTCTGTGGTTGCAAAGGAATATGGAATGAAATCTGTTGCAGTTTTTATCCATGGTCCTGGACCTGGTCGGGAGTCGACTATTCGTGAATTGATTGCTCAGGAATTTAAAATTATAGAAATTACTGATGTAACCGGTTTTCCGTTTAATGGCTGTAAGGCAGCGAAAAAGCGTCGCGTTTAAGGAGTAGGTAATGGCAAGATATATGGGTCCTAAATGTAAATTATCTCGACGCGAAGGCACTGATTTGATGCTTAAAAGCGGCGTGCGTGACCATAAGACTAAATGTAAATCAGAAAAAAGACCTGGTCAACATGGCGAGGCGAGAACACGGCTAAGTGGATATGGTATTCAGTTGCGTGAAAAACAAAAAATCCGCCGCTTTTATGGCGTTTTGGAAAAGCAATTTAGTTTATATTACAAGCTTGCTGCAAAGCAAAAAGGTTCTACAGGTGAGAATTTAATGACCTTGCTTGAACGGCGTTTGGATAATGTAGTATACCGTATGGGTTTTGCAAGCACACGTGCAGAGGCAAGACAATTGGTCGCACACAAAGCGATTTTAGTGAATGATAAAGTCGTAAATATCGCTTCTTTCTTAGTTGAAGTTGGTGCTGTTGTTTCGATTCGACCTAAAGCAAAAAGCCAAGGCCGAATCCAAGCTGCACTTGCCTTGTCGGAACAAAGAGTAGCAAGCGACTGGGTACAGGTAGAAGCTGGACAGTATAAAGGCTCGTTGAACAGATATCCGACTTTGGAAGATTTGTCTTCTCTATTTAACGTTAACTTGGTAGTTGAACTTTACTCTAAGTAAAAGCGGAGAACTATTCGTATGTACAATTACACTGAAATTAAAGATATGTTGACACCAAATGTATTAAAAGTGCAATCACAGTCTGTGTGTCACTCTAGAATTGTTCTGGAACCATTGGAACCCGGATACGGATATACTTTAGGTAATGCTTTACGAAGAATTCTGATGTCCTCTATGATTGGATGTGCGATCACCGAAGTTTCAATTGATGGTGTTTTGCATGAGTACAGTACTATTGAAGGTGTCGAAGAAGATGTTATTAACATCCTCCTGAATTTAAAAGATGTGTCAATTATGATGAATGTCGGTGTTGAAGCGATGTTAACAATTGATAAAAAGGGACCTTGTGTTGTCACTGCAGGAGATATTCAACTTACGCACGGTGTGGACGTAGTTAACCCTGATCTTGTTATAGCTCATTTAAACGAATACGGTAAATTGAAGATGCACCTACATGTAAAAAAGGGCATTGGATATCACTCTTCTGAAGCGTTACCAATGGAATTTGAAGAAGATGCACGTGTGAAGTCAATTGGCAAGTTGAAAATTGATAATAGTTTTTCACCGGTTAAAAAAGTTACATATACTGTTGATAAGACGCGTGTTGAAAATCGGACTGATTTGGATAAACTAACTATTGATTTGCAAACCAACGGAACTATTGATCCTGAAGAAGCGATTCGAATTTCTGCGAGCATTTTGCAAAGACAATTACATGCTTTTGTAGATATGAGCTTTGAAGAGTCAAGTGCTGATAACAACGTTAGCAGTGACTTTCCGCCTTTGTTGTTGCGAGCAGTCGATGATTTGGAGTTGACTGTACGCTCTGCAAATTGTTTAAAAGCTGAAAATATCTATTACATTGGTGATTTGGTTCAAAAGACTGAAAATGAACTGTTGAAGACCCCCAATTTAGGGAAAAAATCTTTAACGGAGATCAAAGATGTTTTAGCAGCACGCTCACTTTCGTTGGGCATGAAATTAGAAAATTGGCCGCCTGCGAATTTAGGGCAATAAAGACGCTGACTCGCAATTTGTGAGCTGTCAGTGAGAATGTAGAATTAGGAGTTTAAAGCATGCGTCATCGCAATTCAGGTCGGGCTCTAAGTCGGACTTCCAGTCATCGGAAAGCAATGTTTGCTAATATGTGTTGTTCCTTGATTGAGCATGAGTTGATTAAAACTACTGTTGCCAAGGCAAAAGAATTACGTCGTTATATTGAACCAATCATTACAGATAGTAAAGTTGATTCAGTTGCTTCACGTCGTCGAATGTTTGCTAAATTACGTTCAAAATCGGCAGTAGGAAAATTGTTTACTACTTTGGGACCACGTTATGTGGAAAGACCTGGTGGGTATTTACGAATTCTGAAATGCGGTAATCGAGTAGGTGATAATGCGCCTATGGCAATCGTAGAATTAGTAGATAGATCTGTAGAAGTGATTGCTGAAGAAAAAGAAGTTGTCGAAGCAGAATAATAGATATCCATACTCGGAGATCTAAAATGACTATTAAAGATAAACAATGGTTATTGTGGATTTCTGAGTTACAAGCTATTGGTCAGTGTGGATTGACTTATACGACAAGTGATTTTGATCGTGAAAGATTTATACGTCTCACTGAATTAGCTGCAGAAATGGCATCTGAACTAGCTTTATCCCCTCCTGAAACCATTAAAGCAATGTTTACGCTCGAACAAAACGCTTATGCTACCCCTATATTGGATATACGTTCATTTGTACTAAAAAATGATAAAATTCTCCTGGTTAAAGAACGATCTGATTGTTTGTGGACGCTACCAGGTGGTTTTGCTGATGTGAATGAATCGCCGTCTGAAGCGGTTGTCAGAGAAACTTTTGAAGAGTCAGGGTTTTTAGTTAAACCTCGATATTTGTTAGCTTTGTGGGATAAACTGAAACATGATCACCCTTTAGCTTGGCCGCATATTTACAAATGTGTTTTTCATTGTGATTTAGTGTCTGGCGAAGCGCGATCTAATATAGAGATATCTGATATTGATTTTTTCTCTATTGATTTACTTCCGGATTTGTCTACGCCAAGGGTTACAAGGAAACAATTGGAAACATTGTATGCTTTGACACGCAACTCGCAAGCGACGGTGTTTGATTAATTAAAATTAGTTGAGGCTAGTTGGTCCGGGTGTAAAGCCTACCGAGAAGCGCTAAATTTTAATAAGTTAATAGATATGCACAGCCATCGTTTTAAATACAGACTAAGATTTAACTCTAAGTTTTATTTGATTACGATTTTAGAAAAAATCCAACAGCGTGACACAATGCCGCATCCTCAGAGCAGAATACGTCTAACATTAAGCTCAAAATGTCTGGAGATGGTGTAAATGGTTTTTTCTGCCACGTATGACCGCTATCGATGGTTGTATAAATGATAGGAATAAACTGATCTGTTTCCGTATCTTCATTCGTTGCAAATCCAACTGCGGCACAAAATCGATTACTGATATCACAGTGTAATGCTGTGAATGTGTTGACCAGCGTTGGATCGCTAGCAACAATCTCTGCTGTGTCCTGCCAAGTTAAGCCCCCGTTTTTAGTAAGATAAGCATGTGTATTATTACCTGTAACCGTAGTCGTTGTTTCTTCTGGTGTCCCTGAAGTTTTCGTAGTGTAGAGCGTTCCTAAGGCAATACAGCTTAAACCTGATGGGTCGCAAGATAGGATACTAAGGATATCGCTTGTAGATTCAATGAGTTCTTGATTGTTTTGACGCGTAAGCATCAGTGGTTTGGGATCTGACCAAGTAATACCACTGTCATGGGTAGAATATATAAATGCAGTGGGTGTGGATGGTGTTGGTAGGGTGTCTTGCAATGAATTATTGGCTTCGACTGTACTGGTAAGTGCTGTACAGAATAGTCCGCTTTGGTCACAGGCCAGATCGAGGATGGTGATACCATTGGGCGCACTGGGAGGCACAGTAAGAGGCGTAGCTGCAGACCAGGACTCTCCGCCATTTTGAGTGGTGAACAGCGTTGGTATCTGTTGAGTTTTCGATGTCGTATTGGTCGCCAATATGCAAGAATTAGCAGTGGTATTACATTTTAAACGAATAAAAGGATATTCATCGACTAAGCTTTGATCTTCTGATTGAGGGGATAAAGACAGAAGCTGAGGCATACTCCAATTTTGCCCGGTATCGTGGGATGTATAAGTGAATACATTAGAATGGTTGCCAGTGCTTGTAGTCCCTGCGATGACACAGTCTTGTCCAGTAGTATTACATCGTATCGTCATAAAATTTTGGTTACTATCGGTGGGATCGGCCACGTTATCCTCTTGTTGATCTGGATGAGATAATAAGGTGCCTTGACTCCATGTGATGCCGCCGTTACCGGTAGTATAGACAACATGATCTAAGGTGTTGGGGTGATGTGCAACGCCTACAGAAATACACGATTGCCCTGAACTGTCGCAGGCTATTCCAGTTAAATTATTAAAATGTGTGGTAATTTGCATGGCATCGGATTCAGACCATGCCATGATTGAGTGGAGTCCTCCTACTAACAACACACAGCTTGGTAGTAATCTTGCTATTTTCATAAAATATCCTAAGTGATTGAGTGTTAGGGATTTCGGACTTTAGGATCGTGTTCGAAATAACTACCCATTTTAGCATCAAATCTGAACATTTTTTGACACGTTCGGATCTTTAAAAAAAGCCCAATGTACCGCAAGTACACCTCGCCTTTTTGAAAGATCCGAACGTGTCAATCCAATATTCAGCTTCGCGCCAAAATGGGAAGTTATTCCAGACACGATCTTTTTTTTGATTTTATAAGAATTTTTCATGTGTGTAAATCTTTTAACCAATATTGACTTAAATCAGGGTTTATCATTTGATTTTACTTGATATTTATTATATGAGCAGTTAGTCTCTAGAATTTATTACTTTATTAATTTTATGCCAAGTTTGATGCTGGGTATATGCAGGTTATCCGGAGTGTCTCATCCGTAAAGGGTATACTATAGAATGTTGAATAATAGATGGCCCAAACTAGGTGAATTAGCTGGGGTCAAAATTGTTTTGGGCGTTTGTGGCAGCATAGCTGTTTATAAAGCTGCTTATTTGGTGCGGGAACTATGTGCCTTGGGTGCCTGTGTGAGAGTGGTTATGACAGAGGGTGCGTTGGCCTTTATGCAGCCCATGACTTTCCAAGCGCTCTCTGGTGAAGCGGTGCTTTGCGATTTACTGAATGAGCGAGCCGAACGCGCTATGGGGCATATTGAGTTGGCGAGGTGGGCTGATTATTTATTGATTGCGCCTGCTTCTGCAAATTTTATTGCCAAAATGACTCATGGAGTGGCAGATGATTTGTTATCGACGCTTTATTTGGCTACTGTTGCTCCAGTGATTATTTGCCCTGCTATGAACCAAAATATGTGGGCACATCCTGCGACCATCGCGAATTGTTCCTTATTACGCGATCGGGGTGCGCTATTTTGTGGACCGGACATCGGATTTCAAGCTTGTGGAGATATGGGGCTGGGACGCATGGTTGAGGCAGACACCATTGTGGCCATGTTGCGGCTTTACCCTGTGCATAATAGATTACAAGGTAAAGAATTTCTGATTACAGCGGGACCAACTCGAGAGGCCATTGATCCTGTCCGTTATCTGAGTAATTATAGTTCTGGAAAAATGGGGTATGCATTGGCACAGGCTGCGCAGATTGCCGGTGCACGGGTAACGTTGATTAGCGGACCTTGTGCTTTACCGGCTCCTTTTGGAGTTCAACGCATCCTGGTTAGTTCTGCGGAAGATATGCTAACAGCCGTTATGGCACATTTGAAACCTAATAGGGTGTTTATCGGCGCGGCAGCAGTAGCTGATTATCGTATTATGGCGCCTAAAGCAGAAAAATTAAAACGCCAGGATAATGAGTCGATGACGCTTGTCTTACAAAAAAACCCAGATATCTTGGCGGCGGTTGTTGCAAGTAAACAAGCCGCCATGGTGATTGGCTTTGCTGCAGAAACCCATGATGTTTTGGCGTATGCCGCAGATAAATTATCTGCCAAGAAAGTAGATATGATGATTGCGAATCAAGTTGGAGACGGCTTGGGTTTTGAGGTAGAAGATAACCAAGTTACCATTTTAACCGCAAAACAGCAGATTACGTTGGCTTTGGCCCCCAAAATTACTTTGGCTGGACAAATTATGCTAGTGATTGCTCAAACTTTAGAAAATGACGTTAGGAGTTGTTATGAACCCTGCTATTCAAATTAAAATTTTAAATCCGCGAGTGGGTGATAGTATCGAATTGCCACAATACGCAACCCCTGGTTCCGCTGGTCTTGATTTGCGCGTATGCATTGATGAACCGTTACAAATTCGTGCTCAAGAAACCGTTCTGTTACCGACTGGGTTGGCTATTTACATTGCGGATCCTATGTTAGCGGCAGTAATTTTGCCGCGTTCAGGACTAGGGCATAAACATGGTATTGTTTTGGGCAATTTAGTCGGACTCATTGATTCTGATTATCAAGGCGAATTGAAAATATCTTGTTGGAATCGTAATTCAGAACACTTTACTGTGCAGCCTGGAGATAGGATTGCGCAATTGGTATTCTTACCGGTGGTTCGTGTCGAGTTTCAAGTCGTAGAGACATTTACTCAAACAAGCCGTGGCGAAGGTGGATTTGGGAGTTCTGGGAGAGCATGATGACGAAGCAGACACCCTATCAAATCTGCTCTGTGGAGCAGTCAATATTTCGGGCTTATGATATTCGGGGTATTGTGGGTTCACAAATTAATGGGGATGTGTTTTACACGATTGCTAGAGCGATAGGTTATCGTTTGCATACTTTGGGTCGTGCACAAATTGTGTTAGCACGTGATGGTCGGCTAACTAGTCCAGATTTGGCGCAGGCAATTACTGCCGGTTTATTGGACAGTGGCATCGATGTGGTTGATTTGGGTGCTGTGCCGACGCCTGTTATGTATTACGCAACGCACGTGACGGGAATAGATAGTGGTATCATGGTCACAGGCAGCCATAATCCCTCTGATTATAATGGGATTAAAATTGTATTAGCGGGCACGACCTTGGCCCAAGATGAGATTCAAACTTTATATGAACTCATTCAAACCAACACGAGACATCAAGGTCAGGGCCAATACCAAACACGCGCGATGCTACCAGATTACTGCCAACGTATTTTGAGCGATGTGAATTTAGAGCGGCCTTTGCGAGTTGTAGCTGATTGCGGTAATGGCATTGGCGGGGTGATTGTACCGGTTCTCTTGCGTCAATTGGGATGTGAGGTGATTGATTTATACTGTGAAGTAGATGGTCGTTTTCCTAATCATCATCCTGATCCCAGTGTGGAATCTAATTTGGTGGATTTGAAGGCCGCCGTTCAAATGCATAAAGCTGATTTGGGATTGGCATTTGATGGGGATGCGGACCGGTTGGGCGTGGTCACGAATGAGGGTACATTAATTTGGCCAGATCGTTTGTTAATGTTTTATGCGCCGTACCTTTTACGCACTCAGCGTGATGCAACTATAGTGTATGATGTTAAATGCTCTCGTCATTTAACTCAGGTGATCCAAGATGCTGGTGGAAAGGCCAAAATGTGTCCTACTGGACATTCATTGGTTAAAAAAGTTATGAAAGACGAACAAGCTATTTTAGCAGGGGAAATGAGCGGACATATCTTTTTCAAAGACCGCTGGTATGGCTTTGATGATGCGGTTTATTCGGCTTGTCGACTGCTAGAGCTTTTATCACAATCTTCTAGCACTGTTGAAGAACAATTTTCACAAGTGCCCAATAGCATTGCAACTCCAGAAATAAAAATTCCAATTTATGATGAGAAGAAATTCGTATTCATGCAATCATTTGCACAAAATGCACAATTCCCTAATGCCGAATTGATTCATATTGATGGTTTGCGCGTTGAGTTTCCGCATGGGTGGGGATTGTTGCGCGCTTCGAATACAACTCCTTGCTTAGTTGCGCGTTTTGAAGCGCATAATGAACAGGGATTGCAGGAAATTCAAACGTTGTTTCGTGTGCAACTTCAAGCATTGGATGATACCTTATCTATCCCCTTTTGATGTGCTTAGAATACTGATATAATTCGCAAATTTTGTTATGAAACAAAAAATGCTGCATATAGGATCTTGGGATATATTTGCGAGAATGCAAAATAATTGCTAAGCTATAAATAGTATTCTGAGTTCATAAATGGATAAGACACAAGGTGAGTATTGCATGACAAAACAAAGAACTCCGAATAAAATTATTCAAGCAACAGGCGTAGGTTTACACTCAGGAGAAAAAGTATTATTAACTTTGCATCCTGCTCCTGATAATACCGGAATTGTGTTTCGTCGCATTGATCTGGACCCGATTGTAGAAATTCCTGCGTCGTATGAAAATGTGTGCGAAACGATGCTATGTACCACTTTACAACATAATGGTGTGAAAGTTGCAACTGTTGAGCATTTGTTATCTGCTTTGGCAGGCTTAGGAATTGATAATGCCTATGTGGATGTTAATGCTGCAGAAGTTCCGATCATGGATGGCAGTGCCGCGCCTTTTGTTTTTTTAATTCAGTCGGCTGGTATTCGTGAACAAATTGCAAAGAAACGTTATATTCGCATTTTGAAGCCTATTCGGGTTGAAGAACACGGAAAATATGTCCAATTTTTGCCACACGACGGGTACCGAATTTCTTTTACGATTGATTTTGACCATCCTGTATTTACACATAGACCACAAAGCTCAGTTTTTGATTTTTCAACAACAGCTTATATTAAACAAGTATGTCGTGCGAGAACCTTTGGATTTTTATCTGATTATGAACGCCTACGCGTGAGCGATTTGGCCAAAGGAGGAAGTTTAGATAATGCTATTGTGGTGGATGAATATCGTATATTGAATGATGATGGTTTGCGATTTGAAGATGAGTTTGTCAAACATAAAGTATTAGATACCATTGGTGACCTTTATTTGTTGGGTTCTAGTTTGATTGGTGCGTTTGAAGGCTATCGTTCTGGGCATGAATTAAATAATAAATTACTGCGCAAGCTCATGGCTCATCAAGATGCTTGGGAATATACTTATTTTGATACAGAAGAGTATCATCCAGTATTTAATCCCAAATTGGTGATTGTGAACGGATAAAAGATAGTACAGCGAGCGTTAACTTGATTTTGTCTCCGGTAGTTCGTACCCAAATAGTACAAAACTTGATTTTGTGCTGTGGGGTACTATGATGGCGGGTATACCATCGTGCATCGAAAGATGCGCGCGACGTCTGCCCTACCACAATGCCACTCCTCGATGAGCGTTGGGGGGGGGGGGGACACAATCAAGTTGGCGAGGCACTAGAGTTGTATTTTTATTTCGACAGTTGTCAGTTGATGTAATTTTCCCTTAGAACGTAAGGTATCGCGTAGTTCTGGCACAAAATAGCGTAATGATGTTGCCCATGCTGAGCTGTCTGTAATTAAAATTAATTTACCTGAACGAAAACTGCCCACTTGGCAATGAGGTTGTAATTCAGGTGGTAAGTGAAGCAACACAAGATGTGATAACTCTTCTAATTTGATTGCTTCCAAACAGATGTGACTTAATTTAGAATTTAAACATTTACTGATCTGACGCATTTGCATTTATTGCCTACTTAGATATTATAAGTAAGCATATAAGAATACACATCGCCATACAAGTGAGGATTTAGAATGGCTGGAAAAGAAACAGAGAATGTCATTGTGTATCAAGCACGGTTGCATTGGATTTTATTTTTTGGTCCAGTCGCTTTGGTTATGGTTGCCTGGATAATGAATTATTATCTGCATGCGCCACATGAATTAGGATGGGCTGTGGGTGCTGTAGCGGTGATTTGGGAATTTGTTGTATGGTTAACATATCAATTTTCTTTTTTGAATATTAAGAAAAATCGGGTTGTGATGTGCAGCGGTATTCTGGTCCGGCAAACGGTTGATATCCCGATGAATAAAATTGAAAGTATTGATATTCGACAATCGATACTGGGCAGTATATTGCAATATGGTTCTTTAGTGATTACGGGGACAGGCGGAACACGCCAGTCGATTAACTTCCTAGACAAGCCCCTAACTTGTCGTCGTTATATAGAAAACTTAATGTATGATACCCCCTAGCGCGCACTCCAAAGATTATTATGCTGTGATGGGATTACAGCTTGATGCCTCTGCCCAAGACGTTAAAACGGCTTACCGTCGTTTGGCACGCAAATATCATCCGGATTTAAATAAAGAAGTTGATGCAGAAAAAAAATTTAAGGATCTGGGTGAGGCTTACGAGGTATTAAAAGATCCCGAAAAGCGCAAAATTTACGACCAGATGCGCACCCAAACGCAACATCAACAGGAAAGTGGATATTCTGGTACACACAGTCGAGGTCCTATGGGGTCTGATTGGGGACAGGAAGCACCTACAGGTGGGTTTGATGCCGATTGGTTTGAAACCTTATTTGGTGCGCATAGGCAGCGTGGCGGAGCCGATCTCCATGGTAAAATCACGATTTCTTTACAAGAAGCTTATTCGGGCGTAGACAAAGAGATTACGTTTCCAGCATCAAACCAAACGTCTCAACCACAAAAATTAAGAGTCAAGATTCCCGCGGGTGTTAAATCCGAACAAAAAATTCGTTTGGCCGGCGTAGGCGAGTCTGGGCACCAAGGTGCACCGAGCGGTGATTTGTATCTTACGATTGCTGTGAAACGAGATCCAATCTTTGATTTGGTAGGCAACGATGTGTATGTCACGTTGCCGGTTACCCCATGGGAAGCTGCGTTAGGCGCGACCATCACAGTACCGACTCTGCACGGCAAAGTCGCATTAAAAATTCCTCCTCACTCACAAGGGGGGCAAACATTTCGTCTTAAAAAGAAAGGATTCTCCGCTGCAAACCCTGGTGATCAACTAGTGCTGCTCAAAATTGTGATTCCACAACCTACAACGCCAGCTGCCAATGATTTGTATCAGCAAATGGCAAAAGAAATGGCATTTAATCCAAGAAAGCAGCTGGAGGATTATCATGGCTAAAGATACTGAAATAACAGAAGTCATGATCGATAATACCTCAACAACCATCAGTTTTGTAGAAATCTGTCGGCAATACGGTGTTTCAGAAGAGATATTGTTTGAATTTTTGGAATATGGTTTGATTACTGAGATTTTGACACCCAACAAACACCTGATGTTTGAACCCGAGCATTTACAAAGAATTTTATCAGCTTGTCGGTTGCACACAGATTTGGAGATTAATACCCATGGGGTGATTTTGGCGTTGGAATTGATGGATGAACTAAGGGAACTGCGGCGCGAATTAGAGATACTGCGCAGGCATTTACACAATGGATAAAAGGTTTTTCTGACACGTCATTTCGAGCAGCGAAGAATCTCCCATACTGAAGGAGATCCTTCGTCGCAAGCTCCAACAAGGCGAAACTTACCAATCACTTTAAGCTAAAATAGGCGCTCTCTGAAAATGACGGTTTGTTTTGTAATGCATGCTCAGTTACAGTCAAATACCCACTTGAATCAAGGTGTAATTCAGGCACCCTATTGTGAGCATCATAATAGGCTTTGATAGGTACCAACTCTTTTTTAAAAGCAATGTCTCGAAAGGAAAGAGGGGTTGTGGCGGATAAGCGCTGCTCTTCTACGGCAGAAAAATAGGTTTGCATCGCTACAGTCTCAATTTCAGTAAATAGCGTCAAAGTATCTGATATGGAACATCCCACAGCCCGAAGTGTCGCTAATACGGTTGGTTTGAACGTGGGCGTTACTTTGGTTTTTGTTAGTTGTGACTGAAATATTTGTAGTTTATTTTGTCGCTGCACGGGTGACAATTTTGCAAACCATGCTTGAATTTCGCGTATTTTTTCTGGGTTATCCTCATTCATATGCACCGCCAAATAAGCAATATAAGGACTGGAGAGGTTTAGTTTTCCGGCTCTTGAAGCCAAATAACGGTCAACTACGGGGTACTGAGGATTTACCCATAATTGATCTAATTCTGTCTTCAAAGCGAGAACATTATCTGCAACTGATTCGGTCAGATATCTAGATCCTTGGTGATTGACATGCCCGTCCAAGCCCGCAATATTAATGATCCACCGTGCGTACCAAAGATGATATTGCTGATAAGTCAGACGTCGCGTACGACTCAGTTCTGTAAGATCTGAAACCATATTGTAGCCGCCTTCTAGATGCAACATATGACGAAGATGTGAGTTTTTGCAAAAAGCGGAGGTCAATAACCCAATTGCTTCTGCGCTGAATAAAGAGCTGATAGGCAGAATATTTGGAAAATGTGAGACCATATAGGTTATGAATTGTTCGCTGTCAGACGGTATAGGACGGTTTCTTTGTTCAGCGAGTGCCATGATCATAATTGCGCGATCTGATTTTGTGATAAAGCAAGAAGCTTTGAGACAGTCAAGCTCAGCAGGTGATAATTGTTGAATGCAATAAGAAAACTCATTGAATTTGGCTGGACTCAAAATTTTATCTTCGGGCTGAGATTGAATAAACAGTTGATAAGATGCTTTGCCACCCATCACTAAGAGATTCAGACAATTAAGTCGAGATAGACTCCGTCTTACTTCTATATTAACGGGTGCTATTTTGGCTTCAACGTTAGATCGACTACTTGTCACGGAATTTTCTTGTAACCACAACATTTGGGCGTGCATTTGAGGACGCAATCTCAGGTCAGGATAATGAGTTTCGGCATAGGATTGCACTAATTGTTTGGAGCTTGAATCTCGTGGGTTAATAAACCACTGGGTAATAATTTCTGGTGTAAATGAGTGATACTGACACCATTGTTGAATAATCGGTTGATCTATTTCCATTGGTAATCCATGAATCCCATTTGATAACAGTTTTTGGATCAATACCAGTCCGGCAATATTATGAATATAAAATTCCGGGTCAATAAAGCGCATGGGGGTCGGATCATTTAGAACAAAATTGATGGGCAGTTTATTATTGAGTACTTCTTCTGTTGAAAACTGCGCTCCATATTCATCATAGACCCCCATATTCGCTAAAATTTTATCTTGGAACCATGCATGAGGATAGGGAGCCATGCTGGCTGCGTGACCGGTTGCAGTTACGACGATATCTGCGCTGGCGATGGCACTTTGTAATGCAGAGCTATCCTGTGGATCAATCGCTTCGAGCCCTAGTTCTTTGGCTGCTTGGCGTTGTTGTTCACAAATATCAACAACGCTGACACGTGCGCCATGTTGGAGACAAAAATACGCGACACCGCGGCCAATTTTTCCAAATCCAAACACAATCCAAGTCTTTGCAGCGGGATTGATTCCGGATAGTTGCGCGATGGCTGTATGACAACTTTCAGCACAACCAAAAATGGTTTCCAATTGCTTTGTCAAAGTGGGATCGATACTAATCACTGGGAAACTCAGTGATTGATTACGGTAAATCTGATCTCCAGACGCAGTGAGTTCTACGGCGCCCAGAAGAGGCGCACCCAGTGCTTGATAAAGCTCTGCGCCACAATCAAAATAGAGATCAAATTGCTCCTCCTCCAAATCATGTACATTCTCCACATAACGAACGCCAGCCGCGCGTAAGCTGGCAACGGCTAGGGGATTGGCTGATAAAAAGGAGGGGTTGGTTACGGTTACTTCGGCGCCTGCTTCAATCAAACAAGCTATTTTCAATAAGGTATTAGGTACTACGGGCACATGATGTAAGACGCGTATGCCGGTAAACGGACGTTTATTATACCAATCAACAAGTTGTCGATGCATAAAAGGCGCATCGGTTTCTGGGTAATCTTTAAAATATTTTAATAGAGCAGGGTGAGTGTTAAATAAAGATGTGGCTTGGTAAGCTATTTCTTCTGCTTCTTTGAAAAACATGGTAGATCCTCAGCAAAAACAAATTGCTCAGGATCTTAGCATAAGCAGACGCCATTAAATACCTATCGTTTTCTTCGTCACAACTGCAATTTAGCTTGAAACCTTGCTCAATCCTGTTTGATGTTTAGATTTTGCGACTCAACAGACCATGCTATTTTTAACATTATCCTTAGCTCGTGATCAAATTAATTTAGCAACTTATAACTGCTTGATTAATGGTTTATTTGGCCTAAAATTAAATACACAACCAGTGGTTAGGAATAATTATGGAATTTATTCGGGATGAAGAAGGCGCTGAAAAATATGATAATGAATTATTACGTTTTTCAAATTATCTCTATAACAATCGACATTCAGAGGAAAAATCGCCTCATTACGCAGAAATTATTGGAGAAATCAATAAAGTTGATTCTCGGTTTATGGATATCGCTAGTCAGTTTCGTGGCTTAGCAAATCGAAGTCCGGCATTGTCTATATTCAATTTATCAACCAAACACAAACTTGTCGATTTGATGAAAACCTATTCCGAGGAAATTTATCAAGGGAGTCAACCCTATTCCAAATCTCAGGAGAAAGTCTACGATTTTTCTGATTTTGAGAGTGAGTTTGAGGAGTTAGTTAGACCCATAGCACCTGAAGATAAATGGTTCTTATTAAAAATGGAAGATGCGAGTACGGATTCAGAATTATCTGACAGTTTGAGTGATAGGGAAATAGAGCGTATGGGTTCTCGCTCCACTGACAAGGTTCAACAACTATCGCGCGAAAATATATCGCAAGGATTATCTCCCGATTTAGAAAGTCGTGAGAATATTGTAGGATTATTAATACAATTTATCCAGAGCAATAAAGCCAGTCCTAAAGAAGATTATGCTAATGAGTTCAGACTTATTATGTCTACGATCAAAGCCTTGCTACCTAAGGTTCTTCCAGAGTTTGCAAAAAGTGAGCCAATCAATGCAATATCATTGACTGAACAAGAATTGGCAAGCCTCCATAACATTGCAGTTGTATACATACTGACGCTTAAGCAATTCCAGGAAGAATTAGAACAGGAGCAAATACGGAGGCTAGATCATTAACTATACCTTCCACGTGTGAGTTAGTCCATTGGCCGATTTTTTTAACCTAGTGCTTCATGAATGGTCCATTCTCGACCAGTGCTATGAGCCGGATCTGATATCCAAAGGAATTTGGAATTTTGGCTTTGGTCCGGAGCTGTGGCACTTTTTAGGGCTACGGCAATTTTATATTTGGATGCAATCTTTTGTAAGCTAGACCAAACAGTGTTTGGGGTGGCACTGTGATCCACAATGACTAATTGATTATCGCGAAATAAGATGGTGATGGGTCGATCTTGTAATGCTTGTTTGAGGGCGTATTCTATTTGGCGCCATTTGAAAATTTGTTGCCTCGATTTGTCTGCATCGGAAGGATATTGTTGGTAAGCGACCCGGGCTTGTGGGGTTTGAGTGAAAGTAAAAAAACTATGAGTGCTGGGTTTTTGTTTCAATAAAAAAGCACACAAACTATCCACCATGGAGCGGTACCGTCCTGAGACATTGGGAGATGTGCCCGGGCGAGTATTAATGAAAATAGCAAATGCTAGAGTATGTCCATTTGCAGTATACAGATAGCCTGATAAGCTCATGACTCCAGTCATCGTACCGGTTTTGGCGCGAATCAATCCTTTCTGTGGGGCTTTGCTAAAACGCCGCTTGAGAGTGCCATCTTGACCTGCAATCGGTAAAGCCGCTATGTATTCATAAGTCAGTGGGAATCTTTCATAAAGATAACGGAGCAACGAGACAGTTTGCTCGGTGCTGAGGAGATCCTGACGAGATAAGCCTGAACCATCTATTAAGACTGCTGACTGCATATTAATGCTGGTTTGTTGCTGCAGAAATTGCTTGACGATGCTTTCTGCTTGTTGCCAATCTACAGGACTGCCGTTAAGTTTGCGCGCGGCATGGAGAAACAAACTATTGGCATATAGATTATCGGAAGGTTTTAACGTATCTGCCAATAGTCGGGTAATAGGCTGGGAATAATGCGTAGCTAACAACATGGATGGTTTGCTGTCCCCTAAAACAATTGGCCCATCTAAAGTGATTCCCTTTTCCTTTAAACTCACCCGTATTAATTCTTGTGCGTGTTTTAAAGGATTTTTCACTGCAATACGTGCTTGTACAGCACCTTGGCGCTGTCCAATTTTGCCATGGATAATCAAATGATTATCTTCTGTGGTGGTGAAACTGATGCCATCTGCATGCCCGGCAACCGTAGAAACGTGATTTTCTAAAGTAAAACTTCCTAGCGGTCCAGAGTATTCTACTAATGCAGGTTGGCCAATTTGGCAAGAAGGGTTGACTGTAATAGCGACACGATTTTCATCGATAACCAATGGGGCTAATGAGGCGCCATAACTATAATATAAATCTTTGGGCACAATACCTGGAGGATGAGCTTGTGTATGACTAAAATCACTGACTAAAATCACCGACCCCGCAATCCGGGATACACCTAAGGCTTTCAAGCTAGCAAATAATTCAGCGAGATCAGTGCTGGAAAAAGAAGGGTCTCCTGGCAGAGAGAGATAGAGAGAGCCATTGAGCGTACCGGCTTGAATCGAGTCAGCGTCGGTACTTAGTTGGGTTTGAAAATGGTAGTCGGGGCCCAAAGCAAGCAATGCTGTGGCATCGGAAAATAACTTCATATTGCTGGCGGGAATAAAGGGTTGCTTCGTCGCACGCTGGTACAATGTTTCGCCTGTATTCAGATCAACTACTAACATTCCAAGGTTAATTTTAGGATCAATCTTATTAATGATCGTGTCGATAGGTTTTTGGAGACTGCCGGCAAATAAAACTGAGCATAGACTCCATGCGCATATACTGGAAGCGATCCGTATCATTATTATTAAAAACTCCG
This sequence comes from Legionellaceae bacterium, assembly GCA_018061965.1. Classification (GTDB taxonomy): domain Bacteria; phylum Pseudomonadota; class Gammaproteobacteria; order Legionellales; family Legionellaceae. Next base: position 350,550 of record JAGOTG010000001.1, read on the forward strand.
CATCAATTGTAATATCATGATAGCGTATGCGTTTCCATTCTAGAAGAGTTTTATCATTTTTTTCCAAAGTAAAAAAACTGTCGGAGTATGGAATGACATCATGTTGGTAGGATCTGAACAAGGTAAAGATCAGCTGTATTTTCAAGCGTACTCAGGGTATATCCACAGAATTATCCACAGAATTTGTGGATAATTCTCTTGGTTCCACTGAGGCGGTTGTTTGAAAAAATCCATATATATCAATGCCCTGGCTTCATGTGGCGGGTTGTTGGTCAATTTGAGCAAATAGCCTTACAAAAACTTATCCACAAATTGATTAATTCTAAGTCTTATCACTTCGATTGTGTCCAGGCTAGTTTCCAATAGCGCTTTCGCACCTTTTACGGGCATCCTGGGGAGCGCTCTCAACCCTAACTATTCACAATTTTCATATGAATTTAAAGGGGTTTGTGTGATAATAAAAAAATCACTCTGTATACATTGAGCATGTCTTTATGGAACATAGATTTATAGAACAACTCAAACAATCACGGGGAGAGTCTGCACCACTAAATCAAGCCTTGATTGATTTTTCTACTCCGAAAGAATTGACGGTGCAAAATTTCAAAGAAGGGGTCAAGCGTTTTATTATGCTGGCCAATATGATACCTGATGAACGAGTTGCGTTTTATGGCAACCGCTATGCAGGGTTATATGACAACAATCATCTGGCTGAGCTGTGGAATACGACTTGCAGCCCAGAGGATATGATTGCACCTCATGCGCTGGACGAATTTGTTCCTAGAGATTGGGAGAGTATTGGTGACGCGGCATCCATTTCTTTCAAATACATTGGACTTACGCCAGCGGCTGCTTTGGATGAATTGTTAAGAGGCCCCACTGTTATTGATTGCGGTATTTTTTGTCAGTTAGGCATATGGTTTGGAATTCGCTATGTATTGGGAGATAACCGTTTCAATAACGAATTTGGCAACCAACCTTTTTGGATAACTCGGTCCAATTTTGAAGCAGCCAGTGAAGGCTTCGAATCTCAAGGGAGCCCTTTGTTTTCTTTTTTTACCACCTTTATTCAGGATTCGGTCAGCATTGAGCATGTGTTTAATGACCGAGACTATCGATTAAAGCATCCTGGAGGCAATAATGGTGGGCAAAATAGTTTGGTGATTGATAATAGGTATTATACTTTTACACCACTAAATGCTCGTAATGGTTTTACTCGTACTGAAGTTATTCAAGAACTATTGGATGCTTTGAATGCAGCTCCTGATTCTCATGATGACGAAGCAATCAAGGTTTTTTTCAGAAATTCTGACTTTTTTCAGAGTCGTTATGGTTCAATTTATAAATTCGAATTTTCTGCAGTTCCTTGGTTTAAGCTATTAGCCTGTAATATTACTGTTCTGGAAGCGTATGCCAATTTATTAGATAATATTCCAGAATGTAAGCAAAAAATGGCTGAGCTCTTTAGTCACGATGATCAGGGTAACGGTAAAATAAACTTTATTGCGTCATTTACAGAAGAAGATCCTGCTGTTAATGGGGAAAAATATGAAGCTTTTTTTGCTACTCCTCTGGTCAATGAGACTTTTCAACAAGTACTAAAGATCAACCCAGGGTTGTTTACAGTATATTACCGGGGTATTTTAAGAGTGTTTATAGAATACTACCAAAGCTACGCATCGATAACGTTGTCGCTAGAGGACTATACTAAGAGACAAAATGAGCAGGAACGGGATATTCCTAGTTTTATCCATTTTAATTTTGATACATTTCTTGCTGGATTAAGTATTGGAAGCGGCCTATCACCGATAAAGGGCGCTATTCCTGATCGCAAACGATTGAAACCAAGTGAACATAGCTCTTCTGTAACGGAATCTTCTGATGTGCGTTTCTTTACTAGCGTCCCCGCTCTTGCAAACGAGGTCTCACTGGTTGCACCTAGCACAACGAATCGCAGCCTTGGGATTGGTTTAGGTGGTGATGATTCGTGTTGATTAGACTTCTTGCTTAACCCTCGCTTTTTGTTTTATTGCGGTGTTACACAAAGGTTTCTGCGGTGCTCATTTACATATGTAAACGTAGCTCCTCGAAATGTTTGAGCTTTGCACTAAAATCAAAATTCACAGGTTATGCAAGAAGTCTATTGTGTACGCAGAGAAGCACGATGGCAGGATCTGGACAAGGGCCAGATCAGCTGTATTTGCATGAGTAATTGGAATATATCCACAGGATTACCCACAGAATTTGTGGATAATTGACTAAAGACACAAGTCCATGAGTTTCAAATATATTTATGAATTTCAGTTGGTTACGTAATTGTGTTGGGTTGTTGGTCAATTTGAACAATTAGCTCAATATAAAGTTATCCACAAATTGCTGAATTATTATTTTGTCAATGCAAATCCAGAAAAATAGTCCTTGTTTATTCTGGTTTCCCTTGTTAGAATATCGACCTAAATTAGGTGAGTACGACTCAACTACGAATATTGAAGCCCCCTATATTTTGGGATAGTTTAGGAGTTAAGAGATGACGCTAACTAGCGTGCAAACAACTGCGATTATCAATGAATGCAAACGCGGAGAACGTGATACCGGTTCTCCTGAAGTACAAGTTTCATTGATGACAGGTCGAATTAAGTATTTGACAGAACATTTTAAAGCACATAAAAAAGATTTTCATTCGCGACTTGGTTTGCAAAAATTAGTCAATAAGCGCAGAAAATTGTTAAAATACTTAAAAAGAATGGATAAGACTCGCTATGTTGCTTTAATTCAGAGCTTAGGTCTGAGAGATTCTTATTAATTTTTTTGAGATGGTTCTATTACATCTTGATAATACCAATTGACAAAAGGCGCAATATTATGCGCCTTTTTTATTCATTCATATGATTTGAGGAACGGAATGATGGCGAAAATTACGAAAGAAATCAAGTTTGGTGCGCATCTTTTGGTTTTAGAAACTGGGGAAATTGCACGTCAAGCTGATGGGGCGGTTTTTGTTTCGATGGCTGGGACGCAAGTTTTGGTAACCGTTGTAGGCAAAAAAGACGGGGCAGAAAAAAACAGTTTTTTCCCTTTGATGGTAGTTTACCAAGAAAAATTTTATGCCGCAGGTAAAATCCCTGGTGGATTTAATAAGAGAGAAGGTCGTTTGAGCGAAGAAGAAACCTTGCGTTCACGCTTGATTGATCGTCCGTTGCGTCCGTTATTTCCTGAAAACTTTATGAATGAAGTGCAAATTATTGCAACAGTGATGTCATTAAACCCAGAAGTCCCTGCTGATATTCTGGCGATGATAGGTGCTTCAGCTGCTTTGTCAATTTCAGGCATTCCATTCGAAGGTCCCATTGCTGGTGCGCGCGTTGGGTACCAAGATGGCATCTATTTACTTAATCCCGGTCCAACAGCGTTAGAAAATTCTGCGTTGGATTTAGTGGTAGCTGGTACGGAAGATGCTATTTTGATGGTGGAATCAGAAGCACAAGAACTCAGTGAAGAAGTGATGCTGGGCGCTGTGCTGTTTGGACACGAAATGATGAAGCCGGTTATTCGCTTAATCAAAGAATTGGCTGATGAGACAGGAACACCAGCCTGGCCTAGCATAGAAGCACCTAATGAAGACGAATTATTAGAACGTGTTAAAGCAGTTGCGCTGGCGGATGTGGCGAAAGCTTATGCTGTCAAAGACAAGCAAACTCGTTATCAAAAACTGGGGGAAATGCGCCAATCAGCCTTGGCTACGATGCAAGCAGATCACCCTGATTGTTTAGCAGGTCGTGTTTCAGCTCAAATCGACCTTTTGGAAAGAAATCATGTGCGCCAATTGATTCTTGACGGTGAGCCGCGTATCGACGGGCGTGATAACCAAACTGTGAGACCAATTGCGATTCGTACCCATGTCCTAGATCGTGCACATGGTTCGGCATTATTTACTCGTGGTGAGACTCAAGCCATTGTGGCGGCAACTTTGGGGAATGATCGTAGTGCGCAGATTATAGATAGTGTGGCTGGCGAATACAGAGATCGATTTATGCTGCATTATAACTTTCCTCCTTATTCAGTAGGTGAGACTGGGATGATAGGCAGTCCCAAACGACGTGAAATTGGTCATGGATGTTTGGCAAAACGTGGCATGAAGGCGGTATTACCGACTGCACAAGAATTTCCTTATGTCTTACGCGTGGTGTCTGAGATTACAGAATCCAATGGATCAAGCTCTATGGCGACGGTTTGTGGGACGAGTTTGGCATTGATGGATGCAGGTGTACCCTTGAAAGCACCAGTAGCAGGGGTTGCAATGGGCTTGATCAAAGAAGGTGATCGCTTTGCTGTTTTGACAGATATTCTGGGTGATGAAGATCATTTGGGCGATATGGACTTCAAAGTGGCAGGTACTTGGAATGGTGTGACCGCCCTACAGATGGATATAAAAATTAAAGGCATTACCCAAGAAATTATGGAAAAAGCGCTTGACCAAGCATTACATGGCCGACGCCATATTCTAGAAGTGATGAGCCATGCTTTGTCTGAACATCGTGACGAATTGTCTCAACATGCACCGCGCATTATCACCATGAAAGTAGCAGAAGATAAAATTCGCACAGTCATTGGCAAAGGCGGCGCAACCATCAAAGGCTTGATTGATAGTACTGGTGTGTCGATTGATATTGATGATAGTGGCACAGTACAACTCTTTTCTCCCAATCTGGAAGCATTGGAAGAAGCTCAACGTCAAATCAAAGAATTGGTTGCTGAAGTTGAAGTAGGTCAAACTTACCACGGTAAAGTTTCTAAAATTGTTGATTTTGGAGCGTTCATTAATTTATTACCTGGTAAAGATGGGTTGCTACATATTTCACAAATTTGCTCAGATCGCTCGCAGAAAGTTGAGGATGTTCTGAAAGAAGGCGATCCAATCTCAGTGTTTGTTGCTGGGATTGATAAACAAGGCCGTGTGAAATTAGAGTGGAAAGACAAGCCTGGTGCACCAACTCAAGAAGAACTAGCTGTAGACAATGCTATTACTTCTAAGGTAGACGCTGAGGATGATTTGCCAGAAGCGTAATACAGTCAGTCCCATGCCATTCCCGCTTGCGCGGGAATGGCATCGCTTTTTAGGTTTGTGCTTTAGGCTCAAATTCACGATAAAAGGCGTTCAACCCAAAATACAAAACATACCGATATCCGGCTTTTTTCTCATAGTGCTGACATTTCTTGGCATCCAGAGATATAAAAATGGAACATCGCGTAAACCTAGGATTTTCTATGAAACATAAATCTGCTCGATTTGGTATTTATTTGTTACCAAACTTATTTACGACAGCCAGTTTGTTTGCCGCGTTTTATTCCTTGGTTGCTTCTATGAAAATGCAATACGAAGCAGCTGCTATTGCGATATTTATTGGAATTATCACCGACGGTTTAGATGGCCGCATTGCGCGTCTTACCAATACTGAAACTAATTTTGGAGCAGAGTACGATAGTTTGTCAGATATGGTTACCTTTGGTATCGCGCCGGCCTTGCTAATGTATGGATGGATTTTACACCAATTAGGTAAAGTGGGTTGGTTGATTGCTTTTGTATACTGCGCTGCAGTGGCATTGCGATTGGCGCGCTTTAATACGCAATTAGAAACCGCAGATAAACGTTATTTCCAAGGATTAAGCTCAACGCTAGGCGCTGCGAATGTGACCGCTTTTGTTTGGCTTTGCCAACTCAATGATTGGAGTAATGGGTTTGTAAAGATTTTTGCGGCTTGTCTTGCTGTTTGTGTGGCAGTCTTGATGGTTTCAAATATTCGGTATCATAGTTTTAAAAAGCTGGATTTCAAAGGCAAAGTCCCTTTTTTGTATGTACTGATATCAGTCCTATCTTTTGCTGCAATAGCATCCGATCCTTCATCAGTTATTTGGATTATCACGGTGGTCTACGCAATTTCTGGGCCGTTTCAAACCTTAATGACCGTTCATCGGGTGCGTAAACAACGTCGCCTATTAAAGCAACGAAAAAGACGTCAATAATATTTGGCGTCTACTTCGTTCCTGATATGTCAAGGGCGTTCAATTAATGATTAACACTGTTCCCGTTCGTAGACTCTTCTTGAAGCTTTGACGCAGAATATGCTTCGATACGGAGCAAGTCCTGCGAGGTTTTTTTTAAAGATATATGCGCTAAGTCACTGTTTAACTTCTTTTTAAATGAGTCGCTGTTTTAAAAGCTGTGTTTCGGGGGCCTGTCATATTAGTTACTATTTTCCGTGCTCGCAAGCTCCGCGCGCAAAATAGTAACCAACATGCCACCCCTCAATGGAGATCAATCTGGATTGAAGGGGAGCGCCATGGAGGCAGCTTAATCTTAAATTTATTCTTCTTCAAAAAAACGCTGTTGAATCAAATTCACCAGCGCTTTTTCCATGCTTTCTTCGTCTGGGCCATTCATCTGCAGGGTTAAAATACTGCCTTGTTTGGCAGCAAGCATCATAACACCCATGATGCTTTTGCCATTAATGGTTTGCTGGTCTTTGGTGACTTCTACTTGGCTCTGAAAACGCGCTGCAGTTGAAACGAATTTTGCAGATGCTCGCGCATGTAGCCCTAGCTTGTTGATAATGGTAATAGTGATAGTTCGCATAGATCCTACTCAGCTTCTTTGCTTTTCTTTATGTTTCACCAATTGTTTTTCCAATCTATCCATAAGCTCATCAATTGCTGTGTACATGACAGAAGATGTGGCACTGGCATGCCCATCGAAACCGTTGACAGCGATGGTTGCTTCGGCAGTTTGCTGCTCTCTTTCAACTGATAAAACAACTGTTAGAGATATGATATTCGAAAAATGCTGGGTCAATTTTTGTGATTTTTTATGAATATAGTCTTTTAAAGCTTGAGTAAGCTCTATATTTTTTCCACTGATTTGAGCATTCATAATGTTCTCCCGTTAGAATGTACTGAGGACATTCTAAGGGATCTCAACAGAAATGCATACAAGAATAGAAATAATATTTTGATGGTCTTAATAGACCTTGGATAATAATTATTTAACTTTCTTTTCTTTAAAAAGTACGTGTTTACGCACTACGGGATCGTACCGCATAAATTCCATCTTTTCTGGCTTGTTACGGGAATTTTTAAATGTGGTAATAAAATATCCTGTTCCCGCTGTGGATTCCATTTTAACGATGTTTTTTGCTTTAGCCACTTAAAATTCCCCTTAAATTAAATTTTTTCGCCTTGCGCGCGTAAGCGTTGCAATACTAGGTCAATACCTAATTTATCGATGGTACGCATGCCACGAGCACTGAGTTTAAGAGAAATAAAGCGATTTTCACTTTCAACCCAATATCTGTGCGTCTGAATATTAGGTAAGAAACGTCGTTTTGTTTTATTGTTAGCATGTGACACACGGTTGCCTGTGATGGGGCGCTTGCCGGTGACTTGACATACTCTTGACATAGTTGTACTCCAAATTGGATATTTCGCTCAAAATTTAACTAAAAAACGTAGTAATCTTGCGAATTTAATCTGAAAGGCGATATTTATATCAAATTCACCGGATGGATGCAAGAAATATTAGCAGGTTACTGGACAAGAGTATAGATTTGTTAATGGTAATGGTGATTTTTGAGACTTTTGATAAGAGAGGACTTTTTTGATTGTTCAAATTTGGTCGCCCTGAGGTTGGCCGTACTACCCATCTTTGTCATTATTTGCTACCCTACAGCGCTTGTTAAAAACAAGGGATATCAACAGGATTGAGTTTATATAACAAGGAGCATTTTATGGAAGATCGTAGCGACGCAGGCACTACAGAATTGAGCGATTTAATTTCAATATGGGCGAATGCTTGGGCAAAAGAAAAGGGGGCACGTGGTATTGCATGGGTAGAACATACCAAAGCTGCTGCGGAGGCACGTTTGAAATGGAAAATGGGTGGGCATACCAAAGCTCAGCAACATGGGTTGACCTTGGTTATTTCGGCAGTTGCGGATGTTGTGTCTGAAACAGCGGAGATGTCACCTCCTCACGACCCAATCACACTGCTTTGTGAGCCTGGCAAAAGCATTGTAACGGAAGCACGTAGATTACAAGAACAACATTTCGCAGATGTATCTTGCAAAATTGCCTTGTCAGGCAATGTCGTTTTATTCTGTACCGAGAAAGTAGATCCTAAATTGGATACAAGACCCGGTGCCCATAATAAATGGGTCATTGGCATTCAAACGGTAATGGCTGATCTGCAACGGTTTGCGGCTTTAGATGATGAAAAAATTATTTCTACTCACGATAAAGACCGGATCCAAGGTGCCATGAATGGTTATACAATTGATGCTGAGATAGTTTCGTGTGTGTTACCTCCTTTTGAAAGATTGCTCAGTCCTACTCAAGAGGTTACTGAGGGTGAGGAGAAAACGAGTGAACTGAGCGCTGTTAACGTTCCGAGCGTGAAGCCCCCTCCTCAAAACGCTGGTTTCTTAGCAAGATTTGGTTTCAAAGGTACTCAGGGGAAAGGTGTGCCAGTCAATACACAATCTCAGACTGTCCCTCCTGTTATAGAAAGTACCACTACATTAGGAATGGGCAGTAATGGTGGTGGTACCGCATAACACCGAATGGCACTAAGGACGATTTATCTGTGAGGAGAGCGTTAGCGAAGCCTGATGGCTTATGCTTCGAGACGGTGTAAACGCCTCCTCAGCACAAACGGATCGCGCCACATTCTTTAAGAACCGAGCCATTGAACGGTATGTGTTCAAATGTGAGGCGTAGTAATGTGAGATACCCTCGTTCCAATGTATTCAAAGCCTGGCGTGTATTATGGCTGTTTTCCAGCACTTTGTTCATTATGATTGGACTTGAGTAGACTGATAACCAAACCTATTATCTTGCATTAAAAGATGAACCATACCGTACAGATATCGACCAGTCAAATTAGATTTGAATTATTGCAGATTGGCTGAGAGCTTGAACTAAAGATCGCCATACAACATTTGCAAGATACCGATTGCAGTGATGGCGGCGGTTTCTGTTCTTAAGATCCTAGGTCCCAAACAAATACCTTGCACCTGATGTTGTTCCGCATAGGTTAATTCTTGTGGACTGAATCCGCCTTCTGGTCCAACTAATAGCGCTAATTCAGCAGAATATTCTGGAATCTCTGGCCAAGATTGCTGTGCTTGGGGCGATAGCATCCATTTAAATTGTGCGCCAGAGTGCTGGAGGAAGTGCTCGAATGAACAGGTAGGGTGGATGGTTGGAATATGATTGCGTCCCGATTGTTCGCAGGCAGAAATGCTAATGGCTTGCCACTGATGCTGTTTTTTTTCTAGACGATTGGCATCTAAGCGCACGACACTGCGGTCAGTCACTATGGGCGTAATACTGGCAACGCCTAATTCTACTGCTTTTTGAATAATCCATTCCATTTTATCCCCTTTGGCAATGCCTTGCGCAAGATGAATTCCTCTAGGGGATTCGCGATTGACCAGGGTAACCTTTTCAATGCAGACTTGGATGCGCTTTTTATGTATAGAAGTGATGATCGCTTGGTACTCGTAGTTATCCCCACAAAATAAGGTGATGTTCGCGCCCTCCGGTAAGCGTAAAACTAAGCCGACATGTTGTGCGCCGGCTTCTGATAGAGTCAGCGTTTGGCCCAATTGGTAATGGCCTGGTTGGTAGATTCGAATGGTTCGCATGGTGGGTCAAAAAAGTCGTACATCTACTAAGTTTATGTTAAACTGCGACGTTTTTATAGACATGCTGGGAGAAATAGTGATGACAACTAAAGTGCGTTCAGAAACCGATAGCATGGGTGCTATTGATGTGCCGGCAGACAAATATTGGGGTGCTCAGACTGAGCGTTCTTTGCATCATTTCCATATTGGTCATGACCGCATGCCCCTGGAATTGATTCATGCGTTTGGAATCTTAAAAAAAGCGACGGCTTTGACCAATCAAAGTTTGGGAAAACTGTCGGCAGAGAAAACTGCTTTGATTGTAACCGCGGCAGATGAAGTGTGTAGTGGACAACTCGATGCCCATTTCCCACTCCATGTTTGGCAAACGGGAAGTGGTACGCAAACGAATATGAATGCTAATGAAGTGATTTCGAATCGCGCTATTGAATTGGCTGGTGGACTAATGGGTTCAAAAAAACCTATTCATCCCAATGATGACGTCAATATGTCACAGTCATCTAACGATACGTTTCCAACTGCGATGCACATTGCAGCTGCTGTGAGTATTCGCCAGAAACTGATGCCAGCTGTACAAAAACTCCGTGATGGATTAGCGCATAAAATGCGTGAATTTCAAGATGTGATCAAAATTGGACGCACTCATTTGCAAGATGCTGTCCCAATGACTTTGGGACAAGAGTTTTCGGGCTATGTCGCACAGCTCGATGCCTGTTTGCGTCGTTTTGACTATGTTCTACCTGAAGTTTATGAGTTGGCTTTGGGCGGAACGGCAGTGGGTACTGGATTGAATGCGCCGCCTGAATTTGCTGTGCGAGCTGCAGAGCAAATCGCAGTGTTGACAGGATTGCCGTTTTGTTCGGCGCCTAATAAATTTATGGCTTTGGCGGCGCACGAGCCTTTGGTTATGGCGCATGGGGTGATGAAAACCTTGGCTTGTGCTTTGATGAAAATTGCGAATGATCTGCGCTGGATGGGGTCAGGTCCACGTTGTGGTTTAGGCGAGCTGTCTTTACCGGAAAATGAACCAGGCTCATCGATTATGCCCGGCAAAGTCAATCCTACCCAGGCAGAAGCGATGACGATGGTCTGTACGCAAATAATGGGTGCCGATGTGGCAGTGACCATAGCAGCTAGTCAGGGCAATTTTGAATTAAACGTCTTTAAACCTGTGATCATATTTAATGTATTGAATTCCGTTAATTTACTGGCAGATACATGTACTTCTTTTTTAACCTTTTGTGTGGAAGGGCTGCAAGTTAATCGCAAGACTATTGAGCATTATGTGCAAAACTCTCTAATGCTGGTGACTGCTTTGAGTGAGCATATTGGTTATGATAAATCAGCGACGCTTGCAAAAACCGCTCATCATGACGGTCTATCCTTGAAAGAAGCTGCTGTGAAATTAGGGTTTTTGACTGCAGAAGATTTTGACCGTTGGGTAAAACCGGAAAACATGATCGGAAATTAATATTGTTATGCGAACTATTAAAAGTTTTGTATTGCGTGCGGGGCGTTTAAGTCCCAGGCAACGGCTTGGGTTGGAGCAAGTTTCACCCAAATATCAACTTGATTTGGCCGATCAACCTTGGAATTGGGAGTCGTGTTTTGGTCGTGCTGCAGATGTCATAGTCGAAATTGGCTTTGGTATGGGACAGACATTGTTGACTACGGCTGAAGCGGCACCGCAGAGTAATTTTCTGGGGATTGAGGTTCATCGTGCCGGAATTGGTAATTTGGCGATGGGGTTGCATGAGCATCAGATTGAAAACGTGCGCATTGCCCCGTATGATGCCGTGGCGGTCCTGCAGCATGGCATTGGTGCAGAGACTTTGGCAGGAGTGAATATTTTTTTCCCTGATCCCTGGCCCAAAGCACGGCATCAGAAACGCCGGTTGATTCAACCAGAATTTATCCGCCTACTGGTGAGTAGACTCAGGCCAGGAGGTTGGTTGCATTTGGCAACTGATTGGGAAGACTATGCCAGTCAAATGTTAGAAGTGTTATCACAGCATCCTGATTTGGTGAATCTTGATCCGGATGGGGGTTATATTGCTAGGCCAGAATCTCGTCCTCTGACGAAATTTGAACAGAGGGGATTGAATTTAGGGCATGCAGTATGGGATTTGATGTTTTCAAGGTCGTTTGACAATCCGCTAGTTTGAGCCCCAACGCGCTGATTTTCGAGCATCGAAGCACAAAAAATTGCAGGACTGCAATTTTGGACGCTACCTATAGCGCCCGAAAGGTGAGAGGCCAGGGAGGGACTCGAGTCATTAAATAAGCGCTTTCGGGCCAAGATAGTAGACTTGCCAACAGACCTTGAGAATAAGAAAAAATCAATTGATGGTTGCACAAAATGGGAAGACCCCATAAAATCATCCACTATATAAATAATTTTTTGATATGGAGCAATATGCATGGGTTGGAATGAGCCAGACAATGATAGAGATCCGCGGAGTGGTAAATCACAACAACCGCCTGATTTGGATGAGGCTTTAAAACAACTCACAGCGAAGTTGAAAAAGTTTTTTATTAAATCCAAGCTTAGTAACTTTAATGGTTCCTCTTCGAGTATACCTCCAAAACAGTCGGTCAAAGGTGAAAAACTCTTTGCTTCGGGTTTTGTGGCTTTGATTTTTATCTTATGGGCTTTGTCAGGGATTTTTATTGTAGATCCTGCTGAGCAAGCGGTTGTCTTACGCTTTGGGAAATACATCAAAACGGTTGGGCCCGGTCCACATTGGATTCCTAGACTGGTTGAATCAAAAGTTGTTCTAAATGTCGAGCGCGTGTCTGATTATTCATATTCTGGCCAGATGCTGACAAAAGATGAGAATTTGGTTTCGGTTGCGGTCGCAGTGCAATACCGTATTGGAGATTTGCAAGATTATCTGTTTAATGTTGCAGAGGTAGAAGAAAGCCTACAACAAGCCACTTCTAGCGCATTACGGCAAGTGGTAGGTACGACCACATTGGATCAGTTGATTACCGAAGGGCGCGATGCCTGGGGCTCCAATGTCTATGATTCCTTGATTAAAACGCTAGCGCGTTACAAAACGGGTATCGTGATTGTGAATGTGTCTCCGCAGCCTGCGCGTGCGCCGGAAAATGTGCAAGAAGCTTTTGATGATGCGATCAAAGCTCAAGAGGATGAAAAGCGCTTTAAAGAGCAGGCTCGTGCATACGCGGCGCGCGTGATTCCCACTGCGGAAGGGAATGCCAAACGTATCACGGAAGAAGCAAAAGCTTTTGCGCAGCAAACTGTTTTATATGCGAAGGGTGAGACCGCAGAGTTTTTGCAATTGTTGCCTGAGTACGAGAGAAACGCTTTTGTTCTGCAAGAAAGGATGTATTTGGACACTATGGAACGTATTTTAAAAAATAGTTCAAAAGTTGTGGTGGATGGAAAATCTAATTCATTGTTGTATTTACCTTTGGACAAATTGATGGCAAATCCAAGCGCTGTAAGACCGGATGTCAAAACGTTTGCCCAATCTACCGAATCTAGCAACGCAGCTACTGATCGACCTGCCCCAATTCTGGAAGGAAGGATGCTAGTCAGACCGACTGTACAAGAAGGGAGCGCCGACTGATGAAAGCGAGTAATTTGGTCATAACTACAATATTGGTTTTCTTTTTGATACTTGGTTCTACAGCACTGTTTACCATTAAACAAGGTCAGCATAGTATTGTGTTGCGTTTAGGGCGGCTTGTCTTAGATCCCAAAACCAATGCGTGTTTGGTATTAGGGCCTGGTTTGCATATGAAATGGCCCTTGTTGGATAGTGTGAGAATTTTTGATACCAGAATTCAAACCTTGGATATTAAATCATCGCGGATTGTTACTAAAGAAAAGAAAGACGTGATGGTGGATTATTATGTCAAATGGCAAATCGAGGATCTGGCTCAGTACTTCAAAGCGACAGGGGGTAACGCGTTCAAAGCTGAAACCCTATTAGAACAGCAATTGAATACGTCACTTCGTGCTCAATTTGGTAAGCGAACTATTTCAGATGTAGTTTCCGGTGGGGGTCGCGATGATGTGATGGATGTTTTGCGAGAGCGTGCGGAACGCCAAGCGAGTGAATTGGGTATTCATGTAGTGGATGTGCGGATAAAAGGCATTGAATTACCAGCTAATACCAGCAATGCGATTTATCAGCGCATGCGTGCTGATATGCAAAAAATTGCGAATCAGCACCGAGCAGGTGGCCATGCGCAAGCAGAAGCGATTGCTGCGGAAGCCGATGCGGAAGTAACGATCCTGTTGGCTACTGCCCAGAGCGAAGGTCAAATTACACGCGCACGAGGGCAAGCGAAAGCTGCAGAGATTTATACGGATGCGTTTGGTAAAAATAAAGATTTTTTTGCATTCTATCGTAGTTTGCGCGCTTATGAGGGCAGTTTTAATTCCAAACAAGATGTATTGGTGCTAGATCAAAACAGTGAGTTTTTTAATTATTTCCGCTCTATGTCTGGCGGAGCTCGGCCTAAGTCGTCTTAGAATCGTTGGGTAGATTGAGACCTTATAATATAGGATAAAAATTCATGGTTAAAAATATAGTAGTTATTGGGACGCAATGGGGTGATGAAGGCAAAGGTAAAATTGTTGATTTGCTGACGCAAAATGCGCAGGCTGTGGTGCGTTACCAAGGTGGACACAACGCAGGCCATACTCTTAAAATTAATGGCCAAAAAACAGTATTACATTTGGTGCCTTCCGGCATTTTGCGTCGCCATGTAAATTGCTATATAGGGAATGGGGTTGTGGTGTCTCCGCAGGCCCTAATCGATGAAATTCTTGCCTTAGAGAAAACCGGGTTAGATGTGCGTTCTCGGTTACAAATCGCGGCATCCTGCCCAATGATTTTACCTTGTCATGTTGCTTTGGATAAAGCTCGCGAAGAAAAAAGCATCAAGATTGGTACGACTGGCCGTGGAATTGGACCAGCCTACGAGGATAAAGTTGCCCGTCGTGCTATAAAAATGAATGATTTACTCCATCCAGAGCGATTTGAGAAAAAACTCGTAGAATTGATTGATTATCATAATTTCATGATAACTCAATATTACCAACAACCTGCCATTGATGCGCAAGCAGTGTTAGCCGATGCGCTAGAGTGGGCCAAAATATTAGGTCCTATGATTACAGATGTCACCACGGCTATTCATGCGCATGTCCAGCGTAACGATGTGATTTTATTTGAAGGTGCTCAAGGTGTTTATTTGGACATCGATCATGGAACATATCCTTTTGTGACGTCTTCCAACACCTGTGTAGGCAGTGTCACCAATGGTTCTGGATTAGGTCCGCGTTGTTTGGACTATATTTTGGGTATTACCAAAGCTTATACAACTCGCGTAGGTTCTGGCCCATTTCCCACAGAGTTGCACGATAATATTGGGAAGCATCTGGCGGAACGCGGTGTAGAGTTTGGTGCAACGACGGGTCGTGCACGACGATGTGGTTGGTTTGATGCGGTGTTAGTAAAACGTGCGATTGAATTGAATAGTATTAGCGGACTATGTTTGACCAAATTAGATGTATTGGATGGTTTGGATGAGATACAAATTGCGGTAGCTTATCAAGACAAAAATGGGAAGCGCCTCCAAGCACCGCCCAATGCTGCAGAAGACTATGAAGGTTTAACGGCTATTTATGAGACGGTGCCAGGCTGGCAAGCCGCTACAGCTGACGTGACAAGCATGAACGAATTACCAGTCAATGCGCGCAACTACATTGCTTATTTGGAAAAACTATTAGGTGTGCCTATTTCTATGGTTTCTACAGGCCCGGAGCGAGATTCAACGATTATGAACCATGATATTTGGCGGAGTGACAGCCATAGTAAATCTAAAAAAGATGAAGCACTGAGTGAATGAGGGTTGTTAAGATGTTGATGCGTATTGCTGCTGTGTTGTGTTTATGTTTCAGCATGGTGATGGGTGTTAATGCTTTGCCATTTAAAAAAGATGTTTTGGCAGAAGATATTTTGGTGTATATCAACCAATTTCGAGTTCGGCAGGGGTTGCCAAAATTACATATGCATCCTCTTCTGACTCAGGAAGCAGCCCAGCATAGTGCTGATATGGCAGAGCATCGCGTAGCATTTGGGCATGATGGTTTTGCACAACGCATTGCGCATTTGCAGAAAAAAATTCAAACCGCGCAAGGCGGGGCGGAAAACGTGGCGTATAATTATAAAACTGCCAAAATAGTGGCAGAAGGCTGGATCAAAAGCCCTGGTCACCGCCGCAATATTCTCGGTCGCTATAATCAGACTGGTATCGGTATTGTTCGGGATAAATCCGGCAAACTATATTTCACGCAATTATTTTTAAAGGCGTAGCCAACAAAAAGAGTCATACCCAAACGAGTATAAAATTTGATTTTGTGTCTCGGGGTCCTTTCCCTGTGGGTATCTCAGTACACGAGACCTTTTTGCTACGGCTTCAACTGCTTTTTCAAGGTTAAAAGCACAATCAACTTTTAAAATTTGTGATTGATGACCAATGCTTCTAATTCAACTTGTGTTTCATGCATGACGTGGATAATTTGTTGGTATAAACTTTCTAATAAAAGTGATTGGTTACTTTGATAATAAGCTTCGAAATGTTGGCAAGCATATTGAAGTTTGACTAATCCTGTATATATGGCACCACCTTTCATTTTATGCGCTAATTTTTCTATTTTTCCCCATTTTCCTTGCTGGTGCGCCTGACTGTAAGCGGTCCTCTCATTCGGAAACTCTTTTTTAATCAAGGTGTTCAAAATGAAAAAAAATGAATCGTGATCGGCACTCATGTTTTTGATACAGGATGGGATGTTTATAATAGGGTATTTATCTAAGTCAAAAAGACGCCTTTCATGGGTCGCCAAGTATAAAGGAGGAATGAATGGTGAGTTTAGAGAGGTATTTTTTTGCATAGTATCTTAGCGAAACTCTCCCAAAATGAAGGACTCCTTAAGTCATTGTGACGCCGTGCAGACTTGGCGTCAAGTGGGAAAGTCTTAATATACTGGGTGTGCCAAAAATGGTTCAAATTAGAGCCGAGTTCAGTATAGAAACTGTGTATTTAGAAAACAGGTGCAATTTGTTCCAAATCCTGGTATTATACTGACCAGATTTTACATTGATTTATCAGGAAATCGCATGACTCATTTTTCAGACTTACAATTATCCCCACGCCTATTGCAAGCAATTGGTGATTTGGGGTTTCAAACACCCTCTCCTATTCAACAGGAAACAATTCCTGGAATGTTGCAAAAACGCGATATGATCGCTTTGGCGCAGACAGGGACAGGAAAAACCGCAGCATTTGCTTTACCCATTTTAGAAAATTTGCTTCTAGAAACTTCTGCACCGCAAGCTCTTGTTCTTGCCCCTACGCGTGAATTGGCGATTCAAGTGGGTGAACATTTTGAATCACTGGGCAAGCATATGCCAGGATTAAAAGTCACCGTCATTTGTGGCGGACAAGATTATCGTCCTCAATTAAAGAAATTGAAAGATGGGGCGCATATCGTGGTGGGAACGCCAGGTCGGATTTTAGATCATTTAGAACGCGGCACGCTAAAACTAGATCGTTTACGGACTTTGATTTTAGATGAAGCGGATGAAATGCTCCGTATGGGCTTTATTGAAGATGTGGAAACCGTATTGAAGCAATTACCTGAGGTTCGGCAAATCGCGTTATTTTCCGCAACGATGCCACCCAGAATTAGACAAATTGCAAAACAGTATTTGCAAGATCCTTTGTCAGTAGAAATTCGCGAATCGACTGCAACAGTAAAAAGTATTGATCAAAGATTTGTGATGACGGCCCAGGGGCAAAAATCCAATACTTTGTTGCGATTTTTGGCAGTTGAAGACTACCAAGGCATGATCGTATTTGTTCGTACCAAGACCAGCACAGAAGAAGTTGCGGAGGCCTTGGTTGCCCAAGGATATCGAGCCATGGCGATTCATGGTGATATTTCTCAAGTGTTGCGTGAGCGTATTATTGCGCAATTTAAACAAGGTGCGATAGACATTTTGGTCGCGACAGATGTTGCGGCGCGCGGCTTGGATGTGGATCGTGTGACGCATGTTATCAATTATGATATGGCACATGATTGCGAAACGTATGTACATCGAATTGGCCGTACTGGCCGCGCTGGCCGCTCTGGTGTGACCATTTTGTTTGTGACACCGCGGGAAGGACGCATGATGGCGATGATTGAGCGGCATACTCGTCAGCGTATCGAAAAAGTGGCGGTGCCACATGATGCTATGATTCATAAAGCGCGAGAACAGCGGGTGAAGCAAAGAATGACGGCTAGATTGGAGCATGAAAATTTACCAGCATATCAACGCATTATTGATACGTATCTGGAAGAAAATCCCACTGTGACAGCGAACCAAGCCGCAGCAGCACTGGCTTTGGAGTTACATCAAGACAAACCGTGGCAACATTCGTTACCAGCTGTGAAATCAGAGCCTTCTTCTTATGAAGCATCCGCTCCTCGTGCACGCTCAGAACGTGGTGGCCTGAGTTTACGGCCCCGGTCTGGAGATAGACCGTTGGTCAGAACGACGCCGCAGCGAGACCGCGCAGCGTCACCTGATTATCCGCATGAAGTATTTCGAATTGATGTGGGTAGAGTACATGGGGTGAAGCCTGGCAATATTGTAGGTGCTATTGCAAATGAAGCTGGTTTACAAAGTCGTCATATCACCGCATTGAAAATTCATGATGATCATTCTACGGTAAACTTACCGAAAGGCATGGCCAAAGAAGTGATACACAAATTGAATAAAGCTTGGATTTGTGGACGTCAATTGAATCTAACAGTGCTTGAATCTAGATAACACTATGATGCGTACATGGATAGTATTCATTTTAGGTTTGATATTGTCTGTGACAGTGTCTGCGCAATCTGTCTCTAAATTTATTGTGTTTGGAGACAGTTTGTCAGATAGCGGCAATAGTTATGAATATAGTCATCACACCAAACCGCCGGCTGCCCTGTATTATCATGGACGTTACAGCAATGGGCCAATTTGGATTGATTATGTATTAAATACATTGTTTCCAAATAAGACCAATCAAAGGCTTCTCAATTATGCTTTTGGGGGCTCTGGTGTTCTACAAAGTCAAACGAATGCCTTTACTTTAAGTCAGGAAGTCGATAGCTATTTATTGACGCATCAGGCCAAGGTCAAATCTGACAGCTGCTTTGTGATATGGATAGGGGCGAATGATTATTTGCTTCGACCTAATAGCACCAAAATGACTGTGAACAAAGTGATTGCTGAAATGGAACGCAATATAGTGCGTTTGAGGGCACATGGTGCGCGGCATCTGATTGTTCTTGGCTTACCGGATTTAGGTTTGTCTCCCTTTGCGCGGGATCTTGATATACAAGCCCAACTTTCTAGGGTAGTCCAAATGCATAACCATAAGTTAAGAGAAAGGGTCGCAAAACTCCAAGCTCGTTTTCCAGAAACGGACTGGCAGTACATGGATGTGAATCAAACTTTTTCTGATTTGATAGCGCATCCGAAACAATACGGATTTGTGCATACGACAGAGCGCTGTTTAGAACCGGAAGTAAAAAATAACTCGGTTCAAAAGTCAGATAAGGGGCCTAGTGCGTGGTTACGTACAGTGCTAGGAAAACATCTCAGGAATGCACAAGAAAACTGCCGAGATTACGTGTTTTTAGATCAAGTTCATCCAACAACGTATGTTCATCAATTGGTTGCTCAACAATTTGTGAAAATTTTAAAATAAACGTCTTAACTTTATTTTTTACCCCAGATTGTGTACAATATAAATCCACTGTGTTTGTTTGAGTGAATTGTATGCAGCAACAAAAAGATCGGCCAATCCATTTGGATGTTTCAACCGAGGCATTGCCAAGCAAATTAAGCAGAGATCATCTCTTGGCATTATTTGCAAAAATGGGATATCAAGCAGTGCTTGGAGACGCGCAATCTTCTAATCCCAGCGATCTGGTCCCATTATATTATACGCATGGACAAATTTTACTTTTTCCACCCTGCACTGATAACCCTAATACAAGCCAATTGAACGGTATTCATGAGACTGTCAGGCGTGCTTTTGGTGAAAAAAAGGATTTATTAACCACTAAAGATTGGCTGTTATTTCCCATCTTTGAAGAGTGGAATGTATTATTTCAATCAAGGCAATCCTGGGTTCTTTTGGCCTATTTCCGTACTGAAAACCAGTTTTATTTATTGGATCCAACCGGGCCTAAACGCGCGTCTGTATATCAGGGTAATCTTCAATATTTAAATCAAGCGTTACAAAAAACTTTTGAGGCCCCCTTATTTTCAGCGTGGAAGCCTCTCGTGCCATCCTATCTTAGTCTTCAACCTTTGACCGATAGTTCCTCTAGTGGCTTTTGGGTGGCATATTTTATTGAGCGCCTAGCTTCCGGATTGAGTCTGGCTGAATTGCTTGATCTGTCAAAGCGCAAACCGCTTATGTCAGTACAAGAGGTGAGGGTTGCTTTGTCACAATTGAATCCTAGTCAGGCAGAAGATCTTCGTTCCGCAGAGGACGACAGTAGTCCAATAAATTCTGTGCATGTCGCATCTGGTCTATTAAGCGGGGTTTTTGAAATTGAAAAACAATCTTACGGACAACCTGGACGGGAAAATGCGGATGTGGATGGTGAACTAGTCTCTTCGTTTTTAAGTTCTGGAGCCAATGGATCTATTTTGGCTAATGGCGGAGGGGATAACCCTCAGCAACAGAGCTATGGCTTCAAACTCAATTTTTATTCTATATTAATATTTTCTGGAACAGCATCAGCGCTTGTGGGGTTACTCTGCCTTACTACTGTCACGCCGGCAATTTCTGCAACTGTTGCCACAGGTGTATTGGTTGTTGGGATGGCTTTGTTTGTAGCGGGGGGATTAGGGAAGTGTGGTTTATTTGGAGGAGCCAAACCATTGCATAGAGATGCGGTGCGTTCGGCAGGTGCTGAATTTGAATTGAATCCCTAATCACTACGTTCCTCGGCTTGTCCGAGGGACGTAGGCGTGAGGATGCCATTCAACCTAGCACTATTTCACCATCCCTTCAGCGAACAAATTTTCTCATAGGCTTTGCGTATTTGTTGCGTTTTTTCTGTAGCGGTTTTAATACTGCTAGCAGATGCTCCTTTTGCAATTAATTTATCGGGATGATAATGACTCATTTTACGTCGATACGCGCGTTTGACTTCGGTTTTATTGGCTGTAGAAGTCACATTTAAAATTGTATAAGGATCTTCGATGCTATGCTGGTAGGCGGGAGGAGGTTGTTGCTGATAGTGATTTTGGTGTTGTTGGTAGTTTTGACTCTGATTTTGATGTTGCGAGCTTTGTTGCCAGCTGAAATACCAGGGATAATCACGAGTAAACTGTTGATGTTGATAAAGTGGTGCGAGTTGGAATTGGGAAAGAATCGCATTCAAAATGACAATTTTTTTCTCAGTTAATTGTCCTTGTTTGACAAATTGATATTGCATATCCATAAATAAACGCACTAGGAATGGTTTGTTGTGAATCGCTTTATGTAGATTATAGAGTTTGAGATCCAGATTGAATTGGACTGATTTTCCTTGAGAAAACCAATGTTGTGCTAGTTTTTCTTGGCTAGCATTAAGCTTCATCTGTTCTATAATTGTATTAGCAAATTGAATATCTTCGGGCGAAACATGACCGTCTATTTTAGCAATATGCCCTAATGTTGCAAACATAGTTTCTAAAAAAATGCGTCGAATCTCTGGGTTCTTTTCGCTATGATAATGCCAAAAAGGGTGGGAAAAATGTAAATTTAGTCCACGATCAAAAAAATTGCCAACGAGAATACCAAATACTGCGCCAACTGGTCCGGCAATTAGAAAACCAAAGAATGCACCAATCAATTTTCCCCACCACGACTTGTTGGTGAATAATTGATATAAATTCATTCAAACTCCTAATTGAAAAAACTAACTTTCTGTGATGCGCCACTTTGTTCTTCTTTGCCGACGTGCCGCAGACAAGCCACGGGACGTTGGATACCTTTCATCAGTGGAAGGCTCTATTAAAAGTCGAACATCTGTTAATTTTATGAGTGAGTAGGATTAGGATTATAACCTGAGATTGGCGTATAATCCTATTCTGTTTTATTTCAAGTAACGGTATGAGAAAAATTTATACGTTTGTGATGTATCTGTTAGTGCCTGTTGTTCTCTTGCGTTTGTTGTGGAAAAGTCGACGCTCACCAGCTTATCGACATAGAATTTCTGAGCGCTTTGCTTTGCGAAAATTGGCGCCTGCTGATGTCTGGGTTCACGCCGTTTCTATGGGCGAAGTGGTTGCTGTCACGCCTTTGGTGGAGCGTCTCATAGCGCAGAATTTACGCGTGCTGATGACCACTATGACTCCAACGGGCTCACAACAAATTTTGACCCGCTTCAAATCGCAAATTGCGCATCAGTACATTCCCTATGATTTACCCCTGTGCTTTCATCGCTTTTTTAAACAAGTAAAGCCTAAAATGGGGATCATTATGGAAACCGAGTTGTGGCCCAATATGGTGTATGAAGCACATAGTGCAGGCGTGCCAATGGTGCTTGCGAACGCGCGTTTGTCGGACAAGGCTTATGTGCAGTATCATCGGTTGCGTTGGTTTTTTGCTCCCATGCTAGCCAAATTCACTTGGATTGGAACTCAATCTGAATTAGATAGTCAACGTTATCAATCGTTGGGGGCGCCCTCATCTAAAATAATAATGTTGGGAAATATGAAATTTGATTTATCTTATCCCCAATCAAATCACACTGATCTAGACGGGTTGAAAGCTGCTTGGGGCTTGCACCGTCCTGTGTGGATTGCAGCGAGCACGCATGAGGACGAAGAAGCACAATTATTGGCGCAACTCCCTCGGATTAAACAAGCCATTCCAGAGATCTTATTGGTGTTCGCGCCCCGTCGTCCTGAGCGCTTTCAAGCGGTGTATGCTCTGGTGCAGCAACAAGGTTGGAAAACAGGATTGCGCAGTCAAATGCATACGATTAAACCAGATAATGATGTGGTGGTTTTAGATTCCATGGGAGAATTACTCCAATGCTATCGTTTGAGTGATTATGTATTTGTAGGTGGGAGTTTGGTTCCGATTGGAGGGCACAATGTTTTAGAGCCCATCGCCATGCAAGTACCCGTTTTTTGTGGCCCATTTATGCAAAATTCCAAATCGGTTTGTGACGAATTGGTGAAACATCAAGCCTTACAAATCGGTGCTTCGGCAGAAGATATTGCAGATAAATTGATTGTACTCTATCAGAATACTGCCAAACGTGCTCAGCAAATTGAGCATGCATCGGCTGTATTGCGCGCCAATAGCGGTGCTGTGGCGCGCTATTGGGGGAAAATTGAGGAAGTGCTGCAAGGAAGTATGTAGTATTTTACCCAGACCGAATTCGAGTGGTGTAGTAATAGGGTAATACTCATGGAGCCCGCGGTCAAAGCCGCGGAATTCGGATATCAGTCTTAATCGCCTTGATTTTGTCTTTCTTTGATTTCAGACAACGATTTGCAATCAATGCATAAGGTTGCAGTAGGGCGAGCTTCTAGACGACGTAATCCAATTTCAATACCACATGCTTCGCAATAACCGAAATCATCATCTAATAAACGCTCAAGACTGTCTTCAATTTTTTTGATGAGTTTGCGTTCTCGATCGCGAGTGCGCAATTCTAGACTAAATACCTCTTCTTGACTGGCGCGATCGGACGGATCAGCAAAATTGGCAGCTTCCTCTTTCATATGCGTCACAGTGCGGTCTACTTCTTCCATCAATGACTGTCGCCAAGCCAGTAAAATGTTCTCAATATGAGCCAGTTGATTTTCATGCATATAAACCTCATCCGGCGATTCTTGATAAGGGGCAATGCCCATATGACCAGCTTGAGTGTCATTCTTCATAAATTACTCACTTTCTTATTATGTTAACCTGATATTATATTACGCTTAGGGTCCGTTGACAATTCACATCCGTAAGCTCAATTCATCCTGATGGCAGATGCGTTTCAAAATCCTCTTGTACCTCAGAGCAAATATAGACTTCTCCTGGCGGTATACTCTTCCAAACTAATTGTGATTCCACATTTTTAAAAATAAGTTGATAAACTTTTTTATACATCCATGGGATAATCGTTATCTGGCAAAAGCGGGCGTTATTGCTTCTAGAAAATTTACAAAAAAAGCGGATGATCGCCGCAGTACTTTGTGGAGGCAAGTTACGAAAAGGTAAACTGCTGATTACAACATCTACTTTATCCAGTTTAAGATCACAAAAGACTTCTTCAGTTTGGGTTACGTCACAGATTACTATATGCGCGTTTTTACTATATTTTTTTAAATAAGATCCCAGTTCTGCATTAATTTCTATACATACCAGTGTTGATTGGGGATGCATTGTTTCAATAATTACTTTTGTGATGGCGCCAGTACCAGCGCCCAGCTCAACAATCGTTTGCACCGTGTGGGCGTCCACACATTTGCAGGCTGCAATTGCAAGCGCTCTTGGTGATACGCAGGGGGTTGCAATCCGACGTCCTAATTTCAGAAATTGTCCTAAAAATTTTAGATGCTCATTAAAACTAGCCATAATTAATTTCCTGAGGAAAGTAGTATCAACAAAATTTAGACACAATGGTTCAAATTGAAAATTTCATCCTAATTCATGCGGCGTGTCCACGGGACGTAAGGTTTCTGGCTATGAGTTATCAACAGTCCGTAGAATGTTTGTTTTTTCTACCGCTACAGACCCGAACATGTCCCTGCCAATCTTGCCAAGATTGGATATATTGATAGCCGTTCAGGTCAAGTAACTCATAGATTGCGGCACCTTGTTCATAGCCATGTTCAACAATTAGTAAACCATGTTCGCTTAAGTGGTGGCAACTATTTTGAATAATAATTCGCAAGGCATCTAAGCCGTCTTTACCGCTGACCAGAGCAGACTGTGGTTCAAAGCGCAGATCTC
The DNA here is from genome assembly GCA_018061965.1 of Legionellaceae bacterium. Taxonomy (GTDB): domain Bacteria; phylum Pseudomonadota; class Gammaproteobacteria; order Legionellales; family Legionellaceae. The sequence goes on from JAGOTG010000001.1 coordinate 375,278, forward strand.
CTTGTAGTAAATGCGGGTCATTGCACGATAGATAAGGCGGGTTAGAGACAATAATATCGAATTGTTGCTGGTCCAGTGCTTGAAACCAATCAGATTGGATAAATTGAATCGTCGTTAATTGTAACGCCTGAGCATTGTGCTCTGCGATCTGCAATGCTTCAACAGATTGGTCGCACGCTGTGATCTGCCAATGGGGGCGTTCGGACGCAATAGCCAAAGCAATGGCGCCACTACCTGTGCCCAAATCTAATAAAGTGTAAGGTCGCTTGGAGTCAGTCTCTGCTAGAATCCGCTCAATGAGTAGTTCGGTTTCTGGCCTTGGAATGAGCGTGTGGGGGCTTACCATTAAGTCAAAAGTCCAAAATGAACGTTGACCTATCAAATAGGCAATGGGTGTGCCTTGCTGGCGCCGTTGGATCAAATCTTGATAACGCGTAATTTGATCAGGAGACAATGTCTGCTCGGTGTGTGCATAGAGATAAGCACGTGCAACCTTGAGGGTATATTGCAAAAGTATCTCTGCTGCGCGCAACCCTTCAGTCTGTTCAACTAGCGATTCCTTTCCATGGATTAGTGCGCTTTGAATGCTCATGGGTTGATTCACCCATTTATCCATCCTGTTGTCCCAGTTCGGCCAAGAGTTCTGCATGATACTCGCGTTTTAATGCATCGATAACAGGCCTTAAATCGCCTTCCATAATTTCCAAAAGATGATACAGAGTGAGATTAATTCGGTGATCAGTTAAACGCCCTTGCGGGAAATTATACGTACGAATACGTTCAGACCGATCCCCGCTTCCCACTTGCAATTTGCGCGTTAGATCTTGCTCTTGCTTTTGCTTGCTTTGTTGTGCGGATAATAAGCGTGATTTGAGTAAAGCCATGGCTTTTGCGCGATTTTTATGTTGTGAACGTTCATCTTGACACTCAACGACTACGCCCGTTGGTATGTGCGTGATGCGTATGGCTGAGTCGGTTTTATTGACGTGTTGTCCGCCGGCGCCTGACGCACGGTAAGTATCAACCCGTAGATCATCGGGACTAATAGCAATGTCATGAATTTCATCAATTTCTGGCATGATGGCTACGGTACAAGCTGACGTATGCACTCGCCCTTGGGATTCTGTGGCCGGGACGCGTTGGACCCGGTGGGTGCCTGATTCAAATTTTAAATTCGCGTATACATGCTGGCCACTGATATGGGCAATAACTTCTTTAAATCCGCCATGCTCGCCGTGGTTTGCACTGATAATCTCTGCATGCCAACCTTGGGTTTCGGCAAAACGTGTGTACATGCGAAACAAATCACCTGCGAAAATAGCTGCTTCATCTCCGCCGGTTCCTGCCCGTACTTCTAAATAGATATTCCGCGCATCATCCGGATCTTGAGGAATCAGGTGCTGTTGCAATGCTGCATCTAATCCTGTAATGCTATTCTGAGTGCCAGCAAGTTCTTCTTTGGCAATGCTTGCGAGCTCTGGGTCGTCTCCGTTGCTTAATTCTTCTAAGGATTCAAGCTCGGTCTTCATATGACAATATTCTGCATAACATTGAGCAATAGGTTCTAATTGCGCATATTCTTTAGACAAATTTTTAAATTGCTCTTGGTCTGAAATAACGCTGGCTTCAGACAATAGTCGACTGATTTCCTGAAAGCGTTCTTGCATTTGTTGGAGCTTATGTTCAAGTGAGATCTTCATAGGACTGCTGAGTAGTGTGAAATAAAGAATGCGCCAAATCCAATATTTCATCGCGTTGGTCTAGGGCTGCTTGGCGCAAGCCGATAGTTGGAATGTGGGTGAATTTTTTGATCAAGCGTTGGCTGAATTCTGCCATCACTTCAATTTGATTCGTGCCTTTGGCCAATTTTTGGATGGCTCGTTGTAATTCTTGTTCTGCGAAGGACTCCATCGTACTGCGGTAATCGCAGATGAGTCCTTTGGCACGCAAAGCGCGGTGTTGATGCATGAAAGTTTGCAATTCATAATCGATGAGCTTTTCTGCATGTCGTGCGGCTGCTTGGCGTTGCTGTAAGCCTTCTTGGGTTATACGTTCCAAATCATCGACATTATACAGTGTGACATTGGGTAATTGCGCAACACCCGGTTCAATGTCTCTAGGGACTGCCAAATCAAGTAAAAACAGCGGTGTTTGCGGACGCTGAGCTAAGACGGTACGCATCATCGTTGCAGAAATAAAAGGATAAGGGCATGCGGTGGCAGAGACCACAATGTCAGCTTTGGTTAAAGCGGTATCAATCGCCTGAATATCGATGAGTTGACCTGCATACTGTTCTGCTAATTTATTCGAATGGTTGATTGATCGACTGGCCACGCTGAAATTACGACAGCCTTGTTGATATAAATATTTAGTCACCAAAGACGCCGTTTCTCCAGATCCAATAAGTAATACCGATAGATCGGCACTATTCGGAAATTGTTGTTGAATAAGCTTGGCACCGGCGAATGCGACGGATGTCGCATGTTGGCTAATCCCGCTTTGATTACGAATACGCTTAGATGCACCAAAAACAAATGGAAAAATTTGCCGCAGAGTAGTCCCTACCGCACCACAGGCTTCGGCATGTTGGAACGCCTGTTTCATTTGCCCTAATATTTGCGACTCGCCCAGCATCATAGAATCCAAACCACTGGCTACCCGGAGCAATTGTTTGATGGCCGCTTGGTCGGTTAGCAAGTAAAAATAGGTCTGAATTTGTTCCAATGGCAAATGAAAATAATTGGCAACCCACGGCAGTAGTAAATCAGGATTTTGAATTTCACAATAGAGCTCAGTGCGATTACAAGTGGATAAAATAGTCGCTTCATTGATTTGCGGCACATCTAATATGGCATCCAGCAATTTTTTTTGCTGTTCCAGCGTCAGCGCTAAGGTTTCTCGCACAGCAATGGGAGCAGTTTTATGATTGAGACCACACGCGATAAAGGCCATAGCACCGGTATATTTAATAAGTCGTTACAGAATATGAAGATTATAACGGATTGTGTCTAGAAGGTATAGACAAAAAAAACACGCTAGACTATGGAAATTAGATGGTAGGCTAGGCATGATAGCGGAAAAGTGAAGTAAATATGGAGTTTAGAATGGAAGGATCTGTTGAGACGCGCACTGCGGTTCGTGCTGCATTGACCAAAGGAGCCGGAGATATGGCTTTGCAAGCGCTAGGAGAAACGACCTCGGCTTTGGAGAGTCTTTCTGGGAGTTCGGCCTCTGCGGTGGTCGCAACCGTCGCTATTGGTGCGACGGTTGAAGCGTTGAAGCTGGGATATGACACCATTACAGCGCATGCACAGGCAAGCCACGATGCCTACAGTTTATTTGTTCAAGATTATAATGCGGGTACAGTCAGTGTTTTTTTACCCGCTGATTCAAGTGTTCGTTCCAAAAGAGAACATTTTTTTGATACTTTTATTCAGTTATTTCAAAATCGCGATGCGGGTAAAAATAGCCCATTGTTTCGTTATGCGGGTATTCGTTATACCGAAAATGCAGAAATTCGCATACCAAATGTCATTCCCATGTTTGGGCCGACCAAACGTCTGGGGACTCGGTACTCATTAATCTCAATGTCAGCTTTGGTGTTTGCAGGTCCGTATGAATATGCACGCAGTGGCGATCCTCTTTTAGATATTGCACTACGTGGCAGCGATCTATTTTTACGCGCCAAATTATCACATAGTTTAGCGGCTATTTTTAATTATGGTTCTCCTAATATATTTTCAGGTATGGCAGAACACGCAGTAACCACAGGTCAATTATCTCCAAAAGTATTACGGCATTTGGATTTAGTCCGATTTATGATGCTTGTATTTGCAAATTTATTAATCAATTTGCAACATCCTGGTGATTTGGATGCCGCAACGAATATTCCGCTTAATGATGAAGGTGCCATAGCATTATGCGGGACTGTGATAGATCTGATTAATAAAATTCTTTTGCCCCAAAAATCGGACAAAAAATTTGCGTACTTGAATGAGCTATATTGTAAGGATGAGTTTTTTCATTTTATTCGACTGGTCAAAAGAGAGGCAGAAGAGCTACAAGAGGGCTATCAATCGAAAAAGTTGAAACAATTGAATTTGGTTGAAGTGATTGCCCAATCACACGGGATTTTGCAAGTGTTGAGTAAATTTTGGCATCAAATGTTATATCTGGATAAACCGATGACTGAACCGACACAGCTATTGTATTTGGTCCGGTGCTTGTCGAATGCTTTGGATGACCATCCTAATTTTTGGCAGGAATTGACAGCGAGTTATAGTCAGAAAAAAAAGGATACATTGCCTGTGATTGCTGGTCTAAATCAGCCTTATACTACGGTCATTGATTTGATTGGTTTGTTTGCTTCGATCTCAAAGGAGCAAAGAACACTCATGTTAACCAAAATACAGAAAAACAAGATTGCTCATGACGCGTGGTATGCGCTACATCAATTAGATCTATTTTTTATTGACCCAATGGCAGATGAGTTGTCTGCAATGACGGCGAATGCTGCGCATGCTTTTTTAATGAATTTGATAGCAATCTCGATAGAAGGCCACCCTTCTTTTCTACAAGAAGCAGTAGTACCTGTTGCAGGGATCCCTACTTTACAGCAGCAATTTTCAGTCATTAACAATGCACAAATTGTGACAAAAGGGCTGCCACTTATATTTACCTGGCGCTTATTGGATTATCTCACTGGTCAGTCAGATAGCGTTGTGCCTATTTCAAAAACACCAACCAAAAGAGGCAAACAAAAGAATTTGACGGCTCAAACGAGTACATATCTTAAAGCTTTGTTGAAAGCGGAATACGAATTTTTAGATGCGTTACGCAGCACAAGTGCTTTACAAGAGCTGTTGGAGAGTAATCGCAATTTATTATTACGTATAAATGTGCGTGATATGCTGAGGAGGGTGCTTAGTTCTTTGAGTATTAAGGAAAGTGTGTTGTCACATGCCATTGAGAAATTAATCGAGCAAATCACTACCCAGGACAAAATTGATGATGAAGAGAAGGATGATATTTCAAATCAACGCAGACAATTTATTTTACAAATGCGTGCTGAAAAACAAGGGTTGATTGGTCGGATACAATTAGTGAAACGCGAAATAGAGGCCGCTATTGAAATTTTAGATTCGCCCGCGTTTGCAAAAGCATTGGAAACAGAGATTCGAGAAGGTGTTAATGCTGTATATGCTTCGCACGAAGATTTTTTGTTAGCAAAAGAACAACTGCTTGCCGAGTTGCAATTACCGGTATTGCGCCAAACTGTTGTACCCAGTTCTAGCGCCGTAGTTTTGGATGGTCGTCAGGAAGCGATATCTCGTATACCGGTAGACACAGTGATTTCCATAAGCCAAGGGGGTAATCATGAAGCTGAGCTCGAAGATGATAATCCAGATATAGTACCAAACCAAGCGCTGCGTCTGCAGTATATATTGCGTATTTTGCGTTTGGTCAGCGCATTTTTATTGATTGTGGGATTGTTAGTTTTGGTATCCATGACATGGGGAGCGTCCTATCTTCCAGTTGTTGCTGCTTTGAGTCCACAGCAATTGATGGTGGGGATGGCTGTGGGGGCGGGGAGTGTCTTCGTAGGAGGAGCAGGTTTGGGGTTTGCTTGTTTTTTCAAGCCGGCTGCAGAGCAGGGTGCTGGTTCTGACCCAGCTGATAATGGATTGGTAGCGACTGTGATCTAGTTTGGTTGAACCCAATATTCATGGGAGAGGACTCCCAACGCGCGCAGCTTGCGAGCACTACGGTGCTACCCACAGTGCTCGAGTTACAATCTTAAATTTGGGTATGGCCCATCGTTTTACTAGGGTAAATAATAAAAAGGATTTGGTAATTTAAAGGTACGCTGTGCATAACCGCCAACTAAATCGGAGTCTTGATCACCAAAGGATGCGATGATGGTGTATCCTTGTTGACTTATCTTCGCTCTTTCAGCTGTTTTATAGGCAATAGTCGGTATTTTACCGTTTTTAAAGCTTAACCCTGACCACTGTGTATATCCGGCAGTTCGTAAATTTTGGATGGTCGCATCTCGAAAGGATTGATCGCGGCCGGTAATGAAAAAAACAGCTATATCGTTTTTCACCGCTTGCTGATATAAATCGAGCATCGGTTGAATCGCTGGTTCCTCTGCAGCCAAAAGCTCTTCGCTGATTTTAGCCGGGTTATTAGCGAAATCGTCTTGTTGCATATTAGCATAATTGGATAAACTGGTTTCATCGATATCTAATACGATAGCCAAGCGTTTGGGGCTAGTCTGATGCTGATTCAATGCGACTTCGTTTTGAATATAATCTGTGGCTTGTGTGGCGACTGTGGTGATTTCTTTTAAATATTGGCCGGAATCGTAATAACGGACGAGCTCTTGCTTTAACAAACCAAGGTTGGTAGGTTCCGCCATAGCAGATGTTTGCATGAGCATGACTGCCGTGATGACAGCAGAAAGGTAATAAAATATTTTTTTGTTCATTATTATTCCTGTTAGTGTAATTATTTGGTTGGGTGATTATAAATTAATCTTTCAATTTTGTCAAAGCTTACATTAAGGCGTTTCATCTAGCAAATTGAGCAAAGGGGAGAGCGTTCACCAGCCAACTCTTTTAGTTTTTCAGGCAAAAGAAAGTGTATCTGTTTATTGTGAATGGCAACTATTTTCTCATGCTTTAATCTCGAAAAAAGCCGGCTGACTGTTTCTGTGGTCAAACCAAGATAATGCCCTATGTCTTGATAGCTCATAGGTAATAAGAGTGTTTGTTGTTTGAGACCTAATCTTGAAGATAAATCTAACAAAAATGCGCACAGGCGCTGATTTGCTAAGCTAAATTGCCGATATACACCAGTTGCCAATTGATTGCTCATTAAGTCCAGCATAATAACCAACAGATTCGGTTCTGCTTGCAGTAATTTTAAGAAATTTGGATAAAAAATTTCACAAACAACCGTTTCGGATAATGCGGTAACGTAATAACTATGGCGTCCCCTATGGATAGCATCATAACCATAAACCTCGTTTTTTAAATAAAGTCCATGAATGATTTCTTTGCCATCTTGACTTGTCTCATGAGTTTTTAATGCGCCGTCTTGAATAGCGTACAAGTGAACAAACTGATTATTAGGTTGATGCAGAACTTCGTGACGCTTGAGTTGGCGTTTGCTGACCCAGATGGTTGTTTGGTTGTTTTTGGAGCAAAATGGCACTAGGGCGCATTTTGTGCACTGTGATCCAACCTGGTTTTTATGGTTCATAATATCACCACAAGAAGACTCCATGCGATTATACCACTTTTTGGGAAAAATGAGTATTCAAAACATGATCTAGATCAATGAATCAGTTTGCAAGGCGGATTACACTCGGGGTCCAAGACTTTAAAAGGGGTATATTATGGTATACGGCTTCCTAGGATTGTCATTAAGCGGATATTTAATAGCTATTCTTATATTAACGCAATTAACCATTGCATCCGTGACCATCTTTTTGCATAGACATCAATCTCATATGGCATTAAAGCTGCATCCAATTGCCAGTCATTTTTTTCGATTTTGGTTATGGTTAGCGACTGGTATTAAAACCAAAGAATGGGTTTCGGTACATCGTAAACATCATGCAAAATGCGAAACGATCGAAGATCCGCATAGTCCGAAAAATTGGGGCTTGAAAACCATGTTATTGCGTGGGGCAGAAGTTTATCGGGCAGGAAAAACTCCAGATACTATTGCTACTTACGGTATTGGTACCCCTGATGATTGGGTAGAGAAAAACATATATAGTAAATATGATAAATTAGGAATTGGATTAATGCTATGCATTGATTTGTTCTTATTTGGTATACCAGGGCTAAGTATATGGGCTCTACAAATGATGTGGATTCCATTTTGGGCGGGTGGTGTTATAAATGGCCTTGGTCATTGTTTTGGATATCGCAATTTTGAACCCAATGATGCTTCTACTAATGTTTTTCCTTGGGGCTTGCTCATTGGTGGTGAAGAATTACATAATAATCACCATGCTTTTCCTGCTTCAGCAAAATTGTCAGTGAAGTGGTGGGAATTGGATATGGGTTGGTTCTATATTAGATTATTACAATTATTTAGATTAGCTGAAGTCAAAAAAGTCCGTCCAGTACTTCGGTTAAAAAAGGTAAAGCAGTCTATTGATTTTGAAGTGGTAAAACTGTTAATTAATAACCGGCTTCAATTTTTAGATGAATATAGTCGAAAAGTAATCCTGCCTACTTTGAAAAAGGAACGTTTGCATGCTAGTAATATCCTTATTCCTAATACTGCCAGCAAATTATTAACCTGCTCCTCTTCTCTATTAGACAGGACAAACCAGCAAATTGTTTCAGATTTGTTGAAAAGTAATCTTGGCCTAAATCTAGTGTGTGGATTCAGAGAATCATTACAAGCACTTTGGGCGGACAACAAAACCAGTCAACAAGATTTGGTTCAAGCACTGAAAAAATGGATTTCAGAAGCAGAGAGTTCAGGAAATGCGTTACTAGAAAAGTTTGCAAATAGTATACCGTATTACACTGTAAACTGAGAAAGTGAAAGGTATCTATATAAACTTAAATATGGCGTTTCTTTGAACGCCATAATGTAATCGACTATGTCGTGTTTTTTAGGGGCGACAATTCAGATTCGTAGGTCTCGCAACCTGTTAGTGGGACAAAGGAATCTGAGTTTTCAACAGACCCTAGCTGTAGAGGCAGGAAAATGATTACTACAAATGAACTAAATGAGCAATTAGCCTTGCTGGAAATAAAAGCGCCTCGCTATACAAGCTATCCTTCCAGTTTATATTTCCAAGTTCTGCATGAAAACACACATCGAGAATGGCTCGCAGAGTTTGATAACAAAAAAAGCGTTGCTCTATATGTACACATCCCTTTTTGTAGCCAATTATGTTGGTTTTGTGGTTGCCATACCAAAGTATCTAATCATTACGAACCTATTCAGCGTTACGTTCAGACCTTGCTCCAGGAAATTACATTGATAAAAGAACATGCTTCATCTCGTTTAAAACTTCATAGCATTCATTTTGGTGGGGGATCTCCGGGGATTTTAAAGGATAGAGAGCTAGAAAGTATTATTCAACATATTTCTGCCAATTTTGATATTCAAGCCGATGCTGAAATTGCTATTGAACTGGATCCAAGACATCTTAGTCGAGAAAACATTGATACTTACCAGCGCTTGAATTTCAATCGTGTCAGTATGGGGGTTCAAGATACCAATCCAATCGTTCAAAACGCTATTCATAGAGTGCAGCCTTATTCTCAGATTAGTAAAAGTTTTGAAATGTTGCGCTCCGTAAATATTCATAAAATTAATATCGATCTCATCTACGGATTGCCATTACAAACGTTGTCATCTATTACGAAAACATTTTCTGATATGTGCGCTTTATTGCCATCTAGAATTGCATACTATTCTTTTGCTCATATTCCTAACGTTAAGAGACAACATGGCTTAATTTCGGAAAATGATTTACCCAATACTCAGCTTAAGGGACACATGTATTTGCGTGCAGTAGATATTGCTCGACAGCATAACTATATCCCCTTAGGCATCGATCATTTTATCCATCCAGAAGAGACGAGTGTTAGTCAAAAAAAATTTCGTCGAAATTTTATGGGGTATACCTCTCAGGAAAATGAATTTGTTATAGGAATAGGTGCCTCTGCAATCAGCAATTTGGGTAAAGGCTTTTCTCAGAATCAGCCAATTTCTATTGAGTATGAGCGAAAAATTTCTCAGGGCAGCCTGGCTACGGTCCGAGGATGGCTCCATAGCATAGATGATTTACTGCGTAAAAGAGTTATTGACGAACTGATGTGCAATTTTTCAGTGGATATTGGTAATATATTAACTGAATTTAATTATCCAATTGATTATTTTGATCGAAGTTTATGTTTATTAAAAAACTTTGTTGATAAAAAAATAGTCATCATCCATGGGCGACGCATTGATTTTAAGTCTCCTTTGCGGATGCTAGTTCGAGCTGTTTGTGCTACATTTGATAATTATCATCTGAGTTTAGAAGAAAACCGCTATTTAAGTGTTTCTTAGGGGTAAAGTAACGATGAAAAACATTTCAAAAGACATCGCATTTACATTGTGCTTTAAATTGATACTGTTAATATTGCTATGGGTGGTTTGTTTTAAAGGTATTGAAAAAAATCCGGTGGATTTAGCGCACTGGTTGTTTGGATCAACCCAAGAAATACAGTGAAAAGGTCTGAGTCCTGTTAAAATGTGTATAACGTCTAAAAATTAGAGAGTAATTATGATTCCAGGTACTGATATTGTTGATTTATCTCGTTTACAGTTTGCATTAACAGCGCTGTATCATTTTCTATTTGTGCCATTAACCTTGGGGTTATCGATATTATTGGCCATTATGGAAACTGTGTATGTGATGACAGGGCGTAAAATTTGGCAAGAGATGGTTCAGTATTGGGGGGTTTTGTTCGGGATTAACTTTGTTTTAGGCGTTGCTACCGGGCTAACTATGGAGTTTCAATTTGGAACCAATTGGTCCTATTACTCTCATTATGTTGGTGACGTATTTGGTGCTCCGCTAGCCCTTGAAGGGCTCTCGGCCTTTTTCTTAGAAGCGACTTTTGTTGGCTTGTTTTTCTTTGGTTGGAAAAAGCTAACTCGCTTACAACATCTGACTACGACTTGGTTACTGGCTTTTGCAACGAATCTATCAGCGTTGTGGATCCTTATAGCTAATGGATGGATGCAAAATCCTGTGGGAGCGGCATTTAATTTTCAGACCATGCGCATGGAAGTCACCAGTTTCTCAGAAATCATTTTCAATCCGGTGGCCCAAGCCAAATTTGTACATACCATTAGTGCGGGCTATGTAACAGGGGCGGTTTTTGTATTGGCAATCAGCGCTTATTTTTTGTTGCGTGGGCGACACCAAGCTTTCGCTCAACGCTCCATGACGGTTGCTATCGCATTTGGATTGGCGGCTAGTTTATCTGTTGTCGTGTTGGGAGATGAAAGTGGTTATGTTGCGAATAGTAATCAAAAAATGAAGATCGCCGCGATGGAAGCCATGTGGCATACAGAAAAGGCACCTGCGTCATTGACACTATTTGGAATACCTGATGAACAACAAATGAAAACAAAGTATGCGATTGAAGTTCCTTATGTGTTAGGGATCATAGCCACACGATCATTTGATAAACCAGTAATCGGGATCTCTGAGCTTATAGAGGAAGGAAAACAAAATATTCGTGAGGGGATCTTAGCTTATGGTGCATTGACTCGTATACAGAATAACCCTCAGGATCCTCAGGCCAAAATCGATTTTGCAGCTCACGGTCAGTATTTGGGGTACGGTTTACTCTTGAAAAAATACACCAACACTGTGGTTGATGCGACAGAAGAACAAATTAGTCTTGCTGCCCAATCGCTTAAACCCAATGTATCTTCCTTATTCTTTTCTTTTCGCATCATGGTAGCATGTGGCTTATTCTTTATTTTTCTATTTGGTACAGGATTTTATTTGAATGTTCATCGCAAGGCTCATAATACGCGTTGGTATTTACGCATGTGTTTTTGGGCATTGCCATTACCTTGGATTGCAGCGGAGCTCGGTTGGGTTGTTGCCGAATGCGGGCGTCAACCATGGGTGGTTCAAGGTATATTGCCAACCTTTATGGCCACCTCTTCACTGAACTTGTCACAGTTGATTACTTCTTTATCGGGCTTTTTTATTTTCTACACAGTTCTAGCGATCATTGAGGTGTTCTTACTAGTTAAATACATAAAAATCGGTCCACAGGAGAGCTTGGCATGATAGATTACGAAACATTGCGGATAGTGTGGTGGCTATTATTGGGGGTATTATTGATTGGTTTTGCCGTCATGGATGGCTTCGATTTAGGTGCTGCAATATTGATGCCATGGCTTGGCAAAACTGATCTAGAACGCCGCGTTTGTATCAACTGTATTGGCCCAACTTGGGAGGGTAATCAAGTTTGGTTTATATTGGGTGGGGGTGCTATTTTTGCAGCATGGCCAATGCTATATGCCGTTTCTTTTTCCGGATTTTATCTGGCCATGCTATGGGTGTTGTTAGCGTTGATTTTACGTCCTGTAGGTTTTAAATATCGCTCAAAATTGAGTAATATTACTTGGCGTTTATATTGGGATCGCGCATTATTTGTTGGCGGGTTCGTTCCATCCTTAATATTTGGAGTAGCTATAGGTAATGTTCTCCAAGGTGTTCCTTTTCATTTTGATGAAAGTTTGCGACCCTTTTATACTGGAACATTTTTGGAGTTATTAAACCCATTTGCCTTGCTTTCGGGATTGTTATCCGTTGCTATGCTCAGCATGCATGGTGCCTTTTTTATTCATATAAAAACACAAGAACAGATACAAGCACGTGCTAAGACTGCGGGTAAGTTTTTTGCCTTATTAACTAGTCTTCTATTTATAAGCGGAGGACTTTGGCTTTATCTGAGTGGATATGGCTATAAACTTAACAGCATTGTCATGCATGCAGGCCCTTCTAATCCGTTGTATAAGTCTGTTGTTTATCAAACTGATGCTTGGTTTCATAATTATCAGAGCATGCATGTGGCACTATTGGCGCCAGCATTAGGTATTCTTTTACCTTTATTTGCTTGTGGATTGGCTCGTTTTCCGAAGATTGCATTTCTCTGTAGTGCGGGCTCAATTGCGAGTATTATTGCAACCGTTGGTATCAGTATGTTTCCATTTATGTTGCCTTCGTCAACTCATCCTAATCACAGCTTATTGGTTTGGGATAGCTCATCCAGCCAATTAACTTTATCCATTATGTTGATTGGAACAGCGATTTTTCTGCCTATTGTTTTGGCTTACACAACCTGGGTGTATCGAGTTTTACGCGGGAAAGTAAGTGAGCAAAATATTATAGACAACATCGATACTGCTTATTAGGAGGATATTTATGTGGTATTTCTCATGGATTCTAGGCACAGGGTTGGCTTGTAGCTTCGCATTGCTTAATGCCCTTTGGTTCGAGTTAAGAGAGGATTGAAAGGTATAAATAAAATCTAGCGAATTAGAAGTAGACTCTATATACTTATATTTCGGGCGGTATAAAACACGCCGTGTTTTATACGATTCGAGGTTAAGCACAGTACTTACATAAAACTCCAAAGATAGGGTTTTGCGTAAGTCCTGAAGCGTTATCATGGAGGGAAGGCATGGGGCAACAGGGTTCGCAGCAATCCGGTGATCATTCGCTGGCTCCCGCCTGGATAATGGGGCTGATTGTTTTTGTATGCTATTTTACCTGGCATAGTGCCCATCAGTATATTGTTTCTTTTGTATTTGCATTCAATATTGTTCAAGCAAAACTCATTAATTATTTCGTCCATGACCCCTCATTAGGTAATGATATTCTACTAATGCAGACTTTAGATCCTGCTGGGATAGATTGGTCACAGTTGATGGTATTTACTCAGCATGTTGGCGATTACAGTCGTTATCCCATTATGGTCTTGATGTTGGTGTTTGCCATGATTCTATATCGTTCAGATGTCACATTAAAATATCGTAGACGCCACACGATGACCACGCTGCGCGAACAAGAGCAAGAAAATTGGCCGTCTATTATGCCTATTGTCAAAGAGGATTTGACGGCAACGGATGTGAATAGCGGACCATGGGCAATGGCTTTGACGCCTATGGAGTTTGCGCGTAAATATCAGTTGCTTAAAAAATCTGACGTACTATTAGATAATAATGCTACGCCTGGCCAAGAAATGACTGCTGGATTGAGGCGCGGTGATGCCAAGCGTATCTTCACTTTGCAATTAGGCCCCTCTTGGGATGGCTTTGATCGCTGTCCAATACATGTGAAAGCATTGGCTGCAGTATTTATGGCGCGCATTAACCGTGATAAAGGATCTGCTACGACTATTTTAAAAAATATGGATAAATCTTTTGTGATGGGTAAGCTCAATCCAGGAGATGTGGATGCGGTGATCAACAAACATATCAATACAGAACTAGTCAAAGAAATTTTATCAAAGCATGCCTATCTTCTGACTGTGCTGGCTTCTTTGTTAGAGGCTGCACGCATGGATGGGGTTGTGCCTACCGCAGAGTTTTTATGGCTCAAACCCACGGACAGAAGACTTTGGTATATGTGTAATTGTGTGGGTAGACAAACGCCTTTCGCTGAAGTGGGTGGGCCGTTTGCGCATTGGAAAGCTGAAAAGTCGATGGGACGTGGCTCACGTGCCCCCATGGTTGATGAAGCAATCAAAGCACTGGAAATTGCGATCAAAGAAGTCAAAATATCTCCCAAAGAATTGCAGGAGCTACAACCATGATAAGAGGGATTGACGCAAGAAGTGAACTCGACCCAAACAAACTATTGCGTGATACGCGTCCGATGGGCCAGCGCTTTATGGCCTTCTTTGAAGACGCCACGAATGTTTCTGTGGTACTCATTGCATGTGCGGCTGGTATCTTTTATGTATCTGAAGCATCGGTGATTTTTTTTATCATAACGGTGATGATGTTTGTATATGCTATAACGCGGCAACATAAATTACCGTTCCGTTTACCGCAAGTTTCCAAGGCAAAAGATTATAACGATTTAAAACCTGGTATCAAATTACCTTATACGGCACGCGGGATTGCTTATTTTGGGAATGAAAAACAAAGCAATAAAGAAGTATGGTTTGCCAATGAAGATATGCGTACGCATGTGTTGATTTTTGGATCAACCGGTAGTGGTAAAACGGAAGCGTTGGTGTCGATTGCTTATAATGCTTTGGTACAAGGAAGTGGCTTTATCTATGTTGACGGTAAAGGGGATAACTCGCTGTATGCAAAAGTGTTCTCTATGGTGCGCAGTATGGGGCGCGAAGATGATTTGCTGATTATTAATTTCATGACGGGTGCGCGTGATATCGTAGGGCCACAAGAAAGACGTTTGTCGAATACTTTGAACCCTTTTTGCCAAGGTTCTTCCAGTATGTTAACCCAATTAGTGGTGAGCTTAATGGGAGAGAGTGCGGGTGGGGGCGATGGCGATATGTGGAAAGGCCGCGCAATTGCGTTCGTGGAAGCATTGATGCGTTTGTTGGTGTTTATGCGCGATGATGGTGCTCTGTTGCTGGATGCCAATACCATTCGAAATTATTTTGATCTGACCCGTTTAGAATCTATTGTAATTGATAAGGTATTTCCACGAGATGATCAAGAGTCGGTTAATATTGATCATGTGCCTAAGCTAGTAACCGATCCGCTGCGTAACTATTTGAATACGCTGCCGGGTTATAATAAAGAGAAAAAAGGTAAGCAAGTGTCGCAGGTTCTGGAGCAACATGGTTTTATCACTATGCAGTTGGTGCGCAGCTTTTCATCTTTAGCGGATACTTATGGGCACATTATTCGGACTAATTTGGCCGAAGTGGATTTCAAAGATGTGGTATTGAATCGACGTATTTTAGTGGTGTTATTACCTGCTTTAGAAAAATCTCCCGATGAGTTGTCGAATTTAGGCAAGATCATTGTGTCCTCATTAAAAGCAATGATGGCATCTGGTTTAGGGGAAGATGTTGAAGGGGATTACCGAGACGTGATTGAGCGCAAACCCACGAATGCGCCTACACCTTATATTTGTATCTTGGATGAGTATGGTTATTATGCGGTAAAAGGATTTGCGGTCGTGCCTGCACAGGCTCGTTCTTTAGGGTTTTCTGCTATCTTTGCAGGGCAGGATTTACCAGCATTTCAAAAAGCTTCCAAAGAAGAAGCGGCTTCTATCGGTGCGAATACCAATATCAAGATTTGTATGAAGCTAGAGGATCCGGAAGCTACCTGGGATTTTTTCACCAAAACCGCGGGTGAAGCTTATGTGACAAAGGTTGATTCTTTCCAAACCAGAGAAAACTCTATGACCAATAGTTATGCGGATGCACGCAGCTCTTCATTTGAAAAACGTGCGCGTATCGATTTATTGGATTTGAAAGACCAAACGGAAGGGGAAGCGCATATATTTTTCAAATCGCAAATCGTGCGAGTGAATATGTTTTATGCGGCACCCAAACCTGTGAAAAAATTGAAAATTAATCAGTTTTTAAAAGTCGAGCCCCCACCTAGTGAGTATCTGGATAAATTAAAAAAGCAATTGCTAGGATTCCAAACTATTATAGCCAGTGATAAACCCAGCATTGATATGGTAGTCGAGAGTGAAACCATTGGTTTGGTGGCCCAAGCTTTACAGGACTCAGCCATTGCGGAGCCTGTGGAGCGTAGTGTGGCTGTATTACTCTCTTTTCATCGCCATAATGAACCAGAACAAGTAGAAGATGTGATTGAGGACGAAGTGACGGGTGTGTTGACCATTTTTGCGCCGCTGCGTCAACCTTCTAATGCGCCACCGATTTTAGTTAAAGACAAAATTGCTTTTGCAAAAGCCTTGTTACCGATTCAAGAGACACGTGACAATTTGATTTCTATTGAACGTCTGACAGGACAAAAAGCCAATATGGCTGGTAAAGTTGCAAATGAAATTATTAAAGACTTTCAATCTGTTACCAACTACCCACCTGATGAACGTCACATGGGGGATGGAGAAGCTCTTGCCGAGCAGGTGAATTTGGTAGCGTTGAAAATTGCTCGCGCTCGAAAAGCTGCTGCTGAGGCGAAAAAAGACTAGTACTATCGCTACCGTAATAAATCTGGTCGGTTTTTTTAATCACGAGTGCACTTGCTCTGAGGAAATTGCTTGTATCCGAGGGCGTTCTATGTTTTGATTTCTATATATAAAAGATAAACCATTCTGGAGTTGTATATTGAGAACAGTGTGCAGCCTATTGCTCTTATGTTGGGGGTTGTGGGGGTGTAGCTCTTCAAAGAGCTTCAACGCCGATCCTCCGACATTGCCCACGGGGGTTGAGAATACTTCAGACACTGCTATCGCAGATATGTATGATAAATTAACCTCTGAACATGTTCAGGTTATTGCAATGGGAGATGATTATTTGATTAGTATCCCTTCGTCAGAAATTTTTCATAATCAATCACCCAAGCTTAAATCCGATGGCTATGGGATTTTAGATGATGTGGTGACTTATTTGCAGTCTATGCGGAAAATTATGGTTAAAGTGACTGCGTATAGTGATTGCTACCAATCTCAAGACAGAACCACAGCATTGACGAAAGCGCGTGCCAAGGCGGTTGGGCGGTATTTATGGTCTCGAGATATTGAAACAGCGATAGTATTTACAGAAGGCGCGGGGAGTGATAAACCTATAGTTGCGAAGAAGACAGGGTTGGATTCGTCCCCAAACTCTAGAGTCGAGATTACTTTTAGACAAGTTGTGTCCTAATGTTTGATGCTGAGGAAATAGGATGAGTATAAAAACTTGGAATTTGATCAAACGATCTAAAGAATTTTACGTCAGAACGTATCGAAGCGTAGAAACAGCAATCGTAATTTCTGTTATCATCAGTGTAGGATTAATGGTCGGAATAATTTATACTTACTCTATTCTTCCGGAGCCTGATTATTATGCGACATTTGGTGAAACATCGCCTGTCCCTTTGATAGCTATGGATACTCCTAATTATAGCTCGCAGCCGTTGTTAGCGGATGATAGTAACCAAGATAGTGATGTCAGGGCAATGCCACAGTGAGAGGGTCGTATGGCGGATGATGCAATTGCCGCAGTGATGCTGCGAAATAGTTTTTACCGGGATGGGCAACGGAAAATGATAACGATATTAATATTTTCTGTTATCGTTAACTTTATATTGGCTGGCCTCTTGGGTTATATTCTTACTCATCCCCCAGAGCCACGTTATTTTGCGACGAGTATTAGTGGCAAAATAACACCTATTGTGGCATTGAATGCGCCCAATCAATCTGATTCAGCTGTTTTGCAATGGGCAAACCAAGCCGCTATTGCTGCATTTTCATATAATTTTGTGAACTATCGCTCCGAGTTAGTCGCTTCTTCAGGATTTTTTACTGCGGAAGGCTGGGATCAATTTATTAATGCTTTGGCATCTTCTAATAATCTGGAAGCAGTGAAAGCTAAAAAATTAGTGGTCTCAGCGGTTGCGACTAGTGCGCCAGTAATTTTACAAAAAGGGATTTTGAATGGACGGTACGCGTGGCGAATTCAAATGCCTATGTTGGTCACTTATCAAAGTGCGAGTGAATTTTCGCAACAACACATGACGGTGACTATGTTAGTAAGTCGAGTAGACACATTAAATTCACCGCGTGGCATTGGGATTGCGCAGTTTGTCTCTGCTCCTGCTTCCGGGTCTACAACATCATGAAGATAGCCGCGTTATGGTTCGCCATTGTTGGTTTGAATGTCGTCATAACGCCGGCTTGGGCGCAAGATAATGGTTCTACGAACCAAGCGTTGGACCAATTACGGATGTTACAGAAAAAATTAGCGAAAGACTCGCCCAATATGGTGCAATCGTCGGGTCCAGGTCCTGCCGTAGATATGAAGAGTAAGCCTGCAGGACAACTGCCTAACCAGCAGGCATCTCAAGCACAACCATCTGCGCCGACGCCTATTCCGACTGTATCCCCTCCACCCACTAGTGTGATAACCGCTGAAGATGAGGCTGAGTCTGTGGATGAGTTGGCATTCAGGGGGGTGGAAGCACAATTATTTCCATT
Organism: Legionellaceae bacterium; assembly: GCA_018061965.1. Lineage (GTDB taxonomy): Bacteria > Pseudomonadota > Gammaproteobacteria > Legionellales > Legionellaceae. Next base: position 393,975 of record JAGOTG010000001.1, read on the forward strand.
GAATACCGATAAAATCCAGTCATTGAAGAAAAAATATGAAGAAACGGAATTTGCCAAAGCAGCGAATCCTATTACTCCGCCAAAGCCTACTGCGACTTCAAAGTTTGTAAATTTATCGCCTGGCTCAACCCCTCCTGTTATTCGTTTATCGCAGGGCTTTGTCAGCGCTATTGTATTTTTAGATGCGACGGGTGCGCCTTGGCCAATTGCTGCATTTGATTTGGGTGATCCGTCCTCTTTTAATATTCAGTGGGACAAAACTGGCAATAATTTAATGATTCAAGCGACAAAGCTGTATACTTACGGAAATTTGGCGGTGCGCTTAACTGGCCTCAATACGCCAGTGATGATCACCCTGATTCCTGGGCAAAAGGCAGTTGATTATCGGGTAGATTTGCGTGTACAAGGGTATGGACCTAATGCCAAAAACATGCCAACCGAAGAGGGCTTGCCACCTTCAGCAAGTGATGTGTTGCTACATGTTTTAGACGGTGTCCCTCCTGCTGGAAGTACGCGCTTGGTGGTTAGCGGGGGTGATGCGCTTGCTTGGTTGCTAGATAATAAAATGTATGTGCGAACCAGTTTGACTATTTTGTCCCCTGGATGGCTCGGTAGTATGACCAGTGCAGATGGTACGCATGCCTACGAAATGCCGAAGTCTCCGGTGTTATTAGTTTCTTGGCATGGCAGAGTCATGCAGCTCAAGATAGAAGGGTTATAAACGATGGCCACGAAGAAAGAGAATATCAAATCCCTTTTCACTAATTCGCGTTCGCGAATCATCATTATTTTTACCGCGATATTGGTGGTTACGATGATCGTCATTGGTTTTGTTAAATTGCACTCGTCTTCAAATCCTTTGAAAGAAAAATCCGGAGTAGTCAGAGGTGCGGCCGGTATCAAGTCTATTCCTGGCTCATTGAATCAAACAGCCCAGTACGCGGCATTACAAGAAACGCAGAATATGGAGCAAGCGAAAGATGCTGCAGCCAAAGGCGGAAGTGCTATACCCACAATTATTCGAAGTCAGGCATTTGGTGACGGCGTGGAATCAGTGGGTGCTCAAGGTGGGGAGGGGAGCGTAGGGTTTTCCACGTTGGCTCGCGAAAATCTGGAGGGGCCACAATCTACTATATGGTTTCAAAATTTAAAAGACCAACATTGTAATCCAGCAAGTTTGGCTAAAGCCATCGAAGCAGGTGCTATTTTGACGGATTTGAAAAAAGTTTGTACTTGTGAACAATTAAAACGGAAAGGATTTTCGTTGCCAGAATTAAAACAGGTTTGTCCCTGTCCTGAGTTAAGAGCCCTGGGTTTTAGTTCACAACAATTTAAAGCTGCTGGATATTGTGCTGCTGAGTTGAAAGTTTGTGGATTCACTGCGTGCGAAGAACACAGTGCTGGATTTTCTGCAGATGAAATGAAAAATGCCGGGTTTTCTGATGGGGAGATGTCTGGAGCTGGATTTTCTGAACGAGATATTGCGCGTGCGGGTGGCTTGCCAGACGGTATCAAGGCAGAAGACATTCGGAAAGAGAAGTGTTCGCCAGAAGCTTTACGTCGCTGGCATGGTGCTGGTGTCAGTGCAGCTGCAATCCGTCAGATCAGTGGTTGTACTGCCGCAGCATTGAAAGCAGCGGGATATACGGCATTGGAGCTGAAGAATGCAGGATTTTCAGCTGCTGAATTGAAAAATTCAGGTTTTACTCCCGACCAATTGCGCCAAGCGGGATATAGTGCCAGAGATTTGATGGATGCAGGGTTTTCTGCGGCTGATTTGGCGGCTGGAGGTTTTTCCTCAGCGGATATTGGGGCGGCCGAAATGATTCTTCCAGTAGGATTTACTACGGAAGATGTACGTAAAGCAGGGTGCAGCGAAGAGGCAATCAAAAGGCAAAGATTGGCAGGGGTCAGCGCAGCCGCGATTAAGAAATTAGCCGGATGCAGTCCCAGTGCTTTGCTGGCTGGCGGCTTTACAATGAAAAATTTAGAAAACGCCGGTTTTAGACCTGAAGAATTGACGGACCAAGCTTTGGTTAAGAGTGGCATGTTAGATAACAGCGGTGTTTCGGACGCTGACTTGAAGACTGCAGGATGTGATCCGGCGAAATTGAAAGAATTTCATAACAAAGGTGTGAATGCTGCGCGAATTCATTGTTCAGCTGAAGCCTTAAAAGCTGCAGGGTACAATGCACAACAGCTTACAGCAGCTGGATTTACGCCAGCCCAATTGCAGCAGGCAGGATTTTCGGCTACAGACATAGCAGCAGCGCAAGCTTTGCTCAAAGCTGGCCTGCTAGATGGCAGTACCGTTTCTGATACTGAGTTACAGACAGCAGGGTGTGATCCGGCGAAATTGAAAGAATTTCATAATAAAGGAGTGAATGCTGCGCGAATTCATTGTTCAGCTGAAGCCTTAAAAGCAGCAGGGTACAATGCACAACAGCTTACAGCAGCTGGATTTACGCCAGCTCAATTGCAGCAGGCAGGATTTTCGGCTACGGACATAGCGGCAGCACAAGCTTTGCTAGGTGGCTTAATAGATGATGGTAGTGGCGTTTCTGATACTGAGTTGCAAGCCGCGGGTTGTGATCCGGCGAAATTGAAAAAATTTCATGACAAAGGAGTGAATGCTGCGCGAATAAAATGTTCAGTTGAAGCTTTAAGAAAGGCTGGGTACAGCACGCAAGCGCTGGCAGGTATCGGATTCACCCCTGCACAATTACTGGCTGCAGGATTCAGCCCTGAGGATTTGAAAGCTGCTGGTATGGCAATCACGCCGGCGGGCTTGATTGCTGCTGGACGGACTGCCGGCTGTAGTGTCGAAGCTTTAGTCGCGGCGCGCAAAATGGGTTTGACTGCCAAAACGATAAAAAACACATTGGGCTGTGATGTGGCAGCATTGAGAGCGGCAGGTTTTTCGGCTACTGATTTAAAAGAAGCGGGATTCACTGCTGCGGAATTAAAAAATGCTGGATTTTCTGCAACGGATTTAAAAGCAGCAGGATACTCTGCTAAAGATCTCAAAGCCGCTGGATTCTCCGCCACAGAACTGAAAGCAGCTGGTTATGATGCGTCTAACTTAAAAGATGCCGGGTTCACTGCGGCGGATTTGAAAGCAGCAGGTTTTTCGGCTGCTGATTTGAAGACAGCTGGATATACTGCCGCGGAATTAAAAGCTGGGGGGTATTCTGCTGTTGATTTGAAGACAGCTGGCTATTCTGCTGCTGAGTTGAAAGCTGCCGGAGTGACCGCAGCTGAAATGAAAGCTGCTGGGTTTACAAATGATCAATTGCAGGCAGCTGGTTTTAGTCCCCACGATTCTGCTTTAGCCGGTTTGGCAGATATGTCACCCAATGCTGGGCAGACCATGCCGTCGATTGTAAGAGGTGCGGGTGCTTTGAATAAAAATGCACAGATGCAAGCTGCCAATGCTCAGAAATTAGAAAAAATTCTTGCGCAACAGAAGGTGCAAATGGCGGATCAAAAATATCAGCAGAAGATTCAGCAACGTACTGCCACCATGACAAATGTCGCCAATCAACTCATACAAGCTTGGAAAATTGCACCCATTCAAGCTTATGTTGGCGGTGGTCCTGCAGGTGATGAAAATGGTGCTGGAGAAGGAAAATCAGGCCCTGGGGGTGCGGGTGCAGGAAAAAATGCTGCTCCAAAAGCCGATGCTACTGTGGTAGTTAAAATGGGTGATGTGATGTTTGCAGTGATTGATACTTCGGTGAATTCAGATGAGCCAGGTCCTATTCTTGCCACGATTGTTTCGGGTCCTTTGAAAGGGGCTAAATTAATTGGTAGCTTTAATTTACCTGCCGAAGCAGAGAAAATGGTCATTTCATTTAACGCAATGTCAGTTCCTGGTGCGCCAAAAACGCTGTCTATTGCTGCATTTGCAATTGATCCAGATACGGCGCGCACGGCGCTATCTAGTGAAACGAACCACCATTATATGAGTCGGTATGGCGCATTGTTTGCATCAACCTTTTTAGAAGGGTTTGGGAATGCATTCCAGTCAGCGGATACTACCATCACAATTGGCGGTACAGGCGACACGCAACAGACCACAGTACAAAATGGTATTGGCCGCTCATCTTTGGAAAATGCAGTCATTGGATTGGCGACGGTGGGTAAGGCCTGGGGACAATACGCACAGCAAGGTATCAAGCGTAAACCTACGGTAGAGGTTTTTTCCGGTACGGGTGTTGGAATTTTGTTTACTCAAGATGTTAAAATAATGTGAGAATATGATGAGTGATACTGAAATTAATAATTCTACAAAGGAGGATGGTTCTCCTAACCTGGATCCTGGTTTCCCTGAGGAGGAGTATCTTTTTAATGAAGATGAGTCAACAACGGGCTCATTTGATGCACTTCAACCGCAACAATCGGCAGAACAACCTGTTGCATCTCCACCTAAAAAGAGCATGTCTTTTCCGGATATTTCGAAATTATTCGAAAAAGTAAAAATCAAACCAATCTTAGAAGCGGTGCAACAAAACTTTATGTTGCGTATAGCGTTGATTGTCATTTTGGTATTATTGATTACAGTGTTGATCTACCGTTGTTCCTCGAATCCGCTTGCGGAAAAAACAAATGAGAAAATAGTTGCTATCTCTGTGAAGCATGCTAACTCTAAACCTCAGGACGTTATTGTGTCGAGCGTGCCTGCAGTTACGCTGAGATCAAAACCACAAACCACCTACAACGGCACGGGGATGAACGAAGATCAATTCCAGCGTTTGGAAAAAGTGAATTCAGATTTGCAGTCCCAAGTCAGAGATTTGTCTTCTCAAATGTCGAATTTGCGGAGTAATGTGGATACGACAACGGCGAGCCTGAAATTGGTGGCTGAACAATTATCTCAATTGGCTACGACCATTGGGAATGAAGCACAAAAAAGTGCTGTATTAGCGGAGCAAATCAAACAGCAACAAAAGAATCCATTTGGAGCTACTAAAATGGAGGCAGTTGTGCCACAAATACAATGTGCGTTGCAAGCGATTATTGCTGGCCGAGCTTGGTTGGTCTGTTCCAATGGAGAAACCTTAACGGTGAGACAAGGAACGCAAGTTTATAATTATGGTGAAGTGCGTTATATTGATGCCATTAGTGGGCAGGTTTTAACCAGTTCTGGGCAAACGATTACGTTTAGTCAAGAGGATAGTTAATTTGAGCACGATCCTAAGGTGATCCCATGAGCGAAACTTGGTATTCAGGGAGTACAGCTGTTCTCAGTAATCTAGCTAATTCCTTGCTATCTGTTGAAAAAATGCTGACTGGAGCATCTTATTTGATGGGTATTGCTTTTGCCCTGAAAGCAATCATGACCTTGAAATCTCATGGAGAACAGCGCAGTAGTGGCGGTGCGAGTAGTATGAAAGAAGCTTCTATCTACTTATTCGTTGCTGCGATGTTATTGTACTACCCCACTGCGTTTGAAGTGATTATGAATTCTACGTTTGGGTATAGTAGCGTGTTGGCCTATGCTCCTATAAGTAATTCGAGTCCACTGCTTAGCAGTATTTTTGGTAGTGATAACGCCGTGGGTACTTCATTGGCGATAATTATTCAGGTGGTCGGTTTGGTTGCTTTTCTACGCGGTTGGCTTTTGGTTGCCCGCAGCTCTTCGCAAGGACAAGGGGCGGGTAATATTGGAAAGGGATTCATGCACGTGTTTGGTGGTGTGTTGGCTATGAATATTATTGGAACATTAGAAGTGTTTCAGGATACTTTATTTGGTAACTAATCTTGCATTGAAGTGCGCCGATACCTGTTGTACTATCTAGATAAGAAGGAAATTTTTTTTGAACAATGGTTTTAGAATAATAAGCGAGGAAATGATATGAAAAAAATAAAACATACTAAAGTGGCTTTAAAAGGAACGATGCTTGTTACAAGTCTTATGGCCTTTGTGTGGGCAGATGTAGCTTTGGCTGAAAGTTTAGGAACGATGGCATCCACACTGACTAAGACGTTTGGAAGCGTTGGAAAAGCAGTTACGGCATTGTCCTATATTGCGGGTCTGGGTTTTGCGATTGCTTCTATTTTGCAATTTAAGCAACATAAAGAAAATCCTTCGCAAACACCGATTGGTAAGCCTGTTTCTCAAATATTGATTGCGGCTGGTTTGCTATTCCTACCGTCTATGTTCTCTGCTGTAGGGAATACCATATTTAAAGATGGTGGTAAAACAGCTGGTGCTTCTGGTACAGAAATTAATAGTTCTACGGGCAGCTAATGAGCAACTACCAGCCTCAAGCATCTAAATTGCAACTTGTTGCATCGCCAGGTGCTTGGCGTTTGTATTCGGCTAGAAAATCGGATCCTAGATTTCATTTGTACGAGAAAAAAGTATTACAGCGTGATCATTACACCTGCCAGTTTTGTGGTTTTCAGGCACAGCTATATCAAGATGTGATCAATTTAGACGGTGATTATTATAATAATAAATCCGAAAACTTGATCACCGCTTGCTGTTTTTGTGCCCAATGCTTTTTTCTGGAGTCAGTTGGAGTTGGCGGATACGGCGGTGGAACATTGGTGTATGTTCCCGAAATGACGCAAGCTGAACTGAATGTTTTGTGTCATGTCTTATTCTGCGCTATTACTAACGATACGGGATATAAAGCGACTGCCCAAACGATATATCTTGGATTTAAAGTTCGATCTCAGCAAATTGAAGACAAATTTGGGGAAGGTACCAGTGATCCAGCAATTTTTGGGCATTTATTGATTGATTCAGGGACGATTGAGCCTGAAAAATTAACTAAAATGCTGGAAGGCGTGCGTTTGCTACCCTCTAGAGCGCGCTTTAGACACCAAATTGAAACATGGGCGTCGAATGCGTTGCAAGAAATTGGTGACACGAGTGTTAGTTAAAATCCTACGGAGAATAAGTTATGGCAAGTTGGGCAGAAAATTTTTTCGGAGGAATCGATACATTTTTTGCTTGGTTGAGCACTTCTTTAAAACAACGTACCGCATCTTATATTGACTTAGAAACGGCAGATAGTTCTACCGTTTTGGTTAATCATGATGGCTCTTTGGTTTCTGTGCTTCAAATCGAAGGGGTGACCTCATTAGTGGGGACAGAAGAGTTTAATCGTTTGGTCGAAGGTATCACGAATTCTTTTCAAGGTGCTATGGGTCGGTCTGGTCATGCCTTACAAGTTTATTTTAGTCATGATAAACAAAATATCCAAGCCAATATCGAGGATATTTATCGTCCAGCACGTGAATCGGCAGCACGTTTGAAGTTAGATTTAGATGATTTATTCAAAGAGCGTGTTTCGCATATTGCTAAATATTGTTCAGAAGAACACTTATATTTTGTCCTATTTACCCGGCCATTTAATTTACCCAGTGATCGGGCCAAGGCTGCCACAGCTCAAAAACTCAAAATCATTCGTGAGGAAAAAGTTCCTCCTTTTCTGCGTTCACAAAATATTTTTGCCGCAATTCCAGAAATACGGGATACCCACAGTGCTTTCGTTAGATCGGTATTAAATGATTTAGAGCAATATCGCTTATTAGCAAGGCTCTTGAATGTGCATGATGCAATGTTCGCGATACGCATGACGGCTGATCCTGATTTTACTGGTAAAGATTGGAAGGCAACTTTACCGGGCGATACAATTGGTGTCACTGAAGTGAATAATTTTGAAGGTGATCCGTCCGACCTATTATGGCCACCTCTGTCCAAACAAGTTTTACCCCGGGACGCAACGATTGTTGATCGGCGCACAGTCTTAGTCGGTGATAAATTATATGCCACCATGTATATTGATTTATTTCCCAAAGATGTCCGTCCGTTTTCTCAATTATTTTCGCGCTTGGTACCCACGCATGTACCATGGCGAATTTCTTTTCTCATTGAGTCTGAAGCTCTAGATACGGTTAAACTCAAAGGGACCTTAGCATCTATTTTAAGTTTTTCTTCTCCACAAAATCGGTTGATTAGTGATTCAGTAAGTTTATTAAAATACATTAATTTGAACACAGACGAAGCCATTGTTCGATTACGGGTCGTAGTGACGACTTGGGCCAATGCAACGGAAGAAGAATTATTGCGACGCCGCGCATCAGAATTAGTGAAAGCAGTGCAAGGGTGGGGCAGTACTGACGTTTCAGAGATGTGTGGGGATCCCTTTGCAGGATTTGCTGCATCGATGCTCGCAACGACTACCAATAGCCCTGCGGTACCTACTGTGGCGCCTTTGTCGGCAGTTGTGACGATGTTACCAATCAATCGTCCTGCTTCTCCATGGGAGCATGGTGCGGTATTGTTGCGTTCTCCTGATGGGAAATTATGGCCGTTTCAGCCCGGTTCTTCACAACAAACTACTTGGATTGATTTGGTGTATGCCCGTCCTGGTTCTGGTAAATCAGTATTGTCGAGTGCCCAGAATTTAGCCCTGTGTCTATCTGGCGGCTTGACGCGGCTACCGCGTATCGCGATTATTGATATCGGGCCTTCGAGCTCGGGGTTAATCTCTCTCTTAAAAGAAGCTTTGCCGCCTGAAAATCGGCATTTGGTTGCTTATCATCGTTTGCGTATGACGCCAGAATATTCCATTAATCCTTTTGATACTCAATTGGGATGCCGATACCCTACCGCTGCAGAGCGGTCATTTTTAGTGAATTTTTTAACTTTATTGACGACACCTCTAGGCGCTATCAAGCCTTATGATGCGATGCCTGATCTCATCGGTATGGTCGTAGATGAACTGTATAAAGCGATGGCCGATGATAGTAAGCCTGCTCCTTATGCTCCGGGTGTAGAAGAGTTTTTAGATAGTATTTTAGAAGAAATTGGTTTTGTGCGGGATTCTAAATCTACTTGGTGGGAAGTGACGGATGCGTTGTATTCTGCAGGATTTATCCATGAAGCAATGTTAGCTCAGCGATATGCAATGCCATTACTAGCGGATGCAGCTTCCATTTGTCGGACTCCTTCTGTTGAAGACTTATATGAAAAAGTCACTGCGCCTACTGGTGAATCTTTGATTAATTCATTCTCACGTATGATTTCGGGAGCGATTCGGGAATATCCTATTTTGTCACGCGTCACAGCTTTTGATATCGGAGATGCGCGTGTAGTATCCCTGGATTTAGATGAGGTTGCCAAAAGCGGCGGAGATGCCGCAGATCGACAAACATCAGTGATGTATATGCTTGCGCGCTATATTTTGGCGAGGCATTATTATTTGACAGAAGAAAGCATGACCAGCGTTCCGGATCAATATAAACCCTATCATAAGCAGCGCGTGACTGAGATTCGCGAAGATCCGAAGCGGATTGTCTATGATGAATTTCACCGTACTTCTAAATCGAGTGCCGTACGCGAACAAGTGATTGTTGATATGCGGGAAGGGCGTAAATGGAATGTGCAAATTTCTCTATTATCTCAATCTTTAGATGATTTTGACTCCGTCATGATTGATTTTGCAACGTCCATCTTTATCATGGATGCTGGGCCTGCACAAACTATGGAAAAAACTTGCCAAGTCTTTGGGTTGTCTGATACCGCTAGGACGGCTTTGCGTACTCAAGTTCATGGGCCTAGACATGGTGGCGCTACTTTTTTGGCGCAATTTTCAACCAAAGCGGGTATTAATATACAATTGCTCACTTTGACTTTGGGACCGATAGAATTGTGGGCATTTAGTACCACTGCCGAAGATGCGAATGTGCGCAACCAATTGTATCGTCATATTGGTCCGGCTGAAACACGCCGTTTCTTAGCTGCGTTGTTCCCCAATGGGACTGTGACAAAGGAACTTGGCGAGCGCTTGAATCAACTCAAAGCGAGTGGTGGCTTTGTTGAAGAAGAAGCTAGAGTGTCTGTAGTAGACAATTTGATCAAAGATATTTTGAAAGCTTATTCCAATAATCCCAATAGTAAGAGTTTGGTGATTACATAGGATGGATTGTCGCTTAGATGTGGATAGTGTGAGAGTCGAGCTTTAATGGGAAAAAATTTTTTTGAACGTACGGTTTCTCCAAATGGTGAAACTGCCTTTCGTGTTAGTCATTTACAATTTTCTTCTGATGATCTTGTCAAAATTTTGCAAACTGTATTAATAAAAAAAGAAGCTAATAATGCTGAAGCTTCCTATCAGGTTATCTTGGAAAGGGCACGTACAACACTGTCGAAAACCGTTTCCAACGGGGTCGAGGAAGTTATAGCGCCTTTGTATGCTAAGTTCTTAGTATTTTTGCGCGTATTAATTTCTATGGAGAATGGTAGTCCAGCGCAAGTTGTGGATTGGGACCGTCTTGAAGCAAGCTTGTTAGGCATTGATCTGGAAATAAAAATACTGTTTAAAAAATACTCTAATACCATTTGGACATTACAGCATATGGTATTGATCCCATTTTTTAAGACGTTTCTAGCAGATCCTCGGACAAAAGCACGTGTTGAGGAAAGTTTCAAAAACCAGAGTATACAACCCATTCTATATCAAATGATGCTGAATGAGTACGAAGAGTTTGGGATTACCACACCTCAGAATGCGGTTGAAATTGACAGTGTTTTGAATGCGGCAGATAACACGCTCTTAAAGACAGTGCTGGAGAGAGTCTCTGACTTAGAATGCCGTTTTACCAACCAGATTGAGGATGAAGAGCGTTCCTATATCCGAGATCTTGCCTATTTACAAATTCTGAGAACAGAAGACTTTTATTATCTTAATACAGAGTCTAAAACTAGGAAAAAAATTCGTTTAGCTGCGTTGAGCAGTGCAGATTTATTGCAGTTGATACAGCAATTGATGCAACCACCTTCTGTAGTTATTGATGAGCTGCACGCGCAACGTATTCTATTGCAATTATTAGCAGTGTTACATGCGCTATATCATGAAATGACCCAGTCAAACTTGAGCGAACAAGAGTTTGCGGCCATACTCTTAGCACTAACCCAATCTCGCATTGAGTTACAATGGCAATTAGATGTTTACCACACATCTCCTGCAGCACTGTTATTGTATTTGAGCGTGTTATGCTTGCGCGGAGATGTGGTTCACATAGAACAAGCAGAGCGCTTACTTGCATTGGAGGATGAATCTACTAGCTCTCGTGTTTTTTTGCAGAGTTTGGGTATCGTCTACACCCCCTATCTGAGCCACACCACTGCCAAAATGGGTCTTTTTCATATCAAAAATCCTAAGCCACAAGCCAATACCTATTACTTCGGGTCACACGTGTTATGTTTTGGCTCTCATCCTGCGTTGAATAACTATTTTGCTCAAGCACTGCTTGAAATCAAACAAAGAGTCTTACAGCCATTTGATACTTGGTACGCCATATTAAGGCCAGAAGTCGGTCAATCCAATATTTTGCAAAAATATCGAGAAACCCTATTAAATAACGTTGAAAAAGCGTGGATACAGTATGTGGCTGCGCAAGCGCCTTACCAACATTTGTTGCATGTGGATCAAATGATTGAATCTTTTCAGAAGCAAAATTTGGGTCAGATTTGGCAAGAGACTGCACGCGAATTAATGGGATGGGCGAATCAACAAACGTTATCTCAAGCAAAGCAAGCACGATTAGACTACCTATACAAGGAATCAAGCACATTTTATCAATTAGCGGTCAGATACCCTGCACGTTATGCTGCAACATTGTCTCGGTTGAGGGTCACCAGTGAGCGTGTCTCGCGACAGCTTATCATAGCTCGTTTGTATTATGAGCAGATCTATTGGTTGGATGCAGACAAGATGGAATGGATACAAGTATATATGAAACGTCAAATGGTTCATTTACAGCGTTTATGCCCAGCAATAGACAAAGCACTGACTGCCAGTGAACAACTGAACTTCTTAATTAGACATGTGGCTGAGTTACCTAGAAATACGCTTTCTATAGAGGCCATTGCTGCCACAACTTTATGTGTCAATTTATTTCGTTGTTTGGGTGTTATATTGCCATGGTCTGCAGAGCTTAAAGTGCAGGAGGATATTGAGAATTTATCGCGAGTGACTTCTGATGCAGCTGTACTTTCTTTGGGAAAAAAAGTAATGACCGAATTTTTTTGGGTCACTCAAACGGATAGTTTTTATTATCAATGGCTTGAATCGAATACGGTGAAGCACGCAGCAGGAACGCTCTATTCAGCAGCACAACGCTTGTCGACTGCACCGGCTAATAAAAAAAATCTCAAAGCTTTTTTAGTCGCTTTGATAGAGCAACAAAATTTGTTAGCGCAAAAGAACTGGTATGTTCCTTGGGGTTGGTTATGGGGGTATACGGATACTCGGGAAGTATTGGCAATGACTCAGCAACAAGTTCGTAGGATGGTTTCTTTACAACAAATCCCTGAAAATTGGGTGCATGAAGCCGAGGAGTCGGCACGATGTGTTGGCGTAATGCAACATTTTCAAACCGCAGTGGAACAGCTTCAGGTTGCCCCGACCCAACTGAAGGCATTTCAGAGGGTATTGCAACAGATTCAAACTATCCAAACTACTTATTCTGGATTTGCGAAATTGTATGAGTTACGTGCTTATTTAGAAACTCAACGGCAAAAATTTGTGCAGACCAACTATAGTTGTTTTTATGGGCCAAGACACCGAGATCAGATGACGACATTGCTCAGTATTTTGGAGCATGGGCTCCATAGTTTGGGGCAGAATGCGCAGACGATTTTTGCAGACCGAAACTTTCTAGATCAGAAAGCGCAACAAATTCAAGCACAACAGGCAGGCGTGACAGATGTGCGCATTCATCCCGGTTGTGGTGACGAACCTTTTGTGGATGTCTGGATTACCTCCACCGATGCGATCCGAGATTTTCAGCCGGATACACGCAGCTCCAATACTTGGTATAAACGCTTTTATCAGGTTAATGATTTGTGTTCTTATACACGTGAGTTGCGGGTGTTTAAAAGTTTGGTGCGAGCACAGAGCGCTAATACCGAAATAGAGCCTGTCTCAATGGCACTAGTTTAGATGGACTTTTCGGTTGGAGCGGAATCGGGTCTCGAAGCCGTATATGCCGTGCAACGGCGTAAACACTAACATTACGGTTAAAAATGAATTGAAACGGCTACATAGTCGTGTAAGGCACAAACAATCTTTAGCACGAATTCATTCTGCATTCCACTTACTTAGTGGTTAATTATTAGCAGTGGTGATATACCCATTTTACCCGAAAATTTTGATTTTTAAAGCTGCTTGATGTACGATTCGTTTTTATAAAAAACGAATCAACCATTTTTATGATCCATTCAAATGAACATCTCATACCTAGACGTAACATCATTTGGTCGTGGGTATTGAAAGTTTATTTATTCATGAGTTCTTGGGCATTATGGCTTTGGTCATTATTGCCAAGTTTCAAAAATCATCAGCCAGAACCTAAGCCAAAAATCTCTGCAAAACAGCTGAGCCAACTTCCTGCAGACGTAGATATCGCTATCTCAGAGTATTTGAAACTTGATGATATAAAAAATGTTATGCAACCGCATGGAAGGTTGTTCAAAGGATTTTACGATAAAATGAATTCTGATTCAGTGAAGTGCTCTGTTTTATTGCGAAAATTTCTTTATTTGATTGCGATTGAAAAGGAAAAAGACAAGCAAAGCAAAGCAGAAGCAATGTTAAAAAAGTATCCTCAATTAGTATCCTTACTTATTTCAAAGCGATACCTCAATTTACCAGATGCAGCCGGACGATGTTTTTTAACACCGATGTCTGGGTATGGGTATGTTTACTGGTCAGGAGATGCAAGTTTTCGATATATGATGGAACGTTACATGGATGAAGAAACAAAAGCTTCCGTACTTAAGGAATGCCAAGCCATTGCAACCTATGGCGTTACTTTTACTTTGAATGGAGAGGTGTTCACTGAGTCTCATCATTTTGACTTTCAACCACTTATCCATGCTTGTCGTGTCTTTATTGCTGCGTCCAGCGGCTTAGTTGTTGCCGGTAACTCGAGTGGCGCAGCATGGGCTCCTATTGAGATACTTTGGTTAAATATTGGCAAAGAATTCGCGAAGTTGCCCACCAATGTTGAGGAAGAATATTGTATGCATTTTGCCTATGGCTATAGCCTTGTTCTATTTTTGAGAGAACCCAATATAAGGTGCGCTTACTATCCGGGAAATATAGAATCATGGTTGTTAAATGCTAGTTTGGCTACCAGAGCCTGGGTTAAAGGTCACTCGAGGAATATATTTTATAGCATGAGGAAGGAAGTACCGGCTTATTTGGAGGGTATGTCCGCCAGGTTTGAGGTGGAAACAGTCGCTGATCTCAAGCAAACGCTTGAGTATGATCTACAGCCGATTGCTCTGGGTGTAGCTTTAACTGCATGAATTCTGAGGGCTTGTGCAATAGACTTATTTTTCCATCCGTGCTCAAAAAAAATCTATTTACATGAGTCATGTGTAACTTCCCATCACGTCATCCCTCACCCTCGCTGCGCTCGGGTTCGGAATGACGTGGTGGGGAGTTACGAGACAGCACTGTTTGTGGGGAGATGGTGTTGTACTTCCAAATCCCTGTTTGCCGCTGACTCTTTTGTCCAGTTACTATATCGCTTTAATCCTGCCGATCCTTCTGAAGTAATAACTGGCTTAGGTTGAGGTTTCGATTCATTTTGTCGTATCCAAAAAGCGGTTCCCAAGATGAAGGAAGCTGTGCCGCCAAAAAAGGCTGATATGGCTGCTAAGGCAGTGATCGCGGCAACAGGCGGCAATGTGATACTTGCAGCAACCAATACGCCTGTTAAAAGCTCCACACCCGCGTAGGTCAGTGCTGCATTAACCAAAGCATTCGTTGAGATGCACGCAATACCAGCCCAGGCGTGTTTGATTGCCAGCATTTTTTCCCAGTTTTTTCCAAAATCTTTGCAAAAATCGGCCAGATAAGCATTATAAAAAAAGTATTCGGTAAACGCACCAAAAGTGAAAGCAATCGTAAATCCTGTGATAAGAGCAGGGAGTAAAGCAATCTGGAGTATCATTAACGATTGGGTCAAACCTAAGGTAAACAATAAACTGAGCGCCAAAACGTTGCCGGCCGCGATGAGATGGCCACAATATTTTCCAACTAATTGCCAATGATCTAACGAGGTTTCTTCCCCGTCCTCTTGCATAACTTCTTGGTTTTTGGGATCCCGAGATTGAAATAATTTATCGTAACTCTGTAACCAGGTTTCGACTTCTTGGATGGTCATGATACCTGCCACTAATACGCCAGCAACGACCGACAAGAGTGCAAGCGGGCCTTCCATTGCAAATGCAAATGCCATCAGTCCAAACAAGATTCCGGTTACGACAAAGACGGCGATTCCTGAAAAATATTGTAATTGTTCCCATGCGGTTAGCTTTTGATATTCTCGTATGTATTTATAGTTTCCTTCGTCGTTTTTTTCAGTCATTCGTTTGAAAAATCCATCGAGCAATTCGACATTCATCCAGAAATTTACCATACCACTGGCAATTCCTCCGGTAGTTAGGGCTGATGTATGAATCAATGCAGTTGATACCTGGCTGACTGGGATTATGTTTTTAGTCAAACTATTGATAAAAATTACTACTGCTGGGTAGTTCTGCAGCGCGATTCCCACAGCGCCCAGGCCAGAAATAATTTGTGAGTAGGTAGGGAGGTTGGTTGGGTTTTCTGTTTGTTCAGCAAGTGAGGTGGCCATGATCATCTCCTTTTTATAAGGCTTTTAAATAATTATTCACTATAATAGAATATTTATGCATTTATTGCAAGAGATAATGTGCTGATCATACTGTGCCTCATGATAGAGTTTTAATGTTGGGCCAAGGCCCAACCTACCAAAAGGTGTTAAAAAATTTGTTCCTCTATGTCTGGTCTGGTAAGCTTTCACTATTAAAATCGGGAGTATCGCATGACATCCACAACTCATTTGCTGCGTGAAATTCTTTTAGAAGGGAAAGCCAGAACGCAGTCGGAAATTCAACAGGAACTAGAGCGACAAGGAGTTGCGAGCAGTCAGTCCAAAATATCCAGGTTGTTACATCAAATTGGCGCAGTCAAATTAATTGATAGTCAAGGAAAAACCCACTACCGCTTACCCCACGAAGCAGGCTTGATCCATGAGCTGACTTCACCTCAGGAAAAAACATTAATTAGCCAATGGGTATTGGATGTGATTGCGAATGAGACGCTGATTATTATTCATACCACACCGGGTGCTGCAGGGATGGTCGCCCGTATTATCGACCAGCATAGAAATAATTTGGAAATTTTAGGCACCATAGCGGGCGATGATACCATTTTTGTGGCTCCGCAAAACAATGAGCGCATCAAAGAAACCATCGCTAAGATTACACAATTATTTAATTTATAGCTGGGGTATTTTATAGTGACCTCCTACGGTCACGGTTCGGATTGTTTGCCCCTTATGCAATATGATCCTGTAAATTAAATCCAGATAATATTCCAGGAATAAAAGGGTTGACTTGATTCTGAGCTTTGAGTAAATAACGGCCCGAATTACCATTGATTTCGAATAAAATTTGTAGATTGGTACTGTCTTGTTCGTCGACTAAGATGTTGACTTTTTGTAAGAGTTTGAAGATTGCCCAGTTGCCTGATTCAGATATTTTAAAATTTTTGCCTTCTATAGAGCGCAACATGAGTTGTGCATCGTGCTGCGGCCAATGGAATTTTGTGTAAGAATCACTGGTTTGATTATCGGTCAACTCAGTGTCTCCAATACTTAATTGGAATTGCGCAACCATTGGATCCAGATTAATTTTTTGTAAACTAAATTCAATATAGCTCTGTTCCTGTTGATGGGGAAAGAACATATGGGTGATCACATTAGCGCGCATCAATTCGTTTACCAACTCATCCGCAATCGGGACCACGGCGTGATTCAATTCCTTGCGCTGCCATTGGGGTTGTGTTGTGTCTAAAAAGGGCATGATATAATCTTCTGAAAATCGAGCAAGCAGGCCATGGGGTGCAAAAAAGCGATTAAAATCAGCCAATGGTAGATCTTGGGTTTGATTGGAGTCTAATGGATAATGATGGGCAATATGACCGATATAATCAGTATAGACGAGATCTTTCCATTGATGATTCAAATATTGTCGCGTATCACTGATCAGATGAAACCACATGTCATCAGCAATTTGCTCAGTCCATTTGGACAATGGTTCGGGATATTGTTGAGCTTGGGCATAGAGTTCAGAAATGGGATTTGATAGTTTATCGCCTTGAAAGCGGGCCTTAGTCAAGGTATAAGCGGTTTTACCTTGATCAGAAACCAATGAAAGAGTCTTTGAAAATTTTTCTAATTCCTTCAGGGTGCGAGATAGCTGTTGTAAATTGGCTTGACTGAGCAAATTCAGATCGCTAAATTTGCTGGCAATGTCGCGATTAAAGATTTGATCATGGGGGCCGGTTCTTGGATGGGTATGCGTTTGCACAATCTTGACTAATTGCGCAACGCTGTTTTCCTTGCGTAAACTATGTGCTAATTGATTTACTTGTCCGTAATCCTGCGCGTGCATCGGTTGTGTGTTGTGTAAAAAATGTTGCCACCAATTCACATAGTCTTCACAATACGCTGTTTGCAACAGTTCGGTCAAATCTTTCAGGTCCTGCCGTTCCAACACCCAATTGTCGGCCATTAACTGTTTACTGATAGCTGGCAATTTGGCAATGACCTTCTGGAAGCCATCTTGGGTCAAATAAGTAGGAATTTGGGTGTTACTGAGATGAAAACCTTTAAGGCTGATAGGGCGCATGCCTGTATCAAATTGCATTTTTGCTAGTGAATAATAAATATAGCCGGCAGGCAAAGCATTTAAATAGTTGCGTGCATCCGTCACAATTTGTTGATTGATGACAATTTGATGCGTTTTGTCCTTGAGGACTTGTTTTAATAAAGAGAGTTTTTTATTGATTTCTTTAGGATCAGTTTGCCAATTCTGAGTAAACCAGTGAAGAATGATATCTGGTTGATAATGGTTATGATTACCTAACATTAAATAAACTTTGAGAGTTTGGTAGCGCTCGGTTTCTGATTGCTTAGATTCGTGTAATGCTTGCTCAATATCAGATAGAATATTGGGAACAAAACTGCGCATCAATTCGTCTTGCGTATTGACTTTCAGGTTGCTGCGTAAAGATTTAACCATGGACAAATCGCGAGAATTAGCAGACAAAGCATCCAAATTCATACCTGCTTGGTCAAGATAATAAATCGACTCGCCTGCCTGGTTACTGGCTTTTAGGTTGTGGGCCATTTTCAGTTCATGTTGAACACGATTGAGTACGTGGATGGTACTGAAATAGTGATAACCCATCCATGCCAAGGCCAGCGAAGTGACCGCAGATACTCCGATGGTAAGACGCTTCTGTTTGGGGTTGACTCGCGTGGTTTTACGTTTGGTTTCAGTTTGAAAAGCAAATAATGCGCCTTCGATAAAATAAGGCCGATAATTAGTTGATTGTTGAAATTGATCTTGAACGACCAAAGCAAATTCATGTTGAATTTTTCTATTCAAACGGTCCAAAATGACGCCACCTTGCTCTCCGCTGGTAAAATATAAGGCCTGTAAGCGAAATAAGCGCGCAGAGATAGAGCTAATTAAAGGTAGCATAAGATTGCGTAAGCTAGCTACTTGTAATGGGAATTCCCGAATCAAGGTGCGTTTGACATTTGAGCGAATTGAGTGAATTTTGTCGGTAACTTGTTGGCCCAAATGTTCAACTAATTGTTCAAATCTGGTTTTGAATATATCAGAAATTTTATTGGGTTGGTTCGCATTATAAATGGAAAATCCCATGGGTTTGGCCAACTCAGTGGGATGTTCGGATTGAAAAAAATCACAAAATCCGGCTAATAAATCCATTTTAGTGATAATAATAGCCACATCGACTGTGTAGTTTAAACTGAGTCCAAAACGCTCCAAAAGCTTGGCATTGGCTTTGAGTAAATCCTTGAGTTCGCTATGTTTTGCAACGAGTAATTCATTGATATCAACACATAGCATGATGCCCGTGATTTTGAGCAATCGGTGCACCCGATTTAATTGTTTTAAGGTGTGTTCTAATTTATGAGTACTTTGATTGATCCAGGTTTCGCCTAACTCAACAATAACACCGTGTTGGTTAAAATAGATATGCGCACCATCGGCATCAATCGGATATTCATCAAAATTACTTTGGCGCATTAATGTAGATTTACCTTGATTGGAACGTCCCGTTAAGATCAAAAAAGACAAAGCTTGGGTTTGCGGTTTTAACTGAGCAAAAATCTGCTTCAGCGCATCGCATAATGAAGTCAATGAGTTGTTCATTTATAAATCCGTTTTTATCTGAGCAGAATAATGTTGAAAGACATTTTTTGCTTGGTGATTGAGTAACCGTTGTGAGCCAATATAAATTGCCAGTAGCATAGACAACGACAGGATAATAGTAGTGATGATGGGTTTATAATTTTGGGTTTCTTCTAGAGTAGGGCTGGGTGTTTTGAATAATATTTGCGGTTTATATACGCGATGGCGTTGAACAGTTTTATGGAGATCTTCCATCAAATTTTCTAACATTTGTCGGCCATCTGTGCGCAAATGCTGTTCTCCCTCAAAGCCTGCGATGAGACAGTAATAGGCAAGCTCTAAGAGATCGAGATATTGATTACCCGAGTCTTTAAGGTGATGTACAATGACAAAAAATTGTGATTCAGGACCCAGATCATTGGCATTGCTCGGTGTGAATGCTTTAAAGGCCATGAATTGGCCATAGACTCGCAAATAATTTTTACCTAATAATTCATCAATCGTTGCGCTGACTAAATAATAGGCCAAAGCGACCGTATCTTCGGTATATTGCTGGTGAGACAGGCGGCTGTGAAAAGCGAATAATTCATGTTCAAGATTTTCACGCATTGTCTCAATGGGAGGGAGCGTCTGACTGATGCATAATCGTTCAAGTAATGATAAAACGGGACTTGCGGCTGCAACCAGCGGGTTACTTGCCGCATTCGAAGAAAAAAGTTTCGAGCGAAAATAACCGGCCGGCGCTTGAATAGCCAACGGTAACGTGAAAGGACGCCCAGTCACTTGTAGATCGGCCGACATGCACTAAACTCCTCATTGTTTATTCACCGCCAACGCCTTAAGCAGCGTTAAAGCGGAATATAATTGGTAATCTTCATGCAGTAAACCGTTTTCGTCAAGCGTTGGCTTGTCGGCAGTTACTGTTTGGTTCAGATTACCATTATTGAGGTGCCGGCTCAATTCAGATTCGGAAAGATCTATCAAACTTGTTTTTTCTGCTGATATGGGTACTGCTATTTCTTCTATAACAATATCAGGTGTAATGCCCTGGGCTTGGATAGAGATGCCTGCAGGCGTGTAGTATAACGCGGTGGTTAATTTTATAGCCCGTTGCTCATCAAGGGGTAAAACAGTTTGCACAGACCCTTTACCGAAACTGCGCGTGCCTACGATGATGGCACGGTGATTATCCTTTAACGCGCCGGCAACAATTTCTGAAGCAGACGCCGAGCCATTATTAATTAATACGATCATGGGCGCATTATTCAGAACGTCTTGAGCATTGGCCATGGCGGTGAATTTTGATCCAGGTAATCGCCCTTGAGTATATACAATCATTTCCTGTTTACCATTCTTCTCTCTGTTTAAAAATGCTCCAGAAACTTGAATGGCCGAATCAAGTAATCCTCCTGGATTATTACGTAAATCTAGTATGAATCCTTTGAGATCCCCACCAGATTTTTGCTTCAAAGAATCAATGGCAGTGCGCATGTCTTTATCAGTCATGGATTGAAATTGAGTTAAACGGATATAACCATATTGTTTATCTAGCAAGCGTTCTTTCACACTTTTGATTTCAATTTTTTCTCGGGTCAATGAAAAAATCAGTGGTTTGCTGGTCCCTTTTCGAATCACTGTCAATTTGATAGGGCTGCCTGGTTTGCCGCGCATCATGCCAACAGCATCTTTCAGTTCTAAACCTTGCACATATTTCTTATCAATCTTGATGATGTAGTCTCCGGTTTTGATGCCTGCTTTGAATGCTGGTGTGTCAACTAACGGAGAAATCACACGCAGGATCCCATCTTCAATCGTCACTTCAATCCCCAATCCTCCAAACTCACCTTGCGTCATGGATTGGAGTTCAATAAAATCATTTTCATCCAAATAGGCAGAATGAGGGTCTAAGCCGCTTAGCATGCCCCGAATAGCGTTATCGAATAATGATTTATCTTGTGTTTCTTTTACATAGAATGTTTTGATCAATTTGATTGCTCGAGAAAATCTTTCTACATCTTCCATAGGAATCTGTTGTTCGTCAAAATTCCTTTCTTCACCGAGATCTTTACTAGGAATAGCATGAGTTGCAAAGGAAATAGACAGGGCGAGCGCAGTCAATGTGAGTTGAATGCTGTTTTTTCGGTGCATGAGCATGGGTTCCACTCCTTGAAACAACTGAATTACAGTGCTTGTTTATTATTCAGTATAGCTCAATCTGGCGGAAGCGATGGGGGGGGGGGTAAATATTTATCTTTTTCTTGGCTGAGTGTTTATTATCGTCATCCCTTACTTTGTTCGGGATGACGTAGAGAATGGTTGTGCTATCTTTTATTGGATCCTAGCCATTCCAAAGGAGAAATGGCTTTTCCATGTTTTCTGACTTCGAAATATAACCCTGCTTGTTTGGAAATCCCGTCATGACCGACCGTCGCAATTTGTTCGCCTTGATTGACGATATCGCCTATATGTTTGGTCAAAGTAAGATTATTAGCGTACAAGGTCATCAAACCCCATCCATGATCAATGATCAGCAACAGCCCATAGCCATTCAACCACTCCCCAAATACGACTTTTCCCGGGTAAACAGCGTGTACCGAACTCCCTTCAGCACTGTATAACATGATTCCTTGGTGTACTTTATGAATATGACTGGATTCAACGTTTACTGGATTAGGTAATTTACGTTTCATAGTCGTCATAGAATGCCGGGTTTGAACGACTGATTCCCGGCTGAGTTTGCCTAAAATTTGAGACAAATTGTCCCGATTACGTTGATATTCGCTCAAGGTGTTTTCTTGAGTAAACAGATGGTTTTGTAGTGATTTGAGCAGGGTTTGGTGGTGGTTTTTATGAACTTGTAATTGTTGCTGTGTGATCTGTGCTTGGACTTGCATATGATGTAAGGTTTCCACTTCATGTTGCAACGTAGTTTGTTGTTTGCGTAAATTAGCTTGGGTAAGCCTCAGTTGTTGCAAGGTATGTTCGTGCGTATGGAGAACATAGTCATAGTACGTTAATATTTTCTCAATTTCGGCTTTTTGTGGATGGACTAAAAGCCATTCTAAGGGTTGGTTGGGTTGCTGCTTATACCGTGATTGAATTTGTTTCATCAGCAGTGTTTGGAGTTGGGTGAATTCTAGCTGAGAATTCGCTATTTTTTTCTCAATTTTATCTATTTCTATCTTTTTTAAAGGAATTTTTTGTTGAATGGCATGGATGGTGAGTTCATGATTTTTGATTTGGTGTTCGGTGATCTTCAACTCGCTTTGTAATTGGGTTTGTTGTGTGTGAGTTTGGCTTAAATCTTTTTGTAAAACAGCAATTTTATGATTCAGTTGGCGTAAGCTACGTTGCGTGTCTGAAACAGTCTGAGCTGCTGTCATGTCTTGATATAGACTCATTATCAACAAAACGGCAGATCGCCGCAGATGTTTAATCATGATTGGCCCACAGCGTATGCCCTGACATTTCTTTGGGTGGTTGAATTTGTAATAATGTCAAAATTGTGGGTGCGATATCTATGAGACTAGCTGGGCCTTGACGAAATTGACGCTGTTGATCCCCGACATAAAGCAGGGGTACGGGAGAGCATGTGTGGGCAGTATGGGGTTGTTGCGCTGGCTCATCAAACAGACATTCAGCATTCCCATGATCTGCTGTAATGAATAAATGACCGTTCACTTTTTGGAGGGCGATGCCAATTTTCTGTAAAGCGTGATCGATAGCTTCTATGGCGGCAATTGTGGCTTTGAAATTACCAGAATGCCCCACCATATCGGCATTTGCGAAATTACAGATGATGACATCAAAGTGTTGAGAGGCAATGGCTTCTATCAACGCCTGAGTAAGTTGGGGGGCGCTCATTTCAGGTTGGAGATCATAAGTAGCCACTTGGGGCGAAGGAATCAAGGTTCTTTCTTCCAGTGCAAATTTAAGATTTTCTCCGCCGTTGAAGAAAAAGGTAACATGGGCATATTTTTCAGTTTCTGCTATTCGCAATTGATGCAATCCCTGCTGCGATAACACTTCGCCCAACGTTTGCTGCACTTTACGGGCTGGAAAAACAGGTACTGTAGGCAATTGTGAGTCATAATGAGCCATACTCACAAATTGGGCTAAATGAGGGATAGTCTGTCGCTGAAATCCTTTGAAATCTGGAGACAGAAAGGCTGCAGTCAGTTGTTTTGCGCGATCTGCACGAAAATTGAAATAAAAAATGGTATCTCCGTCTTCAATGGGCGCGGGCATGCCAATTTGACTGGGAGGAAAAAACTCATCGCTTAATCCCTGCGCATAATGGGTTTCGATGGCTTCTTCAACTGTGGCAAAATGCTGCGGACTGAGTCCTGTCGTTAAGAGCTCATATACCGGTTCGATGCGCGACCAACGTTGGTCGCGATCCATCGCCCAATAGCGACCACTTACTGATCGCACGGTGCCTACGGGATATTGTTGTAAAATAGCCTGTAAAGCATGTAGATTTTCTTTAATTTGTTTGGGGGGCGCATCGCGACCATCCAAAAACAGATGAATCTGAACTTGGCTAAAATGGTGTTCGGCACATAGTTTTAGGAATGCGAATAAATGGTTTTGATGGCTATGTACTCCGCCTGGAGACAGTAGTCCCATAACATGAATGGCTTTTTGGGTATGCTTCGCTTTTCGGATCATATCAACCAAAACGGCATTTTTAGCAAAATCACCGGTTTCAATGGCTTGATTGATGAATGTTAAATCTTGCAAAATAGGGCGTCCAGCGCCAATATGCATGTGTCCTACTTCTGAGTTTCCCATTTGTCCGGTAGGAAGTCCTACTGCAACACCTGATGCATCGAGCAGTAAATGGGGGCATGTTTGCCACCAATGAGTCCATTGTGGGGTATGAGCTGCGGCAATAGCATTATGGTCAGTGTTTTCGCTGTATCCCCATCCGTCTAAGATGATTAAAACGACTGTGTTTTTATTGGTCATAATTTCCACTTAATTTTTCGCCACAAAAAGGTTAGACTATAGGCCATTTTTGTCACCGGAAGAAGTAGTTTGAAACAAAAAATACCACAACATGTGGCGATTATTATGGATGGCAATGGTCGCTGGGCTGAACAACGTGGATTGGCTCGTAGTGAGGGACATCGTGCTGGTGCCGAAGTTGTCAAACATGTCGTGCAGGCTTGTGTTGAAAAAAAAATCCCGGTTTTAAGTGTTTGGGCCTTCGGGCGTGATAATTGGGCTCGACCTGCTTCGGAAGTGGACTTTTTGATGCAATTGCTGTTATCTGTGCTGAGCGTTGAATTAGAGGAAATGCATCAACTGGGGGTACGGTTGGTATTTACTGGGGGTCGAGCAGAGCTGTCAGAGACTTTGCAACAGGCAATCAACAGTGCTGAGGCTTATACAGCGAAAAATGAGCGTTTGACTTTGAATGTGGTATTTAATTACGGCGGGAAATGGGATATTTTGCAAGGCGTTAAACAAGTGGCGCAGGATGTACTTGCTGGCGTACTGAGTGTCCAAGATATTGATGAAGCAGTATTTTCTTCTTATTTAAATACGCAACATTTACCTGATCCAGATTTGTTTATTCGAACCAGCGGTGAACAACGTATCAGCGACTTTTTTTTATGGCAACTGTCGTATACAGAGCTGTACTTTTCTGAGCTGTGCTGGCCAGATTTTACAGTGGAAGAGTTTGAGCATGCACTCGGTTTTTTTTCTGAGCGTGAGCGTCGATATGGAAAAACCTCGAAACAATTGGAAGATAAAGTCTATGTTTAAACAACGTTTTTTAACTGCAATCCTACTCATTCCTTTGGTGTTTTGTGGCATTTATTATGCGAACAATCCGGTATTGGTAGGCATTATTGGACTGCTAGTGGTTGCTTTGGCTTGGGAGTGGTCTGCATTAATCCCTCTGCCAACGGTTATGTGGAAGGCGCTGTTCATGGGGGTGCTAATGCTAGGTATTTGGCCTCTATACGCGTTTCTAATGCCTAGTTTGGTGCTGAATATTGGACTGTGGCTTGGGATTTTTTGGGCAGTGGTGACCTATCCAAAAACACGGCCTATTTGGGGGCATGCCTGGTTGATGGCATTAGTGGCTTGGTTTTCTTTAAATCTCTTTGCTCATTGCTTGTGGGCTTTGTTTCATCATGAACAAGGTCGTTGGTTATTGGTCTATTTATTGGGATTGGTCTGGGCAACGGATATCGGGGCCTATATGTTTGGAAAATTATGGGGGAAACATCGTCTTATTCCTCAAGTCAGTCCCGGTAAAACTTTAGAAGGCTCAGCGGGTGGTATTGTGGTGGCTTCAGCCGTTGCGGCGTTGGGTGCATGGTATTTTCAACCACCCAATTTGTCTGCTTGGTTTGTCCAAGCTTGGATTGTGATTGGGTTTGCTATGCTAGGCGATCTTTGGATTAGCATGTTGAAACGCCGTGTGCAGATCAAGGATACAGGGCATATTTTACCTGGCCATGGCGGAGTACTGGATCGTTTAGATAGTTTGGTCGCAAGTCTGCCATTTTTTTACTATCTTACTCTAAGTTATTCATAATGCTGTCCTCTGCGTTCTATTTTATTCTGACTTTGCTGTTATTAATTCTTGTGCATGAGTCAGGACATTTTTTGGTAGCGCGTTGGTGTGGTGTCAAAGTATTACGCTTTTCATTTGGATTTGGAAAAGTATTGGCTAAATGGCGGGATAAAAGCGGGACCGAGTTTACCTGGTCTGTACTGCCATTAGGCGGCTATGTGAAATTCTTGGATGAAAATGAGGGGCCTGTCGGGCATGCTGAGCGACAGCATGCGTTTAATAGGCAGCCTAGATGGGCGAGGGTAGCGATTGTGCTAGCTGGACCTTTGTTTAATTTTTTGTTTGCATTCTTATTGCTATGGTTGGTGGCTGTCATTGGCATCAAATCGTTTGCCCCAAGAGTCGAATCTGTTACCCCTGGTAGTGTTGCTGCTTTGGCACATTTAGGCAGGATGCAAGAGATTATTGCATTAGATGGAAAAAAAATAAGCAATTGGCGGGATGTGCATTATACGATGCTGCCGCTTTTAGGCTCGACACGTGAGATATCAATCACGGTCAAAGCGCTAGACGATGCGACAATAAGCACCCACTCACTGCCTTTGGCACAATGGAAATTTGATTCTAAACGCTCTGATTTGTTAGAGAGTTTGGGCATTGAGCCCTTGTTTCCTAAATTTCCCGTGCTGGTTGGTTTGATGAGCCCCAAATCGCCAGCGCAGATAGCCGGCTTTGCATTGGGCGATGAAATCATCGCTGTGGATCAGCAGCCTATATCCGATTGGCGAACGTTGGCAGAGTATGTAAGGACCAGGCCGGGTGCTAGGATGTCTGTTAATATTCAGCGGCAGGGTAAACCACATACCTTGGTTGTGCATGTGGGTACGAATGATACAGACAAAACAGGTTTTTTAGGGATTGGTGCACGCCCACCTGAGATTCCGGCTGAGTGGTTGCGAGTCGAGCGCAGTGGTCCATTGGATGCTATTGGGCAAGCTTGGCAGCAGACAATCGCTTTTACCACAACAACGGCAACACTCATTGTACGGACAATCTTCGGACAATTACCGCTTGAACATTTGAGTGGTCCGATAGGAATTGCTAAAGCCGCGGGAGAATCTGCGCAAATTGGAGCTGTTTACTATCTGTTTTTTATTGCATTGCTAAGTATCAGTATTGGTGTTTTGAATTTACTCCCTATTCCATTATTGGATGGGGGGCATTTACTGTATGAGATGATCGAAATGATCATCGGTCGTTCTTTGTCAAAAGAATGGAAGACGAGAGGCGTGTTTCTAGGGATAGTCTTGGTGATCTTGCTGACTCTGGTTGCGCTCTATAACGATTTAACTTGATTGGGAGGGTGACTCATGATACGGTCGCCAAAAAAATATGTCTTGTTTATGGGACTAATAATATTATTATGAGAACTATCCGTAAAAGACTAGTGTTGGTCGCCTGTTGTGCGAGCACCTGGGTTTCAACTGTATTCGCGAGTCAAGGTTTTATTGTTCAAGATATTAAAATTGATGGTTTAAAACGCGTGAGTGAAGGGACTGTTTTGAATTATCTTCCCGTCCAAGTTGGAGAGGAAGTTAATGCAGACTCTACGCCTAGGATTATTCGTGCCCTCTATGAAACTGGGTTTTTTCAATCTGTTGTATTAGAGCGCCAAGGGTCAGTTTTAATTGTACAAGTAGTTGAACGTTCTACGATTGGCTCTATTACGGTCGTGGGTAACAGCGAAATTCCTAGTGACAAAATGAAAGAGTTACTGAAAGAAATTGGATTAGTAAAAGGACAGGTTTATCAGCGTTCTTCTTTAGAGATTCTCAAAAAAAACCTAAAGCAAGCTTACAATGCGCGAGGCAAATATAATGCGCAGATTAACTCTAAAGTGACTTCTTTGACTGAAAATAGGGTTGCTGTCAATGTCACCATTTCTGAAGGGCGTGTTTCACGCATCAAAGACATCAAAATTATTGGAAATCATGATTTCCCAACGCATGAGTTGCTGTCACATTTGTCGCTGACTAACAGTAATATTTTGACCTATTTTACTAAAAAAGATCAGTACTCTAAAGCAGCTATGGACGCTTCTTTAGAGTCCTTACGTTCGTTTTATCTGAATCATGGCTATTTAAAATTCAAAATTGTTTCTTCTCAGGTACTCCTGGCGCCGGATCGCAAAGATGTCTTTATTAACATTTATATTGAAGAAGGACCTCAATATCGGTTTTCTGGCTATGAGATTCAAGGGAAAACCATTATTTCAAAAGAAAAATTAGCCCCCATGATCCAAATAAAGGCTGGCGAAATATTTTCTCGTAAACATGTGACGCAATCGATTACAGCGATTAATGCCGCATTAGGTGATATTGGCTATGGTTTTCCAGTAGTGAATGCCGAGCCCATCATTGATGAAAAGAACAAAACAGTATTGGTTCGTTTTATGATTGACCCAGGTCGCCATGTGTATGTGCGCAGAATTAATTTTCATGGGAATACGAAAACTTCCGACGATTTGTTGCGGAATGTCATCCGTCAATCAGAGGGTTCCTTGTTATCATTGCATAATATCAAAGAATCAGAGCGTCAATTGCGCCTATTGTCTTATTTGAAAGACATTGATATTAAAACCACGCCAATTCCTGGTGCAAATAACCAGGTTGACTTGGATGTTCAAGTGGCAGAAGCCCCTTCCGCAGAAGCCAGCGCGTCAGTGGGATATGGTACAACAGGGCCACAAGTGAACGCGGCTGTTAATCAGTATAACTTTATGGGTACGGGTAGAACCGTAGGTCTTGCGTTTGATGCGAGCTGGTGGGGACAAAATTATTCATTTAACTATTACAACCCATTTTATACCAAAACTGGCATTGGCCGTGGTATGGATATTTATTTTCAAAAGGTGGATCCGAAGCATTTAGATGTGAGTATGTATAGTTCTGATCGGTATGGTGGTGACATTAATTATTCTGTACGCCTGGGCGATGCTAGTAGTTTCCAGTTTGGATATGGTTATCAAGGTTTGAATATTCAATCAGTTGGGGGTGTGGCGTCCATTCAGAACTTTGTCAATTTGCATGGATCGCAATTCAATCAAGTACGTTTAGCAGGCGGTTGGACACGTAATACTTATGATCGGATGCCTTTTCCGACGCAAGGAACGAATCAGCAAGCGGTTATGTGGTTTGTATTGCCTGCCTCGAGTAATTCATTGAACTATTACAAGGGAAATTACCAGGCGCATTCGTATTATCCAATATATAAAGGCTTTCTCTTGAGTCTTTTAGGCAGTGTTGGATATGGAAATACTTACAATAGTGATGGTTTGCCATTTTATGAAAATTATTTTGCGGGGGGTATTGCACAGCCTGGGCAAGTACGCGGTTATGAAAGTTACTCTTTAGGACCGATAGATAATCTGGGAAATGCCTTGGGTGCAAATTTGTTGGTTAATGGTTCAGCAGGTGTTGTATTACCTTACCCGTTTAGTCGTGAAACCATTCGTTCTACGTTATTTGCGGACGCGGGTAACGTATTTGCCACTAACATTCCGGCCAATTTGACCGGTTCTCCTTCTGGTCCACTACGGTTTTCCGGTGGTATTTCACTCGAATGGCGTTCTCCGTTAGGGCCTTTGGTGTTTAGCGTTGCAGCACCCATCAATCCTCAACCACGTGATGAAGCGCAATACTTCCAGTTTTCTGCATCTACTGGATTCTAGGGCGTATTGCAAGACCTGTGTCATTCTCGCGTAGATGTTTGGGGTCCATGGGGGTTTTCAGGGTATAGGAGATTGTGCTAGGATGGGCGTTGTTTTTGGTTTTTTGGGAGAATAGAATGAAACAATTAAGTATGTGGTTGGCTGGCGTGTTGGCTATGACATCCGCAGCTGCATTTGCGGCTGATACGAGAATAGGCGTGGTTGATTTACAGAAAATCATGCAAACATCTGCACAAATGAAAGAAATTCAAGAAAAATTAGAAAAAGAATTCAAACCGCGTCGTGATAATTTGATTGCGATGGAAGCAACTTTAAAAAAAGATATGGAAGCATTTAAGCGCGATACAGCGGTATTGAGTCAATCGCAGCGTAAAGATCTAGAGAAAAAAATTGTGAGCGAGCAACAAACATTCGAACGCAATGGCCAACAGTATCAACAAGAATTGAGTACGGCCAATAATGAGGCTATGGAAGAGTTTTACAATAAAATCCGTGCTGCCATAGCAAAAGTAGCAGAATCTCAGAAATATGATCTGGTGTTTCAAAAAGATGCAGCTCCCTTTAGCGTGGACAAATTGGATATGACTGCAAAGGTAATGCAAGAGATCAAGTAAAAGGAATTCACGTCCCAAAGATGTATCCGTCAATCTGCGCAGCAGTGTGGCAATCCATATCGATTCTCATTGAAACTTCTATATGGATTGCCAATAATGACGAGAGGTCTTTTCAAATGTTTGCCCCGTAGGGGGCCTGTAGGGCTCAGTACGAGGATCGTTCCTAAGACGAAATTATGATAGAGAGAATGAGATGAGTAAATTGGTGGATATCAATGAAATATTGCGCTCGCTACCGCATCGCTACCCATTTTTGTTGGTAGATAGAGTATTAGACTATAAACCGTTTGAATATTTGACAGCACTTAAAAATGTGACCATCAATGAACCATTTTTTACAGGTCATTTTCCAGGCAATCCTATTATGCCAGGCGTATTGATATTGGAGTCTTTAGCGCAAGCGGGTGCAATTTTTTCAAATTTGTCACGAACTCCAGAAGAAGGTTATG
Source organism: Legionellaceae bacterium (assembly GCA_018061965.1). Taxonomy (GTDB): domain Bacteria; phylum Pseudomonadota; class Gammaproteobacteria; order Legionellales; family Legionellaceae. Next base: position 424,591 of record JAGOTG010000001.1, read on the forward strand.
AATTTTTATATTTTTTTGCAGGCATCGATAATGCAAAATTTAAACAAGTGGTGACTCCGGGAGATCAATTATCATTACGTGTAACCTTGAATGCCCAAAAACGTGATTTTTGGAGGATGCATGGTGAAGTATATGTTGATGATAAATTGGCTTGTTCTGCTGATTTAATGAGTGCTGCAAAGCAAGTAAAAAAGGAAAAACATAGTGATATCTGAACAAGCAGTCATTCATCCATCGGCAAAAATTGCAGATGATGTTGAAATAGGTCCTGGAACAATTATTGGTGCGGATGTAGAAATTGGTGCGGGTACGTGGGTAGGCCCCCATGTGGTTATTCAAGGTCCAACCAAGATTGGTCAGAATAATAAAATATTTCAGTTCGCATCAGTGGGCGATGCACCGCAAGATAAGACTTATCAAAATGAGCCTACGCGTCTAGAAATAGGAAATAACAATATTATTCGTGAATTTTCTATGATTAGTCGTGGAACAGTGAAAGGCGGTGGCGTTACTCAAATTGGTAATGATAATTTCTTCATGGCCTATACCCATGTTGGGCATGATTGCAAGATAGGAAATTTTGTCACCATGATTAATTACTCTGCCTTATCAGGACATGTTACAGTACATGATTACGCGTATTTGGGTGGATACTCCGCTATTCATCAATTTTGTCATGTTGGTGCTTATGCATTCGTAGCACGTGCAACGTATATTACGAAAGACATTTTACCCTACTTAATGATTGCAGAAGATACCTCGGCATGTGGACTCAATACGGTAGGACTGCGTCGCGCAGGATTTTCATCATCAACTATCGATAATTTGCGCCGCGCATACAAGGTTATTTTTCGTAAAGGTTTAACGATCCAACAGGCTCTTGAGGAATTGCGTATTATGCAGGCAGATTGTCCTGATATTGAATCATTGATTGCAGCTCTAAATATTTCTAAGCGAGGCATTTTGCGTTAAGAATTATTTGCCCACTCCCTGTCCCTGATGAGGATGCGTTTGCGCTGTCTCGAAGCATGCGTCACTGCTTCGAGATGAGTCCATATACGTTGCCTATTTAACGAATACTTTTTTTGCTAGTATGATCTTCAACTGCCGCTAAAGGTAGGGTCAGTGTTGCAATATAATGCTTGGTTGCATGGAGAGGATTATCAATGGGTAGTTCGGTGATAAGTTCTGCAATTTCGGCGTTGAGAACTTGATGTGCGCTGTTCCGTTCCTGCATGGACAATCTCTCATGCGTAGTGCTTTCTGCCATTTGCCACAGAAGTAGCTTAGTCCCTATTCTTGACAATAGGCGATATTCTTGGCTGCTGGGTTCAAGCCCTGTTTGAAATTTCTTGATGGCCAGTTGAATTTTGGCTAATGCAAGGTAATTAGGGGTATCTCGAGTTCCGACAATTGTAGCGGCGGGTTTAAAAAACTGAGTCTTTGGGTGTGTGCTTTGATCTTGGCGATACTGTTCTTGGTGAGCTGTAATTTGTAACAGAGCGTCTTTGAGACTAGTTTTCAGTGCTGCGCGTCTTGGGCTGTCTATGTCTGATAATTGCAGAGATTTTTCTTTTACTAAATCCATGTGGGTATTTTTCTCTTGGACCAATTCTTGCAGCTCTCTTAACTTTTTATCCAATTTTTTATTGCTGATTTGTTTTTGGAGCGTCGAACATTCTGAACTAGTATTTTTAATCTGAATATTTAATTGTTTGATGGTTTGTTGCGACTCTGATATGGCACGTTTGCTCGCCTCTATTTGTTGTAATACTGCTTCATCATTCAGTAATTGCCTTCTTTCGGTGGAAATATGCTTAGCTTGATCTTGAAGATCGTCTATCTCTTGCTTCTTAGTGCTGTACTCATCAAGTTGGCGGGAAATTTGTACCATTTCTTCAGTGATGCTCAGTAATTTTTTTTGCTCGTCTGCCAAGGGATCCGTACGCCAGCCGAAGGATTGCAGTAGCCCTAAAAAAATTTTTACAATAAAATTAAGGTTTGCTTGTATTGCGTATAGTTGTGCAATTTGCTCTGATACGCTTTCTAACTCTGCTTGTTGTTCTCGCAGCTTACTGTTCAATTTGTCTTCAATCGAAGGACTTATATAGGGATGGTCCTGGTGAAACTGAGTAATGCTATCTGAAACAGACGCTTTTTGTTTCTCCAGTTCTGCCAGTTTTTCCTCAATTGTTGCATGGCTGTTCTCGATAGCTGTTTGTAAGCCTATAAGCGTTTGGTTTGCTAAGAGACGGTTCTCATGTTCTGCCAAAGCGGATTTCCATTGGGCCATTAACTCTTTTTTTGCGGCTAATTCGTTTATTTGTGGCTCAATTAATTTATTAATCCTATTTATTTCGTTCTGAAGAGCTGAAATTCTATCATCCAATGTGACAACAGTTTCTTGGATCTGATGAATTTCTTGGAGCTGTGCAGCTATTCTTTCTTGCATGGATTGGGCATGTTCTTCTAACTCAGACCTTAGGTTCATGTTTAGCCCCTAATAATTAAGGAATAAAATTGATCATATAATATAAAACTAGCACAATTTCAGTGGTTTTCAAGTTTTTAAGTGCTGAGATTCGAAGACTTATTTCTGATTTTTACGATGATTAGTTTTCGACACGTCTTCCTCATCTTCGGGCTCTACGGAACTTTGGGGGGTGAGATTTAATTTTTCGTAAATAGTGGTGATGATACTAATACCAAAAAATGTTGGCTGGTATTTATTGGCTTTTGGAGTAAACCCACCAATTCCTATGGTTTTTAATTTATTAATAAACGTGCTCAGCTCCGGGTCTTTGATACTCAAAATAGCTTTATTGTGGAGAAAATACTCTGACTGATCGAGTTGCTTATGTAATTCCTCGATGATGATATGTAAGTCCCCACGCTTTTGTTCAGCAAGGACTAAGGCATTGCCTTTCAAGGCTGAGCGCCCTGTTTTGGCTATTTGTTTATCCAATTCCTGAAGATATGAGTAAGCAGTTATAAGCAAAATTTCTGAGCGATTTCTTTTCGTTGTGGTTTTATCGAAAACTTGCAACGCGTCGTCTTCTAGATGTTTATTTATTTTGTCTTCAATTTCATCAACTTTTTGTAAAGCATATTTTAAACTATGCTCAGTTGGAAAAAGTAATTGCATTAAGGGTCCAAATTGTTTGTTGATTTCTTCTTGCAAATAGTTTTTTACATAGTCGTTCAGCCGCTTTCTTTCGGTTAATAATTGGATGATGCTGGCCTTTTTATAGGGTTCCAAGCGTTTATAACGCAGAAACTCTGTTTCGCACAATTCTAAATTCACAACCAGATCTCTGTCTACGGCGCTCAGACTTTTGTCATCAGCGTAGCTTGCTGGTAGTTTATACTCCGCACGCGACGGGTTTTGTTTTGAAGGATCGTTAATCATCCGCCGGGCCTCTAAGATTGATGGTTTAATATTAAGTCTACAGTAAATTATTAGAGCATAATGTTGTAATAGTCAAATTTAGAGTCAAATAAAAACAGTTTGTAAAATGTTGTGGATTGAGGTATTACGGAATAATTTCTAAGAGCCCTGACAACGCGATGGTCACGCAGGTTTTGCGAATTTTAGTTCGAGTACCGTGTAGATAATGCACCTGACTTTGAGTCGGTTGGTTTTGACTGGCCCAGGCAAACCAAACAGTGCCGACTGGTTTTTCTAGGCTGCCTCCGCCTGGGCCTGCGATGCCGCTGACTGCTAGACTGTAATGCACTTGAGTGCGTTGTAGGATCCCTTCCGCCATTGCGGTCACCGTTTCTTGACTTACAGCGCCAAATTGGGTAAGGATTTCTGGGGAGACACCCAGAAATTGTTGCTTCGCAGTATTGGAATAAGTCACCAACCCACAATCAAACCACATAGAGCTACCCGGATACTCAGTCAATCGAGCTGCAATCAGGCCGCCTGTACACGATTCAGCGACTGCGCAGCGTAAATTATGCTGGCTCAGGAGGTGGGCGATGCGCTTTACCAACAGCGCTGCAGACAAATCAGTCAAAGATTTCTTCCAAAAAATTATCAATTAATAGAGATGATCGGTGGGCTGCTGTTGCGGAATACATCAAGCCCAGTTCGCTGTCATGCGCGTGCGGATTTGTAAAAGCATGCTTGGTCAGTCCAAAAGCATGCACTTGCCAATCCACTTTTTCTTCAGTCATTTCCTGACAAAAAGTGGATAGATTCTCGTGGGTTACCATAGGATCGTCATAACCATGTAAGACTAGTACTTTAGAGTTAATGGTTTGCTTTGGAAGGTCAGCGGGGGGGTGTAAGAGCCCATGGATCGAAATGGCCCCTTTCAGAACAGCTCCGCTGCGTGCCAGATCCAAAGCACATAATCCGCCAAAACAATACCCTACAATGGCAATTTTTTTGCTATTTACTTCTGGGAGAGCGCAGACTGCATCGTATGCAGCTTGGATTCGTGTACGCAGTAATAAGCGATCTTGGATGAGTGGTTGGATCAGTGCTTGCTTCTCAGTATTGGTTTTACCGGTTTCACCCAAACCAAACATGTCTATGGCGAAGCCGACATAACCTAATTCCGCAAAAATTTGGGCTTTTTGTTGAAAAAATTCAGTTTGACCAGACCAATCATGCGCAATTAATACCGCCGGTTTGGGTTGCTCATCTTTTTCAATATAAGCAAGATAGCCATGTAATTCGTGTTCGATATGATGATAAATATGTTTGGAATGATGCATAGTCTTAGGCCAATGGATGAGTGTTACTCATTAGTGTATGATGATTAAAAAGGCTTAGCAACGTTGTTACTGGTGATTTTTTATGGTAAGTACCGCAACGACCCAAGCGAATCAAGAATTTGATCGCGCTTTACGTTTACAAGGGACAGGGGATTATGCGCAGGCGGCTGTGGTTTTTCAGCGGTTATTGCACGATGATCCTGAAAGAATGGTCATTTGGGGCTATTTGGCAATGGCCTATTTAGAATCAGGACGTGGTCAATTGGCTTTAGATACTTTAGGAGATGCCTTAACTAAGGCGCCGAGAGAAGTCAATCTTCATATGCAACGGGCTTATGTGTGCAAACGCTTGCAACAGCCAGAACAAGCTATCTTTCATTATCAACAAGTCTTAAGCCTGAATGCCACTCATGCGAAAGCGCATAACAATTTGGCTATGGAATATGCAGCAAAAGATCAATACGCATTAGCTTTGCAACATTATCGGCACGCGGTACATTGTGACCCAGCGCTTGTGCCTGCTCATTTTAATCTAGGGATATTGCTCTTGAAACGTGGGGAGTGGGTGGCCGCAGAAACACAGTTTCGCAATGTGATTGCACTTGATTCCGATCAGGCTACCGCCTATTTTTATCTCGGAACTTTGTATCTGGAAATGAATAAATTGGAAGAGGCAGAGACTGCTTTACGTAAGCTATTGAGTCAGATGCCTGAGCATGTAGAAGGGTGGGTGAATCGAGGGGTTGTTGCGTTAAAACAAAAACAAGAGCAAACGGCCATCGATTATTTTACCCAAGCATTGATTTTGGATAATAATCATCGTGATGCACGCAATAATATGGCTGCGACGCTGATTCACTTTGATCGATATGAGGCTGCCCTTCAGTATTATATCGGGTTATTACGTGATGAACCGTACAATGTTGAGTATGTGTATAATTCTGGTGTGGCGCAAATGGGATTGGGTCAGATACAAAGCGCCCAGCAATTATTTCAGCAAGTATTAACCATGGATCAGCATCATTTTGGGGCATTGAGTAATTTGGCTGCCGTACAAATGCGCTTGGGGGATCGAAAAGCCGCCTGTGGATTATTGGAACGCGCTTTGGAGATTCAACCTCAAGATCCTGCGAGCCGCTTTATGCTTCAAGCATTGCGCGGAGAAACCCAACACCAAAGTGCCTGCCCAGAGTATGTCCAAGATTTATTTAATCATTATGCTGTGTATTACGATTCGCATATGGAACGCGTTTTAGAATATGGTGTTCCGAAGCGGTTGTGGGAATTATTTCATCAAGGCGAAGTTCAATCTTATCCAAAAGCATTAGATCTGGGCTGTGGAACTGGCTTGAGTGGCTTGATTTTGCGTCCAGTGAGTCAGCATGTGACTGGCGTGGATTTGGCCGCAAAAATGCTGGCGATTGCGCGTGGGAAAGGCATTTATGATGAATTAATTGAAGCGGAATTACTCAGTTTTGTGCAGCAAAACAGGGAACAATATGACCGAGTGGTGGCGGCGGATGTCTTGCCTTATTTAAGTGATTTGTCACCTTTATTTCAGGCTATGCATCCGAGATTGAATCCAAATGGGGTATTTTGGTTTACGACAGAGATCTCCAGTGACGCGCCTTGGATGTTGCAGGGCAGTATGCGGTTTTGTCATCATGCGGAGTATATCCACGATTTGTGTCAACGGCATCAGTATACCGTGATCCATGAAGAAACTTTGGTAGCGCGCAAACAGGATGAACAAAATTTGATGGTGAACTTATTTGGGATACGAAGATTATAGGGCAGTGCTTCTCTGATTTTTTAATTTTGTCATTTATCGATTTTCAACGAAGGGTGACGCGTAAGGCGGGCTCGCGGCATTCGTAAGCAGGCTGGAAGTACCTTGAGACCCGGGGTCAAGTTTTGTGCTCGTTTGGGTATGCCCCATACGAGCACAAAATTAATTTTAGCACAAAGGTTACAATTGCTACGTCGCAACGACGTCACACTTATAACGTATCCAAATAATGCTCAGCATCCAACGCTGCCATACAACCGAACCCTGCCGAAGTCACGGCTTGGCGGTATACTTGATCTGCCACGTCGCCGCAGGCAAAGACGCCAGGAATGTTCGTTGCGGTTGCCATGCCTTTCAGGCCAGATTGAATCACTAAATAACCTTCTTTCATATCCAGCTGCTCAGTAAACAATTGTGTGTTGGGCGTATGTCCAATGGCAATGAAGACACCGTCTACTTCCAAATCGGTAGTGGCTTGCGTATCGGTATGAATTAAGCGCGCGCCGGTTACTTTTTTGTCATCGCCTAAGACTTCTGCCAACGTATGTGACCAAATAATCCTGACATTGCCAGCTTTTTCCTTTTGAAATAATTTATCCTGGAGGATTTTCTCTGAACGTAGGCTGGTACGTCGATGGACCAAGGTGACATGTTTGGCAATATTGGACAAGTATAATGCCTCTTCTACTGCCGTATTTCCGCCGCCGATGACACAAACATTTTTATTGCGATAAAAAAATCCATCGCACGTTGCGCAGGCTGAAACGCCACGACCTTGATACGCTTTTTCAGAAGGTATGCCTAAGTAACGCGCGGAGGCGCCTGTTGCAATGATTAAAGCGTCACAGGTATACCGTTCTGTGTCCCCTTGCAAGACGAAGGGTGATTGTTTTAAATCGGCTTGGATAATATGATCGTTGATCACTTGGGTGTTGAAACGTTTGGCATGTGCTTGCATGCGGTCCATCAACGCGGGTCCTAGCAGCCCCTCGACATCGCCTGGCCAATTATCTACATCGGTGGTAGTGGTTAATTGCCCACCCACTTCCATACCTGTAATGACTACGGGATTGAGGTTAGCGCGGGCTGCATAAACTGCTGCAGTCCATCCGGCAGGACCTGACCCCAAAATAATTAATCGATGATGATTTTTTTTAGACATCCGAACACTCTAAGTTTAATTTTGTGATAGTATGATGGATAATAAAATAAAAATCGTTGCATGAATATAGTCATGATGAAACAAACTACGTCCCAGGACTCTCAAGCTTCTCCATCACCCGCTGCTCAACGTTTAACAAAACACATGACAGAGGGGGGATTTATTGTGATTCTAGCCATTTCTGTTTTGATATTGTTCTCTTTGTTGACACATCAATCACAGGATGCAACGATGAATGCCGCTGGACAAGTAGGCGAATTCATAGCAGTCGTATTCTATACAACGTTTGGTTATTGCGCTTATCTGTTACCCATTTTTATCTTTTATCTTGCCGGAAGTTTGCTCTTAGAACACCGAACTTTCTCTATGATTCATCAAGCTACTATGGTATTGCGGGCTGTCGGCTTGTTGTTATTTATGTTGAGCGGCTGCGCTTTGATTGGTTTACAAATCGCGCCTAATCCGAATGCGGGCATTCTATATGCCGGCGGTATCATCGGACAAACAGTGTTGGTCGGGTTGACCCGGGCCTTTAATGTGCAAGGGTCTGTGCTTATTTTATTTGCAGTATTTTTGGTCGGGATCTCTTGGGTAACGGGTCTATCTTGGATGGCGGCCATAGAATGGTTAGGGCGGATGACATTTTCGGTTGCCCACAGTGCGGCTCGCAAACTGCGGCAAGCTTACGCTTGGGGAAAAGATGTTTTGCCTGAATTATTGCCTGAAAAATTATCGAATACAGAAATAGAAGAAGTAAAACCAACCGAGACAAAGCCCTTGTTTGTCATGAAAGCCGAGCGTCCGACGAAAGAGATACCCTCTAAATTACTACCCAGCTTACCTACTATTTTACAAAAGGAATCCACACTAGAACCGCCAGCGCAAGCCAAGAAAAAAACTGCCGTTGCTCCATTAAATGATGATCTAAGCCAAGCACTGCCCTCATTGGCGCTGTTGTCACCTAGCAATCCTAAAAAATTGATTTCTTCTGCTAAAAGTCAGGAATTAGAAGTGCAATCCCGCAACGTGGAACAACATTTATTAGATTTTGGTATCCAAGTGGAAGTGGTTGGGGTGCATCCAGGGCCTGTGATCACCCGATTTGAGCTCCAGTTGGCGGCAGGCGTAAAAGTGAGTCGGTTGACGGCATTAGCCAAAGATCTGGCGCGCTCCTTATCGGTGACGTCTGTGCGAATTGTAGAAATTATTCCGGGTAAAACGGTAGTGGGGATTGAGTTACCGAATCCAGAGCGACATATGGTTTGTTTGTCCGATGTATTATCAGCTGATGTGTATCAACAAGCGCATTCTCCGTTGAGTTTGGCTTTGGGCGTGGACATCGCTGGCCATCCGATGGTGGTCGATTTAGCAAAAATGCCGCATTTATTGGTTGCAGGCACCACGGGTTCTGGGAAATCTGTCGGTATTAATGCCATGATTCTGAGTTTGCTATTTAAGGCAACGCCGGATGAAGTGCGTTTGATTATGATCGATCCTAAAATGTTGGAGCTGTCTATTTATGATGGGATTCCACATTTATTGACTCCTGTGGTAACGGACATGAAAGAAGCTGCCAGTGCTTTGCGTTGGTGTGTGAACGAGATGGAGCGCCGTTATCGTTTGATGGCAGCAGTGGGTGTGCGAAATTTGGCAGGGTTTAATACCCTGGTGAATGAGGCCAATCAAAATGGGGAAGGTATCTTAGATCCCCTATGGAAAATGACGGACAGTGTTGATACGCAAGCGCCCAAATTACAATCATTACCCTATGTTGTCGTGATTATTGATGAATTGGCCGATATGATGATGGTAGTGGGCAAAAAAGTAGAACAATTGATTGCACGCATTGCGCAAAAAGCAAGAGCGGCAGGGATTCATCTCATTTTAGCCACACAACGTCCTTCTGTGGATGTGTTAACAGGGTTGATTAAATCTAATATTCCCACCCGGATTTCTTTTCAGGTGTCGTCCAAAATTGATTCGCGGACTATTTTGGATCAAATGGGAGCCGATCAATTATTAGGCCATGGGGATATGCTCTTTTTAGCGCCTGGCACAGGTGCACCATTGCGCGTGCATGGTGCGTTTGTAGACGATCAGGAAGTTCATCGTGTAGCAGATGCTTGCCGTGCACGGGGAGCACCTGATTATATTGAGGCAATTACACAAATATCTGGAGATCCATTAGAAGGTGAGTTTGGTGAAGAAAAGTCGGCAGTTGAAGAAGCCGATCTTTTGTATGACGAAGCGGTTGCTTTCGTGATGCAAACCCGTAAAGCCAGCATTTCTTCGGTTCAAAGACGCTTTAAAATTGGCTATAACCGTGCCGCACGTTTGGTGGAGGAAATGGAGCGTTGTGGATTGGTAGGTCCTTTGGAAGGCGGATTCCGTGATGTTCTGGTGAGTTCGGGATCTGAGCATGAATAAGGGGCGTGCTCGAAATAAGCAAGTTTGGACGGCAATTTGCTTGTGTTGGATGGCGTTACAGGTCCATGCAGAGTCTCCAGAAAATTTAGTCCAAAAGAAATTATCTGCAGTGCATACCATGCATGCGCATTTTTCACAAACAGTTCGCAGCAAAAAACGGGTGATGTCAGATAGTTCGGGTGTGATGGTATTGGCCAGACCCAATCAGTTTCGTTGGCAAACCAAACATCCCATGGCGCAGGTCGTGGTTGCAGATGGAAAAAAAGTATGGGTATATGATGTGGACTTGGAGCAAGTAACTGTCAGTAAGCAAACTGAAAATTTAGGTGCTGCAGGCGCTTTGTTTTTAAGTCAAGATGCGAATGCTGTGCAGCAAAATTTTACGGTAAAATTCCACCAACAAGGTACAGCAGAAATTTTTGATCTGCGTGCGAAATCGGTAAAGTCCAATTTTGAGCATGTTCGGTTGTTTTTTGAAAAGGATCAGCTGACTACGATTGAATTGGATGATCAACTGGGGCAACAAACAACGATTCACTTCTCCCAGATGACCATGAATCAACCGGAATCTGCGCATTGGTTTCAATTTCATATTCCCGCGGGTGTGGATGTGGTGTATCAATGAATGGGTCGTTCCTGAAAGGAATAGGGCGTGCCATTAGAAAGAAATTTTCTAAAAATGGTCTGCTGACTATTTTTCGTCATACTTGGCATCTTCTTGCTGTTTTTTTAGTAATTTTGGCTGTTGTTTTTACTTTTTTTCGTGCTTTAACGCCGTGGGTAAAACAGTATCGTAGTCAAATTCAACAACAATTGTCAGTCTGGGTAGGCCAGGATGTTGCAATCCAGGATATCGGCACATCATGGTATTGGTTTACGCCCGTATTAAAGCTCAAACAGGTGGTTATTGGCGAAGGGCAGGAGCATGCTTTACATTTCAATCAAGTGATGGTCGGCATTAATTTATTCAGTTCATTATTGCGTGGTCATATTCAGCCGGGCGTGCTCTTTGTGGATAACGTGCATTTAAAGATTCATCAGCAAGATGATATTTGGCGAATTGATGGGTTAAATTTACCTAGTGACGCACAAGCTAATCTGTCGAGCCCCTCGCGAATTGCTCCTTTTGTTGAATTATTGTTGGCACAAGATAAAGTGATCGTTAAACATGTGTCAGCGGAGCTTAGTTTACAAGACGGTACTCATATTTCCTTACAAAATTTGCATTTTAAATCAGATCATCACTCGCAGAACTATCGGCTTTATTCTAAAGTAAGCATTGGCGGCAAACCAGATATTCAAATGACCATGGTTGCAAATATGACGTTGGATGGTCATGATTGGAATCAATTATCGGGGCAAGCCTATTTGTCTTTAAGTCGGACAGACTTGACTGCGATGCAAAAAATTTTCCCACAGGCGCCTATCCAGATAAAACAGGGTACTGGGAGTTTGGATGCATGGTTGGATTTTGTGCATGGTCGTTTGGCGTTAGCCCAAGCCACTGTCAAAATGAATGACGTTGTTATGCAAGAGCCTAGTCGGACCAAACCGAGAAAAATATCGAACGCTACTGCGAATATGGCCTGGCAACGACTATCCCAAGGATGGCGACTTATCTCTGATCAGTGTGTTATTCATCTCGATGGCATTGATTGGCCAGAAAATGCGTTCATGATTGAATACCGAAAAGAGACAGAGGATTATCATGCTTATGTCAAAACGATTCCGCTCAAACAATTAGTCCAAACGGAACTACCGTGGCCTAAATTGGCACAGCCTATTTTGCAATTGAAACCAAATGGCATTTTGACTGATACAGAAATATCCTGGCAAAAGAGCGAAATACGTGATTTTCTCACCAAATTTTCACAATTGTCATGGCAGAGAACAGGTTCTATTCCTGGGATCAGCGCATTATCTGGCGCAGTGTATTGGCAACCTTCAGAAGGTCGTTTGGAGCTGAATGGTGAGCATAGCGTAATCAGTATGCAGAAACCATTGGCGCCGGTTACGCTAGATACTTTGAATGCATCTCTGGATTGGAAGTATTTGAGTCAAGGCTGGCGGGTCAGTTTGGATCGGCTCATAATCAGTCACCCTAATCTCATATTGAGTGCAGTAGGCGCAATGGATGATCCTTGGGGACCGGCAGCCAATCTAAGACTACAAATGGATTTTTCCGCCAAAGAAGGCCAAGTTTGGTTGCCCTATATTCCCTCCAAGGGATTAAAGCCCAAACTGGATGCTTGGTTAAAACATGATATCCCGAGGATTGCACGTGCCAGTGGACGTATGCGTATTGTTGGGCCAGTAGCAGACTTTCCTTTTGATAACCAAAATGGTGAGTTTTCGATTCAATCCCATGTCAATGGCGTCGATCTTCTGATTGACTCAAATTGGCCCGTCAATGCTGATATGGATGCGGATATCCGTGTGACGGGACGACATTTTGTGGCGGATGTTCATCAAGCAAATTTGAATGATGTGATGGTGAATCAAGTGAGTATTTCCATACCGGAGATTGGTCTGGGTAAAGAAGTGCTTTTATTGCATGGCAAAGTAGAAGCACCTGGTGAAAAAATAAAATCCTATGTATTTGCTTCGCCTCTGCAGAAACGTTTTGCGCGCTGGAAAGCATTAACTGTGGGTGAAACCTTGGGTCTGGATCTAAATTTGGAGGCACCTTTGTATCCAGAATCAGAGCACGTCTATGCCAAAGGTTCTTTAGACTTTAATCAAAACCCGGTTTCAGTAGAATTTGTTGATAATCCCGCTGAATTTGTGGGCGTCAATGGTCGTTTGGATTTTAACGAGTATGGCTTAACGAGTGGCGGTCTGGATGGGACCTTAAATAATTATCCCTTTACGGTGCGTGTGCAACCATTATTAGGGCCTAAAGCAGGCACTGAGCTGCGAGTCGATGGAGAGGCGGACATTTCTTATTTGCGGCATTTGATTCATCATCCTGTGTTTTCTGTGATGCAAGGACGGTTCATCGTCAATGGCTTATGGACGGTATATCCTGACTCTCCTGAAGCTGACAAATTGTATCTCAATAGTTCGTTGGTAGGGATGGCAGTGCGTTTACCCCCACCCTTTGGAAAATCATTGGCTTCCATCGCACCTATGAGCATTAAGATAGACTTTTCTCCTCAACATCGCATGGACTTTGATGTTAATTATGCTCAAAAATTGACCGGTATCTTTACTATGCAGCAAACGCCACAACAGAATTGGGTGGCCGCCGGTGATTTGCATTTGGGGGGTGGCCCTACTTCCAAGACCAATACATCAGGGTTACGTATCAGTGGCTCCCTACCGGATGTGAATGTCGATGCATGGCGGGCTGTCTGGAATAAATGGCCTAAAGTAGAGAGCTCGGCTTCGTTATTGGCAAGTTTGAAAGAGGTTAATTTATCGATTGAAAAGGTGACGCTGCCTACGGTCATTTATCCATCGGTCAAATTCAGTGCCCATAAAATTTCGCCTCAGGAATGGTCTTTTAATCTGCATCAAAAAGATATTTCTGGAGAGTTTGGATATAATTGGACTGAAAATTCTTTATATGCTCATATTGCACACTTCAATATCGCAACACTCTCATCCTCCCCATCAGCGTCTGCCTCTTCAAAATGGAAGCCTAAAATGGAGGATATTCCTAATCTTGATGTTACGGTCGATGCGGTAAACTATAAAGGACTCGAGATGGGTAAAATCAGCTTTAATTCTTCGACCAAACCAGGGCATTGGACTTTGAATACAGGTAGGATTGAAACTCCAGAATATGCCGTGGGTTTTAAAGGAGATTGGGTTGAGCAAAATGAGAAAAATGCTTCGAGTATTGAAGCGGAATTGCATTTGTCCCGGCTAGCCAATGCATTGACTAGATGGAATGTGACGCCGGTTGTGGATGCGCATTACGGATCTATGAGTTTTTCAGGAAAATGGCCAAGTGCTTTTTATGATGGTTCATTGAAAAAATTAAGCGGAAAAATGTCTTTGATCTTAAGAGATGGGCATATCAGTCATTTGGATCGGGATACAGAAAAAAAATTAGGATTAGGCAAATTATTGAGTATTTTGAGTTTGCAGACGATACCACGGCGGCTAAAATTAGATTTTAGTGATTTGTCCCACAAGGGCTATACCTTTGATCTGTTCAAAGGAACTTTTCAAATTCGGTCTGGGATTATGAGTACGGATGACAGTTATATTGATGGACCGGTCGCCTTTGGAAGAATGTCTGGCGATTTAGATTTGGTGAACCAATTGTATGATTTGGATTTAAGGATTTTTCCTTATGTTACAGCAAGCTTACCTATTGTGGCCTCTATTGTGGGTACTCCGGTTGCCGGGGTTGCGGTATGGGCTGTGTCTAGTTTGGCCAACAAAGGGATGCAAAAAATTTCTGGCTATACTTATAAAATTTCTGGACCTTGGATGAGTCCTGTGGTGCAGCAAATCAGTATTGATAAAAGTGTACATTAATGAAAGGGGAAAAAAAATGCGGTTACATGTGTTAGGAATAGGCGGGACCTTTATGTCTGCATTAGCGTTTTTAGCGCGGGATGCCGGGTTTGAGGTAACGGGAAGTGATGCGAATTGTTATCCACCTATTTCTAATTTATTACAAGACAGAGGGATTGTTTGGACCGAAGGTTATGAAAATTGTGATGATATGCTCAAAGCGGATGCTGTGATTGTAGGCAATGCTATGAAGCGCGGGATCCCTGTTATTGAGCGTTTGTTGGATGCGAAAATTCCTTATTTTTCTGGGCCAGAATGGTTGGCGCAGCACATTTTATCCCGATATCGCGTAATTGCAATTGCAGGGACACATGGTAAAACGACTACTACGTCGATGGTCGCACATATTTTAGCCGAAGCAGGTTTAGAGCCAGGGTTTTTGATTGGTGGGGTAGCCGCTAATTTTAACAGTAGTTTTTGCTTAGGCTCGGGATCTTGGTTTGTGATCGAAGCTGATGAATATGATACCGCTTTTTTTGATAAAAGACCCAAATTTATGCATTATCGGCCAGATATTGCCATTTTGAATAATTTGGAATTTGACCATGCAGATATTTATGCTAATTTGGCTGCAATCCAAAAACAATTTCATTATTTATTACGCACGATACCGTCTCAGGGTTTGGTCATTATGCCCCAGTCTGAACCAGCTTTGCAGGAAGTCATCCAACAGGGCTTATATTGTGAACGCCAAGAACTGAGTATTGGCGGCGATACGCCTTGGCGAGCGGAGTTATTAGAGCCTAGCGGGACTGCCTTCGAAGTGTTTTTTCAAAATAAATCTGTTGCAACGGTTAATTGGTCGGTAATAGGTCAATTTAACGTAGAAAATGCGCTTGCTGCGATAGCAGCGAGTGTCCGCGCGGGTGTTGCGCCAGACATTGCGGCGCGTGCTCTAGAATCGTTTATGCCAGTAAAACGGCGCTTAGAAGTGAAGTCTGATCAGCACGGTATCTGTATTTATGATGATTTCGCACATCATCCCACTGCTATAACTAAAACAATTCACGCGCTAAAAAGCAGCGCACGGCATAAGCGAGTTTTAATTGTGCTCGAATTTGCTTCAAACACGATGAAGACCGGTGTACATCAGGCCGCTTTTGTCCATGCGTTTGATGAAGCAGACGTAGCCTATTTTCTAAAACCGGAACAGTTTTCTTTAGAACAGCTATCCTCTCAGTGGAAGTTTAGGCACAAAATTTGTGAAACGACTGCGGAAATTGTGACTGCAGTTGGGGAAGTTGCACAGCCCGGGGATGCCATTCTGGTGATGTCTAACCGCGGGTTTGAGAATATTCATCAACGGCTTGCTCAGCAGATTGGGGCACGGTTTGGGGTGGATTGAGCTGCCTGTTAAATGTTTGTGTAAAAAATTTGAACAAATGGATTTTATTGTCTATAATTTATACATTGGAGGCAAATAATATATTTTAGCCATCTACTTTGATAGACAAGGAGTACATCATGAAATGGATTATGCTTGCAAACTCAAATGATTGTCGAATTTATGAATACGACCGTCCCCACAAACATCTTGCTCTAATTGAGGAAATTAGTCACCCAGAACACCGTTTAAAATCTTCAGAGTATTGGACTACAGATGCTCCTGGGCATTATAAATCTTCAGGACATCGTCGCGGTGCGTTTTCTGAAGTGGATCCTGTTGAACAATCTATTGATGAATTTGCACGGGATATTGCGCGACATTTAGATAAAGGTCGTAATAAGCATGCTTATGAGGATGTGACCATCATCATTCCTGCCCGTATGGAGGGATTATTATTCAAGCATATGAATAAGCATACTAAAGAGTTGATTAAAATGATTGTACAAAAAAACGTAGTGTTTATGTCCGATCATGAGTTAGCGCTTTATGTAGAGAAATTGTTTAGCAAATCGAAAAAATTACATTAATGAATAATAGGGTCTGCCACCAAATGTCAACAGACCCTAGATTGCATTTAGGTCCTACCTAAGATAAAACCATGTTACGATAAAATGTAACATGGTTTTTTTGATTGTATCTTATGCATCCCATGGGACATGTCACCCATCGTGAATATCGGTCCTGATCACTGGGCTCGTTACCAACTTGCTTTTAATTATCCCAAACAATCATTGCGTGCTCACGCCATTCCAAGGAAAATCCCTTATCAAGTCTCAGATAATCCGTGGTTCGATCAAATTTATTTTCATATACAGAGGTTAAATTATTGAGTTGTTTATAATCATCATGTATTATAAGTGACTTGTTGGTATGGGTTCACTTGGAGCATCCTCTGAAAAATCTTGTATTGTATACTTTGTTATTATGCTCCACGGCCATTTTTGCTAATCCCGAGCAATTCAAAATTGATATTACTAATGGCGGCACTGCAAATTGTATATTAAAACAGAAAACCATTTTATCTGGATATGTCTCCGATGGTTCAGTAATCCCTACTACGATCCGCCCTGATCAAACAGCAACATTTTTTATGAGATCGGGAACTGCTTACCCTTTGGGGGATAGCGGTTTTATGGTGATAACAACTTCTGCTATTAAAGATAAAATCATTCTATTGACCTATTCTTGTGGTGATAATCAAGAGATTACATTGTTTACAGACCAAGGGTTTTTTGATGTTTCGCTTAAAGTAGGTGGCAAAGTGTTGGATGCACAAACTATCTATGCAAAGTTTACTACTAGTACGCCAGGTTGGTGGGCCAAGGATTCCCCTGAAATTCATTGGACCTTGCTGTATTAATCATTGAGATAAATAAAATGAAAAAAATATTATTGGTTTGCTTCCTTCTATGTTCAAGCCCTCTGTTGGCATATGATGATCAAGCTATTATTAAAATCACTAATGCGACTGATGCGGATTGTGTCCTTACAAAAAAAACATTGCTTTATGGTCAAATCTCCGAGGGTAGTCAGTTACCGGATGTAATATTTCGCGACCAAACGCTTGAGTTCAGCATGCGTTCAGACGCACAGCTTAGGTTTGGAGTTCGCAAAGACAAAATGTTGCTGCTTACGTACCACTGTGCAGACAATCAAGAAGCAACGCTATTCACCAGTATATCACCCTTTCAAGACAGTTTTGTTACTTCTCCAGAAATGCGGACGGCGGTTAGCTCACAAAAAAATATGCAAGCGAAAGCTGAGCATATCACAACCTTTCCTCTGCAAGTTCATTGGACATTGAAAAAACCAGAATAAGGATTTTCATGGTAAAATTTCAGGCCAAATAATCTCTAAATAGGGGTGAAACTCTCATTGGCTACGGTAGTCAGTTGGTGGAACAGCAAGTAGGGTAGCATCCATCAGTTTATCAATTCTGTCTGCTCTAGGTGATGCGTGATTTTGAATGAGAGTCAACAGACCTTAAAGGAAGAGCTTGTTTTTCGGGTCAATAGTTTGTAAGTCTGTGGTTTTTTTCGTCTAAAACTCTGTGAATCTCTGCCTTCATATCTGCGTGATTCTGATGCATTTCTGCATCATCATCTTCACAAACTGGCACAGAGTATCGACTTGCTATGTCGCATATGTGTTCTTGTTCTTCGGTGCTTAATGCCTCCAGTGTATCAATATCTATATCGCATTCTAGGGCTAAAAAAGTAATCGCTATTTTGAGGGCCGTATCCTCATCTTTTCTAGACATCGCCTTTTCTACGTCAGTTGTATTTATCATGTCTTTTAGTGACTCAGAGAGAGCAGCGAAATCTCTTTTTGAAAACAAGCAATAACCATGATCACTTGGATCTTGCGATCTTTCAGGAGTAGGCAAATATAGTGTTCTTTTTAATGCAAAGTAGTCAATATTTTTGGGGCCTAACTCCAAGAGTCTGGGACCAATTATAGCTTCGTACTCTGCTTCGGTGCATTGTTGTTCCGCGTAGGTTGCAGGTGCATATAGTGAGGTAGTAAAGCATGCGCCATAAATTTGATCGGTTAAAGGACTGGAAGAACCAAAATCAATCAGATGAATATGGTTTTCGTGATCGATAACGATATTTGCTGGCCTGAGATCCAAATGAGCATAGCCTGTGCCGTCCTGAGATAAATACCCGGAATGTAATTTATGCAGAGCCCAAGCTATCTTTCTGGCCAAACTGGGTAAATATTCAGGATCAACTGCGTATAAATTAGAGGATAGATTTTTTCCCAAATAAATTAAGGTCGTATAATGCTTTTCACTCGACTCTGTTCGTTGTATGCTGGTTTTAGGATGTGCTAATAATCCTAAATTTTCGAGCGTAGACGTTTCTTGTCTCTGTATCTCGGTATTCGTTGTTTCTATTTTGACTGCGTAAAAATTACCCTCCACATCCATCGCTAATTTCCCTCTACCAAAAGTTCCTTCTCCAAGCAGACTGCCGCCTAAAGCCGTTGATGATAAAGCTAATATTGTCCCGTCATCTAATTTGATATATGAATTGAATAAACGCAATTCTTCTTTTCTAGAAAGCTTCTTTTCATCAGGATGCTCTTTAAAATATCTTATGGCCGCCTGGAATTGTTCAGATCGATGGGCTAAGTTTTCTATAAATCCAGATCCATTAGGCATTGATTTGATCCTTTTATTTTAATAGTGGTTTTATTAAAATTTAAGTGCGCTTATATAAACACTAGGTTGAGTCCATAAAGTTGTCAAATATTATAGTTTGAATAGACAAGCTCAAATTTGGGCGTAAGATGTCATATATTTTTTCTGATGTATCAAGCCAGGAGACACGATGTAAAGAGCCTCGTTCAGCAGGCGCAAGCCTTGACTGTAGGCACGGTGAGTAGATTCAAAATCTTGGTGTAACACAGGAAGACATGATGTATTTAAATATAGTGCAAATATAGCTTTTTTTGCATAGGACGTGTTTACAATTCCTCCCCGACGCCTACGTGCCGCGGATGAATTGTAAACACGTCCTAGTTAAATTTTACCGATTTTCTATATAGGTGGTCATTTTGGATTGTTTCTTCTTCTTATACCCAATCAAGAGCAGCGCAGGCAAAATCATGATGACAATTCCGCTGGTAAATACAACGCGGAACTGGGACGCGTCACCCATTGCTAATGCTTCTTGCGGGGGAAAAAAGCCCACAATTAACGCGACAATGCAGCCTGCTAAGCCTACAAGACATACCAGATGAAAACCGATTTTCCCGCCGGGGATAGCAAAAGGACGTTTACGTTTTTTTTGGGTTATTTTAAGCCACATAGCTGCACAGAACATCATGACATACATCAATACATAGAGCTCGGTACTCAAAGCAGTGAACAACCAATAAATTTGGTTAATGGACTCCGGCAATAAGAAGATACTGCAGATGAGGGTCACCAGAATGGCTTGGGTGAGTAAAATTCGGTATGCAACTCCATGACGATTTAATTTATGTAACCATTTGGGCAAGATACCGTGATCGGCGGCCATTAATAGCCCTTTGGCTGGTGAAATGATCCAATTGATCATGCTGCCTAAACTTCCCAGCAACAAAGTCAGGACCAAGACTGGCATCAAATAGCCGATATGATAATAATTAAAAAAGTACGCGAAGGCTTGAAGAATTCCTTGTACCAAACCAATTTGTTCTTTAGGCAAAATGATAGCAATGGCCAACGATCCCAAAAGCATGGTTGCCACAATTAAAATCACGGAAAAAAACACTGCCCGGGGAAAGTTTCGTTGCGGTTGGTCGATATTTCGCACATGCACGGCAGCGAGTTCCATCCCTAGAAAAGAGGTGATAATGGCTGTTAAGGATACCCACGATTGACTTTTATCCAAATGGGGAATGATGTGTTCCCAATCCAATTGAATGGCCATCGGTTTACCGCTTGCCACCCACAAGATTGCGAAAACAATGAGGACTCCAATGGGTAAGAGCATTCCGAGAATAGCGCAAATGCCGGCAAACCGGGCGGAAGAACGGATCCCAGATAACCCAAGCAAGGTTAGCGACCAAAATACCGTCAAAATTACTGCAAGGATATACCACTTTTCTTGGGCCAATTCGGGGTTGATCAAATAGGCCAATGTCCCTGCAATAAATGAAATAATGGTTGGATACCAAACAATGGTATTGATCCATTGCAGCCATATGGTGAAAAAAGCACAATAGGGACCAAATGCATGACGGACCCAAGAATAGATCCCGCCCTCATCTTCTGACCAGGCAGCTGATAATTCGGCAGCAACCAGAGCGATAGGCACCAAAAACATGATGGTCGATAAAATAAAGAAAAAAATCAATGAGGAGCCAAACAAGGCGGTGGTAGGTAAATTACGTGCACTGTCGATGGCGCCTGTGATTAACATAACCAGTGCAAAAACCGAGATTTTTTCGGACAACTGTCTTTTCATAATCAATGCTCATTCAAGGTTAGGGACTGGCTCACTGCCATGTGGGGAAAGAATTATACCTTATTCCATTTGATAAAAAAGAAATTCTTGCCTATTATAAAGTATTATGCTCTGAATTTGGTCAAAAATTTTGAATAACAAACTATTTGGAATTAATAAATACCAAGAAATCGCTGGAGATCGCGCATCTTCGGATATGATCTTGGGATATAAAGTACCAGGAAAGGACGTTGCGGTCTATACGAAACAGGGTCTGGAGTACATCGATTGTGATGGACATCAACAATTGATTCATAAAAAGAAGATTCCAGAATTTTTAGCTGCTGTGCGTGGGACGGATAACCCTTGGTTGCAATATGATTTCGCGCAACTTTTTCGCCACCAAGCTGATCCTTATCATTTCCAATTTCAAGATCACCTGATGGAAGGTGCAGAGCAATTTGCCCATGATTTATCAATTCTAGCAAAATTAGATTATAGTTTGCTGTTATTGGGAGCCAGAGTGGCTCAATTGCAAATGGTCCATAAAGGCTCGTATCGGACTAAAGCATGGTGTGAGGAAAGCAAACATTTGCATAAATTATATAAAACGTTGACTCAGTCATTGCAGCAATTTGAAATTAAACGGGTAAACTTAGAACAACATCCTCAATCACGGCATACCCAAATAGAGCTGTTAGCCGAAGTCAAGACTCTAGAGGATCAATGGACGTTCGCTATAAACGATACACGAGCTCATTTTGCTAATGATTGGGATACGAGGAATTTGCTTTTGAATTTTGCAGCTGCTGCAACAGGATTGGGTCTTTTGTTGTTGTTGGTAAAAAATGTATGGCTGAAAGCAGAAGGGGAAAATTTCGAGCTTTTTCAGTTTGATCACGCGCATTCTCGGCAAATTGATGATTTGTATGAGATGCATAACCAAGCAATCACCGCCTTAAGAGGGTTTTCACATTTTAATACGACACAGAAAACTGAGGAACAAACCAAACGTTGTTTTACTCGGGATATGGTAACGACAAACAAAACATTAACGGAACTATCCTTTATGTGTAATCGGCTCCGCACGCAAATCGACCTAAGAGTGGATGCCTCAACCTCTTCAAAACTCCGACCATCAACCATTAATTATTTAAACGATTTGCATGCGGATTTGGAGATGGCTTTGCAAGTTTGCCATCAACGGATCAACGCGCTACAAAAAAACGGTTCGGATCCTGCCAGTGATGATTTTCAAAATGAAAAAATGCAAGCTGAGCGTGATTTGATGGGAAAATGGTGTCAAGCGATTCAAACGATCCCAACTGATCATAAAAAAACACTGAGTTTTGGCCTTGACTTAACCAATGCATTGTTCAGTTTTTATCCTATGGCGCAGCAGTTTGAAATAGAGTTACAGACCTATGCAGATACTAAGAAACCTACGCCAAATTAGGATGCATGGGATGTGATTTCTCCGGCGCGACTACTCTTTGTGATGACAAGGTGGGCTGTTTAGGGGCTTTGGCTGCGCTGCCCATTCCTCTGGTGTGTACAAAGCAAGACTGAGCGCATGTAAACCTGTTTGTCTTTCTGGATTGACCACAGTATTTATGAGCCGATGACGTTCTATACGACTCTGGCCTGTAAATTTTATGGAAACCAATGTCAGTTTAAAATGGGATTCTGAGCCTTGAGGTACTTGGTGTTTATACGATTCATCAACCAAGTCAATCAACTCAGGTTTGAAATGTTGCTGCAAAAGCGCATGGATTCGCTCGTAGCGGTTGGTGACGTGCTGGGACATAAATTGGGTAACAGTCTAAAAATGATATTGTAGTGTACATTAAATCTGCCAGGTTTTATACTCACATCTTTATTAGGAATCGGTTTGGAGGAATTATGCAAAAATGGAAAGGGTTTACCTTGATTGAATTAATGGTTGTGGTGGTGATTATTGGGATATTGGCGACATGTGCTATTCCTGCTTATCAAACCCATGTGATCAAAGCTCGAGTGGCAGAAGGGTATTCTTTGGGAATCGCTGGTAAATTTGCAGTATCTGAAAATATGATTAGAAATAATTGCCATGTTGGAAAAGACATTGGTACAGGATTTCAGAGCCCAGCTGCCACAGAAAATGTATCATCCATCACGATAGAAAAAGAAACTGGGAATGTGGTTATTCTTTATACGCCTGTAGCGGGTGATGGGACTATTATTTTAGAACCGACTTGCCAAGCTGGTGGCCAGATAACTTGGAAATGTACCGGCGGAACATTGAAATCGAAATATCGCCCATCTGCTTGTAAATAGCCACACATTAATACTGAGCCCCGAGAAAGCGGGGGCTCAGTCATCCATACATCGACACGTCAATACTTAATGCGGTCATTTTCTTATCTAAACTCACTAATGAAAGGCTAAATCCTCCTCGACCTCGAAGTTTGGGTTAGTCCTTTCTGGATTTTTTTTGCACTAGTTTTAATCCCTCTTTTGTGATAAAATATAATTCACAATGTTCGTTTAATGGCAAGATGAATAAACTATTGCTCATTTGTTTCATGCTGCTTCTGATTGCAGCCAATGTGTTTGCTGAAGAATTACCTATTACGGGAACTTATCAGCAGCAAATTCCTGTGACGCATGCGAATAAGTTTTATCCTAATGGGTTTAAGGATATCAAACTTTTAGAATACGAATTGCCTTCCGAAATCCAAGAGCTTTCTTATCAGCAGGTGACGCGTCGATTAGAACAGAGCGATCGACAAATTCAAAATTTAAACAACTCTTTACCCAAGAAAGTACAATTAGGGATGGCGAATGTTCCAGTTTTAGATCAAGGCATA
Source organism: Legionellaceae bacterium (assembly GCA_018061965.1). Taxonomy (GTDB): domain Bacteria; phylum Pseudomonadota; class Gammaproteobacteria; order Legionellales; family Legionellaceae. The sequence goes on from JAGOTG010000001.1 coordinate 448,400, forward strand.
CATGGTTCTTGTACGGTTTTTGCCGTGACGGCTGCGCTGGATGCGGCCCTCAAGCGAGGGGATCATATTAGTCAATTATGTCTCTTACAATTGGGTAATTATTTGGAAACAGAGGCTCAAGATAAAAGTGGTTGGGATGGATCTAATCTAGAGGTAGTAACCAAACGAATTGAGCAATACGGTGTGATGAATATCACAAATCAACATCTCTATGGTTGTGCGGGTTCTAGGCTGTATCCTGCCTATTTTTTTACACCTACTAATGGCATGTCGCCAGAAGAATATGCGCAGCATAGGATGCTTCCGATAGGTCACAAGGTTAATTGGCATTTTATATATAGAGCTAAGCGGTTTGGTAAGGCTGATCCTGTGATGCTGCAAAAAATGAAAGAGGCTTTGAATGCAGGATCACGTCTTGTGGTCAGCGCATTGTTGCCCAGAGTTGATTTAGGCAACTCAGGTGCAACGGGAACTTACCACTACACAGATGATACCTGGGTACTGACTCACGAGATTGCCCAAGATCTACTGCATTCCAAAAAAATTGCTGGGCATGCTATGGTGATTACGGGTTACGATGATCTGGCGGTAGTCAAAGATCATGCTGGTCAACGTCATCAGGGATTGTTTACGTTGCGAAATTCTTGGAGTTCTTGGGTAGGGGATTGGGGCAATTTTTATATGTCTTATGATTATGCGGAATTGTTGCTTCTTAAGAGTCTGCGGGTAGATAAGGAGATGCAATAGCCCTAGCGTAACGGTATACTATTCGCCTATTCTTTCAAGCAGACAAAATCCTCATGAAAAGCCGAGATGCCAAAATCCATGCTTTGATACAAGCTATTACACTGATTCAAAACGCAGATGAAGGATTGCGTTTTTTTACTGATTTATGCACGCCAGCAGAATTGGAAGCGATGGCTGACCGTTGGCAAGTGGTGCCGCTTTTACAAGCGAAGGTTCCTTATCGAACTATTCATGAACAAACAGGGGTGAGCGTCGCGACGATCACCCGTATAGCACGGTGTATTCAATTTGGGAGTGGCGGGTATACTTTGATTGCCGAGAGAGTGGATGTTTCTCCGAGCGTCAAGAATTGTGGGGAATAGATACAATATTAGGGGTGACAATTCAGACTCCTAGGTCACGAGGCTTGTTCGCGGGAGGTAGAGTTTCTGATGATGAATTGTCAACAGACCCTATATGTTATTTGTTAAAAAAACCAATAGTTCGATAAAGATTGATTAAAGCTTTGAAATCACATAAAATGCATTTTTTTAATACAGTTGAATCCGGAGAAATTATGCGTCAGCGTTCAGAATCATTTTTTAACAAAAAAGAGGTCGCTAGCTTTGCTGGCTTGGCGGTAGGTTTCGTGACTTCATCCTATTCTACTGGGGTTATCTCAACCACCGGTGTGTTTGCTACACCTATACTCCCTATCGTGGTGGGAAGTCTACTGGGGTTGTTACCAGCAAACGTGATACACAAGCATTTGGCTGCGAAATACGATGAAATTTTCAGAAACTCACCCAATACGAATGCTTTTTGCCATTTCACTATCCGTGCAACCACCGCGGTGGTTGGTATATTACTCGGGTTGATTGTCACTAGCTTGATGGTGAATCTCGCGATTAATCCGTTCGTGCTTCCAGCGCTGGTAGCTGGGGGGATCAGTGCGGCTATCATTATAGGGTTGTATGCGTATGCGTATAGTGTACTACGCCCTGCAATGCGAAGGACAGGTCTTGATGGCTTGGCAGAAACCATAGAGCAACAGATAGATGATATGCCAAATAGTGTTACTATTACTATTGAAACAGATGGTTCTGAGCTTGATGAAGATGATTTACGAGGTTTGATTTCACTAACTAAATATTCCGGCCGTGGTGGACGAAAACAAGAGCTTGATATTAGTTTAAGCAATAAAGACAAAGTCATAGAGATATTAAAAGCAAAAAAAGGCGTTATTTGTGTAGAGAGTGAGATTACGGACTACGGTCGTGAAATTGCAGGGACAACTGTAATGAATAGGGTCTAGTGACATAATAGTATAGGGATCCCAGGGCAAGAGCATTCTGTTCACTTGTCATCGATGCTCACTTACGTATCCCCATGAAATTGAAACAAATTCTGTCATCCCCGCCTGTTGTATAGCTAAGACACATAGGTAACAGTTGGAACGGGAGATAGGTAACACTTAAAATGGCAAAATCATAAACTGAAAAGGGGATGGTTTTGCCATGGAATGAGGAAAGTGTTATGTGTCAGCGCCAA
>JAGOTG010000004.1 GCA_018061965.1 Legionellaceae bacterium
GCGCTGACACATAACACTTTCCTCATTCCATGGCAAAACCATCCCCTTTTCAGTTTATGATTTTGCCATTTTAAGTGTTACCTATCTCCCGTTCCAACTGTTACCTATGTGTCTTAGCTATACACTTCGCCGGCGGAAGCAAGGCCTCGGCCCAGCCTACGTTAAATTACTTGAAAATCAATTTGTAAACCTTGTGATTGTAAAATCTTTGAATAGACACTATAGTTAATATCTAGATGTATTCCAAATCATTATTCAAGGAGAGAAAACAATGAAACTGAAGCCAATTGTTGTTGTGATGCCAGTTATGTTTGCGTTGCTGACGGGTTGTAACACTATGAATTCATCATCAAACCAAAGTCAGTTTCCATGGTTGTTCGCACCTCATCATCACCACTACCATAAGCATGCTGCTGGCACGCCTGGGAATATTCTTGAGAATTGCATTAAATTAAACGAAGCAGAAATCAAAGCAGCGAACTTGGCTAAAACAAAATCTTCATGCTCAATGGTTAGACATTTTGCGGCTACTATGGTAAGAGATCATCATCAAAACTTAAGAGAAGTACGCCGTCTCAGTCATGAAATTGGCGTTGTACCTACTATGAACTCTGACGCAATGCGTATTGAAGAAAAAAGCGAACATAAATATGCAGAGCTAAAAATGTTAAGCGGCCATGCTTTTAACAAAGAATTTATTGAATCAATGATTCATTGTCATCACAAAGCGTTGGCAATGCTAGATAGAGCCATCAACGACTCTACTAATCCAAAATTAACTGCGTATCTCAAAGCTACCCACGCAGCAGTTACTAAGCATTTGCATGAAGCAGAAGCGCTTCAGAAAAAATGTACAAGTAAATAAGAGTATCACACCGTAGTACGTCATCCTGAGCGCAGCGAAGGATCTCTAATTGACTAGGTTTGCGCCTAGTTCAGGAGATCCTTCGATGCGCTCAGCTATTTTCAATGTGTTTTTAATAGTCATCCAGCACTAGTAAATTGAGGTACAGATAATCCTGTGTTAAAATCAGCGATTATTTTTGCAGCCTTGAGGATAGATCATGAATGTTGAGAGTGTATACCCTAAAGTTAAGACGATTATTGCTGATGTCTTAGTACTCGACGAAGAGGAAGTGACGTTGAGCAGTCGTTTGATTGGGGATTTGGGCGCGGAGTCGATTGATTTTCTAGATTTGGTGTTTCAATTGGAAAAAGAATTTGCGATCAAAATCCCTCGTGGTCAATTGGAAAAAAATGCTCGCGGCGAATTGAGTGAAGAAGAATTTGAACAAAATGGGGTATTAACCGTTGCTGGTATGCAAGCATTACGTCAATATTTATCAGAAGTGCCTGCTGAACATTTCAAACCCAATATGAAATTGAATGAAATTCCTGCGCTATTTACCGTCGAAACTTTTTGTAAATTAATTGTGGCCGCTACTGTGGAACAAGCACAAACAGTTGGCGCGCACTAATACTAATGCGATTTTTATTCGTCGATAGGATTTTAGCTTTATCTTCTCCAACCGGCTCGGTTTGTGGAATCAAACACATTACGCCTGCTGACTTTTATCTATCCTCAGATGAATCAGGACGCCATTGTTTCATGTCCGCGCTGATTGGTGAAACGTTGGGGCAAATGACGGCTTGGGCTGTGATGCATCAAAACGATTTTCGTTTGCGTCCAGTCGCTGGCATTGTAGAGTCTGTCACCGTCCAGCGAGCAGCTTATGTGGGTGAAACCTTAGAATTAGAGTCTTGGATCGATGCATTGGATGATACGGCTGTTCAATACCATGGTGAAGTCCGTGTGGGCTCTGAGTTGATATTTCGTTTAGAGGGCGCACTGGGGCCGATGTTGCCGATGGAGGATTTTATTGATCCGATTGCGGTCCGTAGGCAATTTGCTGAAATTAATCGACCGGGCGACTGGCCTTATGTGGCCACACCAGCACCGTTAGCGATTGCAGAGAGTCAACGGCAGTTTGCACTAGAATATGATCATATCACCGACAGTGAGCCTGGCATCCGCATTTCGGCGGTGAAACATGTGACGCGAGCGGCACCGTATTTTCCAGATCATTTTCCGCATAAACCCGTATTACCCTTAACGGTTTTATTAGAATGTCACATGAATTTGGCCAAAGTGTTTTTGGCGCGGGCAGGGCTCAGCGGCCAATACCGGATTCATAGTTTGCGAAGAATTAAAATGAGTGATTTTGTTTACCCCGGCGATGTGGTGAATTGTGATGTCACAGTAAAATCTCACAATGCCCACGAATTGATATTACGATTCTGTGCAACGGTTGCGGGCAAACGGATGAATGTCCTAGAGATGGTTTTGGTTGGAACGGGAGATCAATGATGAGTGAGCGGCGCGTAGCCATTACGGGCTTAGGCATGGTATCTCCTTTGGGAAATAATGCGAACGAATCTTGGGCGCAATTGATGGCGCGGCAATCGGGTATTGCCCCCATTCAACAATTTGATGCCAGCGGTTTTCCAACGTATATCGCAGCCGAAGTCAAAGATTTTCAACCCGATCCCAGTTTGGTGACCAAGCAAAATCGCTTTGCCTCACGTTTTGTATGGTTTGGTCTGGAAGCTGCTTTGCAAGCCATGCGTGATGCGCACATCTCTCCTGGTGTGGACGGTGTGTTAGCCCATCGCTTTGGCGTGGTGGCTGGCAGTGGGATGATGACTGTGGATTTTGACAGTTTACAACGGTTTCAACAAATTTGTGCTGTAGATGGAAAGATTGATTGGTCTCAGTTAGAGAGCAAATCGCAGGATTTTTATCAATTGAGTGATTTTGCTAAACCGACTGCCAATGCGGGTTTGTCTGCTTTAATTCAGCAATTTGGTATGCAAGGGTATGCCACATCTGTGCATACGGCATGTGCTTCAAGTGGCCAGGCATTGGGATTGGCGATGGACGTCATTCGGCGTGGAGATGCTGATTATATGTTGGCAGGGGGATTTGACTCGATGATATCTCCGTTTGGATTATCGAGTTTTTGTTTATTAGGCGCATTGTCTACGGATAATGTTACGCCAAATCTAGCGAGTCGACCGTTTGATTTGACCCGGAATGGATTTATTTTAGGCGAAGGCGCGGCTTTTTTAGTTTTAGAAAATTGGGAGCATGCCAAGGCTCGTGGTGCACATATTTATGCTGAACTGGCTGGAGAAGGGAATACTTTAAGCTCATACCGGATTACAGATTCTCCTCCAGATGGGAATGGTGCTTTGCAAGCGATTGCGCGTGCATTAAAAGATGCGGGCGTGAAGCCAGAAGATGTTGACTATATTAACGCGCATGGTACGTCAACCAAAATGAATGATCTGAGTGAAACAAATGCCATCAAAGCAGTATTTGGAGCACGAGCTTACCAGATCCCTGTGAGTTCGACCAAAAGTCAAACAGGGCATTTGATTGCGGCTGCGGGTGCTTTGGAGGCCGCTTTTTCTGTGTTGGCGATCCAGCATGGTAGGGTGCCCATGACTGCTAATTTACACCATCCCGATCCAGACTGTGATTTAGACTATGTGATTGAGGGACCGCGTGAGCGTTCTTTGGGCGTCGTTTTATCCAATTCCTTTGGGTTTGGCGGGTCTAATAGTTGCCTGTTATTTAAGCATCCAGAATTTGGGGGAACGCGATGAGTCAACCACGACGAGTCTTTGTAACCGGCGTAGGGGCGGTGACAGCAACGGGTATGAATGTGGATGCCACGTGGCAAGCACTCCTAGCGGGGCAGCAAGGTTTGGGCGAATCGACACTCTGGGATCTGTCGACTTGGTCGCATCGTATGGTAGGGGAGTTACAAGATTTTCAGCCGGCTAAAATGTTACCCGATCGTAAATTATTGAAAATGATCTCCCGTCAAGATGTGACGGGGATTAGTGCTGGCATGCAGGCGGTATTGGACAGCCAAGTGATTGCGTATCGAGATCAACTCGATCCTGCTGCTCAGATTGAATTTGCAGATGAGTTTGCCGTTTATGTCGGCTCTCCCGGGAATAAGTATTTCCAGCAATACGATTTTTTATCAGTCATGATGCATTCGCAAGGAGACATGCGAGTTTTTGCGGAGCATTTGTTTTCTGAAGTGCATCCTATGTGGTTATTGCGCATCCTACCCAATAATGTGTTGGCCTATCTTGGGATTACTTATGGCTTAAAAGGCATGAATCATAATATTACGAATCATGCAGTGGGTGGAATGCAAGCGTTATTAGAAGCACATGCTGCGATTGCTTCTGGTAAAGCGCAACGGGCACTGGTGGTGGGCTATGATTTGGGTGCTGAGCCACAAGCCTTATTTTATTATGATAAATTAGGATTAATTTCTGCGCAGGATTTAAAGCCATTTGATGCGCAACACAATGGGACTATTCTGGCAGAAGGGGCCAGCGCACTGATCTTGGAAAGCGAAGAAGCGGTTCAACAACGTTCTGCACATTGTTATGCGGAGGTCATTGGAGGGCGTACTGCAACGGAAGCCAAAGGATTATTTGCAATCGATCCTGAGGCAGAGGCCTTGCAGGCATTGCTGACGCAGACTCTAGAGCGTTATGATCTGTCTGCCCAGGATTTGGGTATGATTATTGCGCATGGTAATGGCTCGCATCTTTCAGATGTGACGGAAGCGAAAGCATTGACGGCAATCTTAGCCGGAGAGCCTGTTCCGGTGACGGCGTTCAAATGGTCTATGGGTCATACTTTGTGTGCATCGGGTGTTTTAGATACGGTTCTCGGGCTGCATGCTATGCAACAACGCTGTGTGCCGGGTATTGCTAATTTAAATACCGTTTCTCCGGAATGTGCAGCCCTTAATGTGAGTCGCGATACGCGCACTTGGTCTGAGCATTCCGATCATATGTTAGTGATCAATCGTGGATTTGGGGGCATGAATGCCTGTGTGGTGCTGCGTGCCTGCCCTTGATTTGGCGACACAAATTTTAGCATTACCTACTTCGATGCCAGGACGGTTTGCGTATTGTTTTTTGCCTTATCGGCGTTCTCTTGTCCTGAAAAATATTGATCAGGTATACGGCGGCCAATTGAGTGCCGCACAAAAAAAACATTTGGCGCAGGCATTTTACTCGCATTTGTTGACCTCAATCAAAGAAACCGTCCAATTGCGGTTTATGAGTGATGCGACCTTGCGCGCACGAGTGACTGTAAAGGGTCATGAACGGTTATTAGAGATTGCTGCCCGAGGACAGGGGGTCTTAGTTTTGACTGCCCATGTAGGCAGTTGGGAATTTGCGCCTTTGGGTGGGATCCTCAATTTTGAGCAATTTAAAGGCCATTTTCATTTTATTCGCCGACGTCTGGGATGGAAATTCATGGAGCGAATTTTGTTTCGACGGTACTACCGTGCTGGGTTGAATGTCATTCCCAAACATGAAGCGTTGCAACAAGTGAAACCTGCCTTGGACCAAAATCATGCAGTGGTTTTTGTACTAGATCAACACGCTACCCTGCAGAATCGCGATGGGGTGGCAGTGGAGTTTTTTGGAAAAAAAGCCGGTACTTATCGGAGCTTGGCAAGTTTATCACGCCACACCGACTTACCGGTGGTTCCAGCTGCGAGTTACCGCTTACCGAATGGACACCATATTTTAGAATTTTATGAGCCTATTGTGTGGCAAGAATATCCTACCAATCAAGAGTCTATTTATCAAAATACGTTAGCTTATAATCAAGCTTTAGAGCGGATTATTTTAGCTCATCCAGAGCAATGGATGTGGATGCATCGGCGTTGGAAGCTATAAAGCGCATTGTTCACCTAATTATCTCTTATGTGAGTTCATACTCAAACGAGCACAAAATCTGATTTTGTGACTCGGGCCTGTCATCGTGGGTATCCCATCGTGCTCGCAAGCTCCGCGCGCCCTTCCACAATGCCACCCCTCGATTAAAAGAACTTATTTGTGATTCTTTAGTCTAAATGATTGGCTACGCCTTCCAAAACGGCCGAGTAAACAAAATAAACAAAGGATACAACTCTAAACGCCCCAATAACATAGTGAAAATCAGTAGCCATTTGCTAGCGATACTGAGACTTGCAAAATTACTACTAACACTCCCAATGCCTGCCCCAGAGTTGGCTAAGCCACCAGCAATAGCAGAAAATGAAGAGGTGAAATCATTGCCTAATGCCATGAATATTAAAATCAAGATAGCGAATAAACCGAAAAATAAGCTGACATACCCTGTGATGGATTGTAGCGTGGGTTCTGGCATCGCTTTTTCGTCTATTTTGATGGGAAGGACTGCTTGAGGGTGCAGAAGCCGGATGAATTCTCGTTTGATTTGTTTGAAAATCAGCATCAAGCGTAATATTTTGATTCCTCCTGTGGTTGAGCCAGCACACCCCCCGATCAGCGAGGCGATAATAAGCAAAATAGGCGTAAAACTTTCCCAATTGTCTAACGGAACGAGGCTAAAGCCAGTGGTGGTTGATAATGAAATAATCATGAAAACACCGTCTATCCAATACTCTTGGTGGAGAGCAAAGTGATTGTGGGCAAATAGAGTTACGATAGATAACAGCGTAATGACTAAAAAAACGATGAAAAAGAAACGGCTTTCTTCATCTTTGAAATAAAACTTGAAGGTGCGCTTTTGAAAGGCTACATAATGTAAAGCGAAGTTAATGCAACCGATGAGCATAAAAAGGCATGCAAACACTTCAACAGCGCGGCTATGATAATAAAAGAAACTTTCATCATGCATGGAGAATCCGCCTGTGGAAACGGTGGCGAAACTTTCTCCCAAAGCATAAAACCAATCCATACCACAAAACCAATAGCACCCTGCGCAAGAGATCGTAAGTAGACAATAAATGCCCCAGAGTGCTTTGGCTGTTTGTGTAATGCGAGGGGTTAATTTACTGTCGCGGAGATTGCCTGAGGTTTCTACACGAAATAATTGCGAGCCGCCCATGCCTAACATAGGAAAAATAGCGACAGCCAAAACAACAATGCCCATGCCACCGATAAATTGTAATTGTTGGCGATAATACAAAATGGCATGTGGCAACTGATCCAAATTGGAAAATACGACAGCACCCGTAGTGGTTAAACCGGAGACCGTTTCAAATACGATGTCGGTTAGATTAAAATGCAATTCTTGAAATAAGAGGAATGGCAGAATAGAAATACTGCTGATACTAAACCAAATGATCACCACGATTAGAAATCCTTCGCGGATTTTTAGCATATGTTGATGATTGCGAAAGGACAGCCATAGCACTAGTCCGACCACCGCGCATAGTAAATAGGGCACTATAAAAGGTAACCAAACCGTTTCTGCAAAAATAATGTTGATGAGGAGTGGCGGTAGCATGCTAAAGCTGTAAAGAAGGAGCAATAATCCAATTAAGCGTAAAATAGTTTTATATTGCATACGTACTTAGCTCATAAATGTTAAGTTAACTGCAAATAGTGCTTCTAATTGGTGGATATATTTCTGGTTGAGTAATAGTAAAATAACATGATCCTGTGGGGCTAACAGCAAATTAGATTGCGCAAAATGAAGTTTTTTGTTGCGCACCACGCCCGCTATCATACATCCCGGCGGCAATTCTATTTCAGAAATGGGGCGACCAATAATGGCAGACGTCTTATCTGTTCCTTCCACGATGAGTTCAATGGCTTCAGCTTCTTCCGCTTGAAGACGATGGACTCGGACCATATTGCCATGCCGAATTTTACTGAGAATACTGCCAATAGTAATCGTTTGGGGTGACAAGGCGGTATCGATGACGCTGTCGTCAATCAAATCAATGTAATTTTCGTGATTCACCAACGCCATCGCATATTTTGCGCCCAAATATTTGGCTTGCAGGCTGGCCATAATATTGGTTTCATCATGATCAGTGATGGCACAAAACATGTCAATTTCTTCAATATTTTCATTTATCAAAAGTTCTCTGTCACTGACATCGCCCTCAATAACTAAGGTATTATTTAATTGCGCGGCGTTTTTTTCGACTTTTTCAGGGGATTTTTCAATCAATTTTATTTGATAATCGGACTCGAGATACTTGGCCAATTCTCCACCGATACGCCCACCACCGGCAAGCATAATTCGAGAATTATGCTTGGGCGGACGCTTTAATTGAGTTAAAAGAGTATAGAGATTGTTTTCATAAGCGATAAAGAGAATTTTATCTTTTGCAGTTATGAGATAAGTCTCATCAAAAAAAATCGCTGTTTTCTTGTTAAATAGCGTGACGATGCCAATTTGTTTATCTGCAATTTGTTGTTGGATTTCAGCAATAGTTTTGCCGTTGACCCAATCATCTGGATGCACATCAAAAGTGACCAAACATATTTTATCCTGATAGAAACTCAAAATTTGCGTAAAATCAGGGTATTTGATCAGGCGGATAATATGTTGAACGACTGCATGAGTGGGATAAATGATGGTTTGAATGGGAATAATTTTTTTCTTAAATAATTCTGGAAACTCGTGGTAGTCGTGCGAGCGGATCCGAGCAATGGTGCGGGGGATTTGAAAAACCTTGGTTGCAATCAAACAAGCGAGCATATTGATTTCGTCAATGGCAGTGACAGCGATGACCAAATCAGTTTGTTCGATACCGGCTTCCAAGAGAATATTAGGACTGGCCGCATTGCCTTCGATAGTTTGAACATCTATATGGGAACGAATATCATTTAAAATAGTGGCGTCCTGATCGATCAGGACGATGTCATTGTCTTCGCTGACCAGGTTGCGGGCTAATGTCTCACCAATTTGGCCTGCTCCTAGAATTATGATTCGCATAATGCATCCTCCCCTAAGTTGCCGTCATAGACAAAGGTTGCTGGGCCGCGCAAATAAAGGGGCCCAGTGCGTTTGGGCCAAGACACCTGTAAATCGCCACCCGGGAGGCTCACCCTAATTTCATGGGTCATATTATGATAAAGCTGCCCAATAGCTGCTGCTGCCACGGCGCCGGAACCACAAGCAAGCGTTTCGCCACAGCCACGCTCATATACTCTGAGCTGTAGATGGTGAGGGTTCAGAATGTTTAGGAACCCAACGTTGGTCTGCTCAGGAAAACAGGGATGGGTACTCAATTGCGGTCCAATGGTTGCTATATCAGCATCAGTCCAATGATTGGCCAACAAGATGGCATGTGGATTGCCAACGTTGATGGCATGAAACGAGTATGTTTGTTCCTCAATAGTGAGCGAGTACAGGGTTTCTTGCTGAGTAGCTTGGATTGGGATGAGATGGGGTGCTAGATTCGGTGGCGCAAAATGAACCGTGACGGTGTCATCGTCATGCAGAGTCAAATACATTTTGGTTTTTAAGGTTTGAATACAGAGTTCTTGTTTAGAACTCAATCCGCGGGCTTGAACAAATCGTGCCAAGCAGCGTGCGCCATTCCCACATTGGCCCACTTCTTGGCCATCTGCATTGAAAATTCTATAAAAAAAATCCACTTCAGGGACAGTGCTTGTTTCTACAATCAAACATTGGTCAAACCCAATGCCCGTATGGCGATTACTCAAATGTGCAATCTGTTTGGGACTCAGGGTCAGGGGGTGCTGGGTGGCATCGACCACCATAAAATCATTGCCTAAACCATGCATTTTGGTAAATGAGATCATGATAAGTGACTTAATGAATGCAGTGTTTGTGTGTTGGGCAAATACAAGGGACCTCGTAGGCCACAGGCGCTGAGAAGCATGGCGATTAGGATGCAAGATAGAGTTAGCATGAATTTGATTCGCGCACGCATGAGATCCTAGGGGTAAGCACAAGATGGTAACAGTATATGAAAGCATGCTGGGATAATCAATTGGTAACTATTCAGCACCTTTCAAGGAAACGCCTTTGGTGCATTATGGATGCCTATCACGCTTGACGTCTCTGACCACGCAAGGTTATCTCTTGCACAAGACGAAACATAGCTTTACTATAAAAAGAATCCCCCCAGGAGTCTTGAATGTGAAAGAATCACATACTCGAAGTTTGATGAAAGCATTGAGTTGGCGTTTAAACGGCAGTCTCATCACCATGCTGGTTGTTTATATTGCTACAGGAAAAACACAGTTCGCTTTATATATAGGATCTATAGATTTTGGGTGCAAACTAGTATTTTTTTATTTACACGAAAGAATTTGGGGACTTGTTCCATTTGGGATATTAAAAGTAGGTGATAAGGAACCGCGTAGTTCTTAAGGACTAAAGAACGCATATATGGACATTCGAGACAATAAAAAAATTCGCCATACTAAAATGAAACATACCGCGCTCAAAGCAACTGCATCTGCCATTCTTAGTCTTAATGCGGAAGTAGTTATGGCGGATCCGTGTTCTACTATAATATCGGATTTTAGCACTGCAATTTGTACTTTTACCGCACCAAACTCCAGTGTTACTGTGGCAAACACTGGGACAGTGGGGGGGGTTCTTATGACAGCATATAATCCCTCGGTAAACTCTTTTATTTTGGTCGAGTCAGGAGGCACGATCAATAATTCGGGTACGTCTGGTGCGGGTGCTAATGGTATAGCTATGCAAAATTCTTCACTGACAAATGGGCTTGCTAATAGTGGGATTATAAATGCTATAGGTACCGGCTTACTTATCGGCAACGGTACTGCTATCCAAGGCGGTTTATCGAACAATGGGACAATTAGAAGTAGTAGTGGCAACTTCAGTGGCATATCAATCTTATCTCATTCAGCCATTACCGGTGACATTACTAATCAAGGCTCGATTACGGCGGTTGGCGGTAATGCTTTGCTCCTAAGTCTCAGTGAAATCAACGGAGACATCTCTAATAGTGGAATAATTGAAAGTACCTCTGGTGGCGGTATTGCTAGCGTGAATGAAGGAAATATACTAGGTACTATCTCCAATACTGGGACTATTCATGGTGCACAAGGTATATTACTCCGCAGTAATAGCCAGGTGAGTGGCAGCATTTCGAATAGTGGCATCATTAACGGTGATGATACCAGTATATATTTAAGTTCTTCAACGCTCTCTGGAGGCCTATCCAATAGTGGAACAATCAGTGGCGGCGTCTATGGTATATTGTCTACCACCCAGGTAACCATCAACGGAGCCATATCCAATAGTGGAACAATCAGCGGTGGTGACTATGGTATATCGTCTACCAGCAACTCAACCATCGCTGGGGGCATATCCAATAGTGGAATCATCCAGGGCGGCACGGCTGCAATTAATATTGCTAATGCTAGTGACGTGGGTAATATTGATATTCTGGGTAAAACCGCGCGGATTATAGGAGCAGTACAGGCTAGCAATACAGATCTGACTATTACTAATGGAGCGGAATTTACCAGTGAGGGCGATTACGCCGTTAACAATTTTAATATCAATCAGAATGCCGTATTTAATATGGCGAATAACATTATTGCCAGCAGTAGTGTTAACAACTCAGGTACGTTAGCGGTCGCAGATAGCTTACGAATCATCACAGGTGCTTATACGCAAAACACGGGAGCCCTGTTTCAAACTAATGTTTCCAGTACAACCAATTACGGTCAGTTAGCTGTGACTGGTGTGGCCGATTTATCGCAAAGCGGTGATATTTATGCTCAAATTGAGCCAAACTCTTCACTTCATTTAGGCGATGTCTTATTCAATGTGATCAATAGTGGTAGCACCTTGCCCCTACCAACGAATGGATTTAATGTTAGTACCAATAGTTTTATTTGGGGTTTTACTGCCGCACTTAATAATGCCGGTACGGGAGTTGATCTTACTACCGCGATTAATCCAGAAGCTTCAGCGGTATGCCAAGGCGCTTATTGTCAAGGTGCTGCGAACGCAATCATGGGACAAGTAGCAGCGGGAAATTCGGTATTTGGTTCTTACAGCACATTATCGTCAGCCAGCGCATTGCAAACCGCTGCAAGCCAAGCAACGTCAGAATTAACCAATGAAAACGTTCAAATGATTCAATTGATAACCCGAGCTGTTGTCGACATCGTGCCTATGTGGAGTAGCTTACGCGGTAAATCAGCGGGAGATGCGATGTTTTATCAACCGGGTAAGGTATGGCTCAAGCCTTACGGCGCATCCATGACACAAAATGAACGGAATACAGTGAATGGATTTAATGCTACAGCATATGGCGCTGTGATTGGAAAGGACGTAGAACTAAACAATGATGGGTTGTTTGGGGGGGCGTTTGCAGCTGGTGGAGATAATATGCATGGCAAGTCGGTACTCAGTGGCCAATCAATTAATAGTAATGCCTACCAAGGCATGTTGTATGGCGCTAAAAAACTTCCCAATCAGGTCTATTTTGCCGGACAAGGTCTGGTGGGATACGAAAACAATAATACCAACCGCTCCATTCCTTTGTATACGAGTACTGCAACAGGCGCATACCATAGCTGGTTTACTAATATCCGTGCGGAGACGGGATGGAGTACCACCGCATTTAGCCCAAATTTGGTATTGACCCCGGAGATTGATGCCAGTTACGTATTTATCAATCAAGGTAGTTATCAGGAGTCTGGATCTCCTATGGCTTTATCTATTGCCAATAATAACAACTCTTCTCTTGTTCTTGGTGCTTATGCTAATGCCGCTTATCATCTGACAACCCTAAAAAATCAACATGATGATATCGCTTTAACTGGGTATGCAGGTATTGCTGGTGATGTGATGAATAGTCAACCGCAAATTATGTCTACTTTTGTGGCCAGTGGCACCAGTTTTTCAACTTTTGGCGTGCAATTTAATGAAGTAGTATTTCGAGGTGGTGCGGGTTTATCGATCACAGGTCCAACTAAACCGTTCACTATTGAACTAAACTATGACGTACAAGCAGGGAACAATGCATACAGTGGTATTGGCGCTGCAACCATCAAATATAAACTGTAAGAGATTATTAATCATACTTAGCTGTTTGTATTTATCGGGATGCATATCATCAACTATACCTTCCCCAGAGTCACGCTCAGTGCACGCCGCTCAGCTTGCGAAAAAGGTTGGTTGGAAAGAGCATGCTATTCATACCAGTGCGTTTACATTGAAGGCCTATGGTTCAGCAGCACCCAAAAAAACTAAAACTTTAACCGTCTATATAGAAGGTGATGGCTTGGCCTGGTTGTCTAAAAACAGGCCATCCAATAATCCAAGTCCCCATGTTTCTAGTGGGTTGAAAATGGCCATTCACGATAAAAAAGACTATCCGGTCGCTTATTTAGCTCGACCTTGTCAGTTTGTATTTCAAGAAGAGTGGAGAAATTGTCGGCAAGAATATTGGACTAATTTGCGTTTTTCACCCGAAGTAATCCAGTCTATGAACCAAGCAGTGACGTATTTAAAAAAATATTATCATGCTAAACAACTCGTATTGGTAGGTTATTCAGGTGGGGGTACTATCGCGACATTAGTTGCTGCTAGACGTACCGATGTGGTTCAGTTGGTTACCGTTGCGGCAATATTGGATACAGATTATTGGGTGAAACAGGACGGTTTAACCCCGCTATATGGATCTTTAAACCCTGCTGATGAATGGAAAAATCTAATATCTATTCCACAAACTCATTGGGTAGGGGGCCAAGATAGGGTGGTTCCTAAAGAGGTTGCCTTTGCATTTGCTCAGCATTTTCCTACAGAAAAAAAACCAAACATTAAGGTGATGCCGAATTTTGACCATGTCTGTTGTTGGGTAACAGATTGGATGCCCTCTTGATAGGACTGACGCACAACCCTGAGGTATGAGTGTTAAAAACCATTGGCATGTCTGGGTTTTAAACGACAATGTCACCGTTTTAAATTCTTTTTAAACGAGCCGTTGCTTGAAAACTGTGTTTCGGGGTCCTGTCATATTAGTTACTATTTTCCGTGCTCGCAAGCTGTGCGCGCAAAATAGCAACCAACATGCCACCCCTCAATGGAGATCGATCTGGATTGAGGGGTGGCGCTACGGAGGGCTCCTAGCGCGCAGCTTGCGAGCACGCTACAGGACCCCGAAACACTGACAACGCTACGGTTAAAAAGAAATTGAAACGGTGACATTGTCGTTTAAGTCTCAGACATGTGGCTGGTTTTAAAATGAAGGGAGCACTCAGTCCTCAGCCCTGCTTGCGTGTTCAAAATCTGAATCAGCGGCGTAAGCTCTTGTTCATAGCGCCGCCAACGCTCAATGGATGAGGTATAAATAGGTTGCCGTACCTGTGCAAAACTAGCCGTACGCACTTGGCGTTTCGATTGATAAAAAGCAAGACAAGCGGGATCCCAAGGTAAATTACAAAAATCAATTAAGCGTTGTGCTTCAGGTTCCAAATTATTAACCATGACTTCATACTCTACATCCAACCAAGCACCGGCTGGAAGGATAGCGCGCCAATGATGCATGATAAGCTCATAACATTGATAATATTGGCCCAGCTCTGCTAAATCATAAGAATACGGCTGTCCCTGAGCAAAAAGTTGCGTATAACAGGACCAACAGGTATCCATTGGATTCCTTTTCACATGAATAATTTTAGCATTCGGGAATAATGCATGAATCAGTCCGATAGCAATATAATTGTGTGGCATTTTGTCAGTAATCCGGAGCGCATCAGGAGAAAAATGTTGTACATACGATACGTATTGATCGGTGATAGCGTGGCATATTTCAGGTGAAAAATGCAGTATATTTTCTGGATAATACACAGTCGATTGCTGGTTTTTAATGGGCCATTGAATCAAATTATTCAATTGTTTTAACTCTCCAGCACCATAGATTTGCGCGTGACTAGATAAAATTTGTTCGACAAGCGTGCTACCCGAGCGTGGCATACCGACAATAAAAACGGGTAATGTAGAGGGATTGGCGAATGCTTGTAAGGATTCAATGGTTTGTGGGGTAAAACAATGCATGAGTTGATGGGTAAACTGGAGCTGCTTTGCGGTATTGTAAGTAATGTACTGACGTTTTAAACGACAGCCTTGGTTAAAATACTCAAATGCTTTCGCGGATTCACCCATATCGTCATAACATTTTCCTAAAGCAAAATAGAGATAGGGTAATTTATTGGGTGATACTGCTTGGATATCGTGAGTGATCGATAATAAATCTTGTAGACTGGCATTATCTGCCTTCACCTTGCGTAATTGAACTAAGCCATAATGTGCAAGGATACGCATGTCCATGATGGGCTCTGGAGTCACTTTTAAAAACTGTTCTTCTGCTTTGGATATGTCGCCCATTTCCATCAACACATTGCCTTTGCTAAGGTATAAACTAGACATGGTGGCATCCATCGACAGTGCTTGCTCTAAATAGAATAACGCTTGTGCTTGCTGACCTTGCACTTGATAAATGTCTGCCAAAACTTGATAAAACTCAATCTTCTGTGGATCAATCAGTATTGCCTTACGAATACAAGATTCGGCATCGGTAAAATGATGCCGATATAAATACAATTTTGCGAAACCATAATAGGCTTCTGCGCAATCAGGGTTTGATTGCGCTGCTTTCTCAAAATGCAGCAAAGCATTATCGCATTGTTCTAAATCCAGTAATGTGAGTCCTAGATTACAGTGTGCATCAGCAAAATTGGGTGCTAAGAGAATCGCATGGTTCAAATAATCCAATGCCTGTTTATATTTCTGTTGGAATAAAAACAGCGCACCCAAATTATTCCAGGGTTCAATGAAGTCAGGGGTGGCGGCTATAGCCGCTTGATAAAATTCAATTGCTTGCTGTGTTTTTTCATAGGCCTTATATAGGCTGCCCATATTGTTAAGTGAGTTGCTTAATTGTGGATTGATCGCAAGTGCCTGTTTGTGGCATTTTTCTGCCTGCTCATACTGTTTGGCATCATAATAAGCTATGCCTAAATTAGACAAAGAGTTTGCAGAATTAGGATCTAGCGCAACGGCATGCTGTCCGCACTGAATACTTAAATCAGTTGCTTTTAATTTGCGATGCATTTCTCCTAGATTGCTATGAAATAAGGCAACATGGGGATTATGTTGAATGGCTTGTTCGATTAAGATCACAGCCAAACTAATTTTTCCGACTTGATAGGCGATAACTCCTAACAAATGCAGGGCATGCGCATGTGCTGGATGAATGGCTAGTATACGATTTAAAATGGTTTCAGCATGTTCTAATTTACCTTCCATCTGCAATTGCGTTGCTCTATGCATCGCCTCATCGACTGACATCATGCACTGATTCCTTTTTTATGCCGATAAGGGGCAACCATCTGTAATAAGGGTTGTAGCTCTTCGGCAAAATGTTGCCAGCGTTGTACGGAGGATTTATAGATAGGTTGTCTAACTTGAATTAGGCTGGCTGTTCTCACGACACGATCATTTTTATAAAAATTAAGGCAATTCTGGTCCCAAGGCAATCCGATATAATCTAAGAGCTGTTTTGAAAGCGCTTCATGCTGAGCAATCATTTGTTCATAAGGCAAATCAAAAATAACGTTTGATGGCAATACGCTCTGCCAATGCTGCATAGCTTGGGAATACAATGCGTAATACTCTCCCAATGCACCGAGATCATAGGCGAATAACATACTGGTCTTAAATAAATGAGTAAAACAAGAAAAACAAGAATCCATGGGATCGCGAATGGCATGAATAATTTTTGCAGTAGGGAACATGCGGTAAATCATGCCAATATAAAAACAATTGCTGGGCATTTTATCAATAATGAATTGTTTGTCTGGCGCTAATGTCCAAGTTTGATCTAAATATTTTTCACCTAGCTTTGCCAATTCATCATCCGTTAACTGAGTAACCCAAGTATTAAATGGCGTACGAGAAGCAAGGCAAGCCTCTTGGATGAGATCATCTAATATACTTAATTCTCCTGCGCCATAAATCTGTTTATGGCTAGAAAGTATTTGCTCAATAAGCGTTGTGCCTGCTCTTGGCATTCCCACAATAAAAATGGGGCAACGTGTTTCATTTGTCTGCGTCGGTTGTTTTAAAAAAGATTGAGAAAATACGGTAGGCAAGTTTTCGACAATGTCATGTATTTGTGTTTTATTCCAAGGTTTTTGCAAATAATGCAATCGATTGCCTTCAGCATAGGCTTTAAAAGCACGCGCATATTGTTGACAGTCATCCAGCGCTTTCCCTAGTGCAAAATAATAATGAATCCGAGTAGGTACTGAGCAATGATTTATTTTCTGGGCTAAAGCGTCTAATGTCATTAAGTGCGTGTCGCTTGCTGTGTATTTTTTTATCAGTGATAAATTATAGTGCGCTTCTATAAAATCTGGATTTGCTGCAATAGCTGCCTCAAAATGGGTGCGTGCTGCATCAATTTGACCTTCTTCACTATAAATAGCGCCTAGATTATTTTGCGCTTCTGCATGATGGGGATTTAAACGAATCGCTGCGGCATAAGCAGTTTTAGCTTGATGCTTATCTCCCGTACTTGCAAGAGATGCGCCAAGATTATTCCAAGCCAGACCATAGTTTTGATCAAAAGATAATGCGATACGATAATGTTGAATAGCCAATTCAAATTGACGATTGTCATGATAGGCCAAAGCTAATAGAAAATGATTTTCGGCAGACGTAGGCTCTAAACTGATGGCCATGCTATGCGATGCTATAGCTGCTCTCAATTGACGCACTCGGCGTAACAGTTCACCTAAATTGCGTCTATACAAAGCAGTTTTAGGCGCTATTTCTACCGCTTGCTGCATAAATTGAATGGCATCTGCCATATTATTTTGCTGCAGTGCTGCCAAAGCAATGCCTTGTGATGCATGATGAGATTCTGGATTTTTTATCAAGATACTGCGATAAATTTGCTCTGCTTTAAAAAACACGCCATTTTGGAATTGCAGATGAGCTTCATTCATTAAATTTTTAGTCACTATCTGATGCTCGATAGAGGGTAGTATCATCAGTGCGTTTTTTATACGGACCAAGGGCGCATTCCAATCTTCGGATGTTTCTTGTCGGAAAAGTTTGACATTAGGATACCAAGGGCTATCCTCTTGATGTAAAAACCAACGCCATTCTGCAGAAAATGGCAATAAAACCAACACCTCTTTGCCCATGGCTGCAGCCAAATGAGCAATAGAATTATCAATCGTAATCACCAAATCCAAGCATGAAATCAATGCGGCTGTCCCTGTGAGCGTGCTCAACTCCAAACTATGGTGGGCGATCTGATAGTGATCAAGTTCTTTGCTTTCTTCGAAATCAATATTTTTCTGTAAGCAAATGAAATCCAGATTGGCTTGCTGTAATGTTAGTAAAGTAGTAAGGGGAAGCGAACATTTTTTCCAAGCAATACCAATACGTTGACGGCTGGAATACCCTAATTTTTTTTGACATGCTTTAAGGGCATTCATATCAGGAAACAAATAAGGTATTGAACGACGAATCATATCCATTTCTGTTTTAAACAATCGCGCCAAACTTATCAAGGGACAATGATAATCACAAGAAGGTAAGGGTTCCCCTGTAGCAATAAGACTAATTGTATTACGCCAGGCATAAAAAAGCGGAATTAATGCAGGCTGTATTTCGAGAAATACCCGTGCTCCCAATTGCACTAATAAAGGAATGTAACGAAAGAATTGAATACTGTCACTCAGATCTTCTTGAGAATGAATAAGAATTGATTTTCCTTGTAACAGTTCAAGACCTTGTTCTAGTTCATTTGGCTGAACCCCTGACCTCATAAGTGACTTCCTTGTCTAAGGAACGGGCCAGAAATAACACCCCACTCTTGCGCAAAGCTAAATATGGAATGTTATTTCTGGCTCGTTTCGGAACATACTCTCCACGGATGAAGGGTATACCTGAGCCAATAATTTTAATCATTATGCGACATAAACGATATACCTTTTACGGATGAATTTTAGGGATTTTAGGCGATTTGATTTTTGGGGCTAAGCTACGATTAAAAAGGAGTAATAGCCAGTTCTATTGCGAGTTTTTAATCGTAGCTTAGCCCCAATAAGCGATAGCATAAAAACCTAAAATTCATTCGTGAAAGGTATATTTACCCAAAAAATTTTTAATCCCCTCTAGGAGGAAAGGTGAAGCGGTGAGGTAAAACTTGCCAATTGGTTAAGCATTAGCGATAATTACGGGTTTTATGGATGGAAAGTTTTGTGTTGAATACTTATACAGATGAGCCTGTGCATCCGGCCAAAGCTTGTGTGATTTGGCTGCATGGACTTGGCGCAAATGGTGCGGATATGCGCGGCGTTGTTGAAGGCTTTCCGTCTATAACGGTGCCTATTCGCCATGTTTTTGTGGATGCCCCAGTGCGTCCCGTTACTATAAATAATCATATGCCCATGCCAGCATGGTATGATGTGACTGGATTGAACCTTCAAGATCGTGAAGATCGCGAGGGGATTATGGCATCTGAACGTGCAATTGATGATATTATCGCTGCGCAAATTGCGCGAGGATTTCTGCCACAACAAATTTATCTTGCAGGCTTTTCGCAAGGGGGGGCCATGGCTTTATTAATGGGCTTGCGTTCCCAACGCAGATTGGGTGGTATATTAGCTTTGTCGGCCTATTTACCTTTGCAGAAAGAATGTGTTGCGCCTAAACACCCGGATTTACCTATTTTTATGGCGATGGGTACAGTGGATCAGGTTGTGATGCCAGATTGGACAAAGCTGTCCTATGCTTTTGTCAAATCCCAAGGATATACTCAGACTATTTGGAAAGAATATGCTATGGGACATACCATCTGCATGCAAGAAGTGAGTGATATTGCACAGTGGTTGCAAGCTCAAATTCAGCATGTTACTCAGGGGGTGACGTTATGACGGTAGTAAAAAAATCTCGTTTGGTTTCCTATTCTTGCGAAGAAATGTATCATTTGGTCAATGATATTGAATGTTATGCAGATTTTTTGCCTTATTTTTCTTCAGGCGTGATTCATCATAAAGATGCTGATGAAATCCAAGCTACGTTGACGATCACAGCGGCTGGTATGAGCAAATCATTTACAACCTGTAATCGGTTGCAAGCCAATAAAATGATTGAAATGCGGTTGGTCGATGGTCCCTTTAGCCATTTCGAAGGATTTTGGCGGTTTGATGAAACACCAGAAGGGTGCCTCGTATCCCTGGATTTGAAATTTGATTTTGCAGGCCGTATGTTTTCTATGTTATTGGGGCCTGTATTTGAGCAAGTGACCGATACATTAGTCGATGCTTTTTGCGAGCGAGCTGTTAACGTGTATGACAAAAAGTAACTATTTTTCTCCCCATAAGGACTGCGAATTAGTGTATGCTCCGCGCGCTGCAGAGCCATTGCTATTTTCTAGTCCTTGGGTTGAGGGCATGACGGTGAATGCTTTGGTGCAAGCGTCTGGTTTTTTACACCAGTGTCCCGAAGTAGCCGATTTGGCCGTCGGAATCTTTGCGAAATGTGTCAATTGGGATACGTTGGTAAAGCCTGGTGATCGGGTGGAATTATATCGCCCCTTATTGCTGGATCCGAAAGAAAAGCGGCGCCGTCAAGCGAAGTCAAAGCCGTTGTCTTGATGACATGTTGGTTTTGTCTGACTTAGTTTGATCTCTCTCCAAATTAGTAATAATTTTTTAACCATTACCTTTCAAGATGCACTCAAATCTGACGTTTAATCGAGCGTCAAAATTGAGGTGAATAGACGCTAATTTTTGTACTATACTTCCTTATATACTCAATAACATTCGCCTGAATGTAGGTTTTTTATAAAAAGGACTATTAATGGGCAAAAGCGCGCAGGATATTCGACAGGATATTGATAGTTTGGATACGACAAAAATTACTTATCACAACTCGATCTCATATAGAAGATTTCATTCAGTGGCGTATCACGGTGTGGATAATTATTTGCGCGATAGTAAAATGCGCTTGCAGGAATTAATTCATTGGGACGATCCGGCAATGGTTGCTTTGTTTTCTCCCTTAGCAAAGGATATTTTAGACCGATTGAAGGTTGTTCAACAGATGGAAAGATATCTAGGTCCATACGCGAATAATCAGGAGCTTAGCGCTACAGAGAGGCAGGTTGATCAGTTAATTGCGAACGCTTACCAATTTAGAGAGATTTACCTTAAATCCGGGCTCAGTGTTGCTAAAGAAGCGATTACAAAAACAACAGAGGATGAAGTTAAATCATTGCAAATGAAAAAAGAACAGTTGCTCTCGAAAATTGGTAAGATAAACGACGAAGAAGTGAAGCTAAAACAGTCTGAAGACACGGTTACACGGTGTGCGAAAAAATACTATGAAGTTAATGAAAAATTACAGTGTTATAGATATACCACGCCAGAGCCGCCTGAGGTGAATCAGTTAAGAGTTTTATGTGCGCAAGCTTTTCAAGATTATCAACAGGCTAAAATGCAGCATGCAACGTTGGAAAATAGTTTTGATGCCCCAGGATACTATAATACGATCCAACCGAAATTAGCGTTACAGGTGACGAAAATTGAGAAACAGATTAGTGAATTACATAAAAAAATAGAAGATATACAAGAAATTCAAGAGAATAATGACGTCCGTAACAAGCCCCGTTAACGTTATGGGGCCTTGGTTCGTCTTATGTCGGCTTGCGAGCGCTGACGTCTTTCTCAATTTTAACCAAACGATCATTAGAAAAAAATAATGTCAAATGTCGAACAATATTTGGACTCGACCCTCTTCTCCATGTGTACGCATAATCCCAGCGGTCTTGGTTGAACATGGGGCTAATCAAGCTGGTTCCCATTAAAATCGCGGCATCTGTTTTACTCATACCTAATTTCAAATGAGCAATACGCGCAGGGGATAAGATATTACCTTGTTGTACTTTGCTTCTTGAAAAATCATACGATAAACAATGGGTCAGTGACAGAACAATGCTTATTAAAATAAGAATGGTTTTCATTCGCATTTTTTTGCCTTATAGTATAGGTATTCAAAATAGTAGCGCATTGTACCATGCAAAGGTTAAAAATAAGAGGGGAGAGGATATTATTGTGATAGAGGGCAACCAATTAAAATCAGCAGGATTGAAAATTACGGTCCCCCGCGTGAAAATATTGCAAGTTCTTGAACAAGCTCGCGAACATCATTTGAGCGCGGAGAATGTTTATAAAAAATTGATCGATATGGGCGAGGAAGTCAGTTTGGCTACCGTGTATCGGGTGTTGACTCAATTTGAAGCCGCGGGATTGATTGATCGCCATAATTTTGAAGGAGGGTACTCTGTATTTGAATTACGCCAAGATACCCACCATGATCATTTGGTTTGTGTTAAATGCGGTCGTGTTGAGGAGTTTTTGGATGAAGTTATTGAGTCTCGACAACATCAAATTGCTAACAAAGCTTGCTTTAAAATGACGGGTCATGCTTTGAATATCTATGGTATTTGCGCAAACTGTTAGACTCCATGGGTAACGATATTCTGGTGAACAGAAATGAATGACTCATCACGATTGAAATATAAGATTGAGATGAATAGCGTGAGATCGTATTTTGAATCATCGGTATTTACACAGTAAGCATTCAGGTTTTGCAAGGAAACGCGGAATAGGGAATTTCCTTGCGCGTCTAGAATTGTGTTAATAGATGCATTAGTTAAGTTGATGGTTCAGTGGTACAGGCTGTGCCATTACCATAGCAACCGGAGTTACTGTGGTTATATGTGCATGTTGCATTAGGGACTGATGGGCATTTGCAGTAGGAAGACCCCCTGTATGTTTCCCACTTTCCATCTACAGCTTGGCAAGAGTTACTATCTTTCGCGCTACTGACACCTGCTGAGCAAGTTGGTGTTATGCCACCTGATGTTTGGTAGTGTTTGAGACATTCACGTTCATTTCCATGATAGTTAGGGCAGGAGCCTGCTTGTAATGTGGAACATTGTACTGATGCGGCACAGGTACTTCCAAACATAGTTGCTATTAACCCCAAAATTATAAATGGTTTTCCTTTGTTTTGCATCGTCTTCTCCTTGTTGATTAAATTCGTTGATTTAATGGAAGCTTTTCCTGAAAATGCTACAGCAAATTTAACAATTCATGCAAAGTGTGTGCCAAAATTTTGCACATCATAGCTTGCTCAGGCGCATTAGGGACCAAGGCTTGGTTGATGCCTAATTTAATCCCTAAATAATCTTGTTCAGCATATTTTTTTCTGAATGAATTGACGATGTAATCGTGGGTACCTAAAAAAGGAAAATTGTGTCGTATTTTATACGGTGGCGTTTCTTTGTCGAGTAAACCATGAAAGATCCGAGCAACTTCCTTCTCCGCATGGCGATGGGCGTCATATAATACACCGATAGCGGTTTTTAAAAACAACCCCTTTAAAATAGGCGTGAATGTGAAAATGGAAAGATGCAATACTTGTTGGCCCTGTGCAATATGTGCAGCAATTTTTTCTTGTAAATCACGATGAAAGGGTTCGTAATACGTTTTAATCAAAGCTTGCTTCTTGTCAGCTGAAAGACCTTTGCTATATCTAGAAAAACAGTGCGCGTGGTGGGGGCTGTGATCGCAGTCTATCAATAAACGGGTGACTTTGGCCTCGACCGCATCGCATCCTAGGTTTTTATGTAAATGCTGGGTAATATATTTTGCCCCGATGTCATAGGCGCGTGAAGTTTGTAATAGTAATTCTTTGTCTTCGAACAGAGGCCAATATTTTTGGGGAACCTCGTTGCTTCCATGTGCACAGCTGATGACCAATATCGTTGGTTTCATAGCATTCCTAGGTGCTTGTAGCTTCCGTAATCTTGAGATTAGATACAATTTTTGCAACACCATGGATATGATGAACACGTTTCAGTATCACATCGATGGAGTGTTTGTTTTTAACTGTGCCGGTCAATGTAACAATTCCATTGGTAGTAGAGGTATTGATACCCACTAGAGGAATAGATTCATCTTCGAATACCTTGGCTTCCAATATGGCTGCTTCAATTTTAGTAGTAATGTAAGCATCTGTGAGGCTCGAGTTGACTGATTTGATATCAAAATTGCTGGTATTGATGGATCGGACACCTTGTGTATTGGCGACAATCCGCAAGGCTGCTACAAAAGCTGGGTTATTTTTGGCATGCCCACGTAGGGTAACCACCCCATCATGAGTTTTTACTGAAATTTTCAACGGGTTAAGATGTGAGTTTTTTGTGAATTCCGCTTTTATTTTGGTTGTAATAACCGTGTCCGACCAAGTTTGTTCGAGATTTTGGAGATCGCTCGCATACACGTTGGGAACTAGGAAAATGAACAGCACAATATACCAAAATTTTATACGCATGATGCTTGCAAAAATATGAGAATATAACGAGTATAGCATAGGATTGATACTCGTCATAAGGACTTTCCAATGGGTTACTCTTTGCTCAGATCCTGCTTATTTTTACTTGAGCCAGAGCGTGCGCACGCATGGGCTCTCAAAGCCTTGGATTATGTGCCAAACCATTTTTTTAAAGTATTGCCGCAGCAGTCGTCGCAACAGATAATGGGTTTGCAGTTTCCGAATCGTATCGGTTTGGCAGCCGGGTTCGATAAATCGGGTCGATACGTGGATGCTTTGGCCAAACTGGGTTTTGGGTTTATTGAAGTAGGTACGGTGACGCCTTTGCCGCAAATAGGGAATCCTAAGCCGCGATTATTTCGCCTAGCGCCAGCACATGCCTTGATTAATCGTTTGGGATTCAATAACCCAGGTGTCGCGATATTAGTGGAAAATTTGCAACGCATGCAATACCAAGGCATTGTGGGGGTGAATATTGGCAAGGGCAAAGAGACCGCATTGCCCCATGCTGTAGAAGATTATGTCTATTGTATGGAGCGGGTATACCCATTCGCATCGTATATTACGATTAATATTTCTTCACCGAATACGCCAGATTTACGTCTCTTACAACAAAAAGAATATTTTTTGCATCTAGTCCAAACATTACGTCAGACTCAATTGCGCCTGGCAGATCTGCATGGACGCTATGTTCCGTTGGTGATTAAAATTTCGCCGGATGAAACAGACGAGACGTTGAAAACGATGGCAGAGATTATTCGTACCCAAGGTATCGATGGGATTATTGCAACTAATACCACTTGTGCACGAGCAGACGTACAGCATTGTGTGCATGGAAATGAGCAAGGGGGGTTGAGTGGTCGACCTTTGTTGCAAAGAGCAACGGCTTGTTTGGCTGTGTTAAAAGAAGTTGTGGGCGATGAGGTGACGTTGATTGGAGTGGGCGGAATTGATACGGTAGAAGCAGCTCAGCAAAAAATAGCGGCAGGTGCAGCCTTATTGCAAGTATACACCGGTTTGATTTATCAAGGCCCTGGTCTTGTGAAGCGCTTGGTGACTGGAACGGTGTGATGCATAAGCTAGGGATATTTTGTGCATAGGCTTCGAGGGGTAACTTTTACAGGACTTAGTGCCGTTAGAGCTATCCTAATGCAGTGACTCTCCATGGGAGGACGTATCTGTATCATTATCCTGCTGTAAATGCTCTTTATCTTTGTATTCTTTAAATAATTTTCTAATCGCGACACGCAGATTGTGATGACCACCTCGCACTTCAACTTTTTGTTTGCCCTGTGTAGGCGGGATGCCCAAAGCATTTAAAAATAATTCTGCTTTTTGCTGATCTTTTAGTTTGGCTTGCAACAGAGGTTTGTACATAGCAACGGTATCGGGACTGGCCTCCATAACAACGCGTTGATCTTGTATGATTTGAACAGTTTTTTTATCGGAACCTACGCTGGATACTGTAAAGTTGGTTCCCAAATTTAAATTGAGATCTTCTTTGATGTAATGCATCGATTCTTGGACGTCCGGTATAGATCGAGGCGCTTCGGGTTGCATGTCTGATTGTGCGAACATTACTGCGCTAGATGGGGTTAGTCTGCGTGCGAGCTCCGAAGGTTCTTGCATTTTTAATTCTTTTAACCGAGTAACACCAGTGCGTAATTGTTTGATAGTCATTTTTGCTGGATGAGAGGGATTTGCTTGGGTTTGACTGGAAAGATGGCGATCCAAGTCTTCTTGACTGGTGCTGGTTTGTATCGGAACTACTTTAGGTGTAGAGCTGAATAGACCTAATCCTGAAAAAGAGAACCATGCTTTGCTGGTTTCAGGTTTTTTAAAGCGATTAAGCGCTCTTGTGGCCAACTCTTGTTCTGCCATTTGTTTTAAAGTATGCGTGACTGCACCATAAGATTCGCTTTCTCTCCCAGGTAATTCATGCAAATACATGCCTTGTGAGCGAGAGCGAATGATAGGGTTGAGTAGTTTTATTAATTCCTGCGCATCCTCGGTACCATAATCATCTATGATGCGAATTTCTTTGGCTGCATCTGGGATAAAATCTAGTATGTCTAAAGCAGACAACTCAGTTTGATTAATTAATTTTTCTTGTTTGACCTTGCCGGATAATTCATCGATACGGATTTGATAAACACCATCAGGTAAAATCACTGTATCGCCAATACGAGCATTTTCTGGAAATGTTCGACAGCAAAGAATTCTAGAAGATATTTTTGGGGACCAAGTGCTGCATTGTTGGTATAACGTTCTGAGCTCGACATCCGTGAGTATTGCAAGATTGATTCTTTGTGATTTCTGTAATACCCCGTAGATATGTGCGGACAATTCTCCAGCTTCCATTTTCCCTGGGTAGAGGCGTGACACGAAATAATGCATAAAATCCGTATCATTTTTAAAATTAAATACTTTTAAAATAAGGTTCGTTTTTAATTGGCGTCGATGACGCTCTTGTTCAGCCAGATAATGAAGGCTCGAAGAGATATCTGTAATTCGACAAACTGCTTCACCTAGTGGACTTCCTAAATAAAGCGCATGCGGTTTGTTTGCAAACCCAGTTATTAAGGACTGAGTTAATCGCGTATGTTGATTCCATTTTTCTACTGTCGCCCTATCTAAACAGGTGATTTGTTCTCGAAAGGTCTTTGTGTTGGGTAACATCGTAGCAGGAATGGATTGCTGCATGTTTTCTTGGCTAAGGATGCATTGAAGATGGTTATCCCTATCGACCTGGAATATACCTTCCGGCACAATGTAAGTGGGGCCGCGACTTAGGGGGCCAGTCGCGCGTAGCATGTCTAGAGAACCCGCCCGGAAAATAGTAGTGCTAATTTGAGCGTCTTCAGCGACTGATTCAGCTGCTCCTAAAGTCATTGCATTAGGGTGTTTTTGGATCGCTTGATTGATTAATAGTGGCAATTGAACACTATGACTCACGTTTATGTCTACGACATTGAATCTAGGCTCGATTGTTTCTAGCTCAGTGGCGTTATTGGGTACCATCTCTGCTGGGAGTGTGCGCTGCATTTCCTCAGCATTCAAAATATGCTGTACGCTCCCATTTTTATCTAGCTGATACACGCCAGTTGGTAAAATGAATGTGTCGCCTTTCCTAAAGTCTGCATTATCATTGATGATTTCTATGGATGAGGCGCAAAAAATCCTTTCACTTCTTGCTGGGACATATTCGTATCCGGAATAGGATAATACTTCGAGATCTTGGTCGGACAATTTACTAAAATTAATTTTGTTAGGAAGCATTCCGGCCAGATAAGCTTGGTACTCATCTGCAGCTAAAACGGTGCCACTTTCCGCGTGTAGCGCTAAGAATTCTTGGTAGGTTTTTTCCGCATATTGCGTGAATTGAACATCGGTTTTTACTTTACTGACTTTATAAAGAATCGCAAAAAGGTTGCGATGCGCTATTTCTTTGTCCAAATGATCTTGCTTTAATTTTCGTATGACTTCTTGAGCGTGCGCGGCTGCTTGACTGTCTTCCCCACCTACATAGAGGCTATTCGGTTTTTTAACACAGGCTTTGTTGAGCGCTATAGTCAATAATTTATCTTTCTGAAGACTGGGCTCTTCGTCGCCCTCAATGGGCTCATCATTACTTTTAATGACGGTTAGGGGCGTCTGATCATTGGGTTGTAGATCCGATGGAATGGCTGACAGTTCTTTTTTGCTTAAAATAACTTGTTCTTGGAAGCCAGGGAGCATTTGCCATACGCCCTCCGGTGTTATGATCGTATCCCCTATTTGGAGATCCGTGATTTGTGCTCGTGAGCCGCAAAGAATGATTCGGGGACTATATGGCGGTGACCAGGATGTGCAGCTCTTGCTGACTGCAGTCAGATCCAAAGAGGAAAGCTTAGGGAGCTTGGCGCGCTTGACGAGCGTTTCGGCTATGCTAGAAGCGATATCACCCTGATCATCTCCAGCTTCTAAATAAGCTTTTTCTATAGTAGCAATCAGCTCTGGAGTAGAGGTTTGATGGAGCGTTTGTATGATGCGGTCATGCATACAGGTGCACTAAGTGATTAACCTATTTTTAGTATAGTAGACTCTATCGATAATTCTAGGGTAAGCGCATTTTTGGTCAATTTAAATCTGGTTTACAGAGCCGTGACCGTTAGGGAGCGGATGTCTTTAGTGCGGTTTAGATAAATGAATTACCGAAATCCAAAGGGTCAATACCCAAATGCTGCGCGATACTTTGGCCGATATCTGCAAAGGTATCGCGCCGGCCGATGAATTGGCTTGGGGTATTGGGGCCATATACTAGGACTGGAATGTGTTCCCGAGTATGATCCGAGCCAGGTAGAGTGGGGTCACAGCCATGATCTGCCGTGATGACAATCCAATCATTTTCTTGTAGTACACCATCCAATTCTGGGAGACGAGCATCTAATTCTTCCAAGGCATTGGCATACCCAATGGTGTCGCGCCGGTGCCCATAGGAAGAATCGAAATCTACAAAATTACTGAATATGAGACTGCCTGGAGCCGCGTCGCGTAAGGTGGTCAGTGTGGCATCGAATAGCGCTGAATTGCCGTCTGCTTTGATTGATTGGCTAATGCCTTGATGAGCAAAAATATCACTGACTTTGCCAATGGCAAGGACGTCCCGGTTTGCCTGCACCAGTTTATCTAATAAAGTGGGTTGCGGAGGAGGGCTGGCATAATCG
Source organism: Legionellaceae bacterium (assembly GCA_018061965.1). Classification (GTDB taxonomy): domain Bacteria; phylum Pseudomonadota; class Gammaproteobacteria; order Legionellales; family Legionellaceae. The sequence continues at coordinate 28,960 of JAGOTG010000004.1, forward strand.
CGGCGGTTGCCAGTTCGTTTGAAAGTAGGGGCCGACTCTCCCACGAAGGGTCTTGCGATGACGCGGCCAATATGCAAAGGATCGACCAACGTACGCGCTAATTCGCACAAGGCATAGAGGCGATCTAATCCAAAATGAGTTTCATGGGCTGCAATCTGAAAGACACTGTCACCAGAGGTATATACAATCGGGCATCCACTACGAATGTGTTCCGCACCCAATTCAGTAATGATTTCTGTCCCAGAAGCATGAATTTGACCTAATACACCCGGTATTTGGCCTTGTTCAATCAACATTTGAATGAGTGCTTGTGGAAAGCAGGGTTTTTCTTGAGGAAAATAACCCCATGGGTACATTACGGGAACGCCAGCGATTTCCCAATGGCCGCTTGGGGTATCTTTGCCAAGGCTTTGTTCCACCGCATAGCCAAAATACCCAGCAGGTGGAAGAATCTTAGACAAATCATATAAAGCAGACCCTGAGCTGGCAATGGCGGCATGGTATAAGCCGCGCTTGGCCAAGTTTGGAATCTGTAATGGTCCGGAGCGTAGACCAGCTTGGTTGGCCTTTTCGGCGCGACACGCTTCGACGATATGCCCAAAAGTATTCGCTTGTTCATCCCCATAAGCCTTGGCATCTAAACTCGCTCCAATTCCTAAAGAGTCTAAAACCAGTATACATACACGTGGTAAAGTCATAGTCGTCAATCAGTTACTCCATTTATTCATACTTGCGCCGGCAATGGGTTTCGCGCAGTCCCCATAAAATGAGGAGCGCGCCTACCAATCCCAAAGGTAGAATGACAGCGGCATATTGGTAATCATTGAGTGAATAAACGGGTACGCCGTTGATCATCTGCATTTCTCCATGATGGAGCATCAAAGTAGAAAAAATATTTTGATAGAGCACATAGCCACTTTGAGTGAGAATAGAAACAATACTGACGGCAGTTGCGGTGATGGCCGAAGAGTTGGACTCTGCCACCAGTGCGTAAGAAATCACTTGCGAAGCCGTTAATAATCCTAATAAGAAAAATAAAACTAGCATCATCCAATAAGTCACAGGAAGATACAGAATGGCCAGTACAGTGATTAAGGAAGCGCAGGCACCAAAACGCATAGGTGGAATCCGGACCCCCCATTTGTCTGAGAACCAACCCATCAACGGACCACCGACAATAGCGCCTAGGAATAACATAGAGTTGATCAAAGAGGCATCTTCTTTCACGATATCCAAACGTTGCATTAAATATAACGAGCCCATCACCGCGCCAAATACTGCAACGGACATGTTCATGAAACTGGCATAGCAGGCGGCACGTAAGGTTTGAGGATTCAAATAAGCCACTTTGGCACTGTTTAATATACTGATTTTAACAGACTTTTTGCTTGGGTTAGGTTTGTCTTGGATAAAAACCATCATCAAACCAAGAATACATAAGCCCAACCAGCCCAACCACAGCATGGCAGAACGCCATCCGATGTAGAGAACCAATTTGGTCAAAGGGTATTGGGCCAACATACCGCCTGTCATCGCAATGGTGACGATCAAGCCTGTGATCATAGCCATGCGTCGTGGAGGAAACCAATTAGAAGCAATCCGAATGGGGCCTAAAAAGCAAAAGGCGCTCCCAATGCCGGTGATAAAACGACAGATCAGAGCTAGGACAAAACTGTGAACATAGGCCAATACAAATGTACTGGCAACGCAAAACAACATAGCCCAAAGAATGGTTTTTTTCGCGGAAAATCGGTCGAGAATGATGCCTGCTACAAATAAGAATAAGACATTTGACACATAATATACGCTGGATAAATACGTCAAACTACCCGCTTGGATATGAAAATCTTGCATGATATCATCGGCAATAGAGGCAAACATATTGCCCTGAATGAATTCATAAAAGAAAAATAAAGAGGCAGCAAAACAGATGCACCAAGGTAGCCAGCGCTCTTTGCTTGAGGATGACTCAGTTCGATAGTCACGTGCCATATCCATCTCCACTCCTACGATTTTAACGATTTACAATGTGTTTCGCGTAATGCAAGACCCATGAATAATGCCACGGCTGTGGCAATGGGAAAAATCCAAAATGCAAACCGCAAATCAGCGACTTGAATCGAGGCATGGTGACTATGATGCATCATCAACCAACCAAATAAGACTTGCGCCAGACCGGCAGAACTCATGATGAGCACAGAAGCCAAACCTGTTGCTGAGCCTGTGTAAATAGAAGGATTACTCTCAGCAATCAAAGGATAGGAGATCACTTGAGTACTGGTAAATAAGCCTAGTGCAAAGAAAATGACAGCAAGTTCATAGACCGACAAAGGGATATGAATGCACAAAGGCAGTAAGGTGAGTCCAGTACATAGGGCTCCTACGATCATAATGGGTTTACGGAGTCCTTGTTGATCGGATAACCATCCCATCAATGGGCAACCAAAGATACTGCCAATATAAATCAGACTGACAATATTTGCAGCAGCCAAATGGTCTAGATTATGGACTGTTTTTAGATAGGTATTGCCCCATAGGGCGCACAAAACCATAATGGGTAAATTCAGACAGGCTGTGTATAAACCGGCCAACCAATTTTGTGAATTATTTGCTGCGTGCGTCAACGCTTTAAACCATGATTGGGTGCGTGTGGGTTTTGATGTGGTTTGAGTTGGATTACGTACAATCAAAGCGATGAAACTCAAGAATATTAGGCCGATTAAGACATCCCACCCCATCGCCGCGCGCCAGCCCCAATGCAATGCTAAATAGGCAAAGGGCGTATGCGCCATCATGCCGCCTAAAAAAGCCATCGTCACAATACACCCAATCACCAATGCTTGCTGAGCAGGTGCAAACCAACGTGAAACTAAAACCACACATGCTAAGAAACAAAAGGCATTGCCAACCCCGGTTAAGGCATGAAACATAGCGGCCCAAGTATAACTGTGACTCAATGCAAAACCCAGTGTCCCTAGTACACATAGGCTCATTGCGGATAAGATAACCGATCGAACGGGATAGCGATCTAAAATGAACCCGGCAGGTAAAAGAAATAACACATTTGCCCAGACAAAGGAACTCGACATCCAGCTTAATTGCGCAGCGCCTAGATGAAAATCGGCTTGTAAACTAGGATTTATCACATCGAAGATATTGAGTTGAAAGAACTCATAGAAAAAGAATAAACCAGCAGTAAGACAAATCAACCATGATTTTCCTGCTGAATGGGTCAGAGATGTGTCAGCTTTATGAGACAAAATCACTCCTAGAACCTAGAGGGTTGTGATCCGTTTATGACCGCGCGAAGTATAACAGAGTCTAATATTCCATACTAGTGCCTCGTCAATTGATCTTCGTCCCAAATAAATCATAATCATCGGCATCGGTAATGCTTATCTCTACTAATGTTCCAATTTGGGCATCAGCATAGGGTTGAATATAAACCAAGCCATCAATTTCAGGGGCATCTGCTTTACTTCGACCAATAATGTGTTCAGGGGTGATGCTATCAATTAATACAGTTTGCTGACTACCAATTTTGGACTGTAAACGTTGGTAGCTAATCTGCGCTTGGACTTGCATAAAACGATGATAGCGTTCTTCTTTGATGGCTTCGGGCACTGGATCGTCCAATAAATTTGCTTGCGCGCCTTCAACTGGAGAATATTGAAAACAGCCTACACGGTCAAGTTGAGCTTCGCGAAGAAAATCTAGTAATTCCAAAAATTCATCTTCAGTTTCTCCTGGAAACCCTACGATGAATGTGGAACGAATAGTCAAATCAGGGCAAATACTCCGCCAATTTTTAATACGCTCTAATGTGTTTTCACTGCTTGCTGGGCGTTTCATGGCTTTTAATATACGTCGGTTAGCATGTTGCAACGGAATATCTAAATAGGGTAATAGTTTGCCATCCCGCATAAGAGGGATGATTTCATCTACATGGGGGTAAGGATATACATAATGTAAACGTACCCAAATTCCGAGCTCGCCTAATTGTTCACATAAATCATAAAATCGCGTGCGGATGCTTTTGTCTTGCCACTGTGCTTCCTGAAATTTTACATCAACCCCGTAAGCACTGGTGTCTTGAGAAATGATCAATAATTCTTGTACGCCTGCTGTTTTGAGACGTTGCGCTTCAGACAGTACCTGTGAGATAGGATAACTTTGTAAACGGCCGCGCATGCTGGGGATGATACAAAACGTGCATTTTTGATTGCATCCTTCTGATATTTTCAAATAAGCATAATGGCGTGGAGTGAGCTTGATGCCTTGCGGTGGAATCAGGGAAGTAAAAGGATCTACGGGGGGAGGCAGGTGCTCATGGACTGCTTGCACAACCGTTTCGTAAGCGTGAGGACCACTAATATGGAGTACATCGGGACAAGCTTGGCGAATGAGGTCAGCTTTTGCGCCCAGACAACCGGTGACAATGACTCGCCCATTTTCTTGCATGGCCTCTTTGATGGTATCCAATGATTCTTCAACGGCAGCATCAATAAACCCGCATGTATTGATGACCACCACACCCGCATCTTGAAAAGTAGAAACGAGTTCATAACCTTGTGCACGCAACTGAGTAATAATGCGCTCAGAATCCACTAGTGCTTTGGGGCAACCTAAACTGACAAAACCGACTCGATGATTCATTGGGCTTCTTTAGGATTTGTAGGGTGGCATAATATACCTAAAATTGAGCATTTAGTCAAAATTTTTTGATTTATGTGAGAACGTTCACAAAAAAATTCCACCGCGCATAAAAAAAATATATTGATTTGTTTTTGAGCTAATATTAGTATGGTTGTTCAGGGTTTAGGAGAAATAAAATGACATTACCGACTTATGTATTCTATCGATGCGTGAATCGTATCAACCAAACATGGTTTCGTATCGGAATTTATTTTTTCCAGAACAAATCTTCTAATCAGGTTGTAAGAATTACTAATAATGATGGGAAATTATGTGCAATAAGCTTCGCACCTTTTCAGTCATTTTTAATTATCTATAGAATGACAAAAGCAGGACTTATGCGCATGGAGCCCCACAATGAAGCTGGGGGTTTTTTTCTCAGAGAAACGGGAGAGAGCTTGACTGTTTCTCAGTTTCATCTGCGACACAAGCTTGATCCCTTAGGGGGTCGATTTAGTTCTATATGGCTCATGCGTAAACAGAGTGATGTTAAGCCGGTTAGAAAACCTACAATGTCTGATTTAACAGAGCTACGAAAGTTGGAAATAAGCCCAAATAATAATCGCGGGGAAGTATTAAAACACGGTTTTACACCCATTGACGTGAGTAGCAGCCAGGAGGGCGGGTATCCAGATGATGGTGTACCGTTTGCAACGAACTATGAGGTGACTACACAAAGAAAAATTGCAACACTGTTGTACAGCTCTTCAGAGGAAGAGTTGATTGGATACACAAGCCTGGGGCGGTCCAGCTCGGAGACGACCCCGCGTGGCGTGTTGAGAAGTAATTCATCACCAAGCAAGGGTTTGAAAGTACGTTTTGAGAGTGGGAGTGAAGGAGGGGCTGGTTCGTCTACTTTGTGTTCATCTGGTAGCCCAACTGGGGGTGCTGTTCCTTGCAAGCGAAGTGGTATTTATACTTTGTGGGTTAAAGCGTGTATGGCGCCGTTAGGAGCAAAGGGTCTAGGAGTTTTATTGCTAGGCTTGGTAGGTATGATCTTGGCAACTCAAGGTGGCGTGGTGTTTTACGCGGCAGCGACGATGACTATGACGGGCGCTACCGCTATAGGCATGAGCTTATTTCGGGTTAATCGCAACGAATCTTTGCAGCAACGACGAAATGATATGATAGCAACTGGGCCAGCAATCTTGCCTGTTTAATATACCTTTCACGGATGAATTTTAGGTTTTTATGCTATCGCTTATTGGGGCTAAGCTACGATTAAAAACTCGCAATAGAACTGGCTATTACTCCTTTTTAATCGTAGCTTAGCCCCAAAAATCAAATCGCCTAAAATCCCTAAAATTCATCCGTAAAAGGTATATAATGATCAATCCAACGAAGAGATCGGGTTTTTGCGTAAGTTCTGTCAAAGTAACGCTGTATCCTATACTTGGAAAGGCAACGATGCTCCTACAAATAAGGTGACAATTTTTAATAAAATCATCATGATAAAAGGGGAAAAATCTAATCCCGCAAGCATCGGGAGATAGCGACGAATTTGTTGGAGCATAGGTTCTGTGACAGCATACAAAATGGTTGTCAAAGGGTGTTGCCAATGCGGATTGACCCAAGACATGATAACCCGAATTAAGAGCGCATAAAATATCAAATCACAGGGCTGAATGATGAGATCTGCAAAAGCATACGCGCCAGTAAGCAACCAAATCCGTGCATGTCCAAAATATAGAATACAAATCAGTAAAAACTTCAACCACTCCACGCCGACTAATACTGCAAGGCATACCCAATCGTACCGTTGAAAAGGCGTTAGGCGAATTTGCAGTATTTTGAGCATGGGAGCGAATAACGGATCGGTCAGACGCTGAACCATTTGTCGCACCGGATGTAATTGGCTAATTTGAAAATACCGCAAGCCAAAACGTAACCAGAAAACAAAAGTCACCAACCCAAATAGGGTTGAGATTAGAAAATAGCTTACTGAAACCAATCCAGACATTTATTTTTCCTCGCTGCGTAAAGTTTGTGAACGTGTTACCGCCGCTTGCATGGCAGATAACACAGTGTTGGTTAATTGCTGCTGGGCAAAAACATCCAATGCTGCTGCAGTGGTGCCGGCTTTGGAGGTGACTTGCTGTTGTAGTCCAACCAGAGTTTGTCCGGGCTGCATCGCTAAACTTGCGGCACCAGCTAAGGTTTGCATTGCAAAATTGTTTGCAGTGTCGGGAGCGAGCCCCAACGCAACCGCACCTTCGGACATCGCTTGCGCAAATAAAAATAAATACGCTAACCCACTTCCAGATAAAGCGGTGATGGTATCTAAATCTTTTTCATGTTGTGTCCAAGTGATTTGTCCGCATTGTTGAAATAACGCGGTGGCTGCGGCATGGTGTTCGGCCTTGACCCATGAATTGGCCAACAATGGGGTAGCAGATTGTCTGCAGGCCGCCGCAATATTTGGAATGGCACGGACCAAGGGCGTCTGTTGCGGCAAATGTTTGGCAAACCAATCCAAATCTAAGCCGGCAGCAATAGAAATGACTAAGAGTGACGGTGCAAGATGAGGTCCTATTTCTGTTAACACGGCAGCCATTTGGGCCGGTTTGACTGCTAAAATGAGGATCTGTGCATCGGGTAGAATCGCCAAATTCGTCGGCTGTGTCGTGAGACGTGGCGTTGGTCGGGCATCGGCCAACGAAGGGGCTGCAACCCGCAAATGGTAATTGGGATTGCTTAACAAACCTTGGCAGAGGGCCTTGCCCATATTACCATACCCTATCATACTAATGTTCATGATTTATTCTTGTTTCTGTAAGGGAATTAGTTGCTGAATACCTGCTTCTGCTAAAGCTAACATATCATTCAGTTGCGCTCGACTAAAGCTCTTTTCTTCCGCAGTTCCTTGGATTTCAATAAACTCACCTTGCTCATTCATAACAACATTCATATCGGTATCAGCCAATACATCTTCAGCATAATCCAAATCTAAAACGGCTTGACCTCGATAAAGACCTACTGAAACAGCTGCAACATAATGAAAGGGCGCCTTTTTACGAATTTTTTCATGAGTATATAACCAATCCACGGCATCTTTGAGCGCAACGCAAGCTCCGGTAATGGATGCTGTTCGCGTGCCGCCATCTGCTTGAATGACGTCACAGTCTATGGCAATTGTGATTTCGCCCAATGTTTTTAAATCGATGCAACGGCGTAAAGATCGGCCGATCAGACGTTGAATTTCTAAGGTACGGCCTCCTTGTTTGCCTTTACTGGCCTCGCGCTCATTCCGGCTATGTGTGGCACGTGGCAACATCCCATATTCTGCAGTAATCCAACCTTGGCCTTTCCCTTTAAGAAAACGTGGGACCCCATCGGTGATGGAGGCGGTACAGACCACTTTAGTTTGTCCAAATTCTATCAACACCGAACCTTCCGCGTATTGCGTATAAGATCTGGTGATAGTAATAGGGCGTAGTTGGTTGGGATCGCGGCGACTTGGGCGCATGAGGTCTTCCTTAAAAAAACTGCGAGTATACCAGGCTCGTCATGAGAAAAACATTCCCTCTCTTTAGGCGCTGTGAATTTTCAGGTATTATTGAATGCTTAGCTACTTTTGGGAGTCTTCATGACGTTGGATACCAACACAGATCATTCTGTTGGTTGCTTGTTTATTGTTGCAGCCCCTTCTGGGGGAGGTAAAACCAGTCTGGTACGTCATTTGGTTGAGCGCGTGGAGCGTATTACTGTTTCTGTCTCACATACTACTCGTAACAAGCGTCCGGGTGAAAAACATGGCACGGATTATTTTTTTGTACCGTTTGAAGAATTTCAAGCAATGATAGCGCAACAAGCATTTGTTGAGCACGCGCACGTTTTTGACCATTTATATGGCACTTCTTACGCGCAAATTTCAGAACGTTTGCGCGAAGGGATTGATATTGTCTTAGATATCGATTGGCAAGGGGCTCAACAAATCAAACGCTATTTTCCGGATGCAGTGAGTATTTTTATCATCCCCCCATCTTTGGCTGCGCTGCATGATCGTTTGATTCAACGTCAACAAGATGATGAGTCTGTGATTGCAAAGCGGATGCAGCGTGCTCAAGATGAACTGCAACATTATGCGGAATTTGATTATTTAATTGTCAATGATGATTTTGGGCAAGCGGCCAATGATTTGGCAATGATTGTTGCCTCTCAACGTTTGCGTACTGCCCGTCAGGTAGTTCAAGAGCGGAAATTACTATCATTCTTATTGACATCAAAGTAAAATGCTCATAAGCGTAATGATACTGATTGGGAGATAACAGAAAATGGCTCGAGTTACAGTTGAAGATTGTTTGGAACATGTAGAGAATCGGTTTGAATTGGTCATGGTAGCATCTAAGCGAGCACGTGATATTGCAGTGCGTGGCGCACAACCTATGGTAGAGTGGGAAAATGATAAACCTACGGTTGTGGCATTGCGTGAAATCGCAGAAGGAAAGATCAAAAAAGATATTTTGACAGAAGATTAATTGTGTGGATTATTTTGCTGATCTAAGAACAGCCCTAAAAGAGTATTTAGAATTAGAACAAATTGAGCTGTGTGAGCAGGCCTATCAGATTGCACTCAGAGCTCATGAAGGGCAAATGCGACGTTCAGGAGAACCGTATATTACTCATCCTGTAGCCGCTGCTTTGATTTTGGCCGGGATGCGCTTAGATCATCAAACCATCATGGCTACGCTGTTGCATGATGTGATTGAAGATACGTTGATGAGTTTAGAAGAACTGCATACTTTGTTTGGAGATGAAGTTGCAGCGCTGGTGGATGGTGTCACCAAATTAACCAAAATCAAATTTGAATCGCGCGCTGAAGCCCAAGCCGAAAATTTCCGTAAAATGATTTTGGCGATGGTGAAAGATATTCGCGTGATTATCGTTAAATTAGCGGATCGCTTGCATAATATGTGTACTTTAGGTGCTATGCCCAGCGCGAAGCGCCGCCGTATAGCGATTGAAACCTTAGAAATCTATGCCCCGATTGCGAATCGCTTGGGGATGCACGTCATGTTTACCGGCTTGGAAGATTTAGGGTTCAAAGCATTGTATCCCATGCGCTATCGAGCCTTGAAATCGGCAGTAGAGAAATCGCGCGGCAATCGCAAAGAATTAACCCATAAAATTGAGCATGATTTACAAGAGGCGCTTGAGGATTTGGATATTCCTTACGAGCATGTGTTTGGACGACAAAAACATTTGTATAGTTTGTATCGAAAAATGCGGCAAAAAAAGGCTTCCTTTTCCGAGATTTCAGACGTATTTGCGTTCCGAGTTACTACCGATGATATAGACTCCTGTTATCGTGTGCTAGGTGCTTTGCACCAAACCTATAAACCGGTCCCTTTGCGTTTTAAGGATTATATCGGTATTCCTAAAGTCAACGGTTACCAATCATTGCATACGACATTATTTGGGCCATTTGGCGTTCCGTTGGAAGTTCAAATTCGGACGCGAGAAATGGATCGCGTAGCAGAAAATGGGGTTGCTGCTCATTGGATTTATAAATCTTCTGGACTTGAAATCAATGAAGCGCAATTGCGTGCACGTGAGTGGGTTCAGCGACTCATAGAAATGCAGCGCAGCACGCATAACTCCTTAGAATTTATTGAAAATGTGAAAATCGATTTATTTCCAGATGAGGTCTATGTCTTTACGCCCAAGGGACATATTATGGAATTGCCCAAAGGATCCACTGCAGTGGATTTTGCTTACGCGGTGCATTCAGATGTTGGCAATCATTGCGTTGCGGCCAAAGTGAATCGGCGCTTGGTGCCTTTGAGTATGCCATTAACCAATGGCCAAACAGTAGAGATTAATACTCAGCCTAATGCGCATCCCAATCCAACTTGGTTGAATTTTGTGATTACCAGTAAAGCGCGGTCTAATATTCGCAATTTTTTGAAAACCCAGCATCATACCGAATCAATCGCGTTGGGTAAGCGTTTATTGGATCAAGCTTTGGCTGAATTGGGAAGTCAATCAGATAAAATTCCTCCCGAAACCTTAGAGGTTTTGCTCAGAGATTTGGATTATAAAACGCTTGAAGATTTATTGTACGCTTTAGGAACAGGCAATCAGATGCCGATGGTCATTGCAAAACGGTTGGTTGTAGATTTAGAACACCATGAATTAACCGAGGAAAGTACGCTCACACCTTTGGCCATTAAAGGCACAGAAGGGATGGTGGTCGAGTTTGCAAAATGTTGTCAACCAATTCCTGGGGACCATATTGTAGGTTGTTTTCAACAAGGACGCGGCATTTTGGTGCATGCGAGTGATTGCCATGTGATAAAAAAATCGCGTAACCCCGAGCAGTTTGTATCGATGCGTTGGGATGATCAGGTTGCGGGCGAGTTTTGGGTGGATATTACGGTGGATGTGGCTAATCAACGGGGCATATTGGCCAAATTAACCACTCTGATTTCTGAAACCGATTCTAATATTGGGAATGTCACTGTAGAGCCACGCGATGGGCGGCATAATGCCGTGACCTTTGCGATCTCAGTGACTGATCGCAAACATATGGCGCGTGTAATGCGACGTTTGCGCGCGAATAAATTGGTAATGCGTTTATATCGAAAAAAACAGGGGGAATGATGCAGGCAATTTCAAGTTCAGAAGTACCAGCAGTGATTGGTACTTATAGCGCGGCCATTAAAGCGGGTGATACGATTTATCTTTCTGGACAAATTCCATTGGATCCGCTAACACAGGTATTGTGTAGTGAAGACATTACGGCCCAAATCAAACAAGTGATCAAAAATATGGAGGCCCTGTGTCTGGCTGCTGGCGGTAACTTGGCAGATGTGGTCAAGATTACTGTGTATTTAATGGATTTGGCCCATAGTACTTTGGTGAATGAAACGATGGCTGCCCATTTTGCTCCCCCATATCCAGCGCGAGCCATGGTTCAGGTCGCTGGGTTACCGCGAGGGGCCAAAGTCGAAATGGATGCGATTATGGTATTACGATGAGTCTTTTGTCCTGTCAACAGCTGAGTCTTAGTATCGCCAACACTAAGATTTTGGATAATGTGGATTGGCAAATCATGCCCAAAGAACGCATTGGCTTGGTTGGTCGCAATGGCGCTGGCAAGTCAACAGTATTAAAAATGCTCCAAGGCCTAATTGTTCCGGATCGGGGTGTGCTGAAGCGTCAACAAGGATTACGTGTGGCAGGTTTGGCCCAAGATGTGCCTTATCAAGAGCAGACGTCGGTGTTTGAAATTGTAGTGCAGGGCTTGGGTGAAGTAGGGCAAGTATTATTGCAGTTACGCAAACAAACCCAAGAGGAAGACTATGCTGGACTTGCGCACAGTCATCAGCGTCTGGATGATTTGCATGCGTGGGATTGTCTGCCACGGATTGAGACGATTGCCTCGCATTTGGGTTTGCCTTTGGATGTGAGTTTGCATACCTTGTCGGGCGGTATGAAACGCAGGGTATTATTAGCTGCGGCGATTATTGTACAGCCCGATGTATTGTTATTGGATGAGCCGACGAATCATTTGGATTTGCCGGCTATTGAATGGTTGGAAACGTTTCTAAGTACCTATCCTGGAACGGTGATTTTGGTGACGCATGATCGCGAGTTTTTAAATAAAGTAGTCACACAAATTGTTGATTTGGATCGGGGACGTTTGCGTTTTTATGACTGTTCTTATGCCACATTTTTGGAGCGCAGAGACGAGTTTCGTTTAGCGGAGCATAGGGAAGCTGCGCTGTTTGATAAACGTTTGGCAGAAGAAGAACGGTGGATTAGGACAGGTGTTAAAGCCAGGCGTACGCGCAATGAGGGACGAGTCCGAGCATTGAAGGCAATGCGCGAAGCATACCAAGAGCGCCGCCAAGAACAGGGGCGAGTTAAAGATTGGCAATGGGATGTCAAACGTTCTGGCTCACTGGTTCTTGAAGCTCAAAATGTGAATTATCGCATGCAAGATAAACCTTTGATTCAAGATTTTTCTCTGGTTTTGCATCGGGGTGAGAAATTGGGGATTATCGGTCCGAATGGTTGTGGTAAAACCACTTTGGTGCGATTGCTCTTAGGAGATCTGGTACCGGATTCGGGTCAAATTCGCTTAGGAACGGGCTTGAGTGTTGCGTATTTTGATCAATTACGCCGGCAACTGAATCCAGCGCTCACGGTGATGGCCAATGTCGCGGATGGCTCGGATCATGTGACCATTCAGGGTCAAACCAAACATGTTGCGTCTTATTTACAGGATTTTTTATTTTCTCCTGAATGCTTTAATCAACCAGTATCGGCATTATCTGGCGGGGAATGTAACCGTTTATTATTGGCGAAATTATTTGCCAAACCGGCCAATCTGCTCGTTCTGGATGAGCCGACTAATGATTTAGATATCGAAACATTAGAATTGTTAGAGACGTTGTTAGTGGAGTTTTCTGGAACGGTGATTGTGATCAGCCATGATCGTGCGTTTATCAATCAAGTAGTAACCAATATTTTAGTTTATGAGGATGATCGGCGTTTTCATGATTATCTAGGCGGATATGATACCTATCAACAATATCGTTTGCAGCAAGCAAAAAAACTTACTGTAGCCGAAAAACCCAAAAAAGTTATGGCGGCTTCTACGACCCAATCCAACAAAAAATTACCGTACCGGGAACAGAAAGAGTTGGCGAAGCTTCCACAACAAATTGAAATTTTAGAACAAAAAATTGCAGTACTACATCAAGAGTGTGGGACCCCTGATTTTTATCAGCGGCCTGCCGACGAGATCAGTCTGTTTCAAAAAAATCTTGCACAAGAAGAAGCTGATTTGGCAAAATTGTATGTAAGATGGGAAGAACTGGAGGCCTTGTTGAAAGGAGAGTGATCATTATTTTGAGTGTGATCGATAAATACCCTCATTTATAAAAAGCCGAGGATTGCCCCAAAGATAAACTTAATAAAAATGAACATAATTATGTCAGCATTTGAATTTCTTCTTAAACGAGACATTGCTTTAAAGCCGTGTTGCGGGGGCCTGTCATGTTAGTTACGATTTTCCGTGCTCGCAGGCTGCGCGCGCAGCTTGCGAGCACGCTGGGATACCGACAGGACCCGGAAACACTGACAACGAACAACGGCACGGTTAAAAATAAATTGAAACAGTCACCTAGTCGAGTAAGGCCATAACAAGCCACAGCTTTTTAAAAATGAGGGGATCACTCAGAGCTGATGACTAAGTGCTCCCCTCATCACGAACGAATTCAAAGAGTTTTTGGCAAAAATCCTTAACGTAATGATAATCGGAGTAGCAATTTATGTTAACCACCATCGCATTTATAACGATTTTTTCTTCCATTATTATATTTTTCTCGGAAGAGTTAATAAAATATGCCAAAGCTTTGACGGCACGAACGTATATTTTTCTCACTTTTGGTTTGCTGATGTTGTCGGCTTGTATTGAACTGTATACGCCTTTTGTTCTGTGGCTTGTGATCAAATGGTGGATTGGTTTATTGTATGCGGTGCAAGGCTTGTCAGATTACGTTCTGGGTAATTTTGCTGGACAATTACTCGCGAAATGGCTGATTGTTGTGGTGATGACGACGATACCTGTTGGGGTGGCGTTGCATGTAGATGAACAAAAAAGAAGACATTCTTTGTATAACAGCGATATCATTAAAAAACGTGGTTATGGAATGGGTTTGGTGTTTTGGATCAGCACGGTGTTATTGTTTGTTTTGGGACTGCCTGGCTCTGACTTTTCTGGGTAAATGGTTTTGTGTTGAGCAGAGAGATAGCGTGCTGCTAACTCAACATCAATATAACGGTCGGTCGTCGCACTAGAGCTATGCCCTGCATCGTCGCGCACATGCTCTCTTGGCCTAATTTTAACATCCTCCGAAATACCCGTATGCCGCAACCAATGGACGGTTGCGCCTGCCAAATGCTCAGCATCTTCTATGTGATTATTTCTTCGTAATTCTGCCGCAGCCAGATCAAAACATTTTTGGATCAAGCGGCGAATAGGGGCGGGATCACTCATCGGACCATTCCCACGAATTTTAGGAATCAATGGAGAATTATCTGCGACACTGGGCAAGGAAGTTAATCCCAAACTTTTGCGCCACCGAACCACGCATGCCAGCATGGCATCCGATACAGCAATTTGCCGCTCTTTATTGCCTTTACCTACCGTGGTAAACCACCAATACCCATTAGAGTCTTTCGCAAAGTCATTCATAGTCGGGATCCATCGATCACTTGCTGACAGTTCAGAAATCCGTAAATACATGCCAAATAAAATATTTAAAATGAAGCGTGTGCGTTCGTGCATTTCTGGATTTTGGATGGCCAAGGTTTCGGCCGCGGCCAGGACAGCTTGCCATTGATTGAGGCTCAAACGCCGAATCGGAGCGCTATGTTGGCGTTTACGCACAAATTTACTTTTTTGACGGATCAACGCAACAGGATTGGCAATCAGATATTCTTCAGCAATCAGAAAATTAAATAAGGTGCTTAAGATAGCAAATAATTCCTGAATGGCTCCTTGAGAGAGTGCAAAGTTTTCAATTTGAGGACTTGCACCATTTTGGCGTGCTGTTTTGGAGATTGTTGCGACAAAAGGGCGCCATTCAGGGTTAGGAAGGCGCCGTTCTCCCTCTTGAATAAAGCGAGGACATTTTTTTGTTCCAATCCAATTTGAGGGCGGATGTTGAGAAAATCGAACAAATTGCTCTATATCAGAACGCTTTAATGCGGTGATAGTTTTTTTTTGAATTAACCATGACCAATGCAACAAACGCTCAACGTCGCGCCGATAACTATTAAATGTTCCCAAACTACCCGTATAACTTTTAAGAAACTGCAAAACGAAACGAAAATCTGACTGGTATTTGTGATCGGGCAATAC
Source organism: Legionellaceae bacterium (assembly GCA_018061965.1). Lineage (GTDB taxonomy): Bacteria > Pseudomonadota > Gammaproteobacteria > Legionellales > Legionellaceae. The sequence goes on from JAGOTG010000004.1 coordinate 44,531, forward strand.
GACATAGTCAGCATTTTTATGGATATGTTGCATACTATCAAACAGTGGTAAGGGCCGTGAGGACATAGTGATACTCAAAGTGAAAATGCACATCCGTGGAAGAGATATCATAACAAAATTGCAAGATAAACGAAAAACAAAAAAAACAATATTGACCTTCTAGTTAGTCTCAGGGTATCATTTGCGCTCTGCCATTGAGACAGAGGTCGACGGGGTGTAGCGCAGTCTGGTAGCGCGCCTGCTTTGGGAGCAGGATGTCGGGAGTTCGAATCTCTCCACCCCGACCAAAATTGCGCCCGTAGCTCATTTGGATAGAGCATCGGCCTTCTAAGCCGAGGGTAGCAGGTTCGAGTCCTGCCGGGCGTACCAATCGCCAAGCAGTATTTTAACCCAGGTCAACATGTCAGGGCTTACGGAAAACGTGTATGGTGGGCGTAGCTCAGTTGGTAGAGCCCCGGGTTGTGATCCCGGTTGTCGTGGGTTCGAGTCCCATCGTTCACCCCATATCTTAATCGTATTTGCGAAAGTGGCGGAATTGGTAGACGCACTGGATTTAGGTTCCAGCGGGGTAACCTGTGAGAGTTCGAGTCTCTCCTTTCGCACCATATTGTGTGCAGTAGCGATTTAATCTTAAATAATTTTATAATTTTATGCTAAAGAGGTGATGAAATGGCGGTTGCAATTGAATCTTTGAGTGGTTTGAAACGTAAAATGACAATTTCAGTCCCGGCTGCAGAATTTACGAAAGAATTTGACTCTAGAATCAAAAAAATGGCTACCAAAGCGAAAATAGATGGTTTTCGCCCTGGGAAAGTGCCTATGAATGTAGTGAAGCAACGCTACTCTTTTGCTATAACGCGCGAAGTTGCACAAGAATTAATTCAATCTAGCTTGTATAAAGCGTTGAGCGAACATAGTTTGGTGCCAGTGGCCTCCCCAGAAATTGAACCCTTGGGAATGGAGCTGGGACAAGATTTTTCCTATAATGCTACGTTCGAAGTATTTCCTAGTTTTGAAGTAAAGGAATTAAACGGAGAAAAAGTTGAGCTGGTCTCATCTGAAGTAGCTGCCGAAGATGTCGATAAAATGATTGAAAATCTTCGTGAAAAAAATAAAGTCTGGGAAGAAGTTGCTAGAGCAGCGAAAAATGGCGACAAACTGATCATTGATTTTGAAGGTTTTGTCAACGATGTGCCTTTTGAAGGCGGCAAAGCAGAAGGCTTTGAAGTGATCATTGGCTCTGGATCGATGATTCCAGGCTTTGAAGATGGTTTGATAGGCTTAAAAGCTGACAAATCTAAAGATCTAGAGCTGTCGTTCCCAGCAGAGTACGGCCATGCAGATTTGGCTGGAAAGGATGCACGTTTCCACGTGACCGCGCAGAAAGTAATGCAGGGTGCTTTGCCTGAAGTGAATGATGATTTTGCTAAATTATTTAATGTCAAAGAAGGGGGCGTGGATGCATTGCGCGCAGACATTAAAGAAAATATGACGCGTGAATTAACGCGACGCGTTTCTGCTGTTAATCGTGAAGCAATTTTTGATAAATTACTGGAAATTAATTCGTTTGAGATTCCAGAAGCCTTAATTGAGCAAGAAATACAACATTTGAAGCATGAAATGTATCATCAAGTATTTGGACATGAGCATCATGCTGATGAAAAAATCCCTGATTTTCCTAGATCTTTGTTTGAAGCCAAAGCGACGCGTCGCGTACATTTGGGCCTATTGTTTTCAGAGTATGTAAAAAAACATAATATAGAGGTTGATGCTGCGCGTGTAGATGCTATGATTGAAATGTTTGCTGGTGCATATGAACATCCAGGACAAGTCCGGGATTGGTATCGCAGCAATAAAGACCGTATGGCTGAAATTGAAGCATTGGTGATGGAAGAGTTGGTTGCCGATCAAATTGTTTTGACTGCAACGATAAATTCAAAATCACAATCATATGAAGATACGATGAATCCGGCGGAAACAAACCCGGTGAAAAACATAGGAGAATAAAGGATGGGATGGACGACAGAGGGAAGTGTCAGGGCAGCTGGTGGCTTAGTTCCAATGGTCATTGAACAAACCTCTCGCGGGGAGCGGTCTTACGATATATATTCTCGTTTACTAAAAGAACGTATTATCTTCTTATTGGGTGAAGTTGAAGATCATATGGCAAATTTAGTCGTTGCCCAAATGTTATTTCTTGAGTCAGAAAACCCAGAAAAAGATATTTTTCTCTATATCAATTCACCGGGTGGTGTCGTAACGTCAGGCATGGCCATTTATGATACGATGCAGTTTATTAAGCCAGACGTGAGTACATTATGTATTGGTCAAGCGGCCAGTGCTGCAGCATTATTGTTGTGTGCTGGGGCGGAAGGTAAACGACTGTGTTTACCGAATGCGCGCGTGATGATTCATCAACCATTGGGCGGCTACCGAGGTCAAGCGACAGATATTGAAATTCATGCACGTGAAACGTTGGCCATTCGTGAGCGATTGAATGCAATCATGGCACGCCATACTAAAAAAACGCCTGATCAAATCATGCGGGATACAGAACGTGATAATTTTATGAATGCGCATCAAGCTTTGGAATATGGATTAATTGATAAAATAATGCAGGACCGGGATGCATAATATATAGCAAAGCCCATCTGCAATACTTGAAATTGGGGATTTCATCCCCATTTATTAAATAACAATTATTCCGTGAGGTTTTCTGATGGCTAAAAGTGGTGGAGCTGGTGGCAACAAAACGCTGTATTGCTCTTTTTGTGGTAAAAGTCAAACCGAAGTTAAAAAACTTATCGCCGGTCCTTCTGTGTTTGTGTGCGATGAATGTGTCGAATTATGTAATGATATTATCAAAGAAGAATCGCAAGAAAAACCCGAATCAGCAGAAATAAAGCTTCCAAAACCTAAGGAAATTGCTGCATTTTTAGATGAGTACGTTGTAGGACAATTGCATGCAAAAAAAGTTCTATCTGTTGCGGTATACAATCATTACAAACGTCTCTATAACAAAACTGAAGATGGCATCGAATTAGGCAAATCCAATATTTTACTGATCGGACCCACGGGTTCTGGAAAGACTTTGCTGGCTCAAACTCTGGCTAAATTTTTGAATGTGCCCTTCACGATGGCAGATGCCACAACGTTAACAGAAGCGGGGTATGTCGGTGAAGACGTTGAAAATATTATCCAGAAGCTCCTGCAAAAATGTGATTATGATATTGCCAAAGCCCAACAAGGCATTGTATATATCGATGAAATAGATAAGATTTCACGCAAATCAGACAACCCTTCGATTACGCGAGATGTGTCGGGTGAAGGGGTGCAGCAAGCTTTATTGAAACTGATTGAAGGCACGGTTGCTTCTGTGCCACCGCAAGGAGGAAGAAAACATCCTCAGCAAGAGTTTTTGCAAGTAGATACCTCAAATATATTGTTCATTTGTGGTGGAGCTTTTGCGGGTTTAGACAAAGTCATTCGTGAGCGTTCTGAAAAAACGGGTATCGGGTTTTCAGCGAAGATAAATAATAAAAAAACGAGCGAGTTGGAACAAATACTAGGATCCTTAGAGTCAGATGATTTAGTCAAATATGGTTTGATTCCAGAATTTGTAGGTCGTCTACCTGTTGTAACGACGTTACATGAACTGGATGAGGCTGCTTTAGTAGACATTCTTACTAAGCCCAAAAATGCTTTGATCAAGCAATTTCATGCTTTGTTCAAAATGGAGCACGTTGAATTAGAGTTTTGTGAGGCAGCACTACAATTAATCGCTAAAAAAGCCATTGCACGTAAAATAGGAGCGCGTGGACTACGCGCTACGTTAGAGAATATTTTATTAGATACGATGTATGAGTTGCCTTCTCTTGAAGGAGTAAAACAAGTTCTCGTAAACGAGTCAGTGGTGAATGGAGAGAGTGCTCCCATTTTGGTTTGTGAAGATGGTGAAGAAAGAAAAGCGGTGTAGGAGCATATAATCATGTCTGATGAAACCGAATTAGTACCAGCCGAAAAAGAAGCAGAAATAAACTTGACGCATGTTCCAGTGTTGCCTTTGCGTGACGTGGTAGTTTATCCCCATATGGTTATCCCATTGTTTGTGGGACGTCAGAAATCCATCAAAGCTTTGGAAGCAGCGATGTTGGAAAACAAACGAATCATGTTGGTCGCGCAACGCAAATCAGTGGATGATGACCCAAATCCTGAAGGTTTATTTGAATTTGGTACCATTTCAAGTTTGTTGCAATTGCTGAAGCTCCCTGATGGGACGGTAAAAGTCCTCGTAGAAGGAGAACAGCGCGCTAAAATCAGTCATTTTATAGAAGCCGGTGAGCATGAGTATATTGCTGCGTCATTGGAACTGACGGAAGAAATCAATACTGCTTTCAAAGAACAAGAAGTGCAGATCATGATGCGTTCTTTGATGTCACAATTCGAGCAATATATCAAACTGAATAAAAAAATCCCGCCGGAGGTTCTGACCTCTCTGTCTAGCATTGAGGAGCCTGGTCGCTTAACCGATAACATCGCAGCTCACTTGACTTTGAAGGTAGAGGACAAACAAGCGTTGCTGGAGACCTTGGATGTCGGATTACGCTTAGAACGCTTGATGGCTTATATTGAAAACGAAATCGATTTACTCCAAGTAGAGAAGCGTGTCCGTGGTCGCGTAAAGCGGCAGATGGAAAAAAGTCAGCGTGAATACTATTTGAATGAGCAAATTAAGGCCATTCAAAAAGAACTTGGTGAAATGGGAGAAGAAGGCAGTGAATTAGAGCAATTAGATCGCGCTATTCAAAAAGCAGGCATGCCTAAAGAAGCACATGACAAAGCACAGTCTGAACTGAAAAAACTTAAATTAATGCCTCCCATGTCTGCTGAGGCAACCGTTATTCGCAGTTATTTGGATTGGATGCTGAGTGTTCCTTGGAAAAAAAGAAATCGCATTCAATTTGATTTGAGCAAAGCTGAAAAAATGTTGGATAAAGACCATTATGGTTTAGAAAAGGTAAAAGAACGCATTATCGAATATCTGGCTGTACAACAAAGAGTCAAGCGTTTGAAAGGCCCGATTATTTGTTTGGTCGGACCGCCTGGGGTTGGTAAAACTTCTTTGGGGCAGTCTATTGCCAACGCAACAGGCCGTACTTTTATTCGGATTGCGCTAGGTGGGGTACGGGATGAAGCGGAAATTCGTGGTCACCGTCGGACTTATATTGGTTCGATGCCCGGTAAGATTATCCAAAAACTGTGTAAAGCTGGTGTCAAAAATCCTCTGATTATGCTGGATGAAGTTGATAAAATGGCGATGGATTTTCGCGGGGATCCGGCTTCTGCCTTATTAGAAGTCTTAGATCCGGAGCAAAATCATACGTTTAACGACCATTATTTAGAAGTAAATTATGATTTGAGCGATGTTATGTTTATCGCAACGGCCAATTCTCTAGAAATTCCAGCGCCTTTGTTAGATAGGATGGAAGTGATTCGTTTGGCTGGCTATACTGAAGATGAAAAATTAAATATTGCGAAAAACTATCTGGTTCCCAAGCAAATTAAACTGAATGGCTTAAAGCCTAATGAATTTGAGCTTGCAGATACGGCACTGATGGAAATCATTCGTTATTACACGCGTGAAGCGGGTGTGCGCTCTTTAGAAAGAGATATCGCTCATGTTTGCCGCAAAGTGGTGAAGGACATACTAATGTCCAAGCAATCGAAAAAAATTCTCGTGTCGTCTAAGAATACAGAAAAATTTTTGGGTGTACGCAAGTATCGGTACGGCTTGGCCGAGGCATTCGATCACGTCGGTCAAGTCACTGGCTTGGCTTGGACCAGCGTAGGTGGTGAATTGCTGACGATAGAGGCCTCTATGATGCCTGGCAAGGGGAAAACCCTGCATACAGGGCAATTAGGCGATGTGATGAAAGAATCCATCCAAGCTGCCATGACCGTAGTCCGTGGACGGAGTAAACAATTCGGTGTTCCCGATAATTTTTATGAGCACAATGATTGGCACATTCATGTGCCTGAAGGTGCCACACCCAAAGACGGCCCGAGTGCGGGGATTGGAATGTGTACTGCCTTGGTTTCGGTAATTACGCATATCCCAGTACGAGCGGATGTGGCCATGACGGGTGAAATTACGCTTCGAGGGCAGGTATTACCGATTGGTGGGTTAAAGGAAAAATTGTTGGCTGCACATCGAGGTGGGATAAAACATGTTATTATCCCAGAAGAAAATCGTAAGGATCTGAGCGAAATCCCGGCTAATATTTTGAAAAAAATTACAATCCATCCGGTCAATACCATAGAGCAAGTATTAGAATTGGCTTTACAACGCAGTCCTTTGGTGGCGGAAAACCCATTAATGACGGTGTAAAATTAACACTATGTTCAACTTTTTTCACTTAATGCCGACGTGCTGAGGCTTGTCCGAAGCATACAGTGCAGTATAGAGACAACTGGATCCCGTGAATAAATTTTGGAAGCGGGACTAGGGTTTTTAAAAGTCGAACATCGGGTTAACGTTATTATAAATTTTTTTTGTAACGCGGTATTCAAGAAATATTCGGATATTTGCTGAGCAACATGTAAATAAAGTTTGTAAAATAAGTTTTTTTATTAAATAAGCATTTACAGGGAAGTTAATAAAGCGTATATTGCGCTCCGTCATGCAGTAGCAATCTCGGATTATAAAAAACTACAATAACAGTGATATTGGAGTTTGACGAGAGTTGTGAGATCTGATTTAATCAATTCAGATCGAGACGTTTGCTGATGTCGCTTTTATTGTTGAGAATGCAAACAAAGACGATCAGACAAACCGATAAAGGATGACTAACTAGAAAGGGGAAAAAATGAACAAAACTGAATTGGTTGACGAGCTTGCCATCCAGACTGCAATAACTAAAGTGGCTGCAGCTAAGATCATTGACGAGTTGACTGCAATCATTAGCGCAGAGCTAAGTAAAGGTGGGGAAGTAGCTCTACCAGGTTTCGGCAGTTTTGTAGTAGCTAATAGAGCGGCACGTCAAGGACGTAATCCACAGACAGGTGCAGTCATTAAAATTGCAGCGGATCGTGTGGTTAAATTTAAAGTTGGTAAGAAGCTGAAAGATTCTGTTTCTACTAAGTAGGTGTTGTCGGGTGCTTAGCTCAGCTGGGAGAGCATCGCCCTTACAAGGCGAGGGTCGCAGGTTCGATCCCTGCAGCACCCACCAAAATTGGAGTGGTAGTTCAGTTGGTTAGAATACCGGCCTGTCACGCCGGGGGTCGCGGGTTCGAGCCCCGTCCACTCCGCCATAGTATATAATGCGCCTAAGGGCGCATTTTTTTATCGTCAAAAAAAGCAAGTGAAATTGCTACATTTTTTGTTGAATTTGTGGTATTTTAGTGAATCGAAATTTAAGTAGATTTTTTAAGAGATACAGACTGATGCTACAGAAGCTTAATGAACGCATTCAGGGTGCGGTGGCGTGGATCATTGTGGTTTTGGTCACAGTAACGTTTACGTTATTTGGATTAGATTATTATTTGCAATCTCATCGTAGTACAGAAGATGTGAAAGTAAAAATTAATGGTCACATCATCACAAAAGAGGCTTACGAATTAAATTATCGTCGGTTAAGTCAGAGTCAAGCACAAGATGCTTTGACTGCTGCACAAGAGCGAGAACTAAAGCAACAAGTTCTGTCTGAGATGATGGTCAATGCAGTAAGTGTAAAGGCTGCGCGCGATCATGGATTTGAAGTGGATGGTCAACAAGCGACTGCTGCTATTTTGCAAATCCCGCAATTTCAAGAGGACGGACATTTTTCCACCTCACGTTATTCTCAAGCTTTAAACAATGCATTTTTCACCCCACAAACCTTCCAACAGGAAGTTCGCCAAGGCATGTTACTGAATCAACAACGGTTTGCACTGATAGGCACTGAATTTGTTTTACCGAGTGAATTGAATCATTTTGTTACATTGTCTATGCAAACCCGTGATTACCACTATGCAGTGATTAAGGCGGAAGATTTTATTGCAAGCGCAAAAATCACTCCAGAAGAAGAGCAACAGTATTATCAAACTCATCAAAAACAATTTATGACCAAAGAACAAGTGAGTATTGAGTATATTCGCCTGTCTTTGAATGCGATGAAAGATAAAATCACGATTACCCCAGATCAAGTCTCGCGTTACTATGAAGACAATAAAAACAATTATTTGATCCCAGCGCAATGGCAATTGGCGTATGTCCGGTTTCCAGTTAAAGAAGCGCCAATGAATGCTGAACAAGATGAGCGTGCCAAGCACGCTGCTAAACAATTCTACGATGCATTGTCTCAGTCTCCTCAGCAGCTTCCTACCTTGACTAAGAAAGCTGTGACCCAACAACATGCACAATCAGGTGTTTTACCGGTGGTGATTGCTGGTCAGTCTAATTTGGATCAATACCTCATCAATTTAACGGAGCCTGGACAAATTGCAGAACCTATCCGGACTAAACAAGGGTATGACGTATTGCAAGTGAAATCTTATAAACCAGCAGCTATTCAACCTTTTGGAGAGGTGAGACAGTTGATCACGGAACAGTTGCAGCAAGAAGCAGCTCAGGAACAATATGCAGCTATGGAGGAGCGTTTGTCAGAACTAAGTTACCAGAATCCTGATTCACTAGCCCCTGTGGCGAGCAGCTTAGGACTGCGCCTGGAGGAGACTGGTTTATTCTCGCGAGCCCAGCCGAGTCAAGATCCTATCACTCAGTACCCTGCAGTCAAGCAAGCTGCATTTAGCCATGATGTGGTAACTTTTGGCAATAATAGTGAGCCGGTTCAATTGGATGCGGATACACTGGTGGTATTACGGGTTAAACAACATATTCCTGCGGCATTACAAGCTATTTCCCAGGTAAAAAATGTCATTGATTCAGTATTAGTGGGACAAAAGGCCAGTCTGGCAGCCAAAAACTTTGGGGAACACTTGATTGCCTCGACTCCTAAGTCTCTGCCTAAATCCCTGCATTGGAAGCCCGTGATGGCAGCCAGTCGTGATTCCGAGCTCACTGATCCACAAATTAATGAATTGGCCTTTTCAGTAGGGGAATTAGGCGATTATGAAAGCATCTCATTGCAAAATGGAGATTTTGCTTTGGTGCGCCTATCAAAAATTACGGATGGCCACTTGGATACCGAAGACAAAGAACAACTGCGTAATCTTACCCAGCAATTAGAAGCGAGTTATGGATTGATGGATTATGATTTGTATATTGCGCAATTGATGACGCAAGCTAAGATTGTTAATACACCTTCTTAATAAAAATACCTCTCATCTGTCGCTGCGCGACACCTTCTCCCTGAGGGAGAAGGATTATAAAAGGTTACTTTCAATATTTTTACTTATCCGTCCTGGAGCAGTGACAGGACTTACTACATATAGCGACCTACTGCGCGAATGGCTGGCTCGTCCTGGCCTATGATGTTGTCTATGCGCTCGTCTAACTCAGCCACTGCACGTTGGCAGTCGACTTTAGCGCTTTTATCCAGAACCGCTTGCTCTTGATCCCATTGTGCTTTTTTCGCCTGAGCGCGTTTGGGTGCGCGTCCCAGTTTTCCCATGATTTCACTGGCTTTTTTATTATCGATTGGCTTTTTATCCTCTTCGTCTCTGGAACGTCTGCACTCACCAATTTTGAACATTATTTTGTCATCTGGAAAACCGCATAAATGGGCACAATAATAAAACTCTTCCATAATTTTTTTTCTTAATTCAGGGTTGTCGCATTCTAAAGTCAACGTGACTGAGGAGAAGCCGTTTTTGACCATATCTTTAACCATGATCATCAGATCGGCGCCCAATAATCTATCCTGATAGTGATAATAGAATGCATTATGCGGTGGAAAGCTAAAGTTGATATTGCCGTCCGAACAGGTGACTCGCAAACCACTGGGGGTACTGAGTTCGCCACGATTGTTCATCACAAACTGAGCGTATTGGAACCATGCAGTAGGTGATACCCATGAGTGCTCTCGATCAGGGAGTGAATTCGCATAGTCTAAAAAAGAAATATCACGGTATTTTTCACCTTGATGAGCACCACCAATCCCTAGGCGTGCAGTGAGATCTTCCGACTCAATTAAGGTTTTGGATTTGGATTTTTCTGCAAATAATACAAAATTGGTTAATTCTGCTTCGGCTTGAGTGACGGCTTTATCAAAATCAGCCAGTAAGGCAGGTGTTCCTTTGTCCGCTTCATCTTTTTTATCGGGGGGAGTCCCGGTTTTAAAATCCTTGTCCAGCGCTTTTTCTGCTTTTTCGTGTGCTTCGTCAATCTCTTTTTTTAGTGTTGCAGCCAACGTGTTGAGCTCATGATCTGTGAGAAACGGACCACCATTTCCTCCATTTCTAACTCTGAGATTAGCAATTTCTGTATCTACCACAGCCAAATCTGCGGTTTTTTTGAGTTTTAACTGTTTTAACATCCTGTCATATTGATCTTTCACATAAGCGGTAATGACACGCGGATCGTCTACTTCGTTTTTGTCTAACAGTTGCTGTAGTGTTTTCATGCGGAGCGCGAATAGATTTAATTCTTCATTCAATCCGCGCGTTGGTGCTAAACGAGTTTGCGTTTCAGTGAGTAGAGCTTGTTTTTGCCGAGCTCTTGGCCCTTGGACGGGATCGAGGAGCATAGGGTCAATTGCTTGTAGCAGCGATTCAAATCCGGTAGTGGTTCGGGTCAAAGTATTGACCAAATTGGTGGTAATCGATTGATTCGCTTTTTTAATAGGTTCATTTAAATAAGATGTCTTAATGCCCTTAACATTCTCTTTTAAAATTTTGGCGCGCGCTTTGGGGGAGTGAAAGCGATCAATAGACGTGTCCATTTGATGTTGTAATAAATCCGCACCAAACAGGCCACGGCCATAATTTGCCGCTATATAAGCAGGACTTAATACCATATCAAGTGGAGAAGACTTCATTGCAGAGAGTCGTTTTCTCATTGTGGGGACTTCGGTTTTGACGCGCTTATCGTTACTCATCATTTTCCTTATATAAATATGAGCAATATGCGTTAATTATACCATATAATGCCCTGGTGGGCTATAAATACTGCGCTCGTAGTATAAGCCTATCTGCGAAGTGTCTTGGTTTTAGGTGCGCTCTGATTCGTATTTCTTGGCTGTCCGCTGTTATCTTGCATTTTGCTTTTAAACTCAGACTGTTTTCTACTCGCTGATTTTTGGTCTGGATTGTCTGACAAGGATTGTCTTACGTCTGCGGATGATGCTAATGAAGTGGTACGCGACTTACGGAGGGAGCGAACTGGTTGTTGAGTTCCGATGGTTTTTGTCCCTGAAAGATTATGAATATGATCAGCAGTAGAATTGTGGCGAGCGGAAAATCCACTATGTTGTTTGCGTGGTCGAATGATAGGCGATGTTGGGACTAAACTGCGGGGGTGGCTGATATCCTTCGGACTATCTACTTTAATCGACGTAGCTGCCTGCGATTCCTTCTCTATCTCGGGTGAACTGCTTGATAAACTGCTGGTATCAGTAAGTTCTAATGGATCAGAAGATAATCCATGTGAAGGAGCCTTTCTTTGTATCACGGGAGAGTTTCCTGAGAAATCGCGATTAACTGTATCAATAGATAGCTCGGATAACCTGGGGGTTCTGATATTAGGGGATGTTTGACCGGAACTAAGATCTGATAGAGTAGTGCGTGATGTCTCTGAATCGCTGGTTGCCGGCCTGGTATGCTCTAATACAGGTATCGGCTCGAGTTGGGTGGTAATGTCAATACATGCCCCAGGGAGGTACTGATTATCACCATTTGTGAAACGAATTTCGGATTCAAAATGGCTTGCCCGCCGCACTTTTTGCCCAGGGTGCAACGGTTCACCGCTAAGAACAAGCGCAATGATGTTGCGCAAACCTCTACCGCTGCCGCCCATCATTCCCTCGTATTTATCGGCACGTTTTTGGGACCCTTGATGCTCTTCGCTATATTCTAATTGATTTTCTTCAGTATTCAGTTTGTCAAGAATGGGCTCTGGAAATCCTGGTCCAGAGTCAGAAAATGTGATATTTACTTGGTCGTAAAATTTTTCTACATTGATATTTAATGCTACTTTTGTAGAGCGGTTGCTGGGATCTTCCATATGTTGCATTAAAAAAACATCGATGGCATTTTTAAATATTTCGGTATATGCATCGTAAATTAAATTGAATGCAGGGGAAGCTAGAAGCGCCACTTGTTCTTCTTCACTGTATTTTTGCAAAAGAAGCGCTTTAATGCTTTCCATGAGATCTTCTGCGCCTACGCCAGCGAAATGATCGTTGAATTCATACAATGTATTAGAAAAATCCGCTTGTTCCCGGTCATCTAGAGGGCGCCCGCGTCCATTTTTACGTAAAAACAAGGGCAAATAATGTTGTAAATCCATTTCTACTGTAATGGACTCATTGTCTTCGCGAAACAATTCTATATGTTCTCTCATTTTTTAATCCAAACAAAGATCATAATGATTTAAATATAGTCAATAAAACGAGTTATGTAAATATATACTTTTAGTTATTAATTTACCTTTTAATAAAATATATAGGTTGGACCAAGGGCCAACCTACATTTATCAGTCAACTAAAAATTAATTCACTGTAAATGGAGCATAAAATTACTTTACGACAATTTATGCTTTGCCAATTTAACAACAATTTGTGATATTATCGGCTTTTGTTTGAACATAATGGAGCAACTAACTTGAAAAAACTTGCCATATTTAGTCACTTTATCTGTTTGTTTTTCTATGCTTATTGCGCCCATGCCGCAGAAACAGCTGCGGTAAATGTGGGGTTTGTGATTACCAACAATAATTCAAAAGCGGTGGTGAAGTATGAGTTGGTAGATCCGAGAGGGATGTCTCACAAAGGAACGTTATATCCAAATTCGGCTTGGATGAATAGATCTTATGATACAGCGGTTATTAATTTCGATGATCTGGATGAAAGTTTGTTTGGGGTTTATATGCTCCATTATAGGTCGTTGGATGCATTTTGGAATAATACTTTGTTTTCAAATGACAGTGTCGTGACAGTGCAAAAAAACTCAAAAGTGTTGTGTGCTATTTCTAGAGAGGGTGAAGATATCAAAGTGACTGTTGTGGATCTTGCGGATCTAAAAAAATCGGCACAAAATACGAATGAAATTCCTGGGGTTTAATTGATTATCCCCTCATCCGTCGCTGCGCGACACCTTCTCCCTTAGGGAGAAGGGGCAATCCTAATAAATGAGCAAAAAGAGACAGCATCGAGTTGTTTACCAAGCTGGAATGGCTGCATCTGAAAACAATTCCTTGGCTTTGGTTGTGACTTCAGGGCTATGGATGGCTTCTACGAATTGGTTAATTTGTGCCTTTTTAGTGCTGTCTTTGCGGATGACGATTAAATTCGCATAGGGAGAGTTTTTATTTTCGACAAACAACGCGTTGTGGTTGGGATGTAAGCCAGCAGGAATCGCAAAATTGGTATTGATAACGGCGAGGTCTACGTCCGGAAGAACACGTGGTAATTGGGCAGCATCTAGCTCGCGAAATTGATAATGATTGGGATTGGAACGAATATCAAATAGAGTCGAACCGCCGTTTTTTTTCAGGTGAATGAGTTTTGCATTTTGTAATAATAATAATGCGCGTGCTTCATTACTCGGATCATTCGGAATCGCAATGATAGCACCGTCGTGTAAGTCTTTGAGCGCGGTGATTTTATTGGAATAAATGGCCATCGGATAGAGGAATGTTTTGCCAATGGCTTCCAGACTGTAATGATGCGCTTTGTTCGCGTCGTCTAGATAAGGCCCATGCTGAAAAATATTCACATCTAATGTCCCATCTTGCAAGGCAGCATTAGGCAAATTGTAGTCACTGAATTCAATAATTTTAATCGTCAGTCCATATCGGCTTTGTGCAATCGTTTGCGCGACAGTAATCACATCACTTTCTGGTCCTGTCATGGTACCCACAATCAAGGTATTGGGACTGGGTTTTTCACTGCAAGCAAGTATAGATAGGATAATGCCTAAGAATAAAAATGATTTTAGATAACGCACGAAAGTTTCTCCTAATCTTGTTGCGCCGCTCGCGCGCAGCGATCTCCAAACCATTGTAGTGCCTGGACAATTAAGACAAGAATCATAACAGTGATGATCATAATACTCAAATCGAAACGTTGATAACCATGACGAATAGCGAGATCTCCCAGACCCCCGCCACCCACGGTGCCTGACATGGCCGAATAATTAACCAAAGTGATGGCTGTCAGGGTGATGGCTTGAATAATGGCGGGACGTGCCTCAGGGAGTAAAATATAACGAATCATTTGCCAGGTATTGGTCCCCATGGCAAAACCTGCTTCGAGCAGGCCTGGAGACAAGCTGCGATAGGCATTATCAATCAAGCGTGCAAACAGAGGCGCTGCGCCTAAGGTGAGTGGCACAATGGCGGCGTGAATACCGATAGACGACCCTACTAAGATCCGAGTGACAGGAATTAGTGCGACCAGTAAAATGATAAAAGGAATCGACCGGGCAATATTGATCACCGCTGATAGGGTGCGAAATAAGCTGGGTTGTGGTTTTAAGGCATGCGTACTAAATAATAGGGTGCCCAAAGGTAAGCCCAATAATACGGCAAATAACGTACTGGTTGCGACCATGTACAAGGTTTGTCCCGTGGCTATTGCAAGCTCATAGGCCATAATCATTGGCGACATATCCCAGCACCTCAACAGTTAAATTCGCGAGTCTACACCGTTCCATAAACGGTTGTAAATGTTGTTCATCTGCGTGCAGCTCAACTATGAGCACACCACAGGTGACGCCATTAAATCGGTCAATATTGGCTAATAAAATATTGATGTCTATATGTAATTCACGACTGATTTGTGAAATAAACGGACCGGTTGCTGTTTCCCCTTCAAAAAAGAGACGTAGTAAGGGTCTGCCAGTTTGATTCGTTGTTAATTCTCGTTGTAGGCATGCTGGTAATTTAGGGCTTAATTGTGCGTACAGCATTTTGCGCGCTAAGCTGGTTTTGTTGGTAAAAACAGTGGCCAGATCGGAGCACTCTATGACTTGCCCTGCTTCCATGATCGCAACACGATGGCAGATTTGCTTGATCACGTCCATTTCATGTGTGATCAGCATGATAGTGATACCATATAATTTATTAATTTTTTGCAACAAATTTAAAATGGCATGGGTTGTTTCTGGATCCAGAGCTGATGTCGCTTCATCGCATAGCAGAATCTTAGGGGAACAACTTAAAGCGCGAGCGATGGCAACGCGTTGCTTCTGACCACCGCTCAATTGGTCTGGGTAGGCATGCATTTTATCACTCAGTTCTACCAAGGGGACTAATTCGAGGATTTTGGCATGAATAACGTCAGTGGTCATCCCCTGAATCCGCATGGGTAATGCAATATTGTCATACACGGTTTGGGTGCGTAATAAATTAAATTGTTGAAAAACCATGGCGGTTTTATGCCGGGCTTTGTGCAGTGCTGCGCCGCGTAATTGAGCGATATCTTCTTGGTCGACGTACACTTGGCCTTGATCGGGCCGTTCTAACGCATTCACACAACGCAATAATGTGGATTTCCCCGCACCACTGCGGCCGATAATGCCGAAAATTTCACCCTCTTGGATCAATATATCCACATTTTTTAAAGCGCAGTGGTCGCCATATGCTTTGTTTAGATCTCGTAATTCAATCATGGTGAAAAACTCATTTTTTTTGTCATTATACTGAAGCCTGATGAATTCTCAATCATTGCAGTTCCGGTCGATGTTTAAAATGTTCCAGTGCCTCTGGATTTGCAATGGAGTCTAGATTTTTAACTGGTAATCCTTCTACCACTTGTCGCACGGCAATTTCAACCAATTTACCATTGATAGTGTGTGGAATATCTGGAACTTGGAGAATGATTGCTGGCACATGCCGAGGAGAGGCAGAGTCACGAATCATTTGTTTGATTTGTTGTTGTAATTTTACGCTGAGCGTGATGCCTGGTTTTAGTTTCACAAATAAAACGATTCTGACATCATCTTGATAAGGTTGTCCGATGACGATTGAATCTAGGACATCCGGAATATGTTCAATTTGACGATAAATTTCTGCAGTACCAATTCGAACACCTCCGGGCTTTAAAGTCGCATCCGAACGACCATAAATAATCACGCCGTGATGCATGGTGATTTCAGCAAAATCACCATGGACCCAAATTTGTGGAAACTGGCTAAAATAAGTTTTTCTATACAATTCTTTATTCGGATCTTGCCAAAAGCTAACCGGCATAGATGGGAAGGCTTGGGTGCAAACCAATTCTCCTTGTTCATGGACCACAGATTGCCCGGCATCATTGAAAATTTTCACGGCCATACCCAAGCCGATGCTTTGTAATTCTCCCGAATAGACTGGTACGAGGGGATTTGCTAAAGCAAAGCAAGAAATGATATCGGTTCCGCCTGAAATAGATGCGACTGGAATATCCTGTTTGATATGTTGATAGACATAGTCAAAATGATGCGGCATGAGCGGGGACCCTGTAGATAAAATGAGACGTAGATCGGGTAGGGGGTGCGTAGCATGCGGTGACAAGCCTTCTTTTTCAATCGTCCCAATGAATTTAGCACTGGTTCCAAAGACGGTCACTTTTTCTTTGGCTAAGATTTCAAATAAATGCATGGCATTGGGATAGCCGGGTGAGCCTTCATAGAGTACAAGCGTGGCGCCGAGCGCCAGGGTTGAGGCCATCCAATTCCACATCATCCAGCCACAAGTTGTATAAAAAAGCATGCTATCTTGTGGCGTGATATCACAATGCAAACCGAGTTCTTTGACATGTTGAATGAGTGTGCCTCCTGCACCATGGACAATGCATTTGGGTTTACCGGTTGTGCCAGAGGAAAATAAAATATAGGCAGGATGATCAAAAGGAAGGGCTGTGAAATTCAACGGTTGATCAGGCCTTAAAAACGCTGCCAAAGAGAGCACGTTGGCTTCAGGTTCTAGAGGCGGGGATTGCGGTAAATTTGGATAAATCACGATTTGTTTGAGGCTTGGGAGCTGCTGTTGAATCGCAGTAATTTTATCGGTAGCGGTATGAATTTTACCTTGGTAGGTATGGCCGTCGCAAATAAATACTAATTTGGGTTCGATTTGGCTCAAACGATCAATAATGGCTGCAGCGCCAAAGTCCGGTGAACAAGAAGACCAAATTGCTCCAATGGCTGTTGTGGCCAACATGGCAATGAGGGTAAATGCCACATTGGGTAGTACGCCAGCGACGCGATCGTTGGCTTGCACACCTGCTTGCTTGAGTCCTGCCGCACAAGCGGCAACGCGTTGATAGAGTTCTTGATAGGTGATGACGTCACGCCGACCTAGCTCATCGACCGAGATCAACGCCGGATGACCATCGCGACGCCGTAATAAGATTTCTGCGAAATTTAGGGTTGCACCTTGAAACCATTGCGCATCCAACATATGCGTATACTCATTCAGAATCTGAGTGGGTGGTGTGGTGAAATGAATCTGAAAAAAGTCCAAAACGGCTGGCCAAAATAAGGTTGGGTTTTGGATGGAGTACTCATATAATGCTGGATAATCTGGCAAGTCCACGCTGTTTTGTTGCGCAAGTTTTTGCATGAACTGCCATAATTGCGTGGTGTGAGGATGCTTGGGGTGCCACAGAGGTTTGTCCATATTAAAAAATCCTTTTTTGCTAGTAATAAAGAACTATGTCACTCCCGCGTGGGCGGGGATGGCACAACGTAAAATTATCTAGTAACTATTGACCCCATTTTTAGACGCTCGGCAAAACGTGCTGAATAGTTACAATATTTAGTTCTATTCCCCACATTATAGTATTTGAGAAGCGCTGTCATCTGTGGGATAATTTTGAACTGCATTCCTCCTCAACACAGGTGAACAACATGACAATAGAAGATAACAAACAAAAAGCGCTGAATGTCGTATTACAGCAGATTGAACGCCAATGGGGCAAAGGGTCTGTGATGCGTATGGGCGATGGCACTATTGGCCAAGACATTCAAGCTATTTCTACTGGCTCGTTGGGGTTAGACATTGCTTTAGGGATCGGTGGACTACCGCGTGGCCGGATTGTTGAAATTTATGGGCCAGAATCGTCAGGTAAAACTACGTTGACGCTGCAAGTGATCGCCGAATGTCAAAAAACCGGTGGCACCTGTGCTTTTATTGACGCTGAGCATGCGCTAGATCCTTCTTATGCAGAAAAGCTCGGGGTTAAAGTAGATGAATTATTGATTTCACAACCTGATACCGGTGAACAAGCATTGGAAATTACAGATATGTTGGTGCGTTCTTCTGCTGTGGATGTGGTGATTATCGATTCGGTAGCAGCGTTAACGCCGAAAGCCGAAATTGAAGGGGAAATGGGTGATTCGCATATGGGATTGCAAGCACGGTTGATGTCGCAAGCGTTGCGTAAACTCACGGCTAATATCAAACGCTCAAATACGTTGGTGATCTTTATTAATCAAATCCGAATGAAAATCGGTGTTATGTTCGGTAGCCCAGAAACCACAACAGGCGGTAATGCCTTAAAATTTTATGCGTCAGTGCGTTTGGATATCCGTAGGACGGGATCGATCAAAAAAGGCGAAGAGATTGTCGGCAGTGAAACACGCGTCAAAGTGGTCAAAAATAAAGTGGCACCTCCCTTCAAAATGGCTGAGTTTGATATTTATTATAACGAAGGTATTTCTCGTGAGAGCGAAATCATTCATTTAGCAACCACATTGGGTTTTATTGAAAAATCAGGTGCATGGTATAGTCATAATGGTGAAAAAATTGGTCAAGGGAAAGATAATGTGCGCGCTTATTTACAGGCAAACCGTGATCTGGCTGCCAATTTGGAACAAAAAATTCGTGCGGAATTATTAAGCAAAAAAGTGCCCGCGAGCCAAGCACAGCCTGAAGAGTTGTTTGATACCATCGATGGCTGAGGTATTTTCAGCAGCAGTTGCCTTGTTGGCGAGGCGTGAGCACGGCGCCATAGAATTAGCGGATAAACTAGTGAAAAAGGGGTATGCCGCAGACGAGGTTCACAATGCCATTGCTGCTTGTCAGAATTTGGACTTACAATCGGATCAACGGTTTGTAGGGATGTTGCTGCGGGTCCGTATCGGACAAGGATATGGCCCTGAGCGTATACGCCGAGAAATACAACAGAAAAAAGTGGACCGAGCGTGCTATGAGCAAGCGCTCGAAACAGAGCCAGTAGATTGGCTGGGGTGTGCTAAGCAAGTGCTCGATAAAAAATACAAATCTTGCGCGCAACTGTCCTGGCAAATGCAGCAGAAGCAAAAACAATTTTTGCTCTACAGAGGGTTTCCATCGCAGATCATTGCACAACTGTTTAAGATCAATGAAGAGATAGCAGAATGAATACAAGCGAATTACGACAAGCATTTTTAGATTATTTTGTGCAACAGGGACATACCTTGGTACCAAGTAGTTCTTTGGTCCCCCATAACGATCCCACGTTATTGTTTACCAATGCAGGCATGGTGCAATTTAAAGATGTGTTTTTGGGTCAAGAACAACGACCGTATCGGCGCGCTGTGACCGTGCAACGCTGTTTGCGCGCAGGCGGAAAGCATAATGATTTAGAAAATGTTGGCTATACCGCGCGACATCATACTTTTTTTGAGATGTTGGGGAATTTCAGTTTTGGAGATTATTTTAAACACGATGCCATCCGTTTTGCTTGGGAGTTTTTAACCCAAGTATTAAAAATTCCTGCTCAGCGCTTGTGGGTGTCAGTATATCAAGATGATGACGAAGCGGCGGACATTTGGCTGAATGAAATTGGCGTGGCAGCAGATCGGATTTCGCGTTGTGGTGAAAAAGATAATTTTTGGTCAATGGGCGATACGGGTCCCTGTGGTCCCTGTACTGAAATTTTTTATGATCACGGGCCAGATATAGCCGGTGGACCGCCTGGGAGTCCGGATGCAGATGGGGATCGTTACATCGAGATCTGGAATTTGGTGTTCATGCAATTTAATCGGGATCAGCACGGACATTTGCATCCATTGCCGCAACCCTCTGTGGATACCGGTATGGGGTTGGAGCGGATATCTGCTTTACTGCAAGGCGTCCATAACAATTTTCATATCGATTTATTTCAAGATCTCATTAAAGCGATTCTTCAATTTAAAGCGGATTTGGATCCTAGTCATCCTTCTTTAAAAGTGATCGCCGATCATCTGCGCGCTTGTGCATTTTTATTAACAGATGGCGTGATACCTAGTAATGAAGGGCGTGGCTACGTTTTGCGTCGTATCATTAGACGAGCGGTTCGTCATGGTTATGCATTGGGGTTACCGATCCCGTTTTTTCATCGCTTAGTCGCGCCGTTGGTGACTATCATGGGCAGCGCCTATCCAGAGTTGCGCAAGCAGCAATCCCATATTGAACAGCGTCTTGAGCAAGAAGAGCAACAATTCATGCGGACTTTGGATCAAGGATTGGGTTTATTGCAAGCCCAAATTCAAACAGACCATTTGCAAACCATTTCTGGAGAGCTGGCCTTTAAATTGTACGATACGTATGGTTTTCCATTGGATTTGACAGCAGATATTGCGCGTGAGCATGGTTTGCAAGTCGATCTGGAAGGATTTCAACATTATATGCAGCAGCAACGTGCTCAATCACAATCTGCAAGTCAATTTGACGGTCATTATCATGAGTTGATAGCGCTTGCTGTGACATCGCATTTTCATGGCTATGAACAAGACGAAATACAGTCAGATATTGTTGCTTTGTTGCAAGATGGAAAATTAGTAGAACAGTTGAAGCATGGTGATAAAGGTTCTGTCATCTTGGCTGAAACTCCTTTTTATGCAGAAGCAGGGGGACAGGTTGGGGACAAAGGTACTTTGTCGGGAGACGCTCTGTTATTTCGTGTAGATGAGACACGCCAACAAGGGTCTGCAATTGTGCATCATGGTGAAGTGCTGAAAGGAGAGCTGTCGGCTAAGCAACGAGTGTGGGCTACTATTGATGAATTAAGACGCGATGGGATTCGTTTACACCATAGTGCCACCCATTTATTGCATGCCGCATTACGCGTTGTGCTGGGTGAGCACGTGCAACAAAAAGGCTCTTTGGTTGAATCAGATCGCGCTCGCTTTGATTTTACGCATGGTGCTGCGATTAGTGGACTGGATTTGGAACGAGTCGAAACGTTGGTGAATGAACAGATTCGTTTAAATCAGTCGATTGACACTGCGATTATGTCTTTGGAAGAAGCCAAACTGACAGGTGCTGCTGCATTATTTGATGAAAAGTATGCGGATACGGTTCGAGTTTTATCAATGGGAAGTTTTTCTAAAGAGCTTTGTGGTGGCACGCATGCTAGCCGCACAGGCGATTTGGGATTATTCAAAATTACGGCTGAATATGGTGTGGCAAGTGGTGTCCGACGCATTGAATTTGTGGCGGGCAATGCTGCGTTGCTGTGGGTGAATCATCGGCTACAGACTTTGAATACGCTGGCTGTAGTCATGAAAACGCAACCTGAAATGGTGGTCGATAAGGTCCAACATGCTATGGATGCCATGAAGCAGCAGGAAAAAGATTTGCAACAATATCAACAGATTGCTT
The DNA here is from genome assembly GCA_018061965.1 of Legionellaceae bacterium. Taxonomy (GTDB): domain Bacteria; phylum Pseudomonadota; class Gammaproteobacteria; order Legionellales; family Legionellaceae. Next base: position 66,237 of record JAGOTG010000004.1, read on the forward strand.
TGCAGCAAGAAAGTATTGTTTTACGGCAACAAGTCCAGATGCTGGGAGACGTGGCATTATTGATCAAACAATTGGATCATTTGGATGCCAAAGGGTTGCGCTCGTTATTGGATCAACTCAAGTCGAGTATTGCGAATTCCGTGATCATTTTGTATGCCGTGCATGAGGGTAATTTAGCGGTTGTAGTGGGTGTTAGCAAAGCTATTTTAGGTAAAGTGCCTTCAGCTGGGGTGTTGGTAAAACAGATTTGTGGTAAAGGCGGCGGACGTGATGATATGGCGCAGGGCGGTGGTCCCATGCCGAGTGATTTGGGTGAACGGATAGCTCAGTTGCGTACGATGTTGAATTCTGCGGGTCGGTAGCCGTATTCCCCTTCTCCCTAGAAAGGAGACGGGGGAAATAGAGAAAGCCCAGAATGCTCGTGGTTTTTAAAAACTCCTGGTATAGTAATACTTTGCGCAGTACAAAAGTGGCAACGGAGAGCTGCATTGGATGCCTTGTCAAAAAAGACGCAGGTACAGGAACGGACTCAAGAAGCTTTGGTGAAAAGCCATGCTTTATTGGTGAAAAAAATTGCATATCATTTGGCTGGTCGTTTGCCACGTTCGATTTTAATGGATGATTTGATGCAAGCGGGGATGCTGGGTTTGCTAGAAGCAGTGCGTTCTTATGATGATAACAAAGGGGCTGCTTTTGAGACGTATGCTAGTATCCGGATCCGTGGTTTTATGTTGGATGAAGTGCGACGCAATGATTGGGTCCCTCGTTCGGTATACCGCAATGCGCGACTCGTTGCGCGTGCTGTGCGTATCGTAGAGAATCGGCATGGGCGTGAAGCCAGTGATCATGATGTGGCGCAAGAGTTGGGATTGGGTCTGCAGGAGTACCATGAATTACTGGCAGATACCAATGGTGCTCATTTGTATGGTTTCGATGATTTGGGCGTGACAGATGATGTATTGTGTGATGAGGCTAATGGCGCAGCAACCGAACCGCAAGCAAATGTCCTGAATGCTGATTTCAAATCTCAGTTGACTGCTGTGATTGATGGTCTGCCGCAGAATGAGCGCATGGTTTTGTCTTTATATTATGAACATGATTTGAATTTGAAAGAGATTGGTGATGTGATGGGCGTGACCGAGTCGCGAGTTTCCCAGATTCATAGCCAAGCAACGCACCGAATTCGAGCGCGTTTAGAACAGGATAGGTAATGATGTTAGAGTTGAATCAATTGCATTTGCACATGGCAGATTTAGAAAGTCGGATTACTGCGCTTCGGGGGTATCTTTGACTACGATCGTTTGGCCGAACGCTTAATAGAAGTCGTACGCGAATTAGAGTCGCCTACCATTTGGAATAATCCTGAACAGGCACAAACCTTGGGACGTGAGCGCGCCCATTTGGAAGGTATTGTGCATAGTCTCCAAGATTTAACCCAATCATTGCGTGATTTGATTGATTTATTGGACATGGCGGTTGCGGAGTCTGATGAAGCAGTGATTCAGGGCGTGGTGAAAGATTTGACTGCTATTACTACCCAAGTGAATGCTTTGGAGTTCCAACGGATGTTTTCGGGTAAAATGGACCAAGCTAATGCTTATGTCGATATCCAATCAGGTTCCGGAGGTACGGAAGCACAAGATTGGGCCGAGATGATATTGCGCATGTATTTACGCTGGGGAGAGCAGCACGGATTTGACCCTGCCTTGATTGAATGTTCGGCAGGGGATGTGGCAGGGATCAAATCAGCCACCATTTATATGCAAGGACCCTATGCCTTTGGTTGGTTACGTACGGAGACCGGTGTCCATCGGTTGGTACGCAAATCTCCTTTTGATTCAGGAAACCGGCGCCATACTTCATTTGCTTCAGTTTTTGTGTCGCCAGAAGTAGACGAAGACGTTGCGATTGAGATCAATCCGGCTGATTTGCGGATTGATACCTATCGTGCTTCGGGCGCGGGCGGACAACATGTGAACCGAACGGATTCCGCGGTGCGGATTACTCATATGCCTTCTGGCATCGTCGTACAATGTCAAACGGATCGTAGTCAGCACAAAAATAAAGATCAGGCTATGAAGCAATTGCGCGCGAAATTGTATGAAATGGAAATGCAAAAGAAAAATGCTGCATTACAAGCATTAGAAGACACCAAATCGGATATTGGTTGGGGGTCGCAAATTCGATCTTATGTTTTGGACCAATCCCGGATCAAAGATTTACGTACTGGCGTTGAGACCAGCAATACGCAAGCCGTATTGGATGGGGCATTGGACCAGTTTATTGAAGCCAGTTTGAAAGCAGGAGTAGACAACGAATGACCACTGAAGAGTTGATAGATGATCGTGACGTGTATGAGATTCGTCAGCAAAAATTAGCCGATTTACGGGCTCAAGGATTTGATTTTCCGAATCACTTTAGACGCAGTCACCAAGCGGCTGACATTATGCAAAAATACGCGACTACGTCAGCAGAAACGCTGGCCGCAGAACCAATCGAAGTGGCGATTGCGGGACGGATTATGTTACGTCGTTTAATGGGGAAGGCGAGTTTTTGCCATTTGCAGGATGTATCTGGCCGCATTCAAGTCTATGTGCGCGGGCAAGATGTTGGTGATGACAGTTATGAGCAGTTCAAACTCTGGGATTTGGGCGATATTATTGGGGTGCATGGATATCTATTCATCACCAAAACGGGTGAGCTGACAGTGCATGCGACGACAGTTCAATTGTTGACTAAATCGTTGCGTCCCTTGCCAGATAAATTCCATGGTTTGACTGACCAAGAAATGCGGTATCGCAAACGGTATGTGGATTTGATTGCGAATGAAGAGAGCCGCCAAGTGTTTTTAGTTCGTTCGCAAATTGTCAAAAAATTACGACAATTTATGGATCAGCATCAGTTTTTGGAAGTGGAAACACCCATGATGCATCCTATTCCTGGTGGCGCTGTAGCCAGACCGTTTGTGACGTATCACAATACTTTAGATATGGAGCTGTATTTACGGATTGCGCCTGAATTGTACCTCAAACGCTTGGTAGTTGGGGGGTTTGAGCGGGTGTATGAAATTAATCGGAATTTTCGCAATGAAGGGATTTCAACCCGGCATAATCCAGAATTCACGATGATTGAATTCTATCAAGCGTATGCAGATTATAAGGATTTGATGAATTTCACAGAAGACTTATTAAAATACCTATGCGACGAAGTATTACAACAACGCCAAATTGTTTATCAAGGTCATCAGATTGATTTTAATCAACCGTTTGCCAGACTTACGATTCAAGAGGCGATTTTACAGTATCATCCGACAGTGACTATGGAACAACTTCAGACGGTGGAAAGTTGCCGTGCGCTATTAGATAAACTAGGATTTTCCTACCAACAGGCAGACAAAGCAGATAAATTACAAATGATTCTGTTTGAAGAAACGGTTGAGCATCAATTGATTCAACCCACCTTTGTGATGGCATATCCTACGGTGGTATCGCCATTAGCGCGATCTTCGGCCGCTGATCCCAATGTGACGGATCGTTTTGAATTATTTATTGCTGGTCGTGAATTGGCAAATGGATTTTCTGAATTGAATGATGCACAAGATCAAGCTGCACGGTTTAAGCGCCAAGTTGAAGAAAAAGAAGCGGGTGATCTGGAAGCTATGCATTTTGATTCTGATTATATTGAGGCTCTAGAATATGGCTTGCCACCTACCGCAGGAGAGGGCATTGGGATCGATCGACTGGTGATGTTATTTACCAACGCAGCTTCGATTCGAGATGTGATTTTGTTCCCACAAATGCGAGCTCAATAGTCATTCGTGGAAGGTATATACGGTTAGTTAGGTAACAAAACCAGATATAGTCGCCTTATCCTGCACCGTGTCGCCGTTTAATTCAAGATCTTGAGTTTGTTGCGCCAAATTAAAGATATTTAAGTTTGGACGCGCTCGGACAGGTTTCGGGCGGTGGAGTGTAAGCAAAGTATTCTGTGTTTCGCTGTTTAATTTAGGGTCATGGGTTTGTTTTTCTGAACCAAAGATACTTAAGCCTTGGTGACTTTGAATAGGTTTCGGGCAGGAGAGTTTAGCTACAGCCGGTAAAGTTGCAGAACTTTTTACCGGGCTAGGCGATTTTGGTTTTTTGCACTGTGCAATCAATTTATTGGCCACCTCAATAGGTAAAGGACAGCTATTAGGAGGAAATGCTTGCACTATTTCCTTAACATCACTTTCATACATTGAGTTGACTGGACCTTTTCCTAAAATAACAGGCCCCATTTTTACCTGAGAAGCGTCAAAGTCTTCATCGGAGTTCCATGCAACACTCTGATAGGCCGAATTTAGAGGTAGTAATGTCGGGTGGGTTTGATAGAACAAATCAATGGGATACAATAAGTCTGTTCGGTCATCTAGGTGAAGGGTATCAAATGCTTTTTTAATTTTGTTGGCAACAAATTGATGCAACACAAAGAGCACTAGGATTTTAGAGGTATCGTCAAATTTAATACTGTTACCTGGGTATGATGGTTGATTGAGTTCTGTTGTAAATAATGATATTTGTTGGCCAAATTTATTTTGAGCGGTTATTTGTGACGGCTGCCAAGTATCACGCCATTGTTTGTATTCCTCAAATTGCTCAAGTTCCACTGACCAACTTTGCAAAAAACTCTTAACGCCTGCTTCGTCGTATTCACAAGTCAATTGATTATACCATGCTTGAAATTGCTCTTGTGTCAACTCTGAAACTTCGTTACCTGAAGTATCTTGGATAGAGATAGGGATTGGACGATGGCATTCAACTGTACGCATCTTCACATAAGTAGATGGTTCCATTTGCTTCAGGGTAGTGCCTATCTCAAGGTCATTAAATAAATCTGATGTAAGTAGATTAATTCTTTGTACCTTAGGTGCTCGTATATTTAGCGCTTTTCGTAAGCAAACTGCTAATTCTTTGGCAAATTCATTGAGTAAAAGGGAGCAACTTACCAATTGATTACCATGAGTTTTATAATGAATCACAGCATTGTAATAATCTGTGAGTACAGATTGTCGCAGAGAACCAATGGCTATGGCAACAAATTTGTAATATGGACGGGCTGAGCAATATGCAATAATAAACTCTATAAGTTTATTACGTGCCTCGGGTGTATCTGTGCATCCATCAAAGTCTAAACTTAAAACCAGCGTATCTGGAATATCACGATGGTTTATTTCTTGCATATTTTGCATCACACACCCAATATTAAAAATAAACATATTATATATTATTTTTATAAAAATACAAATATAAATCCAATTTGATTTCTTATTGGTCTTTTTGGTTGCTTTAATCTTATCTATAGAAGGGAGGAATCACTTGTATTAGTGGTCCTGTCGAAGAAGGAAATGTAACAATTATTAAAACTGCTTTTAAAGTACAGCAAGCTACATTTCTTGCGCAACTGATTGGCATTATATCTCAAGAAGTACTTGAAGGAGTTAACCAAAACCGACATCGTTTATATCAACGCCCAAAGAAAAAAACTAAGCAAAATTTAGGGCTAGAATGGGCGGTAATTCGCAAAAAACTGCAAATTTTGCGCGATCTACAACATTTAATCAAATGGAAACAGAGCGACAAAGCCGCAACAACGATTCCAGATGTTTTAAAGAAAGGAAATTTACGTCCAGGAATAAAGGTATTTCTGGGAGCAGGTAAACGCAGCTCTAAAGAAATTAACGCTTTAATTTTATTTAGAATTTAAGTATTACCAATGTCCAATATTTTCTGCAGAGATCCATGGTTCCTGTTGAGTTAATGCTTTACCTTTCTGCAATAATTCAATGGAAATGTTATCAGGGGAGCGGATAAACGCCATATAACCATCGCGTGGCGGGCGATTAATTACAACCCCGGCTTCTTTTAGACGTTGGCAAGTTTCATAGATATTTTCAACGCAATAAGCTAGATGACCGAAATTTCGTCCTTCTAAGTAGGGTTGGGGATCCCAATTATAGGTTAACTCGAGCATAGGACCGTGTTTTATTTGAGCGCTCTGGAGATCATCTGGGGCAGTTAAAAATATTAATGTAAATCGACCTTGTTCGTTCTCCGTTCGTTTGATTTCGACTAATCCAAGTTTGTTACAATAAAAGTCGAGTGATTCATCTATATTAGTGACTCTGACCATTGTGTGAAGGTAATTCATTTATTTAATCCGATGGGGAGGGAGTAGTACGCAAGCCCACTCTACGACTGCCACTCTATTGACGATCTCTAGTATTGAGTATACAACGTTTCTGGCATGGATCTATATCACAAGGAGAAACAAATGACACTTTTAAAAAGTCGTCTTGTGCCTATTGAAGGTAAATTATGATCATTATTAACCTACTCAAAAATCACCCTGCGGGCATACCTAAATGCGCAGAAATATGGCATGAAGTTTTAGGTAAAATCTGGTGCCCCGAGATTAGAATTGAAGAAATCGAGTCTTGGTATCATGAGTGGTTAAATCATGATATGCCACTTGCTTATATTGCGTTATATGACGATAAGCCTGTCGGTGCTTGTTCATTGCAATTAAATGATGGTATTCGTCCAGATTTGGCACCTTGGCTTGGAGATTTGGTAGTTGACCCGTCATATCAAAAGCAAGGAATCGGTAAAATGTTGATTGATGTCAGCAAAAAAAAAGCTGCTGAGTTAGGCTTTCGCAAATTATATCTTTTTACATTTGATCAAACTACTTCTGACTATTACACCAGGCTAGGTTGGAAAAAAATCGGCATGGATGAATACAAATTGCATCCTGTAACCGTGATGGAGGTAGTGTTATGACTAACCCTGCTCTATCGGGAGCCGGATGTGGTCGTTCCGCAAGTCCGGATCTTCGGAGGGTTAGGTCGGACTGAGCTGGCCCTTCTACTTACTCAGGACCCCTATTAGGACTTGACCCAAGTCTTTGTGTTCATTTATAATGCATAAATTATATTTTTTAGTGTTGTTTATGCCGAGTGCACCCTATATCGTTTATAATAACGAAAAATCTACTTGGCGTGTGGACTATGCGCCAACTGGGCAGTTAGATATTAGCCATGTTTTAACGATTTGGGTACAGCAATATTGGCCAAAATATAGCTTTTCAGGGTTTGTTAAACTACATGAGACATCCGGCGAAGACACGGCTGATCAAGAGAGAGATGTGCCGGATGTGCCTATAGTAGAGGAGGTATCTCGCACCTTACATAAGCTCCAACGTCTTAAGCGCGCTGGCCAACCGATTACGTTGACCTTATCCAGAGCCACTCTGCAGGAATTGGATACTATTTTTGCAGAACAGCCTATCCTAATCCAGGCTAGGATACTGGAGCAATTGGTTGATGTAGTAAGAAACTGGCGGCTATCTTATGCGATAGGGATTGATTTTTCCGAGGTGTTTTGGGTTGAAGCGGGGCAAGTTCCGCCGACTCATTATCGTCCTGATGCGGATCGTGCGGTTACCACGCTAGCAGAGTATCGACATCACAGTGCACAGTTTTCTTATCAATTCGCTAAGGTTTTGTTTGGCTGGGTAAGTGAGTATTTGAAGCCAATAGATCCGATAGCTTCTTATATTTACACTGGTTGGCGGCAAGCTTACATACCCAATAAATGTGCGTCCAATGATTTGACGCATATTTTGGAAGTCAAAGCGTTTTTAAATAGCCGGGCGTATGCTAGTCAAATCATTCTGCGCTTGGGACCCCAAATCAATCTGAGTGATTTGCAATATTGTTACGTAGATTTTTTGCGCTGTACTAAGCTTCGAGAAGTGATTTTTCTATTATCGGGAGCTCATTATGCAGAGGCTGAAAATAGAGATCAGGTATTGCAAGCGTTGCCAGATTTGGCCTCTAACTATCACTGGCGATTTTTTCCTCATGTGTTTTTATTAACCCGACCCTGGGAGGCGCTTTGGGTCACCGACCTAGAAAAAGATTCCGTGGAGCAGTCTGGATTTTGTGCTCTTAAGCAGGATAGAGGATATTATTTGTCTGATCCTCAGCTTTTTTCAAGGATTTATCGCAATCTGCAAAATCACTCTCAGCGTATGGGGGTTGAATTAGCTGAAATATTTGATGATGCGCAGCGGGCCCCCACGCAGAAGCAATCCACGTATATTATTCAAAACGGGTTACCCACAGAACAGTATCGTAAATCTAAGCGTTTTGATGCGCAACAATTGAAAGCGCAATTAAGTTTTACAGTGACTCAACAGTACGCTCAGACGCGTGAAGTGACGCAAAATCAAACGTTGCAACAACAGCAAGAGCTTAGTCAACAACAAGAACTTTCGCAAACGCAAGCCCATCAGCAACAAAGTCAACAGCAAATGGGTATTGATATTTTTCGGTCTACGGTCTCGTTTGCTGCGTTTGAGCGGAGATTGTATGAGGTAGCTCGCGTGCATTATGTGTTGCCAGATGCAGATACCAAACTGATGCGCGACAGTCATCATTACACAGAATACCACGCCAAAACGAATCTGATGTCGCGCTTGTTGATTGAGTCTGATTTTCGGTCAAAAGTTACTGCCACTATTTTTAGACGTTTTTCGTATAACCCACATACTTCCGGATTGGGAAAGCACTCTTTTGTCCAAATGGATGCTAGAATTGCTGAGCATTTGTTAGGTAAAATTGAGCAAATAGTAGATGGTTTGGATGGAGACTCTTTGGTGCTTGAGGAGGGTTTTTATTCCCTCATGATGTCGCCGTTGTATTGCTTTCCTACTTTGATAGGCTATTCAGGCGTGTTTCACCACAGTACACCAGCTCATATTTCGCATCTTAGTACGCTGTCCGCGGCAGGGCCGGATCAGTTTCAGCCTGTTATTCAAGCGGCTGCTTTGTTGCGCGAAGAGGATTGGGGTGAGCCCAGGTTTCATAACACTGTGCGACAGACGCTAAAAGATTTGTTGACAGTCTTTCACCCTTCCTGTCCAACAACACTGAATGATGAAGCGCGTTTTCGCCGTTATCTGCGGGTTTTATTTTGTCTCCATTGCCCCAGTGCTGATTTCTCTATTTTTACTAGATTTTTAGAATCGTTTCCAACTTTGACCCGCGATCATTGTAAAATTATCTTATATCCGATTGTGACAGGCTATCGCCATCATGCAGAACAATTTTTGTTGTTACTTACTGCATTGGAGCAGCGTGCCTTGTTGGAAAATTTCCGTAGAATTTATTTTGACTATGCGCTCACCGTTGACGTTGTTGCGGATTTATTGCAGCAAAAGCATGGCCGTTTGCAGACTATTGTTGAAAAAATTCAGGATAATTCATCTCACGTATCTAATGGGGTGGCGGGGGATTTACCTCAGCATTTATTTGTGACAGTAGCTCAAAGAACACCGATTGGTCTTGATCCAGCAGAATGGCCACCATTTGAAACATTTGCCCATCATTTTTTGCTCTACACTAGCAAAAACGCGATTGATATACGACCGATTGATTTAAAAACCTTGCAAAAATTTTGGCATCGAGTCGATGCCAAAATGTACCGATATTACAAAGGTGAGCGCGAGGCCGCCGACCACGGTATGCAATTATTTGTCGATAAAGTCATTTGCCCCCAACGAGGTTTGGTGATAGCACCCGTTTGCCAAGTTATGACTATTTTGGATGGTTGCGAGAACATGATCGCAAATGCTATTCGACGTGATACGTTGACAGAGCAATTGAGAGAATGGGAAGACGTGTCCTTATTAGTTCCCGACGCTGTGCATGCGGGTTGCAACAATGATTTTGGCGTCGTTACCAAAGAAATGGCCATAGACATCAGGCAATTAAGATTGATGTGTGAAACAGGGGATACCTATCATTTTGCCGATTGTTATAAAACCTCGTATCAGTTCTCTGCCCAAGATTTAAAAACGCTGTTGAATGAGCAATGCATTGTGGAGGATGTTGTTTATGACACATTTCGCATCAAAGTATTTCGTTATTTAGGTTGTCAAACGCTACGAGAGCCGATTGATTTTTATCGACAATTACATCAGTTTAAGAATCAGCAAACTGATCCAATTTATGTTTATTTTAGGCACATGTTATGGGGCTATTTTGTATTAACCAAAACTGGGGCCCATTACACGCAACACATCGATAGCAAAACGTTATATCAAGATTTTGTGAATTATCTTTTGCGAAAAGACTATATCCCACCTAATAACGATTATTTACCAGAAAGAACGCAAGCTATGATCAAACAAGATCCTACCCAAATTATGCATGCTAAGATTAAAGACGAGTTTCATGAAATTATTTTGATCTGCGTGCAAGATTTTTGTCTGGGGTTGCAGGCGATAAAATTAGAAAAATCCGAAAACAATCATTACAGTTTATGGAGTTTTTATAATAAATCTCGTCCAGAGGAATCCTCGGTAGAAAAGGGCTTGTCTTGGTTGGGTTTGAGTCTGGTTCCTAGTTTTGCAACGCTTCCAGCGGTATTTAAGAAGAAATTTGCGATGCAGAGTTTGGCGAAATTTTTCTTGGTTCATCAAGATGAACTGCAGAAGTCGGCGCATATTTTTAATAGCTATCCGCAAATTTTAAATGGCTTGGTCGTTGCAAAAATTAGAGAAACTTTTGCGGCGACAGCCAACAATCGAAACCACGTTCCTGACCAACAGATATTGAGATCAAAAAAAGAAGTTTTATTTTACTGGCTAAAACATTTTCTTCCCCAGATGAGTATTGATCAATTTATCGCTAATTTGGTTGATTTAGAAACTTTGGTGACTGATTTTAGCGAATGGGCTTTGGAAGAAGATTATGAGCTCTTGTCAGAACCGGTCAGAGAGCTGTTGGATCAACATAGGAATTTAAAAACAGGTTTGCAAATTCTGCACTTGATTATGCAACAGCGCAATTCAGAACAATATCAATCGAAACTGATGCAGACCTTCCTCGCATCATTGCCGTATGTTCCGGATTTACTGGCCTCTCAGACGCATTTTCAAGAACTATTGCCAGTTTTGTGTACGGCGTATATGACCTCTGCCAAGCCAGAATGGCTTCTGCGTCTTTTGTATCTGTCGCAACAATTAGTCCATGTGGAAGCGTCAGAGGCAGCTAAAACGCTGAAAACCTTATTATTGCATTGTCCTTGGCAACAAGACGCGCTTCCTTTTTTCTTAGTACATCCTCTTTCGGCCCAACAATTACAAGGTTTGGCGGCTGTGCTGGCGGATAAGGCTGTGGATTTGTCACTGTTGTCAGCTATTTGGCGGGATGAGCCTCAAACGGATTTTTCTGATGTTTATGCGCTCCTTCGTCCCTATGATTTGGAGCAATCTGCCGCATTATCTCAATTAGCCTTGCATATTTACGAGCCCAATTCTGCTGTGACGATGGTTCAAATCTTAACGCAATGTAACACGCATCCCCAATCTGCTTTGTTATTATTGGCACGCTTAACGTCATTATATGAAATTGACGCGGATCGCATCCGAACCATATTACATAGTCCCAATCTTAAGCAAGAAATGCAGCGCTTAGAACAAGATTTGTATGCTGCGAATTTAGAGCGCTTTGCCTATGACCCGCAAGATGTTGCGGAAAAAATAGCAAAAATTCGCAAAAAATCAATCAGAGAGGGGGATGAAGATGAGCTTCTAGCCGCAGAAGATCAAGCTAAATTGCTCGCAGACTATCAGATCATGATGTCTTATATGTTGAAAAATCCGGTGTTGATTGCGAAGAGTGAGCAAGGAGAAGACCAGCCGCTTACAATCCATCAATTGGACGAAGAACAGTGTAAAGCAGTGTATCAACTAGTAAGCGCCAAATTGCGTGATGCTACGCTAAGTGCCGAGAAAAAACATGCTTATCGGTTGACGTTGCTGGCGTTGTCTTGCGAAACGCATTATCGTACAACGAAAAAATTCCCACAAAATACGCAAATTTTATGTGATTTGCACGAGTTGGATGATCGCGATTGTACGATCCAGGAAGTCAAAACTGGGGGTGGAAAATCGATTATTTCCGAAGTTTGTGCCGTGATGTTATGCGCGGAAGGTTGGTCGGTAGAAATTGCTACGGAAAACATCGCATTGGCAGATACTGCTTTACGTAAATTCAAACTTTATTATGAATATTTGGGCGTGCCTTGTGCAAAAGAGGTCATCCTACCGAATAGCCCGCGTTCGGCTTATGCAGAAGGTGGTATTCACCATTCAACCCCGGCCAATTTTAGTTTTTTCCGGGCCAATATGGCGTTGAAGAAAAAAACACTTCCCACGCGAGTGGCCTTATTATGTGACGAAATTGATGCGGTATTGACGACTACGATTCAATATCGTTTAGCAGGGGTTTTAGATCCTATTTACTCCGATTTGAAATCTTGGTCGGTGGTATTCAGTGAATTGTTAGCGTTTGTGAGCGATGAGGAAATTTTCCTCCAGAACAATTGTGATGAACTGGATGACGTCCATAATTTCAAGACTTATTTCTGCCGTAAGAATGCAGATAAAAAATTAACGCAATTTGTGGAAAAAATTCCGCAAGAAACATTAAATATGTTGTTAAATTCTGCGCGGATGCCAGAAGCGCTCCAAGCCAGCGTGGATTATTTGTCGATTGTTCGGCAGCACCTGAAAAAAATGGAGCAATATGCCGCGCCTATTTTGAATGTGGGGACCAAACGTCCTGAACCCTCAGTGAGCTATTCCGAGGGGGTGCAGCAATTATTGCATACGATGATGAGTGCACAGCTTGCAAAGGGTGCGCATGCATATAGTCTAGATGCTATTACCGAAACGTTAATGATTATCAGTGCTAAGAATTTCTTTGATTATTATCCTTTGGTGATTGGTTGGACGGGTACCCCAGGTTCCAAGATTGAATTGCGCGAATTTTCTCAAGAAAATGGTTTGCAAGCTTATTATTACCCGGTTTTTCATCTCGATCTGAGTGAAAATCTGGGGACAGTTATTGTTGAGACTCGTGTTGCGCAGCATGCGACGGTCTTAGAAAGAATTCGTGAAGAACGTGCTAAAAAACCTGAGCAACCTATTTTGCTGGTTGCAGATTCTCCCAAAGCGGTCGCTGAATTGCAGCAATATATTCAGACTTCTGCCGCTGATTTGGTATTGCAAAGCTACACCGGTTACGAAGATGCTGGGCTTTCAGAAAAAGACATCGTAGAGCGCGCTGGTCAAGACAATATCGTCACGATAACGACACTGAGTTTGACTCGTGGGACTGACTTTGAATCCCTATATGCGCAAGGGATCTGCGAGATAAATACTGCCGCCGATATCACTGAAAGTGATGCGATTCAGTTGGAAGGCCGAGTTGCGCGCAATGGAAAGCCCGGTCAATATTGTCATATCATTTGCGCAGAAGACTTGGATCCTGCTGCGGCAGATATTGCCGATCCTGCTGGGCGATTTAAAGCACATCAGCGTATCATTGGTTTAAGCCGCCAACAAGAACGCTTAAAAACTCGATTTTTAGAAGTCATGCGTTATCACGTCGTCACGAACTATTTTCTGGATTTACGTCAAGCTGCTGATCGGATTTTGGCGGATCAACAAGGCATCTATGCAACGCTGATCGCTGAGAAAACGTTTTTGGAAGCTTTGCGTGATTTTAATAAACAATCTGAAAAACTGTATACGCAACTTTTAGGGACGCAGGCTGCTTTGAATCCAGAGCAAAAAGAAACGTTTATGCGTCAATTGGTGGATTTGTATCAAACTGCGTTAGACCGACTCATTGCCGATCAGGATTTGCAAAATTTTCAAGCGATTGAACCATTGATTGCTTTAGATCCATTGCAAACTGCACCGTTACCCGAGCAACTCAAGTTGCAGGATTTATCTGCTGTCAGCGATGTATTATCTCGTGGCTGGCGTGTGGCAGGGAATCAGCTCATGGTGCAATTCTGGACAGCAAGCGAAGATGTGCTTTCTGAGTTTCAACCTTATTTTGACGGTGAATGTAGTCTTAGAGTGGCAACCGCGGAAACTTTGGAAAGACGAGAGATTTTGAAAATACCCAAAGTGGTTGCTGAAATTGATCGTATCAAAGAAATGATTCAAGATTTTGAGTGGAATGGTGCGGTTGAGAATGTACAACGAGGTATTGTAGATAGCTCGGATGATAGGGTGGTCAAAGCAGTCGGCGCGATGATTGGCCAAATTTTCAGCACTGATATCATTCAGCAATCCAAAGATTTTGTATTAAATTATTTGGAAGAAACGAAGACTCAAATTGCGCAAAAGCGTTGGGATGATTTGGCATTACCTAATTTCAACACTCCTTGGATCCAAACTTGGTTGAGCAGAATTAGCACGATCTTTTCAGCGTTTGCGTGGATTACTTTCGGTTCTGCGTTTGTTGCTGGCCCCATACCCTTTATTATTACTCGTTTTGTATTACCTACGGTACTATCGTGGCTAAAAACTATGGTTAAACGCTGGTTTGCGGATTCAGACTCTACGATGGTCCAGGTCTTGATTGGCTTGGATGATGCCTTTGCTGATTTGGCTAAATTTGTCGATGTGCTGTTCAAGAAGGATCTGAAAACCATGACGATTGATGAGTTTTTGCAAGACATTGCACCGGTCTTTAAAAACAAAGCGATTCAATTACTCGTCAATAAAATGTTTGAATCACCTGAAACGGGCGAGACGGTATTTCAATTGCTGCCTGATCTGATGAAAGCTTTAGAACCTTATCGCCATTTACCGGCTTCTGAGCTCAAACGACCTGAAATTATGATGACGATTTTTATCGAGCTGTTACAATCGAATGTGGTCAAACAGATGATGGATCCGGATGAGCATGCCGATATGCTGCAGAAGATTCAAGCGCTGCCGCCAGGATTTTCCGAAGTTTTTAAAGATTGTACTTTGCCCCAATTACTGGGCATCATCAAAGTGTTGGCGCATCCTAGATTTAATGAGTTTTTAAATCAATTACCTCCTGATGCTGATTTTTCTAAGCTAACTCTATGGTTGCGCACAGAAACTGATGCGCTGCCAGCGGAAATTCAAATGCCAATCCGTGAATTGCGGGATTACCAAGACAATCATGAACGGATCGCGCAAGAGTCGCAACTTGCTTATCGCAATATCAAAAATAAATTCACTTTGCGCATCGAAGATTTGCAAGCTTTGGATGCAAATTTGCAACGCAAATCAGCTATCGAACCGCCTGCAGCGCCTCAGCAGCCATTATGGATGGTGATACTTAATTTAAAATTGACCCAACTTATCCTTACGTATGCACTGTTATTAGTGGCTAATTATGTATTGTTTGGTTTTACCCTGTTATGGGTCACTGGTGCATTTCTTGCGTTGTTTGTTGCGCCAGTGGTGTATCAGATGTATGCTGAAATGATGAAACAAACTCCTGTGGATAGGTTTCCGAATGATGTGATCCCGCCTTTTGCATTGCCGAAGGCTACAGGCATAGCACCAACAGGTTTGCCCGATTCCGGGACACAAATTCCAGCTGAGAGTCATGAATCGCTATGTCCAGTTATGACAACACCTCAACTTTCTTCTGCGTATCAAAGGTGGTCTTTGTTCGGGACGATGGGTGAGGTGTTTAAATTACCGAATTTACCTAGTGTGATACCGTCTTTGTTTTTGTAAAAAGGAATATCCCTCAATCCGCTCGTGCTGTGGAGGCGTTTACGGTTTTATAAACCGGGCTGTGGGGTGTGGTCGTTTTGCAGATCTTTCGTGTACTGGTATAATTTGTAGCCTGCAAATAAGCCAGCTCCTAGAAGGCCGGCCATATAGACTTTGTTTTCTTGACAATATTTAATGCATTGTTGCGCGTAAGTTGGTGATTTTTCTGCTACAAACTCAGGTAGGCTAGCGGGTAGTGATTTGGGTGCTGTCAATGCGCATTGCTGTTTCAACCAGAACCATATAGGTGGCAGGGATAGAGCCTCATCTGAAACCATAGCATGACTTAATATATCTTTTTTTGCAAATCCGGCACTTCCTGCTTTTCCTAAAGGATAATGACTCAAATCATAGGCGGTTTCAAAACGTGGGTGTTCGTTGGTTATGAGTAAATAAATCATGGTCTCAGCTGAATAATACACTGAGTTTAAGACTAAGCGTTTTTCTAATAATTGATTAAAATCACTCGTCAAATGCAGGCGCAAAGAGGGTAAGTCTGCATAGTAATTAGATTCTCTATCAAAAACGAAGATTGGGAACAAAGTGCTCTGGGTCATTGTATAGATTTTGATGAGTAATGTTTCTTCATTTTCGGGTAAACGACGTTCGAAAAGTTTCGGATCGAGTTGAATTTGGCTAATTTCTAATAAAGAGGCATAAACCAGCATGAGTGCCGGGGCATATTTAAAGTTCTCGTGGTCGTGACCTGCGAAGGACTCAAAAATCCGGGTTAATGTCTGGAGATGTTGCTGCTGAATCAGAGGGTCTAGATTAGGATTTCTCAGGATTAGTGCACTGAGTGTCACGAATTGGATAGATTCTTTTGCACCGCCCAAATGCGACAAAGGAATCGAGTCACCAAACCCACCTTCTGTGATTTCGCCATGGCGATGACTAAGACGTAATCCCAAATTGTTGGTTAAAATATGGTGGATATCTACATAATTAAATAATGGCGCTTGCTTCGCTGTTGCTTGGGATAACTCATACTGCACTACCATATCTTCCGAACCTGACTATCAGTATAGGCAATACTGTACGAGTCGAATATTAAGGATTTATTAACTAAGTGAACGACCAGAAATAACATCTCATTTTTGATCTAAATTTACACACTATCTGGGCCATGAATATCGTTTTGGACATCCGGTTGTTTGTCCAAATATGATTTTGCAGCGGCCACTGCGAGTTTACATTGGACCAAACTTTGACTTAAACGCTCTTCAAGAGTGGGTGGGGTGAACCAGTTATATATTCGGTCCATAATGCTGAATGTAGCGGGATCTCTTGGTCGGGGTAAGGATGCTTCGAATTTGAGAATGAATTCATCTATCTCCTCAAAAGTGGTTGCATTATCAATCCATTTAATTAACTGTAAGACTTCTTTTTCACGATCAGATAATTTTTGATTACCAATTTGGTTTTTATAATACTGTACTTTTTCTTTGGGGGAGCTAGAAAACTGGTTTTTTAATGTGGCTAACTCAGCGGCGTCCATTTTGCCATGTTGCGCTAGAAATTGAGTAAGAATTTGTAAGCAATTATGTTTTGACACACTCACATTATCGACCTCTCCCAACTCAGTCAAAAGGCTGCCATTAACTTGGCGGACAGCTATTTGTTGCATGGGTACAGGAGATAATGCACTGGTTTCTGTGTCTAACATTTGCTCCATGTCGTTGATGATATCATAAACACGTTGCATGTCATCCATCGTTTCGCATTGATTCACTTGGCGCAATAAATCGATTGCATAGTGAGTATTGAAAGCCGTGATGTCGGGAGATTGCCTAGGTGTAGAGGGTGGGGTGATCACTGGGCTTAATTTTTCTCTGCAATACTGTTTGATACTTTCTAGGTTCAAACTTTGTTCCGTTGCTAGTAGATGCTCAGCGACAAATACCGCGTCGTGTCTATCTTGAGTGGTAGGCTTAGGAAAACGTGCATCGGGCACATGCTCCATATCGTAAGCGTTGGCCAAAATAGCTATGGCTTGCGGGTTGGTAGTTAAAAAATTAGTATTTGTGATATCTGGTCTGTGATCTTTAATGAATAAGAGTGTTTTGACGGTTTGAATAGTTGCTGGCACATGCGCGTGATAAGGCTCGTTTTCAAACCAATTAGTGTATGTATGAGACATTTCCTGCCAAGTATCCAGACTGGAAAAACTCGATCTGCGTTGCAAACCGAGTAAACACGCTTCATCGCGTGCTTCCAATTGGACTGCCATCCCAATATCAATACAAACGACTTTCCCTGCTGGTGTTTTGATGAAATTATTTTTTGCAGTGGCATCGATAATGATGCGCCCAGTTCGATTAAAAATATCAATTAATGCGCGACTTACCTCTTGATCGGAGGGTTTTGTTCCTGTAATAAATGGACATACCCAGCCTATTTCTTCTCTGCCATTTATCATGGTTTTTTCTATCCGAGCAGGTGGAACAAGATCAGGATTGATTTCATTCCAGATTCGCACGGAGCGTGCATAATTATCCATACTATCTACAGCTTTGGTTTCTAGCGGTGTGTTATTTTTTTGGGTGATTTTTAATACCAAATCACCATCTTGTTTGGCACCATTGCAATAGATCCAATTAAAAGAGCCATTGTCGATTAATGTCCAAGGCATATGCAGTTTCCTTGTAAGAACTTATTATCTTATAAGTAAAGCATAGAATAGGCTGGGAGGTTTGCCAGTGTTGTTAATCTGAGTTGTGATTGTTAGTGAGTGGAAATTTTATGCAACCATGTGCGCAAAATTTAAAAGTTCCGCGCGCGTAAGCAAGCGGAACTTTTGTGTAATGAGGATGAAGACTACTCGTCTTCCCAACTTAGAGTTCCACCTGCTTGATACTCAATGACGCGGGTTTCAAAGAAGTTTTTTTCTTTTTTGAGATCCAGCATTTCGCTCATCCAGGGGAAAGGATTTTCAGCACCAGGATATTGCTCGGGTAGGCCAATTTGATTAAAGCGGCGGTTAGCGATGAAATAAATGTACTCTTCAAACATTTCTGCATTCATGCCTAAAATGCCATGTGGCATGGTATCGTGCGCATATTGATATTCTAATGCTACGCCTTCTTTAATTAAGGCAATGATTTCTTGTTTGAATTCATTAGTCCATAACTGCGGGTTTTCAATTTTAATTTGATTGATCACATCGATACCGAAATTCATGTGCATCGATTCATCACGCAAAATATATTGAAACTGCTCTGAAGTGCCCACCATTTTATTCCGGCGACCCATCGATAGAATTTGCGTGAAGCCAACATAAAAGAAAATACCTTCAAAGACCACATAAAAGGCAATCAAGTCACGCAGCAGACGCTGATCGTTTTCCAGTGTACCTGTCTGGAAAGTCGGATCACACAAGCTTTGCGTAAAGGGTAGCGCCCACAAGGCTTTACTGGCTACAGAAGGAATTTCGCGATACATATTAAATACGGCCGCTTCATCTAAGCTTAGACTTTCAATGATGTATTGATACGCATGGGTATGCAGGGCTTCTTCGAATGCTTGGCGCAATAAATATTGGCGGCATTCTGGGTTGGTGATATGCCGATAGACCGCTAAAACCAGATTATTGGCCACCAAAGAATCTGCTGTAGAAAAAAAGCCTAAATTACGTAAAATAATCAAGCGCTCATCTTCGCTTAATCCTTTGGGATCACGCCATAAAGCCAAATCAGAGCTCATGCTGATTTCATTCGGCATCCAGTGATTAGCGCAAGCAGTCAAATATTTGTCCCAAGCCCATGTATATTTAAACGGGACCAGTTGGTTGAGATCGGCACGGCAGTTGATGATTTTTTTGTCATCCACATGAATGCGGTCTGCACCCATTTCAATGGCTTCTAGGCCACTCATATTGGGGGTGGTGTGTCGGTCTGCAGTGGCAGCTTCGCTCATAATTTCTCCTGAATTTTTTGTTTTTTTATATTAATGTTCTTATTGTTTGTGTCATTCCCAGGTAGGTGGGAATCCATCCTCAAAATAGGCATAATGCCCAATTTATGTATAGATTCCCGCCTGCGCAGGCATGACAAGAGCTTATTGGCATGCTTCGCAGTCTGGATCCAGAATAGAGCAAGACTTAGGCTCTGCAGGTGCCCCAGATTTCACGGCATTTAAAGCGCCATCTGTTATCGTGGATTTTTCTGCGTTGGATGCGCCAGTACTCCGTAAATAGTAGGTGGTTTTTAAGCCCCGTAACCAAGCTTGACGATACAATTCATCAAGTTTTTTTCCGGAAGGCTTGGCCATATAGATATTCAAAGATTGTGCTTGGTCAATCCATTTTTGGCGACGTGAACCGGATTCTACTAACCACATTGGGTCTATTTCAAATGCAGTGGCATACCGGCGTTTGAGATCTTCCGGAATACGACTGATGGGTTGGACACTGCCATCGAAATATTTGAGATCATTGACCATGACCTCATCCCAAAGCTTAAGCGCTTTCAGATCATCAACCAAATAAGGATTGATCACTGTAAATTCCCCAGACAAATTTGATTTGACATACAAATTTTGATAAGTAGGTTCAATCGATTGCGAGACACCACAAATATTAGAAATCGTTGCAGTGGGGGCAATCGCCATCACATTGGAATTACGCATACCTTGCGTACGTACTGCGACGCGTAAAGCTTCCCAATCTAATTTTTGACTGCGGTCTTGCTCAAGGTACTTGCCGCGTGCTTGTTGTAAAATATTAATGGAATCAATCGGTAGAATCCCTTTGCTCCATAAAGAGTTTTCATAACTGGGATACAAACCACGCTCTTTTGCCAACGCTGAAGAAGCTTCGATGGCATAATAAGAGATGACCTCCATGGAAGTATCTGCGAATTCTACCGCCTCTGGAGATGCATAATCCAATTTTAAAGCATACAGTGCATCCTGAAAGCCCATCAAACCCATACCGACTGGTCGATGTTTGAGGTTAGAGTTGCGTGCTTGTGGCACGGAGTAATAATTGATGTCGATGACATTATCCAGCATGCGTACGGCAGTCGTGATGGTACGACGTAGTTTTTGCGTGTCTAATTGACCTTCTACAATATGCGCTGGTAAATTCACTGACCCCAAATTACAGACTGCGATTTCATCAGCTGCCGTATTGAGCGTGATTTCAGTACATAGATTCGAGCTATGAATCACTCCGGCGTGTTGTTGTGGTGAACGTAGATTACACGCGTCTTTGAAGGTAAGCCAAGGATGTCCAGTTTCAAACAACATAGACAGCATTTTGCGCCAGAGCTTGGTAGCTGAAAGAGTTTTATAATGTTTGATTTTTCCTGTACGTACGGCTTCTTCATGAGCTAAATAAGCCGATTCAAATGGTTTTCCGTAGCATTCATGGAGATCGGTCACGTCATTAGGCGAAAACAAAGTCCAATCGCCGTCTGCAAATACGCGTTTCATAAACAAATCTGGGATCCACAGCGCCGTATTCATGTCATGGGTACGGCGGCGATCATCACCTGTGTTTTTACGTAATTCTAGGAATTCTTCTACATCCATATGCCAACATTCTAAATAAGCACATACCGCACCTTTGCGCTTGCCACCCTGATTGACGGCAACTGCAGTTGCATCGGCTACATTGAGGAAGGGCACCACACCTTGCGATTTACCATTGGTGCCTTTGATGTGCGAACCCATAGCGCGGACAGGTGTCCAGTCATTGCCTAAGCCGCCTGCAAATTTGGACAATAAGGCATTGTCTTTTAAAGCGGAGTAAATACCATCTAAATGATCAGGCACAGTGGTGAGGTAACAACTGGATAATTGTGGACGAACGGTTCCGGAATTAAATAAAGTTGGGGTAGAGGCCATATAATCGAAAGAGGATAATAATGTATAAAACTCAATGGCTCTTGCATTTTTATCCTGTTCACGGGTTGCTAATCCCATGGCGACCCGCATAAAAAATGCTTGTGGTAACTCATAACGTACGCCGTTTTGATGAATAAAATAACGATCATATAAGGTTTGTAAACTCAAATAAGTAAATTGCATATCCCGTAATGGCAATAAAGCTTGACCTAATTTATCGAGATCGAATTCAGCTAATTTGGGATCAAGAATACCTTGCTCAATGCCATTGGCGATATAATTTTTGAAATAAGCAGGGTACAGTTGCGTCATTTCATCAAAAGTCGCTTCGGTTTGGAGCGATAAATGGGTCAATGCTTCAGTACGCATACTATCTAGCAATAAGCGGGCACTCACATAGGTATAATTAGGTTCTGTTTCAATGAGGGTACGTGCTGCCATAATCAAAACTTTATGCACATCCTCCAAGCTGGCTTGTTGATATAAATTGCGCAAAGCATTTTTGATGATGGGTTCTGCTTTGACTTCTGCCAAACCGCGACACGCTTCGTTGACGATAATGTCTAGTCGAGCCAGATCCAATGGCTGAACTGTGCCATCGGGCATAGTAACGTATTTGACGGAAGAATCTTTATCCAATTTTTGATTGGCAGAGTCGCGCGCTTTACGGCGCTCTTCGCGATATAAAACATAAGAACGGGCCACTTTATTGTGACCACTGCGCATCAAGGCCAATTCTACTTGATCCTGAATATCTTCAATATGCATGCTACCACCAGAAGGCATGCGCCGTCTGAATGCGTTGGTAATTTGCTGAGTCAATGCGGTGATTTGTTCGCGAATGCGATTCGAAGCCACGGCATTAGGGCCCTCGATAGCGATAAAAGCTTTGGTGATCGCGACTGATATTTTATTATCATCATAAGAAACAACTTTTCCATTTCGCTTGATGGTTTTTAGAGTACCTGGCGCGTTGGCATTGAGTTCAAATTGGTTCACAGGTACGGCCGTAATCGGCGCAGGTTCTAAAATGGTTGACATGGTTTCTCCAAAAAGGTATGTAAGCACTAAACACTACATATAGATAAATAATTGCTATTAAACACAATATAGTGTGTTTTTTTAGATATAGCAAGAGAATAACTAGGGGGATATCTTGTGGATAAGTTGTGAAATACTTGGATAGCCATTCAGACATACTTGCTTGATTTTAACTTATTCGCTATTGTCCTATAGAAGGGCATTTAATTTGAAAATGGATTTTCATATGAAGATAAATACATTATGTATTTTTGGCACCTGTCCTGAAGCCATAAAAATGGCGCCTGTTATCAAATGCTTAGAGCTTGACCCGCGGTTTCATAATCAAATCGCGGTGATAGAGCAGCAGCCAGATAAGATGCAATCAGTATTAGACCTCTATCATATCAAACCCGAGCATCGCTGGAATATGACGATTGCTAATCAAGATGTTCCGCGACTTACGGCTAGAATACTATTGATATTAACCGAATTTTTTGAGAAAAATCGGCCTGATTATGTTTTAGTCGTTGGCGATACCGTTACAGCATTGACTGCAGCGATAGCCGCTCATTATTTTCAGATCCCGATTGGACATATAGAGGCTGGTTTGCGTGCTGGCGATCATTATTTGTCTCGCTCTCAAGAGGCGAATAGAAAATTAGTGGGGCATTTGGCAAATGTGCATTTTGCTTCTACGTTTTCGGCCCGGCATAATTTGTTGCGCGAAGGGATTGCGAGTGACGCGATTTATGTGACAGGTAGCACTGCCATGGATGCGCTCTTTGATACCTTAACCCATATTCGGCAGCATTCAGAGCTTCAAGTACAATTACGCGAACAATTTTCTTATCTTAACCCATTACGCAAAATGATATTGGTCACAGGACCGCAGTGCGCAAATGGGGCGCAGAGATTGCAAAATATTTGTGAGGCATTAGGTGCAATTGCGCAGAGATTTCCAGAAATAGATATTGTTTACTCGGTGGATCCTAATGTGCAGCCTGTTGTTCATGCCTATTTGTCTGAGATTAAGACTGTTTTTTTAATTGATCCTACTGATTATTTAGCCTTTGTGTATTTGATGCAGACCTGTTACTTGGTGATTACCGATTCTGGCGGAATTCAAGAAGAGGCGCCTTCTTTGGGCAAACCAGTATTGCTGATGCGTGAGAAAACCGAACGGCCTGAGGCGTTAGAAGCGGGCACAGTGATTTTAGTAGGCACCGAGGTAGAAAAGATCGTGTTTGAAACCACGCGTTTACTCAAGAATCCCAGTCATTATCAGCAAATGAGTCAATCAGTGAGTCCTTATGGGGATGGCAAGGCAGGTTCGCGTATTGTGGAAACACTCGCGAAACATGCGATGAAGCATTCGGTTACCAAACAGGATTATACAGCGGGGTTGATTCCAGTGGCGTAGACTTTTGGTCTATACACAAAAATGTCTTGCATGATAGGTCCCGTTCGGGCTGCGCGACTTCTCAGCCCGAACAGGGCTTGAAAAAATCATCTATACTGCGTGCAGTATAGATGATTTTATTGTTGTTTCATTTTTTGTGCTATCATCTGTGCGCATTGTTGCTTTTCTTCATCTGTAGCATTGTATGATACGGTTTTTTTGTTCTCGACCACGGGTTTTACACAGTCTAATATCAAACGGTGGGGAGCTTGTGCGCCCTTGGAATACCCTTCTTGCTTACAGGCTTCTGCAATACCCATACAAGGGTTTGCAAAGACGTCAGTATTCAACATGATGATACCCAATGATGCGATAATGAGACTGGATTTGATGGTTAATTTGTTCATGTACTGCTCCTTAAAAAGTGTTTACTGTTTAAGTATAGTGCTATTTGTGTTTATTTCAAGCATATTTCTGGTGTGCGATTCATAACACAACCTGATACAAAAAAACATAAATTGTTATTTATTGAACAATTTGTTATAATCAGGACTTACGAAAACCCCGAAGTCCTAATAATTTTAATTTGGCCACTTTGGCCTACCATAGAGATCACCTTATATGAATTTTGAACAACTCGGTTTAGCCGAGCCTTTATTACAAGCTATTCGTAAGCAGGGATATGAATCCCCGTCTCCTATTCAACAGCAAGCTATTCCCGTGATATTAAAAGGTCACGATGTTTTAGCGTCGGCGCAAACGGGTACTGGAAAAACTGGCGCCTTTGCGTTGCCATTAATTCAGCGGCTGATGCAAAAGCCCAAAGCGAAGGGTAATCATACATTAGCGCTTATTCTGACACCGACGCGTGAGTTGGCAGCGCAAGTGCACGCTTCGATTGTGGAGTACAGTGAATTCCTGCCGTTGCGATCAGCGGTGGTTTATGGCGGGGTCAAGATCAATCCTCAAATGATGATTTTACGTGGCGGGGTTGAAATATTAGTGGCTACGCCGGGTCGATTATTAGATCTGTATCAGCAAAATGCCATTCGGTTTGACCAGATTGAAACTTTGATTTTGGACGAAGCGGATCGGATGTTGGATATGGGCTTTATCCACGATATCAAACGTATTATTGGACATTTACCGCGTGTCCGCCAAAATTTATTATTTTCTGCTACTTTTTCGGATTCGATTCGCCAATTAACCAAAGGGTTGCTCAAAGATCCCGTTGAAGTTGCCGTCGGTGTACGGAATACGGCCGCAGCCCAGGTCACGCAAATTGTCCATCCTGTGGATAAAGCACGAAAAACGGATTTATTGTGTCATTTGCTACAAGAAAAAAATTGGCAACAAACTTTGGTGTTTTCGCGGACCAAACATGGCGCCAATAAACTGGTCAAAGGTTTGGCCGCGGCTAATATTTGCGCTTTGGCGATTCATGGCAATAAAAGTCAACCCCAACGATTGAAAGCGTTGCATGATTTTAAATCCGGTAAAGTTTCTGTGTTAGTGGCCACTGATATTGCAGCCAGAGGCATTGATATTGAGCAATTACCTTTGGTGATTAATTTTGATTTGCCGCAAGTCCCTGAAGACTATGTCCATCGAATTGGTCGGACAGGCCGCGCAGGACATGAGGGTTTGGCGATTTCATTAGTATCTGCAGATGAATCTATGCAATTACACAATATTGAAAAGGTTCTCAAGCATCGACTTAACCGAGTGGAAATCGATGATTTTGAACCCAATCATACTGTACCCGTATCGCACTCTCCGAGTCCCTCAATCAAAAAGCCACGGATGGAGCAACAGAACAAATGGAAGCAAAGAAAAACTACGGAACGGAGTAAATAAGTCTAATGCGATGTTCTATTCTTAATAACCCTAAGCCCCACTAATAGTACTACGTCCCGCGGCATGTCCGCGGGATCTCGTCATTTTTCTCTATAGCACCAATGTCGCTTTTGTAGACAGCGTATTTTCCAGTTTTCTCTGTTTAGAAAACAATCTGACTTTATTTTCATCACTAGGTGATCCCGTGAATGGCGTATTATCAGATGCCGATATTTGGGGCGAGGTGCTATGTCCTTGTGTCAGGTTTGAGGCGAGTAACTGACACATCTCGAACACGTTATGAGTCGACGCATCAAGGCTTCTTTTTTCAGGCGTACTTGAGGCCGATCCGAATAGACCAAAACCAGCGAGTGGATACGAACTCGAACTGTCATCCAATGGCAGAAATGATCTGCGGGGTTTCGTCTTAATCCTTGAATCGGGTGATGGCGGCATCAATTCATCCAGAAATGAATGGCGTGCACTTGGTTTCGGATTTTTGTGGTTAAAATAACCTTCATATGAATCAAACATACTCTGTATGCCCTCAGCTTTACGAAGCTTTGCAAAAGGATAAGCTTGTATTTGTGGCATAAAATCAATGGGCAATAAACTATATAATGCTTCTTTTGATAAAGTAATGTGAGATATCGGAGCAGGAATAAAGCTAGATTGTTTTTCATATCTGACAATCGTCATTTCCGGCGCGATTTTTAAGGAAAATCTAGGATCTGCTTCTACAGCAAATAACATTTTAATGAAAAAAACCAACGTTTTAAATTCTGGAAGATAATGTCCACTTTTATTCGTGATTTCAATGATAGTTGTATAATCTTCTGAAAGAACAATATTTCCTGCTGTCAGTACGACATCTTGATCTACCATTTGGCTATGAGCGGGTGTTACTGCGCTCACATCTCCTTCAAGAGCAAACCAAGGATTGCCAATTTTATCAATAACGAACCGTATGGAAAACCGCTCCAACCGATCATTCTCTGGATCAAATGTATCGCGAGGTTGTTTTTTCAGTACTTTAATCAGCTCATCAAGAGCCATCCACGAATAAATGTATTGTTTAAAAAAAGAGGGTTCCGATACGCTCGGAGCAATTCTTATAGGCGAAATCGGTGCACGTTGTCTGGATGCGTCATGAAAACCGATACTCATTTCAGATGAATTAATCATAAATATTACCTTTTTTATTATTATATAGTTTTGGTAACCCCCCCAGTACGTCATCACTGAACGCAGTTAATGATCTCCAAATTAAGCATAGTGCTAACTTCAAGAGGTCCTTCACTGCGTTCAGGATGACGTACCTGGGAGTTACTAGGATTTGTTGCTTAATCCAATTCTAAAAATGCGAATTTCCGAATAAATCGGCATCCTTGGCTACTCAATGAACATGAGTAGGTTCGCTTGATAAAGCGTTGGCAATTGTACTTCAAAAATCCTAAAAACAAAAACATTAATCACCATGTTTTTAATATTGTTTCTATATAAAAAAAATACGCATATACGGCCTGGAGTCATGACGCTCAAACAGTATCGTTTTGTGCAAGAGTTTTCTTCGAAGCATGGGTTTTTCTGGACAAATATGAGATAATTTTTTTTCTAAGGAACGTGTCAGGTCTCTGTTCATATTTGACGCAAGAATGGGAAGTTATTTCTTGCCCGTTCCTAAGTTTATGACGTCAACGTTTCAATTTTCACCTTCAGGTGTAACCAATGCCGATTACCGTATTAGACCAGCTTCCTTTTCTGTTGCTCAAGAGTTTTGCTGTCACGCTCATATTATTGCTTTTATTTCGGCCTCTGAGTTTTAAATTGGGTTTGGTAGATAATCCGGGTGGGCGTAAAAAGCACAACAGTTCAGTGCCATTGGTCGGTGGCTTAGCCATTTTTCTTGGGTTTAGCCTCATCTTATTACCCGCTATGATGTATAGCAAAGCTTTTTGTATATTTTGGTTGGCAGGCGTGGTTTTAAGCATTATTTCTGGCATAGATGATCGCTTTCATCTGCGCGCCAGTTCTCGATTTATTATGCATCTGGTCGTCATTACGATGATAGCTTTGTTTGGTGAGACGGCTATTGTTCAGCTCGGAAATTTATTGGGTGCGGGCGTCATTTTTTTAGGGTGGGGCTGTTTGTTTTTTACCAGTTTTGCGGTGGTTGGCATTATCAATGCTGTGAATATGATGGATGGGGCGGATGGATTGACCGCCTGTGTGAGTTTGGTGGAACTAGGTCTAATGTTGTTTTTAGCGCTGCAAAGTAATTTGACTATGGAAGTGATGATTATTGTTACCTTTATGGGGGCATTGTTAGCGTTTTTATTATTCAATTTTCCATCGAAACTCACTGAAAAATACAAGATTTTTTTAGGTGACGCGGGCAGTACTTTAATTGGATTGCTGTTGGCATGGTTGTGTGTGCGTTTGACTCAGAGACCAGATGGTTACCCACCTGCCTTGATGTTATGGTTAGTGGCTTTGCCCTTGATGGACACATTGCATTTGATGATCAATCGCAAAGTGCGTGGCGTTCCAGCATTTCAAGCTGATAGACGCCATATTCATCATATATGTTTGCAAATGAATTGTTCTCCTAAGCAAATAGCCTTTTTGTTGAGTGGTATCGCTTTGTTGATTGGGTTGTCTGGGATTGGCTTATACCAAGCTGGTGTTCCTGAGTCGATGCTTTTTTATGGCATGGCCATGGTTTTTTGTGTCTATTCTGCAATCGCATATTTACTTAAAAAGCGCGTATTACAGCGTAAAATGGTGATTCGTCGCCCTATTAAGCTGGTTTAAAACTGTCAGGAATGTGGTTCCCGATCGGTAATATTTCGTATTGAAATGCAAAAAATCAGGCATTTGTTCCCGGAAGGGAATGTTGTGTGGATTTTTCTTGAAATAACGCCTAAACTTCCCGTACGGGAACTTATAAAGCCATCAAATGATTCAATTTACTGAAGATATTGGACAACTCGTCCGCACAGTTCGTAAAAAACTAGGTGTCACTCAAAGTGATTTAGCGTTAACGGCTGGCACGGGATTACGTTTTATTATTGAATTGGAAAAAGGCAAAGCCACTTGCCAAATTGGAAAGGTATTGCAGGTGTTGCAAGTACTTGGCATTCAGCTCCATTTGACTCATGCGGAGATAGAAAGTGACGATATCTAAACTAGATGTCTATCTAAACCAAATTTTGACTGGCCAACTGAGTATGGATATGCATGGTGACATGCTATTTGCTTATAACGAGCACTATCTGCAAGATAAAAAAAATCCACTGTTATCTCAGTCTCTTCCTTTGGATGATAAACCTTATACAGCGCGGCAATGTCGTCCTTTTTTTAGTGGAATTTTGCCCGAAGCGCATTTGCGTGCATCGATTGCACGGCAATTAGGTTTTAGCGAAAAAAATGATTTTGCTTTATTATCCGCGATTGGGGGTGAATGCGCTGGCGCTGTCAGCTTATTACCAGCACCATCAGCTCTCAATGATTTAAAACCCAGTTATCGTATTATTGATGACAATGCCGTCTCCAGCATCCTGCAAACCATGGTTCAAAAACCGATGTTAGCCGGAGAAGATGGTGTGCGCTTATCTTTGGCTGGGGCACAGGATAAATTAGCGATTGCCATGGTTGATGGGCACATTGCGATTCCCATTGATGGGGCGCCCAGCACCCATATTTTAAAACCCACCAATCGTGACTTTCCTTCCTTAATTGAAAATGAATGTTTCTGTTTGCAATTGGCTCGAAAAATTGGCTTAAATGCCGTGGAAGCATCTATCCAGGAAACAGAGGGTACGTCTTATTTATTGGTAAAGCGCTATGATCGGATTAGCACTGATAAGGGCATTCAACGTTTACATCAAGAGGATTTCTGCCAAGCCATGGGCATTACCCCGGAAATGAAATATCAGCGGGAAGGGGGGCCTGGGTTGAGTGATTGTTTTAAGCTAATAAGGCAAGTATCCAGTCTTCCGGTTATCGATATCAAGTCATTATTACACGGAGTTTTGTTTAATCTGATCATTGGTAACAATGATGCACATGGCAAAAATTTTTCCTGGTTGTATCAAGGAAAACAGACACGTTTGACGCCTTTTTACGATATGATTTCAACGGTGCACTATGCCAGTCTTTCTACTAAGATGGCGATGAAAATAGGGAGTAAATATGATTTCGAGCATTTGTTTCCTCGTCATATCGAGCAAATGGCTGCAGAAGCTAATCTATCCATCGCTTTGGTACGCGATGAGACCATCCATATCCTAAACAAGATTCAAAATAATATAACGGCTAGCCCATTTAGCGCAGCCATTCTGCAGCGCGCAGAGAAACTAAGCCAAAGATTTTAGATATGTTACCTAAGAGAGATTGCCCGTGCGTGTTTGCTGTTGCGAGTCATTGAGTAATGATAATAAAACTACTCAATGGTACCGAGGGTCGGAGTCGAACCGACACGATGTCACCATCACCGGATTTTGAATCCGGCGCGTCTACCAATTCCGCCACCCCGGCAGGGATAAGGCGCTATTATAACAAAGAATTATTTTGTTACAACATAAACCTACACTGATTTTTAATTTTGTCTCAGGTAGCTCATACCTGACCGAGTACAAAACTTGATTCCGTGTAGTAGGGTCCTGCCGTTGCTGGTATCCCATCGTGCTCGCAAGATCCGCGCGACGGGAGCCCTCCTTACGCGTTACCCTTCGTTGAATATCAGAAAAAGACAAAATTAGAGTAACAACCTGCTCCTTAATCGCTTTCTGTGATCCTAATCATATTCTGCAACGCTATTTTTGCATTCGTGATGACCCAGTTTTGGTCTTGGACTTGGAGGCGTTGGCGAATTCCAGTGAACTCAGACACCATATCGCCCGCGCGGATTTCGTTATAGTCCATGGTTTTTCCCTGACGGAGCAGATCGACCAAACCAATCAAATGAGGGGGATCATTCCGCGACATGGTGGCGCAGCCGCAGCCCACGCCGAGGTCGGTCGCATTTTTAGGTGCTTCAGCCAGATTGACGACTTGAATTCCTAATGGCATACAATATTGTTTTAAATTTTCCACCATATGATTTTCGGTGGCGATGGCGTAGCGTTTGGTTTGAGCGCGATCTTGGACCACATAATCCCAAATAAATGCCGTAGATCCTGCATGTTGTGCGGTCCGAATCACTTCTAGGCGACATTCAGGATGGGCGATCGTTGTAAACCCCTGTGTGTCCCAGTATTCACACATGCTGGCCTGAAAATGGGTATGGACTGCGCATTCGCTGCCAAATAAGACCAATTCTGCGCGATCAAATTGCGCGAGGGTAGCGGCGTCTTGTTGTTCTAGGCTATATTGCGCACCTTGAGTTCCGCCTGGCCAATAAGCCAGATTTTTTATTCCCAGCCAATGTGCCACATTTTCACCCATATGCATATCTGGGATGAATAAGATTTTTTTCTTTTGTTTGAGTGCCCAGAGCATAATTTTTTTGACATTAGAGCTGGTGCAGACTGCGCCGCCTTGCGCGCCAGTCATTGCCTTGACTCGTCCCGATGTGTTCATATAACAAATTGGCAATACGTTATCTGCGCCATAACGAGCGTTCATATCTTCAATGGCGGGCGCTACCATAAAATCTTTGGCTAAGATTTCCATGGTACAACCTGAGCGGGGATTTGTAATGTAAACTTGTTGGGAGTCGTGAGCCAAAATGCGAATAGATTCAGCCATAAAATGGACTGCTGATTCGATGATCACGGATTTTTCTGGGTGGCGTGCTGCCATCAGAGCCAATTGATACGAGTCACCAATTTGTCCACCGAATTGCTCAACCAACCGCACAATATCGCCGCCCATATAGTAATGTGCTAATAACAGTAATTGATCACCAAAATGCGCTTTGGCTTTCTGCATGTAGGGTGTCATCCATGCTAACACGGTCGTCAATTTACGGTCGGGTAGGGCTTGATACGCTTCCGCATAGGGGATGAATTCAGGTTGATACCAATCTAAGGGGTAATCACTTTGACAAATGGTCATGTCGGATGTGATTCGGTGCATTGAGGATTGCGGTGTGTATTCGGTACTGGATTTAAACATACTCACTCTCTAAGAAAAAAATGCGGGAAGTGGGGCCGTCATTTGGGAAATGCTTTCGCGAGCTTCGCTAGTTTTGTGCGGAAAATCTTCGCGGTAATGGCCGCCTCGGGATTCGCGTCGAGATAGGGCGGCGTTCGCAATCAACTCGGCATTTAAAATAATATTTCGTAGCTCAATAAAATCTCGAGTAATGTGATGTTTCCAATAATACTCTTCGATGATAGCACGGCGATTGGTGACCAAGCGCAACAAATCTTCTAATCCAGCTTCGGTCCTCACTATCCCTGCATACGAGGTCATTTCGCCGCGTAATCCTAGCCAATGTGCATTAATTTGACTGGCCCGGCGCGGATTGTTTTCGTTGCCCGATTGCCAATTGAGGATCTGAAACGCAGTGTCGATGGGGGTCGTAATATCTTGGATAGAAGACTTTGCAGCGTAGGAGGCCATCACAACGGCTTCGAGCAAAGAATTGGAAGCCAGGCGATTCGCGCCATGCAAACCCGTAAAGGCTACTTCGCCGATCGCATACAAACGTTTCAAATCAGTTCGGCCATGCATGTCGGTTAAAATACCGCCGCATTGATAATGGGCTGCTGGCACTACAGGAATCAAATCTTGGCTCATATCGATACCAATACTCAGCAAGGTCTGAAAAATCTGCGGAAAACGTTTTTGCAAAAATGAGCGTGATTGATGGCGAATGTCTAAATAAACGAAACTGTGGTCGCTTTGTTCTATTTCACTAAAAATAGCGCGAGCCACCACATCTCGAGTTGCGAGTTCGAGTTGCTCAGGCGCATAGCGCTGCATAAAGCGTTCTGAGGTATCGGGATGCAATAATAGGCCGCCTTCTCCACGTACTGCTTCAGAAATCAGAAAATTATGGATACTGTGATGGTACAACAGAGTCGGGTGGAACTGATAAAACTCCATATTCCCAACGCGTGCGCCGGCACGGTAAGCCATAGCGACCCCGTCTCCAGTGGCAACCATAGGATTCGACGTATACCGATACGTTTTGCCAGCACCACCGGTGGCTAGGACTACGCACTGCGCTAAAATAGTGTGAATTTTATGTGTTTTTGATTCTAAAACATAGGCACCCAATACCTCTCCTTGGGTATTCACACAATGCGGGTGGTAATGAGTGATCAAATTGACGGCGATATGATCTTCGAATAATTGGACTTGCGGATGCTGTTTGAGAAAGGCTAGTAACACTGTGATGAACGTTGCGCCAGTTTGGTCGCCACAATGATAAATTCTGCGATGGGCATGGCCACCTTCTTGACCTAAATTATAGCCATCGGCTGTTTTTTGGAAGGGAATCGTATACGCTTCGAGTTGGGCAATGGCCGCGGGACCGTGGCGAATGATGGCTTCCACGGCGGGACGATAACACAAACCATCTCCTGCGCGCAGCGTGTCGTGTATATGTGATTCGAACGAGTCAATTTCTTGAGAAACGGCGGCAATACCGCCCTGAGCGTACCAGCTATTACATTCTTCTGCAGTAATTTTACTGAGGATGGCGATTCTGATTTTCGGACGCTGTTGCAATAATTGCGCGCAATAGTGCAATCCAGCCAAACCGGAACCAATGACCAATACATCAAAGTCTAAAGCTTGTCCTTGTTGCGAAGGGATGCTGCTCATGAGAAGGCTTTGACCAAAACCTGAGCCAAACCAGTGTACTGCTCAGGGGTAAGATGGAGTAAACGTTGTTTGGCATCTTCGGGAATGTTTAATTGCTGAATGAACTCAGTTAAACGCGCTTGATCAATGCCATGCCCGCGGGTCAAATCTTTGACTTGTTCATAGGCATTAGGAATATGATAACGCCGCATGACCGTTTGGATGGCTTCGGCAATCACATTCCAATTTGCATCCAAATCTGCTTGCAACGCGGGTTGATTGATTTGCAGTTTGTCATTGCCTTGGGCAATAGCGTGATACGCTATAAGTGCGTATGAAAAAGCCACGCCTAAATTACGCATGACGGTAGAATCGGATAAATCACGTTGTAGACGCGAGCGTGGCAGTTTGTCTGCAAAATGATTAAATAAGGCATTCGACAACCCCAAATTGCCTTCAGCATTTTCAAAATCAATCGGATTGACTTTGTGTGGCATCGTAGAGGATCCGACTTCTTCTGCAATGGTTTTTTGCTTAAAGTAGCCCAAAGAAATGTACTGCCAGATATCACATGCGTAATCCAGCAGAATAGTATTAATGCGGATCATCAAATGCGACACTTCAGCGACGCCATCATGCGGCTCGATTTGCGTCGTATAAGGGCTGAAGGACAGACCCAATGACGTAATAAATTGCGTGCAATGTTTTCGCCAATCAATCTCGGGATACGCAATGATATGTGCATTATAATTGCCTACCGCCCCATTAAATTTTGCAGCAATAAGAATTTCGACTAATTGCTGCAAAGGGCGCTTTAAGCGCGCAGCATAGTTGATTAGTTCTTTCCCAATGGTTGTGGGGGTAGCGGGTTGACCATGAGTGCGGGCTAACATAGGTAAATCACCATGTTGTTTGCCTAATAGCGTGATACCGCCGACAATTTCTGCCAAAGTAGGTTGAATGACGTTGGCAATGGCTTCTTTAATCATCAACGCGTAGGCGACATTATTGATGTCTTCAGACGTACACGCAAAATGAATAAATGGGATCAAATCATGCACCAGCACGGATTGCTCTAATTTTTCTCTCAAATAATATTCGATCGCTTTGACGTCATGATTCGTTTGTTTTTCAAACGCTTTGACTTTCATGGCTTCATGCTCATCAAATTGTTTGAGAATATTGTTTAAAAATGCGCGCGACGCATCATCCAAAGCAGGGACTTCAGGAATATTTTTATTTGCAGCCAAAGATTCCAACCAGCGAATCTCAACCATGAGTCGGTAATAAATGAGAGCGTATTCACTAAAAAAAGAACTGAGTGCCATTGTTTTTTTCAAATAACGGCCGTCAATCGGGCAGATTGCATTAAGTGCGGAAAGAGTCATAGATGCGTCTCGTTTACTTTGCATGAAAATGTGTGCAATTTTAACAGGACTTAGGAAAAACGTCGAATGCTTCTGGTGGAAATATTGATTTTTTATTAAGCACTTGTGTGATATAATGGTCATGTGGTGAATGAGCAAGGTGTCTTATGCAAGCAAATATCGATCCGCAACTGAATTCTCGCTATAAATCAGAGCAAATGCGCAAGGTTTTGGCTGCCTCTTTACGCCTATTTCCCCGTACTTTTATTACCAATGGAGGCGTGCGGAGCCCTTATTTTTATGAAAGTGAGCATGCTATTGTTTTCCCGCCTTGTTCCGATACAGAAGGCACGGGTATGGAAACTATTACGCAAGTCTTGGCACAAGCCAAACCGCATTTAGTAGATCATCCTTCCAAATGCTTTTTATTTCCATTAGCCGAAGAGCGTGGTGCATTCTTATCTTGGGGACCATCGCGTAAGCATTGGGTCACCTTACATTATGATCCCAGTACCCAAATCGCTACGGTAATTGATTCTAGGCCAACGCTGGTATCTTATTGGTATATTTGTCAGCCTATTCAAGATTTTTTAAATGCGGGGTTGAAGGCGCTTGATTTGCCTCATCCTGTCAAAAAATTGAATGTTGTCTATCAAGGGATTCAACATGATGATATACGCTGTGGACCTTGGACTGCGGCAAATATTGAAGGGTTGGCATGCGGTCGTTCATTAGAAACACAATTGACTTATTTTACGGCACAAGACAGCGAGAGGATCGTTCAACATCATATTGATCGGCTATATTATAACAAATCTCAGCCTTATCGGTCTCTGAGGGATGTACCGTCGAGTGACGCCATTACAGTTGAGGACGAGGATGACTATGCGCTGGTTTCATTGTCTAATGTCGCTGCTGTTACGCCTCCTCATTTAAGCGGGGAGACTTCTCGTGAACGGTCAGAGATTTCCAATGAAGAAGATCTTGAACAACAAGCGCTCATTAATTTTGATAGTGACACGGATGACGACGATGCCATCAGCGAAGATCTACCAGGGTCTATGGAGAGTTTAGTCGCGTCTGCTCAGGACGTTGTAACGATGGTCCCGCCACAAGAGACTGATCACACAGTACAACTTGCTGAGAGACGTAGAGTGCTCGAAACAGTGCATTCTGAGCTCAGTCACTCGTTTGCTTCTGGCGCAGTTAATACGATCACGCCATCTAGTAGTAGCTCAGCACAAATTTTTACGTCTTCTATCGAGACTGTTCGGATTGAAAATCCGGGTTTACACTCTGATTTGCAGTTAAATGTTGACTCTGAGAGTTCGGCGCCGCCGCAGACTATGTTGCAACTTAATCCAGGGATATCTGGTTCAATGGTTACGGAAAAACCAATGATTCGAGGTATACCGCAAAAATGGGCCCATGGTGGCAACACGCCGCCATCTTCTAGTTTCCACTTGCAATTTATGTATGGGTTAATGCTGTTGGGTGGCCTATCTTTGATGATTGCTTTAGTACTCTGTGTCCCAAGCATTGCAAGTAGTATGGTTGTGACCATGGCGTTGGGCTCAGCAACGTCTAAAGTTGCGTTCGGTGCTGGCGTGGTGTCTGGACTGTCATTCGTAACTTGTGGCTTACTTTTTTATTCATATCCCAAACCAGTAGTCGATAAATCAATTGTGAATGATTTATTGCAGAAGGGTATGGATATAGTTTGAAAATATGAGGCCACTGCATTTTTTTGTTTGCTTTTAAATCACAATCCGGTGTAATAGGATTATTTTCTTTAATGAGGACAAACACTGTGTCTAGAATTAATTCGTTTTTCAAGGATCTAAAAGTGCAGTACGGGGATGCAGTTGAGTATATCAATCGCCAATTTATTACCGATGAGCATGAATTGTTTTGCTCAGATGCCGAAATTAATTTTATGCTAATGATTATCGGAAAATTACGAATAGAGTACGGAAAAGATTATCAATTTACACAAGCAGCCATAGAGGAAGCCTTAAAAGGCGGTCATTTTAAATTTCATGACAATGGTGGTTTATATGAAGAATTGGTCGCCAATTTTCAACAAACGCTAAAAAATCGTTGGTCATCTCATGATTCTTGTGCACCACAATACTCTTTTTCTGGTCCGGTGATTAGTGAAGTATTAATGGGTGTGTCTGTGGATGCGGACGGTAATAGAAGAACCTGGATACAATTTGAAAAACATAATATGAGAACCATAGTTGGACTCATTATGCATTTAATTGATTATCTACACTATAAATTAATTGGAAAAAATATTGGTCCTTATGGTACATCAGAGTATACCGAAAATAAGCCATTCGTCATTCGGCCGCTCTGATTTAATGCTATTGGCTGTAACCTTGTTTTACCCGTATTCAGAGAAAACATACGACTTGATCTGTAGGTGCAGATTTATTAGAATTTGCGGTTTTTGCTTTCAAGGTAAATAATATGATTCGTAATCTCAGTATTTTGTTTTGTCTTCTTATATTATCAGGTTGTTCTGTATATCGCGCAGCGCAAAATGATGGTATAGCCGTATCCGATATCAAGCATTGTGACACTAAGATCTGTTTTGTATCTCATGGAATGAAAGCTATTGACCACCATATGGAAAAAAACGGCCATTACGTAGAAATATACCGTGCAGTTGCCAGAAAATCAGGATTTAATTATGTGCGATCCGCTGGTCATGCTGCTTTAGATGTTGCGACCATCGGTCTTTGGGAAATCGCAGCTACCCCAATTGAAGGCGCCTTATCTAACAACAGAGGCTATATCATCGCAAAAGTTACTTATGCAAACAAAGACTGTAACAAAATTTTAAGTGTAGAAACTTTTGATGCTAAAGGTAAACGAGTTAAATAAGTAGCTTTCTTCATACCTTAATTAAATAGGTGAATGTCTGCCCACACGTATTCTCGCGCTGGGTGGCCACCTTAGTTTTACGCAAAGAGAATAGTCGTGCTAGAGTGAGTTTTACTCATTCACTTCCATTAAAAAGGATTTGCGCGACTATGTACCCACTTACTTTACACACTATTCTATTATTCATCCAACACGGCATTTCTTTATGCGGCGCGCTGGTTATTTCAGCCGGAGTCATTACAGCACTTATAAAGTATCTAGTGTATGCAGTGGGACATCGGCCAATACAAAAAATGGATATCAATCAAATTCGTTTGAATTTGGGACTGGTGCTAGCACTCGGATTAGAGTTCATTATTGCAGCAGATTTAATTGGCACCACCACGGCTCCTGATTATTATTCTGTTGGCATCGTAGCTGCCATTGTTTTGATTCGTTCGGTGTTGAGTTATACCTTGGATCGCGAAATTAACGGGATTAGAAAAATGGAAAAAGCCAAACGAGATTAGACGAGGCTATATTTTCAGCATATGTTCAATGGTGGCTGTAGGTTCTAGCTTTCTAAACGTCTAAAAAATCAGTACAATGGAGCATCACTATCTTGTTTAGAGGTTTGGAATGCCGGCTTGTGTGAATACCATTCAATTTCAGGAAGTAGGATTGCAGGATATCCACCAAGTTGGGGGTAAAAATGCTTCGTTAGGCGAGATGATTCGGAATTTGTCTGCAGCCGATATTTTGGTTCCGGCAGGTTTTGCCACTACAGCGGATGCATTCAGAGTATTTCTAGCGCAACAAGATCTGGACAAAAAAATCTATCAAGCTTTAGAGCAATTGGATGTCGAAGATGTTCAGGAATTGGCTAAAGTTGGCAAGATGATTCGCCAATGGATTGTTGCAACCCCGTTTGTCAGCGAGTTCGAAACTGATGTACGCACCGCGTACGCAACCTTAGAAAAAAATATTGGGCATAAAGATTTTTCGGTAGCGGTACGCTCTTCTGCGACGGCCGAAGATTTGCCTGATGCCTCCTTTGCTGGGCAACAAGAAACCTTTTTGAATGTGAGCGGTTTGGATGAGATTTTCAAAGCGATTAAAGAAGTGTTTGCTTCTCTTTTCAATGATCGAGCGATTGCCTATCGTGTCCATCAAGGCTTTGATCATCGTGGCATTGCTTTATCAGCAGGGATCCAACAGATGGTGCGCTCGGATTTGGCAGCCAGTGGTGTGATGTTTACAGTCGACACCGAAACAGGATTTGATCAAGTCGTGTTGATTACTTCTGCATATGGTTTGGGCGAAATGGTGGTGCAAGGGGCAGTAAACCCTGATGAATTTTATGTCTATAAACCCGCGCTCAAAGCAGGCAATGCAGCATTAATTCGTCGAAATTTAGGGTCCAAAGCGTTGAAGATGATTTATTGTCAACAAGATGCGGTGAAAACTGAGAAAGTCCCTGTGGAGCAACAACGTCAATTTTCTTTGACCACGCCAGAGGTGGAGGCGTTGGCTCATCAAGCCGTGATGATTGAAACCCACTATGAGCGTCCCATGGATATTGAATGGGCGAAAGATGGCGTGGATGGCCGTTTGTATATTTTGCAAGCACGTCCAGAAACGGTGACCAGTCGTGCGCCGCAACAAATTTTAGAACGTTACCATTTAAAGCAACGCGGAACAGTCTTAGCAGAAGGGCGCAGTATTGGTCAAAAAATTGGGCAAGGACGGGTACGCGTGATTCGCAATCTGCAAGAGCTTCACCGAGTAGAAGCAGGCGATGTTTTGGTCTCTGATATGACTGATCCAGATTGGGAACCAGTGATGAAGCGTGCGGCTGCGGTAATCACGAATCGTGGAGGGCGGACTTGTCATGCGGCTATTATTGCACGTGAATTAGGGATTCCAGCCGTGGTAGGGTGTGGGAATGCGACGGAAGCATTACACGATGGCGCGTTGGTTACGGTCAGTTGCGCAGAAGGTGAAACGGGCTTTGTTTATGCGGATAACTTGCCATTTGAGCGGCTTTCCCTGAATATGGAAACGATGCCCACGTTGCCAGTCAAAATTATGTTGAATGTCGGAAATCCGGAGCGTGCGTTTGCTTTTCAAGCCATACCGAATGCAGGAGTGGGTTTGGCGCGTTTAGAGTTTTTGATTTCTAATACCATTGGAATTCATCCGCAAGCGTTGCTCAATTATGACAGTTTAGAAGATCAGCAGT
This sequence comes from Legionellaceae bacterium, assembly GCA_018061965.1. Lineage (GTDB taxonomy): Bacteria > Pseudomonadota > Gammaproteobacteria > Legionellales > Legionellaceae. The sequence goes on from JAGOTG010000004.1 coordinate 106,246, forward strand.
TAAAGCAAGTAATCACAGAAAAAATTGCTGCGTATGCCTCGCCAGTAGAATATTATGTCGAACGTTTGAAAGAGGGGATTGCCACGATTGCGGCAGCTTTTGCACCTCAGCCAGTGATTGTGCGCTTGTCCGACTTTAAAACCAACGAATATGCCAATTTGATTGGTGGTAAATTGTATGAACCTTTGGAAGAAAATCCCATGCTGGGATTTCGTGGCGCATCTCGTTATGTCTCTAAGCAATTTATGGCGTGTTTTGCCTTAGAGTGCCGTGCTGTGAAGCGAGTGCGAGAAGATATGGGCCTCACGAATGTAGAAATCATGATCCCGTTTGTGCGGACTGTCTCAGAAGCCAAAGCAGTGATTGAGCTGCTGGCAGAAGAAGGTTTGGTGCGCGGAGAGCATGGTTTGCGGATCATTATGATGTGTGAAATTCCAGCCAATGCGTTATTGGCGCAGGAATTTTTACATTATTTTGATGGGTTTTCGATAGGTTCCAACGATTTAACCCAATTAACCTTAGGGATTGATCGGGACTCTGCTTTGATTGCAGCGCAATTTGACGAACGTGATGCCGCCGTGAAAGCTTTATTACATATGGCTATTTCTGCGTGTAAAGCACAAGGAAAATATATTGGAATTTGTGGACAAGGTCCTTCGGATCATCCGGATTTTGCCCAATGGTTGATGCAAGAGGGCATTGATAGTTTGTCTTTAAATCCTGATTCTGTTTTAGATACCTGTATTTTTTTAGGTAAAATGGTCGCCGGTAATAAGGTGGTTACTTCATAATGAAACGCATGCTTGGGATTGGATTGCTGTTAGTTTTTTTTTCCTCGTATGCCTGGGCTACCTCACCTATGTCACATAGTGATCCGAGTAGTGCCATCATTTTTTGGGGAACGATCCTCCTGTCTTTTGGTATTTTAGGACGTTATATTGCCAAAAGTTTAGGCCAACCTGGTGTCTTGGGTGAGCTGTTAATGGGCGTGGTGGTTGGCAATGTTTGCTATGCGTACCATGTTCAGTTGATAGTGATTCTACGCGATAGTGCTGCCGTGTTTTCCGTGATTCAACAGATGTTACAGGGTATGTCATTAAAGCATGCTGTGCACCAATTGATCCCTGATGCCGCGTATGCCAAGCAAGTGTTGGCTGCAATGTCTGGTCAGAATGGTCAGCAATGGATTGCAGTGACGTTTGTAGTAGATGCTTTATCACGCTACGGGGTTATTTTTTTATTATTTATGGTGGGATTGGAAAGTTCACTCCACGATTTGAAAAAAACCGGTAAAGAATCAACCCTAGTGGCTGTGATTGGAGTTATTGCGCCGATTATTTTGGGATTATTGGTTACTCGATGGATGCTTCCTGACGCGCCGTTTAGTACGGCGTTATTTGTTGCGGCAACTTTATCGGCGACCAGTGTAGGCATTACGGCGCGTGTGCTCCATGATATGAAGAAACTTAATACCCGTGAAGCAAAAACCATTATGGGTGCTGCAATGTTGGATGATGTTTTGGGTTTGGTCATTTTAGCCATTGTGAGCAGTATGGTTTTAGTAGGCTCAGTGAATCCTGTGATGATTACACGCATTGTGTTTATGGCATTGATCTTCTTTCCTGCGTCACTCTGGTTGGGTCCAAAATTATTGCACCGTATGGTCGCTTGGATTAGTTTCGTCGATCCCTGGGAAGCAAAATTATTAACCAGTTTTATTTTTATCATGGGTTTTTCTTGGTTAGCGACCTTAGTGAACATGTCGACCATCATTGGCGCTTTTATAGCAGGTATTATTTTACACGAAGGTTTTTTCGAGACGCGCGAACGCGAAGTGAAAAATCCTTTAAGTATTCGCAATTTGCTAGCTCCTTTTGAAGCAGTGTTTGCACCTTTGTTTTTTGTGCTTATTGGAGTCCAAGTACGGTTAGAAACGTTTTTGGACAAACAAGTACTGTTATTTTCGTTGTGTTTATTGGTTGTTGCGATTATAGGAAAATTATTGAGTGGGCTTGGCGGCAATCGAAATGACGATCGATGGTTGATAGGAATTGGGATGATTCCGCGCGGTGAGGTGGGCCTAGTGTTTGCATCGGTAGGAAAGAGTCTCCATATTATTCCAGATTCTTTGTTTTCCGCGATGGTTGTGATGGTCGTGGTGACGACTTTTATTACTCCGGTATGGATGAAAATGCAGTATCAGAGAAACGGTCGTAGGTGTTAGTGATGAGTATTTTAGACGACGTGCAATCTGCTTTGGCTGAAGATATTGGCACCGGTGATATTAGTGCTGCATTATTATCCAGCACACAAATGATCCAAGCGGTGATCATCACTCGTGAAGCCATGCTGGTCTGTGGTCAAAACTGGGTGAATGAAGTATTTAAACAAATTGATGACAGAGTACAGTGCCAATGGTTGGTAACTGAAGGAGCTTGGTTGCCAGGCCCAACTAGCTTATGTCGGGTCACAGGGCCCGCGCGCGCGATTTTATCCGGTGAAAGGTCTGCTTTGAATTTCTTGCAAACCCTATCAGGGACAGCGACACAAACGCATGCTTTTCTTCAAGCACTCAAAGGAACTACGACTCGTCTTTTAGATACCCGAAAAACGTTGCCAGGGTTGCGTGCTGCACAAAAATATGCGGTTGCTTGTGCGGGTGGGATGAATCATCGTATGGGGTTGTATGATGCTTTTCTCATCAAAGAAAATCATATTGCCGCTTGTGGTTCCATTCAAGCGGCAATTAGGATGGCACGTCAGGCACATCCGCAGGTTTTTTTGGAAGTAGAAGTTCAAAATATCTTGGAATTACGTGAGGCTTTGGCGTGTAAACCTGATCGAATTTTATTAGATAATTTCGACTTACCTACTATTGCAGACGCTGTGGTGATTAATCAGCCAAAAATCTGTGATTTGGAAGTTTCGGGCAGTGTCGATCTAACGACTATTAGAGCATTGGCTGAGACGGGTGTCGATTATATTTCAGTCGGGGCATTGACCAAGTCAGTGCGCGCAATCGATTTAAGTTTATTGGTAGAATAGTATGAAAAAAATTGTGATGACAGGGGGCGGAAGTGCGGGTCACGTCACGCCTAATTTGGCTTTGATTCCTGAGCTACAAGCGCAAGGGTGGTCCATTGAATATATAGGATCAGAGAAAGGCGTCGAGCGTGCCATGATTGAATCAGCCCATATTCCTTATCATGCGATTCGGTCGGGTAAATTGCGCCGCTATTTTAGCTGGCAAAATGTACGCGATCCTTTGCGTGTGTTGCGAGGTATTTGGCAATCTTATGCTTTGTTACGGCGGATTAAGCCAGAGGTTGTTTTTTCAAAAGGGGGGTTTGTAGCATTACCCGTGGTCATTGGTGCTTGGTTAGCACGGATTCCTATTGTGGCTCATGAATCTGACTTTTCGGTTGGTTTGGCGAATCGTTTGAGCTTCCCTTTTGTCAATACCATTTGTGTGACGTTCCCTGCCGCGCGTGACAAATTCAAAAACCCGGCCAAAGTAGTCGTCACGGGTACGCCGATCCGAGAAAGCTTATTGCAAGGAGATCGCGCCAAAGGGTTGCAGTTTTGTGGGTTCCAAGCAGATAAACCTTGTTTATTAGTGATAGGCGGCGGTGCGGGTGCGCAGGCGATTAATCTCTGCGTTCGTCAGGCTTTACCCCTATTGCTGCCTACTATGCAGATCATTCATATTTGTGGTCCAGGGAAAACCGAGCCCAGTTTGGGCCAACAAGCAGGGTATTTCCAATTAGAATATGCGCATGCAGAGCTTGCAGATTTGTTTGCAGCGAGTGATTGGGTGGTTTCTCGAGCTGGCGCCAATGCGTTGTATGAATTGTTAGTTTTGGCGAAGCCGCACATTTTAATTCCCTTACCGCAACGCCAAAGCCGTGGCGATCAAATTGAAAATGCTCATTATTTTGAACAGTTGGGTGCCAGTCACGTGATTACAGAGGAGCATCTTAATCCTGAGAATTTGGCGCAAGCTATTCAAACGGTGCAGGGAAAGAGGGAGAAAATTTTTGCAGCCATCGCTGCCTTAGATATTCAACCAGCAGTGCCACCTATTGTAAAGATTTTAGAAGCGTTTGACGTCAAGACCTAGCTTGCCTATAGTGTTAGGTATCATACATCATTTATGAGTGAGTATCTTATGCGAACTCCAAAGCCTCTTGCTGCGGCAAAATCTGTGAAACAAAAGGCGCCATCTCCTAAAAATGCTCGAAGTGCTGAAAAAGAAGTTCAGGATTTTGATTTACTTAAATTGATTGCATATGGACATAGACACCTTGCTAATCAGATGCTAAGTAAAACCCCTGATCTATTATTGCAACGGAGTGATGTCACTGATTACTCCGGTAGAACGTTTAAAAATATTACCGCTTATGACTATGCATATTGGGCCAAAGATACGCATGCCTGCCGTATTTTAGAAGCACATATGACTGCAGCCATCAAAGCTGACATGCTGAAATGCTGTCAAGCAATAGAGCAGGAAGGCTTGAGTTACGAGCAATATGGGCAAGTGATTGAGCATTCAAAGCATTTTGATTTTGGTCCATTTATTAAAGCATTAGAACAGTATGTGGCAGGATACGATCGGTGGCTAACTACAAGCGATTGGAAAGCAATCGAGTCGGCCTGGATGATGGTTGGACAAGCGCAGCGCGATGTTCCTGTGCACGTTGCACATGAGTATTGTAGAATCGACCGAGCATTTCATCCTACACCAACCTTTGATGAAGAGTATCTGCCTGAAAATTTGACCATATTTAATTACAAAACTGAGCAAGAGGAAGTTTGGTTTCCACTGGGTAGCTCTGATGCATCTGGGTTGGGAATCAATTTCGGTATTGTATTTGCAGGCAGAGGCTCGAGAAAATGTTATGTAGTACGTGGGCCCAACGAAGGGAATAAATGTTGGGATTATATCGCGCGGTGGCTGGCTTGGCGTGATACGGCCGGTGGAGACGTAGATCTGGCTGCGATTCAGCATTTAGATGCGGTGCGGACTGCGGATTTGAAGCAATCACTGGATAATCTGAGGTTGGTTTAAATTTAATCACTTAAGATTTTGCCAACATAGTCTATATTATTTTGGTGTATATTTTGTGCAACAAAACCTTGGGATTTGTTAATGGATACATTTCAGGAAGACGTATATCAGCAACGCGCGCAAGTTTTATTAAAATTGCTGGATACTTATCTGGATAAGCGTGAAGTATCGATGTCTGCCGATTTGCCTATGTTGCGCGAATTACCAGTATTAGTTGATAAAAAAGTCCAAGAGCCAATTGCAGATTTTTTGCGCAGAACTTTGCAATGTAAGGTCAGTTATGGCAAAGACAGATTCGGCCAACTAAATGGCTACCTTATGGTCTCTTTAGACAATGACCGTTTGAATCAAACTGGTTTATATCAAGGCGCGCTGGCTCTCCAAAAATTAAATATTAATAGGCCTATTCCTTAGGTTCTGCGCATTTATCTGTTGCGGGCCGCAACACTTACTGATTGCATCCAATAATGAAAGTCAGCTGAATTAATGGCTGTTAGAACTATTGAAACTCATGTTCAAGGGCTTTTTCAAGTGTAGGATAATGAAATTGGAATCCAGCATCTAGTAGACGTTTTGGTATGACGCGTTGACCTTTGAGTAGTAGACATTCTCCCATTTCTCCAAATAATAATCGCATTAAAAAGGCAGGGATTTTAAAGACTAAAGGTCGATGCATCGTTTTTGCTAATGTCCGTGCAAATTGAGCCTGAGAAACAGGTTGTGGAGAAGTTACATTAAATGGGCCACTTAGCTCAGGTTTATTTAGTAAGAATGAAATGGCACTGACCAAATCATCAATGTGAATCCAAGATAGCATTTGAGCACCATCACCGATAATACTGCCTAATCCCAAATAGAAACTTGGATAAAGTTTTTTTAACATACCGTCGCTTTTTTTTAAAACCACGCCAAAACGAGTGGTCGTAACAGGTATGCCATAGTCAATAGCAGGTTGCAAAGCTGCTTGCCATTTGATGCCTATTTCACTTAAAAAATCTTTGGGATTAGATGTGTCGATAACTGTATTTTCATCTAATGTGGTCTCGTCTCCATTTTCTTGTAGGCCGTAAATTCCAACGGCATTAGCGCAAAGAAAATGAGGTTTAGCGTTATGATGCATCATCCAATTGGTTAAAATTTCGCTTGTTGTAACCCGTGAGTCAATCAGTTGCTTTTTGCCAATATCAGTCCATCTTCGCGCTGCAATGTTGTATCCACACAGGTTGATGACTGCATCATAATTATGAGCATCCAGTTGAGACAACGTATCCCAAGTACAATATGTGGTATTAATAGGGAATAGTTGCCGTAGTGTCGTTTCGTTTCGGCCTAATACGGTGATTATATTGTGCTGTTTCAAAGCATCTACTAGTGCCTTACCAATAAAGCCAGAAGCTCCCGCGATGAGAATATTCATTTTGTGCTCTCTATATTATATATGAGCTTCATGTTAGTAGAAGATGATGTTTCTAGCAATCGATTACTACAGGGTAATTCATATAAGCAACTGCTCCAGGGTAAAAGTAGCGTGTATAACTTTGTTCATACCTGATATTCCGCCTAGATAATATTGAAGCAACTCGCGCTATGCCCAGCCCCATCCTCTCTAGATACTCTTGAACAAGCGGCAAAAAATCCATTTGGAGCAGTTCGATAAGCTGAGGCTGCGCTCGCAACAGAGCTGAATGCTGCAACAGGGCCTAAGATGATTGGACTGGTCTTAACGGTCAATGTACCGAATCCAAGCATAACCACTGACAGACCATTGAATGCAGCGCTAAGAGCGATTATTGTGCAGAGTAAGGCTATCATCGTGAGCATGACGCTAAAAACAGCACAAATTGCCCGCAAACGCCAGGCATCATGATCTCTCGACGTCCCATCTTCCACGACTCGTTGAACCGGCGCAGGGGCGGGGGTATTGTTTCCTGATCGCTCAGCTCCTGTTTCAATAACAATTTTTGGCCAAACATGCTCAGCTACATCGGGCGGATACAAAGCGTCTGCTCCCATAAATGGTATCCTCCAGTCACCCTGCAATTCTGGCAACCCCGATTGTTCGAGCGTTCGAAAATAAGCAGCAGCACAATCTGGTTGATATTTCATTGCCCAAGCTAAAGGTAATCGTTGTTCAATATAATTACGATATTGATCTTCTGTCATGCGATCTGATAATTTCCGAGAAAATTTCTGTTGTATCGCATGCATGGCCATCGCCAAAGTAAACTCAGCGCCACTCTCTTGAAGCAGTTGAATCAGTGTACGATTAAACTCAATAGAAGCTCGAGCTGCTTGAGCATATTGTTCGTCTGCTACAAAAATGTCTGCAAATGATGTTTCAACACGCAGCAACTGTAAAGGTAATCTGTGGCTATTGGCATTTATAGCAAGAAAATCGCTTATGTCAGAGGGATACTCTAAAAGACGAGCACGACCTATGGGTGTGCGTAAAGCTCGCCCACCTGCTTGGTTTTTCTCATCATAGGAATAAGTGTCCAAAGTTAATTGATGTAAAGAATCAAATAATAAACTCGCCGTTTCTAGAGTACTCAGATTGGCTATCAGGCGATTTAATTGCAGCATATTATCGATATTGGACGGAATATCCAAAATAATACCCACGGGCTCGTGGGAATAACCTGTTCGTTCATCTTCCGTACCTAGCATCAGCATGGCGGTACCCGACTCTAAGACTCGGCGATCTGTGGTAATCAATGCTTCGCAAGACACAGTTCGACTCAATGTATCAATCGCTCTCACACAGTCCGCAGCATTGTTTTTATGCGTACTTATGATCTGAACCATCGCTTCTTGCAGCGCTGCATTAGGCATTTTTTGGCGCATAAAGAGTCGTGCATCAGCTTGTGTCAAGCTAGTTGGATTCACATGCGTCAGTGATGATAACAATGTTCTACCGATATCATCTTCTTGTAAAGCTTGAATATCCACAAGGCGTCTCATCGATAATTGACCGAGGTCGGTTTCAGTATAAAATAATTTATTTTGTAGACCGATGAGATCAGAGCATTCTTTTGGAGTATTACTCTTGGATAAAACATATTCGAGATACAGTGCAAACAAATAGTCTTTGAAAGCCAATCTTTGCTGCTCAGAAAGCGGAACGCCACTGGGTAATGCTTGGCTCAACTGACGGACACACTCTGTGTCACTATTTTGAGAAATTTGAAGAAAAACGTCCTGAATGGCAGTATTCAATGCTGTATTCTGTGTTTTTGAAAACAATAAAGCTCTAGACACAAAAGATACTTTGTTGTCATCATGCAAATAAGTCATGACTATTTTTTCAGCAACTACTGACAGTCTATTTTGTCTGCCTAGTTCCGTCGGATCCAGATTAATCCGCTCAATCAAGATTCTTTTGGTTAAATTATTTTGAATCATTTTTTGAGTCGATAAGGTATAAAGAGATCTGCCTGGGAAGGCCTCAAGAGCAACCTCATTGATCGTACCACTCATGCCAATACGATTGGGCAAAATGCGGCTGAATGGGTGGCCCAAATATTTTTGCGTCACAGCGGAGATCCGTTGATGTAGGTGATCTGATTCATCAAACAAAAACCTAAATTCTTCTTTATGAACCTCATCAGCAAGCATGATGGTTCGCAACAGATCTTTCAGACGAATTGCGATTTCTGGAGATGTAATGAAGCGATCACAAGCATGGATACCGTAAAGCCCCAAACTCTCAGAAACTGTAAAAACAGGCTCTCCCTCCAAACCCGCTAATGCTTCAATGTGTGCAGCAAAACCTTCTGCTGTAAATACCGGGATATGCGTCAATTGCAATCGCCTTAAATCCGGATTATCCGATACTCTCAAAGCCATAACACCTGCCATTTGATTCGCGACATCAAGGCTATTAGCCTCCGGTGACAGATCGTACGGTGCTAAAGTTCTCGCATCTTGAATAGAAATATTAGGAATTGCTGCTAATTGTTCTGCAACCGAGTTTTGTACGGTTTTAATTAATTCCAAATGCTGATGCAGCACATGAGCCAAGATTTCTGCTTCTAGCCTATTATTATAAAGCGGTGATTGCTTGATCGATAAACTATCGAGAGAAACCAATATTTCATTTAAATATCGGTGGAGAGTCATATCCTCCAGTAAAGTTCGTGGAGTAGACTTGTGAACCAACTGATACAATGCGGCATAGGCTTTGGGTAACAAACGATTTATTTGCTGCTCCATTTCCTCTTCAGAGTAAGTATTTCCCAATCCTCCAGAATTAGCGAGCAAGAGAGCCGCTTCTAGATCGTGAAGACAAGCTATCTTGACCAATGTATCGCGGATTTTTCGTCGATTACTTTTATATTTGGCTTTGAGAAAATCATAAAACTGAGACTGGTTGATTCGAAAGAAATTAATGGTGTTTTTTGAAAAATAACCTCTATTTTCATGTGATATGTGTGATTTATCATAAATCTTCGGATTAAATTGAATAGATTGATCATAAATCAAGGAGAAATGGATTGACTCTATTCTCGAACTACGTGCAGCAGAAGGAAATACGAACCCAACTCTGGCTCGTACATCTTCCAACCCTTTTTGTATGGCGGTCAATTGCTCTGAAAAATTCCTCAATGCTTCAATTCCAAGCATTCCGGTTTGCCTCATCAAGCTTTTTTGCCCCTCCACTATCAATAATAAGCGATTCGGATCAATACTTTCTTTGAATAATTTGAATAATTTGAATTCTTGTGTTCCATATAACAAATTTATGGTGGTATAGGGATGCAAATTATGCTGTCGACAATGGTTTAAGATAAGATTTTGCAGTTCAACATGCATATAATGATGCACTTGCCTGCCTGAAATCATCGCTTGCTGAGATATTCTGTTGTATGCCTCTAAGGTTTCTAAAGTTGGGATATGCGTGCCATGCGTAATAAGGGTTGCCGCTGTACCTGTTTTAATTCCCTGACGATTAATAGTTTTGGCAGTCACTCCCGCAACCGCTGCATTGGGCGCCATACAATATGGTGGCGGTAATGCCAAACGATGATGCTTAATGGCATCATTCAATTCTTGTAACAAAGTATAGGTAAAGAAAGTTTTACCTGCGCCAACCCCCATATCTATCGACCCAGATGAGCCGCATAACGTTTGCTCACTCACGTGCTTGGAAAATTGGATGCAACATTGTAGCAATGCCAGCTGATAAGCGCGTAATCGTATCACCGGCAACCCATAATTACGCAACAAAGTAACACCATTGATGATACTCAGATTTAAAACGTACCCAACACCAGCATCAGACATGGTCGCTTGATTACGCAAGCATTGTTGTCCGAATAGACTGCCTCTAAATTGATTGTCCATTCTTCGTGCTAAGTCCCGATAACGTTGCTTACGAACCACACAATTGAATTCGTCGTAATTGAAATCAGCATCGGCCTGAGGAAAATTTGCATCTGCACTCTCAAAAGCTACGGCGCCATAATCACGGTGTGTAGCTTGCTCGCTCGAGAGCTGTAGTTCTGTATAACCTTGATAATCATGGGTACGTAACAAACTAGCGGATGACTGATCAAGCGCATTTGAATAAAATATTGGGTATAGTCCATCTAGTTTCAAACGCATAGCATAATCAGACAATTTCCAATATTCTTTCAAGTCTCCCCTAAGCCTTTCATAACCAGACCCTGTATAGACGTGATAATCTATAACAAGCTGAGGCTCTGCTGTTCCTGCGCAATAGAAAAAAACCTGGTCATTTCTCTGATCTACGCGAACGCCGTCACCCAAGATCAACTCTTCGCGCTTTGTATCATAAGTCACATCATCTCGAACCTGGTCTTCCCCAGCCAGATAGGGCTGCAACACGTTTTGAAAATCACCACTAGGAATCAAAACACGCCGTTCACCTATCCCAATTTCTAAACCATAAGGAAAGCGTATTTGAACAATATATTCAGTAGGATCGGTACCAAATTGTGCTTGCGTCGCTACAAAACCATTCTTTCTTTCTGTATATATTTGTAAAAAGCACAATTGACCTTCAATATTTAACACGACGTTGGCTATTTTTGCATTCAAATTCAATGCTTTCACTTGATTAATGGATTGTGTGATCACGCCCTCAATCAAATCATAAGGCGCTCGACCATTGAGAGAGGTTTGTGTCAAAATAAAGTCAAACAGCTTAGCTTGCTCTACTTGAGAAGCAGATTCAAATTCAAAAGAGTGCATCATACATTCCCTGGGGGTTTTGGCTTGTATTTTATCATTAAGAAGCTAAAATGAACACTACCAATTAACTGTTTTTATGAGTTTGGAGTATTTTTTTGAGCAAACTGTACTTAATTAACGCCATATTTATGGTTTGTTATGGATGACATCGCCCGATAAATCTCAGAATGTCAAAAATGTTGCCCACTGCATCGATTACAATATAATTTTTCACATTTAAACCCGTGTAAAATCCTTCTATAGATGACAGGCTGTCAATGATCTGCTATGTTGAAAATAAGTCAAACTAATCGGTGAACAATCTAGATGGAACCTGATCGTTATCAACAACATCATGTAGCGTACATCAGTGGTTTGTTTTGTTTATTTGCTAGTATCGGCTTGTTTGCATTTAGCTTATTTCTACTACCTTATTTGTTTTTTGATTGGCAATATAGTGTTCCTGATTTTATCATTGGGTTTAGCGCTAGATTGCAAGATAAATATACGTTGTCTCATAGTGGTGTGGCCTGGGCCATATGCTTTGCATTGGATTTTCCCGCAGTTATTTTGTTTGTGATTGCAGATGTTTTATCGAATCGCATTGATAAACAAATTTATGGCATCCAGAATTCGAGATCGGTACCACGTGACAATCAAGAGGGGGCTTCTGAGAAACAGAGTTCGAGTGCGGAGTCGCGTAAATTGATTTTTAAGATTGTATTACTTATTCTGATTATCTTTATTGTGGCTCAATTTTTCCACGTGGTCATTTCTAATTAAATAAATAGGTGCGCTGATGATAGGTTGGTTCAAACGCTTAAAAGTTAAAAGACTGCAAAAACAACTCAGAGTATTAAGTACTGCGAGGTTAAATCACACGTCGTCCACTGAGGCATTACAAAAAGAAATCGGTCTATATTTTATCTTGGCCAAATTGTATGAATCTTTGCTCGGCAAGAAAAAACATCCTTTTGCTCGTGAGCAAGCATTGGCTTGTTATCGTGCGGCCGCAGCATTGGATGATGCTCCAGCCCAGTTTATTGTGGGCCAAAAATTATTAGAAGAGGCAAGGATGCGTGAAGAACTGCAGGGCAGCGGTTTGTTTGCATCGGACGCCAATGCGACCTATCTCAAAATGCTCTATCACGATGCACATGGGTTCTTATTGGCAGCTGAAAAGCATCAGCATATCAAAGCCAAACGCGTGCGTGGCTTATGTCATATCAATGGTTGGGGCGTTCCTGTCGATAAAAACCTCGGATTTGATTTGGTTGTGGCCAGTATTGAACAAGAGAACTCATGGGATCGAGTCCAAAAGATTTTTGCCGAATTAGGCATCAATCAATCCTCATTTTTCTCAGAACTGTTTCAGCATCGCAAAAAGTGACGTACCCGAAGTACGTCATCCTGAGTGAGATGATGGCTACCCTCGCATAAAAAATCCCTTTGTCGCATATTGCGATTTTTTGCGCCTTTATGCTATTATTGTCATTGTGAACGTTTAAGGTGTGATTATGGCTCAATCAGTGAGATTATCTAGTGATTTGGTGAAAAGAGCTCAGGCAGTTGGAGAGGTGATGTCACGTTCAGGAGCGGGGCAAATTGAACACTGGGCTAAAATAGGCAAGATTGCGGAAGAGAATCCAGAGTTGTCTTATGAGTTTATTAGAGATGTCTTACTCGCTAAAGCAGAAGTAGATAATGGATTGGTCGATGACTATGATTTTGGCAGTTAAGCAATCTAATTTTTTTAAAAGAGCTGTAAAAAAACTCTCGAAACAGCACAAAGCACGCCTTGATGAAGAAATAAAAAAAATTTTGGAAAACCCAAATTTGGGTACACGCAAGAAAGGTGATTTGGATTTTTTAAGCGTGCACAAATTTAGTCTTTCAAATCAAGAGTATTTGCTTGGATATTATTATCAAGAGGATAAACTTGTCTTAATCTTATTAAAGTTGGGATCACATGAAAATTTTTATCGTGATATCAAAAAAGAAATCGGGTGAAATAAATAAAGAGTACCTGCCATACAAAGGTACGGCCCAAATGGAATAGGATGATGGCGATTTTTGTGGTTGCTCCATAAATAAAGCGACCCAATGCCAATCCCGAGTACGCAAGATACTAATAAAATAGGCGTAAGGGCTGTCCAGCCGAACCAAGCGCCGAATGCGGCTAAGAGTTTAAAATCTCCATACCCCATTCCGATTTTTCCCGTGATCAGGTAGAAGATTTTGATGAGCAGCCATAAACTTAAATAAGCAATCACCGCACCCCATACTGCCGAAGAAAGGGGACAAAATATAGCTTGAGTATTCACCAATAATCCTAACCAAAGTAAGCTATAAGTCAGCGTATCGGGTAAAATTTGATGCTCTAAATCAATCATGGTCAAAGCGATACAAATCCAAAGAAATGGCAAAACGGCAATTAATACCCATTGCCAACCGAAACCATACAAAGCTCCTAAAGAAAACAGCAACGTAAGTGCTTCGATGCAGGGGTAACGCCAAGAAATGGGATGATGGCAAGTATGGCAACGACCGCGCAGTAATCCATAAGACAGTAAAGGAATATTATGATAGATAGGCACTATTTTTTTGCAATGCACGCAATGTGATCTGGGGAAAAACAAATTAAATCGCAAGGTATGCGGCTGGTCTAGCATGATGGGTAAGCGGTAGGTAAGCATGGATATCACGGAACCAACCAACAATATCCCCAAGCTGTAGAGCAAGATACTGAGTATGGGGTAGTCATGAATCAAGGCCTGAATGAATGTCATAACACAGCTCCTAATTGGATCATTGGTAAGTACAGAGACAGAATTAAGCTGCCTATTATTAATCCCAGTAAGAGCATTAATATGGGTTCGACGCAACGACTCAATCGTTGTAAGCTGTCTTCAACGGTCTGTGTATAATATTGCGCAAGATCGCTGAGTAGAACTGATAAGGTGCCAGACTCTTCTCCAAGACTTAATATTTGCACAACCAATTCAGGAAATTGTTTGGTTTGTACAATAGCAGATCGCAGGCTTTCCCCTTGTTGCAAAGCACTTCGAATTTTCAAAAAAGCTTGTTTGTAACATAGGTTACCGGTAATCAGCGCAATCCATTGTAATCCATCAGGCAAGGGAAGACTAGCTTGTTGCGCAAGGGCCAATGCATGAAATGCACGCGCCAAATACATGGCACGGCATACGTGACCGATCACTGGGATACCCAATAAGCAACTGTCTACCCAATGTTGTAAATGCAGAAAATGACGATAAGCGATTTTTACGTAGAGGCTGCTCGCTATGCCTATGCAGCAGCTTAAGATCCCATAGTGTTTGATCCAAGTTGCAAAGGTCAAAAGTAACAGCGTAGTCGAAGGTAATGGTTGGTGAGCATGTTGAAAGAACATTTGTAACTGCGGCACAACTGTGATCAACAAATACACAGTCACTATCCCTGCCATCATGATCACAACAGTAGGATACATTAACAAGGTTTTAAATTGTTGTTTTAGGGCATGGTTTTTGCTTTGATGACTGGCAATTCGTTCTATAATGGTGCTGATTGCGCCAGTTTTTTCGCCTAAATGAATAAACGCACAGACCATAGGATCAAACCAACGTGGGTGGCGAGCCAATGTTTCTGCAAAACTTGCGCCTGATTCCAGTTCCCATTGTATTTTTGCCAACAATGCGACTATTTTGGGATGGGATTGACACGATATTAAGACCTGCAAAGCTTGAATCAAGGAAATTCCCGTCTGCATGATTCTGGATAATTGTTGGAGCATGTGAGTGATATCGGCGGACCGTAAAGCACGACCGAAAACCCATGAGGAAGACAGTTTTTTTATGATAATAGTTTGGGTGCGTAATTTTTGTTTCGCAGCACTGCGGTTTCGTGCTGCTATGTGTCCTGATTTTATTTCACCCAATGGGGTCAAGCCTGTCCAATGAAACATTCTCTCGGATTGGTATGGCAAGAGCGATTGTTTAAATGAGTGAATCAATTTCTTCAAGCGTAGTGACTCCTTGTGATACTTGGTCCAATCCAGCCTGACGCAACGTCACCATCCCTTCTTTAGCTGCTTGTGCCGCAAGGTCGGCAGGGCACCATTTTGGTTGCAAGATACTATTTTGGATGTTTTGCGATATGGGCATGATTTCAAAAATGGCTTTGCGCCCTTGATATCCTTGATGGCAGCGATGACACCCTTGTGCCTGATAACCGTTGTTAGGAGCTGAAATTTTGCAATAAGGGCAGAGAACGCGAATCAAGCGTTGGGTCATGATCAGGGTAAGATTCGACATTAAAAAAGCAGCCATGCCTAATTGTTTCAGACGTAGCAAGGTTTGGATACAGCTTTGGGTATGGAGGGTTGCTAATACCAAATGCCCAGTATGCGCAGCTTTCATGGCAATATCCGCAGTTTCATAATCGCGAATTTCACCGAGCATGATGACATCCGGATCTTGACGTAAAAAAGCCCGTAAAACGTCGGCAAAATTTAAGCCAATTTTAGGATTAATTTGGACTTGATTGATGCCAGAAATCTTTACTTCAACGGGATCTTCGACAGTAGATATATTTTTGTGGATGCTATTAAGGCGGTTCAATGTGGCATATAAGGTGACTGTTTTTCCACTACCAGTGGGTCCTGTTACCAAAATAAGACCATGTGGACGGTTTATGGCTTCTAAAAGACAGGTTTTATCCCGTTCTGATAAGCCTAATTGATCCAAATCAAATTGCGGCATATGAGTATTTAAAAAGCGAATAGCAATTTTTTCTCCTTGCGTAGTCGGGCAAGTATTGATACGACAATCGATGCTGGTCATTTTTGTAGGCAAGCCTGTGCATTGAATAGGAGCGGCATCGAAACTGAAACGACCATCTTGAGGTAAGCGTCGTTCTGCAATATTCAGATCGGCCATGATTTTTAAATAAGAGGCTAGTCTTGGTGCCAGTATGGATGCGGGGCGTGCTAATTCATATAATTTACCGTCAAGTCGATATCGAATGCGATAATAATCCGCGTAGGGCTCAAAATGCAGATCGGTGGCACCACGTGTAATAGCTTGTTGCAACAAACGTTGCACAAACGACACAATGGGTTTCTCATCATGGGGATCTGCCATTTGTTCTGGCGTGAGGGACAAGGCCTGATTGCTTGGGAGTTGGGTTTTTAAATAATGAGTGAGTCCCTGTTGGTCGGTATCGCGAAGTAATTCATCAATCATGGCATTCAGCTTGGTACTGGATGCAATGTGCAAAAGGATGGGACATTGAGTTAAGAATTGAATTTCTTTGAGGGCAATCAGATGATTGGGATCGTCTACAGCAAGAGAGATTTGTTGATCTTGGTATTGAATAGGTAACACGTGATGCTGGCGTAAGAGAGTCGAAGTATTCAATAATTTTGGCACATGCTTCAGATCATAGTGCTCAAGGTCTATCCAGGGAAAACCAAAACGTTCAGCTAATAACTGAGAGACTAATTTGGGACAAAGATGGGCTTGAGAGATCAAATAGGGTAATAAACGATAGGCATGCGTTTGTGCTTCGCGCTGATACTGGTAAGCACACTCTAAAGATAAAAGGTTTTTTTCGACCAACAGCAAAGCAGTTGGGTTCAAGAGATCGTCCATGCGAGTTGGTTCTAGGCTTCCATGGGGCTGAGTGTAAAGCAGTTTACTCAAAAAAGCACTAGGGTCTGTTGATGTTGTCTCAGATGAGCACTGTGGATTAGACAAAATCAAGTTGCCTTCTAGTACCTCGTCAATATTAAATCTATTGACGAGGTACTAGAGATATTCATAAGTTCTTGCTAATGTTAATACAAGGAAGGTTGGTATTTTGGCAGTATAGGAGAGGGATATGCGAAATCATGCTAAGAAATTACTTATTTTGTTAACGATGGGGTTAGGCATAGTAAGCACTAACAGTTTTGCAGAAGCCGATGTGGTAAAGCTGATAGCACAGGAACATGGGCAAACTGCGCTGCTATTGCAAAGAATTCAAGAAACTCAAGCCAAACAAATGAAAGATTTGAATGCCAAAATCCAAATACAATTAAAACAAATCAAAGATGATTCGGACAAGGCAATCAAAACTGTCAATGATCAAAGCCAAGCACAATTGAAAAAAGTAAATGATGATTTGATGGCCAAAATAAAACAGGTCCAAGCCGATTGTGTCAAAGCCAGCGCTGCGAACGCGAAGCCAAATGCCTAAAAAAGAGGTGCCTGTAAGTCTGGCGCAATTCGAAGATAAACTGTCCTGGTTATGGGGGCACCGTTCTGCCATATCACGCTCTTTTGTTGACAATTTACCGTTGAATAGTCGCTATCAATATGACGCTCAAACTGGTGAATTTCACTGTAAAGGTAAAAAAAAATTTATTTCTTATGTTGAAAATAGTTCGGAAAAAAACTTTTATGCATTGTTAAATCCGAATGATCCCCAGCTAAATTTAGCCCAATATTTATCTGAGCCAGCGTTGGTACGATATTATTTGATATATTGTTGGGCTGCGGATTTTGCTCACAAAAATAAATTGGATCCTGAATGGGAAAAATTGTTTGTAGCAAAGCTGCAACAGGAGATTTGTCAACAAGAGAAGCGGCATTTGGACGATATGCTGTCGCATCATCAATCAGAATGGTCTGCAGCAAAAAACAAATTGTACGGTCTTTTAATCAATAATACCTCACAAATTATTTCCTTAGAGCAAAAAACACATCATTATCATCAATTAGCGAAGCAGGCTCATCAAAAGCATTTTTATCATGATGGCACGAAGCAGCATGTCTTCTATCGCTATGCAGATGCTGTCACGCGCTATGAGTACGAAGCGATGATGCAGGAATTAAGCGAAGCAATGCAACCAATTTTGTATTATCCTGAATCAGATCAACAACAAGCTAATCTTTGCGAATATGCTCGACATTGTTTTTTTCTAGATAAAGATACTAAAGAATTCAAATATATCAACTCATCGGGCACTGTTTTTCGCATACCTTCAACACAGTTACTGGCAAAAACAGAGGATCAAATCAAGCCCGTCAAAGGCGGAAAATGGGCTTTACCCTACGTAAAAAAAGGGAAAGGTCTAGATCATTTTGACGTGGATAAAACCACTTCTACGGAGTTTGGTGCGGCGTTTTCTGTCGATTCCCACATGATGCAAATTATCGTTCCAGATGGATTACCCCAAGATCCTATTATCAAACTTGCAGAGAGTACTTTAAAAAACACCAAAGAATATTTTTTCTCTTTACAACGTACATTGTCGTTATTTGGCCAAGATCACGTTCTTGCCTTTCAACATCGGATAGCGGGATTAATTCAAATCAAAGAAATGCTGCAAGGTAAAACCACACGCGTAGTGCGTGAAACTCATACCAGACCCAATATGGCAGATTTTATGGGGCGGGGTCGGAATACCTATGTATTTTTTGATAATCCTTCCGATCCGGATAGTTCTGAATTTTGGCATGTAGATCGCTCTAATGATACCCCGGTATTAACCCAGTTTCCAATGGATGATATACAAACCTACTATTTTTATCAGATGTTTTGTGGCGCAAAATCTGCAGTTTGCCCCGATGAGGCGAATGACATTCCCGATGCAAAAAAATGGTATGAATTAGGACAACACGCTCAGCGCCAGAAAGACTTAGGTTCCGAAGGTGTGGTGATCTGTTTGGATTCAGAATCTGCAAGAAAAATTCCAGAACTTTTACTGTCTGACATGAAAATATATCGTCATTTGCTGGAGGACAGGACTTATTTTGAAACGTCCAATGAATTGGTCGATCTCCTTGAAACTATGGAAAAGACGCCTGAAAACACCCGATTGATTGAGCGGTGTCGTAACATCCACGAACATCTTGAGCTGATCGCAAAAGACCGCTTACACTCATTTCCTGATTCACGTGGGGTGGTTCCGCCCGCAAAGCGCCAAAAGATTATGCAAATGATGATGGATGTGATTCGGGATAAAAACTCACCCGAAGCCAAACATTATTTCCGCAAGCACCATCGTGTTTACCAAACTGAGTTGGATCCCAATCAATGGGATAATTATGAGCCTGCTAGTTTTGTTTGGGATGGGGGCGACAAGCTGTGTTATTTGGATGAGAAAAAAAATAAGGTGGATGTGGAGATGACCGATAGCATTCGCCGTAAATTGCTTGGCATTACTGCGAATCCTGATCCCAATGCGCAAATTATTTCGGCCAATGATGTGTATGAATTGATGACACGTCCTAGGTTATTTTACTATTATTGTGGCGTTCCGGTTGGATTGGATTTGCGTTGGTTTGATTTTACATATTATATTCCTCTCAAATTTGATCGCAGCAAAGGACTGCATACAGGCACTGCTCAGGAGATGTTGCGGGATATTCATGCACATAAATTGTCTGTATATAATCTTCTCTATAAACTGGGCGAAATGCTTCTTCTGATGGTGATTCCTTTAATCTTGGCGTCTTTTGGCATTGCGATTCCTTATCCAGCGTTGCTGGGTAAGCTAGGAGCTACCATTGTGGAATGGATTTTTCTAGTTTGGAATATCGAATTTACTTTCAACTACATACGTTTTACCTTATTAATGAATGAGTTGGCGCATCCTGAATTGAATCAATTGGACAAAATGTTGCAAGATTTGAATGCAGAGGTTGAAGAAATATCTGCTTTAGATTCCGGCATTTCAGATGAGGGTGATAGCCAAGATCTTGATTGGAATCCGTCGTCGAGTTTACTTTCCCACAAGGGTCATTTTGGATAATTGCGTAGTTCTGTGGAATAAGCCGATTGCCAACCGTCCCTAAAAAATTGATCCGTTTGTGCAATTATCCTAAAGATTTATCTATTTCAGTCGTTATACCTACCAAGACAATTTGAATTCCCGCTTGTTAGGAGCAATGATAATGAGTAATAAAGAAACGAATACTTTTCAACGAGTTGCTTTGGTCTCCGGAGGTATGGGTGGAATTGGCACCGCGATATGCCAAGCACTGGCCAGTAGCGGGATTAAAGTGGTGACGACGTATCATAAAAGTGGCGATCATGCTCATGCTGAGCATTGGCAAGAGGAGCAGAAAACTCAAGGATTTGATATTGATAAAATTTATATGGATATTGCTGATCCCCATTCTTGTCAAACTGCGGTGGGAGAGTTGCTACAACGGTATGAAAAAATTGATATTTTAGTCAATAATGCTGGGATAACCCGTGACAAGCTCTGTCACAAAATGGCATTGAATGATTGGCAACAAGTCATTGGCGTTAATCTGAATAGTGTGTTTTATTTAACCCAACCTATTTTAGATTCTATGCTGCAAAATGCGTATGGGCGAATTATTAATATTTCTTCTATCAATGCACAAAAAGGGCAGCGTGGCCAAGTGAATTATGCAGCCGCGAAAGCTGGTATGCATGGATTCACCAAATCATTAGCTCAGGAAGTTGCCAACAAGCATATTACGGTGAATACGATTTCCCCAGGGTATATCAATACGGCCATGGTGATGGCAGTTCGCGAAGATGTGAGAGAACAAATTATCTCTCAAATTCCAGTAGGGAGATTGGGGGAGCCATCTGAGATAGCGAGAGTAGTGGCGTTTTTAGCGGATGATGCTTCATCGTTTATCACTGGCGCTAATATTTCAGTGAATGGGGGGCAATACGTTTCATAAATGCAGTACCCAAATAAAAAACCCAGAGAAAATAACACCTCCGGGTTTTTTTATTCCACAAAAACAACAGTGGATTAAGCTGCTTCGACTTCTTCAGCTTGAGGACCTTTTTGACCTTGTGCTTTTTTGAACATTACTTTAGCGCCTTCAGCCAGAGTTTTGAAACCACTGCCTTGAATTGCACTGAAATGAACAAAATAATCTTTTTGATCGTCATCACCTTGAATGAAACCAAAACCTTTAGCTTCATTAAACCATTTTACTGTACCTTTAACTTTATCTGACATTTCTTTATTACCTTAATGAACTCGAAACTTATTCTAACCTGTAAAGATATTTTTGCCAAGGCTTTTTAATCCTTTTTTCTCAGGATTGTCAATAACCCCTAATTATCGACTTCGTTTTGCACCGAATGCCATTTTTTGATTTTCGCTTGCTCTTTGACGTCAGATGGCAGGCTATTTAATTGTGCCTCTGCTGCTTCACGGTTTGAGTAATTACCATGTAATCCTAAATAAGCACCTGAATGCGATCGAACCTCGACACTCCGCTCATTTTTAGGCATTTTTTGTAACGTGTTGGCTACTTGCGATGGCTTGGCATCTTTTTGAATTTCGATGGTGTAGCCGTCGGGGTTTTGGTTTGCAACCCATTGTTTGTCCTCGTCTTTTGCGACAGGCGGTGTATTAGTGATGCCACCCAAATGGTAGCTTCGTGGTACGGAAACTCCTGTTTGACTGGCTTCTGAATTGCTGTGATAAGAGTCAAAAGACGTATCGTATTCTTGAACAGAGATCGGCGGATTATTATAGTCATCAGGCATAGCTGGCATAAAATACCCATCATTCGCAGTACCATCCCAAGTGGAGGTCCCGTCCATAACACATGCTGAAAGACTGAGTGCACAAAAACAAAAACTTACCAAGTGGAGCGATTTTTTGATAAATAAATAGTTGCTTGGGGTCATTTTATCTCTTTTTTGTTTGCCAAATGTTCGCATGATAGTTCCCTCCCTACTATGATTATCTGCATTTTTGCAATAAACTTAAGCAAATATCAAAAAAAAATACTTATGTGGACTCATAGACGCTCCGGCCATACTCATCAACGCGGTCATCTTGATCATCGCAACCCTTATGAAAGAGACAGAACTCGGGTGATTCATTGTCCTGCGTTTCGTCGTTTGCAACGTAAAACACAAATTTTAGGGACAGATGAAGGCGATTTTCATCGTACCCGTTTGACCCATTCTTTAGAAGTTGCTTCCATTGGAACAAGTATTGTTCGAAGTTTACGTATGACCCATCCGAATAACCTTTTAAATAGACTATTACCCGATGATGATTTGATCTCAGTGATTTGTTTGTTACACGACATCGGTCATCCCCCTTTTGGGCATGGTGGGGAAGTGGCATTAAATTATATGATGCGCGAGTATGGGGGATTTGAAGGCAATGCTCAAACTTTGCGTTTACTCACCAAAGTAGATACCAGTTATGGTCAGTATGGTTTGGATTTAACGCGTCGTTCATTGCTTGGGATTTTAAAATACCCGGTTCCTTGGTCGAAAGTGGTGACCTTAACTTGGCCTAATTTAGCCATCGATCCCAAAAGAACGTTCCGTATCAATGATTGGTTGCCACCCAAGGCTTATTTTGATTTGGAGCAAACTGAGGTTGAGTGGATATTGGCAGCTTTTTCTGACGCGGATCAAAATCGGTTTCAAACGCTGCGCTCTGCGCCGGATCGCGCGCATCATGGTTTGACAGCTTATCATAGTTTCGATTGCTCAATTATGGATATCGCCGATGATATTGCTTATGGCGTGCATGATTTAGAAGATGCCATCCATTTACGCCTGATCGCACGCGATCAATTTGATACGAGCGAATTGCGTGCGATTTTGGCTAAATCGCCGTGGGGCGTATCCCATAGCGCGCACTTACTCGATTCCTTGTTTGCTTATTCTTTGTCGACGCGTAAAGAAGCGATTGGCGAAATGGTGAATTATTTTATTACGGCAGTAGATATTGCGATGGTAGAGCCTGAGTTTGAGCAAGCCATGCTCCAACACAATGTGGTATTAGATCCTGTTGCCCAACTTTTTTTGGATTATTGCAAAGCCTGTATTTATCGTTGTGTGATTGACTCACAAGCGGCGCGGACGTTTGAATACGGAGGGCAGAAGGTGGTCTTACGCTTGTTCGAAGCATTCAGTTCTAATCCAGAAAACTTATTAGATGCCAAGAATCGGCTATTGTTTCAAGAAGCTAAGGATACGGCCAGCGCACAACGTGTGATCTGTGATTATGTTGCGAATATGACAGATGAATATGCCTATAGAATGCATGAACGCTTGTTTGGGTTTAATACGAGAACGATATTTGAAAGATTGTAAGGTGGTGAATTTTAAATAGAGGAGTGCAGTGTGATTTTAAAAATAAAATAAAACAATAGGGGTTTTGTTTTACTATCTCAAAGAGCCAAAAATATGGCGTCCCCAAGGGGATTCGAACCCCTGTTGCCGCCGTGAAAGGGCAGTGTCCTAGGCCTCTAGACGATGGGGACTACGGTTTAACTACTTGCTTCTTAGATGAGAAACTATTATAGGCTTCTCTGGTTCTTGGTTGCAAGAAATATGACAGTATTTGTGATCTTACTGTTGGTGGAGCTAGGCGGGATCGAACCGCCGACCTCTTGCATGCCATGCAAGCGCTCTCCCAGCTGAGCTATAACCCCAAACTGTCAGATGCGCGAAGTATACGAGAGGGATGCTGTAGGTGTCAATACTTTTCTTAGTTCTATAGCGATTCATCTGCATCTTATTAACGGGCTGAAGTTCTCAAATTGGGATTATTATCCGGAATATGCGCTATTTGCTTATCAAACATAGAAGAGTTGGCCAAACGAGAGGTAATACCTGAAAAAAAGCCTACCGAATAATTGGCAGTACGATCGATGAGGCCATGTATTGGGGTTGCCCAATTTTGACCTTCAATCAAAGAACGATCTCGGTGAGCATTGGTTTCATGCAAGTGGTTATGAGGTTGGTGCATCTCGCGAGCAGCGAGATGCAGTGCGTAGGTCAGTGTAAACGGGAGCATCATGATGCCGAGAAATTTAGCGCACCAGGTTGCTATCGTAAGGATCAGAATAGCCGCCAAAAAATAGAGCAGTGCTTGAATGACATATTTTAGGTACATATTAATCATGTTTAACCGCACAGTGTAGGTATGTTCGGCGGTACGTTGGGGCGCAGATTCAAAGGTTGGTCGAATGATATTCAGTAGTCCATATTGGATTGTGGTTGCTATTTCTTCTGAACTAGGTTGAGATCCTGCTGGGACTGTGATGGCTATTTGCTCAGAAGCACCTTGCGCTACTGTGTTATCTAAACCTAGATAAACAGGGATGGGGGTGTTAGATGGCAGCAACGAACTTCTTCTTCCTTTTTTCAATGTATGCTGTTCACAAAAAACTGCATAAATATCTAGATTAGACTCACTGAAACTTCTTCTTCTAGTACTATTTCTTCTACTAAAATTTTGTTGAGAGGGGCTGTCGGTAGTATACATTAATGTGAGCAGTTCTAAAAAGTCTGCGTCAGACTCTCTGACTGGCGTATATTCGTAAGAAGCATCCATCGTTTAATACCTTAATTATGCTAAGGAACGGGTCAAAAACAACACAGTTCCGTTCCTTAGGGTTTGTTGACAATTCAGAGTTCGACGTCCCGCGGCTGGTCCTCGGGACGCCGGGCTTCGGAAGTTGAATTGTCAATAGGCCTTAAATTCTATTTTGAATATTGGTCAGCAATTCTTTCAAACTTCCGGAACGCTCTTGAAACACTGCGAGCGCCTGTTTTGCTTGATGAATATGTTCGATAATGAGTTCTTCAAGTTTGGATTGCGAGCATACATTAGCAAAGGTTTGTTTTTGGTTGGCCAAATCCGAAGAGCGACCTTTACCTAATGCGTTTTGCGCTCCAAACTGGTCCAAATAATCATCCTGCATTTGAAATAAAATACCCAAATGTTGACCAAATTGACGTAAAGATGTGATTTCATTAGCAGAAGGTTTTGCCGCTACCAAAACGACATTGATACATGCCAAAATCAAGCGCCCAGTTTTGAGCTGATGAATGCTCTCTATATGCGCGGCAGAAACGCCAGGCTCTTTGAGAGCAGACAAATCCAAACTTTGGCCACTGACCATCCCAGATGGACCGCAGGCTTGCACAAGTTCTTGAATAATTGCGATGGTTTGGTGCGCATCCAGCGTTTTAGGGAGATGCTGGGTTAACATTTCTACCGAGCAGGCTTGTAAACCATCTCCGACCAGAATAGCCGTTGCTTCGTCATAAGCGCGGTGACAAGTGGGGCGGCCACGTCGCAAATCATCATTATCCATAGCGGGCAAATCATCATGGACCAAAGAATACGTATGCATCATTTCAATGGCAGCAGCCATAATATCCAAACTTGCTAACGGTAAAGCAAATAATTCTCCACATGCATAGACCAATAGGGGCCGGATACGTTTGCCACCTGAAAACAAGACATAAGCCATTGCCTCTCGAAGTTGGGGCGCTGGAATAGTTTGCTGTTGTAGGAGATCTTGAAGGACGAGCTCATGGCGTTCTTGATAGGACGCTAAACTGGGATTAGTCATGGGTGGATGCCTCGTCGGATTTGCTGATATTTGCGGATAATGATTCTATTTTTTGCTCCGCTTGGCGCAGCGTAGTCTGACAGGTTCGCGCCAAATGAATTCCTTTTTCGAATTGAAGTAAAGCGTCTTCTAGATGTAAGTCTCCTTTTTCCAAACGTGATACAATGGTTTCTAGTTGTGTAATAGATTGCTCAAAATGCTCGGGCTTCGTCATAAGAATCTTGGTTTGATGAGATCCGGGAATTATAACCATAATTGATAGCTAGCGCGAAATTATTTTCTAAGGAGAAACCGTGAAAGTTAAAACTTGTTTTACTTGTAGCCAATGCGCCGCGGTTTCTTCTCAATGGTCTGGTTTGTGCACACAATGCGGTGCTTGGAATACGATTTTGGAAGAGCAGAAAGCACCTACTTCACAACGTATTGCAAATTATGCAAATCAACGTTCGACCGTCATGGCGCTGACTGATGTGGTGATTGATCATCAAGCGCGTATGGACTGCGGTTTGTCCGAATTGAATCGTGTGTTGGGCGGCGGACTGGTGGATGGTTCGGTGGTATTGATTGGGGGAGATCCGGGGATTGGTAAATCGACCGTTCTTTTGCAAACTTTGGCCAATTTGTCTGCACAGCACAAAGTGTTATATGTAACAGGTGAAGAATCGTTGCAACAAATAGCATTGCGCGCTCAACGTCTGCAATTACCAATTGATGCCTTGCGCTTACTGGCTGAAACCCAAGTTGAGACTATTTTACAGCATGCCAAGCAAGAACAACCGCGTATAATGGTCATTGATTCGATTCAAACGTTGTTTACTGAAACGGTGAGCTCGGCGCCAGGTGGCGTCAGCCAGGTGCGTGAATCAGCTGCAGTGCTGGTGCGTTACGCAAAAATGACTGGCACGGCGGTTTTTTTGGTGGGACATGTCACCAAAGAAGGTGCGTTGGCTGGTCCGCGTGTGTTAGAGCATATGGTGGATTGTGTTTTATATTTTGAAGGGCAGTCAGACAGCCGGTTTCGAGTGATCCGGGCGGTTAAAAATCGTTTTGGTGCGGTGAATGAATTAGGTGTGTTTGCCATGACCGATCGCGGATTAAAAGAAGTTGCTAATCCTTCAGCCATTTTTTTATCTAAGCAACCAGAGCCTACGCCTGGATCTGCGGTGATGGTTACGTGGGAGGGCTCGCGGCCTCTGTTGGTAGAAGTGCAAGCTTTAGTGGATGAAGCACATGGGCAACAGCCCCGCCGAGTGACTGCAGGTTTGGATCACAATCGTTTGGCGATTTTATTGGCGGTATTGCATCGCCATGGCGGTATTGCAACCTACGATCAGGATGTTTTTTTATCGGTGGTAGGTGGCGTGAAAGTCATGGAAACGGCTTGTGATTTGGCAGTGTTGGCAGCCATGGTATCAAGTTTTCGCAATCGTGTTTTTGATCCGAGAACGGTGATCTTTGGAGAAATTGGTTTGGCGGGTGAAATCAGGCCAGTACCCTGTGGCCAAGAGCGGTTACGGGAAGCGAGTAAACACGGATTTCAATCTGCAATTGTGCCGTTTGGTAATGCGCCCAAACAGTGTAAAGATATTGAGGTTTATCCTGTGCGGTATGTGCAAGAAGTGCTGGAAAAAATTTGCTAGAGATGAGTTGGGGTTTGACTTTCAACTCGGATCCCTTGCGTCAGGATACTTGAGCGATTATGATCGGGTTATGAAGATCTTACATGTTTATAAAACTTTTCTTAATGATACAAGGGGCGGCATTGAGCAAGCGATTGCGCAACTATGCGCGAATTCTCCTGACTCTGAGTTTGAGCATACGGTTTTGTCTCTGACACCGCAACCTTCGGATGTGATCCAGGGTTTTTTAGGCATCAAAAATGTGCGCTATCATCAGCAATTGACGATAGCGTCCAATAGTATGTCCTGGCAGATGCTGCGTGATTTTCCGCAATTAGTGAAAAATTTCGATCTGATCCATTATCATTTTCCGTGGCCGTTTGCTGATTTGATGCATTGGCATTCTAAAATTCGTAAGCCGAGTCTGGTGACGTATCATTCTGATGTCATTCGACAGAAATTATGGTTGCGTCTGTATACGCCTTTGATGCGCCGGTTTTTACAATCAGTGCAAACGATTGTAGCGACTTCTCCGCAATATTTGGCCAGTAGTCCAATACTGCAGGTATATCGGGATAAAACGGAGGTGGTTCCGTTAGGGGTTGATCGCGCTACTTATCCAGCACTGTCTGCAGAGCGAGTTGCGTATTGGCAGCAGCGTTTTAGTGGGCGCTTTTTTTTATTTGTCGGGCAAATGCGTTATTACAAAGGCTTGTCGGTATTATTAGAAGCATTACGTGGCACGGACTATCCCTTATTATTGATTGGCCACGGGCCCTGTGAACAAGCACTGCGCGATCAAGTTCGGCAATGGAATTTAAAAAATGTTCATTTTTTGAATAATGTGTCGGAAGAAGACAAAATTGCTTTATTGCATTTGTGTTTGGCATTTGTTTTTCCTTCTAACTTCCGTTCAGAAGCATTTGGGGTTTCGTTATTGGAGGCTGCCATGATGGGAAAACCGATGATTTCAACCGAATTAGGTACCGGCACCTCTTATGTGAATGAGCATCAGACCACGGGCCTGGTTGTGCCTCCAAACGATGCGAATGCATTACGTGAGGCGATGGGACATCTTTGGGAACATCCTGAAACGGTTGAGAGGATGGGGCAAGCAGCCAAGGTTCGTCATGCAACGTTGTTTACCGGCCAAAAAATGGTTGAAGGGTACGCAGCATTGTATCGGCAGCTCAACTGCTGTGTCATTCCCGCGTAGGCTGAGCTCCATCCTTGATACGGTACTGTTTTTCATCTGCGCTGACATGACACCGTTCTTTAATTAGGGGATAAAGTATGTATTCTGGCATTACTAGCGGTTTGTTTGAGGTGACCTCGATAGAAAAAAAGCCAGGTTTCATGACTTATTCCGTCCGATTCAATGCAGCGTTACTTGATAAACTAAAGGTGGGTGCCAGCGTCTCTATCGATGGGGTGTGTCAAACCGTAGTTTCTATTATTGATCATGATGTCACATTCAATGCAATCCAAGATACTTTAGATCGCACCACATTGCCGCAATTGCAGCTGGGATCTAAAGTGAGCGTCGAGCGCAGCTTAAATTACGGTGACGAAGTAGGGGGCCATGAAGTAGCTGGTCACGTGATTGGGCGGGGGACAGTCCATGCAGTACGGGCCACAGAAAATAATTTGGATCTCATCATTCAATGTCCTCCAGAATGGATGAAATATATTTTTACGAAAGGATTCATCGCAGTAGATGGCTCGAGTCTGACGGTAGATCAGGCGGAGCCAAAAGGTTTCTTTACGTTACATTTGATCCCAGAAACGTTGCGTCTCACCAATTTTGGACATAAACGACTGGGCGATTCGGTGAATATCGAATTAGATCACAGAACCCAAACCATTGTCGCAACGGTTGAGCGAGTATTGGCGGAGATGCAATTGAGTTAGTCGAGGCTTATCGTATGTTTTCACTTTTTTCTGGTCGAAATGTGCCATCCATGCAATCTTTGTTAAGACAATTTGCTATTGAGATAGACAATGAATTAAAAGAGCAAGGGTTCGTGGTGCTGAATACTCCTAGCCAATCTAGAGATGCCATAGACGCAGAGTTAGATATACAGGGGCGTTTATTATGTTCCACTTTATCTCAAATGCATACAACAGAAGGTCCTATATTGACTCGAACCCCTAGTGCTTATGACAGGCCAATTACTATAGCCACACCTGATGAGGTGCGAGAACATTATAGTCAAGTAGCTGCAGCAGTGTTTGAGAGAAAAACAGGGACTTGTTTAGGATTAGCGTGTGTCGTGTTTTCTATATCGAGAGCGTTGCTGGCAAATGAGCATTATAGACAAATAGAAATACAGGTTTGCCAGCTGCGGCACTGGTCACATGTTTTTGTTAGGTTTGGTCATCCGCAAGCACCACAAGGTTTATTTTACGATCCTTGGTATCAGCGTTGCCAAACTGATCATCCTCATGTGCCGTTGTTGATAGAGGAGCATGCATCAGCTTCTAAAATGGAATCCCTCATAGAACGCACGTCGATTCAGATACCTCAAACCGTTATGCGTATAAAACATTTTATGGAGTATGATGCGCGCAAACAATCTCTTACAGGTGAAATTAAAAGTAATAGGGCATATAATTTTGATTATTGTATATTATGTAGTTCGAAAGCGTTTTTAAATCCTGTGAAGATTGTCCCCGAGCCTAAGAGTAAAACGAGTGTGTCGCCCTTTTATAAAGTGGGAGGAATGTCTCATGAAGACACGATACTTATGGACCGGGACTCTGGGTGTGTTTGTTCGTAAAGTACCGAAAGACGCATAATTCTTGAAAAAGCAGCCCGTTATTTTTGCAACAAAACTTTTCAACTGATGGACCTACAGATAGGATTAAAATTATGAATGCACTGCCAAAATGCCCCAAATGTAATTCGGAATATGCCTATAAAGATGGCGTATGTTTTATTTGTCCCGAATGTACGCATGAATGGACGCAAGAAGACATAACAGAGTCCAGTGATAGTAACGTCATTAGAGATGCGTATGGCTCTGTGTTACAGAACGGTGATACCATCACAGTAATAAAGGATTTAAATGTAAAAGGCTCTTCTTTGGTTGTGAAAGTCGGTACTAAAGTCAAAAATATTCGATTGGTTGATGGCGATCATGATATTGACTGCAAAATTGACGGTATAGGCGCCATGAAATTAAAATCTCAGTTTGTAAAAAAGGTTTCGCTGTAGCAATTTGTTATTGAAAACCCTCATCCGCCCTTTGGGCACCTTCTCCCAAAGGGAGAAGGACATTCTTTTTTCAAGGCTACTGTCATACAGGAAAAAAGATGTTGCTTAGTTGCTCTTCTCGCTGTTGTTGAGCGCCTGTTTTTAATGCAGACATTCCAAACAAGGTCATCCCTGCGCCTACTAACCCTAAACCTACGGCGGGTATCATCAAACCACCCGTTCCTAGCAGTAAAAAGTGAGTCGCAATAGCGGCAATGATGACACCTAAAATAAGGGATAGACTGCCCAATAGCGTGACTGTAAAACCGCTATAGTGGCCATTTTGTTGATGCGAGCGCAGGGTATCGCGAATGCCTTGCAAACTATTGTTTAACCTTTCGATGTCATTTTGACTTTGCATATTAGCTGCTTCATGCTGTCTTATTTGAGCTGTATGCTCTGTTGTAAGCCTGTCGTCCGTGAGCTTAGTATTACTCAGTCGATCAGCTTCTGTCGCTTTTTCTGTTTCCAGTACTCCGATCCTTTGTGTTCTACTTTCTAATTCACCTTCCAGCACGCCAATCCTTTGTGCGCTACTTTTTAATTCACCTTCCAGCACGCCAATTCTTTGTGCTCTACTTTCTAATTCACCTTCCAGCGTGCCAATCCTTTGCGCTCTAATTTCTAATTCACCTTCCAGCACGCCAATTCTTTGTGCTCTACTTTCTAATTCACCTTCCAGCGTGCCAATCCTTTGTGCTCTACTTTCTAAGTCACCTTCCAGCACTCCAATCGTTTTTGCATTACTTTCTAAATCACTTTCCTGCTCTTCAATCCTTTGAGCGCTACTTTTTAAGTCACCTTCCAGCACTCGAATCCTTTGTGTTCTAATTTCTAAATCATTTTCCAGCGCTCGAATCCTTTGTGTTCTAATTTCTAAATCACTTTCTAGCGCTCCAATCCTTTGTGTTCTCCTTTCTAAGTTATCGCGCAATGCTGCCTCGTCTTGTAACCTTTCTTTTAATGGCTGCATTACCCTAAATTCAAGGATCGGAGCTTCCGATATGTCAATGGAGTGTTTTCGTAATGTTCTTTCGCAAATTGCTGGAAATTGTGCGACGGCTTCGTCAATTTTATATTGCAAACGCTCCCGATCGATAGGAGCTAGATAAGTGCTAGAAAATCTCATTTTATCTTGCAGAGTGATCAACGCGTGATAATATTGATCGGCCTGGGAAAGAGATTCGGTGGCATCAAAGGGAGGGACTTGCTCAGACAGCTCGGTGTCCAATATTGGTTGCGAAGCGCGGCATTGAAATTGTTCTGCATCCTCCAATAAATTAGCCAAAAATGTATGCGTTTGTTTCGCTATTTCTTTCTGCATATTTTCTTGGAATTTCTTAATGTAAGCTTGTTTTTTTCTTAACAACGCTCTGTGCTTCTCGCTTTGTTCTTCTGCGCCCAGCTCTGACATTTCGAAGCGAAAAATACCGTTAATAGTTTCTTGAACCTTCTCTCTATCGGTTGGCGTAAGATTGGAGCTATAGAAGGAATTGGCTAATTTGGGTGGAACCAACTCAATTAATTGGTCAAAAATACCAGGATGATCCAAAGTGTCTTGTAGCAGGATTTTGTTTAAGTCGTCTTCTAATTGATGCGACAGACATGCCTTCAATAATGCTTTGATCTTGTTTGTTAACGCAGCGCAGTCCATTTCCAAAGAGGGTGAGGTGTATCGAGCGTGTACGAACTGTTCTACTCCACTATAGCTAATTGGACGGTTAGGACTTTCCGAAGGCGGCGTGCTCAGCTCAGGAAATAACAGCGTCATGAAATCCAAAGAAAAGCTCTCAAAATTTACATATGAACTTGCGCCATTGATATCATAATTATGGAGCTCTGCCATGCTGCGCGGCCCTGCTTTCGTCATGATTATTCTTGTGCCGTTCAGCTGTTCTGTACCCCCAAGGCCCAATATATTTAACCATTCTGGAAGATAACAAGTTCGACGTGTTGTTCTAATATCGGCAAGATTAACTGCCATCTCTTTATATTGCGCTCTCAGAAACTCATTTTGAGCAGTAGTATCAAGCTGATGCGTCATGAAATGTTCAAAAACAGGGCTCAGATAACGTCCGGCTACGCCCTCTGGTAGTTTCAGCGGGATATTATGTCTGAGCGCAAATTGTAGTAATTTATAAAAAAACAATTTTTGTACGCAACGCAATTTTTCGAAAGGAAAGCGCGGGTCTGTAGCTAAAGCTAGAGCGGGATTGTGATTGACTGGATTACCATTGGCGGTGCTATGCGCTCCTGGCAAATGGTACCGATTGACTTGCGTGGTGGATTCGGGCGCTGCTTCAACCCAGACAGCTCTAAACCCTACTGAAAATTCACTGTCCATATAAGCAATATCTACTTCATTGACCATAGGCGCTATCACAGTATGATGAGCCAGAGCGGTCCATGGAATATACGTAGGAATTTTAGTCCCTTCGCACAAACCAGGGACGGGATCGAGGAGTTTCCCATTCAGTTTTAAATCGGCCGAACGCAATCCTTGGATCAGGTTTTGCAACTGTGTTTGATTGCCAAGCGTCGCCTGCAAAGCATCTTTATACAAATGATTAATTCGATTGGATCTCCATGCATACAGTCCTCGTCCAGGGTTGTAACATTTGTCACAAATAAAAGAGTAGAGCGCTGGCGGGGATAAGTCGTTACCTGGTTGGTTTACATAATCCTTGATGCGTTGTAATTCATGAGTCATATGGATTGCTTCCACACTGCCACGACTAAACCCGACGAAATTAATTTCCTGTTCACCGCGCATAATACCATTCAAGGCCGCCATCAGACCGGAAACAATTAAATTATGCACTTCCGTACCGGAGTCATCTGCCCCTTTAATGATTACGACTTCGTTGCTGATTTTTAATAAATAGGGATCTGATTTGGCCGATGTTACTTGCGAAAACAACGGTTCTGCAATTTGTTCAGCTTGCTCTGCAATACAATCTGCAAAAAAACTTAGGGTATGAGCACCTTCACCAATCGGCTCCAGCTGATTGGCTTCTAAATAAGCCCTATCATCTTTATATTGGGTATCGCCGGTTCCGTGAAATAGGATGGTTAATGACATAATGACTCCAAATGTTTTTGTGGGTTATTATGCCTCATGGTGAGTAAATTGTAAACACTAAAAAATGAAAATAAAATTTACAGTTGGTTTTTATTGCAATAAAATCGAGAAAATCTACACCTGAGCTGAGCTCTTTAATGACTGCTCAGGTTAAAGAGTCGTTAATCATCTAATCGGAACTTATGTTTCAGAACGTCTCAGCACGAACGGATAGACCTGGGTTGAAAAGCTTAACGTTGCTGGAGAACCCTGGCCAACTCCTTTGCAAAATAAGTGATGATTAGATCTGCGCCAGCTCGGTGGAGGGCGGTGATGCTTTCTAGCATGGCTTCTTGTTCGTTGAGTAAGCCTTGGGCTGCAGCAGCTTTCAGCATCGCAAATTCGCCGCTCACTTGATAGGCGGCCAGAGGCACTTCGGGAAATTGTTGTTTGATGCGATAAATGACATCTAAGTACAACATCCCCGGCTTGACCATGAGTAAATCAGCCCCTTCTTGCAGATCGAGTGCCGCTTCACGCAGCGCTTCTTGACCATTCGCCGGATCCATTTGATACGTCTTGCGATCACCAAATTGCGGTGCACCTTGGGCTGCTTCGCGAAAGGGACCATACAAACACGAGCTGTATTTTACGGCATACGAGAGTATCGCAACGTGCTGAAATCCTGCTTCATCTAAGGCTTCGCGCACGGCGCCGACCATCCCATCTGTATTTGCGCTTGGCGCAATCCAATCGGCTCCAGCTTGAGCCAAGCTGACTGCTTGTTTGGCCAATTGTAGGAGGGTCGCATCATTATCAATCTGTTGGCCGTTTAAAATGCCGCAATGCCCATGATCGGTATATTCACATAAACACAGATCTGCAATGACCGTCATCTGAGGATGAATCGTTTTGATGTGGCGGATGGCTTGTTGAATGATGCCATCCTCAGCCAGGCACGCGGAACCTTGCGCATCTTTGAAAGCAGGAATGCCAAATAACAAAACGGCTCGGATCCCTAATTGGCTTAATTCCGCAATTTCGGCGTCCAAATCCTGCAGGCGCAATTGATAATGGCCTGGCATAGAGCCAATGGCTTTTTTTTCAGATAATTGAGCATGAATAAACAACGGAGCAATGATCTTGGCCACATGCAGCCGCGTTTCACGCACCATATCGCGAATGGCTGGTGTATTACGCAGGCGTTTCAAGCGTAGAGTGGGGGTATACGGCATGATGAGATCCTAAGTGAGTTTTGGCTAAGGTCAATACGGCATCGGGGATCCCTGCAAGCGCTGCAACTTCCAAACCATAACTGCGATTGGTTGCGCCGGGTTCAACCTGATACAAAAATACAATTTTACCGGCTGTTAAAGAAGCAGCCAAGTGAATATTGCGAATTTGGGGATATAGTATGGGTAATTGGGTGAGTTCAAAATAATGGGTGGAAAATAACGTCAAAGCCCGAATGGTTTCTGCCAAATACACACAACAAGCGTGGGCCAAAGCCATTCCATCATAAGTACTGGTGCCACGGCCTATTTCATCAATTAATACCAAACTCAATGGTGTGGCTTCTTGCAAAATATACGCCGTTTCAGCCATTTCAACCATAAAGGTAGACTGGCCTGCCGCAAGATCGTCGCCAGCACCGATGCGGGTAAAAATTTTATCAATGGGTCCCAAACGGGCATGGGTTGCTGGCACAAAGCTGCCGATATGGGCCAATAATACAATCAAGGCCGTTTGGCGCATATAAGTTGATTTACCGCCCATATTCGGGCCGGTGATCAACAACATATTGTGTTGTGGTTGCAGTCGCAAATCGTTAGGAATGAAACGTTCTTTCACAATGGGTTCGATGACGGGATGGCGACCAGCAGTGATGTGGATCCCAGGTTCGGGTGCCCAGATAGGTTGTGTCCATTGGTGAGCACGCGCTTGCATGGCGAGATTAGCCAAGACATCGATTTGGGCCAGAGCCGCTGCCAGAGCGCGCAAATTAGCTAATTCTTCATTGAGCGCTTCCAAGATCCCTTCGTATAACCATTTTTCGCGGGCCAATGCTTTGGATTGTGCGGACAAAACCTGTTCTTCAAAGGTTTTTAGTTCGGGCGTGATATATCGCTCAACGTTTTTTAATGTTTGCTTGCGCTGAAAATGAGCTGGCACTTGGGCGGATTGGGCTTTCGATAATTCGATGTAATAGCCTTGGACGCGATTGAAGCCAAATTTTAAAGTGGAGAGTCCAGATTGGGTTTTTTCGCTTTGTTCCAGCCGAACTAATACATCCGCGGCGTCAGTGCTTAAATGGCGCAATGCATCCAGTTCTTCATCAAAATGTGCTGCAATCACGCCGCCATCACGAAGCAATGTTGCGGGCTCTGCCTGCAATGCATCGACCAAAAGTTGGTGAATATGCGGTAAAGGGATCAAGGTTTGAAGCAAATTCTGGATCAGGGGGGCGGAGCAAGGTTGCAGCATTGTGTAGAGGGTTGGGATCAAACCCAGGGTTGTACGTAATGCCACCAAATCACGGGGCCGCGCAGTGCGCAAAGCGATGCGCGCCGTAATGCGTTCTACATCACATATTCCGCGTGCAAATTCATGCACAGAAAGATCCAATTGTTGCTCAAGCAGCGCTTGAATTGCGACATGGCGTTGAGTCAGCATGGCATAGTCGCGCGAGGGTTTGGCCAACCAGCGTTGCAACATACGGCTGCCCATGGCGGACGCAGTATGGTCAATCGTATGTAATAAACAGTGTCGATGTTGGCCCAAATTGGGGGCAAAAATTTCTAAATGACGCTGGGTGGCGGCATCTAAAAGCAGGAATTCACTGGATTGTTCAAGGGTAAGTGAGGTTAAATGTGGCAGTGTTTGGCATTGCGTGGTTTTGAGGTAGGCCAGGAGTGCGCCTGCTGCTGGGATGGCTACCGTACAATTAGGATCTGATAATAATCCGGAGTGTTTGAATTGTTCTTGCAAACCATTGCGCGCTCGCTCGGCATCAAAATCCCATATGGGTCGCCGAGTAATAGCCCCATTTTCTAAGGGGAATTTGAGGTCGCTATTGGCGGGTATTAGGAATTCACTGGGTCTTAAGCGCGCCACTTCTGCATATAATTGCGCCTCATCGTTGACTTGCGCGACATGAAAGCGTCCTCCTGCCACATCTACCCAAGCCAACCCATAGCGTTGGCGTTGCGGATAGACAGCCAATAAAATCACAGCGCGGCGTTCTTCTAATAAGGCTTCATCGGTAACTGTGCCAGGCGTGAGTACGCGCACCACTTTACGTTCCATAGGGCCTTTACCGGTTTCGCCGATTTGTTCGCACATGGCAACCGATTCGCCTTTTTTGAGGAGGCGTGCCAAATAATTATCGACGGCATGATAAGGCACCCCAGCCATCGGAATAGGATTTCCGCCCGATTGGCCTCTATGTGTGAGCGTCAGATCTAATAATTGTGATCCGCGTTTGGCATCCTCGAAGAAAAGCTCATAAAAATCTCCCATGCGATAGAACAACAGCATGTCAGGGTAGTCCGTTTTGATTTGCAAATACTGTTGCATCATGGGAGTGTGATTGGTTTGCATGCTGGGGGGATCGAGGCTAATCTAGATTGGCAACGATTCTAACAAAAATGCTCTAGAAGTGATATATATCTTCCGTTTGTTGAAATGGATAGAGTAAACTCTCGTTGGCTTAATATTCAGTAGACTTCTTGCGTAAGTCCTGAAAAATTCACGGGTTATGTAAGAAGTCTGGTATATAAATTCAGTTTAGGAGCTTTCCGATGTCAGTTTTACCCTTTACAAGTCCTGTTATTGGCACGATCGGTTTTTTTGCTGCACCCGTCTTAGGCGTGGCGGTTGGCGCGAGTTTGAGTTCCATCATGATGGCTTGTGCGCTAGGTGGGGCTATTCTTTGGTTGCCTAATATTATATTAGGGGTATGTTTACCTAAATCATTCGTCTTGCTGCCATTTAATTTAATGCGCGAATATATGCTCGCAATCGCTGCTGCGGCATTGGGTGCGGCGATCTTATCACTCCCTATTATGCCTATTCTCACTACGGCAGCAATCGGCGCAGGGATTGTTATTGGATTACAAGTATGTTCTTGTCTCCATGCGTTGGTTATAGAAATCATGACGAATGCTTCTCGTCCTGAAGAAGAGACTAGATACTCTAACCGCAAGTAGTCAAATCGTCTTTGCGAGCGTTAGCAAAGGCGGAGAGAATGAAATTTGTGTTATAATGTCATTTTTTGTTCAAAAATTTCATATGCCGAAAATATTAATCATCGAAGATAATAAAACCACAGCAGCCTATTTGGCTCAAGGGTTGCAAGAGCATCGGTTTATAACGGACATTGCGTACAATGGTCAAGATGGTTTGCATATGGCAGAAACTTACTCGTATGATTTGATTACTTTGGATGTCATGTTACCGGTATTGGATGGATGGACTGTGTTGCAACAATTGCGGCAGAGGAGGCACCATACACCGGTCTTGTTTTTGACCGCCAAAGATCAGATAGCAGATCGCGTCAAAGGCTTTGATTTGCAAGCAGATGATTATTTGATCAAACCATTCGCTTTTTCTGAATTATTGGCTCGCATCCAAGCTTTATTACGTCGCTCTTCGCCCATAGTCCATGACTTTATACTTCAGGTTGCTGATTTGCAGATAGATGTGCGTCAATACAAAGTATGGCGAGGTAAGCAAATACTGGCTTTGACTGCCAAAGAGTTTCAAGTATTGCTTTTGCTGGCGCAACATCAAGGTGACGTTTTATCTCGAACTTTGATTGCTGAGAAAGTATGGGATATGCACTTTAATTCGGATACCAATATTATTGATGTTGCAATCAAACGCTTACGCGACAAAATTGACAAAGATTTTTCTCCTAAATTGATTCATGCGGTACGAGGAGTTGGCTATGTTCTCGAGATTCGTTAAACCCTTACGTTTACACTCTTTAACTTTGAAATTAGTGGTTTTATATACGTTTTCAACGCTGGGGATATTAACTGCTTTGGGATTGTTTTTTTATTCTAAAGCAGCTGGTTTAAGCACGCATTTGAGTCCCGATCAAATGATTTATCTACGTTCTGAATGTTACGATATGGTGATCATTAGTTTTTTAATCGGTGCATTGGGCGCCATGCTCCTCGGCTATTTTGTTACGCGGCGAGGGTTATCCGGGATCACCCAATTTGCTGATACAGTGAGTCATATGAAGGCAGAGTCCTTACATCAACGCTTGGATCCGTCAGAATGGCCGAGTGAATTAAAATATTTAGGTGAAACATTTAATGTGATGTTAGATAGATTACAGGCTTCGTTTACGCAACTATCTCAATTTTCTGCCGATATTGCGCATGAATTGCGTACGCCAGTCCACCATTTAATGGGCGTAACGGAGTTGGCGTTGAGCAAACCCTGTACGCCAGCTGAGTATCAGAAAACTCTTAGCCATCAAATGCAAGAGTTTCAAGATCTGGCTAAATTAATTGATAATTTATTGTTTCTGGCGCGATCTGATTTTGGTCAACTTAGTTTAAATTACGAGCGTTTTCAGGTACGCGAGATAATCGATCCTATATTAGAGTTTTATCAAATATGGGCAGAGGAAAAAAATATTCAGTTGCATTGCTCAGGAAAGATTGAAGTTATAGCGGACCGCAGTTTGTTCAAACGTATGCTGACTAATTTGGTTTCTAACGCGTTGCGCTATACGCCTCAAAATGGTGAGGTGCAGATTGACTTGGCCATGGATGGCACAAAACCATGCGTTACGGTAAGGGATACGGGTATGGGTATTCCTGCTCAGCACCTGACGAAAATTTTTGATCGGTGCTATCGTGTTGATGCAGATCGGAATTCTGAGAGTGGGGGGTTAGGATTGGGCTTGGCGATTGTCAAATCGATTCTTGATTTGCATGGGGGGACTTTGAATATTATGAGTGAAGTCCAGAAGGGGACTACGATTCAGTTGTGGTTTTTGAAAAATCTTAGAAGTACAACGTCAACTTAATTTTGTCCCACCTCGCTGTTCATCGAGGGGTGGCATTGTGGGAGGGCTCCTAGCGCGCGGAGCTTGCGAGCACGATGGGATACCCACGATGACAGGACCCCGAGGCACTGAATCAGATTTTATACTCCAGCCGAAACGAAATTAAATTGACGTTGTATTAATCCAACATGACAATTTTGTCATCTATTTGTCAGGGTGTTGTCATCTTGGGGATGCTACACTTGTAGAACTTAAGCGCTTTGGAAGTTCTGACTATGACGCAATACAAACCCAGTGGATATCAAAGTTTATTGTGTGTATTCGGTATGATCGGTTTGATGTTTTGGGGGCTGTTTGTATTGAAAGCCAGTTTACACAGTGTGATCATTCTTTGTATTTTCTGGGTGTTCGGCCACGCCTACTATCTTGATAAAGATGTTGTGCGTTTAAAGCAAAGCATGCTATCAACTCTTCAAAAATCCTCCGGCGTTCTCTTGTTTTTTATTTTAATTGGCGCAGTGATTGCTGGATTCATCA
The DNA here is from genome assembly GCA_018061965.1 of Legionellaceae bacterium. GTDB lineage: Bacteria > Pseudomonadota > Gammaproteobacteria > Legionellales > Legionellaceae. The sequence goes on from JAGOTG010000004.1 coordinate 146,385, forward strand.
TGTCTGGTGCCATTCCGACTTTGATATATTACGGTTTACAGTTTCTAACCCCCCAAAATTTTTTGCCGATTGGCATGCTCTTATGTAGTGCGATGTCGCTAGTGATTGGCTCGTGCTGGGGAACCATCGGGACCATGGGAGTAGCATTGTTGGGTATCGCGGGTATGTTACATATTCCAGCCCCCATCGCAGCCGGGATGATTGTGTCAGGCGCTTATTTTGGGGATAAATTTTCTCCTGTTTCAGATACAACCATACTGACATCTTTGATGACAGAGACTAATTTATATCGACATATGAAGGGCTTAACTTACAGTCTTATTCCAGCTTATCTTTTGAGTTTGGGTGTGTTTTGGGCGATTGGGACTTACTCTGGTTTTGAACATGCGTTGGTCTTGGCTGATGTGATGACCTTGCGTCATCAGATTAGCAGTCATTTTACTGTTCATCTTCTAAGTTTGTTACCTATGCTCGTGATGCTGTGGTTGAGTATCAAGAAAAAGCCAGCTGAATTGTCTATGTTATTTTCTTTGTTTGTAGCCATGTTGGTGGCTATTTTAGTCCAAAAATTTCATGTAACCGATGTATTGAATAGTTTGTTTTGTGGACCAAAATTACCGACAACTGGCTCGCCTATTTTAGATGGTGTCTTTCAACATGGCGGTATCCAGAGCATGTTATGGTCGATGTCTTTGACCTTGTTAATCCTCATTTTGGGAGGGTTGCTGGATTCTTATCAAATAATTACCCATTTTTTTGCACGGTTGATGCCGTATTTAACCCGATCGTTTTATTTGGTGTTGGCAACTGTTTGGGTTGCAATTGCTTGTAATGTGCTCATGGGAGAAGCCTATCTCAGTATTATGTTAAGTTCTCGGATTTTTAAAGACACGTATGCCAAAATGCGTTGGGATACATCCGTGTTGTCCAATGCGATTGAAATCGGATCGACTCTGTCTACGCCGTTGATTCCATGGACCAGTTCCGGAGTTTTTATCACTGCGACATTGGGTATTTCTCCCCAAGCTTATTTGCAGTGGGCTGTATTTAATTGGATAGCCTTGGGCGTTTTTCTTTGCATTGCTGCACGAAATTTTGTTGGCATCAAAATGTATGCATTGCCATCCAATGAGGTCCGCTAATGAGAGATAATTTAGCGCATATTCGTCGTTTACCCAATTGGATGCTAGCGTCGTTGCACCGGCTCATTGTGAGTCGTCAAGGCAACCATCAAGATGCTTTTATGATCACGCGCGATATTGTCAAGGCGCTACAGCCCAGCATCCCATATCAATTAGAGTTTACCGAAAATAATGCTCCTACATTGATACCTTGTAGCATGCCACAACCAAGGTCTACTGTAGCTATTGCGAGGAAGCGACCCAAGCATGCTGTATTGCGGGGCACTTGGCTGGATGCAGTTCATGGTGCTCAAACTGACGCAAATATATTGGGCGGAATGGGCATGCTGGTCTTAGATCTGGATGAAGAGATATCGATTCCGGTTTTGCCGGCGAATGCCGAAGATTTAGCATTTTATCATGCACAATTATTGACAGTTGGTTCGGTACTGAGTTTTGAAACAGAGGAGATACTCCCGCTTACTGAAGTGTCTGTAGGCAAACACTATGTGGAACATTATTTGGCTAAGACAGAGCTAGGGGGCGGGGAGTATATTGAATATCACGACCAACCGCATTTTTGGGCGCCGCAGCAGCCACAATCCGGTGGCCATATTTTACTAGGTCGGCAATTAGGCGCAGATTATTATTTTACTGGGTTTCATATTCCATTCGGGTGTGCAGTGTATTTAAGTCCGTATACCTTGCATTCAGATGCTTATCTGGTTGGGGATTATTTGGTGGTCTATGCATTGAGTGATCATTTTTCGACAGTGTTATTGCATGATAAACAGAAAATAGTCCAAAGATTGCAGTTTTTTGCAGAAGAACATTAGGTCAAAAATTGGACAAATATGAGTTTGTGTACTATATTTATAGTATGACTAGTGATTATCGAACAGCTTATGACGACTGGCCGATTGGTCAGGGTGATTGCGACGCGCGCCCCATTTATGGGTTTACCGGAAGCGTCTTGTTAGAATAGAAGCTGCACTCGATATCACAGTCTACATTTTTTAGGGTCTGTTCATCTTTGCTCTTTTCAAGCCGATATGCTTCGAAGGGCAATTATCAACAGACCCTTTTTTCTCAAAAAACACCACAATGTTGAATATGTGGCCACTGCGTGGTATTCTTGGCGCTATAAAGGTAATTCTGTAGTTTTATTTTCGAAATTGTGTGCTACATTATTTTGTGCTTTTTATTCTACTAATTTGCACCATAGTCACTAAAGAGGTTTTGTTGATGGTAACTTCTCTTGCTGTTTTTTTTATGCATGGTTCCATAGTAGATTTAAAAGTGGCGTCTAAGCCAGTGATAGCAAACCCTTCTGTTCTCACAATAGGGGTTTATTATAATTTATCGGGTCCTATAGTGATTATTGGCTGTAATAGGATTACTGAGTTGCTAGCCACAAAAGAAAGTTGGTTCAATGATGATTTATCGGGCCACTTGAATATTTTTAAGCAATTATTTGATAAAGTCATGGGTGACTATCTGTTCACCTCTAATCAGATTTATTTTTTTGCTGAAGGTAATTTTGGGTGTATAGCCGGACAGCATTTAACGTCTACTGTATTAGAATGGATTGATTATACCAAGCCTGGTACCGCTGTTTTACCCACTGGTACACCCGAATGTTGTAAATTTATTAATTATTGGCGCGAATATCATCGTTATCCCTCTCTGGAGCTGAGCGAAAGTTTTTTTTCAGAAACTAATTATTATAGTGTAGAAGAATTGGATGCTGAAAAAACTGAGAAGCTGCATTCCATGCTAGGTGATATGCTTTTAAATTGCTCGCCTCCGCGTATTGCCACCTTTGATAAAAAGTTAACTGGAGAAAGTGCCAGGTATTTAATTGAGAAACATTCCGTACTAGCCTGTTCTACAGGCCCAAATAAAGCAGCCAATCATAAAGTAGATGAACACTTATTGTCTGCAGGTGATGAAGGCGACAATAATGTATATGCTTTTCAAGCGGAGGAAGGGGACGTTAGTGGTGAGAGTTTGGTCGAGCAGATCCCCCATTTTGATATAGCTACCAAGTCCAAGCCTTCTGTGAGTTTTGATTCGACAGACCCTAGCTCTTCTCGTACGGCCTCAATTTCCGTGACGTTTCGTGCTAACCAAGATAAGTTTCTTCCTACAGATAAAGCAGCGACAAACTACATTGACGATAGAAGAAGGTTAGGCTCTGCTTTATTTCGCCCATCTGTATCTCCGTCACCGGAGGATGTTTACCGTTTTCCTCAGCATAATGCCACTGATGGATCTCAATTGGAGCTGGCTAGAGAGCTAGATGATACGAAAGTTACAACCCAAAGAAAAAAAAGCACCGGCTTTAAGCTTTTTTGGTGTTGTCAGAGTAATGATTCTGTTGTAATACCATCGTCGCGACCAGCTGCTCTTCAAGTTCGTGCGCAGGGTGACGGGAGTCAAAATTTTGAACGAATGGAGTTTGAAACAAAACTAGGTGTTTGATGTTGAGGTCATGGTTGACAATGAGCTAACTGAAATCAAAATGAGATGGTTTTTGTGCACCGAAGTGAATTGGTGTATTTTGACCAAGTTGTATGACTGTCAATCTTAGTCTCGGATGCCGGTTCCCTTGTGGATTAGCCATACGTTCAACCTGAATAATCCTACGTTTAAAAGACACAATACAATCAATGCTAAGTTGATATGTTGACTAGGATGATGGAGCATGGCATAGCGTAATAACTCAACCATGTAAAAAATAGGATTGAGAAGCACGATATGTTGCCAGAATGGGGATAGCATCGAAACAGAGTAAAAAACGCCCCCTAAATAGGTTAAAGGGGAAAGAATGAATGTGGGCACTACCATCACATCATCATATGTTTTTGCCAACATGCCATTGGTGAATCCTGCTAAAGAAAATAAACAAGCAATCAGAATCACGATGCTTAATGTTGCAGGGATGTGTATCAATGAGAGATCAATAAATAAAGTTGAGACGCCTAAGACCAACGTTGCTACTATAAGTGCGCGTAGCACACCTCCCAAAGTATAGCCAATTAACATGAGACTGGGCCGAAGTGGGCTGATTAACACTTCTTCAATGCTCCGTTGAAAGCGCGCTGAAAATAGAGAGGATGAGGTATTAGCATACGCATTATTGATGACCGCAATCATCACTAAGCCAGGTGCAATGAATGTACTGTATGGCAAACCTTCAACCAATTGCATTTGTTGGCCTAATACTGCGCCAAAAATGGAAAAATACAATAATGTCGTGATGATAGACGGTAGAAAGCTTTGCACCGAAATGCGAAACATACGGGATAATTCATGCTGAATTACGGTGTACAGTGCGATGGTTTGGATGCGTGCATTATGCTGACGTGTCATGGTGAATCAAATCCATAAAGAGTTCTTCTAGGCGATTGGTTTTATTCCGCATACTATGAATCTGAATCTGATGCCGATCAAATATGGCAAAGACGTCATTGAGGGCACAATGATTGTCTAAGCGCAATTCGATTTGGTTGGGATCGAGCAGACTTGCGGTAAACGGACTAAAATCAGGCAATTTTTTAATAGGCTCTACGGTATCAAAAATAAAAGTTTGATGATGCAGAGACTGGAGGACGTCCTTGATGGTATTATTTTCAACAATTTTTCCTTGTGAAATAATAGCCAATTGATTACACAATTGTTCTGCTTCTTCTAAGTAATGCGTGGTGAGAATAATCGTGGTCCCCTCTGCATTGATCTGTTCCAGAAACTCCCAGATAGAGTGGCGAATTTCGATATCTACGCCGGCTGTGGGCTCATCAAGCAGTAGGACAGTGGGTTGATGGATCAACGCGCGAGCAATCATTAAGCGCCGTTTCATGCCTCCGGATAAATGACGCACGATGCTGTCGCGTTTGTGCCATAACCCCATTTGTTTTAATAAGATCTCCGCGCGTTTCTGGGCCTCGGCACGACCAATGCCAAAATACCCTGCTTGATAGTGCAAGATCTGCGCGCATGTTTCAAAAATATTTAAATTGATTTCTTGTGGCACTAAGCCCAATGATTTTTTAGCGAGGATGGGATGTTTGTCTAAATTGTGACCGTTTATAGCAATCGTGCCGGCTGTCTTGTTGAGAAGGGAACTAATAAGACCAATAGTTGTAGATTTACCAGCCCCGTTCGCGCCTAATAGTGCAAAAAAATCACCTTTTTTCACCGATAAATCAATCCCACGCAACGCCTCTACGCCCGTAGCGTAGGTTTTATATAACCCTTGAATGTGTAATGCGTCATGATCCGCAGGATGGTTTTTAGACGATGTCATGCGCTAATAATCTCTTATGGGCTCGGAAATAAGTATAAGGCGAAACATTGAGAAGATCACTGAGTTTTTCCATGTAAATACAAGCATAGCGCTCAACTTGATAGGCGAAATAACTTTCTTCAGCACCCGCACGAAAGATGCGTCCCCAGTTGGGATTAAAGAAAGTGTCTTGTTTAGCAATCAGAAGGGACACTTGGCGATCGATTTCGAGAATTTGGTCATGTATAGCGTGCAAGCGTGTGTCGCTATCTGAGTTTGATTGCGGCATTTGGGATTGTAATGCCACAAATTCTTGCTCTAGGGTTTCTTTCTGTGCCATCTTCTGCTGAATTTCTTGCTCAAGTGGCTGCGTTTGGACTTGTGCTTGAATTTCTGAACCGAGCTCCTCTACCACCAATCCAGTACGCCAATTGCAATCTTTTTTTAGCCGTAAAATGTCGCCATAAATATGATCGCCAATGTACAAGATTTCGTCGCCACGTAAATGCAAATGTTGGGTAAATTGATTAGCGCTGCCGCCTTGATAAATCCCTGGATTAAGGGGACCGTGCTGATTGCTCATATTCCCCGTTTCAGGGTCAATTTTAAGAAAACGTAATTTATCATAAAAAAATCTGGGTTTATCTGACAGCGTAATGACATATTCGAATAGATCGGACCAGTGTTCGCCAGCTTCTAAAAAAGGATTGATAGCATAATCTAATAATAATTTGGTATAGGCATAGTCCGAATTGGTGACAATAAAAATTTTCTTACCATGTTGGATATACTGCTTTAAGCCTTTCACTAGATTGGGATCCTGGTGGATATAGTCTGGTAAATGTTGTGCAATATACCGTTTCAAATGTCCCGCGGCATGGACTGTATCTACAGAGGAAAGGAGATCAACTGCGACGGTTTCATAACCAGGTAAAATGCCAGGATTCTTGTCTTTAAAACCAATCACTTGGCCTAATAAGGCACAAAAAGCAATGGAAAAAGAAGTGTCCACGGCAATGTAATTGTTATCATTTAAATCTACATAGGTACTGCGATAGATTTGACTTTGCTCATCAAAGCGAATTAATTGGGTACCATGAAAGCTTTTGCGAATGGCGCCATAACGGTTGAGTTTGAGGATATTTCCATTTTTGCTATCTATCACCGCCCCACGAATAGCGGAGGCAAAATCAAATTTGAATTGTTTGATTTCGGCGGGATATTGTTTATGTTCGATAAGGTAATCAATTACAAATTGATAGACTAATGCTTCAAATTTTTGCGTTTGATAACGGATCAAGGTGTGATCCATATCTAAGCCAATATATTTGATTTTTTTCATGTTGATGGTGCGATTCACGAATACCGAATGTTTCATGGAAGTCCTGGCTTATTGTTATTAGATGTTACAACCGACGTAACAATAAGTTAGATGATATACCGCCTCTTATGTACGTGCAAATTTCTTCTACTAGGGTGGCCGCATCTTAAATTAACGGAATGTTGAACTTTTATTCAATAGCGTCGGACAAAGGGCGGTACCTATCGGCAAAACCCTGCTCTGATTAATGTTTGCCATTTTGTCAAAATGTTTTACAATGATATGGTCATTTCAACTAATTAAGAGTAGAATGAAGCGCTTTGTATTTTTTTGTGAGTAATCCATCCGTATGAGCCGTCCTATTGTACCTAAGCCCGTTAATTTATTGCGGCGTTTGCTGGTCTACGTTAAACCGTTTCGGGCTATTTTGCTACTGGGATTGCTAGCCAATGTTGGCTATTCTGGGATTGATGCGGGACTTACGTATTTACTGCGCCCGTTTTTAGATAAAAGCTTTATTCATCCAGATTTAGAGTTCGTCAAAGGGATTCCACTGATTTTATTGTTAGGGATTTCAGTGCGCGGCTTGGTGAGTGCAGTGGGTAGCTATTGCATGACTTCAGTGGCTCGTTCGGTAGTCAACTTATTACGCCAAAAAGTGTTTCAGCATATTTTGCGTTTACCAGCTGATTATTATGATGAAGCTAGTTCTGGACAGTTTTTGTCCAAAATATTATATGATGTAGAGCAAGTAGCGCAAGTCAGCGCGGATGCGTTGACAGATTTTGTGCAAAATACCTGTTTGATCATCGGGCTATTGACGGTGATGATGGTCATCTGTTGGCAATTATCGCTGTTGTTCTTAATCACAATCCCTTTTGTGGGGGTGATAGTGAATTTTACCAACAAACGCGTGCGTCGGATTAGTCACAAAATTCAACATTCAATGGGGCAAGTGACGGAAATTGCTGCTGAGGCCATAGATGGTTATCGGGATGTCAGGGTGTTTGGTGGTTCAGATTATGAGCATCAACGGTTTGAACGCGCTACGGAATTGTCGCGTAGCCAAGATATGAAAGTTGCCATGGCTAAGGCTATTAATGTGTGTGCAGTACAATTGATCGTTGCAATGGGGATTGCTTTGATTATCCTGGTTGCCATTCAATTATCTAATGTTATTACGGTGACAGCAGGTTCTTTTTTAGCTGTGATTGCTGCGATGCTTCAATTGATCAAACCTATGAAAACCCTAACCAGTCTCCATGCTTCCATTCAGCGCGGTTTAGCGGGAGCGGAGTCGATTTTTCAAATGCTGGATTGTCCTGTCGAGCGTGATCAAGGTACTACTCTATTACCGTCTACTCCTTGTCGCATCCGTTTTGACCAGGTTTCTTATGCTTATCGCCAAGGAGACCCGGTATTGCATAACATCAGTTTTACAATTGAAGCGGGTGAAACGGTTGCATTGGTGGGGCATTCTGGAAGTGGAAAATCGACTATTGCGAGCTTATTACCCAGATTTTATGATGTGTCGTCCGGGTCTATTTTTCTGAATGAAGTGCCGATTGAGGATTTGTCTTTGGTTTCTTTGCGCGAAGGTATCTCTATCGTTAGCCAACAAGTGACTTTATTCAATGATACCATCGCTGCGAATATTGCCTATGGTCGTTTCGAGAGTAGTCGAGCAGATGTGGTGCGGGCGGCAACCTTGGCTTACGCGGACGAATTCATTCAAGATTTGCCTTTGGGCTATGATACCCGGGTGGGAGAAGATGGGGTTTTATTATCAGGAGGGCAGCGCCAACGCCTGGCCTTGGCTCGTGCTATTTTGAAAGATGCGCCTCTATTAATTTTGGATGAAGCGACGTCTGCTTTGGACAATGAATCAGAGCGTTATATTCAAATTGCTTTAGAACAGGTGATGCAATCTCGGACCACTTTGATTATTGCGCATCGCTTATCGACGATCCAAAGGGCGGATCGTATTTTGGTGATGCATCAAGGACGGATTGTCGAAGCAGGAACGCATGACTTGCTGTTAGAACAAGGCGGGCATTACGCGCAACTATATAGAATGCAATCGCATGCGACTGAGAGTCCCCATGTTCAGTTTGCGGATTAGGACTTGGGTAGAAGAGCTGTGGTACGGAAACAACCCTGCTCGCCTATTGTTATGGCCAGCATCGGTGGGGTTTCAGGTTGTAAGTCGAATCCGGCGTGCATGGTTGGAATGGCGACGTAAGCCGTTGCCGGTTCCGGTGATTGTGGTAGGGAATCTGACAGTGGGTGGGGTGGGCAAAACGCCATTGGTTATTGCTTTGGCTCAATATTTGTCGGATCAAGGGCTACGAGTTGGGATTGTGAGTCGCGGTTATGGGGCACGTATTCGCAGATTTCCGCATTGTGTGCGCGTGGAAGATGATGCGCAGCAAGTCGGGGATGAGCCCAAATTACTGGCATTGAAAACGGGTTGTCCCGTGGTGATTGATCCTAATCGATTACACGCTGTAAAATATTTGCTTCAGCATCATCAAGCGCAAATTATTATCAGCGATGATGGATTACAGCATTATGCCATGCCGCGTACTGTGGAAATTGTCGTCATAGACGGCATGCGCGGCATGGGGTCGGGGTTGTGTTTGCCAGCAGGTCCGTTGCGTGAACCGGTGCAACGCCTGCAGCAAGTGAATTTTATTGTTGTCAATGGTGAGCAGAGTGTGCATACTCAGTCTCTGCAATATGAGAATGTTTACCAAATGGAATTACAAGCAGCTGCGCCGCGGTCTTTTTCGGGCGAGTCGGTAAGCTGGCAGGATATTGCGATGCCTTGTTCTGCGATAGCGGGCATTGGAAATCCGGAACGTTTTTTTACATTATTGAAGCGATTAGGAGTCGTGTTTCAACCCCATAAGTTTGCAGATCACCATGAATTTTTGCCCCATGAATTAGCATGTTTGCAAAAACCAGTGATTATGACAGAAAAGGATGCAGTCAAGTGTTGTGCTTTTGCAACGGATGCAATGTATTATCTACCAGTGGAGGCTAAGCTGAGTGATGAATTTTGGACACAAATATGGGGTCATATTAAAGGCCTTATCTAGCTTATTAGTGATTGTCAGTCTACAGGGGTTTGCTGTGGAAGAGGCTGCGGTATTATCCACTGAAGTTATAGATGCGCCTCAACCAGCCATACCGTTGGCAGCGACGAATGCGAATTGGATTTTTTCTGGATCCGTATCCAGCGAAAATGGCGAAACGTATGAATATTTTTTCCAAGCAAAGCGTAAACAGGATGTGGTCCAAGCGACCGTATCTTTGGTGGATGCACAGACTAAAGCCGTGATTTTTATGCAGACTGCCGATACCCATTTGACGGATGCAGAAACGGATCAATGGGTCATTGGCGATATTTTTCTTCGTTATAATACCATCAATCGCTCATGGGTTTTTGGTCTCAAAAAAGTCAATCAAATTGGGTTCAATTTTAAAGTCGATACTTTGAAACAACCTGAACATGCTCCGCAAACAAAACAGGTCGGGAAGGGTGTGCTGATGACTGTAGTGCAGACAGGGCAGGTGAATGGTCATATTCAATTAAAAGAAGATGCCTCTGCGCAATTTGTCAGTGGAAAAAATGCTTGGTTTCGGGAAGTGATCATGCGCGAAGCTTCTACAAAATCGCCGGCTATGCATGGATTGTTATGTCATTTTAATGATGGGAGCGGTCTATATTCTATGCAGATGCTGGATAAAAAAATTAAGCACAATACTTATGCAGGATCTTATGATGCGGCAGGCATGGCAGCAGCCGTTTCAAAATCTATTCGTGTTGCTCAATTAGAATCAGGTTTGTGGCGCGTGAACGTCCCTCATTCCAAATTACAATTTGATTTGAACGATGTTCTTCAAAATCAACCCATTGTTTTGGGCTTTGTGGATCATAAGCAAAAGTCGGGTTTTTGTGTGATTAGTAAAGAGGAAGATGTGGGCTAGGCTTGATTCCCAATAAACTCCAAAATCCTATTTGAGATCTTTCTTATCATAAAGATACGTCGAGGCACATATAAGCCAAAATCGGCAAGGATAGTTTACTGCTCAAACCTTTGACAATCGGTGAATTCGAGTCTAAATATTAAGTAGAGACTATCACCTGATTAGTATAATATGAAGAAAGCGAGAGAAAAGAACGGTGTGTTTCAAAGCTTAACCCTTGGTATAGCTGAAAATTATAGAACAGAAGATCCACAAAGTCACATAAAATATTTTTCAGCCGAGACAAAGGAAAAAAAACCCTATAAAGTCAGATTAGATGCAAATAAAAATCAGTTATATCGAAGAGTTGATCGAAAAACCAAGTCTGATGGCACTATACCAAATGGTATCTATCTGTATGTTGTTTCTACTAATGGTGGTCTTTATTTATTAAATGATGCATATAAGATCAGACATTCGACGATACGCAATGGCCGAGATGTTTTATGTGCTGGGCATATGACTGTGCGCAATGGCAATATCACTAGGATGGATAATAATAGTGGGCATTATAAGCCAGGTCAGAAAAATTTGCATATTGCGGCTATGCATTTGTATCACCAGGGCTTGTTATCTTCAGATTGTATGGTCTCAGATAAACGTGATCAGTTATCGATGTTCTCCCAATCCACAACGTCAGAAACAAAGATAGAGTCGTTGTTAGATGACTCACCTTATCGCCAAGACTATCAAAATATCATCGATGATTCTTCAAGGTATCAAAAATTTCGTTCTGCATTTAGAGGAAGAAACTCGCTCATTACGGAAGGGATGGTTGATGACTATTTTAGTTGTATGGGTAGTCGCCCAGAGTTGAGTCGTCAACCCGAGTTGAATAGTCGCTCAGGATTTGATGATGCCCACATGAGAATTTTGAATTTAATTAACGATTTAGGGGAGAAGCAATTAATTACTAGTACAGAGAAAGAGGCTCTTATTGAGGCAACTAATAAATTAGTTAAGTCTCCGGAGACCTATGTTAATTTCCTTGAACTCGCAAAAAATCATGAGGCCGTTGCTGGTGGGAAATTGACAGCTTATATGATGCTACTTGGTGGATGGGCTGCTAAAATTACCACTGCTGGATCTAGGGGCGATCTGTGGATCCAGAAAGCCAATGAAAAAATCAAGCAAATAGCCTCTATCGAAGAATTTGCTGAGACTAGTCGTCGCAGGCTCGGTTTGTAACGAAAGCCTCAGAATGTATTTCTTTAGGGCGTGTTGACAATTGGTCCTCCCGCCTACGTGCCTCGGCTTGTCCCTGTCTCTTGATCACATCTTATGCAATTCCTATGGATTGAGCGAGAAGAAAGCCTTCAACTCGCTCAGTTAATCTAAACCAACCATCCCAGAGGGTAGCCCACGATGCTTTTCCCGTTCTTTTAGAATTACTCCAACCACCAAGTTTTGCGATAGCTTGATATGCCCAATGAGCAGTTGGGATTTTTGATGGCAGCTCCTCTTTTTTGCTTTCATTACGCAAAATGTTTTGAAAGTTTGTCGTTCAGAATGAAACTTGATACCATGAACCTTGCTGAGGATTTTTGAGAAACAACCATGTTAAAAGGGATGTTGGTGTTGTTTTGGCAGTATTTGAAGTCGAAGCAGCGCAGATGGGTGTTAGCGGTGCTGATGATTTTTATGTCGGTTGTGATGGTGCACTGCGTCAGCCGCACTAAGCATCCTGCTGTCCTCGGGCCGGCTATTCTTTATCAAGGTTCACATCTAGTAATTCCAGAAAATTCTGCGTTGCGTTCAGTTATTCATGTGGAACCGGTGCATTTGCAAACAATCGTGACCAGCGTGATTGTTCCGGCAACTATCCAAGCAATTCCTGCAAATATGGTTTCAGTATTGCCGCCTTTAAGTGGGCAAATTACCAAAATTTTTAAAATAATAGGTGAACCTGTTGCGATGGGTGAGCCTTTGTTTTCTGTGGTATCACCTGATTTGGCACAGGCATTTGCGACGAAGACCTTTGCTGAGGCGGGGTATACGCTGGCTGAGAAAAATTTAAAACGGCAACGCGAATTAGCCCACTATGAAATTAATGCCATTCGTGATTTAGAACAGGCTGAAAGCGATATGCAGCAGGCTGATGCTGAGTTGCGGCGTAGCAACGCTTTATTACAAGCTTTACATATTGACCCTTCAGATCGGGATGTATTAGGAAATTTATTGATTCGTTCTCCCATTAACGGCGTGGTGACGGCCGTGAGTGGGGGGGTTGGTATGTATTGGTCTGATCTGACCTCACCAGTGATAACGGTTGCTGATTTATCTACAGTTTACGCGGTAGCGAGTGCTCAAGAGCATGATTTGCCAGACTTTTTTTTGGGACAAGAAGCGCAAGTGATCTTTGACCGGCCGGATAAAGTGTTTGAAGCGCCAGTTGAATTTATTGAGCCCATTCTCAATGCAGATACGCGCACAGTGAATGTGGGTCTGACTTTAAAAAGCCTCGAGGGTAGTTTGCGCCCTAATATGTTTGCACGCATGAAATTTAAACGCAAACCACGGCAACGGATAGTATTGCCGATGACTGCAGTGATTCAACGAGGTTTTGATAGTACTGTTTTTGTGGAAGTAGCGCCTTGGCAATTTGAACCCCGCGTGGTGACTGTTGGTTTGCAACTAGATGATCGGATTGAGATTGAATCGGGTTTGGCAGATGAAGAGCGTGTCGCGATGACTGGGGGAATTATTCTCAATGATTGAAGAATTTGTCACGCAATGTTTTAAGCGGCGCGGCATCATGCTGTTAGTTTTTACTTTGCTGTTGTTGTTTGGGTGGTATTGTTGGAGCAAAATCCCTCTCGAAGCTTATCCTGATATTGCGCCTGTCACGTCCCAGGTGATTACACAAGTGAATGGTTTGGCTGCTGCCGAAGTAGAGCAACAGATTACCGTTCCGTTAGAAAGAGCCTTGCTGGCGACACCCGGCGTGAGCGTGATTCGTTCCCGCTCTACATTTGGCTTGTCGCTGATTACGGTGGTATTTCTAGAAGGGACGGATAATTACTGGTCCCGCGAGCGATTATTAGAAAAAATTGCTCAGGTTTCTTTGCCTTACAATGCGATACCAGGTTTAGATCCTTTAACGTCGCCTATTGGTGAGATTTATCGCTATACGATCGATTCTAATATTTACAATCCGCGCGAATTATCCGAATTACAATTTTGGAAAGTGATTCCAAGGTTAAAACAAGTGCCGGGTGTGGTGGAAATTACTAATTTTGGCGGTATGACTACGCAATTTTTATTGGAGCTTGACCCATTAAAGCTCAGCAAATACCAATTGTCCCTTGCGGATATCAAAGCGGCTATTACTGCAAATAATCAGAATGCGGGGGGATCCATCTTAACCCATGGGGAACAAAGCATTGTGATTCGGGGTGTGGGTTTGGTCCATAATTTACAAGATTTTGGCAATATTCAAGTAAGTCAGTTTGAGGGCATCCCTGTTTATGTGAAAAATTTAGGCAAAGTTCGTTTTGGGCATAAACAGCGGCGCGGTATTGTTGGGAAAGACGCACAACCCGATGTGATTGAGGGTATTGTGCAAATGTTAAAAGGCGAAAATCCCTCCAGGGTGATCCAAGGGATTCATCTTGCTATTGAAGATTTGAATCACAATATTTTGCCGAAAGGGGTGAACATTGTCCCTTACATTGATCGCTCGGAATTAGTTCATGCGACGGTGCACACTGTGGGCGATACGCTGTTGTATGGCATGGGCTTGGTGACGCTGGTATTGCTATTTTTCCTCGGCAGTATTCGTGCCGCTTTGATTGTGGCTATTACCATTCCTATTGCTTTGGTCACGGCATTTATTTGTATGTACAATTTTGATATTCCGGCGAACCTATTATCGTTGGGGGCAATCGATTTTGGGATCATTGTAGATGGCGCAATTGTGATCACTGAAAATATTTTGCGGCGGCGTGAGGAAAAAGCTAATGCATTGTTGACTGAGGCAGATGTGTTAACTGCCTCTTTGCAAGTTACGCATCCTATTTTCTTCGGAATTTTAGTGATCATTACTGCGTATTCCGTCTTATTTGCATTTCAAGACATTGAATATAAATTGTTTGCTCCGATGGCGTTTGCCGTTGGTTTTGCTTTGTTGGGTGCTTTATTGGTGGCACTGTTTTTGATCCCAGGATTGGCATACAAAGCCTACCATAATCCAGTGCATATTTATGCGAATCCCTTACTGACTTGGTTAAAACCGCGATATGTGGCCGCTTTAGAGTATTTGATTGGACGAACCAAATTGTTGTTTACGCTGTATTTTTCTGCGTTGGCCGTCGTCGTGATTTTGGGCGTTTTCATTGGTCGCGATTTTTTGCCGTATCTGGATGAGGGATCTCTGTGGTTACAGGTGACCTTGCCGCCTGGCATTTCTTTGGACAAAGCGGGCACGATGGCGAATGAATTACGCGCCGCGACGCTCGAATTTCCGGAAGTGACGCATATTGTATCTCAATTAGGGCGGAACGATGATGGTACCGACCCTTTTATGCCTTCACATATTGAGTGTGCGGTGGTGTTGCAGCCTTATACAGCGTGGCCTGCTGGTATGAATAAACAAAAATTGATTGCTTTGATGGCTGAACGATTTCACAAAATAGCAGGGATGCATGTGGCATTTACCCAACCAATGATTGATGGGGTATTGGATAAAGTTGCTGGGGCACATAGCGATTTGGTGGTAAAGATTTATGGCAATGATATGGGTGAGATGCGAAAAATCGCTACCAACGTAGTAAGCTTACTTAAGCAAGTGCGGGGTGCTCAAGATGTTATCATAGATCAAGAGCCGCCGATCACGGAGTTACGGATTGAAGTGGATCGCCATGCTATTGCTAGATTTGGGATTAATATTGCAGAAGTTATGGACTTGATTCAAACGGGCATTGGCGGAGAAGCCGTTTCACAAATTTATATTAATGAACGGTTTTATGATTTGACCGTACGCTTTCCTAAAGAAAACCGATCTAACCCAACAGAAATTGGAGGCTTATTATTAAAAAGCTCTACCGGTGCGTTGGTGTCACTATCCAAATTAGCAAAAATATACTATGCAATCGGCCAAACAACCATCTCGCATGAAATGATGCATCGTCAGTTGGTTGTGCGCTTGAATTTACGGGACCGAGATTTGCTGTCTTTTTCTCAAGAAGCGCAACGACAAATTGTAGAAAAAATTCCTTACAATCACAGCGAATATCAAGTGGTTTTAGGGGGGCAATTGGAAAATCAACAACGTGCGCAAGCTCGGTTTAGGGTGATTATTCCGATGTTGCTAGGCCTGATGTTTATTTTGTTGTTTGCGCAGTTTGGCAATTTACGCCATCCTGGTTTGATCTTATTGACGGTACCTTTGGCGATGTTGGGCGGCTTAATTGCTTTATTGTTGCGTGGCATGACCTTGAATGTGTCTAGTGCGGTGGGGTTTATCGCATTATTTGGGGTGGTGATTTTAAATGCGATCATCATGATCGCAAATTTAAACCGTTGGCAACGCAAGAAAAAACCGGCCACATTGAAAGAAAATATTATTGGTGGGGCGCAAGAACGTTTGCGGCCGGTGTTAATGACCGCAACCGTGGCAGCCATTGGGATGATCCCGGCAGCGTTGAAGCATGGCTTGGGATCCGATGTGCAACGCCCTTTGGCGACGGTGATTGTGGGCGGTTTGATTACTGCAACGGCGTTGACTCTGTTATTGCTTCCTGCATTATATTATTGGATTGAAGAGCATCGCGAGCAGGTTCGAGAGAAAGTGGTCAATTTGTTACGGCGGAGATCGTCATGATGACGCAGCCAATTAAGCGTCGGTTTCTCAATAGAGGCTTCTCTTTGTCCACTGCATTGTGTATTTGCTTGTTTTTACCCGGGTGCGCAGTGGGCCCCAATTTTCATCGGCCTGTGGCACCTTCAATCAAACATTATGCAGAGCATCCTCTCCCAAAATCTACCGTGGCGACGCCTACCCTAGGGGGGCGAGCACAGTATTTTAAAATTAATCAAAAAATATCTGCTCAGTGGTGGACTGTATTTCAATCCAAAGCGTTGGATCGCCTCATTCGCGATGCCTTAAAAGCCAACCCGGATATGCGGGCTGCTTCTGCAAGTTTGCAAATGGCGCATGAAGCGACCAAAATCAGTCGCACTGCCTTTTTGCCTTTGCTGAACGGGAATGCTGCTCCGACACGCCAGCAGACAGCAGGGACTTTAGCGAGTAATTTATCTTCGAACGCCTATCTGTATACGTTGACGACCGCAAGTTTGTCCGTATCTTATCTGCCTGATGTATTTGGAGGTACGCGACGGAATGTAGAATCTACCAAAGCTTTAGAGGAAGCAACATTATATCAATACGAAGCGGTGTATTTGACCCTTAGTTCAAATGTCGTTTTGAATGCGATTCAAGAAGCCTCTTTGCGTGGCCAAATTGAGACTACAGAAAAAATTATTAGAATTTTGAAGAAATTAACGTATGTTCTAACTCAGGAAAAACGCTTAGGTAGTGTTGGAATTGAGGCAGTTGCCCAGCAGAAAGTATTATTGGCTCAGGCAGAAGCATTGTTACCCGCATTGCAGTTGCAGCTAGCAGAAAATCGTCATTTATTAGCCAGTTTATTGGGTCGCTATTCCAGTGAAGATTTGGATGTTAAATTTACTTTGCAAGATTTTGTTTTGCCACAAGAATTGCCGGTGTCTTTGCCATCTCAATTGATTGATAATCGTCCGGATATTCGAGCAGCTGAGGCAATGATGCATTCTGCGAGTGCCAAAGTGGGTGTGGCGATAGCGAATCGGCTGCCTAGCATCCCGCTTTCGGCCAATGGTGGTTATATGCCCGTCACTCAATCTTTAAACAGTATTCCGGCCTTTTTAGCCCCGCTGCCTTTGGGACCGACTATGTTCTGGGGCTTGGGTGCAAATTTGTTGGGCACTATTTTTGATGCGGGGTCCCTCTATTTCCAAAAACGTGCGGCAGTGGCTGCTTATGATCAGTCTGTGGCGCAATATAAGCGTGTCGTTCTGAATGCGTTTGAATCTGTTGCCGATAGTTTGAAAGCCTTGGAAATGGATGCGATTGCATTGAAACATACGAAAGAACAAGTCGATGCGGCTGAAATGGGTTTTCAAGCAGTGGTCCGTAAGCGTCGGTTAGGTTCTGTATCGTATTTAGAATTGTTAGTAGCTGAGAAAGCTTATGCGGATGCTTTATTGAGTTTAACTCAAAGCCAGGCTGCGCGGTTTGAAGATACCGTGGCCTTGTTTCAAGCACTAGGCGGTGGGTGGTCTTTAGGAGAAAAAGAGAAAAAGACAGGTCTGTTATCGGAGTTTTTGGGGTAGTATTATCAGGGACTGAAATGCTGCCTTCGGCTTGCTCTAAGTATAGATAGCATTTGGCTGTCTGTAAAATTTGATTTTTTAATGGACTTTTTGCATAGATTGCGAGTACATTCTACTTTTGACGGCAGTTATTTTGCGGAGGATTGCCCTCAACCATACTTAAATCCATTGGCTTCCATCGACAAGTCAATTTCTTGCAACTGAGGATTTAATTGGCGCATGGCATTCATTACCTCTTGAACCATCTTTTCATAACCTGAAGGTCGTTTTTTTAAAATCTTTAATCGCTCCGAAATAGTTTTTGGATTGTGTGTGTCGAAGTATTTTTTTATGTTCGGATCTTTCAGTAACACATGTGCGTTCTTATAGGCGGTCTCTAACAAAGATGGGTCCTGGGTGCGTTGATATTCACCAAAGGTATCCATTACTGCTTGCCATTGAGCGGAATTTGTGGTTTTTTGTATATTGGATAGTAGGCCAGGCATGTTATGTTCCATGCGCGCTAGAGCTATGTTTGTGTCATTGTATTGTAATGAAAATTGGCTAAGATCAAGCCCTTTCTCTTGCGCCATTTTAAACACATCTTTTCCCTGTTCATTGGTCTTCGTAAGAACTCTAGCTTGTACCCATGGATCGTATCTTGAAAGTGCCGTCAACAAGGTGGTGGCACACATATGGCGACCCTCTAGGATCGCAATCATAAGCGCAGTATTCGCAGTACTGCCAACATTATACATCTCCGAAAACACTTGGTATTTCACCGCATCGGAACATGTGTCTAGACTTTTCAATAAGGGCTCAAGCGCTGCAGGATTAGAGAAAACAGCTCTGATAAGCGCAGTTTCATTTGAGCCATTAAATCTACCTGGTTGGCGCTGTTGCGTAAGCACTTGTGCTTTAATATCAGGAGGGCATGCGTCCAGCAATTTCAACAAGGGCTCTATTTTTATATTACGAGTAACAGCATGCATAAGTGCATTTTCTCCGTTCTTATCGGTCTGTGTAAGTAATCGATTTTTAACATTATCAGGGAGTGTGTCTACCAATTGCAATAAAGGCTCCATTAGTGCATTTGCCGTCATAAGTTTATTGTAGCCATCGCGATTAGGCGGCATAAGTACTCGAGTTTTCACAGCGTCGGAGCAGGTCATCAAGCCAGACAATAGATGTTGCATGGTATTTTTATCACAATTTCCAGAGAAAAATTGTTCTATCACGTCATCTTCCATCAATGGAAATAGAGAAATAGGCATCAATGGGTCTTCTCTCAGATTAGGCAAGAACAGTTCGTAATACCTACGCACGAATGCTTTCCCTAGGTCACTATCTCCCAATTTAGAGATTGTTTTTTTAAATTGTTCATAAGTCATTTGAGTTTTATTAAGGTATTCCATTAACTCATTGATATCCAATAGTTTTTTCATCTTAGGAAAGAGCTCGAGCATACCGAGCAAATCGTCAAAACTCTCTGAGGTTTTAAATACCCTCACACATGCTTGTTTGAAATCAGCCTCGGATATATCTGGTTTAAATAGGTCATTGAAAGCCTGCTGCTCATTTTCTTCAAATGTAAAATACTTATTTTCTTGTATAGATTGCCACATCAATTGGTCTATTTTTTTCCAATTAACATCTAAAATGTGACCATTTTCGTCGTGAGTATAAAAATACTGGTTAAATTTTTGGTTGGCTAACAGCCATTTTTCTTTTATAGATGCATTCATAGTGGGAATATTTGCTTTAATCCGCTCAAAGGTATCTCTATCAGCGTCTGATAATTTAGCCAAACAGTCATCACCCCATTTTTTAAATGTCGGCAATCCTCTCCCAGTTAATAAATAATCGAGTTTGGCTCTTTGATGTATATCAAATCCAGAAAATTCTAAGGGATGTTGTAAGACAAAATCTCTCATATTGTTGAGAGCCTCCTCATGCGCTCGCGAATAGACCTCTTCTTGGCGTTTGTGTGCTGCTTGCGCGGTTTTAAGTGATTCTACGATAGGATGATGAGAAAAGAGCGTCATGAATAGGGGGTCTATTTTTTCTATGACTTCGGGTGAAAAGTCCGTTGATTCGCCTTGATAGCCTGCGTTCAGGAGCAAGCTTAACATTTGTGACTTCAAGCCTTGTAACATAGGGAGCAACCGCATGTTTTCATCAAATACGGTGCACAATGTACTCTTGATTCTATAATCAGGGAATTTCCCTTGGTATATATCACCTGAGTTTAGCGGATGTACACCATAGCGCATGCTTGCCGCAACGGTAAAGCAGCGATTGTGAGTATGAACTTCATCGCTTAATTGGTTGGCAGCTGTTGCTACGAGTTCACGACGATAGCGGCATAGTAAATCATTGGTATTTTTAGGTAGATAAAAGCCATCAACAATGGCATTGACCCCGTTATGAAACCCAGGTGTACAATGTGCAGCACGCTCTGCTAATTTAAAGGCAATGGCTGATTGTTCGGATGAGCTGATGTTGGGTTTAAAAAAATGCGCATGTATGATTTTTAATCCTTCTAGGACTTCTTTTTTCAAAGAATATGTAGAATACTTGCCGACGTGTATGTCCATGCGCTTTGCAAATTCATCACGCACTGTTTCATCTAAATGAGGTTGTACAGCCGTAATAAGCGCTGCTAATTCCGCATCATTAATCTCAATCCCACCTTTTTGAATCTCTCGCGATGGCAAATCATAGACCGTATCCGCATTTAAAGTAGGCATTATTTTTAATGAAATATTTATATACATTTAGTTTAGACAATTATCCTAAATTTGGCAGTTGAATCTACTTCGAAGCGCGCACTGAAGGCTCGGATGTATCTTTTTCGCTACTTCCCTGGTGCAAATTTGTTGGGCTGAAATGGCTTGGAGCAGAAGATGTTCTTTTTGAATGGCTGTTAGTGGCGGATATTCCAATGAATCATCGAGATGCTGTAATTTTGCATAGATAAGATTACCGCGTTCGGTATACTCGATTCGCACCGTGATTTTTCTTCTATCTTGCTGTTTACGTAAATCAAACTTACATGATGAGGCGGCAATTTACGATGTGGGGCGCTGTCGGTATACATTAGCTTGTAATCAACGCTGAGATGAAGATCGGTTAAGTCAAAATTTTGAAAAATAGGAAAATCAACCGGAACAAATGCAAGATGAAAAAAAAGCGCCTTACGCCCATCTTTGTCCCATTCCACCATACGCTCAAAACCAGGATTGGTCTCGATTTCGTCACGTTTTTTTTGGCTATAATGGTCGACTAAGTATGCAAATAAAGGATTCTAATGCGGATGAAATCGACGTTGTGATGCAACGAGTGTATAGAGTAGAAGCTCATCTGACTGTTGCATTGATGGAATTAATTGTGTCATTTTGCGTTTATTCGCCCGTATTTTGCGCATGTTGTGTGGTGGGTTTAAGGATGTGCAGGCAATGATTTATTTTAACACTTGTTTGCTAGGTTGTTTGAAACCTATCCGCCTATGTGGCAATGACACAAAAGTTTTGGCGGAGATGGTAGCATTGCCTAAAATATTTTGTTAGGCTGGATTTTGCGTTTTCGAGATCAATAAAACGCTATTAAGGGAATGTTACTGCATAGGATGATGTGCAATGAATGTTAGGCAGAGTAAATGGCTATTTCTATTTTTTCCCCTATTTTTTTCAAACCAAGTATTCGCTAAAATTCCTGTACACCTTTTTATTGGCTTATCAGGTGGCTATGGGCAAAATTCAGATGCCTATGAAAATACAGGCACGGATGGTGCGATTCGTTTTGATTTTGGGTCAATTCTTCCCATCAACTCTTTTTTCGTAATCGGTGATCAAATTGGTTTTCAAACGGGTTCTCAAATTCGCCTAAACAATCAACTTACATCACCGATTGGAAGCGGTATTGTGCCGGTACTGCTTAACACCAAAACCCCGATTGATTTTTTATTGTTCGGAAGATATGTCCTCCATGAACCTTTGTTTTTTCAAGCAAAGGGAGGGGCCGTTTTTATTAGTTCAACGGTTACGGGCGCGGACGTTCAAACAAAGAACACTATATTGCCAGAAGTACAAGCAGGCATCGGTTTTAATGCTTATAAACGTAGTCGAGTGACTTTGAGTTATCAGCAATTTTTTGGTAATACGCCAATTATTTCTTCATTAGCTCCCAATCAGGGGACTTACCAGGTGAAAGGGATTCCAGTCTGGCGTGGGGCGTTACTTACTTTTGAGCATGATTTATAACAAATGAAGACTAAGTTTTTTATCAAAAATGTATTAACGCTTTCCTTAGGTTTGGCATCGACAACCGAAGTGGTTTTCGCAGCCGATCCTGTTGATTGCCTTAAAACGATCCCTTACGGTAAAAATCCAGTTAGTGGCGATAATTTACGCGTAGCATTAACCTGCTTAATGACGGCCGGTATAGGCACGGTTGGACCAACTGGTCCCAGAGGATTCACAGGCGCAACTGGTCCAACAGGGCTTGGCGTGACCGGCTCTACTGGAAGTACAGGCGTAACTGGAGCAACAGGCTCTACTGGCAGTACAGGTGAAACTGGAGCGACAGGCTCTACTGGCAGCACAGGTGTAACTGGAGCGACAGGCTCTACTGGAAGCACTGGTGAAATTGGAGCGACAGGCTCTACTGGCAGTACAGGTGTAACTGGAGCGATTGGTTCTACTGGAAGCACCGGTGTAACTGGGGCAACAGGCTCTACTGGCAGTATGGGTGTAACTGGAGCGACAGGCTCTACTGGCAGTACAGGTGTAACTGGAGCGATTGGTTCTACTGGAAGCACTGGTGAAATTGGAGCGACAGGCTCTACAGGAAGAACAGGTGTGACTGGGGCTACAGGCTCTACTGGTAGCACAGGTGCAACTGGAGCGATTGGTTCTACTGGAAGCACTGGTGAAATTGGAGCGACAGGCTCTACTGGCAGTATGGGTGTAACTGGGGCGACTGGATCTATTGGAAGCACTGGTGTAACTGGAGCGACAGGCTCTACTGGCAGTACAGGTGTAACTGGAGCGATTGGTTCTACTGGAAGCACTGGTGTAACTGGAGCGACAGGCTCTACTGGCAGTACAGGTGTAACTGGAGCGATTGGTTCTACTGGCAGTACAGGTGTAACTGGAGCGATTGGTTCTACTGGAAGTACAGGTATAATTGGAGCGACAGGCTCTACTGGAAGAACAGGTGTGACTGGCGCGACAGGCTTTACAGGAAGCACCGGTATAACTGGCGCGACAGGTTCTACTGGAAGAACAGGCATAACTGGGGCGACAGGCTCTACAGGAAGAACAGGTGTGACTGGGGCGACAGGTTCTACTGGAAGAACAGGTGTGACTGGGGCGACAGGTTCTACAGGAAGCACCGGTATAACTGGCGCGACAGGCTCTACAGGAAGAACAGGTATAACTGGGACGACAGGTTCTACAGGAAGCACCGGTATAACTGGCGCGACAGGCTCTACAGGAAGAACAGGTATAACTGGGACGACAGGCTCTACAGGAAGAACAGGTATAACTGGGACGACAGGTTCTACTGGAAGCACCGGTATAACTGGGGCGACAGGTTCTACAGGAAGCACCGGTATAACTGGCGCGACAGGCTCTACAGGAAG
>JAGOTG010000015.1:0-14600 GCA_018061965.1 Legionellaceae bacterium
GCGCTGACACATAACACTTTCCTCATTCCATGGCAAAACCATCCCCTTTTCAGTTTATGATTTTGCCATTTTAAGTGTTACCTATCTCCCGTTCCAACTGTTACCTATGTGTCTTAGCTATACACTTGTCCGCGGGATCCTGTTCGATCTTTATCAGCGCAGTCAGTCTTTGCCTTGTTCAGGACCCTGGATCCCGCAAAAAAGTCTGCAACAACGCCGAAAAAGTCGCGGGACGTAGGTCTTCTGAAAATGAATCATCATGGGTATTTAAAAATTATTCTAGCAATTTTTAATTGCATTTGTTTTTTTTAAACATAGTGCTTTTATTCTTATTGGCAGTATATAATCGCTGGCGAAATTGGAGCGTTTTATACACGGAGCTGTATTATGATCAATAAATTTCTACGCGCAGGAAGCAAAGCGGTTACTTCATTTCGACACCCATCTAAAGTATTAACTACGCTAGTGTTGCCAAAATCAAGTGCAACAAAGGGATCGCTTTCAGGGCATCAATCACCTCCTTTCCGCAATAATAGTAATATTTTAAAAGCATTACATACTACATCTGTGCCCATTTCTTCCTCTATCGTGCCCGTAACGTCAAAATATATATCACCCTACAGTGTATCTGCACCTGCTAAGTTCATGATTTTATGCAATCGCTCTCCTTATGCAATGCAGACAGCTGAAGAGGCTTTAAAGGACGCCTGGCCCAATATGATCACCATTCATATTGTTGAAGAAGGTAGAGAGTATGCATTGAGTGCCAATCTGGTCGTAGAGGTTACAAAGTTTAATTGTATCGACCATATCACCCAACGGCTTGAGATCGTCGCAGCTAAAAATCCAACATTACGCGCTGCGCTGAAAGCAGGAGACGTGGCATTTTATGACGTTTGGGCCGCGCAAGGTGAAAACCCCGATTGGGCCCGCGCCGTGATTGCTAAAGGATTTAAACGCATCGGTGCTAGTCCTGATAAAATGGAGTTGTTGGATAAAATAGCTTTGAAACGGCTGTGTATGAAATTAGGTATACCTACGGCGTATTTTGTTGAGCTTCAAGCTGATAAAGAGCAAGACAAAGCAATGTGTCTTAAGATGATGACAGAGGAGGCCATAGAGCTATATAACAGCAGCCCGAAATTGAAGGGCAAAAAAGTTTTTTTAAAGCATGTAAATGGTGGGGGCGGTCGCGGGAGTAAAGAAGGTGATGCTGCGCTGATGAGCGACCCTGCAAAACTGGAAGAAGTGATTACGAGTATTGTCAACGACACCGGCGGCAACGTAGAGGGTGTCTATATGGAAGAGGCTTTGAATTTTAAAGGACGCCGTTTACAGCAATGGGAGTTTGAGTGCGATGGCCCGACTCGCATTGAGGAGGAAGGACGTTACGTCATATTTAATCCTTACTATCAAAAAGTTGGAGAATATGGGCTTACAAGAAAAGCTAGTCAACAGTTCATCACGGAAGACACTTTTGACGCGTGCCGGCTTGCTGCGAAACAATTGATTGAAGCGACAGGTTACGATAATCGCGGCACCATAGAATTTTTAATTAGTCTTGATCCCAATGGCAACAGCCAAGAAATCTATGTTTCGGAAGTGAATATGCGTCGTCAGGTAGAGGCGCCCGCTATTGAAGGATTGGTGAGTGATGCGACAGGACGGCCTAGAAATACTACGGCTGAGCAAGTGATGCGTTCATATGGTTATCCCGCGCCTTCAGCAGAAGATTTTCGCCCCTCTGGTGTGGAAATTATTGCGCATATGCGCTTGGTCTGTGGTGATGTGAGCGAAAAAGGGTTAAGTTTTCCCAATAATGTGAGAATTGATGGTGCTTTTGTACCCCAGGGGGTGGATGCGTCCTATGTCAAAGGCCGAGTTTATCCAGACGGAGATGTGCAACGCGGACGAGCGTTGCTTTACGCTCAAACTTGGACTGAAGCTTGTGATAAACAGGCACAATTTGCGCAAGAATTTCAATTTTATGGTCCTAATACCACGAATAACTACTGTCAGTTATATGGTAAATTAGCCCTTGATCCCAAATTTAGAGCGGGCGAACTAAGTTGTAATGAAACGTTTTCGGTCCTTGCAAATGCCCCGATTACAAAAGGAAAAATGCAACGTATTGTAGAACACTTGGTTTTTACAGTTACTCCTCTCATTACGGATGGCTATCGAACTAAGCAAAGCATAAAAAATCGACCTTACCCAACAGAGATACAGTTTCAAGAATACAAGCAGCTTATGAAGCGGCTGATGTTTCAAGCTGCCGCTGAAACGCCTTATTCTCGATTCTTAATTCATCAAGATTACGATAAATTTATGGACGAGTTAGAAAATCATTTGGAGCAACATGGTGGCGGTACGGTATCGGTTATCCGTGATGCGATTCAGTCTTTAAAGGATCAGGAAGCAGCTGCGGTCCAAAAATCTTTGACCAGGGTCATTGAAACGCATGGTGCAAAATCCGGTATTATTGTTGGGAACGAAATTGGCGGCGCCCAATTTCAAGCAGGCGAAATGCGAAACTTTATGTTTGTGGCCATTTTACTAGCAGGAAACCCTTCCAATTTACCTGTGCATGCTCTGTTACGTACGATATTTATGAGTGGTTTAAATATAAAATCTAGTGCAAAACAGCGGTTTATCGCTAAAACATTACATAGCATATTGCAAAATCATTATGGGTGGACATCTGCCGATACGCTATTGCCCTGGGAACCTAATAATTTTCATGCTGGCAATCATCCTCAGGGTGATATGACAACTGGAATATTATTAGAAGAAAATATCCCGGTAGTACCTAATTTTGCGTGGGATCCGCGGTTTACCGTAGAGCAGTTCCAAGGTTGGGTAAGACGGCAAATTATTCTGTTTCAAGAAAAAGACCAACCCTTGCGTCGCATTCGGATAAAAAACCCTGGACAAGGCCCTAAGTGGAATGCAGATGTTATTGAGAGAATGATTACTGACATTCTGATGATATTCCAAGAGCACGGTCTGCAACGACCGGTTATTCATATTCATAATCATAATTTCGATGGCAATGCGGTGCATATTGCCGTTGAAGTTTACAGAAGATGTCAGAAAGCTGGGTATCGTTGGTTAATTATAGACTCAGTACCTCACGGCATTATATCGCATAATTCAAATCGCATTCTTGCAAATGCTTTTACTATGACACGAGAAGAACAAGAGCATTTGGCGGCTTACAATGACGGCGTCAACACCATATTGAGTTTGCTTTCGCGTTTCGATAATCAGGATATTACTAGTGTTATTCAAGATCCTAATTCTAGATGGGCTGGTGGGACCAATTCTTCTGATATTGCGGATGCTATCAAAATGGGTATTGATCCGAAAGAGATTCCAACTGCTTTAAATTTGGCAGTGGAATTATTTGGGTTGGGTGCTGTGGTGACCCCTTTTTCTGAAGCACAGAAGCAAGGTGTCTATGCTATCTATACTAATAATGAGATCCAACCTAAAACCAGTGAAGCTGTATATGCCTATTTGAAAAAAGGTGGAAAATTGGCGATTTCGGATGAAATTTTACATTGGTTCGCTGCTTGGCGAACCCTCTTACCGCGCCCTGATATTATAAAACAATTATTGCACAATCACGGCATACCGTTGCATTCTAATTATGACCAGATCATTTTAGATGAAGCGTTGGATGTTGCAGCAGATCGCAAAATGTTGCAAGCGTTGTTGCCAAACACCCTGGTTACCGATGAGATCCTAATGACCTACTATATGTTTGATAAGATTGGCTTGGCCGCCTTGCAACATCGGGATCATTCTAAACTTGCAGCGGGCCCACGTGATATGACCGTGATGATGGATGACCCTGCCTTTGTGTATAGCCCTACTAAAAAGGTGGGGGACTCTTTTATGTTAGAAGGCAAAAAAATCACGATTCTTAAAATTCAACCCAATCCTGATACCGGTATGATTGATATTGATTTTGATCTACAAGGTCATACCATTAGCACTAGTGGTATCAATCCCAATGCACAGGCAACTGCCGCGACCAAACAAGTTCGGTTGCTGAAAGACGCTAAAACTGAGAGTGCTGCGCCGATGGTGAGTAAACTTTTAATGTTTGCAGTGAAACCTGGTGATAAGGTTAAGCCTGGTCAAACAGTTGCGAAAGTTGAGGCAATGAAAATGGAGCAGCAAGTCAGGGCGCCAGGTGATGGTGAGGATGATTTGATTGTAGAAGGCGTGCATGGCGCGGCAAACGATTTTGTTGAAAAAGAACAGGTATTGGTAACTTATAGACGGTCGTAAAGTCTGCGGTGTTGCAACAAACGTAGCCGACAACTGAGGAATAGTAACGTATTTTCTGTCATCCCTGTGTACTGATGTATCCCCTGATAAAATTGCACAAAATTATGTCATCCCCGCGTAGGCGGGGATCCATTTCATATGTGGGCGAAGGGCTACAAAAAAACGAGTAACTTAAGAAATAATATGCAAGATGTTTGAGGTAACGATTATGCAACGCTGCGCATGGGTTGGAGAAAATAAACCGCATTACGAACATTATCATGATACCGAGTGGGGTATTCCTGTTCATGATGATCTGAAGCATTTTGAAATGCTAACGCTTGAGGGCGCTCAGGCTGGCCTGAGTTGGGAGACGATATTAAAACGACGTGAGGGATATCGTCAGGCTTTTAAGGGGTTTGATGTGCATCAAATTGCGAAAATGACTGATGATGAGTTAACTGAGCAGCTCAGTAACCCCGGCATTATTCGGAATCGCTTGAAAGTCTTTTCTGTACGCCAAAATGCGCAAGCTTTTATAAAAATTCAACAGGAATATGGAACGTATGATGCTTACGTATGGCGATTTGTAGATCATAAGCCAAAAATAAATCGACCTGAAACATTACAAATGGTGCCAGTGCATACTTTGGAATCAGATGCTCTATCTAAAGACTTGAAAAAACGTGGCATGAAATTTGTGGGGGCGACCATTATCTATGCTTATATGCAGGCTATTGGCATGGTGAATGATCACGTTACAGATTGTTTTTGTTGCCCAAAATCGTAGGTTTATATTCAAATGGTTAAAGATATAGCATTGTCATCTGCATTTAATTTCAGTAGAATCCGCGACAGTTTTTAGGTGAGAATTTAAAATGTTGCAGCGCGGGTTCAAAAAAATGTTGGTGGGTGGTCTGTTGTTATGGACGGGCAGCGTTTTGGCTGGTGAAGTGGGGTATATTAAGCATCAGTTTATTAATAATACTTCGAATGAGTGCTATGTCAGTGTGCATCAGCAATACTCTTACCCGATTGATGCTTGTTTGGGAACGGTGGCAGCGAAAGAAACGAAAATCTGTGATGGGGCATTTGAACCGCATCAGCCTAATTTTTTCATTTACGCCATTTGTAATGGATCTGCTCAACGACTAGAACTCAATAAAATGGTTTTTTTGAGAAATACCTATAAAAGTCAGAATATTGAAGTTATTTGGACCATTGATATGGCAAAGAAGAAATTACGTGTCGGCTACCGGGAGCATGGATTTTAATTTCAAGTGACGGGTTAAATTACAGTTTTTAAGCAAATACGAACTAGCTGCCTTGTTCTTTGTGATGCACTTTGGTAGGTTGATTGTCAGTTTTTCACGTATTTTTTGTGCTAAAATCGGGAAAATTACGCCAATTAGAAAACACTATGACGACTCATCATTACTGGAGTAATAAATAATATGAAAGATGTTTTCATTAATAAAGAACATGTTGAGCTCTTTAAAATTCTTAAATTTGAAGGTATCGCCTCGAGTGGAGCAGAAGCTAAGGATATGATAGCTGCGGGCACGGTATTGGTAAACGGCATAATAGAAAAACAGAAAAGAAAAAAGATGGTTGCAGGAGATAAGATTGAATTCAATGGTGAGATCTTTCTGCTAAAGTTAGGTGCTAATTAACATTTTTCTACACACAGGGGGTGATGATTCAAGCTACCTCCCCATAAAAGAAGAGATGCTGGTCGATAAACAGGAATTTATCTGCATCAATGAGTAAAATATGTTTTTCTTTTTTCAAAAAATACGCGAAGCATGATAATGCACGTGCGGCTTCGGAGCAGTTATTCGCTGGTGTGCTTAAGATCGGTATAGATACTCATTCCCTGCAAAGTCGACAGCAGCACAAAAAGAACTACTTGGACATGAAACAGCATTCAGGTACTGTGCAATGTTTATGGGCGCATTCCAACTAGTACCATTACAACTCGTTGCGAATCCTGCGTCGTCTACCACCATACAAAATGAATTACTAGGGCAGTAAACAGAGGTCGAAGTATTGGGGGTGAGCGAGGTTGGTCAGATCCACGAACTACCATGGTAGGTCATAGCAAATCCGATACTGTCAACGGAAACACAAAATGAGCTGTTTGGGCAACAAATTGCCGACAAACCATGCGTGCCATTTATATTTATTGCATTGCTTCACCCTGGGGTAAATAAAGTAATGAGCGCCGGACTCGAACTACTAACAGAAAATAAGCAATAATTAGTTTGATTCATAGCACAAGCACTGTCTAAATAATAAGCCGAATAACCTGCTGTATTTACTTTTATTCCGGCAGTTGGATAAATATGGGTTGAGGGTATGGTAGTGGTAATACTTAAAATACTTTTATTGGTTTGATAATTTTGGCAAGACAAAAAGGTCCTTTGCCGGTTAAGCATAAAGTGAATTCCGCGGTATTTGACGTGTGGAAACACCAGACTGTTCGATATTGAATAATACACCGCTTTGGTTTGCATAGATGCTATTGCTATAGATTGCAAACAGCATCATGCCAATCAAGAAATTAGTTACGACACTCCTGAGCTTATTGCGGAATGTCGCATAAACTGAGCCATTGGTTCTATCTCTTCTTGACGCAAAGTTAATATTTCGTAGCCAGTTGGCGTTACTAAAATAGTATGCTCCCATTGTGCGGATAGTTTGCGATCTTTGGTTATGGCGATTGACCACCCATCTTTATTCAAATGTTTTACTTCTGGACGGCCTTGGTTGATCATCGGTTCAATAGTAAACGTCATGCCGGCTTCTAATACTAATCCTGTGCCAGCAGTCCCATAATGCGTAACTTGAGGTTCTTGGTGCATTTTTTTACCAATACCATGGCCACAATATTCGCGTACTACAGAGTAATGGTTTTGGGTTGCGTGGGTTTGAATGGCATGACCAATATCCCCAATATAAGCTTGAGGTCTCACGACAGAGATGCCTTTATACAGACATTCTTGGGTGACATCTACTAAGCGTTGTGCATGGGCAGGCACCTCACCAATACAAAACATTTTACTACTGTCGCCATAATACCCTTCATAAATGACGGTGATGTCAACATTGACAATATCGCCTTTTTTAAGGATTTGTTTATCAGAAGGCATGCCGTGGCAAATCACATGATTCAACGAAGTATTGACGCTATAGGGATAGCCATACTGGCCTTTGCTCCCTGGGATGGCTTGCAGTGTGTTACGAATGTAATCTTCACAAAATGTGTCGATGTCCATCGTGGTGATCCCGGGTGCTACGATTTGGGTGACTGCCTCAAGTACTTGAGCTGTCAGCCGACCAGCAATCCGCATTTTTTCTATCTCTTCTGGAGATTTGATTTCAACCATGATAAATCCCTCTAATCTGTGCCATGTTGCTGACGGTAATGTTCAAGAAACCGTGCAATTTTAGTAATCGCGTACTGCAGCTCTTCCGCATTAGGTAAAAATACTACGCGAAAATGGTCTGGCTTCGGCCAATTGAATCCAGTTCCTTGTACTACCAATACCTGCTCTTTTACCAATAACTGGTATATGAAATCGCGATCATCTGTAATCGGATACAGTTTGTGATCTAATTTTGGAAAAAGATACAAGGCGGCTTTCGGTTTGACACAAGAAACGCCAGGAATTGCTGTCAGTAAATTATAAGCCAAGTCACGCTGAGTATATAGCCGTCCACCTGGCGCGACAAGGCTATTGATACTCGATTTATGCATCAAAGCACCTTGAATGGCAATTTGTCCCAGCACATTGGAGCATAAACGCATCGAGGCCAGCATATCCAACCCAACAATATAATCTTTGGCATGATCTTTTTTGCCCGATACCACCATCCATCCAGCACGGTAACCACAAGCTTGGTAATTTTTTGATAACCCATTGAAGGTAATGAATAAGACATCATCCGCCAAAGAAGCAATCGCAGTATGCTCTGCGTCATCATACAGTGTCTGACTATAAATTTCGTCAGAAAAGATGATCAAATGGTGTTGTCGGGCAAGTTCAATGATGGCGAGAAGCACGTCTTTAGAGTATAAAGCGCCCGTAGGATTGTTGGGATTAATGATCACAATAGCGCGTGTTTGCGGCGTGATTTTAGCGCGGATGTCATCTATATTAGGGGACCAATCTGTTTGTTCATCACAAAGATAATGGATGGGTTTTCCGCCCGATAAACTGACCGCTGCGGTCCATAATGGATAATCTGGGCTGGGAATCAATACCTCGTCCCCTGTATTTAGCAATGCATTCATACTCATGACGATC
Source organism: Legionellaceae bacterium (assembly GCA_018061965.1). Classification (GTDB taxonomy): domain Bacteria; phylum Pseudomonadota; class Gammaproteobacteria; order Legionellales; family Legionellaceae. The sequence continues at coordinate 8,589 of JAGOTG010000015.1, forward strand.
AATTCGGAGGCGCCATTTCCGATATAAATATTATCAACGCTTATATTTTGGATTTGTTGTTGTTGCATCTCAAGCAGGATGGTTTCACGACAAGCCAGGAGGCCTTTTGAGTCGCTATAAGCTGCGGCTGCTCGCATATTGAGACGCATATGGTCGAGAATTTCTGCAGGAGGATCGAAGTCAAAAATTCCCAAATTTCCGATGTTTAATTTTATAATTTTTTGGCCAGCATCTTCCATTTGCTTGGCTTTTTCTAATACGGGGCCACGAATGTCGTAGCAAACGCCGTGAAGTTTGGTAGACTTTTGTATTATTCGCACAAATATTTCCCTCAGTGAGTGAGTAATTATAACTCACGAAGAGGGAAAAAGCATGTGTTTTGAGTGGACTTTAGCTTACCCGAATATTCGAAAACTGCCAGGGATCAGACAAGTCTAGATGTCCTTGGCGTTCCGGAAATACAGTGCCGCGATCTTGCAAAGGTGTCCAATTGGTATAGTACCCATCTACTTTGCCAAGATAAGGTCGAGCAATATTCAAAATGAATTCATGATCCATATCCTCGGCTTCCACCAAGCCGGCATTGGGGTTTTCTATCGCCCACATCATCCCTGAGAGCACCCCTGCAACGACCTGCAAACTGGTGGCATTGTTAAAGGGTGCAATCGCTCGCGCTTCTTGTACGGACAGCGTAGACCCAAACCAATAAGCACCTTTATCATTACCCATTAAGAGTACGCCTAATTCATCAACACCATGCATAATTTCGTTAAACATAATCCGTTGCTGCTCTTGTCTTTTCCACTCTGTGGCACTCAATTCCAATATAGACAACCAAGCATCTGGGCAAGTGCAATAAGCATAATGCACAGTAGGTCGGTACGTAACCTTGTCTTGGTCTTTGATTGTGAGATAGTTAGAAATAGAAATACTTTCTGCATGAGTAACTAATAACCCATGGATAGGTCCAAAACTCGGCGTCCAGGAACGTACTCTGGTACTCGCACCAGGTCGTTCTAGATAAATGGCACATTGTGACCCTTCAGTATGCTGACGGCCATCCACCGGCAAATGTTTCTCGTGAGTACCCCAACCTAGTTCAGCAGGTTGCAGACCTTCTAGCACAAAGCCATCGACAGACCAGGTGTTGACAAACTCACCTGGCAATTTGGGTTTATTAGAAATTTGAGTATCGTGTTCTGCAACATGGATGGTTTTGATGTTTAATTTTTTTGCCAAGGTTGCCCATTCATGCGAATTTTTAGGCATTGTGACAGAAAGATTATTATCTTTGGCCATTCTTAATAACGCTTCTTTGACAAAATGGGATGCCAAGCCAGGATTCGCACCATGCGTTAGAATGGCGGTTTTCTTGACTTTTCCTTTTAGCTTTAATGCGTTTTCGCGCAACATATAATTGGTGCGGTCGGCTAGAGACAGGCTCTGAACAGCAAAATCTTCTTCCCAGGGTTCGTTGGCCGTATCAATATATAATGCTTCGTGGTCATTGCATAATTCAATCAACGGGATACTAGAAATATTACAGCTCAAATTCACTAGAAAGTCACCAGAATGGAGTTGATTGCCAAGTATGTCCTGATAATTCGAAGGCGTAATGATATGCAGTTGAAATGCAATGCCATATTCTTCAGCAATTCTTGCGCCAGAATTATCCGCAGAAATGATCGTGATTTGGCTTTTTTTTAGCTTAAATTTTTCAAGGATCACAGGCAGTAGCGCTTTTCCAATGCTGCCAAATCCTAATAGAATCATTTGGTGATCAAATTGTATCTTATGATGTGATTTGGTTTTCATATCTCGTCCTTGTTTGATTTTTAATAGCATTAGCCCTGATGTGTTTTTGCAACATTATATTTAGTTTAGTCTATTTTTGTGCATTTTGCTCGAAATATGGCAAATAAGGAAAAATGAGGATGAAGTACTTGGGGGGGGTAGTAGGTTGGGTCAAGGCACAACCTACTATGCGAAGCATCGGTTTTTTAATTATAAGAATGACTTGAATCTTGAGGATATCTATTATCAGAGATTGCCTCAACTAATTCATCATATGACATGTCATCAATATCTTCTTCCGTAATCCGCTCTTCATCTAAAGCCGTTAAAAGATCAGGGTGAAGGCATGGTAATGATTTGGGTCCCCGATTCTGCGCTTGCTGGTAGACATAAGACATATCGTATGTTTCGTGCCGCAACGCATCCAGATACGCAGGCGTAATCATTTGTCGAATCAAATTTGTCATGGCGTTCTCTGCTTGCACAATAATCCACCCATTAGACGGCATGTCGTCAATGAGCGGGTCATCTGTAATTGGCCGTTCAGCAAGATGGGCTGTATAAAATTCTCTAAACCCAGTATATACCTGTGCAATATCTTGGACGGTAAAGAGCCCTTCTTTTAGGGCATCTAAGAATTCATCTGCCATCATAGTAAGTGGGAGTTGGGCGCCAGTAATATCATGCAAATCAGCTATCGCTAATTGGATATTTTTCTCTCGGGCCGCATCAACCAAGAGTTGTCTATTTTGTGTTACAAATAGTTCATAAGCCAAGCGTCGTCTATTTTGTTCTGCAAATATTTCATAAATAGTGTTCATAACAAAACCCTTGTTAAAAAAGCAAGGGCGGATTATATGCACAATAAATTCCAAAATGCTATTCGAGTTTTGTAAAAGAGTCATCAATATCCGACAATATGTCTCCAAGGACGGTAGGTTGCGAAATGAAAGGACAGTGGCCTGTGAGGAGTGTTTTTATCTGATTCATGGCTTGGCGGTTGATAAATAGGTCCTGTGATGCAGGCGATATCATCATGTCATTCATGGTTTTTATATAAAACTTTGGAATTTGATTGAAAGCCATCAAATTATAATCCAACGTGTCATAAGCAAAAATAATGGGTTCGGGGACCATATTCATGATAGCGTGTTGGGCATCTTTCGTGTTGGCATCTGCCATCAATAGGTCCTGAATCGGTGCTTGGTAATCTGGAATCGATAAGCCAGTGGTATTATCCAAGGGTGCTGCTTTATCAAAGTTTTTATTGTCTTGATCAGAGAGTAAATCAAAGGGTTTTTCACCTGGCCAGGGCACGACAGCTGCTATGTAGACCAAACCTTTTATTTGCGAACCACAATTGGCGATAGCTTGAGTGATGATTGCGCCTGCTTGATTGTGTCCAACCAAAATAACTGGTTCTGCTTGGAGATTGACCGCCTGACATACTTTGTCAACGGCGGCATGTAATGTGGCATTTTGTGCACTGACTCCGTCATGCAGCCGTCCAGGCGTGTCCACTGTTACAACGTTATACCCTTTATTCTGCAAATAAGTTTGTACTGGCAACCAAACACTGCTCGTAAATAAGGCCCCATGCACCAGGATCATAGTGGGATGTGCCGCAGCAAAGGTTGGCGCGCTGTGGGTAATGAACAACGCTAAACATAGCGTGCGTAATGTTTTGAATAGATTCATGTTAGCCTCAATAGTTTTCATGTGATGATCCATTTCAAGGATTATTAATGTTTTTAATATAAATTTCTAGTATAGTGGTGAAATATTAATCACTGTGGGGCTTTTATCTGATTATGCAAGGAAAAAAATTAATAACTAATCTTTTTTTTAAAAGTTCACGCCTTGTTTTTCTACGACATGGCGAGTCCGAGTGGAATGTGAAAAAAATCGTTCAGGGCAGTTCACCCGATCCTAGCATCACACTTTCTGCTGCCGGCCGAGAATCCGTTCAACCAACGTTAGCTAACCTGCCAAAACCCCAGCTTTTGATATCCAGTCCTTTGTTACGTTGTAAACAAACGGCGGAGGCGTGGTTTGGTGTGCCCTATGAGCAGATTCCAATCCCAACTAAAGTCAATCCTGCCATGGCGGAAATAAACGCAGGTATTTACGAAGGTTTGTACTTAGATGAACTGAAAAATGATCCTTTGTGGCAGCAATGGATGAGCAATCCAGCGTCTTTTGAGTTTCCAGGCGGTGAAAAATTAACCGAATTTTCTGACCGGGTTTTGCGGGGAGCCGGGGCGATATGTGCGGAGCATGGAAATTCTAAGCAGCTTACCTATGTCATTACGCATGGCGTAGTGATGCGAGTGTTAAAATGTTTTTTGGCCGACCAAGATTTAACCCATCTATGGTCGCATCAAGTGACCAATTTAGAGCAGATATGTTTGTCTGAAGCACAAATTTTTAAATTTCAGCAATTTCATATGCAATGTTCAATCAATGATGCCACCGTCTCTCCTAAGCGCCTCTGAAAATCAGGTCTAAGATTAGAAGTGAGCACAATATACCGCGTGTTCTGATCGCTACTCCGATGAAAATTGATATCTAGCATATATTTGACCAGCGGATTGCGAAACGGATGATGAGGAATAGGTGCTTCTGGGATCCCAAATAAAGTTGGTTGAACCTTAGGCTTGAGATCTTCCAAAAAATCCTGAGGCATATTGATGTTCATTAGAAATTGCTTGGTTTGATCTAAAATGGCGAGGATTTCGCAAGCGTTAAACAAGCTTTGATCTAATTTTAATTCAGGAAAGTATTTGGAGAGTATGGCAAATGCTTTGTTGATGACAAATCTTTTGATCGGATTCCGGCTAAGACATAATTGCAGTTTCCCTATGGCAGCGAGTTTGACTAGGCTTGATGCCTGCTGAAAAGGGGCTCCTATATTAGCAGATAGTTGAGCCTGTTTCGCTAAATTTACTAGAGTGGATTCTTGGCTTAGCTCTAGTTTGATAGGATCTAAGCGTAAAAAACATCCAATGGTATGATCATATTCGGGATCATCGCGAGTGGATTTGGTCGTGAAGATAACCATTTTGTGCGGTGCGCAGCGTAGGTCATTATCGCAGCATTGTAGTAATGCCAGACTGACTGCCGCACAGAGCGCATCATTGATGGCAACACAATGTTGGGCGCAGAATTGGCGGAGTTTTTCTACGAATGATTCAGGCAAGGCTATCTGAGTAGAGGCCGCATCGGTATTTGGAAGTACGTATTGTTTGGGAAAGTGAAAGGATCCGGCATCTTGTAAGTAGTTTGCCCAAAAATTTGCAGCGGGCGCAGCCTGCTGACGTAGAACTGTATGATGATGCGAGATATAGTTTTTATAGGGTTGCAACGCATGGTCCGTGTGGGCTTGCGTCCGTTTGGTAAAAAATAGATAGGCATGCGACAGGCTTTGAAAAAATAGGTTATGGCAACTTTCATCGGCAATCATATGTGACATGCAGACTTGAAACTCTATTTGATCGTTGGGCAAATAAAATAAATCTGCACTGATCCACAGTGATTTCGCACGCCAGGTTTTTTTATAAAACAAGTCATCATAATGTTGCGCGAGATAGGGTTCGACGGCATCTTCTGGCAGATCGCGCAGAGAGGTTGTGCGCCACTGTCTAAATTGCTTGTTGGGATGCGCGCAAGGGGTTTGCAAGGGATATAAAAGATGAATATGGTAAGAGAAAATCTCTTGTTTTTGTAAAACCCATTGTAAAGCCAAATCTAAAGCCGCTTTGTCAATCGTACCCTGTACGCGTTTGCGCCATACCATATTAGATACTTGCAGCTTGGGTCCTCCCAGTCTGAAGAGCCACATTAATAATTGAAAGTCATGTAGAGGGAGGGAGTTCCCTTGATTCTGAACCACCATGGGTGCATTGATTGCTGCTGGAGCCGTTTGATCTACTAGGGATGCGAGTTGTGCTATTGTGGGTGAATGATAGAGAGCTGACAAAGAGATTTTTTTACCTATATGTTGTGCAATATTGGCGATGATACGTGCGGCCAAGAGAGAGTGTCCGCCCAGTTCAAAAAAATTATCGAGCACGCCGATACGACTTTGTTGCATTTCTTCAGACCATATTTTAGTAATAAGCTGTTCTGTAGGTGTTTGAGGTGCTTTATATATTTGTGAACTCAGCATCAAGGGCTCAGGCAGTGCACGTTCGTCTAATTTATCATTCGCTGTGCGTG
>JAGOTG010000015.1:14700-56958 GCA_018061965.1 Legionellaceae bacterium
ATTGAATGAAGCTTTTTTCGGTGAGTTGGGGTTGATTGAGATAACCGCGGGCTAAACAGGTGCCGCCAATATAAAGTTCTCCAACTTCACCCTGAGTCACGGATTCCAGTTTTTCATTGAAAATAAAAGTTTGCATGGTTGGCCCGGGTTTGCCAATTGGGATAAACGACATGGTTGGGTCTATATTTTCCAACGTGATTTTATGCTGCGCAATGGCCACGGTGGTTTCAGTGGGTCCATATTCATTAAAAAGAACGTGATCTTTAAAACGACTTAGCCAAGTATGACAATCTGAGGCAGGTAGATTTTCACCACCTAAAATAATCGAACGTAAATAAGGTAAATGACCATGTTGAGGGGTGTGTGTATGGAGTAGTGTTTTAAAAAAACTAGGTGTGATATTAATAAGATGAATTTTTTCGGTTTCCAAATAGCGTAAATAAGAATCCGGATCTTTTTTGACTTCATCCGAACAAATGACCAGCGTTGCTCCTAACATCAATGGCGCTATAGAACTAGTAATCCCAAAATCAAAAATATAGTTACTCGAATAATCGACCACATGATTTTCAGAAAAATCCGTGTAGGCTTGAAACCATTGGCAATAGTGAATGACGCTATGGTGTTCAATCATAACCCCTTTGGGTGTGCCGGTTGAACCGGATGTATAGACCACATAAGCCAAATTATCGCCGGTGGTTTGTGAGCGTATTTTTTCAAGTTCTAATAACTGTTCAGAAGATGGGGTGGCATCATGATTGATAGAATCGAGATGCAGAATAGTTCCCTTAAATGATTCGAACAGAGGTTGGTTAGTGACTGAGGTGACCAAAAGAGATGCCTCGCTTTCCTGCAATATCCACATTAATCGCTCGCTTGATTGGTTTGCGTCAAGCGGAACGTAGGCACTTCCCGATTTTAGCACGGCAAAAATTGCAATGATTTGCTCAATGGATCGCGGTAAACATAAGGCGATGCGCATCTCAGGTTTGGCGCCTGCTTGGAGCAATTGTAGCGCAAGGTGATTAGCACAATCGTTGAGAGTTTGATAGGAAATAGACTGTGGTCCACATTTAATAGCAATTGCTTCTGGAGTTTGGGCTACGCGTTGCTCAAACCAAGCGTGTATCACGTTCATGATATTGCTTCCTGTTGATTAAGACCAAGTCCGTCATCCTGAGGAGCTCGCGACGAATGATCTTCCATCATAATAATAGATATTAAATTTTCTCCAAGCTTTTTTTGAAAGGCAGGTATAAGATTAGTAGCAACCGTTATGAAAGGCATGTTTTGGTCATTGGTGCGGTGAAAAGCGATATCCAACGTATAAGGAATGACTCTAGCTGGATAAGCATAAAGTGGGATATCGCGTTTGGGTAATCCCAATAAATCGGTCGGAAGTGGCTGTTCGGGTTCTATCAAGAAATCATTGTGAATATTCACGTTAATAAAAAATTGCTGGGTTCTATCCGCAACAGCTAATGTTTTACAAGCGTTGATAAGACTTTTGTTCAATTGAAATTTGGGAAAAGATTTGGCAAGCAAAGTTAACCCGATGCCGGTAAAAAAGGTTACCAACGGTTTTTTTATTTTAGGTTGTTTGCCAATAGCCGCAATTTTGACTAGGCTCGAAGCGCGCTGAAAGAGCGATGTTTCATAGGCGGATTGCTGGGCCTGGTTGGCTAAATCCACTAAGGTTGTTTGGTGATCTAAACTCAGTTTGAGAATATCCATTCGTAAAAAGCAACCCATGACATGGTCATATTGTGGTTCGTCACGCGTGGATTTGAGATGACTGATTAATAATTTATGTGGTACGCAACTCAGATCTTGATTACAGCATTGAAATAATGCCAGGCTGGTTGCTGCGCATAATACATCATTTAATCCAACGCAGTGTTGAGCACAAAATTGGCTTAATTTTAAGCCAAACGATTCGGATACGGGGATATGTGTAGCGGCGATTGCACGATTTGCTACAACATATTGTGTAGGGACTATAAATAAGCCGGTATCTTGTAAATAGTGTTTCCAAAAATCCTCGTCAGTACTGGCATGCTGCTGCACAGTGCTATTTTTATGCGTGATATAATGTTTGTAGTTTTGTAATAGCTCATGATTGTGCAATGTGGACCGTTGCGTAATAAAGAGATAGGCATTGGATAGTTCGCGAAAAAATATAGCCATGGAGCGTTCGTCTGCAATCAAATGTGACATGCAGATATGTAATTCAACTTGATCATTATTTAAATAATATAAATTGGCCCGTATCCACGGGGTATTGACGCGCCAAAATCTTTTGTAAAACAAATCAGCATAACGCTGAGAGAGATAAGACTCTGCTTCTGCATCGGAAAGATGCTGGAGAGAAGTGGTTATCCACTGTCGGAATTGCTTGGATGGTTTGGTGCAAGGCGTTTGTAAAGGGTAAAAATGATGAATATGGTAAGAAAAAACATCTTGTTTATGTAAAACCCATTGTAAGGCCGCGTCCAAGGCGGTTTTGTCCAAAGATCCTTGAATTCGTTGGCGGTCCACCACATTATATTTTCTTAATTTGGGCTCTGCAAATTTCGTCACCCAATAGATGAATTGAAGTTCATGTAATGGGAGCACATCCGGATATTCTAAAGCCAGGGTGTTTTTTGTTTCTGCAGGGGGCGCTTGTTCCACGATTTTAGTGAATTGTTCAAGGGTAGGGGCATGATAAAGTGCATGCACATTCGTTGTTTTACCTAATTGCTCCGAAACTTTGGCAACGATGCGCGCTGCTAGAAGAGAATGCCCTCCTAATGCAAAAAAATTATCGTCCATTGCGATCTGTTTGATAGGCAGGGTTTCAACCCATAGCGCATGGACTTGGGTTTCTATGTCGGTTTTTGGACTGACACTATGGGGTTGTGAGTCTTTTTTTGGTAGGGTCGATAATTGTTTTCGATCGACTTTCCCATTGGGACTCAAGGGTAACTCATCAAGAAATTCATAGGCAGTTGGTAACATATATTTGGGCAAGCTTTCTTTGGCATATTCATGCAATGCTGTAATGCATTTTTTTTGCTGTGAGGCATCCAATTTATTTTGATTACTTAAATAAGCAATGAGGCGTAGGGGAATGTTCTCCTCTGCTTGGGCTACAACCACTACCTGGGAAATTTTTGCATAGCTGCTTAAAACGGCTTCAATTTCCTCTAATTCAATCCTATGTCCCAGTAATTTAATTTGATTGTCCACACGCCCCAAATATTCAATATTGCCATCTGTGCCATAACAACCGCGATCGCCCGTTTTGTATAAACGGGAAGCTTCGGCAAAGGGATCTGCAATAAAATGTTGGGCGGTTAATTCGGGTTGGTTGAGATAGCCCCGCGTTATACCCTTGCCGCCTATATAAATGTCTCCTTCAAGACCTGGACCGCATAGTTGTAAACTCTGATCTAATATATAAATTTCTACATGGTCTATTGCGCGGCCGATGCCTATTCTATTAGTCTTCTTAAGGGTTTTTTTGTCATAAACAGTCATGAAACTGGCCCATATGGTGGCTTCAGTTGGACCGTAAATATTGACTAAGGATACTTTTGGAAATAATTGACTATGCTCTACTACCAATTGCTCGGTGCAGATCTCGCCACCCACCATGATCCGCGATAAACTTCGCTCTTGATCACTGATAAATGCCATGCAAGAACGATAGATAGTTGGCGTGCATAGTACGTCGGATATTTTTTGATCTCGAATCAATGCATTGATATAAGAAGGTTCTAAAAAAAGCGTCTCATTCGGCAATACCAGCTTGCCACCTTGGCTCAGAGTCCAATATATGCCAGCAAAAGATCCGTCAAAGGCGACAGACAATAGTAATAAAAGATTGGTGATCGGCTCGGAGGAAAATGCGGATAGGCTTGCAGTGGTTGCATTGACGACATTGCCGTGTTCTACAAGTACCCCTTTGGGTTGTCCGGTGGAACCCGATGTATAAATGACATAAGCCAGATCCTGCGATGAAACGGGTAAATCAATATTCATGCTGTTGTGTTTGGCAATGTTTTCTTGTTCTAGATCAAGGAAAATGGGTACCGCAGTTTTGGATTCAAAATCACCCAACAAAGCGCTGTGCGTAATAAGAAATGCGGCATGGCTGTCTTCTAAAACAAAACTGATCCGACTAGCTGGATAAGACGGAGCAATGGGCACATAAGCGCCACCGGCTTTTAATACCGCTAAAAAACTAATAATGAGCTCAATAGAACGTGGTAGTTGGATGGCAACCAATGTATTCGATGCAACGCCAGCTGCTTTTAAATAATGCGCCAATTGATTGGCTTTCTGATTTAACTCAAAGTAAGTAAGTTCGGCAGAGTCACAGACTACGGCAATCCGTTCTGGATGACGAATAACTTGTGTTTCAAAGAGACTGTGCAAATTTTCTGTGCTCATTCCCTTAGGAGTCAGTGCTTTTTGTTTGACTTGTTTTGAGGAACGCCACAGTGACATCATATTTGAAGTGCTTAAGTGGATGATATTCAATAAAATACCGCAGTTTATGAAATGAAAGCAACACCATCTCACCTATATCGGGCAATCTTGGATAATAGATACTAATGTGTCGCCAAAGCGTTTTTGAAAATCTGAGGTGAGTGGAGCGGTGATGATCAAAAATGGTAGGTTTTGATCATTATTTCGATGTAGCATAATATCAAAAATATATTCATCAAGAAAATTAGGATATGGGTGTAATGGAATAGGTTTATGAGTTAATCCTAGAAAATTTGGTTGAGTTGAGGGGGCGTTATTATTCAAAAAATTGTTGAGAATATTGATATTAATTAGAAGTTGGGTTTTCTTATCCCAAGCGACAATATTTTCACATGCTTCTATCCAATTAACGTTGATTTCTAATTTTGGAAATAATTTGCGTAGGAAATTCAGCGAGCTGCGAATAAAAAGCTTTATGAGACGGTTGCCAGTTGTTTGAAGTTTCCCAATCGCACCTATTTTAACAAGAAATGATGCGCGTTGATAAGTAGTAGTTTCATAAACAGATTGTTGAGATTGTTTGGCCAGGCTGAGTAAAGTTGGTTGGTTATTTAAATCGAGTTTGATGGCATCCATGCGTAAAAAACAGCCTATGACATGGTCATATAGTGGATCGTCTCGTGTGGATTTGATAATCCCAAAACATAGTTTTTGGTGTAAGTACTGAGAGTCATATTGACAACATTGTAATAATGCCAGACTGACCGCAGCACTGATTACATCATTTAATCCCACATGATGGTTTGTGCAAAATTGCTGTAATTTTAAGGTGAATGACTCTGGTAATGGAATATGCGTTGCGATGGGACTGCCTTTTTTTAACCAAAATTGATGGGGAATAGGTAACAAACCGCTGTCTTGTAAATATTTTTTCCAAAAAATTTGGTCAGTATGTGCATGATATTGCATAGCGTTATTCTGTTGTGCGGCATAATCTTGGTAAGACTCATGAGTGTCTAGAACAGGTAAGTGAGAGTTCTGCGCGAGAAGCAGATACATTTTCGAGAGCTCTTGAAAAAATATGGAGACAGATTTTTCGTCAGCAATCATATGTGACATACATATTTGCAATTCGCTCTGATCATTTTTTAAATGATACAAATGAGCGTGTATCCAAAGTGTTTTATAGCGCCAAGTTTTTTTGTAAAATAGATTATTATAATTTTGTGTGAGATAGGGCTCAATTTCTGTGTCTGAAAGATGGAAAAGCGTTGTTTCTGTCCATTGTTTAGATTTTATGGATGGTAGAGTGCAAAGAGTCTGCAAAGGGTAATAGTGATGGATATGATAAGAAAAAACTTTTTGATTCTTAAGTACTAATTGCAATGCCAAATCTAAATTTTCTTTATACAAGACGCCTTGCACTCGTCGACGACCGACGACATTACGGGTCATACCAGGAGAGTCGAAAACTTGAGAAAGCCAAAACATAAATGTGAAATCCGGCAATGGAAGTGCGTGCGCATGCTTTGGAACCAACCTGGTTTTTTTCGCCGCAAGTGATGCTTGTTCCACAAGCTTTGAAAATTGTTCTATCGTGGGGGCACGATAGATATCTTGTAAATGCATTTCTTTGCCGAGTTGCTGCGCAACTTTAACGATGATACGCGCCATAATTAGAGAATGCCCGCCTAATTCGAAAAAATTATCATTGATCCCTATCGTGTCATGGGACAGTTCTTCTGTCCAAATCTGGGTCAAAGATAATTGTGTCGCACTTAATTGAGATGTGTTGGGGGTAAGTGATGGGGTTATTACCGGAAGTGGCAGTGCTTTTCTGTCGATCTTGCCTGAGACTGTTTTGGGGAGTTGCTTTAATAAAGTAACGTTTTTAGGTACCATATACTCTCGGAGATATTTGGCTAAATGCTGAATGAACTTTGGTTTAGAAAATGCTTCCTCTGACAACCATGAGATATATGCGATCAATTGTTCATGGTGCACTGTCACGGCCCCTTCTTGAATACCGGGAAAAGCCTGTATCTGTGCTTCGATTTCTTCTAGTTCAATTCTATAACCATGTAATTTAATTTGATTGTCCGTTCGACCAAAAATGATGAATTCGCCTTCTTCAGTGGTACATGCCAAATCGCCCACTTGATACAAACGATTTAGTAAAGCATTTTGACAACTCACAAACTTTTTACTCGTGAGCTCGGGATTATTGATATACTCTTCTGCCAATCCAATACCACCGATATATAATTCCCCTTTTACATAAGGTGGTAGAATCTGCTGCTCTTCATCCATCACACGCATTTCGATGTTGTGGATGGGGCGCCCAATGGTAATGGGCGTATTGGGCAGGATTTGTTTGGATGCGCACCAGACCGTAGCTTCGGTCGGGCCATACATATTCCATAGTACAGATGCTTTTTCCAATATGCGCTGCGCTAATGGTTTAGTGAGTGGTTCGCCACTACAGGCTGCTATCAAATTGAGTTGACTGGTCCATTCTAAATTAAGCAACATATTCCATCCGGAAGGAGTTGTTTGGATGAACGTAATGGGATAATTATTGAGTATTTCTGCTAAACTTAAAGGGTCTTTATGTTGGAGTTGATTAGCAATAAAAACGCTTTTTTGCTGCCAAAATGGGAGATATATATCTATAACTGATATATCAAAACTAATGGTAGTGATGGCTAAGGCCAGAGCATGTTCTTCCTGCAACAAACATTGGCTCATACTCGTTAATAGATTGTGTAAGGCATGACGTGGAATTGCTACGCCTTTGGGTTTCCCAGTAGAACCAGAGGTGTAAATAATATAGGCGATTCCAGAGGGTGTCGGTACATAATTTTCTAAACTGTCCTCCAAAAAGGATCGCGGCGAGGATAGCCTTTCGACCACATTAAACAAAGTACAGGGTAGTTCCTCGAACTGAGGGTGTGTATTGACATCATAAATCAATAGTTGGGGTTGGCTGTCTATAATGATCGCTCGTAATCGCTCTATTGGAATAGAGGGATCTACTGGAATATAAGTGATGTCTAACCATTGCGTTGCCAAAAACAGAGCGATGTGGGCTTCGGTCCAGACAGATGATCACTCTGCTATGAGTATATTGATTGAGGAGTGATTTCCAATATAGGACATCTTGATAAAGCTGTTGATAGGTTAGTGATTGTTGGCTGGTTATGATCGCGATTTTATCCGGTGCAGCGCGTGTATGAGCGATAAATCTAGCGATGAGATCTTCTGTAACGACTAGTGTTTCTCCACGCACGGGTTGTGGCGCTGTCGTGATAGCGCGGCGCAATTTTGCCATTTTCTACACCTCTTTCGGCGGACAGTGAAACTCTGTAACCGTTTGTCCATCACTGGTCAATGATTTCAGGTTAACAGGAAATTGCCATAGCGTATGTAGATGCTTTAAAACTTCATTCGTAGTATGAGGATGTAAGGGCATATTTTGATATTGCGTATGATGTAGCGTTAAATCGCGTGACCCATTCACATCTACCAGAAACACTTGAATGTCCGGCTCGTTATGGCTTAAATTATACTGACTGGACAAAGCTTCACGAATGCGTTGATATCCTTCTTCATTATGAATAGCACCAATATGCAAAGAGGGATGACGTTCATCATCCAGCATATGAAATAATTTGAGATCGCGAATGAGTTTTGGAGAAAGAAATTGTGCAATGAAACTTTCATCTTTGTAACAACGCATTGCGGTATCTAAAGTAGGTAACCAATCAGTATTGGCATGTTGTGGAAACCAGTGCTTGTCTTCTTCAGTAGGATTTTCGGCGATGCGACGGATATCTTGCATCATATGATAACCCAATGTGTAAGGATTGATCCCAGAAAAATGAGGGCTATTGTAGGCGGGTTGTGCGATGACCGAAGTGTGCGTTTGGAGAAACTCCAACATGAATTCGTCTGTAACCAATTTTGCATCGTAGAGATCATGCAATAACCGGTAATGCCAAAAGCATGCCCAACCCTCATTCATGATTTTGGTTTGTTTTTGGGGATAAAAATATTGCGCAATTTTGCGTACGATGCGCACGATCTCGCGTTGCCAAGGCGCTAAGAGCGGGGCATTTTTTTCGATGAAATATAAAATATTTTCTTGAGGTTCTGCTGGAAATTGTTGTTTCTGTTTGGTTTCAGCCAAATTTTTGCTTTTGGGCACGGTACGCCACAATTCATTGACTTCCGATTGCAAATAATTCTCACGATTTTGTTGGCGAATTTTTTCTTCTTGCAGTGACAAAGGAGTAGGATGTTTATAGCGATCGACACCGTAATTCATGAGCGCATGGCACGCATCTAGTATGGTTTCAACGGCACCAATTCCGTGGCGTTCTTCGCACTCACTAATATAGTGCTTAGCAAACACCAAATAATCAATGATGGCGTCCGCCGATGTCCACATTTTGAATAAATAATTAGATTTAAAAAATGAGTTGTGTCCATAGCAAGCATGTGCGATGACCAATGCCTGCATCGCCATTGTATTTTCTTCCATCAAATAGGAAACACAGGGATTAGAGTTGATCACTAATTCGTAAGCCAACCCCATGTGACCGCGTTGATAGCTTTTTTCTATAGAGACAAATCGTTTTCCAAAAGACCAATGGGTGTAATTAATTGGCATTCCTGTCGAAGCATAGGCATCAATCATTTGTTCCGCAGAAATCATTTCAATTTGATTGGGATAAGTATCTAATTTGTAATCGCGAGCCAAATTTCCAATTTCACGGTCATAGGCTGCAATCAAATCAAATGTCCATTCCGAGCCAGTTGATAAGATTTTATCTGTCATGCCGTTTTCCTTTTAAACAGTTCACGGAATACGGGGTAAATATCGGATATTTGGTCAATATTTTGCATGGCAAAATTAGAATATTGGGCAGCTAACTGCGCATAGCCTTCCCACAAGCTTTGATGATGTCGTGGCATGATTTCAATATAAGAAAAATATTGGACTAGAGGAATGATTTTTTGGCGTAGTATATCCATACAATGGGGGGAATCAGCGTTCCAATTGTCTCCATCCGAAGCTTGCGCGACATACACATTCCAAGCGCTGGGATTGTAGCGAGTTTGGATAGTTTGATGTAAAAGCTCTAACGCGCTCGACACAACGGTGCCGCCTGTTTCGCGCGAATAAAAGAAATCCTGCTCTGATACTTCTTTCGCAGACGTATGGTGGCGAATAAAAATCAACTCGATTTTGCTATAAGAGCGCTTTAAAAATAGATACAGTAAAATGAAAAATCGTTTGGCAATATCTTTTTTGATGTCATCCATAGAGCCTGACACGTCCATGACGCAAAACATAACCGCATTGGTGGCGGGAGCGGGTATTTTTATCCGATTATTATAGCGCAAGTCTATCGTATCAATAAAAGGGACAGCCACGATTTTTTTCTTAATCAATTCGATCTCATTCAGAGCTTGTTCTAATGTAAGTCGATCACTGTCGATGGTTTTGAGATATAAATAATTCTGTTCGGCTGCTTCTAATCGGCGTTTGAAAAGAGCGGTCACGGCCATTTTGCGGCCAAGTGCTTGGCGCATAGAACGCTGGACATTGATATTGGTAGGAATGCCTGTTGTGCTATAACCTGCGCGTATTGTTTTAAACGTATTGATTTGAGCGAGCTCTTTTTTGACGAGGTCGGGTAATTCTAATCCTTCAAAATAATATTCTAGAAATTCTTCGCGCGTAAGTTCAAAAATAAAATCATCACTGCCTTCGCCTTCATTACTAGGGTCACCTGCGCCTGCGCCTTGACCATTTTGTTGCTCGGGACGTTCGATTTTGTCATCAGTAATGTATTGATCATTACCTGGAAGGACGATGTGGCGCAGACCACCATTAGTATGCTGAAACATCGGTTCAGCAATGTCTTTTTTTGGGATGATGACCTGTTCGCCTTGATCAATGCCGGTGATACTGCGTTTACCGACTGCATCGAAGACGGCTTTTTTAAGGTGATCTTGATAACGCAGCATAAAGCGCCGCCGATTCACGGTCCCCTTATGGCGAGTAGAGCGTCGATCAATGAACTGAGTCATACTGCCTTCCAAAGAACTTCCCTCATTATTTCTCTCTCTCCGGACATCGAGAGAGGGTGCCAACAAGGCGGGTGAGGGGTTCCCGCCGAGTTATTGGTTGTTGCGTGGCGAATATGCTCTACTGTGATTTTCGTACTCGTAAATACCACTCACATAATAAACGTACTTGTTTTCTGGTATACCCTTTGTCTACCATGCGCGAGATAAATTCCTCATGCTTTTTCTTGTCATCTTCAGATGATTTTGCATTAAATGAAATCACTGGGAGCAAGTCTTCGGTATTCGAAAACATTTTCTTTTCAATCACAGCTCGCAATTTTTCATAAGTATTCCATTTGGGATTCACCCCATGATTATTGGCGCGTGCTCGCAAAACAAAGTTGACTACTTCATTACGAAAATCTTTAGGGTTAGAAATACCGGCAGGTTTTTCTATCTTTTCTAAGTCTGTATTCAAGGCAGAGCGATCGAATATCTCGCCGGTATCTGGATCGCGATAATCTTGATCTTGGATCCAAAAATCTGCGTACGTGATATAACGGTCAAAAATATTTTGTCCATATTCGGAATAAGATTCTAAATAAGCCGTTTGAATTTCTTTGCCAATGAATTCTACATATTTGGCGGACAAATGTTCTTTGATAAACGCCATATATTTTTCTTGGACTTCTTGGGGAAACTGCTCTTGCTCTATTTGGCGCTCTAACACATAAAGCAGGTGCACCGGATTGGCAGCAATTTCACTTTGGTCGAAATTAAATACTTTGGACAAAATTTTAAAAGCAAAACGGGTGGAAATCCCGGTCATCCCTTCATCTACACCAGAATAATCACGATATTCTTGGTAGGATTTGGCTTTGGGGTCGGTATCTTTGAGACTTTCGCCATTGTAAACCCGCAATTTAGAATACACACTGGAATTTTGCGGTTCTTTCAGACGAGTTAATACTGAGAACTGGGCCAACATATGTAAGCTGCCTGGCGCGCATGCTGCTTTGGAGAGTGAGCTGGAGTCCAAGAGTTTTTGATAAATTTTGGTTTCTTCAGATACGCGTAAGCAATAAGGGACTTTGACGATATTGATCCGATCAATGAAGGCTTCATTGTTTTTATTATTCCGGAAAGCCTGCCACTCTGATTCATTGGAATGCGCGAGAATGATCCCTTCGAATGGAATAGAAGATAGCCCTTCCGTAGGGTTGTAATTGCCTTCCTGGGTGGCGGTCAGCAGAGGATGCAGCACTTTAATCGGTGCTTTGAACATTTCAACAAATTCAAGCAGTCCACGATTCGCACGACACAGACCTCCGGAGAAACTATAAGCATCTGGGTCATTTTGAGAAAAATCTTCGAGTTTGCGAATATCAATTTTACCTACCAAAGAAGAAATGTCTTGATTGTTTTCATCTCCGGGCTCAGTTTTAGCAATGGCTATTTGACGCATGCGTGACGGTTTGATTTTGACCACACGAAATTGTCGGACGTCTCCATTGAACTCAGTGAGTCGTTTGATGGCCCAAGGCGACATGACATAGCGTAAATGACGTTTTGGGATCCCGTAGCGATCCATCAAAATGTCGGCATCTTCATTATAATCAAATAAACATAAGGGCGATTCATTAATGGGAGAATCTTTGATGGCATAAATCGGCATTTTTTCCATCAAATCTTTTAATTTTTCCGCCAAAGAAGATTTTCCGCCACCCACTGGACCCAGGAGATATAACACTTGCTTGGTTTCTTCTAAGCCTTGCGCGGAATGCTTCAAAAAGCCAATGATTTGTTCAATAGGTTCTTCCATCCCATAAAATTCATTGAAGACGGGATAACGTGAAATCACTTTATTGGAAAAGATGCGAGAGAGTATGGGGTCATGGCGAGTATCCACTTCTTCGGGTGCGCCAATGGCCATCAAGAGACGTTCAGCGGGATTTGCATAGGCAGAAGGGTCAGTTTTACACAATTCCAAATAAGCATCCAAGCTCATTTCTTCTTCTTTGTTATTTTCATAACGTCGCACATAATTATTCAGAAAATCTTGAGTATCCATGACAAATTCCCTCTCTCCGTTTTCCCACTACAGTATAGAACTAATTTTTAGTAGAATGGAATCTGTTATCCTTGAAAAAGTAGTTGAAATCTACTACAAAGATCTATTGCACGGAAGTTTCAAGATTTTTATGCACCACATTCGTTTAAAATGGAGTAGTTATGACGACGCCAACCACTATTTACCTAAAGGATTACGAGCCGCCTAATTTCGCAGTGCACAAGGTTTTTTTATCGTTTGATTTATATGAAGATTATGCGTTAGTCCGCAATGAAATGCATTTGGAGCGCCAACATCCTGGACCTCTACGATTACACGGTGATGAGCTGAGCCTAGAAGGGATTTGGCAAAATGATAAACTGCTGTCTACAGCGGATTATCAGGAGGATAACGCTGATTTGTTAGTATCCAATCTGCCGGAGGTCTGCAAATTAACCATTGTCACCCGAATTTTTCCTCAAAAAAATACAGCACTATCGGGTTTGTACCGTTCTAAACAATTATTTTGTACGCAATGCGAAGCCCATGGGTTTCGTCGAATCACTTTTTTTCCAGATAGACCTGATGTCTTGGCAGTGTATACCACTAAAATTACTGCAGACCGCGCCATTTATCCTATTTTGCTTTCTAATGGCAATTTGCAGGATGCTGGTGACGGAGATGAGGGTCGCCATTGGGTTGTATGGCACGACCCTTTTCCCAAGCCCTCTTATTTATTTGCGTTGGTGGCGGGGAATTTGGCGTGTCGTAGTGATGAGTTTAAGACTCAATCGGGTAAAGTGGTTGGGTTGCATTTGTATGTAGACCCCGGCAATGAAGATCGTTGTGCACATGCATTACAGTCTTTAAAACATGCGATGCGTTGGGATGAAGAGCGTTATGGTCGAGAATATGATTTATCCCTGTTTATGGTCGTCGCGGTAGAAGATTTTAATATGGGTGCGATGGAGAACAAGGGGCTGAATATTTTTAACGCCAAATGCGTTTTGGCGCGCCAAGATACGGCGACCGATGACGATTTCGCCCAAATAGAATCTGTGGTTGCGCATGAGTATTTTCATAATTGGACTGGCAACCGGGTGACGTGTCGGGATTGGTTTCAATTAAGTTTAAAAGAAGGGCTGACGGTATTTCGGGATCAAGAGTTTTCACGGGACATGAATTCTCGAGATGTGTGCCGCATCGAAGATGTCAAAGCTTTGCGCAATAGCCAGTTTCCGGAAGATGCGGGGAGTATGGCACATCCGGTGCAACCCAGCGCTTATCAAGAAATATCCAATTTTTATACGGCGACTATTTATAACAAAGGCGCAGAAGTCATTCGTATGCAATACCATTTATTGGGTGAGGCCGCTTTTCGACGTGGCATGGATTTGTATTTTGCGCGCCATGATGGTCAAGCAGTAACGATTGATGATTTTGTAAAAGCTATGGAAGATGCCTCCGGAGTTGATTTGCATCAATTTAAGCGCTGGTATTGTCAGGCAGGCACGCCCACGGTTTCTGTAGATATGAGTTTTGACCAGGGGCGTTTGACGCTGGCTTGCCGTCAATCTTGTCGGCCTACTGCAGAAACGGCTAAAAAACTTCCTTTTCATATTCCTATCGTTATGGCGTTGTTTGATACAGAAGGACAACCTATTTCTGTAGAGAATCCTTTGTTAGAGTTACGTGAAGAAAATCAAATATTTCATTTTGACGGATTGTCAGCGCAGCCGTTGGTTTCTTTATTGCGTGATTTTTCAGCGCCTATTATTTTAAAAACCTCGGCCAGTGAAGAACAGACCTTAGGATTATTACGCCATGAAACCAATGGCTATGCTAAATGGGATGCCGCACAGCAATTAATGCGGGAGGTGATTTTGTTGTTGTATCGCGGGCAAAATCAGGCTGCGGAACCGAAATTAGCCAATATTTTTTCTGCGTTGGCGCAAGCCCTGGGGGATGAACGCTTGGATCCGGCGTTACGCGCAGAACTCTTAATGCCACCCAGTTTTGAAGATTTGATTGCCAGTGAATCAGAGGTCGATGTCATCCGTTTAGTGGATGCACGCGGTAAATTTTTGATTGCACTAGGAACGGCTTTGGCTGCAAATTTGGCTATGAAATTTGAGCAAGAATCTGCGCGTGCAGATGATGCGGTACATGGTGTAGCTATTGGGCGACGCAAATTGCGCTTACAATGTTTGTATTTATTGCTCAAAGCAGATGAAGCACAGTGGTTAAATGCTTGCGAAACTTTGTTGAATACGGCTAAGACGATGACGGATCAATTGGCCGGATTGGTTGGCATGGTGCATAGTAAAGACCAAGCATTGCAAGAACGGGCTTGTGCAACATTCTATAAAAAATGGTCTCACGATGCGCTGGTTTTAGATAAATGGTTCGCGGTGCAAGCAACGGCGGATGTGGCTGGTGCTTTGGACAAAGTCCACAAGCTGCTGGCTCATCCAGATTTTGTGTATACGAACCCAAATCGGGTACGTTCTTTGGTTGGTTGTTTTGTCCAAGGTAATCATAGGCATTTTCATGCTACGACGGGAAGCGGATATCAATTTTTGACGACGCAATTGCTACATATCGATACGATGAATCCCCAACTAAGTGGGCGCTTAGCCCTGCCTTTGACTCGGTGGCAACGTCTAGACAAACCGCGTCAAATATTGATTCAAGCACAATTGAATGTATTGAATAAACACGCGATGTCGAATGATTTATCGGAGTTGGTCCATAAAAGTTTGCCATTGAAGGCATAAAACAAACGGCTTATGCCGAGTGACAATGGATGGAGAAAATAGTATGTGGTTTATCTATGCAATATCTGCAGCCATTCTGTGGGGGCTTAATTATTCGCTTTCCGAAAAAATTGGTGAGCGTATTTCTTTGATAACATTGGTGGCGTTGGAAATGCTTTTAGGAGCTGTTTTAATCGGCCTCTACGCCTATTTCACAACGCTTAAAACGGATTTAGTGACATTGTGGGCGAACCCGTCTTTGATGCGATTAACATTGATTGAGCTTGTTGTGGTGATGGTGGCCAGTGTCGCCATTGTGCTATCGATCCAATCTAAAAATGCCACAACAGCAGGTTTGATTGAGCTGTCATACCCATTATTTACCATACTCTTTACGTGGGTATTATTTCACGAACATCATCTCAATTTGGCAACGGTGATAGGTAG
Organism: Legionellaceae bacterium; assembly: GCA_018061965.1. Lineage (GTDB taxonomy): Bacteria > Pseudomonadota > Gammaproteobacteria > Legionellales > Legionellaceae. The sequence continues at coordinate 30,508 of JAGOTG010000015.1, forward strand.
TATTTTAATTGGCCTTGGGGTGATCTGTGTTGGGTTGGCTGGATAGCGCGCTTAGGCTAATCTATTAAAAACCCGTGCTTTGCGTGAACATGCAGTGGTTATTTAGTCCTCAATAATTTTCACATTGACTGCACATGGGCCGCGATCACTTGTTTTGCATTCATAGCTGATTCGTTGCCCTATTTCTAACTCTTTATAGCCAGCCATTTCAACTTCAGAAAAATGCACAAAAATTTCAGCAGTGTTGTTGTCTTCTCTAATGAATCCATAGCCCTTGCTCTTATTATAGTGACTCACGGTTCCAGTTGGCATCGGTGTATTCCTAAAGTGAATGTTTTGTTGAATTCAAAGAGAGGATATTGGGTTTCTTCCAATTTAGCCAGCGGAATCTGAAAATATCTACAAGACTTTTTTGCTCAGGCGCAAAAACGTATTTGAATAAGTTATTAATGGTGTCATCCCTATTATCAAAGCAACATAACTTGGGATAAACCTGGTTCTACTTAACGAACTACTCATTATAAAACGCCTCCATATTCGTTGATTGATTCCATTATCCATCAATCAAAGTTTGTTGGCTGTGGTGGAAAACTTTTTTGTACATGGCAACATCCCTAACTTAACGGGCCTGATGATTCTCCTATTAACGCGATTTTATTCACGTTTAAGCCATTAGCAGGCAATCGCATGTGCTGATTTATTGTTCTAATTTCGTATGCATAATAACCCCACTACGAATGCCCAGATAAGGCCTAATATCAGGATAAACCCCAATAGAGGATTCAGTGGTAGATACCCCATGAGTATGACAGCAGCAGTTGCGAAACACATATTTACAAAACTCATCATTGCTGCAGCGCTTGCTTTATCTGGTAAAGCATTCGATGCAGTGAGAGAGCCGCCAGAAAATAATAAACTACTGAATAAATAGAGGCTGGCTGTTGTTAGGAAAAACCACGATGCGGAGTGACCATCAACCATCCAAAGTATTAACAAACTCGCAATGCCAACTGCCACACCCAAAAAGCCGATACCAATTACCCAGTTTACGGAAAAACGGGCAAGAAGTTCTTTTGCCAGAAAGCCACCACACAACATCCCAACAATATTTAAGCTATTCCAATAACCATATTGTGCAGCAGATAACTGCAATAAATCATGGGAAATTTGAGGGCCAGCTGCAGAAAAGCAATAGGATATCGCTGAGCAACACCCAACTACCAATGAGAAAATTAACAATTTTGGTGAAGACAGCGCCACAGAATAATCGCGTAAGATGGTCATGGGATGGATGGGTTTAGATGTGGTTAATGTTTCACTGAACACTTTTGTTCCCCAAAGCATCATCCCGCCATGAATCAGCAAAAACCAAAAACAGCCCTCCCAATTCCAGTATTCAGTAATCACCCCACCAAGCATGACGGCAAGGCCTACGCCGAGAGCAAAAGATAGGACCGAGTAAGACATTGCCGTTTTACGTTGTGATTCGGGTAACCACTCATTGATTAGCATGAAAGTACAAGCGAGCCCACTAGCGGCACCAAGTGCTGTAATTAAGCGCCCAATGATAAGTAACCAATAAAAATTGCTCTTTATTGCCAATAAACAAACAATTATCCCAAATAAATTAATAATTAGTCCAATTTTTAAAGCTTTTAAACGCCCATATTGATTGGCTAACGGACCATAAATCAACTGACCTACCACATAACCGATTAGAAATGCGGAGATAATCCATTCCACTGTACCTAGGCTTAAAATGTAATGCGTTTGGATCGCTGGAAGAGCTGGGGTGATAATGGCAGCAGAAACTGAGGCAATTGAAATATAACTCAATAACCAAACGAGATTAAATACTGAAGTCCGTGCTTTTGCACACGTTATGGCAGCGTTCATTACCATTCCCTTATTTTTTGTCTGGCCGCAGGTACCATGTCAATTTGTAGGTGAGTTGCTCCAGTGAAAGTCAATGATAGCACGAGTGTGAGCGAGTGAGGAATGCAATGAATCTATTGGTTGGATTCATTTTGATGGAGTATGCATTAAGAGGAAAATGCCTGTTTTAAAATCGAAGTGATTCATTTGCACTGGTATCATGATTTACCCTGAGATATTGCTCGGACCGAATTGCTGTATCCACAAGCAGCAATATTTTTTGCAACGGAGCCCTTCTTATTTATATCTGCTATATTGATTGTGTGTATAAATTAATGGGAGTTTCAATCTTGAAAAATATATTCCTTTTAAACCAGATTACTCTAGCTTTGATGATACCAAGTATGGCCTTTGCAGCAAATATAACAAATCAAATAGCAGGGGTAGGGCCTGGTGGTTCAATCAAACCTTACTTTTGCATTCAAAACGAGGCTAAAGAAATTACGTCAGTGGCACCTGGGCAAACGGTAGATGGTAATGCCGCATCAGGCAATCAATACTACGCGGGGGGCAGTTTACGATTTAATGGTTGTTCAACTGCAGATACTTATTTAGGATATTTAGGTGTTTCATTGAGCGCAGATGGCACCAACAACAGTATTAGCAGCTACACGCCACCAGGAGGCGGAGTGCATGTTAGTTATTCTAATCCTAGTGTCAACAGTTCAGGCGTATTATCTGGCGCGATTGTTTTTACACCGATTGATATCAATAGCACTTTGGTCAAAGCGCCCACCACCATCCCTACATGGCAATTTGCTGGGGTGAACTTGTCAGGTTTAGAGTTTGATAAAGTGGTCAATGCAACGGTAATTCCCAATTTATCGATTACAGATCAGAGCACTTCTGCCTCAGATCTTGCTAATACCACTACTTTTATTCAAGGAGGCATCAATACTGTTCGTGTCCCGATGAGTTGGGACTACTTACAAATGGATGGTGCTGGAAAGGGCATTATTAGTACTGAGTACTACGTTAATTTTGTCCGGCCATTAATTGCAACCTTAACTCAAGCCCATGTCTATACTATTATCGATATGCATGCTTATATGCGCTATTCGATTTATGGGAAGGAATACTCTGGTTGCGGAGCTCAGGGCCCTTGTCCCGATGGAACGTTAGAAATTGATTCTACTGCTTATCAATCAGTTTGGGGACAATTAGTAGATTTATTACAAAACGATAAAGATATTGATATGAAGTATGTAGTACTAGATTTGATGAATGAACCGGTAAGTGTGCCTGATGATTCTGTTTTTACAATTCAAACCGACTTAATTAAATTGCTACGCGGTAAAAATTATACGGGCCCTATTATGGTTGAAGGAAATGCTTGGACTGGATTGCATTCTTGGACAACAGAAATGTGGACTGGTTCAAATGGTACTAAATATACGAATGAAACGCTGTTCACCAGAGATAATTTTACCAAAGCCGGTATTACTGATTTATCTAATATTTTTATTAACGTTCATCAATATTTAGACAGTAACTATAGTGGCACTGGAAATAGTTGTCAAAGCGATCTCAGTACAAAAGGGCCGGATGGTTTTAATTTGGATGCTTTTGTTACGTATCTCAAAAACAATCAACTAAAAGCCATTGTAACAGAGTTTGGGGCAGGAAATGACGCCACCTCTTGCAAACAACCCTTGACAGATTTTGTACAATATTTAAAAGATAATGCAGTGGGTGACAAAGACTATGGATTTGTAGGTTGGACCGCGTGGTCTACTGGTCACGGTTGGGGAGACAGTTACAATTTATTAGTGACTCCGAGCTCTTATCAATGGGGTGTTCTTGGCGGATTTTTAAACGCACCAGCTAGTGCTCATCAAAAGCATCTGGTTTCAACCAAAGTACAAAACTAGCAATCGTATGATAGCCCGCAAGCAGTGTAGCGACTTGCGGGTTTATTCTTCATGAACATTCTCATACCGTGCCTGTTGTAGGATATTCCTCGCTATGCCCAGAATCTTGGCGATTGCCACAAACTTTCTACACAAATTAATTGCCCATTAATTATCCTGATCCAATAGGTATATGCCGCTTTAAAATGATATACATAGAGATGTTTAATTTTTTTATAGATGCGCTTCCCTAAATGAATTTATTGGTTGGCTTCATTTTGATGGAGTATGCATTAAGGGAAAAATGCCTGTTTCAAAATCGAAGTTATTCATTTGCACTGGTACTATGATTATTGGTCGGAGCCCAGATCGATTAGGCTATTTCATTGATGGTCCTAATTTTAAACGTTGGTTACTGAATCATGAATAATCTTTTTTGGCTTAATAATTTTTAAGGTAGTGCATTCATTATCTGAATATCAATAAGTTTTCAACTTAGTGATAGTGAGCCATAAAAATAGTATCTGTTTAATATCGTTTTGATATAATGACTTCGACATTAATGCATTTCATTGAGTTATGGAGGCAATATGCTATCAAGATTAGGACGTACACTGTCTACACCAGATCGGAGTAACGACGACGCGGTGGCTAAGGAAATTTTTTTGTCGAATAAGCGAAGTGAGATTGATACCATGATGTTAAATGGTGATATTACAGAAGCTCAGGCGCAAACTATTGGTGATGCGATCAATTATTATGTTCAATTTAATGGTGGAAATACGCGTGGTGGATTTGAAAGAGGTTTAACACAACTTATTGAAACTCAGTTTAGAGACTTGTTGCAAACGACAAACACCATTTCTTCCTCTAGCAATTAATACCCTGGTCGTAAAATGTATTTTGAATCAATTATCAGACAAGGCTCCCTACTAAAGTTAACCATCTTCCAGTTGTAAGGATGGTCTTGCAGCCAAGTAATAAATTCATTGTTGAGGTAATTCGCTCTACTATGAACAGTTGTATTATAAAGCTCTGTGTTATTTCTGGTTCAGTTGCAAAAAACCGTTTTTTGATATAATTTTATAGTATATTGTGTGGATGTTAGTAATTTAAGATATAGGCCACTACAAAAAGGAGCGCTTTAATGCCATCAAGCCATCAAGCGATTCTTCCTAACTTGTTTTGCCATGCCTATTTTGGCAGTTTTTTTTAGCTCAATAGCCTTTAGTAACAGTTGTTCAAATTATACGGCAGGATATTGTCCTAACTACAACGGCAACCAGCAGGAATGCATAAAACATTATCAAAAAACAGGAGGGCAACCAACTTCCTGTACAAGTAAAAAAGCGAAAAATCCAACGGATTGCAGCGCTGCTGGTGGGCAATGGCAACTTGTGCCAAGGCATGGTGAGAATGAGGAGCCACGGCAGATGAAAGGAACATACGATTGTACTACTAACAATGTGACGTGCACATACAAGAACGGTTGCTACGGCAATGGATCAACATGCACCCCATAGAAGAGTTTACGGGGTAAGGATTGCACTACCTCGTGTGCCACAATCGATTTGATTTTATATCACCACCCATATCCGGGGGAAGTAAGGATACTTGTGACACTCTTCTTAGAGGGCTAAGTAATACTGACCACGTCAAACCACTCAAAATAATTAGCGTCTATTCAGACACTGATATCCCGGGAAATTCGGCATACAAACAAAAATCTGATATGCCACAAGAGTAACTCTTTAACCAATCGACTCATATTTATTACTCATGGGGGCTTAGAAATATATGCTACACAAGGAATATCATAGAGTTCACAGAATCGGCTGGTTACGTGCTGCAGTATTGGGAGCAAATGACGGCATTATCTCTACAGCGAGCTTATTGATTGGTGTTGCTGCTGCTCATACACCCTATACTGGAATATTTGTAGCAGGGATTGCAGGATTAATTGCTGGTGCTATGTCTATGGCGGCAGGCGAATATATATCAGTAAGCTCTCAAGCAGATACCGAAAAAGCTGCTTTAAAACTTGAAGGAGAGGAACTCAAGGAAAATTTACCCAATGAAATAGAAGAACTAACCACTATTTATATTGAGCGTGGATTGCAGCGTGATTTTGCTAAGAAGGTTGTAAAGCAATTGATGGCTAGGGATGCATTAGGCGCACATGCTCGCGACGAGCTTGGTATTACAGAAGTAACCAGTGCACGGCCACTGCAGGCAGCAATATTTTCCGCTTGTAGTTTCACTATCGGTGCACTATTACCGCTATTAATCATTTTTATTGTTCCTATAGCCTACCTTATTCCATCTGTATCGATAATGGCGGTTCTATTTTTAGCATTACTTGGAGCAATTGCCGCAAAGGTTGGTGGTGCTAGAATAATATTAGGATCATTGCGCGTTGTCATCTGGGGGGCAATCGCGATGTTTATAAGTGCGGGTATTGGCTCGCTATTAGGTATAGCCGTATAAAATACGACTATGAGTGATAGATTTAATCAAGCAAAAGAGCCTCATCTATGCCTTAGGTTGAGAGTAAGAACCAAAGTTTTTAGATGTTTTTCATTAGACTTGTTGCATAACTGAGTGTATGCATTTGCTTGACCACGTCATTAGTCCCAGGCCACTTTGACAATCTGCTAACATCGACTTTGAAAAGTGACACCTATCGATTCATGTGGCTGCTCAGCGGTGAAGTGGTTATAGATGAAAGTACAATACTACTCTCTCTCGGCTCCTCATTACGGGGCCGTCTTAACCCATTAGGGCTTTGAAAAAAGGTACCACAATAATCAATTGCTGCAACGATAGGTGTTCCTACAACAATACAAGGACAGCAGCAACATAACAAAAGAATCACAGCAGTCGTATTTCTTTCTGTATCTTCTTGTCGATTGATCGCGACCTCAACTTCAACTTCAACGTCAACCGCAACTTCAACCGGATGATTAGATCGTATAAAAAAGGTAGGGCTGATGTTTTTTTGAGCTCTCCCTGATCTTGTCTTTTCTTTTTGTTGGAGAGTTGTCTCATCAGAGTGTTCAGAATGATGAGACTTATCCAGATCATCAGAATCATCAGTTGCCCATGCATTCATCATTGCGGCAATCATATCTTCCATAGAAAATCCAGGGATTCCGGATGACTGATGATGCGGACTCGCAGACAACATTTCGACGTTGGGCATCGGCTCGTGTTTAGGAGTAAACATATGAATCTTATTATTATTTTGTAAGCTAACGGCGAGCATGCCTGAGCTGCTAAACGTAACAGCGGAAACGGCTGCTCCCAAATCAATAACGGCATATAGTTGCTCACTGCTGACGGTCCACAGTCGAACTGTATTGTCTATGCTTCCTGAAGCCAACATCAATCCATCTGGACTAAACACGACGCTATAAATATCAGCACGATGCCCCTCCAGCAGAGTCTGTCCCATAACGTAGCCTCCAGGGGCTATCGTTGATAAACAGACCATCGGATTTTTTTCCCCAGCCCCTGATGCTAAGTGTAAGCCATCTGGACTAAAAGCGACGCTCCACACCGTGTCGCCATGCACATTAATGGTTCCTCGAGGCCCCTGCGGAATAAACGTAGTTTGTAAGTCCCACAGCTGTACAGTTTGATCTTTACTTCCTGATGCTAACAAACAACTATCAGGGCTGAATGCAATGGCTTGAACATCGTGGATATTTTTTTCAAATACCGCCCAACAACCTCTAATGTCTCCAGAGAGAAGTAATGCTCTATCCGCTCTAATGAGTAGAATCGAATGACTATCTGCCCAAGCTAACAGTTTTCCGTCTGGACTGAATAAAACATTTTGTCTACTATCTGCATCGCCTTTTGCTGTCCAGGCACAGAGAAATTTTCCTGTTGACACATCCCAAAGACAAATATCAGATGGCACCTGATATTTGTCTTTTTGGTCATCCCATTCACCATTTGGAAAATTTGAATCACGACGCCCCCTCGCTCTTGTAGCAATCAATTGGTTATCTGGACTAAATACCACACTGCATACTTTTCCGTGGTGAAATCCTCTTTTCGCAATGAGTTGATTAGACTCTACATTCCATAAGCGAGTGATTTTATCACTGCCCCCTGATACCAACAGTTGGCTATCTGAACTAAAAGCCATGCTTGATATTCCACCCGTTGCTTGAGATCTAAATGTGGTATGATTTGAAAAGAGTGAGGTTGGATAAAATTGAGAGGCAGTTGTTGCCAATTCCTTCAGTTCAGCCGTTTTTTCTTGAAAGAAAAAAGCATCCGAATGCAACCGACTTGCTTCTTCATCTACTTCAGGAATGATGACCTCACTTTCGATAGGTCTAGCGTTATTTCCCTGTGTTAATAACAGTTGGTTCGGTTCAGAAAGCCCGAGTGCTGTTTCAATATTAATTCCTTGCGTTGCTAGAATAGGCGTTGTCGTTTTCATCAAGAGATACGTCAATTTTTCGTTCATATATTTTGGTATAAATAGGCGAATGGCTTGATCATCTGTTCCCACCACTAATGTTTTTAAATGATTAAACGCAATGCAAAGCGCTGCAACTTGTAATTCAATCACATACAGCATGTGCCAATGATTAGTCGCCCATATCCGAACCGTCTTATCAACGCTTGCAGAGGCTAGTAATTGACCATCCAAACTAAACGTACTATTCAACACACTGGCTTTATGACCCATCAGTGTTATCATACGACGTCCTGTGTTAACGTCCCAAATTCTTATTGAAAAATCACCCTCATCACTTAAACTATGCTCAACGGTTGGAGTATCAAATCTTTTTATTGAACTTACAATGCCAGAATTTGATGCCAATAATGCTCCACTCGGATTAAAAGTTACTCCAAAAACAGCGGATGTGTGTCCTCTCAATAACGTTAAAAATTGTTTCGTTGCTACATTCCATAATCCTATCATGCCATCTCTACAGGCCGAGGCTAATAAGTCGCTGCTGGGGTTAAACGTCACCCATTGCACTTCTTGGTCATGCCCCTTTAACTCTGATAGAACATGACTTGGGCCATCAGGATTCATAGTGGCTATTTGTATTTCTTTTTTATCTCCCCACGCCAGAAAGCGACCGTTTTGACTGAATGAAACATTATAATGCATGTGTTCACCATTGACGGACCAGCTTGAAAACAGTTGACCTGTTTCTAGAGCCCAGAGTGAAATCACGCCTCCCGTATTTTTATCAGTCACTCGCACGATAGTAACGCCCTCAGCATTGACCATGTAACGATCCCAACTTCTTGAAGCAAGATATTTTCCATCTGGACTAAACGCAACACTAATGATCCAATTATTGATAGAGCCCTTATGTTCTAACATATCACGACGGATTAAAGGCTGGTTGTCATAGATATCCCAGAGTTGCGCTGTATTATCGCCACCTCCAGAAGCTAATCGTCCCTGTTGATTAAAGCTAAGACTATAAATGCTTTTTGTATGTCCATATTTTTTGATTTGACTTGATGCAGATAATTCTTGATCTAATTCCCAGTGTCTAAGTGTATGGTCTTTACTGGCAGACGTTAATACTTTACCATTTGTACTAAAACTCAGGCTCTTCACCGTGCTTGTATGTCCTTGCAATACCTTTTCTTTTATAAAATGTGTTCCATAATCTGTAATTTGCCATAAATGTATCACAGCATCTTGAGTTCCAACCGCTAGCTGTTTTCCATCAGGACTAAAAGCCAAACAATAAACATCGCTTTCATGATTTAATACGCCATGGTTTGCCAAGAGCATTCCGGTGTCCACATTCCATAAACGAACGGTCTGATCACCACCGCCGGAAGCCAGTAGTGTTCCATCTGGACTAAATGCCAGCGCGTTAATAAAATTTTCATGCCCAAACAGTTGCTCTCTTCCTTCTAATGGGCATCCGCCTCTTAAAACATCCCATAAATGTATTATTTCATCATCACCTGCAGATGCTAAAATTTGAGAATTTGGACTAAAAGCAATACACCAAACACTTAATGTTCCTTTCCATTGTTCTTCAAATCTATGAGCACTCACTCCTCCCCCCATCAATATTTTATGTCTTATTGGATAGGTTGACTGATTTAATAACAATAATTCCACATGATTTTCTCTACCACCTGCGGCTAAAAATTTACCATCGGAACTAAAGTTGAGATGGTAAATTTCACCCATGGTAAGGCAAGGTAGTTTTTTGTAAAAATCCCATGAGGGAGCTTTCCATAACGTCACGTTACTACCTGTACTACAAGCTAATATTTGGTTGTCTGTACTAAAAGCAATACTATCTATCCATAAGCTTGAAACATCCCAATGGTGTGTTGCACCACTGGTCATGTCTTTCACCATAATACCACGGCAACGTTCACCCCTAATGGCTAACCAATGTCCATCTGCGCTATATCTAATTTCCTCTAATACATAAGGAAATGCTAAGTATGGTTGCTCACCAAAAGAAACATTCTGCATCTTGCTTTGATTGAAATCAGCATGATTTAGGAAAGCATTTTGTAAAACAACATAGCTTAGGTCAGCTCCAGATAGGTCGGTATGATCCAATATGGCGCCATTTAAGTTAGCATATGGGACACGAATACCCTGAAAATTCATTCCTGAAAAACTAACTCTCGCAACATTCAGAGCTGAAATCGCATTGGCAGCGCCTACGACATAATGCTGATTGTGCTTTGAACATTCGATTATTTCTAACATACGTTTTTTGAAGTTTAGATCGGTTTCTATGTCATCAGCAAGCGCACGTAATACGGCAGGATCATCTGTAACTAAACGTAAATGAAGGGTTCCTTTTGGTTTTTCATCCGATAGGATGGATGTCGAAAATGGGCTATTTAAACTCGTTTCTTGCTCTGAGAAGGTTGAATGATGTGCTAATCTTGAGCTAACACTGACCTTAAATGCTTCTTGATAAATACTTTGGCCCACAAAATGTGTTCCTAGTGACTGATGCCAAAAACCAATTTTTTCATTCATTATTGTTAGCGGGCAGGCCGAGCGTAACATTTCGGTTTCGATATCACTTTCAAAAAACACTTCAAAATTAGGATCCTGTGTATTTAACCATGTCAGATTATGCTCATGCATTTTTAATGCCAACGCTTGACAATACCGCCAAAAAACAGGCTTTCGATCGGGCATTTCGGCAGTAATGTGACCGCTTTCAGTTAGTTTTATTTCTTGTCTTTCAAACCAATGACGCACAAATATTTTATAAAGATCGGTTTGAGTTAATCGATGTTGTTCTTCTAAAGACGAGTCTGAATAACGCGCTAAAATGTCTGGCAATGCTTTCACTGTTAGATGTAATAAAAAGGGTGTGGTAATAATCTCTTGTAATCCAGGGATTTTTGTTATTTCAACATAGCTGGGAATGGCTATTCCACGTTCACGCATGACGGTTAAATAACGTTCGATTTGATCTTGATTAAAAGAAGCGACATGGAGCGTTTGCAATAGGTGTGGCTGTTCAATCCCTCTGTGTAAGGGCATAAAATAAAGATTGGGCTGACTTTTATTATAAAAATATTGTGTACGACAACTGATTATTGTTTTCGCATTCCACGTCTGTAAATGATTTGTCTCATACAAATTTTCGAGCTGATGGATTTCATCATAGCCATCAAAAATGAAGTTGAATGAATGACTATTTTTTAATTCGGTTATCTGTGCCGCACTAAATCCGTGGTTTTCCAAATGCTCTTCAACCGCATGAGCAATAGGATCCGTTAATAAAGGTAGCGAAATAAATAAGGGGATGGGTTTGTCTGGCGTATATTCTTCCCATAACGTTAATGTCAACTGCTGTAGAAAAGAACTTTTACCTGAGCCTCCATCGCCGTACAAAACACAGGTTCGTTTCGGGTTCATGTTGCTTGTAAAGTCACGCAATGAGATTTCTAAATCGGTTGTATCTTTGCTTCTGGAAGAAGACGTTCCTAACAAAGGAATATACAACGAGTTATCTTCTAAGCGAAAGCTAGCACACGTTTTAGTGCGTAAACTTTCAATCCCTTGTTCAATGGTTTCAAATGGCATGGTGAGTCTCCTAAGCAATGGTGCAACCGCGTTTTTTCGGTGCTGACGCTGGCTCTTGTTGAATGATGGTTTGATGTATGATGGTGGTATTTCCTACGGCTACCGGTGGTGCGGGAGGAAACGTCCCAAACTGGGCTAAAGCAGTCGTAGCATCGGTCGAAGCGGTTGAAAAGGTCGTATCCCAAGGTTTTTTTCCCCTAGCGGTACTTCTACTCAGCGTCTCTTCTCGTTTAATGGCTCGTGTATAGAAATGCTGTAATATTTCCGCATGAATAAACGCATAACCTCCATGGTCTGTGGGTTTCACGGGTATTCCTGGTAGGATGCGTTGCGTTTGCGGATTATCTAAATCAAAAAAGTATTCCCAAGGATGGGTCAGTCCTAGAAGAATGATATCGAAAATTTCTTTTTTTAGTGTTTCAGGTAACGTTTCAGGGGTATGCTTGTATAATTGCTTAGTCGCATATTCTAAAGCTTTAGCCTTTTCTCGGACTTGTTGCTGATGTTCTGCAATACTGGTAGTTCGCGCCGACCATCGTTGTTCTAACTCAGACACCATCAACCAGCCTGTCTTGGCATTATACGTTAATCCGCCAGCATTATTTCTTGCGACAATACGCCACTGCTTTTCAGGTTCTGAACAATTTTGCACATAAAGTAAAATCATCGTATTTTCTTCAAATGAAATATCAGATAATTCATCGGAAGTAATGGAGAGGATATTCTCTAATTCAATGTTATCGCCATATACTTTTTCCAACTTTTTATCATTAGTGAAATAACGTACTTGCATGACATCTGCATGTTTCATTTCAATGGCTAACGCTTCTGATCTATGTTGAAATTCTACTGTGATGTCATGATAGCCTCGTGAGTTTCCCCGCGGATTCATCAACGATTTAATTTTTCCGCGTCTAAACCACCATTGCATAAAAGCATCATATAATTCTGATTTAGTCACTTTTGTTCTAAGACCTGCCTCTAACTCAGCATATTTATCGACAATCACTGGCATGATTTTTAAAGCAATCATCAATAAAAAAGGGGTTGCAACTAAGTCTGATAAGCCGGGTAAGGTATTAATATGCTCACGATAAGTTTCAAGATCTGCCCAAGTACATTCTTCTGCATTTACAGATAAATATTTGGTGATATAGGCATCAATCTGATCTTTTTTAAAGGGTACGACCGTCAATTCTTCGAAACCCTGTGAGGAAGAATGGTCAGCAGCGAGAAAGGGAATAAAGTTATCTTGATAATTAATAAATTGGGTCAAATATTGTGTTCTGCACGCAATAATAATTTTAGCTTGCCAATGATTTAATCGATTGCTTACATAAAGATTTGCGTCAGTAGTATTCATTTCATCGTAGCCGTCTAAAATAAATGTGAACGCATGATGCGTATGTAAATAGGAGATTTCTTCGACTGTAAATTCTTCTCTTTGAAAATACTCTTGCAGTAATTGTGTGGTAGGATTTTCGATACTCGGCAATGAAATAAATACAGGAATAGCATTGCCTTCTGTGAAATTTTCCCAGAGTTTTTTATACAGATAACGATTAAAGGTTGATTTTCCTTCTCCTGCGCCTCCTAACAATAAAATGACCTTTTTATCCGTTTGCAACAACTCTAGTGTTTTTGTTTCCAGGTCAAAATGTTGTTTAGAGCGAATATTGAGGGTGGCTTGTACGGGAATATAACACTCCAGTTCTCTTGTCATCTCTTCATCATCGAGCGCATGTCGTTTTAGGCGTTGTAATTTACTCGTAACCGACTGCACAACACGTTGATCTTGATCCAGTAAGAAGCGTCCTATCCTGCGCTCTAGGTCAATTAAACGTGTTTCTTGAGCATCTTGCCGCTCAGTGAGTCGATTGATTGTAACGCTCAGTTGACTCAAATCAATCTTAATGTCAGCACTGGTGATAATCGTCGATAAATCGGAGCCATTCCATTCAGACCCGATAAATTGAATGTTTGACATCGTCGTTCGTGTGAATGAGCTATAAAACACCTGTGCATGAATAAAGTCACTGCCAACAAAAAAAGCGTCTGTAGCACTGATTAAAGAAAGATTTGCATGTCTAAAATTAACATCATTCGCTTTGGCTTGGCTTAGATCGGCGCCCACTAAATACGCGGCTTCAAAGTTGACATGATTTAATGTTGTATTGATGAATTTGGATCCAGCAAAATCAACGCCGCTAAAATCTGCTCGTTCAAGATCTAATCCACTTAAGTCTTCGCGGCAAATAATCCCTTTATGACCACAGTGTTCTCTTAAAGAAAGAGGCTCGCTCATGCTTCTTTGTGTTGCTATGTAATGTTCTATATCTGAACGCGTTACAAAAACATATCCAGGACGATACTGAGTTAAATGGTCCTCTATTTCAGAGGTAACGACAGTTTCCACGTATCCGTAAGTCTCAATTTCAGTCGGTCTTAGAAGAATGACGCCGGCTTTAGGAATGTTTTTTCCAGCAGGGTTGTCCATCATTTTAACGAAGTGAAGATCCGTGCTTTTGAAATAAGATCTGACTTTTTCTTTGACGTAATAACGTCCTTGTAAATCCATATGCGCTGAATGCCCATAGACCGTTTCTGCAGAAACGGATGGAACGGCTCTATGTCGACAAGGAATTTGATTGTTTTGAAACCCTTGCTGGCCTGCCCCTGATTTTCCTTCAATTAACCCTTTGATTAGATTTTCCGAAGTAAAAAAAACGCTTTTATGATCAGATAAATATTGTAAAACACGCGCAACGCCGACAATGGCAAACAGATCCACAGCGTCTGGATCGCACATCATATTTAAAAAAAACTCATGACGCTTTGCAGCTTCCCTCGCAACCCCTTCAATCATCAATCGGAGCAAAACGTCCGGTTGAGTTCCACCTGTGACCACACGTTCAACATTGCTATTCATATCTGCTTCATACAAATATTTAAATCCAGTTGCAATACAAATCACCACTTGACCGGCAGTTCCGATAGCCACACTTGCCGCAGGAAAAAAACTCGTGAGTGTACCTAAAAGAGTTGCACCTAAATTGATCTTGCCGATCAGTTGGTCAAAAAAGCTCGGGCGCGCCTGTGCTCGACCCCGTGATATATCGACAATAAAAAGAAGTTCTCGCAGAAATTCATCTGTAAATGTTGTAATGAATTGTTCTTGGGTAGGACTAAACATCTTATCTTTTGCCATGATTTTTCCTTTAACGTATTGCTGAGATTGGTAGTGGTATAGCCTAAATGATGGTCGATAAAAATTGTGCGCGACTATAGAGGGTATTGACCTGATCGGTCGAAATTTCCGATAACCATATGTTAGTTAATTTGCAAAATAATATTGGTTTTTTTGACTAAAATGAATGGATTTTAACTCCTGTATTACTCAATGATTCCATGCTAGGCTGTTTGGTTTTAATTCTACATTAAAGGCGCATTTTATCAGCAATTATGAATGAACGAAAGCGTGATTTGGTGAGTCGACGATAACAGTGCATGAAAGACATTAATTTAACCACAATGCGCAAATATTCCACAAGACCGGTGCGTGTCTCAACTATGGCCGCGCCCCGCTGTTCTCAGCAGTTTTAGGCTGTTTTTATGCGATGTGACGCATCGCAAGGCATTGATATATAACACTTTTAAAACCAGAGTGCTTGGCTTCGAACTAAGGTGTCGGGGGCTCGAGTCCCTCCGAGCGCACCATTGTTTAAAGGACTATTCCGGAGACATGGGTAACACTTTAGGCCCAAAAGGATTAGGCAAAGGCTCCGATTCACATGTCTGCTCATCAAAATAACCTAGTTCGGGGTATGACAAGCACGGAGTGAAAAAAATACTCTAAGCCAATTTCGGGTGTTATTACAGGAGTGGGGCAAATGCGAATTACACCACCCATTTTTGACAATAATTTAACCGTAAAGACCTAAATCAAAAAAATTATCTCCCGATTAATTGTTGTAAATACCACCTAAAAACATATAAAAAACCCATGCTACATAAGAAATTAATTGCTTGGATCGAGATCAAAATCTAATCGCATAATTAGATGTTCTGAGCAGGACTATACGACTCTGGAATTAATTGCATCATCCCTAGGTAATCAGGATCGTTTGCACTCAATATATTGTTCAATTGATGTATGCACAAATTTATAGATAGTCAACTAATACCACTCCCATGGTTTTGAAGTATCTGGTAATATGCCTTGATTTATGTCTTTAACTGAATACATACGAAGAAAATATCGATCTTTGCCATCCCACGAGGGACTAAACTTTTTACGTTTATGCATAGTTATTTTATTGTTTAATATAACTATATCCCCAGATTCCACAAATACAGTTTTTTCCATCTGATCTTGCCCTAATATGTGACTGATTTTCTTGCAAAAATCAACGGACTTTGGAGTTTGACCCGCCACACCTCGCAGGGTAATCCTGCTATAAAATCGGCCATCGTTATTTTTGTATAACAATGGGATATTTTGGCTCACTGTTGTTTCTTTCAGTGAATAAGGATTAGTGACTGAAAACTCAGGGCTTAACCCAACTAAAATTTCATCCTCATCGAGTTGATTTAAAACATCCTCTAGAATTGCATAGGTAATAGGTATATTGTCTTTACCAGGGTGAACAATACCAAAAACCAAGTAATCTGGCATTGGCGATAATTGTTCTTTTCTCATTATTGGCCTATAAGCTGCGTCAACATGCCAGGCCAAATCTACAAATGGAGATTGGGAGCTATATTCAAATTGTGAGTCAGGACGAGGTACAACTGCTCTTATCAGATGTTTTGTTTCCTCTTTGTATAAAATCGGGAAAGTATTCATAACACCTATAGTCGCGTACATATGACAAATGAGAGCTTTTATTTGCTCTGGTTCTTGGATATATCCAACGTAAGCTGATGCTGTGTCAAACGAGATTTTTTTAGTATGTTTGATATGAATTATAGGAGGGTTCGCTTGCGCGACGTCTTTAATCTCTCTTACAAAATCCGAGTATTCATCGAGGAAGAACTTTTTTAAATATTCAGAAAATATGATTGGATTGGCTTGTTTTGCAAGATCAATTTTTTCTAAAAACCCATCTAATTTTGTTTTATCAAAATAAATAGTTTGCTCCATTTGAATAATTAACTCCTCATCAGTTTTACTTGTAAAATAAATATCCCCAAACAACGAGATGTTTATTTGAACAAAAAGATTAAACAAAATCAGATAAAAACGACTAGGGTATTTTCTTTGACAATGTTAAAATTATCAACCATTAAATGTGAAAATAAATAAATTGGATTTACTATAAGCCTAAGGAAAAGCATTCATTATGCGAAACAAAAGCAGACAATGTCGTGCGGATATTATGCACATAATGAAACACGATGGGTATTTTGACAAAGTTATGTCAAAATCGGATGCTGATTTTGGTCGAATGAAACTATTCTTACAATCCCTGGAAAAATATACTGATAAAAATCTTGACTATAATGAGAACAACAAGAACTTACCGGCTCCAAGGCTCTTGCCTTTATTTCCTGGATTAGAAAACAAATTTGTCCATCGTATAAATGATTTTCCGTATCTTAAAATATTAGAAAAAGAATTCTCAAAAATAGAACAGGAAGCTTTGTCATTGGAATCCAATGAATCTCATTTTCTCAATTTCCACTTAAAGAATCTCAAACCTGGTGCCTGGGGAATATATCCATTGCCCTCTGTTGATGAAAATATCAACGTAAAGTTCTTTCCGAACACCGTGAAAATTGTAAGTGAAATTCCTAATAGGTGTCTCTTGTACTCATGGGGCAATGCTGTTTTTTCCGCACTGAATCCAGGTGCTCATATACCTGAACACTACAGTCTAGATAATTTTAGATTACGCTGTATGTTAGGGGTGATCGTTCCAGAGGGTTGTGAAATGCGAGTTGGGACAATCAATACATTTTGGGAAAGAGGAAAAATTTTATTATTTGAGGACTCATTCGAGCATGAAGTATGGAACAGAGGCTCTGGCCGTCGAATTATTTTAATATTTGACATATGGCATCCTGATTTAAAACCTCTTGAGATAGAAGCTCTTATTGCGGGCTTTGCCTATCCTAAAGTTAGAGAAGTTATTTATAAATTTTTACAGGGTAAAACAGCAGAGTACGATGCTTTTTTAACATCCGTATCAGAAAAAAATATTTTTTTATCGAATCACTCTAAATATTGGAATTAAATATAAAATAGGCTTCAACGATAAAAGGGAACTGTAGTTATGGACAATGGCAGCACAATTCGCGATTCATATTTAACATTTCCAAGTTGGACTCAAAATTTCTTTACTTGGTTAACGGGCAAGGCCCTTAATAATCAAAGACCATTATTTGTCTCTAGTATTTGGATTCATTTTTTTACACCGCTCTCTTTATTTATTCTGGGTATTTTGGGGAATATATACGTAATTACAGATCAGCTATCTGTTAATTGGTTTTTAATCCCGATATTTTGGATTTTTGTCGTAGCAGGAACAAGGAACATGGTACTGACTATCAGACATGAATGTGTTCACAATAGATTTTCATCTAATAAAAATATTAACAAAATTTTAGGTGAGTTGGTAACTATTCTTTTAGTAGTAAGGACAGCTAAAGCCTATCAATATGACCATGTTTCATTACATCATAATAATGAAATATTGTGCTCAAGAAAAGATCCACATATTCATTATCTAGCAGAATGGGGCTTGAAGCTGGGTATGAGTAAAAAGAAATTATGGATAAATTTAGCTAAAACTTTATTATCCCCTTATTTCTATTTGAAAAGCACTTACGATAGAATAAAAGCCAATGTTACGGCAAAAAATTTTACAAGAAGGTTTTTAGCTATTGTTTATCTTCTTGGTTTAAGTTACGTCTGTTGGGTATCGTCGGTTCCATTGTATAAATTAATTGTTGCGTTTTTCTTCCCTTTATTTGTATTATCAACCGCTAGTTCGTTAATTGAAACCATTAGCGAGCACCCTATGCCTCCTGAGCAAAATGTTGTCTTAATTAAAAATAAGCGAGAAGCGCTCACCGTAAAATGCTGGTCAATATTAAGTGGTGCAGAATTGCCATTACAAACAAAATCTTTGGCTATAAAAACTTATAGATGGATTATCTGGATAATTAAAATGATTGGGCATTTAATTGTCAGATTGACGATTCTTCCTGGCCCTCTTCCTTCTCATGAAATGCATCATCGTAAACCAGGTCAGTATGATTGGCGAGTAGCATTTTATGAAAAACAAAAGGATATTCAAACAGGTCATTCCGAATGGCCGCCTTATAGAGAAATTTGGGGGTTGATTAGATCTCTAGATCTAGTGTTTCATGATATGAGTCAATGGGAGTCTTTAGATGAGACACATTGAATTGATTGATGCTAAAAAAATTGCTGCTATTTTAGATAAGCATCCGAATTTAGTAAAAAGCGAAGTGATGAATGCATTACAAATGCACTATGCCAAAAAAATAAAACAACCACCTAAGCAATATATTAGACGAAATCAACAAGTTAGTATTATTGATCGAATTATATCCATGCCAGTTTATGTCGACGGTAATCCTGGCATTGCTGGAATAAAGTGGATTGGGAGTCATCCTGATAATTACTCTCTCGGGATGGAGAGAGCAAATGCGTTAATCATTTTAAACGACCCCAAAACTAATGCCCCAATGGCTATTTTGGATGCCTCTCAGATTAGTACGCAACGCACGTTTGCTATGACTCTTATAGGTATTGATACTTTATATCCGCAGGTCAAAACTGTTGCATGTTTGGGGATGGGTAAGCTAGGCCGTTTACATGCTAAAATGTTACCAAAACTCTACCCGGGAATTACAAAAATATATTGTTTTAGTCAAAATGCATTATTTGATGATTTATTATCTGAACAGATCGTAAAATGTAATAGTTATCAAGAGGCAATCTCTGCAGCTGACGTTGTAATAACTACGACTTCTGCAACTCGACCTTACATAACATTTAACGATGTTATTAAAAGCAAATTAATTATAAATCAATCGGTTATGGATTTTCATAAAGATGTTTTTACAAAAGCATCTCATGTTATTGTTGATGACTGGGATGAGTGCTTTCATGCTAAATCGAGTTTTACTGATGTTGTTAATGAAGGACTTCTTAAAAAAGAGCAGACACTTGAAATAGGTCAAATAATTTTTGGAAAAATTCCGATTAATAGCGGTCTGATTTTTTTCAATCCCTTAGGCATGGCAATAGAAGATATTATGGTTGCGCATAGCATTTACCGTATTGCATTAGCTAATGAACAGTCCAGTGTTTTCTATGTTGAATAAACCATGTGCCCTTTTACGAAAACTTTGGATATCTAAAAATTATCAGATTTGAAAGCGTGATAAGGTTGTATAGTTACTGAAAAATTTCTGACAATCTACATTCGAATTAAAACCCCTGTTAATTTATTCATACAAGGTTAGAGCCATCAAGAATGGAAAATCATATAGAAAAAAATCTGATTAAATTTCACGTCCTTCAACATATTCTTAAATATACTGCCCCTATTTATCTAATACACCTTGTGAGCATTTTTTCGTACTTTTCTAGTGCTTATTTTATCTCATGCCTAGGAAAAAAACAGATTGCTGCATTTGCTGTTGCAAATACTTACTTTGTTTTTATAAGCGTTTTTATGACAGCAACTCTCAGTACAGTTAGTCTGACGCTTGGTAAGTCTGGCCTCAGAAAACCCATAAAATTAGTCAAACATGTTATTTTCAATGGTTTTTTGTTGACACTGATGCTAAGTGCATTCGGGACAGTTTTGCTCTGGAATGGTATGCATATTCTAATCTTATTAGGCCAGCCTTTTGATCTGGCGCTATGTACGACCCAATACTTTCATTATGCTGCGCTTTCTATTACTCCTTTCCTACTCAATTCACTGATTTCACAAATATGCATTGGCTTAGGAAAACCTGCGCTTAATAGAGCTCAATGTTGGATCAGATTACCTCTTATGATTGGTTTAAGCTATCTATTGATCTTAGAAAAAAAACAAGGCATAGCAGGTGCGTCTTTAGCACTTTTGTTGACTAATCTTCTTATTTTGCCCGTCACATTTTTCTTGCTTAGGGCGAGTGATATAGGTATTTTTTTATATCTAAAAACTCTTAAGTTGGGATGTTGGTCAAGAATAAGGCAACTCCTTAACAGTGGTGTATATATCGGTTTTCAATTTTCTGGAGAATTAGGCGCTGTACTCTTTTTCTTGTTTCTTATGGGGCATTTTGGCAAAGATGCTTTGGTCAGTACTCAAATTACATCACAATATTCCATTTTTTTATTAATAGGGTCTCTCAGCGTTTCTCAAGGGCTTTCCAATTCTATTAGCGAGTACGTTGGGCATAAAAAAGAATTATCAGTTCAATCGTACACAAACACGGCATATTATTTTCTCTTACTAATTATTACTCTTTGGTCATTGTTTTACTTGTTAATACCGGTACAGCTGATGAGCATTTTTATTAATGTTACAGATGCTGATAATACCCAACTAATTCAATTAACCAAGTCGATGCTGATAGCTAGTATTCCAATTTTATTTATGGATGGTTTGCGAAACATTCTTACAGGTAGCTTAAGAGGATTAGGTAATACCAGAACACCTATGATAATTGATATATTAGGCTTATGGCTTGTGGGGCTTCCGTTAAGTTATTTTTTTGGGTTTACCATGGGCTATGGACCAGTTGGACTAAGAGTTGGCTTTATGTTAGGTTATTTTGTATCCGCAATGAATTTATTAATTTTTTATAGAAAAATCATTGCGTATAAATTTCAGACTTCTGCTGTGTGCAAAAAACAGGTTTCAGAATGAGCGTTTTCGTATGGCTGCTTATATCGAAAATTATTTTTTTCATCCATAAAAAGAACGGTTGGCTGGTGAGCTTTCCATTCTTCTTCATTTAGATCAGCATACACACAAATAATCACTCGATCTCCTGGAGACACAAGATGAGCACAAGCTCCGTTAGCTTGCATCCTTCTACTTTTTGCTGGCTCCAGATGCACCTAATTTGTTTATTATTCATCCCATAACAGGGTTATCATTTCAATACTTAAAATTAAAAAATTATATTACAAGCTACAATGTATACGCTATTAGCAATCCGTTTTTTAGTCAAGAAGATGGATTTGAATCTATAGTTGAAATGGCAAAAAATTACGTAGAGATTATATTTTCTGTTCAAAAAAAAGATAGCTTTCATCTCGCTGGTTGGTCATTTGGAGGTGTTGTAGCGCTTGAAATGGCATTTCAATTAAAGAATAGAGGATTGATGGTAGATAAAATTATTCTTATAGATAGTTTCAATATTCAAAAACTATATGCTAATCAGATTTCTGATGCGTTGCTGCAAAATGAAGTTGAAATAGAAATGAACTGGCTGCGCCAGCAACAACAAATTAATTTGGATTTACCTGAGGGGTCTGTATTTAAACACGAAGTTTGCCGTAATATTAAAATGCTTTTTAGACACACTCCTAATTACTTAAATGAAACTGTTTATTTGATTAAATCCGATATTCCCGAGGTAGATAAATACCCGCTAAGCGCGGACGAATGGAATGGGTGGGCCCACTTAATTAAGAAAATAGAAAAATACACTATTCAAGAAAAGCATGATGATTTATTTAAAGAACAATCTATTACAGAAATAGCTGTAGCTCTTAATCAAATTATGAATACAAACAATCGTTGGAATAAATTAAAAAATTTATTTTCTCACACTGAACTAGAGCAGCTCCAGAATTATTTAAATCTTAATTTACCAACGGAAGAAATGTGGCTATACCTAGCACAACATTATTTAAACCCAGAATGGCCACTCACAAGACATCAGGCAATTTTCAACTTCGTTTATGCCAATTGGCAAGAAAGTGTCAAAGGACCTAAGCCGATATGGATTCCCACGCAAGAGTATTTAAAAACCTCTAGATTCCAAAATATGCTGCTGTCTAAAGGTTTTAAAAATTTTAATGATTATCATCAATGGACTATCGATAATGAAGCTGAGTATATCAGGCAAAATATTGAAAATAAAAAGGTTGTTTTTGATAAGCCATACAGAGAAATTTTTAATTATGATGAGAAAAAGGGAGCAATATGGCTGCAAGATGGAAAACTAAATTGTTATAACACTTATTTCGATTCAGAATATCTTGCTAACAACCATGCACTGGTTTATTCAAAAGATGGTAATACGATAGAAATAGTGGATTATGGCTCGCTAAAAAAGCTTATTGATAATGTTGCAATAAGTTTAATAAATCACGGTATTCGATCCAGAGATACTATTGCTATTTGTGCTCATTATACGGTGGAGTCCATTGCTGTATTTTTCGCTGCGATCAAAATAGGTTGTATTATCAATTGTGTAATGGGTTTTTTGCAAAAAAGAGAAATTGAATATCAACTAAATACCGTACCATCAAAACTTATTTTTACGGATGACTACCACACTGAACTGAACGAAGAGTCTCCTATGGAAAAATTAAACTTTGTTGATTCAAACAAACTCATCTTGCTTTCAAAAAAAAGTTGTCATCATACAGAACACTTACTTGATTGGAACCAGTTTTTATCAGATTGTGCTAATCTAGAATCTCCCACATATTCTTACGATATCCAAGAAACCGTTTATATTTGCTTTAGCTCAGGGACGACTAGCCGTCCCAAAGCTATACCTATTACACATGAGATGATTTTAGCGCAAACAGGCCACAATATTCCGCCCGATGAGATCACATACTGGCCAACCAGTCTAGGGGCAATTGTCGGCTCGATAACTCTTTTTGGTATTTTTTTCAATCATAGCACATTAGCCCTATATTACTTAGGTCCCAAAGATCCAGGGTTTTCAAATTTTATAAAACAATCAGGTATAACTCGACTGGGAACTTATCCTAGAATTCAACATTATTGGCGAAAAAATAACTCACTGCATCATGAGGATTTGCAAAAAATTAAATTAATTTACTCAACCGGAGAGTCTGCTGATTATGATGATCAATTTGACCTCTTACGAAGATGTTGTTACAGGCCACTGTTAGAAATATGTGGGGGTACTGAATTAGGTAAAAGCTATTTATCATCATTTGATATTTTACCTGTAGCATTAGGTTTTTTTAACGCAAAAACACCTGGAAGAAATTTTGTTTTGATTGCAGAGGAGAAGCTATCGCCAACAATAGGAGAAGTATTTATGAATTCGGGGCATTTCTCTCTTTCCCGCTCCCTGTTGAATGATAACCATCACGATATCTATTTCAAAAATAGCCCTATAGATTCAAGTGGTAACCCATTAAGACGTGTTGGCGATGTGATTGAGATCATGCCCAAAGGTTTTTTCAAGTTAATAGGGAGAGCAGGCGATACGTTAAATATAGCAGGTCATCTTTTTCATCCTATATCGGTTGAATCTTACATTAATCAGATTTCTTACATTTCAGAAAGCGCTGCAATTCAAATACATTGCCATGAAAAAAGAGCGTTATTAATTCTTTATATCGTTTTGGAGAGAAGGTATCCCACTTATGACTATATTAAAAAAGATATAGAAAGGCACTTAAAAGAAAATTTTAATGCGGAAATTATTTTATATGATGTTATTTTGCGCAAATCGTTGCCATTAACCGCTGTAGGTAAAATAAAACGATCCAAACTAAGAAACGAATACAACCTGAAAGTGGATTGTTCATCATAAAATACTGGGGATAGAAAACATATGCTGCAATCTATAGTTTTAACTTCTGCGCAGGACGCGGACTCTTTAACACAATCTATAAAAATATTTTATGATAAATGCATCTCCAAAAAAATTACTTTTGGTGATGAATATGCATATATTAGACATAATGAACTCGATCATACTGATAACTATTTAGCAAAAAATGAGACCTTTTTACTGCTGCTTATTGGCCGAATTACAAATTTATCAACGCTGAGATATGGGTTATTAAGTTCTATCGATAATGCTCTGACGAGTACTCCAGCACAGTTTTTGCTTGATCTATATAGCCTATTTGGAAAAGCTGGCTTTACTTTGCTAGATGGTGAGTTCTCAATTTTTATTAGAGATAATCATGCATTAAGAATTTATACAGATCATTTTGGAATGTTACCTTTACATTTTTTAATCGATAAAGCTGGCCAGTTTTGGATTACTAATGAAATTAAATCAATTTTAACAGTCGATACGATCGATTTTTCACTCAAAGAGCTCCATGATATTCGTCCAAATAAAGATAGTGCCTCATCGTTTGGTTATTTTAAAAAAATTTCCAAAATTCCTCCTGGATGCGAATGTATCATTGATGTGAACAATAATGGATATACATTCAGCTCCTCTTATTATTTGGAGTATTCATTCGCAGTAGATAAAAATATTCATAAAAACATCGCTATTGAAACTCTAGATAAATTGTTACACCAAGCTATACATGAAACAACTAATACCAGACCTATTGGTGTTGCACTTTCTGGAGGGTTAGACTCGAGCTTAATCGCCGCGATTGCTAAACAACATGCCCATGATGTTCACACATTTTCTATGGGAACAGATGGTGGGAATGAATTCTCTTCGTCAAAATTAGTCAGTGACTTTTTGGGCACAACTCACCATGAAATTATGTTTGATACTAAGGAATTATCGAATGCCATTCTGCAAACCATTTTTTATAATGAAGTCATAAGTGCAATTTGTGTTGAGGTTCATCTTGCTTTTTGGATTTTTCTTCAAGGAATTTCACCGTACACTTCAACACTTTTCACGGGATTCGGTGCAGATATGTTATTCACGGGGCGATCATCAGTGGATGATAGTCCTTATTTATTACAGAAAAATATTCAAAGTCACTTCATGAAAGTACAATGGCGTGGCGAATATGTTCCTTTTGTAGCACAAAAACATCATATTGATGTCAATAATTCATTTTGTAGCAGCAAAGTAATTGCATTCGTGTTATCTCTTGACCCTAGTTTGAAAATTTTTAATAAGCAGGTCAAATATATTTTGCGTGAATTAGCACATACAAGAAAATATATTCCAAAAGAGATCTGTTATAGACAAAAAATTGCGCTTGAAGAAGCAACTTCAATCAATAAATTATTTAGCGCTTACCTAAACACAGGTAAACATTCAGACTTTGATGAAAAGAGAATATTTACTTATTTTATGTTCAAAGAAATTTTTGAACATAAAAAGTCATTGTCAGATATTGATCCCAATCTATTTATAAAAAAATGACTAGGTTTTTAAGTAGGTATAAATTGGCCTGCCTCTTTGGTCAGCTAAGCAAGAGAAAATATGATGAAAGTCGGATTAAGACGAGCCTGATTTTTAGGAGTAATAATTTATGAGATTAATTGAATTAATAGAGAACTATGGGGGTCTGTAAATAATTTTGTGTAATTAGTCATAGTGTATAATCTGCCTATTTTCAGATAGGCATAGATGCAGAGAAAAACTATGACTCATGATATAGATGAATTGGCTCAAGAAATAGCCAAGACA
>JAGOTG010000016.1 GCA_018061965.1 Legionellaceae bacterium
AATTGCTCAGAAATGGACAATGCCGATTCAAAACTGGAAGCCAGCTATGAATCGGTTTATGATCGAATTCAGCGATAGAGTTACTGAATAAGGGAATGGCTAGTTACACGGAATATTTTACAGACTCCAACTTATCACTATCACAAGCTTTGAGTGCACCGCATCTCAAAAAACACCGTGCACAATACCAATTAATCTAAGCGCCTAAAGTTACGCCCAGTGCTTGAGTTGCTTCATAGATATCGCATTTCGCCTTTTGCTCAGCGCCAAACATGGTGAAGGCAAATACAGAGCCATTTTTCTCTGCGTTATTTTTCCAAGTACCCGTGAACCACAATGCAGGAATACCGACTACTGAACATACAGCCAGAACCGATAAGATAGCATTCAACGCTGTATTCATCACTGAGTAAACACCCCGCAATGCATTCAGCTGGGTCTTTAGATGGTCTTTTTGTTCATCGAAATAAGCTTGGGGATTTTCACTAGCCAGACCTCCTTCTAAGCAGGTAACAATAGCCGTTAACGCTATGTCGTTAGAAGTTTGCTCTCCTGTGTTGGAAGACAATTCAGACTTCAAATGTAAGATAGCCTGATTAACTTTTTCTTGCCGTTGTTGCATGCCGGCAATCAAGGCGGCAGGAAACACTGAGAAAGATTCGCTGTGTTCTAATGCTATTTTGAGCTGATGTTCTAACTTTCCGCGCTGCTCGTCTATCTGAATAATTGATTTCCTGTCTGTCTCCCCGCGTCTTGTAAGCTCCAGTTGTAACCCAACAGCATCCTGCAACTCTTGACTTTTAGACGCCAGCCTTAACTGTTTATCCTTCAGCTCGCTGTCCTTACGACTTATTAAGCCGCGAAGTTCAATTTCAACCAAGTTAGCCTCTGAAATTGCCTTATTTTTTTCATCTAGTAGGGAAGATAGTCGTTCTAAATTTTGTTGTAGTTCAGCTACGCTAGGTTTTCCTTCCGTTGAACTGCGATGGGCTTCTGACAACGCTACCAACTGTTGTTCAAGTTCTTCCACCCTTTCCTGCAATTCCCGAGCTCGCTGTTGTATGACCGCTTTCTCGTCTACTTGCGCGCGCAGCAGTTCTGTTTCATTCCGCAACTCTTTAATGTCTGCAAGCGCTTGAGACATATCCTCACTCTCGGTGGACACATCTCGTGTAGCAGCAGTTATGAGTTTAAGCTGTTGTATCTCTTCAGCCTGTTGTTGAATCCTGCGCGAAGTTTCCTCTGCTGCAAGGTTTTTTCCTTCTATTTGCTTACGCAGCTGTTGTACTTCTACCAAGAGAGGCGTACTATCCTGAATAGATTCAGGCGCCGTTCTCTTCTGCTGCAAACTTTCTTCTAATTCACGTATTGTACTATTTCTCAAAGCTAGTTCTGCTATTGCTTCTCCGTGCTTTGATGAAAGTTCTAAGTTTGTATTTGTTAGGGATGAGATCGACTGTCTTGCTTCAACCAATGCTTGGCCTACTGGTTCTAATTCATCAGCTTTTTTTCTTAAACGTTCGTTATCTGATCGTAAAGCTTCAAGTTCTGAGTTCATAGCTTGAAGCGTTGCTTCTTCTATTTTAACTTTCCTTGCGCCAGTAGCCTTAGTAGTACCACCAGCAGCACCACTAGTACCGCTTATTGAACTAAACATATCAATCCCCATCCATAATAAAGTCAGCCACCAAAGTATTTGTATAAATTTTTAGAGGCGCATGCATGCTAAAATATTTTTTAACACGTATATTGTGCGCGCGTATCTTATGTTAAATCAAATGAGATGGCAAGAAAATTGGATTTTCCTGGCCGTGTCCAGATGGGCTGAGTGATCATCACTTATTTCTGTCATCCCCGCGCAGGCGGGGATCCATCTAAATATATGGTGACAATGCCGCAAAAGTGAATAGATACCCACCTGCGCGGGGATGACATAATTTCGCACATGATACCTCAGCCGTTAGGGAGCGGAACTAGTGCTTCGCAAAACAAGAATTCCGATCCATTTCACTCACGGACCGGATAGATTGATTACGCCTTTGGCAATTTCGCATCTGGCTTTTGTTGCATCACACCCAGCGAAATAATGTATTTTAAAGCTTCGTCAACGGTTATGTTGATTTCTTTGATTTGGTTGCGCGCTACCATCAATAAAAACCCGCCGGTTGGGTTGGGCGTGGTGGGAACGAAAATGGAAATCATTTCGTTTTCTGTGTCTTTATCGAAAAATGGCACAGAATTTGCCGTTTGAAAAGCCAATGTCCAAATGTCTTTCCGTGGATATTCTACCAACACCACTTTTCGAAACGCGTTACTGTTCGAGGAAAAAATCGCTTGAATCACTTGTTTTGCTGTATTATAAATCGAACGAACCAAAGGAATTTTATCTAAAAATCTTTCGCTCCACCCAACCAATAGCTGTCCCAAATAATTGGTCACCAACACACCCGTTAGGAGTAAAACCACCAATGAAAATAGGACACCCAATCCGGGAAGATTGATACCTAGCAAATTAGAAGGTTGATACGTATCCGGTAGTAACGCAACGGAACTATCGAGCAATTCGACAATAAACTGCAAAATCCACATGGTCACCAGAATGGGCAACCATACAACTAACCCTGCCAACAAATAACTGCGTATTGATTTTTTCAATTGTCGCCCCCCGTGCTTTCGGCAACTTTCGTTGGGGCAACCGTTTCTGTTTTCTTTTGGTCTGAGCTAGACCCCGTCCCAGATTTAGGTTTGCCATTATCTTTAAAATCAGTCACATACCAGCCAGTGCCTTTTAGCTGAAAGCCCGCTGCCGAGATCAACCGGATCACCGTTTCTTTGCTACACATAGGACACCGTGTAATGACAGGATCATTCATTTTTTGCACTTCATCAAATTGATGCTGACAAGCGGTACATTCGTATTCGTAGATGGGCATTGTATTCCTAATTGAAAAAGATAATATGCAAGCAGTTACACATAGCGCAATTATAACTAAATTCAGCAAAAAAGCACTGTTCTATTCACAAGAGTATGTGAGGAAGCTATAGTACTAGGGTGAATGGCATTACGTTAAGGATTTTCAGCATGTATCATGGATTACAACATCGACTTGGCGATATCTATACTCAATTGCGTGAAACCGTGTATCAATTTGCGCAACAAGAAATTGCACCTTTGGCGGCAGAAATTGATCACAGCAATACGTTTCCTAATCAACTATGGCCCAAACTTGGAAGTTTAGGCTTGTTAGGCATCACGGTTTCAGAAGAATACGGTGGTGCAAATATGGGCTATTTAGCCCATGTGATTGCCATGGAAGAAATATCGCGCGCCAGTGCTTCTGTGGGCTTGAGTTATGGCGCTCATTCAAATTTATGCGTCAATCAAATTTATTTAAACGGCACAGAAGAACAAAAACAGCGCTATTTACCCAAATTAATCCAAGGAGAAGCGATTGGCGCGTTGGCCATGAGCGAAGCCAATGCCGGCTCCGATGTGGTCAGCATGCAATTAAGCGCCAAACGCGATGGCAAAGGATATCGTCTTTCAGGCAATAAAATGTGGATCACGAATGGTCCAGATGCCGATGTATTGGTCGTTTATGCCAAAACCGATCTCACAGCAGGCAGCAAAGGCATTACAGCGTTTATCATAGAGAAAACCATGTCGGGCTTTTCTACTGCCCAAAAGCTCGACAAATTAGGCATGCGCGGCTCCAACACCTGTGAACTCGTGTTTCAAGATTGTTATGTCCCAGAAGAGCAAATATTAGGCAAGCTCAATAAAGGCGTTGCCGTATTAATGTCTGGTTTGGATTATGAACGCACCCTTCTAGCTGCTGGTCCCGTCGGGATCATGCAAGCTTGTCTGGATGTAGTGGTTCCCTATGCGCATGATCGCAAACAATTTAATCAAGCGATTGGAGAGTTTCAATTAATCCAAGCCAAACTTGCAGATATGTACACAGATATCAATGCATCCAGATCATATTTATACGCGGTGGCTAATGCATGTGACCAAGGATTTGTCGGTCGTAAAGATGCTGCTTCAGTGATTCTTTATACTGCAGAAAAGGCAACGCAAATGGCATTGCAAGCCATCCAAATTTTAGGCGGCAATGGTTATGTCAATGAATACCCTACTGGCCGCCTACTGCGAGACGCCAAATTATACGAAATTGGGGCGGGTACTTCGGAAATTCGTCGCATGCTGATTGGCAGAGAGTTGTTTTTAGAGACTGGGGGCGCTTAGGACTAGACTCCCCCATCAGCATTACTACCCCTAAGTTAAGATTTCAGCCTACGTCCCGCTGCTTGTCCGCGGGACGTAGGCGAAAGGTGAAGCTCTTAACTTAATGGCAGTGCCCCCTTCAGCGCAGCGCATCAAACCCAACTGATCCTTGCTTCGCAATAGGATGATGGGTCGTAATAGGCAATACAAATTGCGCCACCACTGCTTTCCAAAAATCTTGGTACAAAGTTTCTTGCAAGGGATGATGAGGCTCAATGGGAAAACACGGCCCATGATTCGCCTCCAATAGCCACATATGGTCGCGATCATCGCACATAAAATCAAAACCAAATACAGCAAATGTGCGATTTTTCTGGGGTAAAAATGCTTGAGGAAATTCTGATTTAAGAGCGTCAGTTACTTCTTGGATGATAGTTTTAATTTTTGGATACCAAACCGCATATTTAGCGTGCCCTTGCGTAGGTATTTGCACCACCGAAGCTGCCTTTTCATGCAGATGCTCGTTGGTAAGATGCGTACTAAGATCTCCAAAATTGTCATCTGAGTACTTCGCTAAGGCCACATTCAAATATCCGTTCTGATATAAAAAAGCACCTGACTCACGTGTAATGACCACAAAAAACCGCAAACTATATTTACGCCCATCGTGTAAATCTGGATTGCTTATATAACGCTGCAACACATGCGGTCCGCCCAGGCGATTGGGATGCAACATATGTTCTTCAATTTGCGATAATTGATTGAAAATTTTGATATGTTGGCCATTGTTCAGCAAAGATGGCTTCAAAATCCAAGCCAAACCCTTTATTTCATCCACATATTTATCACGCACCACATAATGATCTTGCGCGATATCGCTGAGTACCGTTGACCATGAATAATCATTCAAGATATAAGTTTCAGGCATCACCTGAGGACAGTGCTTACCCAATAAGAGCGCTAGCAAATGTTTGTATTCTAAACATTCACAAGCATCCTCCGCAAAATCAAGATTCCGCTCGGTAAATTTTGCCCGCCAAGCCCAGCGTGTCCGCTTTAAGCCAGCTGCTTGCATAAATTTTTCTAATTGATACAAGGTGGGAGAAAAGTTTTCAGGATCTCGAAATCGATATTTTATGCGTGATTTTCTGCCAGACTGCACATTACTAAGAAACATGAGTAGAATCCACCATCACCTGTATTTCTCAGTGTATCTGGTGTACGATAGCAATCTCAAGCTTTATATTGAAAATATTTATATGAACTTAGCGTCTATTCGCATTGTGTTGGTTGCCACCACGCATCCTGGCAATATTGGCTCCGCTGCACGTGCGATGAAAACCATGGGTTTGACGCGATTATACCTCGTGAATCCCAATCTGAACCCCTACCGTAAAGCGCATGAATTAGCAGCCGGTGCCTTTGATATATTACAATCAGCGGTTCTATGCACTAGCCTTGCAGAAGCCTTACAAGGCTGTCATTTGGTCTGCGGCACCAGTGCCCGCCCACGCGATCTGGCTTTGCCTGGTTTGACACCGTCTGCCTGCGCCAATCTCGTTGCGGAACAATCAGACGACACCGAGATCGCCCTAGTTTTTGGCCGCGAACATGCAGGCCTGACAAATGAAGAATTGTTGTTATGTCATTACCATTTACATATCCCAAGTAATCCTGATTTTAGCTCTTTAAATCTAGCCCAAGCGGTGCAAATCATTGCTTATGAATTGCGAATGCGTCATTTGAATCCTGAAGCACAAGTTGAAACCGCGCAAAATGTCTATGCTACCAGCGATGAAATCGAGCAATTTTATGCTCATCTAGAAAAAATATTGATCCAAATTGATTTTTTAAAACCCTCCAATCCAAAAAAATTACTCCAACGTTTGCGCCGTTTGTTTAACCGCGCACGCTTAGAAACTACCGAAATCAACATTTTGCGGGGCATTCTCACGCATATCGGAGTGAATCGAGATGGCAACTAAGCCTATTTATCTGGATTATATGGCAACCACTCCAGTCGATCCGGCTGTGATTGATCGAATGTTGCCCTATTTGGGCCCAGAGGGGATCTATGCCAATGCTACTTCCCAACACAGTCCCGGGCAGCAAGCTGCTTTGGCTGTAGAAACTGCGCGCGCTGAAATTGCGCAATCAGTAGGCACTTCTCCGGATTCATTGGTGTTTACGTCGGGCGCGACTGAAGCGAATAATTTAGCCATTTTGGGCGCCGCACGTTTTTATCAACGTAAAGGGCAACATCTGATCACGATGAGTACTGAACATAAATCAGTTCTGGAACCCTTTCAACAATTGGAGCGCGAAGGCTTTTCAGTCACTTATTTAGCGCCTCAAGCTTCTGGAGTATTAGATTTAAACCTTCTCCAATCCGCAATACGCCCAGATACCATTTTAGTATCGATTATGCATGTGAATAATGAAATTGGCGTCATTCAAGATATTGCAGCCATTGGGCAGCTCTTAAGCGATCGCGGCATTATTTTTCATGTCGATGCAGCCCAAAGTGCTGGACGCCTACCACTCAATTTAAGCACCTTGCCCGTTCATTTGATGTCATTTTCAGCGCATAAAAATTACGGTCCCAAAGGAGTTGGGGCATTGTATATCCGGCAAAAACCACGGATTCGCATACAAGCGTTGATGTTTGGCGGTGGCCAAGAACAAGGACTACGCGCCGGCACCCTACCTACGCATCAAATCGTAGGGATGGGCGCCGCATTTACGTTGAGTGAGTCTTTGAGAGTCACGGAACAAGCACGCATTTTAGAATTGCGCCAACATTTGTGGAAAAATTTACAAACCATTCCAGGCATAGTTTGTAATGGCTGTATGGACACACGCGTTGCAGGTAATTTGAATATCAGCATTACAGGCATTGATGGCGCAGAATTGTTACCTGCGGTCTATCCATTAGCACTCTCTTCCATGACGGCATGCGCAGCGAACAGTCACCAACCTTCTTATGTGTTACGCGCATTGGGGGTCGATAGTGATCTGGCGAAAAGTACTTTACGGATCTCGATTGGACGTTTTACTACGAGAGAACAGATAGATTCAGCGTTTGTTATTATCCGGGATGCGATTATAGCCTTGCGCAAGAGGAAGGGCCTCGGGACGTAGGTTGGGGGCCTGACTATATAGTAGTCAGGCCACACACACTATTCCTACAAAATATACCGTGCCAAATCTTCGTTTCCTATCAATTTTCCTAGATGCTTGTTCACGTATTCCATATCTATTACGACGGTCTCGCCAGAACGATCAGTGGCTTCAAACGATACCACTTCCAATAAGCGTTCCATCACGGTATAC
Source organism: Legionellaceae bacterium (assembly GCA_018061965.1). GTDB lineage: Bacteria > Pseudomonadota > Gammaproteobacteria > Legionellales > Legionellaceae. The sequence continues at coordinate 7,562 of JAGOTG010000016.1, forward strand.
AAACGACGCGCGCCAATGTTTTCAGTGCGCTCGTTCACTTGCCAAGCCACTTCTGCAATACGGCGTATACCGGTTTCTGCGTAAGTTAACGTCAAGCCTTCGGTTGCCATTAATGCAGCATATTGTTCGGTTAGCGACGCAAAAGGATCGGTTAAAATTTTAATAAAATCCTCTGTGGTCAATGCTGACAACTCTACGCGGATCGGTAAACGACCTTGTAATTCAGCTACCAAATCAGAGGGTTTGGCAGTATGAAAAGCACCCGAGGCAATGAACAATATGTGATCACTTTTAATCATGCCATATTTGGTTGTGACCGTACACCCTTCGACCAACGGTAGTAAATCGCGCTGAACGCCTTCGCGTGACACTTCACCACCTTGATCAGCATGCCTGGCAACTTTGTCGATTTCATCAATAAATACGATGCCATTTTGTTCAATATTTTCAATCGCGCGGATTTTAATATCGTCCTCATTAATTAATTTTCCAGCCTCTTCTTCGGCCAAAATTTTCAATGCTTTTTTGATAGTCATTTTACGCGTCTTGGTGCGTCCAGTGCCCACCTGTTGGAACATCGATTGTAATTGACTAGTCAAATCTTCCATGCCTGGAGGGGCCATAATTTCCACACCCATAGGTGTCACGGACACATCAATTTCAACTTCTTGATCATTGAGTTGGCCTTCCCTTAATTGTTTACGAAACAGTTGCCGCGTTGTAGTATTGATTTCTTCCGGTTTCAAGCCACGTGCTGGAGGTAGTAGAATATCTAAAATCCGCTCTTCTGCTGCATCCTCAGCGGGATGCTGGACTTTCTTCATAGCCAGTTCGCGTTGTTGTTTGATGCCAATATCCGCTAAGTCTCGAATAATAGAATCCACATCACGTCCAACATACCCTATTTCGGTAAATTTGGTTGCTTCTACTTTGATAAAAGGTGCTTCAACCAATTTGGCCAAACGGCGGGCTATTTCAGTTTTACCGACCCCAGTAGGACCGATCATTAAAATATTTTTAGGCATGATTTCTTCGCGCAAGGCTTCATCATTGATTTGCATCCTGCGCCAACGGTTACGTAAAGCAATCGCCACGGCACGTTTTGCACTGTCTTGCCCAATAATATGTTTATCCAATTCCTCGACTATTTCACGAGGGGTCATCATAGAATTTGTTTTATTCACAAGTATTATCCAATTCTTCAAGTGTTAAATTTTTATTTGTATAAATACAAATCTCACCGGCAATATTCAAACTTTTTCTGACAATCTCTTCTGCGCTCAGCTCCGTATTGTCAAGCAAAGCACGGGCTGCGGACTGAGCATAAGGACCACCTGAGCCAATTGCCATCAGACCATACTCAGGTTCAATGACATCACCATTACCAGAAATAATCAGGGAAGATTTAGAATCTGCAACGGCTAGTAAGGCCTCTAAACGACGCAACATTCGATCAGTACGCCAATCTTTCGCCAATTCTACTGCGGCACGCACCAAATGCCCTTGGTGCATTTCTAATTTGGCTTCAAAACGTTCAAACAAAGTGAAGGCATCTGCCGTACCGCCTGCAAATCCAGCGATCACTTTATCCTGGTAAAGACGTCTGACTTTGCGCACATTTGATTTCATAATCGTATGACCATGCGTCGCTTGCCCATCACCACCAATCACCACTTTATTGCCTCTTCTTACTGACAGAATGGTTGTTCCTCTATATTGTTCCAAAATCAATCCTCTCGGTTAAGCACTCTTTATTTTTATAGGTGTATGTGACTCAGTCCACAACGTCACAAACAATACCATCACAATCGGCCCTACAAACAATCCTAAAATTCCCATGGTTTCTAAACCACCCAAAATTCCAAATAACACAGCCAGAAAGGGCAATTGGGTCGCGCCACCAATCAACACTGGTTTGATAAAGTGGTCGGATATGAACATCACGACAGTTCCCCAAATAATCACAATCACAGCAGGAATCACAGCACCATGATGAAGTAATATGAGGGCAACAACACCAAAAACAAGAGGGACTACAAAAGGAATCATGGCAGCAAATGCAGTGAATATGCCAATCAGAGTCGGTGCCGGAACTCCAATTAGTCCATAACACAAGCCCATTAGGATCCCGACACCTGCCCCAACTACTATCGTACCATTCACCGTTGCGCGTAATGCGGAAGGCAATTTTGCTGCAAATCGAAACCAACGTTCTCCCAAACAATTTTCGCCAATTTGATTCAGCTGTTTCTCCAAAATATGCCCGTCTCGAAATAGAAAAAACATACTTAGAAAGGTAAAACCCACTTGGACGCTGCGGTGCAACACTGAGCCACCGACTTCTTTAATATACTGACTCGTTGTTAAAGAAAGATGTAAATTAGATAGAAAAGATTGAACATTGCCTGGTTGTCCAATGTGTTGATCCCAATAATCAACCATCTGATCCCCTATCATCGGCAACTCTTGTAAAAAAGTAGGCGCTTTTCCACCCAGTTCATTGATTTGTTTGACATAGCTAAGAAACAGCTGGAACTCTTGGACCAAGACTGATACTAACCAACTTAGCGGCGCAACTAGCATGAGCGCTAAAAAAAATGTGAATAAAAAGGCAGCCGAATTATCCCAATTTTTTAACAGTTTTTTCCACCGTAGATAAATCGGATAGGTTGCAATCACTATGATAGCACCCCAAACCAAAGATGGAATAAAACGATGTACAATATAGAGCGCTGCTAATACAATCACGATGCTCCAACTGATACCCAGGAGTTCTTTATGATTTCGATTCATCCCCCAATCCCCCCATTTGAGCACGTGCAAAATTGCACAAGCCTCAAGTCCCGCCCATAGATCATCCCAAATGATCACCAATCCGCCATATATATGGCGATCAATTGGGCACATAAGTCCCTGGGGCTTTTTTGCCAGACCCAAATCAGAATCCAAAGGCCAAAAAAAACGCAGGATTATGCCAAAATTTCTTTAACGCTATTTTGCAGGCATCTTTCGCTTTTTTCATGGTTCAGCGTCCGTTAATCTCCGTTTTACGCGCAGTCTGAGCTAAATTATGCAACACACCATTGACATATTTATGCCCGTCTTGCGAGCCAAATGCTTTGGCAAGCGATACCGATTCATCTAGAATAACCCGATAAGGAATTTCCGGGCAATGGAATAATTCAAAAGTACACAAACGCAAAATAGTTAGCTCAATTGGATTCAACGATTGAATGGGTCTATCCAAAAAAGGTGTCAGTGCCTCTTCAATCACAGCAAGCTCTTTAGGAATGCCATAAATTAGACGACGATAATACGCCACATCCACCTTATCCATATTATTTGCAGCAGAAAACTGTGCTTCAATATCAGTCAACACGGTCCCTGCCATTAACCACTGATACAAAGATTGTAACGCAAGTTTACGTGCGCGACGTTTACCACTAATTGACTCATTACTCACAATAGACACCTTAGTTTAGGAACAGGACGTTCCTTAGAAACGTACTAATCGCCATCACTCATTTGATCGATGGCCCGTTGAAACTCACTCACATCTTCAAAACGCTTATAGACAGAAGCAAAGCGCACATAGGCAATATGATCCAAGCGAAAGAGTTGCTCCATCACCCATTCACCAATTTGCCTGGAATCAATTTCGCGTTCGCCAGTATCTCTAATTTTTTGCATAATAGCGGCCAGTGCAACTTCTAGTTCATCCGTGCTCACTGGACGCTTTTCTAACGCCCGCAACATCCCCGCACGCAAATTGTCTAAGCGAAACATTTCACGTCGGCCATCGCGCTTTACAATCAACGGCATCAACAATTCTGCCGTTTCAAATGTAGTAAAACGCTCATGGCATTCAATACATTCCCGTCTTCTACGCACTTGGGCGCCTTCAGCAACCAACCTAGAATCAATCACTTTGGTATCGATGGCATGACAATACGGACAATACATAATTATCTCACTGTTGGTAGACAGGAAACTCACGGCATAAGGCCAACACTTCTGATTTGACATGGGTAATTACGCTCTCATCTCCCATGTGATCCAAAATATCAGCAATCCAATGACTCAGACGCACTATTTCAGACTGTTTAAAACCGCGTGTCGTCACTGCGGGGGTTCCAAGGCGCAACCCACTGGTCACAAAAGGCGAACGTGGATCATTCGGCACAGAATTTTTATTGACCGTAATATGCGCTTTATTCAAAGCAGCATCCGCATCTTTACCTGTGATATCTTTGGCAATCATATCGACCAGCATCAAATGATTAACCGTCCCACCTGAAACAATACTGTATCCCCGCTCGATTAACGTCGCAGCCATCGCTTGTGCATTATCTAAAATTTGCTGTTGATAGCATTTGAAATCCGGTTGTAAAGCCTCAAAAAACGCAACTGCTTTGGCTGCAATCACATGCATTAATGGACCACCTTGACTGCCAGGAAATACAGCGCTATTGAGTTTTTTCTCCAGCTCTGGATTGGCTTTCGCCATGATCATCCCACCTCTGGGACCGCGCAATGTTTTATGCGTTGTAGTTGTGACCACATCTGCATAGGCCATCGGAGATGGATATAATCCCACTGCAATCAATCCTGCAACATGGGCAATATCAGCCATAAAATATGCCCCAACTTTATCCGCAACCGCTCTAAATCGCGCCCAGTCAACCGTTTGAGAATACGCCGAGAACCCCGCAATAATTAATTTAGGACGATGCTCTAATGCCATCGCTTCCATAGCATCGTAATCGATCAAACCGGTTTTTTCGTTGAGGCCATATTGCATACTACGATAAAGCAAACCAGAAAAATTAACGCTGGAACCATGTGTTAAATGCCCACCATGCGACAATGACATCCCTAATACCAGCTCTCCGGGCTTCAGCATCGCCATCATAGCGGCTGCGTTGGCTTGCGAACCAGAATGAGGTTGCACATTAACATAGTCTGCGCCGAATAATTGTTTAGCGCGGTCGATAGCCAACTGCTCTGCGAGATCTACAAATTCACAACCACCGTAATAGCGTTTGCCTGGATAGCCTTCCGCGTATTTATTGGTTAAAACCGATCCTTGTGCTTCTAACACAGCGCGACTAACATAATTTTCTGATGCAATTAATTCAATATGATCTTCTTGACGTTTGCTTTCGCCACACATGGCTTGCCACAATTCACTATCAAATTCTGCAATGGAACGGTTGTTTTTTAGCATAAGGCCTCGAAGCATATTTTTATACGCCAAATTCTATGCCTTTGGCTCCTGTCCGGTCAATGTTTTTAATGACTATTCACGGATTTTATGATATTTCTAGAATCAATTAAAAAGGATTTTAGCGATTATATATGAGTAGACGTATGAGAAAGATGATCATAGTGATAGTGATCCTCTTTGGCGGATTGATAGCATACAACCTTATTAAGCAAGCAATCGTTCACTATTATTTTGCTCATTATCAAGTTCCAGCTGTGACAGTTTCTGCAGTGATGACCAAACCTATCGATTGGCACCCCTATTTTGCAAGTGTCGGTACCTTTGTCGCTATCAATGGCGTAGATGTGAGCACCCAATCAGCAGGCAAAGTAACTGCGATTCATTTTAACTCCGGTCAATACGTTGAAAAAGACAGTCCGTTGATTGATATTGACGATAGCGTTGACCAAGCCCTACTCAAATTCCATCAAGCAAATTGGGTCTTGCAGAAAACCAATTATCAACGCCAAGCGGATTTACTCAAACGCAACGCCACTGCGGTATCCAATGTGGATGAAGCGCGCGCTAAGCTGTTGCAAGCAGAAGCGAATGTTGAAAATACACAAGCAAAAATTAATTTGAAACACATTAAAGCCCCGTTTACCGGCTTATTAGGCATTCGCCAAATCAATCTTGGTCAATATGTACAACCTGGCACAACCACCATTGTTCCGTTGCAATCATTAGACCCTATTTATTTACGTTTTTATATTCCAGAGCAATATCTTAACCTTGTTAAAATCGGTCAAAAAATCCTTTTCACAGTGGAACAAAATCCTGGCATAGATTTCAACGGGGAGATTACCGCCATCGATTCTAAAATTGATGCAAAAACCCATAATATCCAAGTGCAAGCCACCGTTGAGAACTGCCCTGCCCTCAGTTCCGAACAATTTAGCCAGTCGAATTTGCTCACGGAACGTAAAAACCTTGCTGATGATCGTTATGCTGTGGTGTGTAGAACCGCCTCCAATCAAGCCAATAAATCACCGCAGTATAATTTTATTCCGGGGATGTTTAGCGCCATAGAGCTGGAGCAACCCGTGATCCACGATGTGATTGCAGTACCGAGCACTGCTATTTCTTATACCATGTATGGAGATTCAGTTTTTGTAGTGGAAAAACATCAAAACCAAACTCAGCAGGAAATTTTAACCGTCAAACGAGTGTATGTGACGCCAGGTGAAACGCATGGCAACTATACCGTGATCAAAAAAGGGCTGCAGGCTAATCAACTCGTTGTGACGGCTGGAGAGTTGAAACTACAAGACGGTACTGAAGTGATTATTGACGCCAAAAATGTGTTAGTAGATCACAATAACATTGATCTTTTGGGTGAATAGGAATGAACTTTACTGAAATTTTTATTCGCCGCCCAGTATTATCCTCGGTAGTCAGTTTGTTCATTTTGTTTTTTGGCTTGAATTCTCTCGCTCATCTCCCGATTCGAGAATTCCCTAAAATGGACGACACGGTCATTACGGTCACCACTAATTATCCGGGGGCCAATTCTAATTTAATCACTGGATTTATCACGACTCCTTTGGAAGCAGCCATCGCATCTGCAGAAGGGATTGATTATATGATCTCCTCCAGTACTGAGGGCAGCAGTGTCATCACCTGCAATATCAAATTAAATTTTGATCCGCAAACTGCCTTTACAGATGTCATGAGCAAAGTTCAACAAACGATCAATGTATTACCGCCCGATGCAGAGCAACCGGTCGTCGTCAAAAAATCAAAGGAAGCGACGCCACTACTGTATTTCAGCTTGTCCAGCAATGAGATGTCCCCGCAACAAATTACCGACTACGCTATTCGTGTCGTGCAACCCCAATTGCAAACAGTAGACGGAGTTGCTCAAATAGACATTTTGGGCGGACAGACTTACGCCATGCGTATTTTTTTGGATCCCATTAAAATGGCTGCATCGCATGTGACACCAGCTGAAGTATTTCATGTCCTAGACAGTAATAATTTTCTCTCCGCCGCAGGAAGCACCAAAGGAGAGTATGTCGCCATCAGTATGCGCGCTAATACAAATTTAAATACGCCTCAGGAATTTGCACGCCTCATTGTACGCAGTGATCATCATTCTATTATTCATTTGTCAGACATTGCCAAAATAGAATTAGGCTCAGAAAAATATGATAGCTCAGTACGCTTTAATGGACAAAAAGCCGTGTTCATGGCGATTACCCCTACACCGATTGCCAACCCTTTGACTGTGATTCAGGATGCTCGCAAACTATTTCCCAGCATTCAACAACAATTCCCGCCCTCTTTGTCTGGCGTGATTGCCTACGATGCAACCGATTATATTCGCGCTTCTATTCGAGAAGTGATGCATACGATTCTAGAAGCAGCCTTAATTGTAGTTGTGGTCATTTTTTTATTCTTAGGTTCCATCCGCTCTGTACTCATCCCCATTGTAACCATCCCCCTATCTTTAATAGGCGTGTGCTCGTTAGTGTTATTTTTGGGATACTCAATTAATTTGCTGACGCTATTAGCATTCGTGCTGGCCATTGGTTTGGTTGTCGATGATGCTATCGTAGTTGTGGAAAATATTCATCGTCATATTGAAAGTGGTAAAACGCCTGTGCAAGCAGCCATCAGTGGCGCACAAGAAATTGGCACACCCATCATTGCGATGACGATTACGCTGGCCGCAGTTTATGCACCCATAGGATTTATGAGTGGATTAACTGGCGCGTTGTTCAAAGAATTTGCCTTTACTTTGGCCTGTTCGGTCATCATTTCCGGGATCATTGCGTTAACCTTATCACCGATGATGTGTTCTAAAATTCTTTCTTCGGATGTCAAAAATGGTCGCATGGTGCAATGGATTGATGCCTTTTTTCAGCGCTTAAAAGATCGTTACCAAACCTTGTTGCATAGTTTGCTTGAAACACGCGCTCCTATTTTGCTACTGTCGGCAGTGATTTTAGCGGTCTTACCTTATATTTATACCCATACTCCGAAAGAAACCGCACCAGAAGAAGATGAAAGCTATTTTCATGTGGTTTCAACTGCGCCTGAGTATGCGACTATCAATTATATAGAAACCTATACTCAGTTTTTCGAAGACATTTATCGTAGCTTTCCAGAAACCGAATACTTTTTTATGATTAATGCAAAAGTACCGCAATCTGGCATGGTACTCAAACCATGGAACCAACGCTCAACCAAGCAGTTTGGCTTACTCCAACCCTTGCAGAAAAAATTGAATAAAATACCCGGCTTGAATTCCTATGCACTTATTCCACCCTCTTTACCCGGCGGTGGTTCAGGACCGCCCATCCAATTTGTGATCAAATCCACTTCTGACTTTCAAAGCCTTGCAAAGATCTCCAATAAATTATTGGACAAAGCAACTAAAAGTGGTTTGTTTATCTTTTTAGACAATACATTGAAATTCAATCACCCCGAAATCATTATGGAGATTGACCGATCCAAAGCGTCTGATCTCGGATTAAATATGCGAACAATCGGCTCGAGTTTGAATGGCGCTTTGTCTGGCGGTTATGTGAATTTTTTTGATTTGAAAGGACGTAGTTATAAAGTTATTCCGCAATTAGACCGCCGTTTTCGTTTGAACCCAGAGCAATTGCGCCAGATATACGTCGCTACAGAAACGGGTACAATGGTGCCATTATCAACCGTTACGCGCTTGGTGAAACATGTGAGCCCCAACGACAACACCCATTTTCAACAGCTCAATTCCGCTACGCTGCAAGGGGTGATGCGACCCAATGTGACCTTAGGTGAAGGCTTAGCATTTTTACAAAAAACTGCAAATGAACTATTGCCACGTGGATTTATCACAGACTATGCAGGGCAATCCCGGCAATACATGCAAGAAAAGTCCGCATTAATTTTGGCTTTTTTTCTAGCCATTATTACTATTTTTCTAGTATTGGCCGCCCAATATGAAAGTTACCGCGATCCATTGATCATTTTGATTGCAGTGCCCATGTCTGTGTTTGGTGCCCTGGTCCCGCTTAATTTGGGTGCAGCCTCCATCAATATTTATACTCAAGTCGGATTGATTACGTTGATTGGCTTGATCAGTAAACATGGGATTCTCATTGTCGATTTTGCCAATCATTTACAGCGCACGAAACATTTAGAGCGCAAGGCGGCCGTTGAAGAAGCTGCGGCCATTCGCCTGCGACCCATTTTAATGACCAGTGCCGCCATGATATTTGGCGTATCTCCTCTGCTATTTGCTTCAGGGGCTGGCGCAGTCAGTCGCTTTGATATCGGATTGGTCATTGCCTCCGGTCTTTTAGTCGGAACCTGCTTTACTTTGTTTGTAGTACCCACCATCTATACCTATTTAGCTGCAGATCACCGACAAGATGATTTTGACTAAGCACTTTTGATGATATACTTCATAGCAAATAATGTGTCCAAGGTCTATTGTGGAAAAAAACTATTCGCCCAACGATATCGAACAAGCCTGTTATACACTTTGGGAAACTCATCGTTATTTTGAACCGAATGGTGAGGGCAAACCCTATTGCATTATGCTACCCCCTCCCAATGTAACGGGTAGTTTACATATGGGACACGGTTTTCAGCATACTTTGATTGATACGATGATTCGTTATCAACGCATGCTTGGACGGCGGACGTTATGGCAACCAGGCACCGATCATGCGGGCATTGCCACACAATTGGTCGTAGAAACCCAACTAGAAAAACAAGGTCAATCTCGCAAAAATATGAGTCGAGATGAGTTTTTAGATCGAGTTTGGCAATGGAAATCTGAGTCTGGTGGGCAAATCACTACTCAAATGCGGCGCATTGGAACTTCTGCTGATTGGTCACGTGAACGATTTACCTTGGACAAAGGGTTGTCTGACGCAGTATATAAAGTGTTTGTGCAATTGTACGAGGAGGGCTTGATTTACCGAGGAACCCGTCTCGTTAATTGGGATCCGAAATTGGGCACCGCCATTTCTGATTTAGAAGTTATTTCTGAAGAAGAGTTAGGCTCATTATGGCATATCAAATATCCCATTCTAGACTCAAACGAATTCATTGTGATAGCCACTACTCGTCCCGAAACACTCTTGGGTGACATGGCCGTAGCAGTTAATCCCCAAGACCCCCGCTATCAACATCTCATTGGTAAGCAGGTTCAATTACCACTATGTGATCGAACGATTCCAATTATTGCAGATGACTACGTCGAGCAAGAATTTGGATCAGGCTGTGTGAAAATCACACCGGCTCATGATTTCAATGATTATGAAGTGGGCAAACGCCACGATTTGCCAGTGATTAATATTTTTACCAAACGCGCTACCATCAATAAAAATGCCCCCTTACCCTATCAAACCTTAGATCGTTTTCAGGCCAGAGAGCAAATTATCGCCGATTTGACTGCCTTGGATTTACTGGTAAAAGTCGAGCCACATCATTCCAAGATCCCTCGTGGAGAAAAATCTGGCGTGGTGATTGAGCCGTTATTGACAGATCAATGGTATGTCAAAATTAAGCCACTAGCAGCACCAGCCATCGATGCAGTGCGCAAAGGAGATATTGAGTTTATCCCAAATAATTGGAATAAGACCTATTTTCAATGGATGGAAAATATAGAAGATTGGTGCATCAGTAGGCAGCTGTGGTGGGGACATCGTATCCCTGCGTGGTATGACAATCACGGCCATATTTATGTAGGATACAGTGAAAATGATGTGCGTTTTAAATATAACCTTGATGCAAACACCACATTGACTCAAGATGAAGATGTCTTAGATACTTGGTTTTCATCTGCATTATGGCCATTTTCCTCGTTGGGTTGGCCTGAAAAAACGGTGGATTTAGAACAGTTTTACCCTACTTCTGTATTGTTCACTGGCTTTGACATCATCTTTTTTTGGGTAGCCAGGATGATCATGATGGGCATGAAGTTTACTGGAAAAATCCCATTTAAACAGATCGTTATCACCGGGCTTATCTGTGATAGCGAAGGAAAAAAAATGTCGAAATCCAGAGGGAATGTACTCGATCCCATCGACATTATTGATGGCATCAGCCTCCATGATTTATTGAAAAAACGCACCACTAATTTGATGATAAACTCAGTCAAAGACAAAATTACGAAGCAAACTAAAAAATCATACCCGAATGGTATACCCGCCTATGGTGCAGATGCCCTACGCTTTACGTTTTGCTCTTTCGCATCTCAAAGTCGCCAAGTGCGCTTCGATCTCAATCGCGTAGATGGGTACCGAAATTTTTGTAATAAACTATGGAATGCCGCACGTTTTGTTCTCCTTTGCACCAAAGATGACAATGGTGATTTCGATGATGGCGCATTTCAATACAGCGCTGCAGACGAATGGATATTGTCGTTATTACAAAAAACCATTGGGCACTGTCATGAGCATTTGGCGAATTATCGTTTTGATTTGTTGGCCAACGAATTGTACGAATTTGTCTGGTATGAATATTGTGACTGGTATTTAGAGTTAGCCAAAGTTGTCTTATTTGATGAGACGCCACATGCCCCATTAAAGCGCGGGACACGACGCACGCTGGTCCATGTGTTGTCACAAGTCTTAAAACTGCTGCACCCCATCATTCCGTTCATTACCGAAGCACTGTGGCAAAGAATCACCAAAATTACCTCAGACAACTCTGAAACGATTATGTTATGCGCCTATCCACAAATAGAACCCCATTTGATCCATCTCACTGCTGAAACTGAGTTTGAATGGGTCAAAGCCATGATCCAAGCCGTGCGTACCCTACGTTCAGAAATTGGTATCAGCCCAGCCAAACCTGTGCCAATCATCTTGTGCCATATCGACGAAGACCTTAAACAGAAAGTTCAGCAACATCAAAAGATTTTGCAAACGCTGGGCAAAATAAGCCGAATTGACGTGGAAACAGAACGAGACAAGCAAGCAGTCTATGCTTCAACCTTGGTTGGCACCCTTGAAATCTTAATTCCAATGAGTGGACTGATTGACAAGCAAGCCGAATTGGCTCGTTTAGACAAAGAACTGGCTAAATTGGACAAAGATATTGAATACGCACAAAGCAAATTAAATTCTAGCGAGTTTAGAGAAAAAGCCCCGATTGAGTTGATTGCGTCGGTAGAAGAAAAGCTCCAGCAAACGTACCTTGCTGTGGAAAAACTGCGCTTACATCGAGCCAATATTGCGGCGATTAAAGAGACTTAATTTCACGCGATGTTCGACTTTTAGTATAACGCCCAATAAGCCTACGTGCAGCAGCGCGTAGGCACACGCAACAGAGTGTCAAAAATCAAAAATCTATGCTACCTTTTAAAGGATGTATCAGAGCTCTCTACACCCAGTGCAACCTGATGCATAGGGTTAGCAAGTACACCTAGTTTATGGAGACCAAGAATGAAAAGGAATATCCTAGTATCGTCAGTACTTAGCCTTGCACTCGCTTTCGTTATTGGGCCTGCCCATTCAGAGTCGCTACCCCATGAGTCTTACATATGCCCTGCCCTAACACCAGAAATCAATCCTGACTTTGTCACAACATGCCAAAGCATGTTAGAAAAAATGTGTATCTGGACAACATATTCTTCAGGAAAAGGAATCTGTAAGAATAATAAGAAATTGTACAGCGGATGCTGCTATGACGAAGTAACAAAGAGTTCAACTACGTTCAATAAATTTTGTAGACAACATACAACGCCTGAAGCCTGTGCAGGTGATAAGCCATAAAGCTTGGCTAGAAACTTTTTAAACACAAATAATAGAGGCGGTGCCCAGCACTAAGTTAGGGTTACAGCTGGTTTTTCACTGTACAAGGATGAATTGGAGAACAAATTGAAAAAATGCCCTTACATGACTAATGCTGCTGGGATTCCCGTTGCTGATAATCAAAATAGTATAACCGTCGGTCCGAACGGTCCCATTGTGATGTCTGATCATCAGCTCATGGAGCGCATGGCGCATTTTAATCGCGAAAGAGTTCCGGAGCGCGTCGTCCATGCCAAAGGGGCTGGCGCATATGGTACATTCAAAGTCACTGGCGATATTTCTCGCTACACACGGGCAAAATTGTTTGAAAAAATTGGCAATCATTGCGATATGTTCATTCGTTTTTCAACAGTTGCGGGTGAACAAGCTTCTGCCGATACTGTGCGCGATCCGCGCGGGTTTGCATGTAAATTTTATACAGAAGAAGGAAATTGGGATTTAGTCGGTAACAATACCCCTGTATTTTTTGTCCGTGATCCGCTTAAATTTCAAGATTTTATCCATTCGCAAAAACGTCATCCCCAAACCGGAATGCGTGATGCGACCATGCAATGGGATTTTTGGAGTTTATCACCAGAATCGTTACATCAAGTCACCATTCTATTTTCAGATCGTGGAATACCGGCTTCCTATCGCCACATGCATGGTTTCTCATCTCATACGTACAGTTTATGGAATGATCAAGGCGAACGGTTTTGGGTAAAATGGCATTTAAAAACCAATCAAGGCATTCAATGCCTGACCGATAGCGAAGCTATGCAGATTGCGGGAACCGATCCAGACTATCACCGTCGGGATTTATTTGAAGCCATTGTAAATAAAGAGTATCCCTCTTGGCAGGTGCAGATCCAAATCATGCCAGAAAATGCAGCGCTGACTTACCCTATCCCAGCATTTGATCTCACCAAAGTGTGGCCACATAAAGACTATCCGTTGATCGATGTCGGGGTGATAGCGTTACACCGCAATCCAGACAATTATTTTGCAGAAGTAGAACAGGCTGCCTTTGAGCCAGGTAATTTACCTCTGGGCCTAGGCGCTTCACCCGACAGAATGTTACAAGCACGGCTACTTTCCTATGCGGATGCGCATCGATATCGCATTGGAGTGAACTATGCCGCATTGCCTGTCAACAAACCTCAGTGCCCAGTGCATACTTACCACCGAGATGGGCATATGCGTTTTGATGGCAACAACGGTGGACAAGTCAATTATCAACCCAATAGCTTTGACGGCCCTATCGATAATCTGCTCTTTAAAGAACCTCCATTGAAAGTATCGGGTGATATCGATCACTATGATCATCAAAAGGGTAACGACAATTACACTCAAGCTGGCAATCTTTACCGCTTAATGAATGAGTCACAGAAAACGCAATTAATTGATAATATTGAGCGTTCTATGAAAAATATCCCTAAAACAATTCAGGACAGACAAATTGCACATTTTTCTAAGGCCGATAAAGATTACGGAAATCGCGTAGCAAAAGCTTTGGGTTAATGCCAAAGACTCTGTGCTACATATACTGAGGGGAAGCCTTGCATAATCCTAGAAAAAGCAGTTGAAGCCTACTACGAAGGCCTATTGCACTGAATTTTAAAGATTTATAGCTATTTTTTTAATTCACCGTACGTGTGAGTACGATTTCATTAAAAAAATAGCTATAAATCTTTAAAATTCAGCACACTAGACCTTCTCGCTACAGCTTCAACTGCTTTTTCTAGGATAATCAAGCCTACTAAATTTTATTGCATTTGCTTTGAAATCCAAGATTTATACTATACTTAATGTATGCTATTTTTGTCTGTTCGTGACAAAGTGGGCAACATGAGGGCTGAAATTGAATTATTGCGGGACGGTGACCTTTATGGTTTTTTGCACTTTTATTCTAGATTGACTAGCAATTATCCAGAATCCCAAAGTAGTAAAGGCGACCTAATTTTATATACGGCTTGTGAACTAGCTGCTATCGATTATAGTGATGAAGATATCAGCCTTATTTATCTATTAGAAAATGGAATTTTTGACAATCCAAAGTATAGCGGTTATTTTCATTCCGAGTTTACCGCATCCCTTAAAGAAGGCGCCGCAATACTAAAAGATGCCCTTGGTGTTGCACAGTATTTAAAGCAACACCATATTGATATTCCTATAAATTCAGGACAAAAACCTGATTTAGACGCTTTAACGCCCTTATTGGCAGGCAAACAAACCGCCATGCTAAAACTACAACTAAGTATGGCGGAGCAAGCACTAATGCCACAATTCGCAAACCAAGCACAACTAGCAGAAACTAGTTTAACTAACTATATAACTAACTATATAGATTCTCCTGAATGGAAAACTGAATTATTTTTTCATTTACACGAATACCTTATTTATTTAGAAGCCCAAAGGGATACAACTCCTGAAAATCAAAAAAGCATTACTTTTATTAAACAAATTCTAGCTACGAAAAATGAAGTTTCTTCAAGGGATATCTATCAATTTATTAAATTGCAGCAGCCAAATGATACTTTGGGCCAACTCATTCAGCAAAAAATAATCAAATTGCTTACCTATATTTTCAATCAAGATTTATATAAACAGTATGACGCATTTATGGTACATAGAGCTGCCTGGCAATCAAAAGACACAGCGAAACCATCCGTAGATGCAGCCTCTGAAAACAAAGAGAATACACAACCTAATATACAAAAAAAAGATTGATTTTGAACTGCAGCATACAAGCCATGGACCGCTCCCTGCTGGAATGAATTCCATTGATAGCAAATCCTATTTTCGAGACTCCTTTAAGACCTTGCCCATTCCAATCCTAATAAAAAATCAGTACAATCCCGTTCCAAATATTATAGTTTCGATAGGGATATCATGACTCATAATAACGAAGAGCGGTTTTTTGCCGCTTTTAACAATCGCATCAATATTGAATTAGACAAATGTTATCACCTCAGTGCAGATGATCAAAAAGATTATATTGCCACCAGTGAAAATATCATTGCATTCGCTCAAGCAGGACTTTTTTTTGCAGGGCTGGCATCCGCACCCTTTACGTTTGGACTAGGTCTGGCAGCCGCTGGCGCAAGCATCGTTATCATCAAAACCGGAAAAATGTGCGTAGATGCCTATATCGATAGCAAACAGACAGACCAAGAGTTACCCCCAGACTATCTTGAGAATCAACGTAATTTACAACGTTTAGCGCTATTTATTTTATTGCGCCAAGCCGCTACTACTTTTTTTATACGCTATCACTACTCGATACAAAATCGCTTAAATGGTACCAATGCGGAAAAACTGGGTCAATACGTAGCTTATCGTTTGATGAAGAAATTGTATGCGGAGTTAAGCGCTCACCCTCAACAATTACCTCCTGTCGATACCTTGGTAGATTATTTTTTATCAAGCATCCATTCCTCGGGCCTGTTTCATACAGAAGAGGTGTCCTTAGAACCTATAGAGAATACAAGCCCCTTGCGAATCGCAGCGCTATCCCGAAAAATTGCCATAAAACACTTTTGTGCACGGCAGCGTTGGATAGGTTCAGAGGGCCCAGATATCAAAGTTTACGGCGCAGAAACGACGCCCTTTCAGGATCAATTTCAATCCACAACAACGCGAGAGGATTTGGGTTATATTACAATTATCGCAGACAAGCAACGCACAATCCCTCTAGCCATTGATAAAGAAAAATTTCATGAACTCCCCCTCCCCGCACCCAAAATCCAACCGATTATTGAGAAAAGTCTGTTTCCTCATGCCGTTACCCGTCAAGAAATAGAAGATTATAAAACAGCCTATCAAACTGATCGCTCGTTAACCCTGAATACATATCTTTCACAATTACACCAGCGCCCAACGATTGCCTGTTGCCATAACGCTGAGTTGCAACGCACGGTCTTCATTGGGGATTACTCCAAGGTTAATTTTTATGCAGCTGATTTGAGTGAGTGTGATTTTAGCGATGCCAACTTTCACCACGCCAATCTCTGTCGCGCTCACCTGGTACGAATCCGCACCAGCTCAGGTACCAATTTTCAATATCTCCTGGCAGACGGCAGTACTTGGATGGGGGAACCTGACAACAAAGTCGTGATTCATGCCGATATTTCACATGCCAGACTTAACGGATCTACCTGGAAACACTGCCAAATCGATACGCTGGCAATTCAAATTGGCTCGGAATGGGGTTTGGCAGTCCTAGAAGACATGACTATGGCAGACAGTCAAACTGAGGCGTTTGCAAAACGCTTACAAGACGAGCACGATGACAGGGTCAGATATAACTCACGAGTAGATGCCTTGGAAACGAACCTGAGTACCTTGGCCGTATCCACTACAAGCGCGATTGCCCACGTTGAAGCCCGCATTGACAATGTTGTCGCAGAACAAAAAATCCGTGATAGCAGTCAGGATATCCGAATCGACGCCCTTGCTGTCACCCAAAATGCGCTATTGGCAGCACAGGATGTATTGGTAAGCCTACAACAACATTGTATCACCGAAGTTTATACTGATGATTATAGAAATAAAACACAGACTTATATCCCACTGTATGTCAAATCACTATTTCCCATACCAGCAGCTAACCCTGTGCTATTAACTGATTATTTGTATTCGGTCGTATCTACTATGCCGCAAAGCGGCGTCCATGAACCCAAATTCATTTTCGTAAGTGGCGGTACTGGTTGTGGTAAAACATTTGGGGTAACGCGTTTTGGAGAAGGTATCAATGCAATGCATAGTGAAACCCACCCTTGGGTTTTTGTGCCGCTTGATGCATCGACTATTACTGATAAAAATCCCAATACTTTCAACACAGCACTAGACAAAGTCATTGAAAAAACTCAAAAAGCCAGTTTGGCACAACACCCCTGCATCATTCACCTCAGTAAATTAGATCTCAGCAATATCGCAATCGATAAATTCATCCGAGATTGCACTGCCGCTGCTAAAATTTGGACTGCCCCCATTGTGTTTATCTTCACAGCCCGCGATAGATACATGGAAGAAGCGCAAAAACATTTAGGGCAATTTATTCAAGAAGCGCCAGGAAATTATGTAACTTGCGAAATTCAATCTCTGATTGATCAGCAAATCCAAGATTTCTTTCAATTATTTCCTAAACAAAAGTTATCAGCACTCAGCCAAGTTTATCAGGAACAAAATATTATTGACCTACCCTCGCTAGCGCGTACCCCTCTTATGCTAGCGATCATGACGGGTGTTTTGGTAGATTATTCATTAACTAGAAAAGCAAACAAAACCATGCAGCGCATAGATTTTTATAGTGCCACATGGCAAGCTTTGTTCGAGAGAGTCAAATACAAGCTACCAGATCCTTACCAAGATTATTCCAATTTCATGCAAGAGATGTATAACTTGGCCAAAGCGATGCTCAGAAGCCGTGTGGATTCTATTGTGTATAATATTCCAACCCCATCACCTTCTTTGAAAAAAACGGCATTTCAAGAGCTGCTCGAAACTAAAATGGGTACGTTATCACCTTTATCTGTTTCGAGAAAGAACACTGATCAGTATGTGGTAAGATTCATTCATCCCTCTCTTGGATATTTTTTGATCGCGAAAATTTTGATCGAAAATTTACTGAAAATTGATTTCCCCAATAAAGAGACCCAACAAATGTGGGGTCGCAATTACTTGCTCAGAACACCAGAGGTCTTAGGGTTTGTGATTGAACTGTTACAACAATACCCAGAAACCACAGATAGTTCGCAAGCAAAGCTCACCATTGTGAAACAAAGTTCCTATGATGCATTTGACGCTATTGACGATGACACAGCGGATGCTTCCGAAGAAGAAATGCATATCGCTCACGATAGACAGCATCTTCAGAGTCGTTTGTTGCAATTGGTGAAAACGACACATAAATCCAATCCTGGCCGTGAAGAAAACAAAAAACTAGCTTCTAATGCTTTTACTGTATTGTGCAAATGGGGCAGAGATTTATCAAAGAAAGATTTTTCTGGTCTTATTCTGCATTTCATCGATGCAACCAATGGTTTGTTTTCCTACACCAATTTTGCAGAAACCGACCTAACCGGCGGATGTTTTTATAATGCAATCCTGTTTCGGGCAAACATGGAAAATACGATACTAGATCAAACGCGCTTTCTGAATGCCACTCGTTTCCTTGAGATTGGAAGTACTCCTAGAACTTTTGTAGTATACCGTTCGCTGACCGATACCATTATCGCCTACCCCATAGCACCGAATAGAAATAGTAAAAAATACCAATTGGCTGTCGTAAAAATTACGGGCGAGCAAATTCAGTTATTGCGCTGTTGGCCGGCCCACGATCAAGACATTACGGCGATGGACTTGATCTCTCAAAATGGTAACACCCGTTTCGCTTCTGTTGGATTGGGCGCTACTATCAGAGTTTGGGATTTACATTCTGCGGCCCAGCCCACCGAAATTGCGAAATTACGCGGGATAAAACATAGAACACCCATCGAACATTTGGTCTGGGGTCCAGATGGCAATCTCTTGGCAACGGGATGCCGCGCTGGATACGTCCGTATTTGGGATGTCGCCCAACAAACCAGACGACTCAAATCAGCGCAACATCGTTCTGGTATTCGCGCACTAATTTGGGGTAAAAAAACGCAAGTGCTGATTGCAGCTGAAGATAGTAACACGCTGTCTGTCTGGTATGATGCATTGACCAACCCTGTCCTTGAAACCATTGTAGTGACTCATACTACCCCGATCGTAGCCATTCATAGTTTGGCATTCTCTATCCATGAAACGCAATTAGCCATTGGGACAGTACGAGGTGACATTCTGATTCTCGATATGACTACAAAAAGAGTCACGCAAACTTTAACTGGACACAAAAGTCGCGTGACGTCACTGCTTTGGTATGATGAATTGATTTCAAGCAGCCAGGATCAAACCATTCGAGTTTGGCCATCAGACACCACGAATGGCAGTATTTTTCAGCAAGATCATCCCATCGGTAAAGTAGACATTCTACCGAATGGACAACTTATTTCCGGGATTGATGCGGATTGCTCCCGCTTGTATTTTTGGGATCGAACCCAACCTGTCTATCAATCCAATTATGTTGAACCTTTGGGTTTTATCACTTGTATGTCCGCACATCCTATTGAAAATTATATTGCGGTAGGCGATGCCAAAGGGACGGTGATGATATACCCTATTCAAGATATAGAACAACCAGATATGCCTTTATTAAAACCGATTTTCAAGCATAAACAAGCATCTATTCAATACTTGCATTGGTCAATAAACGGCCAATTTCTTGCTTCCATTGGCCAAGATCAAAGTATATACCTCAAGAATATGCAAACTAGTGAGCCCCCTATCCTCATAAAAACCAGATCCGATGCGTGGATCACTCATTTTGTTTGGTGTGCGCATCTTGATAACGGTCAACAACTCATCATTGGGTTTTCTGACGGTTCTATAGAGATCTACAGCCAGCACACATCATTTAGATCAACCGTTTCCGTAGTGCCTTATGAATCATCAGCCAGCATCATCTGGTTGGCAGCTCGGACCTTATCGCCACAATTGGCAGTCGCCGGTGCTCAACAGGTCATGATATATTCTCATGAACCAGAAAATCGCCTCGTTTTTGAACACCCTGCTAGACCAGCTAAAATGCTCATATGGTCTCCAAATGGAACGTGCCTAGCCTCTACTGATGAGAGTCATACTATTTACCTTTGGAATGTATCCCCAACAACCGTGACCCTTACCGCGCGATACCAAGCCGCTGAAATCAAATGCTTAATTTGGACCAATCAATGGATTGTTTTAGGTAATTCCAAAGAAATACTGTACTGGAACACAACCACAGGCACAGAACTACAAAACACGGTTCCTTCACGTATTCCAATACGCGCTCGATTGTTATGCGCTTCTTCTGACAATAAAATTGTAGCAGCCAGAGCAACTGGTATTTTATTTTTTTTGAATAAAGATTTAAACGACGGTAGACAACCGGGGTTTCCTTGGCAAATTCGACGCTTAAAAGCAGGATTTTGTGCGGAAGGTAGTGATATCACAGGTAGTCAGGGTCTATCTAATTCCACAAAATCATACCTAGAAAAAAACGGAGCAACTTACATGGCTGCATCAACCTCTTTATCTTTCTTTAATTTTGGCACTTCCAGCAGCGATAGTCCTCGCCAGAATGCGGTAGCCGCTCCAGAGCTCCCCTTGCACCTAGCCTCCAGTGACCTGATGCGCCTGTTTTCATCTCAACAACCCAAACAACCACTTTCTGACCGCATTACTGCAAACCCAGGTCATGACGACTCTGATTCAAACCTACAAGCCGGTGGTGGTTCTTCTCAGACTCCTTCTCCGAAGACACCCAACTCATGAGTAGCCTATATCCAGTATGCTTGAGGACACTGGGTTTTTCGCTATCGCTTTTCTTGCTATACTTGTTCAACATCTGATTTGCGACGGACCCTGGCTAATACTTTATGTGCCCTTGCAAAATCCCCATTACTAATGGCAGCACCCAAGGATAGTTCACCAGCCAAACAGACCCCTGCAATAATTTCTGCAAATTCCGCAGAAGGATTGTTGTTACATTTTAAATTCATTAAATCTAAGCAGGCTTTTTGCGTAGGTAAATTCGTACCTCCCCCGACAGTTCCAACAATGATATTGGGCATTGTGACAGAAGCGTATATATGCTTTGCATCAAACGAGGATATTTTACTCATCCCTGTCGCCGCTTCAGCGACACATGCCGCATCCTGACCACATGCAATAAATATGGCTGCTAGAGCGTTAGCGAAATGCAAATGCGGATTTAAATTAAAGTTTAAAGCATTGGCTTCCTGTAAGACCTTCACATGCTCTAAAAAAATTTTGGAGTTTGTTCCCATGTGTTTTTCAAACGCATCACAAGGAATACAGACTTCGGCAGATATTTTATAGCCCCGAACTCCGAGCATGGATCTAATGCTCATTTTTTTATCACCCGAAGCGTTGGCCTCGATCAGGCTAGATCGGGGTTTTATTGGGCAATAGTCTAAAATATGATCGTAGGCTGCTTCGGTTGCCAAGGTAACCATATTTTGGCCCGCCGCTTGACTTGTGCTGTAATGAAAGGCTAATACCACTAAATTGCTATCCACATGATGCTCAATATTCTGTAATTTTCCAAAACGCGTAGTGCGTTCAGCCACTTCCTTCAAATCAGAAAAATGTTCACCAATCCAAACACAAAATTGTGCAGCTTGAATAAGACTATCAAATACGAAACAAGGGGCTCTTTGGACTGCATTATTCAAAACCAGTGACGTACAGCCACCTGAGGCACGAATCACTTTCAACCCTCGATTATACGAGGCGACCAAAGCAGCTTCTGTAGTAGCCAGTGGAATATAATAATCACCATTTGCATGACTACCTTTAATGGATAATGGGCCCGCCAACCCCAATGGCATACTGACCGTGCCAATATAATTTTCAATATTGGCGGCGTAAGTCGGGAAATCATCACGTGCCATTTTTGAGAGTAGTCGACTTTTAACCTCATCGGTAACCCCGGCTTGATTGAGACGCTCTTCAGCCTGCTCTAGCGACTCTTTGCGTCTTAAATTAAGCTCAGGCAGCTCAATGACACTTTTTTCTTGAGCTTCGTGACGTTGTAAATTTTCGGCTATAAACTGCGATAGATGAGACTTACTCACGTGAAATTTCCTTAATTTTTCTTAAACGATACACAACAAATGCGCCAACATTTGCCATGAGAGCAGTTGGGATACACTGCATTAAAAAAACGAACAGTTTATTGTACCAAAGAGGGACATACACGCGCGGTGATTTTTTAAGAGCAATATAGATCTTGTCCGCAATTACTTCAGCTGAAGCAGAAAAACGTTTGGTTTCAACCTGTAATCCAATTCGCTTTCGGAATTTTGTCTGGGTAGTAGAACCTGGACACATGCAGCAGACTCGAATGCCATAGCGCTTAAGATCAAGGCTCAATCCTAATGAAAAAGATTTTACAAAAGCCTTGCTGGCAGAATAGAGTACTTGTCCTGGAATAGACGCATACGCATAAACAGAAGCAATATTTACAATACATCCCTGCTTTTTCAGCACCATCAATGGAACAATTTTGTTTGTAAGCATCACTAAGCTTTGAATGTTGACCGCTAACAGCATACGAGCGTCTTCTTCTGCTAGATGAGCAAAATTTGAATGAGAACCCAATCCTGCGTTATTAATCAGAACAGCAACTGTAAGATGATTGGATTCGATAAAAGCCATTATTTTATCTATGGCATCACTGGCCGCAAAATCTTGGACAATACTGAAAACAGTTACACCAGCACCCTCGGCAATGGCGACTGTTTCTTGCAAAGCGCTGGCATCGCGTCCTGTCAATAATAAATTGTGCCCCGCCTTTGCATAGACAACAGCCAGTGCTCTACCAAGGCCGTTTGAGGCCCCAGTGATGAACACAACCGATTGGGAGTCATTACTATCCATTTATATCCTCAACCTGTGTTAATTCCGAACTTTTGGGGTTTAAATTATATTGCGGATCAAGACCAGCCTTAATGTTTTTAAGCCAAGTCACTCCAGGATTGCTCAACATATCTGGCAACCATTTGGCATGCTCAAAACCAATACTATGATGATGGGATACACTCCCTTTATGAGCAACAATCGCATTGGTAATAGCAGTCTTCACCGCATCGTATTGCTGCTGCTCTTGACCTTTTTCAGGCATAAAAGCAAAGGTATAGTATAAGCATGTCCCGCTTTGGTAATGATGAGATAGATGACAGCCGAAATAACCCGGTTTGTTTAAATTGACTAAAGCTTTCTCAGGAATGCAATTTGCCATCGCCACATATCCCGCTTCTTTTACTTTTGAATACAAAGTTGCAACATCTTTCCAAAGCACCGAGGTTTCTGCCACATCAACCACACAGCCTAAATCCATGATAACATCTCGTAAATAAGGATACTCATATTTACGTTGATACCAGTCATTACCCGGCTTTGCCCCCAGATACACTGCCCCTTGTTTTCTACAAGCACTGAGCACTTGCTTGCGTTGCAATCTAATTTGCTTCGTGGTCCCTGAAAAGGCCAACACTCCCACACAACATTGGGAAAAATCTATTTTTTTAACTGCCCCAATGATTCTTTTCATCCACTTATCTATTATCGTTTGAAACGGAGATTTCTTGGATTTGAAATGAAAACTCAATTGCGTTTCGTCGACATCCAACAAGCGCATCATATGTGGCAATGTTTGATGCGCAACACAATCTTGAATGGCTGCAATGCCTGCCGAAAAACTAGGAAATAAAACAGCACCAAAGGCTTGTGCCACAGGGACAGGGTGTACTTTCATTACGGCTTGCGTGATGATACCAAAACGTCCTTCTGAACCCAAAATCAACTGGTTTAAATCAGGTCCCATAGAGGCATGTGGATAAGGGTTTAATGTGATAAGTCCTTGGGGTGTTGCGCAATTAATCGCCAAAGACATGTCCGATATTGAGCCGTATTGATCAGATTGCATGCCTACTGATCGGGTAGCAAGCCAACCGCCTAACGTTGAAAACTCAAATGAATCTGGAAAATGACCCAGCGTAAAACCTTTTGCATTAAGTTGCGCCTCAATCTCCGGCCCGAAAGCGCCCGCTTGAATCAAAGCCGTATGCGATATCGCATCGACTTCAAGGACCTGGTTCATACGACTCATATCGACCGAGAGGATCATTCTTGATTCATGCTGAGGCGACTCTAAGGCACCGACTATATTGGTACCGCCTCCAAAAGGAATCAAACAAACATTGTGCGCAATAGCGGCATTGATCAGTAAAGAAACTTCATTTTGATTGTTTGGGAAAAGTACCCAGTCAGGAATTCGTACAAATTGGCCTTGTCGAATACGGGCTAAATCACGATAACTTTTGCCGTACGCATGGATAAGCCGGGCTTTTTTATCCTGATGAAATTGGTCTGCTGAAAAAGTCTTTTGCATCCATTGCACAAAATCATTGTTTTCAATGACAGGCGGCAAAGTAATGTCATCTAACTCAATGATTGCCTGTTTTTGAATGGTGTCGCAGCCTAATAGACGCTCAACATAAGGCAGAAAATTGGGCATATTAGAGAGGTTCGCTTCTTTTCCTTCAGCTCCCCAGCCCCACCATTTCATATTTCGTGTCATTGATATAATATTCATCCATGGACAAGGAATTTAGGTTAACATTATGAGCAGCTTACTACAACGAGGTTTTGAAAAATTTTGTTGGCTTGTATTGCACAAATACTGCAAATTGCAAACTAACCGCCCTCAGCTTCCTAATGGTCCTTTTATTGTCTGCGCTAATCATAGTAGCCATATGGATACGCCTGCACTCATGTTGGGTTTAAACCGTCCCTTCCAAGATTTTAATATGTTGGCAGCCAAAGATCACTTCCAACCCAATCCTAATAAAAGAAGTTTTTCACAACACCTCATGAATTTAATCCTAGTAGATCGTGAGGCCAAACCTGCAGAACTCAAGCGCTTAATTAAAGAATGCGAGCAAGCCAAAGCACAAAACAAGATTCTGATTATTTATCCCGAAGGAACGCGCTCTCAAGACGGCCAAATACATCCTTTTAAACCAGGTACAGTTTATTTAGCCTATAAGCTCAATTTGCCGATTATTCCAGCAGGCATTACTGGAACCGGCAAAGCATTGCCTAAGAACCACTGGTTTGTTAAACCCAATCCTATCCAAATACGATTTGGCGAGGCCATCATGCCAGACCATATCGTGGGATTGAATCAAAAACAAAGTTTACAAGCGCTGACAACCAAGCTTGAAGAGTCGGTTAAAGAGTTGTTAATTGAAAAATAGAGTACCTCAATTTTTATTTTTTATCCCAGTCAATCTCTCCCAAATTTTGGTTTTATAACAAAAATAATTAAGCCACCCTGTCGTGATGCAATAGTATTTATCATGCGCAATATGATGCTGAATATGATTTCTAGGATTCAAAATAAGACGCATATTTTGGAGCAATTTAACCAAGATGGGTGGATGGGTCGTATGTGCCCATTTGTGGATTTGGTTGGTCAGAGAAACCATTAAAGAAAAAAACAAAATGAATAAATATAAAGAAAAACTCATTAAACTGTCTGGCTGTGGATAATAAAAAAAACTTGGAATTAAAATAATACAAGCTCCAAGCACATTCAATCCATTCGTTTCAACCATACTATGTTGTGTCATTTCGGTGGGATCCAAATGATGCTTACGAAAATCGAGATAAAAATACTTATTCAACCATTTATTATCGCTAACAGGATGATCGCCTAGAAAATGAACGAACCCCGAGACAAAATCTGCGCATAATGCGGCTAAAAAACAAACTATGGGAATCAGGAAAAACAAGGCATCGTTGCAGGAAATATTAACGATAAGATGGTTCATAGGAATATAATAAATACATCCAAGAAGCAGTAATGCCAATGAATCTAATATCCGCTGACTTTTGCTATAGGCAAATGAATTCATGCGTGTCACTCACATTCTGAATATACTTTAATAAAATATATTCGATATTGATTATTTTCGCCATCATCAATTAAATTTCATAGATAGATCACCAGTTTGATCAAGTAAGCAAAATTTATAACTATCAGATGTATGTTCTGTCGATTTTGAAACAGATCGCCATTGACCCATTTTACCAATCAAATTTGCGTAATCGTTCGTATGAGTTTTACGAGGCTGTTGCATACAGCATAAAAATCTCAATAGCCTTAAAAAGGTTTCCATCCAGGATACAGGTTGCTCATCGCACGTCAGCATTTTTTCAATGAGATGGTCGTAATGCATGAGCTTTTTATCATCTAATAGCAACTGTGGATCCTGGCAAAACGCATAGCTAGACACTACCACGTCTAAAAATAAAGCATGATTGCATGCATACGACCGATCGCACTGTTTTATTGCTTGCAAAACATCGAGAGCGTGCCGCACCACTGATGAGTCTGAACGGTTTTCCAAAGCTACCATACAGTCACTCAAACGGCGCTCAAGTAATTCTCCCGCACGGACTGCAGGACAATTGGCATCGCGCCAGTCAATGAGCCAGTGCTTATTCGTTCCTTGAAGTAGTGCTTTTTGTGTAGTGATGTATTGATCAACGGCATTCCAAATAATGTCGATATGATCATTCATACCGCGACCTTTGACCATAAAAGGCGCCGCATGCAAGGCCTGCTCAAATTCATCACGGCTCATGGGCTGGCTGGTGGAGAAAGAACTTAATAAATTATAATAGGCAGATGAGATACCGCCGCGATCAATCGCATCTTTACAAGCAAAATTGTAGGTGTCTGGTTGAAGCGTGGTGATAATATAACGTGGAAGTTCAAATTTTATAAAATGAAACCATACCGCCTGGCGCTGAGCTGGCAACAATTCTTCTTGATCGCCGAGACCCATTTTTTGAAAACTGTCTTCCAATAATCGTGTTAAGACAGCTTGCTCATTTTCTGGTGTGCCAAATAGCAGATTGCGAATCTTCGAACTAATATGAAAATCTTTGATCATGTGTTTTGCCGCAGTAGACTCAAACGCAATATCCAAAAACAGCTGTTTGATTACGTGGCGCTTGAAGACTACATCTGTATGCGCTATATCATCATGCGCCATTAAGCCCATCGCAGCAGGAAGTGTTATTACCGCAATATTAGGAAATTCCTGCTCTAAACCCTGTAATGCCTGGGTCAAATTGCCCTCAAACAGCTTCTGATAGGTAAATGGATATAAGTCTTGTGGTAAGTTATTAAAGTAAATATGCGTGATAGGCGCATTCGACCTTCGTGATTTTTGTGCGCGCAAAAAGCGTTTGAATACAGGATCAACCTGTGAAACATAGCCATGATATTGGCCTTGAGTTCCCATGCGCAGTTCTTGAGAAACCGCCCCTGTATTATAACAATAACGACGTACTGAGGATAAGTTTGTCCAATGACTTGGTTTATAATTAGGCCAAACCATCGCGAGACAAAGAAATGGCTTCGAGCCAGACTGTGCGGGCGTGATCTGATTGATGTTGTGTCCATTCTCATCGTTTCTTTGACTAAGCAACTGTTGGACTGACAAACCAGAGGGCGATTTCTCTAAAACACAATCTCGCATCATTAGATAAGTTTCTACCAAATTATCGTTGTCATTTATATAAAGAGACCTAAAAAAGGCATCCCATTCACATCCCGCTAATGCGCCAGTCGCGATAATACGGTCAAGACTAGTCATAAAACGAGTATACAAAGTCCCGTATGCATAGGTTTTGTCATAATTAGATTGCTGAATGCGGACAAGATGCGCTATTTCAGGCACTAGATCCTGACTATCTTTAGTTGGCAAACGTAATTTCTGTAAAAATCGGTAACAATTCTGGTTATGGAGTTGATCTGACGTAATGAGTTTAGAATAATTATTTTGGATAGAATTCTGCATAGGAAATCAGCGCACAAAGATTAGGCGTCACTATACCAAAAGCGCTCACAGCTGCAAATGTTTTGCACATAAATTGGTTTTTATCATCTAATAAAAATACAAAACTGGCTTGCTAGGACTTACGCAAAACGCCGAGGTCGAGGCGGATTTAGTCTTTAATGAGAGAGCTTAGATGACTAAATGACCGAATTAAAGACTAAATCCAACGAAGAGATCGGCGTTTTGCGTAAGTCCTAATTGAAATATGATATAATGCACCATTTTACATCATGGACACACTATGCGTCATTTTATCTCCACAACACTTTTCTTAGTATCCATTCTTTTATGTCATACCAGCTTTGCACAAGAGATTAGCTTACGCGATAAAATTGGTCAAATGCTTATCATTGGCTTCAAAGGGGATACAATTAATCAAGATACCCCTATTGCTCAAATCATCACAGCCAACAATTTAGGTGGGGTCATCCTATACGATCGCAAACTGGTCGGCAAAAACATCATCAATCCGGACCAAGTTCAATCTTTGAATCAACAGTTACAAAGTATTAACCATGAGGGGCACCAACAACATCAACGTCCTGACCTCCCATTACTGATTGGAGTGGATTACGAGGGTGGCAAAGTGAATCGCTTAAGAGAAGCTTATGGATTTCCAGCAACCTTGTCTGCAGCGGCTATTGGACAACTGAGTTTGGATGCTGCAAATATTGAAGCCGCCAATATGGCAAACACCCTAAAAACAGCGGGATTTAATCTGGATTTTGCGCCTGCAATTGACCTGAATATCAATCCCAACAACCCTATCATAGGAAAAATGGAGAGAAGCTTTTCAGACAATCCAGGTGACGTAGCCAAATATGCAGAGCTTTTTTCGCAAAATTTTTTAGCTCAACATATCCAATGCGCGTACAAACATTTTCCAGGTCATGGCAGTTCTAACGCAGACTCTCATTTGGGATTCGTAGATGTCAGTGCAGAATGGCAAGCGGATGAATTAGAGCCCTATCAGCAATTATTATCTGGCCCCAATCCTTGTGGCATGGTCATGACAGCACATATCATCAACCGCAAATTAGATGCCACAGGACTCCCAGCAACCCTATCGCATAAAATGCTGACTGAATTACTCCGAGAAAAAATGCATTTTTCTGGTGTTGTCATCACGGATGACATGCAGATGTTGGCTATTCGAGACAATTTTGGCTTAAAACAAGCCATCACTTTGGCAATCAATGCTGGCGCTGATATGTTGATGTTTGCGAATCAATTGACACCTAATGAACCGGATCAAGATCCCAAAGATTTGATTGATCTCATTGAAAAGGAAGTGCATCTGGGCCATATTTCAGAGGCCGCTATTGAGATGGCTTATCAACGAATTGTGACCTTAAAACAAACACTACAGTGATTCCTTAATGGGCACTATGATTTTTTATTTAATTAATGTATAATAATGTCATCAATTTTTTATAGGTACCTAGCATGCAACATACTTTTGAAATACTGAGAAACGATGAATTTGTTTTGTTCTACATAGATGAGAAGAACTCTCAAGGATTCACTCATTTACTAAAAATCCAGGACTTATCGACCGGGAAAACAGAAGGTATGTGGATCGATCCAACCGGCACCAAAACTGACGCTCGCTTTCTGGAAAAAGTACAACATCTTGAGCAACTAAAAAGAAATAGTAACGAAATTATATACAATCAAGCTGTCGCTGTGTTTATAGAGGATCTGATTGCTAATGCGGGCTACTCATCTTTGAAAATTTCATGTCTGGCACGATCAGCACTCAAAGCTCATCCAAACCCTGTGCAACTACATGAAACAGTATGCAATATTGATTTATCCTACATTCGCCATGAAGACAAAGAAAGATTTGAGAATATTGAAGAAATGCGCCAAGCAGTGGCTAGTTTTGTTGCAACACTGAAAGCTTTTATTGTGGGTCTGCTAGGCATCCTTATCACTGCTGAAGATGCGCGAGCGTCTACATCTAGAGTTCTTTCGGTAGGAAATTTCGGTATATTCCCAGCCGTTGACACTGCGCTCACTTCAACAGTTGCTGCAGAAAACACAACCCTTCTAAACCCGTTTAACTCCTAAATATAAATAGCCCGGATGGCGGTACACAGGAGCGCAATCCGGGTTTTACTATATCAAGACTTACGCAAAATACCGATCTTTGGGTTAGATTGAATATTTAATTCGATCATTTAGTCATCTAAACTTCTTTATTCAACACTAAGTCCACCTCGACCGCAGGATTTTGCTTAAGTACTGTATATGGAATTTTGTGTCTAATTCCTAACAGGTACTCGCATACTCACGCAATACTCGAGCCTGGGTAGTAGACTGATCCTCTTCCAAATAATCAATCAAATCGTAGAGTGTGATAATGGATAACACTTCGATGCCGCGCGCTTTGACTTCTGCTATAGCAGACACATCGCGCTGCCCTTTTTCACAGCGATCCACAGCAACCACTAACGTAGAAATTTGCGCATGATGGCGCGTAATCAATTGCTCTGCCTGGCGAAACGCCGTTCCTGCTGTGATCACATCGTCAATCACTACAATTTTACCGCTCAACGGCGCGCCAATCAGCTCCCCGCCCTCTCCGTGATCTTTCGCTTCTTTGCGGTTAAATGTGACTTTGGTCGCAACCCCCTGCTCTGCCAAAGCAATTGCGGTGGCAGTTACCAAGGTAAAGCCTTTGTAAGCGGGACCAAAAAGATGCTGACAATCAACCTTTTTTTCTAGCAATAATTGCGCATAACATTGTCCCAATTGACGCAACGCTTCGCCGTCATAAAATAAACCAGCGTTAAAAAAATAGGGACTTTGTCGCCCAGATTTGAGGGTGAAATTCCCGAATTGCAGTACTTGGGAATCGAGGGCCAAGCGAATAAATTTTTTTTTCAAGGTCATAGCCAATCTCGCGCAGGTAAAAAATCATGATATAACTGGTACTCTGGGGTACCAGGTTCTGGCGCGTAATTATAGTGCCAGTGCACAACTGGAGGCAATGACATCAGAATCGATTCCGTACGACCCTGCGATTGCAATCCAAATAAAGTGCCTCGATCATATACCAAATTAAACTCGACATAACGACCGCGGCGATATAACTGAAAAGATTTTTGTTGCTCTGTATAGGTCAGAGCATGACGTTTTTCGACAATCGGCGCGTAACCTAAGCTAAAATGGTTGCCAATGCTTTGGAAAAAGGCAAAACTATGTTCAAAGTTTTTTTCATGAAAATCATCAAAAAAAATCCCTCCAATGCCACGTGCCTCTTGACGATGTTTGATAAAAAAGTATTGATCGCACCAAGTTTTGAATCGAGGATACCATTCTATACCAAACGGATCGCACGCAGCCTTGGCATTATGATGCCAATGACGACAATCTTCCTCAAATCCATAATATGGGGTCAAATCAAATCCCCCTCCAAACCACCAAATAGAAGAGCCATCTTCCTTTTCTGCAACAAAAAATCGAATATTGGCATGCGTTGTTGGGACAAAAGGATTGTGAGGATGAATGACTACGGAGACACCTAACGCAGAAAAACTGGAGCCCGCCAATTCAGGTCGACCAGCACTTGCTGAAGGTGGTAATTGCTCTCCATACACATGTGAAAAATTAACCCCAGCACTTTCAAACACAGCGCCATCGCGCATAACACAAGTCAAGCCGCTGCCACCAAGTGGTCGTTGCCATTCATCTTGTAAAAACAGCCCCTTTCCATCCAAATTTTGAAAAGTCTGACACAATTTTTTTTGTAAAGACAATAAATAAGCCTTGACTAACTCAACTGCGTTTTGTGGTAAATCATGCAAATTGTCAATCATTTAATCATCCTTAAAAAGATAGTATCATAGCATGTTTCAACTCATGAACTGAACTGTACCCAATAAACTGGACCGATCGTTAAGCAACAAAACAGTGCCATGATTGACGGCCCCCGCAAATTATGCAAATTGTCAATCATTTCATCATTCTTAATAAAGTGATATCATAACGGTTTTCACCCAGTTAGATCTAAACTATGTTGCGCCTACCTTTATCCATAGCCCCCATGATAGACTGGACCTATACGCATTTTCGCGTCCTCATGCGCATCCTAGCGCCGCAAGTACTGCTCTATACTGAAATGCAAACTCCGCAAGCAATTGCTAATCATCCTCAACGTTGTTTGTATTTTTCCGCAATGGAGCACCCTTTAGCATTACAACTAGGCGGCTCAGATCCGGATGGGTTGGTCACTGCAGCCCAGCAAGCGCAAGACGTGGGATATGTCGAGATCAATCTCAATCTAGGCTGTCCGAGTGACCGGGTTCTCTCTGGCCACTTTGGGGCTTGTTTGATGAATGAACCGCACCAAGTAGCCAGCATTATTCGCACACTCAAACAACATACCCACTTACCCATCACAGCCAAAACCAGAATTGGGATTGATCATCAAGACAGCTATAGTTTTTTTTCTAATTTTATTCATCGTTTAGCCGATGCCGGATGTGATAAATTCATCATTCATGCACGCAAAGCCTGGCTCAAGGGTTTAAGTCCGAAACAAAATCGCACCATTCCTCCAGTGAATTATGACTATGTGTATCAAATAAAAACAGAATTGCCACATCTTCCTTTCGTGATTAATGGTAATATCGGAACCCTCGAAGCAGTTTTGGAGCATTTAAATCAGGTGGATGGCGTCATGTTAGGGCGTCTCGCTTGCGATAATCCTTATGCAGTTGCTCAGATTCATCACGGCATATACCCAGATTGCCCCCTCAAATCACGACATCAAATTGCCCAAGAATACTTCAATTACCTCCAAACAGTTTCTCATACGCCCTTAACTATTTTACTCAAACCATTACTCAATCTTGCCCACGGATTGCCCAAAGCCAAAACCTGGAAAAATCATTTAATCACCATGCAGCGTACTCACACCGTTCCTGACAATTTGGAGTCCATTTTTGAGATTTTGACTTAGCTGAATAAATAAGCAAAAGCAGTTGACAGATCAATGTTTGTCGACTAGCATCTGCAACAAAATCAGTTTACGCGGGTCAAAATGATCAAATTACCGGTGATTGTTGGATTCGGCGGAATCAATGCAGCAGGCCGTAGTTCAAATTCTCATAGTTATAAACGCATGGTATGTGATGCACTCTCTGCCGGTGAGATGGAGTCTACTTGGCAGGATTTGGCACAGCGCATGGGTTTGCCAGTAGAAAAACACAGCTCAGCTGAAACAATTGCCGCTATCAAAGAGGGTACGCTGATTCGACGAATGCAAAATTTCGATCCCGATCACGTGCTTTGCCATCATAAAGCAACGTTAGAACCCGGCGAGCACCCTGCTGAACTCCATTTAAAGCATCATAAATTATCCGAAGCAATCGCAAGTCAAGCAGACATAACTGAACTGCCAGATGCTATGATTACAGCAAAATTTAAAACCCCGTTATCAGTACTTGTTCAAGATACAAAAAGTTCTGAAGTATCTAGTGCTGGTGAAATTCCGACAGGTTTTGACCCCGGGCAATTATATCATTCACATCATCATCCTCGAGGACTGATCCTCACGGTATATGGTGCCTCAGACGCGTTGAACTCGCTTGGATTAGAATGGGAACAAATTTTAAAACACGTCAAACCTGATGAAATCTCTGTGTACGCAGGTTCTGGTTTGGCACAAGTCGATGAACATTCTTATGGCGGTCTATTTCGTCAGCCACTCTGTGGCAATCGAATCAACTCAAAGATGCTACCGTTAGCGTTTGCAGAAATGCCCGCAGATTTTATCAATAGTTATATTCTCAATAGTGTGGGCACAACTGGAAACAACATCGGTGCATGCGCTTCTTTTCTATACAATTTACGGCTAGGATGTTTGGATATTCAACAGGGCAAAAGCAAAGTAGTCATTGTTGGAAATGCTGAAGCACCAGTAGTGTTTGAAATTCTGGAAGGGTTCCGTGCCATGAGTGCTTTGGCCACCGATCACAGTTTGTGTGAATTGGACAAAACCGACCAGCCGAATCATCGTCGGGCTTGCCGACCATTTTCTACCAATACAGGATTCACCCTAGCTGAGTCTGCACAGTTTTTCATTTTAATGGATGATGAGCTGGCTTTAGAGCTCGGTGCAACCATTTATGGCTCCGTTGCAGATACGTTTGTCAGCGCTGATGCGAATAAAAAATCAATTGCAAGTCCTGGCGTTGGAAATTATATTACAGTCGCCAAAGCCGCTGCTTTAGCCAAAGCCATGCTCGGTCAAAGTGGATTGCAAAATACCTATGTGCAAGCTCACGGCACCGGAACACCACAAAACCGTACCACTGAAAGCCATATATTAAACGAAGTTGCCAAGACATTTAGTATTGATGCGTGGCCAGTGTCTGCTGTTAAATCTTATGTCGGCCATTCAATCAGTGTAGCAGCCGGCGATCAATTATGTACCAGCCTTGGTGTGTGGCAACATGGATGGATACCGGGTATTAAGACGATTGATCACATTGCGCCTGACGTCTATCATTCTCATCTCAATATTTTGATGGATCATATGCCAATTCAAAGTGAAACCTTACAGGCCGTCATTATTAACTCTAAAGGATTTGGCGGAAATAACGCCAGCTCACTGGTATTGTCCCCTCATCAAACGTTACACATGCTCACCCAACGCTATGGACAAGACACCCTAAGTGCCTACAGAAAGAAAAATGAAGGTGTGCGTAATGTACAAGCAACCCGAGATGCGGCAGCCTGTATAGGACAAGAACGCATTTTATATAATTTTGGTCATTCCGTAATGGATGCTAGTTCTGTGACGCTCACACCGCATAGCATACGTCTTAGTGAGTTCGAACAAGCAATTGATTTACCTCAGATCAATCCGTATGCCAAATACTTTTAATGTGCTGCCCCTAACGTACTACCCCGTTTTTATATTGTTCTTAGTGGGCTTCAACTGCTTTTTCAGGGATAATAAACCTACCTACGAATTAAGACAAAGAGATCGGGGTTTTTCGTAAGTCCTGATTAAAATAAGGCAGTTACTCCACCACCCAGGTAATGATTGTAATTAAACCTATCATGACTTAGATTTTGGGCAAACTCAAAATCAAGAGTCGTGTTTTCCGCTATTTTATAGACAAGGCCACAATCAGCAGCCCAAATAGACCCACCGAAAATATCTGTTTTCGTATTGCCAAACAATTCGACAAAAGCATTCACTTTTTCAATAGGCGTATAAACTAATACTACACTTGGATTGCAACTATATAATCGGCCGCCTCCAATTAAATTTGGCTCAGAAACCGTAGCAAGACCAAGCATGCCTGCTAAGGAAACCTTTGTGTTAAGCGAGTAAGTGGCCATAGCATTTAATTGTCCTCCCACGCTATGATGGCCAAAATCAAAGCTTCCACCTGGTAGCGCCACAATCCCTTGTATTGAAACCAGCCAATCATTTCCTTGGATGAGCTCATGTTTGCTACCCAAAGAAAGGGTATCAAATCCAGAAGCTGGTGGTTTTTTTAGAGAGTAATAACTTGGAAGGATTACAAATAATTCCGTATTGAAATTAACTCCTCGCGTAATTTGGGCTTGAGGAGCAGTGGATAAAGGACCATCCACTTTTAAAGCTTGGTATTGATAACCACCTTCAATTAACCATTTTTTATTCGGCACAACATGAGGCGTGTCAGAAATCGATCCTCGATCAGTTAAATCATTGATATCAACATCTGTACTTGCATGGCTCAGAGAGACTGCAAAAAGACCGTTTAGCCCCCACATGCTAAATTGTCTTACCCATTTTTGTGCGCTCATTGATGTATTTTTCTTCCGCAGTAATGCTATCAGAGGAGCACAAGGGCACTCATCCTCATCAGCAGGCTATGCGTTAAAGACGCATTGACCAATAAGCAGCTATACTAAATTGACCAATTCAGCAGTGTCAAGTCTAGTACAAGTTCAACTTGATTTTGTACAGCTGTGTCCAGCAATATTAAAGAATTAGGGAAAGTGGTTTATAGTTATGATAGTAATTTCCCTCATTTTTTAGTACATTAGTATTTTCAAAATAGACCTTAACGACTTATGCTTAATACCCTTATTAAAAAAATCTTCGGCAGCCGCAATGATCGTACTTTACAGCGACTAAGTAAAACTGTGGCTAAAATCAATGCGTTGGAACCAGAAATCCAAGCGTTGAGTGATACCGCATTAGCCGCTAAAACCAATGAATTTAAGGCGCGTCTTGCTCAAGGGGAAACCCTAGATTCCTTGTTGCCAGAAGCCTTTGCTGTGGTACGCGAAGTATCGCAACGAACTTTGGGTTTGCGCCATTTTGATGTACAGCTCGTAGGCGGAATGGTTTTGCATGAAGGTAAAATTGCAGAACAACGTACCGGCGAAGGAAAAACGCTGGTGGCAACGTTACCATCATATTTGAATGCCCTCACGGGACATAGCGTCCACATTGTAACGGTCAATGATTATTTAGCCAAACGCGACAGCCAATGGAAGCGACCCATATTTGAATTTTTGGGTATGACAGTTGGGGTCATTTATCCTGATATGCCCTTCTCAGATAAAAAAGCAGCTTATCGTTGTGATATCGTATACGGTACCAATAATGAATTTGGTTTCGATTATCTACGCGATAATATGGCGTTTTCTTTGGAAGAAAAAGTTCAGCATACTCTGAATTTTGCTGTCATCGACGAAGTCGACTCCATTCTGATTGACGAAGCACGGACACCGCTGATTATTTCCGGTGCCGCTGAAGATAGCTCGGCTTTGTATATCAAAATCAATACGCTTATTCCCAAACTGATTATTCAGAAAGAAGAAAACGACGAAGGTCACTACACTATTGATGAAAAACAAAAGCAGGCTTATTTGACCGAAGCAGGCCATCAATTTATTGAAGACTTACTAATTGAAAATCAATTACTGAATCCAGGCGAAAGTTTATACCATGCCAGCAATATTTTACTGATGCATCATGTCAATGCAGCATTGCGTGCCCATACCATGTATCACCGCGACATCGAATATATTGTTCAAAACGACCAAGTAGTGATTGTCGATGAACATACTGGTCGAACCATGCCAGGTCGGCGTTGGTCAGACGGCTTACATCAATCAGTAGAAGCCAAAGAAGGTGTGGCGATTCAAAATGAGAATCAAACCTTGGCATCGATTACTTTTCAAAATTTCTTCCGCTTATATCAGAAACTGTCTGGGATGACAGGGACTGCAGACACCGAAGCCTATGAATTCCAGCAAATCTATAATCTTGAGGTCGTGGTAATCCCAACCAATCGCCCTATGTTACGTCAGGATCAAAGCGATTTAGTATATCTGACTCAAGAAGACAAATATCAGGCAGTGATAGAAGATGTACGCGCCTGCGTCGAAAAGCAGCAACCCGTTTTGGTGGGCACTGCATCCATCGAAGCTTCTGAATTACTGAGCCATATGCTGACTAAGGCTAAAATCAAACATCAAGTTCTCAATGCAAAATTTCATGAGAAAGAAGCGCATATTATTGCAGAAGCCGGCCGACCCGGGATGGTGACTATTGCCACCAATATGGCTGGGCGTGGCACAGATATTGTACTCGGAGGTAGTTTAAAAGCAGAATTGGCCAAATTACCAGAAGATGCGTCAGAAGAAGACCAAGCACCGATTAAAGAACAATGGCAACAGCGCCATGTAGCGGTGCTGCAAGCTGGTGGGCTTCGCATCATTGGCTCTGAACGCCACGAATCACGGCGTATTGATAATCAATTGCGCGGTCGCGCCGGACGCCAAGGCGATCCCGGCAGTACGCGTTTTTATTTATCCTTAGACGATAATTTGATGCGCATTTTTGCCTCAGAACGTGTAGCTAATATGATGCGCCGTTTGGGAATGGAACCTGGGGAGCCAATTGAGCATGGCTTGGTCACAAAAGCCATTGAAAATGCACAGAGAAAGTTAGAAGGTCATCATTTTGATATTCGCAAACAATTGCTGGGTTACGATAATGTTGCCAATGATCAACGTAAAGTCATTTATTCACAACGCGCAACCATCATGTCGATGTCTGACCCACACGACGCTGTTGAGGCTATGACAGTAGATGTCTTAGACCAAACCGTCAATCATTTTATTCCGCCTCAAAGCTTAGAAGATCAATGGGATATCACAGGTTTAGTGACTACTTTGGCTGAGGATTTTAGAATTGAAGCACCTATTCAGCAGTGGTGCGATGAAGATCATGCGATTCAATCAGAACAAATCAAAACCCGCGTTGGTGAATTATTAAAAATTTGTTTTGCTGAAAAAGAGAAACTTTTGGGTCCAGAGATGATGCACTCCTTTGAAAAATCCATTATTTTGCAAAGCTTGGATAATCATTGGCGCGAACATTTGGCATCCATGGACCATCTGCGCCAAGGTATTCACCTGCGTGGTTATGCTCAAAAAGATCCAAAACAAGAATATAAACGCGAATCATTTGAATTGTTTACCTCCATGTTAGACTCACTCAAGTACGATATCGTAAAATTAATTGTTTCAGTAGAGATCAGCTCCGAAGCAGATTTAGAACAAGTTGAGGCACAAAGACGGGCTGAAGCTGCGGTCACAGAATTAGAATTTATCCATCATGATCCTCTTGCAGAAGAGCAAGAATATGAAAGTCCTGCTCAGATAACTTTCCGGCATGAAAATAAAAAATTAGGCCGTAATGATCTTTGCCATTGTCAATCTGGAAAAAAATATAAGCATTGTCATGGGCGCTTGGCGTGAAAGTTGCAGTTGGCGTTATTTATGACCCTTTGCACGGAATCTTAATCACGCAACGCGCAGCGCACGCTTCAAGTGGCGGCTTGTGGGAGTTTCCTGGTGGTAAATTGGAAAAAAATGAAACCCCTGAAGCCGCTCTAATTCGCGAGGTCAAAGAGGAAGTCAATTTAGAAGTGCGGCGATGTGATTTTATTACTCAAATAGACGCCCAACGCCCTGATGGTCTTTTATCATTGTATGTTTTTTGGGTACACGATTTTACAGGACAAGCCATACGATTAGAGTCCCAAGCGAATTTACTATGGGCTCCCCCTATGACATTGCAAAAATATCAGTTTCCTCCGACTAATTCGCATATTTTGACCTGGATCAATCAAAAATTTTTATAACCACAACTTTTGCAAAACTCTGAGTTCGAGGAAAAATTTAATGAAGAGCTTGGGGTTTTACGTAAGTCCTGCTTGTGAATTAAGCTGATCCTCAGTATGATTAAGCCATACAAATTGTTTAGGATAAAGCATGTTTCATGGAAGTATTGTAGCGTTGATAACACCATTTCTGGATGGGAAAGTCGATGTTGAGCGGCTGCATGAATTAGTAGAATATCATATAGAAAATGGCACCAATGCAATCGTGGCGGCAGGTACCACAGGGGAATCTGGCACATTAGAGCTGCAAGAAAAAATTTTGGTTTTTAAAACGGTTATCGAACTAGTTAATGAACGCATACCAGTCATTGCCGGTACTTCCTGCAATGCCACGAAAGAGTGTATTCATTTAACTCAAGTGGCGATGGATTGCGGTGCTCATGCTGCGCTTATCATGACACCGGCTTATATCAAGCCCACACAAGAAGGCTTATATCAGCACTATCGCCATATCGCAGAAGCCGTAGCGATTCCCATTATTTTGTATAATGTTCCGTCTAGAACCAGTTGTGATCTTCTGCCGGAAACTGTAGCACGACTCAGCGCTATTTCTAATATTATTGGTATCAAAGAAGCGACGGGACGATTTGAACGATTGGAGCAATTGCTTACCATTCAACCTAATCCCATTGATATCTATAGTGGTGATGATGCAACTGCTGCCCAATGGATGTTAGCTGGAGCCAAAGGTGTCATCTCTGTCGCGGCTAATGTCGCACCCAGATTGATGGCAAAGCTCTGTGATGCTGCATTAGATGGTGACATGACGCAATGTTTAGAACTGAATGAGCGGCTCATGCCCTTGTATCATCAGCTATTTGTAGAATCTAATCCCATTCCAGTAAAATGGGCTGCCCATAAAATGGGATTATTGAATGATGAAATTCGTTTACCCTTGACGCGCTTATCAGAGCAACATCGCCCTGCTCTAGAAGATGTTTTGAGCAAACTCGGTTTGATGTAACTAGCATGAGGTTTATTTTGAAAAGAATCGTCACAATTTTTATTTTTTTACAGGCATTGTCAGGATGTGCTTTGTTGCCTTCCTCAGAATTTTCCAGTAATGATACGCACGAATATTTACATAGCCGGAATGGTCAAAACTTAGTGATTAACCAACCATTAACTGACAGTAATATAAGTGATTTTTATCAATTACCGAATCAGACAAAACCTGCAAAAATCAGTATCAAACCACCGGTTATTCCTACTGAAGGATAATGGTACGTTAGGCGTTTATGAACCATACACTGGATTTGTTCAAATACATGCACGAAGGTGCTGTGGTTCTCACGCCGAACAATCGCCTGAGTCTACATCTCATCCAAAATTACGATAAACTGTATCGGCAAAATCAAACCGGTCCATTGGTCAAACCTCTGTGCTTTTCTTATGAGGCATGGTTGCAAGATGCCTTTCAGCAAACCACTCAGCGTCTTACACAACGAGTGCATCCCATTTTGCTCTCCCATCATCAGCAACGCTATATGTGGAAACAGGTTTTGGAGGAACAACAGGAGTATCCTGTTTCCCCAGAATTACTAGACATGGTTCAAGATGCATGGCAACGCTGTATTTTTTGGCAAATTTCCCCCGATCATCCTGCTTTGCAACATAATCATCATACTCGTTGTTTTCAGCGCTGGTACCAGTTATTTCAACAAAATTTAGACAGTCAAAGTGCCATTACCACTGCTCAGATCCCTATTTACCTCATCCAAACAGGATTCTCTATCCCAAGTTCACTCATGATATGGACTTGTTTTGATGAATTTAGCCCGCTCCAAAAACACTTGCAACAAACCCTGCGAGATCAAAACTGTCGACAGTTATTTGACGATTATCAAGAAAAACCTATTGATGGCCATTGTTTCCCCGCTAAGAATCAGCAAGAAGAACTACACCAAGCCATCGCGTGGACTCAGCAACGACTCAGCGCTGGCGATCAACACATCGCCATCATCGTTCCCGAATTACAAACTCAAATTCAAACTATACAAACCCTATTTGCCCACTCTTTTTCTTCTGAGCTGTATAATATTTCATACGGCAAGCCTTTATTAGACTACCCCATTATCAGCACCGCACTCCATTGGTTGGCTTTAGACTCCCAGCGCATCAACGCACAGCAAATACGGGTACTTCTCCAATCCCCTTTTATTGGGGGTGGTCAAACAGAGTTTTCTGCTCGAAGTCAAATGCTGCAAGATAGCGCTCTAATGACCGTTTCCGATTTATCTTGGAACGATTTTTTAAATCAGATCAAAGTTTCTGCTCCCCTACTTCATGCTTGTTTACAAGCACTCTCCCCCTACCCTCAAACAGCCAGTCCTTATGCCTGGACTCAGCATTTTAAACAGCGCCTCCATTTACTGGGCTTTCCTGGTGACATTGAGATTAATTCTAATCTTTATCAATGTTTGAATCGTTTTCATTTATTATTTGATGAGTTGATGAGTCTGAATGCATTAACCAATACGCTCTCAGCGCAAGATGCCATTCAGGCACTACGTGAGTTAAGCGCATCCGTATTATTTCAAGTTCAGAAGCCACGCACCCCGATTACAGTTTTAGGAATCTTAGAGGCATCTGGCTGCCGTTACGATAGTATCTGGATTACAAATTTAACCGACCAATGTCTGCCACAAAAAACCAAATTCTCGCCTTTTTTGCCTATTCATTTACAAAAAACCATGGTCATGCCCCACAGCGACGCTCAAAATGAGTTTGAACGTGCGCAATTAGTATTACGCCGCTTTGGTTATGCCTGTCGTTCTATAGTTTACAGTTACCCCTGTTCTATAGGAGATCAGCCACAGCTGCCCTCGACTCTCATTGCCCATTACCCTCATCATACACCCATCTCCAGTCAGGAGCCTGACCTAATATGTGCTTTAGAAGATTA
Source organism: Legionellaceae bacterium (assembly GCA_018061965.1). Taxonomy (GTDB): domain Bacteria; phylum Pseudomonadota; class Gammaproteobacteria; order Legionellales; family Legionellaceae. Next base: position 50,251 of record JAGOTG010000016.1, read on the forward strand.
TTCTGAAAACTACGCTCATCCTCCTAAACTGAATGAAAAATTATCTGGAGGTACCGCTCTACTAGCTAGTCAAGCCAAATGCCCTTTTCAAGCTTTTGCAGCGCATCGTCTCAAAATAAAATCCAATCCAAGCATTACAGATGGCCTTGACTTGGCTGAACGGGGACAAATTTTACATCGAGTTATGGAGACAATCTGGAACAAACTCGAAAGTAAAGCCAATTTATTACGCCTGTCTGCCGAGCAATTGGACAGCGTGATTCAACACAGCATCCAAACGACCCTAGACTCTTTCCTAAGCGATTATCCCGGTAGCTTGTCTGCTTTGGCTCAAGAGGTCGAATATCAACGCCTCAACCGTTTAATTGATGCTTGTTTGGCGTGGGAAAAACGGCGCGAACCGTTTAAAATTTCATCACTAGAGCAATCCTACCATATCAACTTAGCTGGATTGTCTTTACAAATTCGAGTCGATCGTTTGGATCACGGTTTAGAACAAGAAAATCAAATTGTCATTGATTATAAAACCAGTTTGCCCACAACCAAACCTTGGTTAGAAGAACGACCCGAAGCACCTCAATTACTACTATACGCTTTACTAGATCCCAAAATTAATACTTTGATCTTCATTCAATTAAAGGCTGGTCGTATTACACTGCAAGGACTCAGTGCTATTCCTTGTGAGGAACCTGGCATGCAAACCCTGCGAGACAATGAATCATGGACAAAGTACCGTCAACATTGGGAACAAGAATTAACGCTATTAGCCACTGAGATCCAACAAGGGCACTGTGAACCCACACCCAAACGCAGTAGCCTGTGTCAGCAATGCGCATTCCCAAGTTTATGTAGAGTATAATCGCGCTCAAAGCTTGGTTACATTGACTCGAAGACCCTTTATTTTTCCAGTTTTGAAATATTGGATTGCCTGTACGAAATGATGTTTGTTGATCGCAAAGTAAGATTTAATCGGTAATACATCAATTTTCCCAATTGCATCACCAGGTAAAGCAGCTTCCTTAGTCAAAGCACCCAAAATATCGCCCGCCCTAACTTTATCCTTCTTCCCAAGATCCAAACACAAAGTCACCATTTGGGGTAAAACAGGCTTGAGGTCAGTCGGTTTTATTTCATCAAGAGTGGACCAAATCACAGGATGTTGTTGGACATTTTCTAGTGCACAAATACGTTGCGCATCCGCTACCGTCGTCAAAGTGATGGCAAGGCCTTTATTACCAGCACGGCCTGTGCGCCCAATACGATGGGTATGCACATCCGACTCAAAAGCTAACTCATAATTAATCACTAAAGGGAGCTCTTTAATATCAAGCCCTCGTGCAGCCACATCGGTCGCAACTAAGATAGAACAACTTTTATTCGTAAATTGGATAATCGACAAATCTCGATCGATTTGTTCCATATCACCATTTAAAGCCAGCGCAGAAAACCCTTCCGCAATCAGTTTGTCCACAACCTCCACAGTGCGTTGCTTGGTATTACAAAAAATCAGCGCCGAGCTGGGTTTATATTGTTTCAATAATGAGATTAATACGGGAAGTTTATGACGGCCGTCCACTTCATAAAACTTCTGCTCTATCTGTTGTGCAGCTTGATCTTCTTCGATAAACACTTCTTTAGGATCTCGCATCATGGTGTGAGACATTGTTTTAATCTCAGGGGGATACGTTGCGGAAAACAACAATGTCTGGCGCTTTTTAGGACATTGTTGAGCAATAGCTTGTATTGCGTCAAAAAAGCCCATATCAAGCATTCTATCCGCTTCGTCTAAAGTGAGTAGATTTAAATGCTCCAGCACTAATGATCCTGAATCCAGGTGCTTTTGTACCCGCCCTGGGGTACCAATAATAATATGCGCACCGTGTCTTAACGAGTCCAATTGGGGTTTCATCGGCATGCCGCCCGATAAATTAATGATTTTAACATTCGGTATCTGGCGCGCAAGCTGGCGCATAACTTGACTCACTTGCTCAGCAAGTTCGCGAGTGGGGCATAATACCAAGGCTTGAACTGCAAAAAATTTTAAATTTAAGCCATTTAAAATAGTTAAGCCAAAGGCTACTGTTTTTCCACTCCCCGTATTGGCTCTGGCAATCATATCATCGCCATTCAGGAGGCCAGGTAGGCAACGTTCTTGTATGGGCGTCATCGTTTTAAACTCTAACGACATTAAATTTTTCACTAAAGAGTCTATTAAGCCCAATTGTGAGAAATCATTATTAGATAGGGATGGCATCTCTGCTTCATGCATAATACTTCTTCAACTTGTTTAAAAAAATAAAATGGATAATAGCATACATTCATGCTAATTTGGAGCAATCTTTCGGAATAACTCTATTCAATTGAGTTCAAATCAACGGGTTAATCTCCACTGAACCACAATAGGAGAATTATCAGCGATATGTCCAGTGTCGTTGTGTTCTTCCGAGAAATACAAATGGATTTTATTTGTTTTGAGTACGTACCCATGGCTCAAAAACATACCTTGAAAAGGAGTGATATCAGTAAAAAAACTGGCAATACCGTTGTCACCACAGGTGTAAGTTAATAGAATTAATTTGCGCCGACCCTCTTCTGATTGCATTCTAAAAACAATGGTCTGGTCGCTAAAAATAGCATGCGGAACAGTGGTAGGATCTGAAACATAGCCATAGAGTGCGGTTTGCTTTTCTAGTACGCAATCTGTACCGGTCGCGTTAGTGATCTTTACAATGACAGGATTATTTTTTGCAAAAATAACGCTAGAATATAGCATTAAAAAACCAAATAATATTTTTTTCAAAATAGCGTCTCCAAAGATCAATAAGTTAATGTCCACTCAATTTCTGAGTGACTAAAAATTCGACCAGTGTTTTTAAAGGTTGCCCACATGTTTTTTCCATCAAATTTTTTCACTTCCAGAAGACGGTTATTAGCATTCGCATACAACGTAATTTCTTGTTCATAGTCACAAACGTAAGTCAAAAGAAACGATTTTTCAAGATACATTCCGGACCTGTATCGCGGACCAGACCGCATCATAAAGGTTGCGGTCTGATTCGGATGAATAACCATTGGTATACTCGTATGATCAGAAACATGCCCAAATATAATAAATGGGTCTTTTAGCCTGCAATCTGATGACATGGCATTACTGATTTTGATTTGAAACTGATCCCGAGACTCAGCCAAAATTGTGGTGGAAAACAATAAAAGACAAATTAGGAATATTTTTTTCATATTGAAGCAACATGAATCAATTGCGCCTCATTATAATACATTATAAGCACAATTAAAACAAACGCAGAGCATTAACATATATCAGAACCCAAGCCTCGTCGCATTTTAAAATATGATTTGCTCCTAAATTCAGTTGACAACCCATTCAAATCTCTGCAAAATACCTCCCATGTCGCAATGATGTAATTGGGGTGTCGCCAAGCGGTAAGGCACAGGGTTTTGATCCCTGCATACCTAGGTTCGAATCCTAGCACCCCAGCCATGATTTTTAAAACACAAGTAAACAGATAGCAGAAAATAACGAGAAGGAATGCGGTTTCATTTTCGCCTAAATAATAATAATAATATCTTTCTTGTTGTTTTCTGCTATGTGTTTATCTATACGAGATCTCTATGTCTAATAGATTGATGATTTTTACGGGAAATTCAAACCCTTCCCTTTCAGCTTCCATTGCTTCAGAATTAGATTTACCCATCGGACGAGCCGTCGTGGGCACGTTCAGTGATGGTGAAACCATGATTGAAATTCTGGAAAATGTCCGAGGAAAAGATGTATTTATCATTCAGTCGACCTCAGCTCCAGCCAATAATAATCTAATGGAGTTATTAACCATGGCGGATGCAATGCGGCGTTCTTCGGCTGCACGCATCACAGCAGTCATGCCTTATTTTGGCTACGCACGCCAAGATCGCCGTGTTCGTTCAGCACGCGTGCCTATTACTGCAAAAGTAGTTGCAGACATGATGTCATCGGTTGGAATTTGCCGTATATTGACAGTCGATCTGCATGCGGACCAAATCCAAGGCTTTTTTTATATGCCGGTGGATAATGTTTATTCTACACCAGTGATGTTGAGTGATATTCTCAAACAAAATCTAGAGCCTTTGATGATTGTTTCTCCTGACGTTGGTGGTGTTGTACGCGCCAGAGCTATGGCAAAGCGTTTGAATGATGCGGAGTTGTCAATCATAGACAAACGCCGCAGTGGACCGAATAAATCAGAGGTGATGCATATTATTGGTGATCCTCGCGGGAAAAATTGTATTATCATTGATGATATCGTAGATACTGCAGGCACCATGTGTACCGCAGCAACTGAGCTGAAAAAATCGGGCGCACTCTCTGTTCGTGCTTATATCACGCATCCTGTATTGTCAGGACTTGCTGTGGAAAATATTGAAAACTCGGCCTTAGACGAAGTAGTCGTAACCGATACTATCCCTTTGTCAGAGGGAGCGAAAAAATGCAGAAAAATCAGAGTTATCAGCCTAGCTCCTCTGCTTGCACAAGCTTTAAAAAGAGTGAACGATGAGCAATCTGTGAGTTCTATGTTCGCTGACTAAATGCCAATAGAGTCTTTATATGGCACACATAATTTTGCCCAGGGTTAAATGCGTGGAATTAATTGGGGGGCCACATGTGGTTCATAATCTGAGGTTTTTTCCTCTAAACTAGTACTTCCCTTAAAAAACAAATAGTGTGTGTTTTCAAGTTTTGAAATGGCTTCATTTAAGAGCGCTTTTTCAGATTTTAAAAAAGTAGAATATTGATCACGGCAGTTCAACTCCCCCCCTACGCACAGGTTCATTAATATCACCCCAAGATTCGCGAAACTTTTGAGTACTGGCCAAATATAATCACCCCAAATTTTTTGCAATAGAGGGCGATCAACAATTGCAATTTTAGCAGCGGTAATTGCGGTTGTAATTAGTGATTTATACCTTTGACAGCGTTCTGTGTAATCTGTCAATGTGTGAGGGGTCTTAAGATCTGTGAGTAATTGTTTGGTGGCATTTTTTATAGTATCTAATAACGTATCAATAAAAACATGTTGGAACTCAAATTGGATTAGACCGCTTATATAGCGGTTCTGTATTTGCTCTATATCTGTTGAGTCAAATTGAATAAGTGGCTGCAGTAAGCTTGGGTTGACAATTTTGGCAAGGTTTTTGAATAGTCTCATTGATTCATCAGAAGCATGCATTGCACAAAAATATTCGCCAAGCGCTTTTGAACATTTTTGAGCTCGCTCAGACAAGTTTGTATTCATAAAGCCTATCACTGCGTCAGAAGATTGATGAAAGACTGTCTTGTCAATATATCCACAGAAATAACTTAGTTGACGTCCTTTACCAAAACCATAAATGGACAAATCAATGGATGGTTTCCAGTATGAAAATGGCCCGCAATAATATACACCAGACCCAATGAGATTAATGCGGTTTTGTTCTGATTGACTAACAATATCAAAAGAATTTCTTTCCCAGTTATCGAAAATAAAAGGATTGGCTCCTTTGGCTATCAACCGGCCAATATAATAAGTATCTCGCCGTGCTGCAGCATAATGTAAGGCTGTTAACCCATTCGAATCTTGGTCATTAATATAATGCGCAATGTCAGGATGATTCAATACTGCTTCAAAAAGGGGGCGTTGATCTTCAAAATCCCTTGCTCCACTCCGATCATCTATCTGGTGACCTTTTGCTAATAATAAATGTAAAAGATTTTTACCTGTATTATCTTTCACAAATGGATTGGGCCTCATGGATGAATTTAAAAATGCGACACATATTGCGCTGCATCCATTAGCAGTAAGATATAATCAAAGGATAAGGGATCATCTGCGCTTAGATCAGTATTCAGTCTTAATATTTTTGATACAAATTCAATCCTTTGATGTGAAATAACTGGCGGTGAAAATTTATAAAATAATATTCTTTCAATAATATTTGCAGGGGTACTGTGTATTGTTGTTTCTGATAAAATTAGGCGCTCATATTGAGAATACGCATCATTTTGAAATATACTTCTAAGCAATTTATCTGCTCGATGCTTATTTTCTTGTTTCGTTATCATTGCAGTTTAATGTTGTTTTTTTGGACATTGAGCCCAGATAAAATCGAAATATATTTTAGCATTATATTGTTAAGGCAGTCTTAAAATATGTTTACAATTGAGACAGTTACGTCCCAGGCTTGTGTATAGCTAAGACACATAGGTAACAGTTGGAACGGGAGATAGGTAACACTTAAAATGGCAAAATCATAAACTGAAAAGGGGATGGTTTTGCCATGGAATGAGGAAAGTGTTATGTGTCAG
>JAGOTG010000017.1 GCA_018061965.1 Legionellaceae bacterium
TTATTAAGAAAGTTAAACTAGGTTATAAAGCTGTGCAGTAACAATTACTGCACTTTTATATAATTAAAACTGTTACCCATGTCCCGTTACATGTGTTACCTATGTTACAGGGCTATACACTTGTCCGAGGGATCCAGGACGCTCTTTATTTGAAAGTGATTAGATGGGTTGCAAATACCTGTTTAAAAATGACATTACCTCAACAATTTCCGCTCATAAACTATCTTAATAAGGTGATAAGACTATTTATTAGCTATGTGGGGGGAGGCCCTCATCCCCGCATACGCGGGGATGATATCTTTTTTAGTCACGTGAACCGACATATTTGTCATCAAAATAATGACGTAATTTTGTGCGCAATGTTCCACGGCTAATGCCCAACATGACCGCAGCACGAGATTGGTTATATTTGCAATGTTCCATAACTGCTTTAAATAGAGGTGTTTCCACTTCTTCAAGCACAAATTGATACAAATCGACAGGATCAGCGCCCTTTAATTCTGAGAAATACTTTTGCACCGATTGTGTAACACTTGCCGCTAAGGAAGCGGTTGTATCACCTGCTTCATTGCTTATTGTTGTCATTATTATTAACTCCTTTGCTTTAAAAGACTTATTTTAGCGAATTGCATAATTCTTGACAAGCTAATAATCAACCAACCAGAAAAAATATGTCTGGTCCGCATCTTTTAGCTCAGCGTAGCTGCACCGGTAGATTAAATGGCTGCGTAGGATGAGGCCCGGTCTGCCCTTCTTGACTGACAAAAGTTTTACCAAAAAACTGATAGCGACTTAAATTCGTAGCTGACTTCAAAAAAACCGTTGCGCCTAGTGACACCGCGAATACGCAGATAGGAACCGTGTAATCAATCAAGCAAGGCAAGACTAAAAATGTAAAACAAGGATTCCCCGTCATAATACCAATAGCGACTGCCAAACCCATCGCAGCAAGCAATAATGCCACGAGAGAAACATATGGAAATTTTCCGCGCCAAGTGGGGTTAGGGTTGGGAAACACAAATTGTGCTTGCTCATTCTGGTATTGGGACTCAAAGCGCTGAGTAGCTACTACTAACTCAGAAAATTGACGACCCAAACTTATAATCTTATTTTGCGCTTTCAACTCATCAAGCTGCCTATGAACCTTGTCTAATTCTTTAGCTAGACCAGACCCAGGCTCTAACTCAGGCGGAACCAACGGTGTAATCGCTTCTATTTGATCATGAAGTTGTTGGCACTTAATTTCTAAGGTGTCCTGACCAAAATGGTCTCGATACATCTGTTCAAATTGTTGCAGTGTGTGAGAACAATCATGGTATTGCACAATCTGCTCAAGCCGAGTATTCAACACAACAATTAAGTCTAAAATTTGCTGAGACAAACATGTTTTGGACAAATGGTATGCAGAAATCTTTCCGGCAAGCACAGTTAAATTCTTTTTAACAACTAATTCAGCCTCTAAACGCAAAAGTAAATTCCCAATAAGACGGCCTGCATCTTCCTGATACTGGGTTTTTTTAGGTGCTGCAATGGTAAATGAATCATATAAATTCGAATTAAAATCTGAGAACTGATGATTAGATAATTTCGTATGAACGTAACTAGCTCCTAGTGAAGTAGGCGCCAGATAATGCGTTGTAGCAGCAGCTAACCAACTGGGTGCCCATTGCTTGGCTACTTCCACGGTGAGCATACCCAATTCCGACTGGACGGAGTCAGACGGACGAAACACAATTGCATCAAAAATAAATTTGAGCTTATCAGCGGGCTTTAGATAAGAAAATGGGTTAGGATGGCATACCGGCGAATCAAAGCAGTCTAAAATAGGTATCATAGAACCATTCAAATGCTGCTCTAGCAAAGAAGCACTAATCGGCTCTTCAATAGGCACCAGTTGATCTTGCAAAAATTTCAGAATATCCACACGTTTTTTATGCTCTATTTCCATGTTTCCAGTAACAACATTCAACGCAACTGGTGCATGGTTTGATGCATAAAAGCGCTGAATTTCACAGCGCAAAGTGTTTAATGCATTGTGAATTGTTTCAGGAGTCACCTCTGTTTGCAGATAAGCATAGAACTTAAAAGCACGAATCCGTTCCAACAGGATGATCTTCTCGGTATCTACTTGTAAATGGAAATAGCTGCGTAATTTACTATGCAAATCTTTGGGCATCAGAGTAAATGCACTCTGCCATTGTGCAGATCTATGATATAGATTTTCCCATAACGTCTGCGTTCCACTACACGATAGTGGGTTTAGGGCTTGAAGCAATTCCCACACTAAGACGCCAAGCAGGAAACTATCCGCGTGGTCGAGGTCAACAGATCCCATTTGTTTAAGCAATTTAAAACAAGCGTCTAATTCCGGCAACGCTTCGTTGAAGCGGCTATAAAAGAGTATTTGAGGAAAAAGAGTTTTATGCCTCTGCGTTTCTTGGACTGGCCCTTTGACAATGGCGCGCAACAGCGTGACTATTCGATAAAGACACCAAGCTTGCCTAGATCGTAGAGGAAGCTGAGCCTGCTCAATTTGCGAAAATTGCAGCCCGGGATCGAAATCGATCCTTGCTGTGATTAATGTGGATTCAATAACAGCCAACCGCTTCAAAAAATCTTGATATGCTTGCGCTTGGTAGTGCTCAAATACAATGTACCTCATAAAAAAAATTCATCTATAATGCCAACAATGTTGGGTTAAAAGGGTGTCCATTGATAAACAGATTTCCATCCATTAATTTTAGTAATACCAAATAGTCCGTCCCTTCTTGAACCAAAATACCTTCGTCAGTCCACTCTTTAATTTTTGCATCCGCTTTCGTAGAAAGCTGTGACTCAGATATATTTGGGTTTTCCACACTAGTCATAGAAGGCAATGACGGCTTCTTTTTATCCGGAGTACTATTTGGCGCAACAACAGCAACCGGTTCTTGCATTTCTTTAGCTAAAGATTGTTTTTGCGCTTGCACCAACATGGCTTTTTTCAGCATCTCCTTTAACCAAGTTGATAACACTTCCTTGGATACTGTCAAACTACTTTCGCCTTTTATTTTTTGGAGTATTTGTAATGGGTTGGTAAATTTTTCATTGGGCAAAGAAAGATTGAGATCCATTTTCACCCGACCAGCAGGCATGTTCATATTCATTTCAAAATTATCGAGGCTCACCCGTGCGCCTTTGGATAAAAGAGCGGGCAAATCGGGTATCAGTGCCCAGAGTAAGCGTTGGGTATCGTGTGTAGTAGCCTGTAATTCACGCAATTTTCGGTTCATGACTGCCAAAACATTCGCATCTAAATTTTGAAAAGAGAGGTCAAATACATAACGAGAGCCTACTTTATCTCCTAACGTTATTTGATTTATTTTCGCAGAAAAAGAGGAGTTAAATAACCCATCGTGCATATCGCTGTCTGAATGGAGCTGAACGTCATTGAGGCGAAATACGGGAAGATCCTTATGAAATAAAGCTAAAGATGGTAAACTCAATTGCGCCGTCCCGATATATAAATTATCTAATGCTTGATGCATATCATAACTACCCTTCACTGGGCCTAATAATCCCTTCACATCTTTGTTTTTCCAAGAAAAACCTTTTAAAGATAAGTCTCCTTGCAAATGCTGTTTATCTCCCGACACGGCTATGTTGGTCACCATACCTAACCACTGAAAAAAGTTATCGTCTTTTTTCGCATTCATCCTATATTGTGGAATACTACATTGGACGGTAGTTTTGTTCAAATAATTGACTATAACATTGATGGTATACTCAAATTTTTCAGCGTTATAATTGTAATATTTGTCCAACTCTTTCTCAACAGAAGTAGGGAGATGCGCCTTGGTATGGGCATAGCCCAAACCAAAATGCAATCTGGAATTCACCCACATCATGGGACCATGGTAAATCTCTAACGGAAAATCGAAGGTATAGGCCTTTTTTAGAGGAAATACTGTGCGATGCAAGGATTGATTTGTTGAGGACTCTGGAATTTGTATCGTCCATTTTAACTCGGCATGAGAGCGAAACCATCCGCGTTGATAATGCTGTATCGTTACTTTGAACTCGCCGGATTGATTGAGCACATCAATATTTTTTTTCAAGATTTTTTCGGTACCTACGCCCATACCATAATAGCTACAAAGTACGATCAACAGAAAAACAACACTCAAACCCATCCACTTTTTCATGCACATGCCCCCAAAATACTCTTCCCTATTCTGCACTTGAATTCTGAAATGATCAACCCAAGAATCGTGCCTGAAACAACGTCCCATTTGGACACAATCCTAGGCTTCGACTCTCTTACAGTGCGTTTCCTTGATAGTCAAAACCAATAAACAAGCGATGACTGAAAATATAGGAAGCAACCAAAGACCGGCTTGGAAATCAGTCAAACGCAATAAATCAACATGATAACCTCGCGTGCCGGCATGCCGATCGACCAAAAACCCAACCAAAGGTTGCAAGCCTGCCCCCACAAAGATTGACATCATATTCGTAAAAGCAATGGCTGTCCCAATCACAACCCGTTGTGACAGTTCAGTAGACATCGCATAGGCCAAAGCCACTCCATTATTAGTCACACCATACAAGAAAAATATAACGCAGACCATAAAAGGCGACAAAAATGGAAAATATACAAATGCAGACGTGAATATCACACCACAAATTCCTGACAGCATCATCAGTGGTTTGCGTTTACCAATTTTGTCAGATAAATGACCAAATATAGGTCCCCCAATGACCCAACCGATAAAGATCAAACCTACTGCGAACGCAGCGCAATGCACTGTCAAACCTCGTCCGTAGGCTAAATAAGCCGGCCCCATGGATTCACCGATGACCGTCGTGGGTGCATACAAAAAACCTGCGTATAATGCATTAAGCCAAGTTTGACGACTCGACAATACGCGGCGCAAACTTGCCCAAACAGATAATGAGGTCACTGCAGCTTTTTTCAGCTTTTGAGTCACGACAGTTGGCACAGGATTATCTTGGATAAAACGAAACAACAATACCGCCAAAATAATAAAAATACCTGACACAATGACCATACTTTCTCGCCACCCTACTGCGGTCACTAAAAAAGACAAAGGCGCTTGTCCAGCAGATGCCCCTAACATCCCAAGCGCTTGCGTCAATCCAGCCAACAACCCTAGTTTTTCAGGAGGAAACCAGGATGTTGCCAAACGTAACGCAGAAATAAATGCAAATGCAGCACTAAAACCAATCAGAACTCGCGCAAAAGAAGCCATGTATAATCCATGCGACATGGCAAACACGCAGCAGCCCACAGCAGTTATTAAAGACATCGACGTCAATAAATAACGAATTTTAATCCGATCAACGGTTAAGCCAACAGGTATCTGCATAATAATATAAGGTATATAGAAAAATGCCGTCAGGGTCGTAAACCCCACTTCATTAATCCCAAAATCGGCTTGTAATTCACGGTGCATGACCCCGGGCGCTACACGAGCCAAATAATCAGAAAAATAAAAAGTCGCGGCCAAACCCCAAACAAACCATGCTTGAGATAGCTTAAAAAACTTCTTTGGCATTTCTATATCACTCCGTTTAAATATCAATGGTCAGTCCAAGCCCCTAGGCTCGAGATGATGTATATACCCAATAAACTTCAAAATGTTACGTTTTGAAGTTTATTGGGTATATGTTTGCGAGCCACCAAAAAATCTGTATATTTTACTGTTTTTATAAGGAAGAAAGAGTATACTCGTATAGTTTAAAATTTCAACTCACTACGCCCAGGCTCCTAAGGTTCCTTATCCATGAACGCACTTGAACAAGCCGTTGACATCGCCATCCACAAGAACGGAGATTCTATCAGTGCCAATAAAGCGTATTTAGAATTTATCAAAGCAAATTTTATCATTCCAATTGAAAAACAAGATCAAGCAGATAGTGAACCACAAGTATTGTATTTAGCCACGGACACCCAAACATTCTTACCAGTATTTTCCAATATGCTCTATTTCGATGCTTGGGCCGAACCTATAAAAAATGATATCCAAATCCTCAAGCTTTCAGGTGTAGACCTTCTTAAAGGATTAGGCGAAACCACGTATGTCAGCTTCAATATTGGAAGCCCTGTTTATAAAGAATTTAATCCTGGTGAATTAGCCAGAATGCGGAGTATGATCCTAAAATTGTTTGGGAATAAATAGTACAATGCACTGAAACATATACAATAATATGCCTATACTAAAATATAACTAACCAATAATAATTTATTATGACCCAATCAAAAAAATCCTCCATGCACAAATCTGATAGCACATTTTTTAAACTCGGTCATGGGATCTTTAGATTTCGTAAAGCAATTGTTTGTTTTTGGGGTCTTGTGTTCTGTGCCTGCATTGCATTTATTACATTGGCTATTTCGCCTTTTAAAGACACCGGCTTTATTGCAGAAGGGTCCATCAGCGATAAAACCGAACAATTTCTAAATAATAAATTAGGATATGCCCACAATGAGTTTGTGATTTTGTATCATAGCAAGCATTTGATTGCGACCGATCCCCTCTATCTGCAACAAATCAAAAAATCATTGGAAGGATTAAAAAACTTTCCTATCGAACATGATGTGCTCTACCCCCAGGACCAGCAAATATCCGCCGACAAACATACTGCTTATGTAGTGGTCATCCTTAAAACCCAAGAAACCTTAAGTCCGGAAGAGCTAAAAAAATTCACCTCAACCATCAAAAAACCCAAATCCATGACAATCCAAGTAGGCGGCGAACCTATTTTTATTGAAAACATTAATCAGCAAACTCAAAAAGATTTATTCAATGGAGATATGTTTGCCATTCCTGTTTCCCTGATCACTTTATTAATTATTTTTGGATCTGTAACTGCAACCGTTCTTCCTATTGGTATTGGCGCTTGTTGCGCATTGGTCATGTTAACTATTTTGTTTGGTATCGGTTACCTCACTCCTTTGTCTATTTTTACCTTAAATATTGCTTCTTTGTTAGGTCTGTGCCTGAGTTTGGACTACGCATTATTTATCATCAATCGCTTTCTTGATGAGTTAAGGAAAAAGCAACCTGTAGAACTCTGTATTCAAATTACATTGGCCACTGCTGGTAAAGCCGTGTTTTATAGTGGACTTGCCGTATTTACCAGTATCAGTGCCTTATTGTTTTTTCCAATCAATGTTCTCTATTCTATTGGAATAGGCGGGTTGGTAGCCGTATTTGTAGCGGTTGCCACGGGACTCACATTACTGCCTGCGTCCTTAAGTTTATTAGGCCATCGCATCAACGCCATGCCTGTACGCAAACAATTTTTACAACGTTATATCGCCATGGATCCAAAGAGCATTTGGTATAAAATTGCAACGAATGTCGTAAAGCATGCATTCAGGTACTTCTTTTTCACCTTGTTTTTTTTATTATTTCTCGCCTATACCATCCTAAAAATTCAGATAGGCATCTCCAATTTGCATGTTCTACCTGAACATTCTGAAAATCAGGTTTTTTTTAAGACTTATGAAAAAAGCTTCAATGAAGAAGAATTAAATCCCATTGTATTAGTGGTATCTGCGAACAAAGGTTCGATTCTCTCACCTCAATATTTGTCCAAAATTTACGATTACGTTGAAAAAATAAAAAAGAATGCTGCAGTTGCAGAAGTAAGCAGTATTGTCTCGCTTGATGATTCACTCGACAAAGAAGAATATAAGGCTTTATACCAAGCAAAAACAAGAGATTTGAATTTAGAACAATTTCTTGACCAATCTACTCGACATCAATTTACTGTAGTCAAGGTTGTTAGTCGTTATTCGCAAGACGCAGACGAAACCAAAAAGCTTATTGAAGATTTACGAATGCTCAAGCCAGGAAAAGGATTAACCACGTCTCTGACCGGATCTCCTGTAATCAACGATGAAGTATTAAAAGTTATTGCAAAAATTCTACCCTACGCCATAGCTTGGGTATTTCTCATCACGTACCTAATTTTACTTATCTTATTACGCTCGATATTCTTACCATTGAAAGCTATTTTTATGAATGTTTTGAGTTTATGTACCAGTTATGGCGTATTAGTATTTATCTTCCAAGAAGGACATTTCCACAACCTTCTCCAATTTAGCCCACAAGGTATTTTAGACGTTAATTTAATTATTATACTGTTCTGTGCTCTGTTTGGCTTCTCTATGGACTACGAAGTTTTTCTGCTCACACGCATCCATGAAGCCTATCAGGAGTATCATGATAATGAAAAAAGCATTGTATTTGGTATCGTAAAAAGCAGTCGAATTATTACCAGCGCCGCTTTGATTGTCATTGTGCTGTGCGGTTCATATATGGTTGCAGATGTACTCATGGTGAAACAATTTGGCTTAGGAATTGCTGTGGCAATTTTTGTCGATGCATTCGCCATACGAACCATATTAGTCCCTGCTACCATGGCTTTGGTAAAACAATGGAATTGGTATTTGCCCAAATGGTTGGATAAGCTACTACCCAAAGACCAAGCTTCTTAAGGGTCTGTCGAAAATTCTACTAGCTTGGCCAAAACGCTGATTTAATGGCTCCCCGAGTACCTGATTGGCCTATCGGCGTGGGAGCTACAAATAGTCCTGCAATTTTGTGTGCTACGCTGCAGATTGTCAACAGACCTTACGGTCAACCAAAACGAAGCGCTACTTTTCCAAAAACAGAGTATAAAAAAGGCACGAAATCTAATACAGGATTGATTTCCGACTCACCATAGCCCGCAGTATAATTTGCGCCGATCTCAACCATCACCCGCTCATTTACTAAGTAATTTGCGCCAAACCCAAATGTCGGAGAAATACGATACGCATCGTTGATTTCGTCTTGGCGAAACACGCTAGCTATCCCAACGCTTGAAAAGAAACGAACACTCGTCTTCGGGACGACTAACATTATTTTTCCGCTTAAAGAAGCAGTTTGAGTTTGTGTGTTTAATACGACTGTGTTTTGATCAAACGCATATAAACTATACTCATCAAAAGTAATCTTGGCGTCAGGAAACGCCATATAGTTTGCTTCCAACGCAAAATACGGTGTCAATTCATATCCCAGAGAAAGTCCCCAAACAGCGCCGCCTTCGTCAACTACTAGGGGTGTGGAGATAATAATTGCAGAATTTTGGTTTTCCACACTGGGTACCAAACCTTGCCACGTGGTAGAACCCCAGCCACCTACTCCTCCAAAGTAAATGGGATGAGTAAATAAATTTTTTGTTTCTTCTATTTTTGCTTCTTCTGCAGCATGCACTGCACTAAACCAACACAAAAGAACTGCAGAAATGAATTTTTGCATCTAACAATCCATTGAAGTGTAATGACTCACGCGTCCTGTGCCTAGATATAAGCAAAGACAAATAATGGGGTCAAACTCATGGCTCTCAATCACAAGCGTGACCAGTCCCGCTACACAATTGACCATCTGATGTCAAACCACCATAACGATAGCAATTCCAGTCGTCAATACATTCTTGAGTGGCCGTATAACGTTGGAGAGAACACACTCGAGGTAAAGTGCCTAATGTATTAATCATCTTTATATAGAATTGATTCATGTTTGTACATATTCCGCCTCTAAGCCCGGAAAAAACACAATGACACTCCGTTGCCGCCTTGAATGACTGACAAAATTGCGCAGATGTAATAGGAGCTGCGGAAGGACAAGCTGCAAAAGACGCTGAACCAAATGCTAGCAAACAACACGCTAATACCCCTTTAATCGAACCATTCATAATCTTTGCACCTTAAAATTTATATAAGGAACCACGCGGTTCCTAAGCCTCGTATTGTCTCAAGACAATACGATGAAATACCCAATGAAGTATGATGCATCATGCCCCTTGCCGTGTTCCTCCCACGGTCAATGCAGAAATTTTTAGCGTCGGCTGGCCTACTCCAACTGGAATAGATTGCCCATCTTTACCACAGACTCCAATGCCCAAATCTAAAGCCAAATCATGCCCTATCATCGTAATCTTATTCATGACCTCCGGTCCATTCCCAATCAACGTAGCACCTTTGACTGGTTGGGTAATTTTACCATCTTCAATCAAATAAGCCTCGCTTGCAGTAAACACAAATTGCCCGGAAGTGATATCCACCTGTCCACCACCAAAATTCACTGCATACAAGCCTGATTGTACGGAACGAATAATATCTTCAGGGTCTTCTTGTCCTGCCAGCATATAAGTGTTGGTCATGCGTGGCATTGGCACATGGGCATAAGATTCACGGCGACAATTTCCCGTGGATGACATCTTCATCAATTTAGCGTTTAAACGATCTTGCATATAACCGACCAATACGCCATCTTCGATCAACACCGTGTTTTGTGTTGGGGTCCCTTCGTCATCTACCGTTAAGGAACCGCGTCGATTAGGCAAGGTCCCATTGTCAACAACCGTTACGCCTTTGGACGCAACTTGTTCTCCTAGTCGTCCAGAAAAAGCAGACAGCCCTTTTCGATTAAAATCTCCTTCTAATCCATGTCCAACTGCTTCATGTAATAAAACGCCAGGCCAACCTGGACCTAAAACCACTGGCATCATCCCAGCTGGCGCATCCACCGCATCTAAATTTAACACTGCTTCGCGCACAGCCTCGCGCGCATAATGTGCGGCACGTTCATCTTGGTTAAAAAACGCGAGTTCAACTCGCCCTCCTCCGCCTGCCCGACCTGATTCTCGTTTGCCTTTGTCTTCAACAATCACAGAAACATGCACACTCACCATAGGCCGCACATCGGGAACCATTTGGCCATGCATGTTCATAATGATGATCACTTCATGCGATGCAGACAAAGAAGCATTGACTTGAATAACCCGGGGATCACAACGTCGTGCTTCCGTATCGATTTTTTGCAATAATGCGATTTTTTCTTGTTTCGACATACTATCGATCGGGTTAAACTCAGAATAGTACGGAGCATGCTGAGACTGCGTTTTAATTGCTTGAATTTTTGAGGTCGGCCCATGCGCAATAGAGCGCGCTGCAGCGACGGCACGTTCCATTACCGGTAGCATAATATCATCGCAGTAGGCATATCCGGTTTTTTCACCACTGACCGCCCGAATCCCAACCCCTCGGTCAATCGAATAGGAGCCGCTTTTCACCTCAGAATCTTCTAGATACCACGATTCATAACACCCATTTTGAAAATACAAATCCGCAGCATCAATATGTTGGCTCAACAAAGACTCTAATAAACGCAGAATTTGGGCTTCATCAAGGGACGAGGGTTTAAATAAAACTTCTTTAGCAAACGCTAATAGTGCAGTCATTCCAAAGTCCAAAATAAAAAATTGAGGAAATCACTCTTGAGGTGTATATAATAAAGGGTTCTTCTTGAAAAGCAAACAAATTGGCACAATATATGGTATAGTAACTATTGAAGTTTCAACCTGGGAGTCTCATTATGAATAAACAAAATGTATCAGCGTTTTCGCGTGGTGCAGAGTCAGTCTTAGCAACCAATAAGGTTTTACGTAATACTTATATTTTGCTGGGTATGACTTTTTTATTTTCTGCTGTCATGGCTTTTGTTTCTGTTACATCAGGTGTCACCTCTTTAAATCCTCTGTTCTTTATTGTGGGTGCTTATGGTTTGATGTTTCTGACTCATGCCTTACAAAATAGTACTTGGGGAATCGCCGCTGTATTTGCCTTCACTGGATTTATGGGCTACGCATTAGGACCTGTTCTCAATGCATGTATTGCGCAGTTTCACAATGGCCCGCAAATCATTGCTACGGCATTTGGTGGTACAGGTATTATCTTTTTTGGGTTATCTGCCTATGCATTGATGACTCGTAAAAATTTCAATTACCTGGCTGGCTTTTTATTTGCAGCAATGATGGTGGCAATGTTGGCAATTATTGCTAGCATTTTCTTCCCAATGCCTGCCTTGCAACTCATGATTTCTGCAGCCTTTATGTTGATTTCTTCGGGTTTGATTCTATTCCAAACGAGTGAAATCATTCACGGTGGACAAACCAATTATATTGCAGCAACCGTGTCTTTGTATGTTTCAATATATAATTTGTTTATCAGTTTACTGAATTTACTAAGCGCGTTTTCTAATCGGGATTAAAGAATATCTTCAATGCTTTACGTACTGTGGTCCGCAGTACGTAAGCCATATTAGGAGCATAAAAACAAATGAAACCTCTTTTATATCTTAGCGTATTAGTCTTATCCAGTTCAGTATTCGCGATCACATCACTCCCACCGACCGGTGAATCCGCCTTAGATTTGGATGCAGAACCCGTGTATTATCCACCACAAAAAACCAATACACCGATTAATCCTCAAGTAGAACAGCAGTCTGATCCAGAGACTTCTACACCAACAACTTGATTCAAATATCAAAGACTTCAGGTGATCCTTCGTCGCAAACTCCTCTATGTGATGGATAGTGAGATTGCGACGAAAGTACCTGGATGTGTTACACGGTTTAAGCAGCATTCGTAACGGCATGACCCACTGCAGAGGTATCTCTACCCACGCCTTTTACAGTATTACACCCACTTAACAAAATAAGAGCAACACACATAACACAACCGATTGATACTGTGAATGATTTTTTCATGATAATCTCCTGATGCTAATGTGAATGGCTTTGACCCGATTTCCTTCGCACTATGTTCACTGAATCACATAGTATGAAAGGCTTATGTTTGATTATAGACTATCCATGGAAAAACAAAGGATTAGAGTCTGTGCGCCATCCTAGGGTTTACCTCAATTTTCTGATTTAATTTGCCATACATTCTTTGTGCGAAACAAAGCAGGCAAATCAGCAACTGTTTTTGTAAGGGGTGCCATTACATTAAACACGGGACGCTCTTGTCGGTAATACACGCCCAAAGGAACAGGAAACGTCTGCGTATCCAAATTGGCCAACCGTAACGCATGACCATGATTTGCGACCTGATGACGGTAATTCTGGGCTTGATCCTGGGTGGTACGCTGCCAGTCTTCTCCCTGCCAAATCAATGCATGCTCTTTATCGCGCCCAAACAACAACGGTTCACCCTCTTGCAAATCTACAGTACGTTCAGCTCGATGCGCTTTTAATGAAAAATCATCAAATACACCCGGATTAAAGATATGGCAATCTTGGTTGATTTCAATCAATGCACAGCCATGGTGGGCATGTGCTTGTTTTAGCAATGAACTCAAATGATTCGGATCCTTATCCACTGCTCTAGCCACAAAGCTGGCACCGGCAGTCAATGCCAAAGCCAAGGGATTCATGGGCGGAATAGCGACCCCATTAGGAGAGGTTTTCGTAATTTGACCCATATGCGAAGTAGGCGAAAACTGCCCTTTGGTCAAGCCATAGACTTGATTATTAACCAACAAAATTTTGACATTCACATTACGCCGCAAACAATGGAGGAGGTGATTTCCACCTATACTCAATGCATCGCCATCACCTGTAATGACCCATACGGTCAAGTCGTCGCGGAATGCTTTGATACCCGTCGCAATCGGCAACGCACGACCATGAATGGTATGATAGCCGAACGTATTCATATAATAAGGCAACCGACCTGCACACCCAATGCCTGATACAAAAACATGCTGCTCTGGAGGCAACCCCAATTCAGGCAGGACTCGCTGCAAAGCAGCCAAAATAGCATAGTCCCCACAACCTGGGCACCACCGCACTTCAGTCTTAGCAGTAAAATCTTCTTTCGTATACTTAGGCTTTTCCATATACCCTATCCTTTATCTGAGAAAACAGATAATTGGTCGAAAATGGTTGTCCATTGCATTGCGTGATGGCTTGAATGTCTTTCAGATAATGAGCCCGTAGAATTTGACATAATTGTCCGCTATTCAATTCTGCCATATATATATGCTGAAATTTTTGTAAAATCTCCCCGAGATCCCTCGGCAAAGGATGGACATGACGCAAATGTAATAATGCAATTGGGATACCCGCTTCTGCGCACAGGCTCTGAACTGATTTCAAACTACCATACGTACTTCCCCAGCCTATGAGTAATCTGTCTGCATGGACATCTCCTTCTAGCACCAAAGGAGGATAGGTTTTAGCAATCCCAGCAATTTTTTGGGCTCGAATCGTAACCATATTTTGATGATTTTGTGCATCATAACTCACCTTACCTTCCTCTCCTTCCTTTTCCAGCCCACCTAACTGATGGATAAATCCGGCTGATCCTGGCGTGTTCCAACTCCGGCTTAAATATTCATTGCGGGTAAATGGTTTGGGGGAAGCATTAAACGTAATTTTGGGCAATTCTAATGTATTCATATCGGGTAATCGCCAGGATTCCGCTGCATTGGCAAGATATGCATCCATCAACACAATGACTGGAGTCATATATTGAGTCGCCACTCGAAATGCCTCGATGATGATCAGAAAACAATCAGCCGGAGTTTGCGGCGCAAACACTGGAATGGGTGCTTCGCCATGTCGACCAAATAAGGCTTGATTAAGATCGGATTGCCCGGTTTTGGTCGGTAAACCCGTAGAAGCGCCTGCTCGTTGTACATCTAAAATTACCAGAGGTAATTCGCTGATCACTGCCAACCCGAGGCTTTCACTTTTTAAATCTAATCCTGGACCTGACGTGGAGGTCAGCGCCAATGATCCTGCAAATGCGGCACCCAAACAAGCACAAATCGCAGCAATCTCATCTTCAGATTGAAACAGATGTACCCCATATTCTGAGAGCTTCGCGCATTCTTGCAATATTGCAGAAGATGGTGTAATCGGGTACCCAGCTACCAAAGTTGGTAATTGTGTACTCACCGCAACCGTTGCAATGCCCAATGCCACCGCCTCTACACCGGTGATATGTCGATACTCCCCAGGTGAACGGCTTATTTGGCCCAAAGAACGTGGCCGCCTGCTCAATTCGAGAGTCATAGCATAATTGTAACCTGCTAGTAAAGCGCGGGTATTGGCTTGCTGCAAAGGAGGGTTATCTTTAAATTTATCTTGAAAAAAACGCAAGCAATCGGTGGTTGGCAATTCAAATAACCATAATATCAAACCTAATACGTAACAGTTTTTTGCTTTTTTTCCTTCACTCTGTGATACGCCGAGGCCTTCTATTGCTTGTAAGGTCAACTGAATAATAGGGATAGACAACACTTGATAAAGCGATTGTATGTCGGACAAAATATTAGCATCATAATGGGCTTTTTCCCAATCTTTGTCCTGCAAACTATCCGCATTCAACAACAAGATTCCATCCTGATGTAGATAAGGTAAAGACTGTTTTAACGCAGCAGGATTCAAGGCAACCAGGACATCAACGGTTTCTCCTGCAGTAAAAATAGCCTGATCAGACATCGCCAATTGGAAGCCTGAAACACCCGCCACCGTCCCGGCCGGCGCTCGAATTTCTGCAGGAAAATCAGGCAAAGTCTGTACTTCTCGTCCTTGCAAAGCAGCTGTAATGGTCAGTTGCTCACCAACCAATTGCACGCCATCACCAGAATCCCCAGCAATTCGAATCACGATACTGTCAAAAGTAGACATGATACCTCGGTAGAAAATAACGTCATGTGCCTACGTGCCGCGGGACGTAGGGTTATTAAAAATCGAACATCACGTAAAACACTCATTATTATATTTTCAATATAGACTAAAAACCTTGGGTCTGTTGAAAATTTCGGTATTTAGCAGTATAGTTTTGGTTCTTTTCACTCAGTGAAGCAAAATTATGTCCAATGCCTCTCAATACCCCGATCAAGCAGCTGCGTTTATCAAAGCCCAACACCCTAATTTTAAGCCGAAAATTGGGATTGTTTTGGGCTCTGGATTAGGGGGATTTGTCGATCATCTCGAACATTCCGTTGTGATCCCTTATCAAAAATTACCAGGATTTCCCCAAGGTGCAGTGCATGGTCATGCAGGGAATTTGGTTTTAGGAACGTATGCAGGCATCGACATTGTGGGTTTGCAGGGACGCGCACATTATTATGAAGGGGATCATTCAGACTCTGTCAAAACCTACGTGCGAACATTACAACGCCTCGGTTGCCAATATTTTATTGCAACCAATGCAGTCGGTTCCCTCAATCCAGATGCCAGGCCTGGTGAATTAATGCTCATCACTGATCACATTAATTTTCAAGGATGCAATCCTTTAACCGGTCCTAATGACGACGAATTTGGACCAAGATTTTTTCCTGTCGACACAGCTTATAACCCCATTTTAAGAGAACAATTTTCAAGCACAGCTCACGCGTTGCAAATTCCCTTACACCAAGGTGTGTACGCAGCAGTGTTGGGCCCCAATTATGAAACCGCGGCTGAAATCAAAGCATTTCGCATATTGGGCGCAGATGTCGTAGGTATGTCAACGGTGCCTGAAGTGTTGGTTGCGCAGCATTGTGGGATGAAAATAGCCGTCATATCGACTATCACCAATTTTGCCACTGGACTCAATGCCACCGCGCATGATCATAATGAAGTGGTGAAGGTCGCCGCCCAAGGCGGGAAAAATCTTAATCAATTATTGTGTCAATGGATCAAGGACTGTGTGGCATAGATATACCTTTTACGGATGAATTTTAGGGATTTTAGGCGATTTGATTTTTGGGGCTAAGCTACGATTAAAAAGGAGTAATAGCCAGTTCTATTGCGAGTTTTTAATCGTAGCTTAGCCCCAATAAGCGATAGCATAAAAACCTAAAACTCATTCGTGCAAGGTATACATACAGGTGGGTGGTTTGAAAATGAGCAAAGCAACGTGTCCATCATCCATTAGACTTCTTGCATAACCTGCCTAGAATACCAGCTCATACCTAGACAAGTGGCCTTGCTGCGGTTCGACTCGGCGCTGAGCAAATAAACGCATTCGATGACTGGGCAGCCTATTCACTGCTCGCTCTACATCTGTAATCACATCTTTTGGACAATTACTCGCAGCAATTTGCTCTTTGGTCAAAGGCTCCAGGTCATTAATGATTTTAGCAGTCGCCAATGCGCTTACAGTAAAATCTGCTTCAATATCAGCTTTCACTTCAGTTTGCGTTTGGCTACCCGCTAATTCACCTAATATCCAAATTTGCATCTCTTTTCCAGCCTGGATAATTTTCGACACGATATTTTGAAAAAACGATACCCATCCCTGTATGCGTAACAACAAATTATAAATAAAACCAGGCGTATTGACTGACCACCACAACGGTCGAAGTAGATGGTTTTTTATGCTCTGCAGCGTTTCTAATATTTCCTTATTAGAATCAGAAAATACTTGTCCTGCCAGAGGTAAGCCATTGCGGACACCTTGAATAAAAAATATTTTACGTGAAAAATTACTCATAAAATCGTCAAACACCGGAACCCGAATACCCTTGATTGAAGCTGAGACAAATCTAAAAAATCCTGGTGTTACCGTATCCGATTCTTGCATGCCTTTTTCATCGTGTTGCTGATAATAGCAATGACATCGGACCACTTCTTCTGCCAAAACAGCAAAATTATCCAGCACTGTTTTTAAAGGAGAATGTTCAAAATCATAAACTTCTTCAGGCGCACATTCCATAAATTCTTGTTTGAATGTTGTAAAATCTTTTTGCTCGATCAACACCTTAAAGCGCAACAAAGTTCTGGCTGCTTCTGCGGCATTTGAATAATTGCGAGCAGAAAAGATAATTTCCAAATCCCTAGCATTCAAAGAACCCATGTATAAAGCAATCAAGGAGATAAATTGAGCATGCCCTAATATAGGCTGCATTTGTTCCATTGCAAGATCGGCAAGTTTGCGGCTATCTAATGCCTTTTCTTTCAAATTGAGCACTTTCTCCATCTCAATTTTAAATTGCTGAACTCTTTCGCGTAAAAAACAAACATTATTCAAACTTGGAATGCCAGCTCGCACGCGTTCTAGCATTGTCTCCGAATCCATCTCGGACGATGTCTCTGGTAGCAGCCCGGCTACCTTTTCGGCTTCCTGTCTTATACTCAATGTAGCTTGCATTATCTGAGCATCTGAATCATTCAGAAACTCACTCAATTTATTTTTGTAGATTGCGCTCATACAAAATACTGTTTTGACTTTGTGCATCAGCGCAGTTTTACAGCTGTGTGCCTGCTCTTCCCCATACTCTTTAGGATCGACCAGGTCGTTAATACTAATCAAATTTGGATATAAATGATTGAGAAACTGCTGAACCAATTGTCGTTGCTGTCCTGAACTCAGATCAGCTAAAGTTAGAAAACCAGAAAAATTACCCACAAAGAAATCGCAAAGGAATGGTGAGTCATAGACTTTCAGCAAAAGCTGCTCTTTCAATGCGTCGCTACGAATATAGCTTGCCAACAAAGGCAAACAATGGCTGCGAATAATCGGTGTCAACCGCTCTCTTTGACTTGACGTGGCGCATACTGTCTTCTCCCCTGCGCTCAAACGCCGCAAATACTCGCCTACCGCTGAACCATAATCTTGAGTCGATTGATAGGAGGCGCCAAATGCTGTATTGATCTCTTGCAATAATATTTCAGGAGTCAAATCTCCAGGCTTATCAACATAAGCCGCTAATTTAAGTGCTAATTTACCTACATTCGTAGGCTCCTGAATAAACCGTCGTTTTAACTGAGACCAATGATGGAACGGGAGTAATAACGAAATGGATTCAAAAAATCCATTGGATATCAGTAATGTTTGCACCCGAGAAGATAAAAGACCTAAATCTGCCCCAGTGAGCTTTCTAGAAAGATAGTCCACAGCATAACGCGCTGTATTACTGACACCCGACCACCCTTGAGTTTGTTGAGCAAAAAACAAAGCAGAGCGCTCATTTTCTTGAACAAGATTGATTTGAGCTGGGACCCTTGTACACAGAGTTTTAAACAAGAATGCGGCCATGTCCGATGGGTTATTGGCTGCAATGACAGCGCGCATTTCATCTTGATGCGTACGCAATAAATTTTCTACTTTTTCTGGCGTAATTTGCGCTAACAAGCCCTCTCGAGAGGCTAATGGATACAAATTAACCAGTGTAGGTAGTAACTCTCGCAACATGACATCAGCAATACACCCTAGTTGATAGGCTTGTAATAAACCCTTGGTTTCCTCAATTCTTTTGGGTAATAGCATAACGTCTTCTAAATCAAAGCATTGTTGAAAACAAGCAAATAAGACAGAAAAATCATCAGCAGACTCTGGATTCGCGGTACATTGTTCTATATACCGATCCGTAAAAACTCGAATATTCTCCGGTTTATTGCTCAAAGCAGCCAATATTTTCTGTTTATCAGAATAGGTAACAAAACTACCGATATACTTGGGTAACTCATCTTGTAAAAAGGCAGAGACTGTCAGAGCAACCTCTTCTTTGAGCGCGCGATCTTCAGACAATTTAGAATGAGGAGATTGTTGGAACCATGTGATGGTCGCTTTCACTCGATTGGGATAATTCACCACATCAGAAGAGTCGAGCCATTCCAACCCAGGCACTTTATGTAACAAAGGTAAAATCAATTCAGAAAATTGTGCATCACTGTGTTCTTCTTCTAAATTTTGCAATAATTTTTCATTTTCTTTTAATAAGAACAATAGACCATCAAATTTATGCAGTTTATCTCTCACGATAGCCTGCTTTTCAGGCACCACCATTTTTTCAAATAGAGGCAAGACAGAACTGTTTAAATAGTCGTCTACATTGGCTCTTATTTCCTGATTAAGATAATACCTGGATGATTTTTCAATGACGGATTTGGTAGTATTGGTTTTACGCATGAACCAAGCTTTAAATTCAGCCGCAACCAAACCCTGAGCAATCAAATCTTTAAAATGCGCATGACGAATAATCTTCAAATAAACCTCATCCGCTTGCAAAGCCTGAGTTTGATCCAAAGTCCACGCATGCCACAACATTGCCAGCCAAGGTTTGAAACGCAGAACAGTAAAATAGCACTCACAGACAAAATTAATGATGGTCCCGACAATTCTGATAAAAAGGGACAATCGATAAGGTCGTTTGGTATGCGCTATTTCTTTGTCTAATTTTTCCATAGCATAGGCAATCACTTTGGTTAGTTGCGCACGACTACGATGAATATGATGATTTTCCTGAATATTCAAACGACGCAAAGCGCTAGCAACCAAATGTAATACCTTGCGTTTTAGCATATCCGGATCAATCGATTCATCCCCTTCCTGATGTTGGTGGTACCAAGCAATCATATCTTTGGCAACTTGCTCGCCTAAAATAGCAATATACGACTGTTTAAATTCTTCTTGCGCCCTAAATAATTCAGGATAGTAATCGTCCTTGGCCAATAAATTTAAATCAAAACTGGATGCCTGAGCATGTCCTAACGCATGGATATAAAACGGCAAAACCATCTCATCCAGTCCTCTTGCACGCCCTATCCCTTGAATGAGGCGAATGGGATTATTATTACTATCGTGTGAATGCTCCGCTAGATTGATAATGGTATGTAAATTGGCATCACTGAATCCTTCGGTATGCATATTTGAAACACATAATCCGATAAACCCCAAACGAATATAATTATCGGAAATGTCTTTTGTCATGCCTACATCATATTTTGGGGTAAACTTTGACTCTTGAGCCCGATCATTCAAGAGCTCGATCGATGTCCGTTGACGCCTTTTAGCACGCGAAGCTTGCATCCCTGCGTTTGCATATAAAGAATAGCGCTCTTCACTTAAGCCTA
Source organism: Legionellaceae bacterium (assembly GCA_018061965.1). Lineage (GTDB taxonomy): Bacteria > Pseudomonadota > Gammaproteobacteria > Legionellales > Legionellaceae. Next base: position 20,691 of record JAGOTG010000017.1, read on the forward strand.
AAAAAGGTTGCGAATCTAATATGGGCGTTTCAGATTCCTCCATACCTGACATCACACCCATAACCACATATTCATTTGCGTAGTCTGTAAAAGCGCCTTTAAAACGCTCGCCCATCGAAGACAGCATCTGATCGTTTAAAAACCAATTGCTGGTGAAATCAACCAAGTCTGTCTGTGGCTCATTATCAATCAAGGTCTCTAGCCTTTTTGAGATCTTTGCTAACAAAGAAGAGATTATCAGCGCTCCACGGCTATCAATTTCTAAACATAATTTATCGAAAAAATAAACCTGATCTTTCAATTCATAATTGCGTACAATCAAATTCTTAAATTCTTCTTCTGACTGTTTGCGTAATTGATTGTTCTCAATCAAATTACGACCACTTAGATCAGATAACACATATTCCACCAAATAATGGAACATATTTGCGTGCAATTGCTGCCTGAGGCCTTTTGTAAGTAAAGGCTCTAGAATAGCTCTCTCGTCTGCATTTAATTGTTCCAAATACTGTCTTCGTTGTTCCGCTTGCTGCTGATCGACGACCTGTAGACCAATATTTGGAATAGAAAAGGCCTCCGACACACTTTTACTCTCTAGAAAGTTCCCATTATGGTACACATGACCAACATTGGAATTAGCGCTATCACACTGTAAATAATGACAGCAATTCACCAAAGTTTCGTTGTCATCCACAATACATAATATCTTGGATGCCATAGGAACTTGGAGTCGCCAGCGTAAATCTTGTTCATTTTCCTTACGCTTCATCACATAAGGTAATTCTTTGAAAGCAGTTAGAATAGCTGAACTACATTCTGGTTGAATGGCATGGTCAAAACGTAACATCAAGCTTTCAACTACGCTTTTTACGTGTCCTCCGACGGAAAATTCTACCACTTGCTTGCGATGCAGATCCGCTACAAACTCGCATTGCATAGAAAGCATGTGTGGAAACTGACCTTGACCCGCTTTTTGTTTTTGCCCACTTGACATGATGGCCACCGGCTTTTTACCCGATATTGCATAGGTTTCTGGATTCGGGGTGGCGGTTAAAAAAACGGACAAATATTGTTGCGCTAAGGCCAGCAAACGTCCTCTGCGTCGTTCATTAGCCATTAGTAAATGCTGTTCATCAAAAATAAAATGAGTGTAATCCGGGGACGCAACCATCAATCTAGCATAATGCTTATCTAGTATTAATTTACTCGAGGCAATCATAATCACACCAGAACGGCGTAATTTGTTTAATGCTTCTACTGTTTTTGTTGCAGGATCACTATCGCGCAAAATTATAATGTTAGCAGTGAGCGTATCTGGCAACAAACGATTCAGATCTTTACGAAATTGTAGGATTAATTTATCCGGAATAGCAAATACGCCATTTAACCCTGCCAAAGACAAAATACACAACCACAAAGCTTGCACAAACGTTTTTCCTGAACCCGTTGCCAAAGCGACTAACAGGCAAGAAAGATCTTCTTCTCTTTCAATTTTTTGAATGATATTAAATAATGTCACCAAATGTGGCCGATACAAATCAAATTTCTTAGCCCCGCCTATAGTATGCTCAGCGGTGAAAGGCAACGATACAGCAAATTTTTCTTGAGATATGACTTCGATCACAAACGTTTTATTCACTAATAAATCGCCGACCTCTTCGTCAGAATAATCATTGGGAAACTTTGTGACGACTGAAGAATCAGCTAAAGATTGACGTAATGTTACTTGAAAGAAACCCTTAGCTGCGGTCGCACGCACTTCTAATATCCAGTTCCTATCTGCAATGCGCACAGGAACGTTCGTAGAATTCAGAGGGAAAACAAGGTGATTAATGATTTGGAACAACGTCTCAGGATGGCCGTCAGATGTTGACTCAGAATGAGTCGTAAAAATGCATTCTTTGCTTTTGAAGAAATCCAACGCCAAATAGGCAAAATATACCTGTTTGGCAACATGGAGCAAAACGGATTTTTGTTCTCCAGAAAGTTTCATTGTCTATAAATGACGCCATTCAAACAAATAATACACATTATACCCTTTTTTATAGCAAACATCCATACCAACCGCTGTACTTTCTCAATAGACTTTGAATTTGTTTAATAAAATGTCGCAGGGAGTCATGGATCGCAGGCATATTTTCTGCTTCAGAAACTTCGGGCAGCTCATAAAAATTCACAGACTTTGCTATCTTTTTCGCTGACAGTGTCATCTCTACCCTTATTCCTTGGTTTCTTCCCCTAATTTCGGATTAAAATTAAGTGCCTCCATATGTTCAGGCTGTGTCTCAAATTGATTAAAATAATCAGGGACCGCATCCAATCGCTCTCTCGCTTTGAGAATAATATCGTAAAACTGTTTGCGAAAACCTAAAATTCTTTGATTAACAGCCTCAGCTCGCTCTATGAAAGGACGCATAATTTCCATCACCTTCAAACTGAGCGCTTCATCTAACAGCACTCTAGGAACGGGCAAAGTCTGGGCAGTTTCAATCGCAGTTTTTTGGCTTTCATTAATTAAACTAAAATGCTCAAATTGCAGAAGATCAAATTGTTCCGCAGTCTCAATTAAAGCAGTCCGCATCAATTCTAGTTCCAATCGGACACCTTCAGGTTTAGTCTGCTCAGGCGCTAAATTTGCGGCACCTGATAATAAATAATCAATCAACATTTTTTGCGCAAACTCACGATAGTCATTCGTTTGGCTCATGATAATACCGTTAAAAATATTTTTTAGCGATATTTGGAGTAGCTGATAATAAGGACTGGTTTTCGACCTGCTCACCGTATGCAATTCTGCTACACTCAAACGAATTTTCATCAAAGCAAAAATGCGTTCTATAGTCACCAATCCATAAGTAGAGTACCAATTTGAAACGTCATCATCCATTGATTTATTATTATTCATAGATCATCCATTCTTTTATGGCGCCATATTACGAGAAGTCTCCGGTTTAAAATCCACAGTAAAATGTTGCTCTAATGCGGGTTCTAATACACGTGCACGAAACTCGCGAAAATTCTCTTTGGTCATATAACGGGTATTTGGCCCAGCATCATCTCCAATCCGGATCTTCCGCCCTTCGGCAGTATCCACAATAGTCATAGCATCGTCGTTATCAATAGTCCGACTGCCATTGATCCATCCTGTGATACTGGCCTCGAAATCTGCTTGATACTGCTGCACAAATTGCTGCTTAGCCATGTCTGTCATTTGCGAGTTTGGCACATCCAAATTCAATGAAAGCACGCCATTGTCTGCCACATCAGCCAAATATGGCACAAATACTGGGGGTAAGGCGTCTGTGAGGCCAACTGCTTGCTCTAGATTTGCTTGAATCCAACGCGAGCCCTCAGCCACCGCTTCCAAAACCGAAAACGGACTTGATTGATAATTCACATTCGATGCAATAGCATAACAAGCTTTGGCGAACATATAGGCTTTATATTCCTGAGACATTTTGGCGTATGCTTCCAGAGCAGGACCCATCTGCATAATCAAAGTCGAAAGGCTCTCCATCCCCATTTGTCGATTACGCTCATCCGTTACTTTTACAAAGCCTTCATAAGCCACGTCGTGTTTTTTACTGTGCTCGCTAATATCAGCTTGTAAATTACCTAAGGATTCTTGAGTTCTTTCTGCCGACTCACGCCGCAGTTCATCTAAGCGCTCTTCGTATTGTTTTTGTCGAGCTATTGCTTCTAAAGCTGCTTTATCCATTGCCATTTATATCACCTTAGATACTTTAATGAATTGATATTTTGATTTATTATAACACAATATACTGGGATTTTCATCCCAATCGCTGAGTGTATACTCTTCCCAAGATACATCGCCCAGCGGATGAACACGCAGCCCTGGCTGATGCGTATGACCATGAATTAAAATCTGTGCAGCAAAACTCCGTATATCTTTTTGCATCGTTTCTGGAACAGTTTGCAGCGTCGCAGGCAGTTTTCGGGTGTTATTTTGGCTATAATGGCGCACTTGGCTCACCAAGGATTCGCGTAGGGTATAAGGTAGTCGTAAAAACAAAAAACGAAACCAACGATTACGTGTCAGGCGTCGAAACCATTGATGTGCCGTATCTTGAGTACAATAGGCATCGCCATGACTCAACAGCACCGATTGTCCACCTAAATGAATAAGACTGGGGTCAACCAAAGACTGCATCTTAGCTTGATGCAAAAAAGTCGGCCCGATTAAAAAGTCTCGATTACCTGCCATAAAAAACACTGGAATACCCTGTTCAGACAAGCCCGCTAATAAGCACACAATCTCTTCGCTCCAAACATCCAAGGCATCATCCCCAGGCCAAACATGCACAAAATCCCCTAAAATATAAAGAGATCGCGTGTTTTTTGCAGCCCAAGACACAAATTTACGGAATTTATCTAGGATGACAGGCTGATCTGGGTGTAAATGTAAATCAGAAATAAATATGGCTTCGTTCATAACGGCTCAATTTGTATACAATCTTCCTGAAGAAAAATTTGACAAGGTCCTTGGGCCTTTTGCATTGCATCGCTTAAGCAATAAATACCAGCAATGGCGACCAACTCTGCTTCAAGAGCTTGGCAAAAAATTCGGGCTTGTTTGTCACCCGTGATCCCAGCCAAAGCCCGCCCCCGTAAAGCACCATAGACGTGAATATGACCTTCAGCCAATAATTCAGCACCGTGACTTACTGTTGACGTCACAATCAAATCGCCATTGCTCACAATTTGTTGTCCTGAACGAATGGGGGGAGTATGTAATTTGGCTTTCGCTATTTCTGGCAATGATTGGCGTGTTTCCGCTGCCGCAGCTTTACGCTCTTTCACTGGTTTATCATGCTGCGACGACGCATTCAACAAAGGCAAGCCCAATTTTTTGGCCGCCGTTTGAATAAGTGGTGAACTGTTTTGGACACCCACGGGATACAATCCAAAGTGTCGCATTTTTTGGCAAAACAAATCCAAGTCAAAAGGAATTTCGACCAATGCAGCGCAATCTAAAACCACTGGCGTTTGTTCAAATAAGCGTGGCGCTCGTTGCACAGCCTCTGCCAACTGCTCTGTAAACAGCGCCAAATCCGTGTTGAATATGTGCAACACAGTTAACGTATATAATCGACCTTTTAACTTAAAAGATTGAATACTTATCACATCATCCATTATTTTTTCCAACCTTGAATTTGTGAAATCGTTATACCAGGACTTTGTAATTTTCACAAAGTTTTTTGCATGCTCAATCCTTTATTTTAAGCATGGTGAAAAATTATTGCCCATACTGAAATCAACACGATTTAATGAGATACTATTGTGTATAAAAAAAGCGAATTGAAGCGCGTCAAATGTTATTTTCGAGAACATCCTCTTGAAAACAAATACCCACACACTGAAAGCGGTTTGGCTTCTTCTTATATCATTGACCGCTCAACCAATCGTATTACGCGGTTAGCCAATAAATCAGAATTAGATCATATCTCTATATCTCTGGTGCTGGAGCCTATGGTCGAGTAAAAAAAAGCGCAAAGAAGCTATTTTACAAATGCCTACCCCTACAGCCCAAAAAACACTGAGCAATGCGAGAACAAAGAGATCGTTCTGGAACAGCAACCTCTTCTAACTCATACGACTCATCTAAAGACGATGGTACGTCCGATAAATCCGAAGATTCTCCTCATAGACGTTAAGATAGTACTCGAAATAATATGGCTTCGTATCTCGACCTTTTATACAACTTAGGTATACTTCTGATAAGAAGTCATAGAAGGCCAGGATTTATGGATAAAATTTGGTTGAAGAGTTATCAAAAAAATATTGCCACAGAAATTGACCCGGCAACTTATCCTTCTTTGAACGAATTATTTCATGAAGCCTGCAAAAAAAATGGTGCCAACACTGCTTATATCAGTATGGGGACTCAGTTATCTTTTCAAGCATTAGAACAACAATCTCGGCACCTCGCAGCTTATCTTCAACAGCTAAATTTGGCCAAAGGAACGCGCGTAGCCATCATCCTTCCTAATGTTTTACAGTATCCCATTAGTTTATTAGCCATTCTGCGCGCTGGTTTGGTAGTGGTCAACACGAATCCCATGTATACCACTAGCGAATTAACGCACCAATTACACAATGCTCAGGCAGAAGTCGCCATTGTTTTTGTACAGTGTATTCCAACCCTGCAGCAAGCATTACCCCATCTGCCCTATTTGAAACATGTTCTTGTTGCAGAAATTGGCGATCTGTTTCCCTGGCCAAAACGAATTCTATACAACCTATTATTCCGTCTCAAACAGTCAAAATACGCTCATACCTTGCCGGAATCTGTTCCGTTTCGCCAAGCGCTGCAGGAAGGCCGTCGCAGCCAATTACAATCAGTCATTTGTCAACCAGAGGACCCCGCATTTTTACAGTACACTGGTGGCACAACCGGCATTTCCAAAGGCGCAGTACTTAGTCACCGCAATATGGTGGCCAATGTATTGCAAACTTCTGCATGGATTGCGTCTGTTCCCATGAGTAACGATGATCTGATTATTACGGCCCTGCCGCTCTATCATATCTTCTCTTTGACCGCGAACTGTTTGTTGTTTTTACATTTGGGAGTCCAAAATTTATTAATTCCCGATCCACGGCGTACGAAAGCATTCCTCAAACAAATTCATCGCAACCCTCCAACTGCCATCACTGGAGTCAATACCCTCTACTCTTCTATATTAAATCATCCCAATTTCAATCCAGCAGATTTTGCACAATTAAAAATCGCTTTATCCGGGGGCATGGCTTTAAATCAGAATATTGCAGAACGGTGGAAAGCCATAGCCCCCCGCCCTATCATTGAAGCATATGGTCTCACCGAAGCTAGCCCAGCCGTGTGCATCAATCCCTTGGATCACGCTCGACAAGGCAGTATCGGTCTCCCTCTTCCTGCAACAGAAATATCTATCCGCGATGAACATGGTCAGGAGTGCCCATTAGGAGAGATAGGGGAATTGTGCGTCCGTGGTCCGCAAGTTATGCAAGCTTATTGGCAAAACCCACAAGAAACTGCCATTACTTTTCATCCAGATGGCTTTTTGCGCACTGGTGATTCGGTTCGTATGGATCATCAAGGATTTATTTATCTCACCGATCGCATCAAAGATTTAATCATTATTTCTGGTTTCAATGTCTATCCACATGAGATTGAAGAAGTGATTGCCCAAATGGAAAAAGTGTTAGAAGTAGCCGTAATTGGGGTTGCTTCTAAAGCGGGCAATGAACGCGTTAAGGCTTGTGTCGTTGCACGTGATCCCAGCCTCACAAGCGAGGAAGTCCTCGCGCATTGTCGCGAACAGTTAACTTCTTACAAAATTCCAAAAATTGTTGAATTTTATTCGGAATTACCTAAAACAAACGTAGGAAAAATATTAAAACGCATGTTAAGATAAAACCTGATTTACTCAAGCGATGGCAATCTGAATGACTCAAACCCTTGCTGAATTTTCTATTCCCTATGTGCAAATTCTTAATGAGAAAGCTGAGCTCTCTGGGCAGCTTCCTGACTTTGCGAAAGATGTCGCCAGTTTACAACAGCTATACCGCATCATGGTGTTGACTCGGTTGTTCGATAAAAAAGCGATCGCACTACAACGAACAGGTAAAATGGGGACCTATGCCCCCGTGCATGGTCAGGAAGCCATTTCTGCCGTGATCGGCCATACCATGCAGCCTACAGATATCTTAATTCCGTATTACCGAGATTATGCCGCTCAATTCCAACGCGGTGTTACGCCTTCTGATATCTTGTCTTATTGGGGTGGTGATGAGCGAGGCAATGCCTATCCGAAAAATCCTCATTCCAAAGACCTGCCGATATGTGTACCCATTGCGTCGCAATGCCTACACGCGGCCGGCGTGGCTTTTAGCATTCAATATCGTAATGAAAACCATGTGGCAGTTGTATCTATTGGAGACGGCGGCACATCAGAAGGCGATTTTTATGAAGCCTTGAATGTAGCCGGTGTTTGGAAATTACCGGTGGTATTTGTCATCAACAATAATCAATGGGCCATTTCTGTCCCGTTAAGCCAGCAAACAGCCACCCAAACTCTGGCCCAAAAAGCCATCTCAGCAGGATTTCAGGGCGTTGTAGTAGATGGCAATGATGTGCTGGCTTTGCATCAAGAAATCTCTGCTGCTATAGAGAAAGCACGTAGACAAGAAGGCCCTACTTTGATTGAAGCACGTTCGTATCGACTATCCGATCACACGACAGCTGATGATGCGACACGGTATCAGCCACAGGCTGAGGTCGATGCAAGCAAACCCAAAGAACCCCTTGCTAGATTCAAATATTTTCTGGAACAGCATCATGCTTGGACCGCTGCTCAGGAAGAGGCTTTATTAACTGAATGCAATACACTAATCCAAACGGAAGTCGATGCCTATTTGGATCGGTCTGCTCAACCTATCACTGCCATGTTTGATTATCATTATGCTACGCTGCCAGATTATTTGATTGAACAACGCGCAATTGCTATGGAGAATGCTGACCATGCCTGATATTACGTTAGCAGAAGCTGTCACCCAAGCCTTGGCTTATGAATTAGCTCAAGATGAATCCGTCGTCATTTTTGGCGAAGATGTGGGCAAAAACGGAGGCGTTTTCCGTGCCACTGCGGGGTTACAAGAACGATTTGGGGCTAAGCGAGTTTTTGATTCTCCTTTGGCTGAGTCGATGATCGCAGGTTTGGCGGTAGGTATGGCGACTCAAGGGTTAAAACCCGTCGCTGAATTTCAATTCATGGGTTTCATATATCCTGCCATGAACCAAATTGTGACTCATGCGGCACGTATGCGCAATCGTACGCGCGGTCGCTTGCATTGTCCTTTGGTTTTTCGTGCACCGTTTGGCGGTGGCATTCGAGCCCCAGAGCATCACTCAGAGAGTACGGAAGCCTTGTTTGCCCATATTCCAGGGCTACAAGTGGTTATTCCATCTTCTCCCAAACGGGCTTATGGCTTACTTTTGGCTGCTATACGCAATCCGGATCCTGTCATTTTTTTAGAACCCAAACGGATTTACCGACTTGTAAAACAACCGGTTGAAGATGATGGGCAGGCTTTGCCAATTGGATCCTGCTTTACTTTACGCGAGGGAGAGGATGTCACATTAATCTCTTGGGGAGCCAGCATACATGAAACAATGCAAACTGCCAGCGCGTTGGCTGAAGAAGGCGTTTCTTGTGAAGTCATTGATGTGGCCACAATCAAACCCTTAGACAGCCAAACCATCATCAATTCTGTACAAAAAACTGGCCGTTGTGTGATTGTCCATGAAGGAGCCAAAACCTGCGGAGTCGGAGCGGAAATTACAGCTTTGTTAATGGAACATTGTTTTAGTGATTTGCTGGCGCCAGTACAACGTGTTACAGGATATGACACTATCATGCCTTATTTTCAATTAGAAAAAGAATATATACCGACAGTGAAGCGCATCAAAACCTCTGTTTTGCAAAGTTTGGAGTAGAACTTATGACAATTTTCAAATTACCAGATTTGGGAGAAGGATTACCTGACGCGGAAATCCATGAGTGGTTTGTCAAAATCGGGGATCACGTCAATGTAGACGATCCGCTGGTTTCCATGGAAACTGCCAAAGCGGTGGTGGAAGTTCCTAGCCCACAAGCTGGCAAAATAGCTGTACTGCATGGCAACGCTGGTGATGTGATCAAAACTGGGGATGCCTTAGTGACTTTTGAAACGGATGCACCTCGCGCTGACCAAGGCACCGTGGTAGGTAATTTAGAAGTCAGTACGATCGTATCCGAAGATATATTTACGATTGGTTCTAGCCAGGCCCAATCTTCAGGCATTAAAACCACCCCCACTATTCGCCATTTGGCTAGAAAGCTGGGCGTCAATTTAAGCAAGGTCATTGGTAGTGGGGAACACGGAGTCATTACCCAGAAAGACGTTGAACAAACTGCTCACGCATTGGCCCAACCTCCAGAGGGATTTGAGCCGTTACACGGTGTGCGACGTGCTATGCAACAGAGTATGTTGAAATCACATCAAGAAATCGTTCCCGTCAGTATATTTGATGAAGTTGACATTCACCATTGGCCTCATGATACCGATATCACCGTGCGTTTGATTCGAGCCATCATCGCCGGCATTCAGGCGGAGCCAGCTTTGAATGCCTGGTTTGACACCCAGCATTGCGCTCGAAAATGTTTTTCCGAGCTGAGTTTGGGTCTTGCAATGGATACTCCTGAAGGACTATTTGTACCCGTCATCCATCAAGCAGAGAAAATGACCGAACATCAGTTGCGCGAACAAATTGATGCTTTCAAACGTTCAGTAGTCGATAGAAGTATTCCCAAAGAACAATTACAGGGCACCACTCTGACACTCTCCAATTTTGGAAAATTTGCCGGGAAATTTGCCAGCCCAATTATCGTACCGCCTACGGTTGCTATTTTAGCAGTCGGACGTCTTTATGAAGGCGTAGTCAGTCACCATGGCGAGATAGCAGCCCATCGATTACTACCATTATCTTTGAGCTTTGACCATCGTGCTGTCACAGGAGGCGAAGCCACTCGCTTCTTGGGCGCTGTAATGACGGCATTGCAAAAATAAACGGCAAGAAACTATATTTGATATTAGGTGAGTGCATCCGACGAGGATCTACTCACCTAGCTTTATCAACAGGACCTACAAGGTAACCTCAATTTGATTAGGGATAATGCCTGTAATATCAGATTCATTCACATCTAAATTCAAATACTCTTGTTTAACAACCGAGCACTCAGTGAAGCTTTTTGTTGAACAAGATTGCACAATTAGTTTCGCTTCCGATCTTATAATTTTGCCAATCGGAGTAGAAGTTGGTTGATTTACAATATAACGCTTATCCAAAAAGGGATGATATGCGCCTTGTGTTTCGATATGCGATTCAAACTCATTAGATTCATCTGCGACCATAAAATACAAATCAATCTTATAAAAAGCATTGGTACCCTTTATAATTTTAATAGTACCCAAACTATTATTTTGATTAAATGGCTTTAACACCAGGTTTGGTGCAGCGAAAGCAGTTGACACACTAAACAAAGCCAAAAATAGAGTGGATATTTTTTTCATAGAAATCGCCTTAGATTCAGATAATTGGCGAAATTATACATCAAAATGAAACAAACAAAAACAATTAACTTGGTTTAGGACATATCGAGAATTACTTCTTTAGAATATAAAAAAAGTATTTTATACTCATCACCGACGTATGCGTAATACTAAGATAAAGCAGGAGTTTCAATGAATAGGTCTAAAATAGGTGTGCTTTTAATCAATCTAGGCACCCCTGACAACTGTGATTCAAAATCCGTCTTTGCCTATTTGAAGCAGTTTTTAAATGATCCTCGAGTCATTGACTTACCAACAATCGTTCGTTACGTTTTGGTTAATTGGATCATTATACCGTTTCGATATAAGCAATCTGCTCATGCTTATCAGCAAATATGGAGTGATAAAGGCTCCCCATTATTAACTAATAGCCAAGATTTGGTGAATGCTGTAAGACAAGCATTCGATCCATCGATCCAGATTGAGTTGGGCATGCGATATGGAAATCCTAGTATTGAATCTTCTTTTAACAGGCTTAAAGACTGTCAAAAAATAATTGCCATTCCTTTATTTCCACAATATTCATCAGCAGCAACAGGATCTGCAACAGAAGAGTTATTGAGGGTGCTGGGTGAACAATGGAATATTCCGGAAATTAGCGTAAAAAGAGATTTTTTCAACAACCCCAATTTTATTGCCGCTTATGCGAGCGTTATTAAAGAACATTTGAGCGCTAAAAAAATCGATGCCCTTATTTTTAGCTTTCATGGATTACCAGAACGACATATTGATAAAAGTGCATGTCGTTCTGTATGTTCTAGGTCAGAACCTTGCCCTAAGCCCGATCAATTCAACACCTATTGTTATCGGGCGCAATGCTATGAAACCGCACGTCTTATTGCAAAGAAGTTACATTTAAGCTCCTCAGACTATGTGGTTTCTTTTCAATCACGTCTTGGTAAAACACCTTGGATAAAACCCTACACTGATTTGGTTTTAGAGGACCTTAGACAAAAAAAGGTGGAAAATATCGCTATAGCTTGCCCATCATTTGTTTCTGATTGTTTGGAAACGCTCGAAGAAATTAACATTCGCGCTAGATCCCAATGGTTAACGCTTGGCGGACGTGATTTTGTTTTTATTCCCTGCCTTAATACTCATGTCACTTGGGTCGAAGGGCTTGTGAAAATGATCAAAAGCCAAATGATTGAGTAACAAACTTAAACGACACCCAGCGTACACCAATTGTTGCTGGGTCAGTCGTTGAGTGGTTTGTTCGTAGGCAAATGAAGGCACAGAATTTTCCTCAATCGCATACGCATATTGCCGTGCAAGAGCATGCGAATCTTGCACCCAGTGCATGATTTCTAAATCAGGCGTTGGGCACGACCATTCGGCTTCCAGCTTTTTGGCTAATTGCCTGACTAGCGAAGGAGATATTTTGGGCACCAAAAACCCACCCCCTTTGTCCCAATAACGATGCAAATTATTCCCAACTTTATTTTTTCCCAAATGAAAATCATTGCCCCCGCGATCGCCTTTCGGATGAGCATGACTAACTTGAGTGATCGTATGTAATGGCTGATGAATATCCCCGACTACGTGTAAAATAATGCGTAATGCAATGGCCTTCTCATCTAAAGTCGCATCAGGATCCCGCAAAGTTTCTTTGGCCTGTTGCACTGCCACCACTGCATTCATCGCTGCAGGTTTCGGCACAGGCGTACCGTCTACGCTTTCAGGGATATCAATATAATGCATTGGCTTGAAAGCCAAATAGCGTGGATCAAATAGCGTATCCATCCAAACCGATGCGGCAACTAAAGTATAACGCCGTTGTTCTTGATTCAAACTTTGATTCAAATGGGCGTAATGGCGTTTCGCACGGGGGTTTAAATGATCATAAGCAATTTGCGCAATGATTCTATGTCCCGTCGCAGACCAAGAAAACCCAGGCGTAGCCTGAAACAAAGCAATAAATAAGACAAAAAATTTTAGAGTACGTTGCACGTAACTTGTCTCCTAATGTCGAATATGCGATAATTTGTGCTCAATTTTTTGATTGATGGTACCATGGCAAAACTCAAATGTGCCGTGATTGGTGTCGGTTATCTTGGACGCTTTCATGCACAAAAATATCAATTACTCGAAGACACTGATTTAATCGCTGTTTGCGATAGCCACTTAGATACAGTGACGCGCGTTGCTCAGGAACTCAATGTCCAGCCAATCTTAAATTATCAAGATTTGTTTGGTCTGGTTGATGCAGTGAGTATTGCAGTGTCTACACAAGCGCATTATGCAATTGCCAAAGACTGTTTGCAACATGGCATCCATGTATTAATTGAAAAACCCATCACCGAAACAGTAGAGCAAGCCGATGAGCTCATCACCATTGCTACCGCTAAACAGCTAAAACTCCAAGTCGGACATATGGAACGCTTTAATGCCGCACGCGTGGCCTTAACAGACTATTTGGATTGCCCGTTATTTATTGACTCGCAGCGTTTGGCACCTTTTACACCCCGTGGCGCAGATGTGAACGTGGTTTTAGATTTGATGATTCATGACATTGATTTAATTCAAACCATGGTTGATAGCCCTATCGCAAGCATTGATGCGCATGGATCTCCTGTGCTCACTTCCAACATCGATATCGCAAATGCCCGTATCACCTTTGAAAATCGCTGTGTAGCCAATGTGGTGGCTAGTCGGATTAGCTTCAAAACCGAACGTAAAACTCGTATTTTTCAGAAAAAATCTTATATTTCAATTGACTATCATCACAAGAAAATTTCGGTATTTCAGCAAGGCCAAGGTGAATTATTCCCTGGCGTTGCCTCGATTGATCAACAGGAAATTACGATTGAAAAAAACGATGCGCTGCTCGATGAAATTAAATCTTTTGTTACATGTATCCTGCAAGATACGACACCTGCTGTCACTGGCATACACGGCCGTGATGCTTTAGCGACTGCTATCCAAATTTCTGAATTAATCGAAAAAAATATCGCCTACCATGTCTCAAACTAAACACATCGTCGTCGTCGCAGGCGAGGAATCGGGCGATCAACATGCCGCGGCATTTGTCCGACAACTCAAACAATCTCACCCTGAATTCCAATTCAGCGGTATTGGCGGCCAACATATGCAAGATGCAGGGGTGCAATTAATTTCAGATTTGGCGCGTTATGGTGTCACTGGCCTTTCAGAAATACTACGTCATGCCAGAAAAATTCGTAAAGCATTTGTCCAGATCACTCAGCATTTAGAGCAAACACGACCCCAACTCCTGATTTTGGTCGACTATCCTGGCTTTAATTTGCGTTTGGCCAAATATGCTAAAAAAGTTTTGAATATCCGTATTCTCTACTATATCAGCCCACAAATTTGGGCTTGGAAAGCTGACCGCATTCACAGTATCCGGCAATATGTGGACAAAATGGCGGTGATTCTTCCTTTTGAAAAAGCAATTTACCAAAAAGCCGGTGTCCCTGTTGCCTTCGTAGGACATCCCTTAGTGGAACGTATGACAGTTCCCGAATCCATTGCTGAAACCAAAATCAAATTAGGTATTCCAAGTGATAAGCGTATTTTGGCATTGTTGCCTGGAAGTCGACATAACGAAATCAAGCGTTTGCTACCCGTATTAAAAAAAGTTGCGAAAAATGTAGTGCGGGCATATCCTAATCTCCATATTGTAATCCCCGTGGCTCGGAGTTTGACTCAACGTGACATCACATCCTTGGTCAGCCTAAAAAAGCTGCCTATCACATTGGTAGATCAGCAAGCAGTTCCAACCGTCTATTGTAGTGATTTTGTGATTGTTGCGTCAGGGACTGCGTCGCTAGAGTGCGCGTTGCTCACCAAGCCCATGTGCATTATATACAAAGCCTCTTTGTTGACCTATATCATTGCTTTTCGATGCATACGGATCAAATATTTGGGCTTGTGTAATTTATTACAAAATAAAATGATTGTCCCAGAATTGTTACAATATGATTGTTCAGTCAAGGAATTAACGAAACTTATGCTAG
Organism: Legionellaceae bacterium; assembly: GCA_018061965.1. Classification (GTDB taxonomy): domain Bacteria; phylum Pseudomonadota; class Gammaproteobacteria; order Legionellales; family Legionellaceae. The sequence continues at coordinate 35,819 of JAGOTG010000017.1, forward strand.
ATTTACTGAATGATCCAGAAAAATCGCACCGAATGGTAAGGCGCTTGCAGACGCTCAAACAAGCACTTTCAGCAGAACAAGCAGATATATCTATGCCCGATTTAATTCTTCAGGAACTAGAATCATGACCTACCATATCGATATCCAACATGCATCTCACAGTTCGGCTCCAGTTGACGATGCTATGCTAACGCTTTGGGCTGAAACCACATTGCAGTCTTTGCGGCCAGCAGGAGAAATCACCATTCGTCTGGTAGAACCTGAAGAAATAGCTGCTTTGAATCATACCTATCGGCAACAAAATAAACCGACCAACGTTTTGGCATTTCCCATGCAGCTGCCGGCTGCGGTGCAAATGGATTGTCCGCTATTGGGGGATGTGCTCATTTGCCCCACTGTCTTAGCAACAGAAGCTAGTCCCCAAGAATTAGAAGCACATTGGGCACATATTGTCATACATGGTGTATTACATATATTAGGTTACGATCACATCCAATCCGAGGATGCGCGCATTATGGAAGAGCAAGAAGTCATGTTATTGGCTAAATTTGGTTATGATAACCCCTATTTTGAGGATTAGCATTTTGAATAAACCCGAAAAATCCCCTTGGCTACAATGGTTAAAACACGTATTGCATCTAGATCCCCAAACGAAGGGACAGCTCATCGAAATATTACGCGAAGCACAAATACGCACGCTGATTGATGCTGAAACGTTGGCGATGCTTGAAGGTGCTTTGGCCTTTGCCGAATTAAAAGTTCGGGACATTATGTTGCCTAAAAAGCAAATGATCTGTATCGAGCAAAAAGCACAATTATCCGATATTATTCCTATTGTGACGCAATCTGGTCATTCTCGGTTTCCGGTTATGAATGAAAAAAATGATGAAGTCGTTGGTATTTTGCATGCTAAAGATTTGCTGCGGTATCAAAACATCATTCCTGAAGACTTTGATTTGAATGATATTGTGCGCCGCGCGCCAGTGATACCAGAAAGTAAACGTCTCGACACGCTGTTACATGATTTTCGCTCACACCGTAATCACATGGCTATCGTAGTCGACGAATACGGCTCTGTCTTAGGCTTTGTTACACTAGAAGACATCATTGAACAGATCATTGGCGACATTGAGGACGAATTTGATATTGATGAAGAAGCCAATATTAAGACGCATGCAAATGGACACTATGTCATCAAAGCACACACTCCGATTAAAGAGTTTAATGTGGAATTACACACGCAGTTTAATGACAAATATTATGATACGATTGGCGGCGTGGTCATGGCAAATCTCGGTTATTTGCCCAAGCCCGGGGAAATCGTTGAGATAAACCAATTCGAATTTAAAATAATCAGCGCAGATGCACGTCGCATTCATTTGATTGAATGCTTTGATCAGCGTGAGAACATTCCACATATTGAGCAAGATTAAGGACCTACCATGTTAGACATCAAATATATATTAGATCATCTCGAAGAAATCCGTGAGATCAGTCAAAAACGTCAAGTACAAGCAGATCTAGACGGTCTAGTGGCCTGCTATACTGAGCGCAAAAATGCGATGCTTAGTTTGGAAAATAAGCGTGCAGAAGCCAATCGAATTGCCAAAACCATTCCAATTGCTGCTGCGACAGATAAACAGGGTTTGATTGATCAAGGTCGCAGTTTGAACCAAGAAATCAGTAAAATAGAAGAAACAGTACGCCATTTAGATGATGTCTACCAAACAGCGCTCTATACCATTCCCAACTTATTAGCACCAGATACCCCGGTAGGAGCCACTGATGAAGAAAACGTCGTGTTACGCAAGCATCTGGAACCCAGAGTATTTGAATTTCAGCCTAAAGACCATTTGGAATTAGGTAAAGCGCTGGATATCATTGATTTTGATAGTGGTGCTAAAGTAACAGGGAGTAAGTTTTATTTTTTAAAAAATGATGCAGTGCTCTTAGAACTGGCTTTGCAATTATTTGCTTTAAAAGTTGCAAAGGAATTCGGCTATACGCAATTAATCACGCCTGATATGGCTAAAAAATCGGTTCTTATTGGCACTGGTTATTCACCCCGTGGTGAAGAATCCAATATTTATAATGTGGAAGACTTAGATTTAAGCCTGATTGCTACAGCTGAAATCACCGTAGGTGGCATCCACAGTGGGGAGATTTTAGAAGAAGTACAATTGCCGTTGAAATATGTAGCATTGAGTCATTGCTTTCGACGTGAAGCAGGGTCTTCCGGTCGAGAAAGCAAAGGCTTATATCGTGTTCATCAATTTTCTAAAATTGAATTATTTCAAATTACCACCCCAGAAACCGGAGATGCGGCACTGGAAGAAATTTTGGCACTTGAAGAAAGCATCTATCAAAAATTAGGACTGCCCTATCGCGTTGTGAGAATTTGCGCGGGTGATTTGGGTGCACCTGCTTATAAAAAATATGATATTGAAGCTTGGATGCCCGGTCGAGACTCTGCTGAAAAATACGGAGAAGTTACGTCTGCGTCTAATTGCACCGATTTTCAATCCCGTCGCCTCAATATGCGCTATCGTACCAACGATAATAGCAAACGCTATCCTTATACCTTGAATGGCACCGCGATTGCACTCAGTCGCACGCTGATTGCTATTTTGGAGAATTATCAAGAGGCTGATGGTAGCATCCGTATTCCAGAAGTCTTACAAACGTATATGGGTAAAACTTGTATTACCGCAGAAAGTTAAATGCTGACCCTACTCAGTGATAGTTTCTCGCTGATAGCGAGCCAAACCCAAAATAATATTTGGGTTTTATCAAAAATCCTCCTGCTTCTCTGGGGGATTTTTGTTATCAATGGGATGCTCAGCAATCGTCTGCTGTATTTGGGAATCCGACCTAGACAAGCATCGGGATTATCAGGTATTTTATTTGCGCCCTTTCTACATGCTAATTTTAATCATCTTTTTTTCAACTCTATTCCGCTGATTGTATTCGCCAATTTTATCCTCATTCAAGGTGTCCCAGTTTTTTTACATGTCACGGCGCTTATCATTCTTGTTTCTGGGCTGTTGATTTGGTGTTTTGCAGTACCCGGCTTACACGTAGGAGCCAGTGGCGTCATTACGGGATATTGGGGCTACTTGGTCGCTCATGCTTATTACCAAAGCAATGCAACCACCCTCATCCTTGCCGCTGTTTGCCTTGTCTATTTTGCCGGCATTCTATGGTCTATATTCCCAGGGAAAAAGCATGTGTCCTGGCAAGGGCATCTGTTTGGCTTGATAGCCGGATTAGGTGTTGCCTATTATTTTTAGCAAAGATCTTTTTAAATTAAACTTTTCCTTGTTGCCGCCGATGGTAAGCTATATCTCTTCTTTATCCCTTGATAAGGAACACCCTACCATGCGTACAAAAATTTTAAGCAGCCTATTATTAGCTAGCTTTCTTACCCATAATGCTTACGCCCAAGAAAAGGAAATCGCCATCACCATTGATGATTTACCTTTTGTTGGAACCAATAGCGCCACCAAAGGCAATTTAGAGCGCGCACACGATCGATTTGGTAAAATTTTAAACTATCTAGTGGATGCCCACGTGCCTGCAACAGGATTTGTCATTGCTAATTCGATTGCAACGGGGCAATGGGCGTTGTTAGAATCTTTTCGAGACGCTGGATTTGGTTTAGGAAATCATACGTATTCCCATGCCGACTTGAACCGCACCTCGTCAGAGCGCTATATTGCTGAGATTGCCAAAGCAGACAAGATTTTGGCGCCTGTCATGACACAACCCAAATATTTTCGCTACCCCTATTTAGCAGAAGGCCGAGGCACAACCAAGCAAGCGGTACAAAATTATTTAATAGCGAATCAATACACAATTGCCCCAGTTACAATAGATAGCAAGGATTATCAATTCAACGAACGCTTATTGCATGTTTCATGGCGAGTTCGCGACCAGTACGTTCCCAAAATTAAAAAAGAATATTTAGACTATGTTTGGAAGCAAACCCTCAAAGCTGAAAAAAACTCTAAAGAAAATTCTGGCGCTCAAATCCTATTGGTGCATGCCAATTTGCTCAATTCCCATTGTCTCGGTGACTTGATTCAAATGTATAAAGATCATGGCTATCAGTTTGTTAGTTTAGACCGTGCCTTGGCGCATCATGCAGCGCCTGCTACAGAGGAAATTAACGATCAACAAGTTTCTTTCAATCAGACCGATCTGTTATGGTTATTCTTTCATGGGTATCCAATTCAACTGAAAATTGATACACTGTAGCCCAATAGAATTGGCATGTGCTGCATTTATGACTACGACTGTATTTTGTATCAAGCTACAAAAAGAAGGCCAACATTTGGCCGCACCGCCCTTTCCAGGAAAATTGGGTGAACAGATTTATCAACAAGTTTGTAAAGAAGCCTGGACCATGTGGTTAGGTCACCAAACCATGTTGATTAATGAGTATCGCCTGACTTTAATTGATCCCCAAGCACGCGAATTTTTGCGCACAGAAATGGAAAAATATTTTTTTGGCAGCGGATCAGAGAAGCCAGAGGGATTCAAACCGGAAAAAATCAATGAAAATTGAGCTCAACCTATTGACTCAAAACCATTCTCAGCGTTTAATAGCATCTTCCTGGCCAGATAGCTCAGTCGGTAGAGCAAAGGACTGAAAATCCTTGTGTCGCTGGTTCGATTCCAGCTCTGGCCACCATCTATATCAATAACTAATCGAATTTCAAATCCTTAAAAAACTGCATCTCCGTTGAATGAGTTTCATCCTTCGATGAAAGCCCCACAATGAAAAATACTGCCGTAAATTTTTATAGAATTTTTCCACGCCCTAACGGATGAGGTTCGGTTTCTGTGCTCTAGTTTGAATCATTTAATGCAATCATCCTGAGCAAGTTGTGGTGGCTATGGTTTCATGTAAGTTTGAATACTTTAGCCGTGTCTATTCTTTCCGAATCACTAGGTTTTAAATCAAATGGGCATCATCAACAAGGGAACTAATGATCTTGCCCTTTGGTTTGCATTGATTTTCTCTATGAGTTATTTGGTGTGTTTTGAGTGGTTTTTCAAATGAACGACCAAATACTGCTATTGGAGGCATTCCTCCAAAACAAAAAATGGCACTAATTGCCTAACCCTCTACTTTTAGCTTCAGTTAAAAATAGGGGGATTACCAAACCCATGACTTAGCCCCAAGAATTTTTACCCAATCAATACACCGTCATAAACTCTTTCAATGCACCCGTGAGTTTTCCACGCATTTGAAATGACATCAATTTTGTTTTATCACAAGCAAGCCTCAACCTATAATTGGCTAATGACCAATAGATAAACCATAATTTTTGGGCTATCTCAAAAGCATCCAACACCTGTTGTTGAGACCCAACAGTGCTATAATTTTTAAGGCACGCATCTTTAATGAGTAAATACGCGTTGTCTTTCTCTGTAAGTCCATGATGTTTTTTTATTTGATGCAGGCAGTTTACCAAAGCAAAAAATGGATGCGAAATCACAATCTCACCTAAATCAATGATAGTGATGCATTCAGTTCTAGTGTCTATCAATGTGTTATTATCACTAAAATCGGGCTGCACCAGCGTTTCTCGAATTGAATAATTCGATAACTTTTCACATAAATTAGAGACGGCTGGAAATAAGGCGCTCAATTGTATGACCTCTATCTCTGACAGTCCATCCTCTATCAGCATCTCTTTTTCTACGAGAAACGTACGATATAAATCAGGTAATTTGTCCAATCGCCAATCAGGAACACCGATATCAAGGAGCACGTCGACATGATCGGCAATGGCTAACTGCAGTGCGGTGAATTGATCTATCGCTTTGCAAAATAAGCCTGTATCGAAATGTTGTCTTAAAATCTCTCGCAATGAGCAGCCTGCGTCTTGCATTAAAAAACAGTGTAATTCAAGGTTGTGCGCGATGACTATTGGAACAGAAGCATGAAATTTAGTACGTAAAACCTGGGTAATAGGCGCTTCCAAGGCAAGCGAGGCTGGCGTCTGTTTCAAATAGACATACCCATGAGAGGTTGCAAAACGAACTATATGAGACCAAGGCGTATCCAGCACTCGCTCTGGCGTTTCACTGATTCCTGTATACCCATGCGATGCAAGAACTTGGAAAGCCCATTGAACCACCTCATGATTCAGATTGTTATTAATTGGCGTATGGACAAGGCGCTCGTCTATATTGGGCTCATTTTCATGCATTTTTGCCATATTTAATAACCCTCATGAATCAGCACTTTACCCCACCCTTTGAAACCGAGGAACACTCTCCCCATTATCAGTAACGTTTTCAAAAAACATCTGCTTCGGACGAACCCAAATCTGATAATTGCCAAATTTTTCACAAAGAAAACCGCACCATAACCTTGAATATAATATAGATATAACAACTAACCTCGATCATAACACTATTTTTCCAACAGCTCTTACAAAAGGCTTGATATAGGTTGGCGCTCATCCGTGTGGATTTTTTCTGCGCTTCCACCCATCCGCCCTCTCACAGCCACTCCAGGAGACAGCGTTCAAAATTTAGTTAAAAACAGAGAAAATGGCAGTGTTTATAGCATAAAATCATCTATAATTTATTTAAATATAAAAAATAAAGCACCTAATCAGAAATTAGAAATCAATGATGTGACTGCTTTTTTATCGGCTCAATGTCGGAATGGGATCATTGATCGATGGGTTTATTCGGGTGACAAGCTAAAAGGACAAGATTGAATGCCGGACGTACATAGGGATACGTTGGTATTATCATTGAGTTCATTTTTCCATTTTAATCCAGCAGGCTTTATAATTTGATCGGCATTTAGAGAAAGTTCTACTGTCAACCATAAATAAGTCCCCTTCTCTTGAGGATTGGGCCATCGATAGTAACAAACAAGTGCGTTGTTATCTTTTATCAATGCTTGCATAAACGAAATCTCTTGCGGCGCTTTCCAAATTTGAGCTTCCACATGCCAGGCTAGTTGATCTTCTACAAAAGGACTTGATTGGTTAGCGAATGGTGGAGACGGACAATAATGTCTCATTGGAGGCGTTATATGAAATATATTCGTGATACTAGAGAGAATGGATGTATGAAAATATGTACCAAGGATAATTCCGCATATAAGAGTAATACTTAAAATCAATCCTGTTAAAAGCCATTTTCTAGCCATGCTTTTCTCGATATTTTTAATCAGTATAGTATATGTAACGTGGATTTGCTGCATGATCAATGGAGCCCCTATAGATCATTTAATGACTTAGGAAGCTTTACTCAACCCTAGCCTTTATGACAGAATCACGCTATTGCAGACAATAGAAACATGCAAACCACCTCTTTCATGCGCAAAGGACTTGCCGTGCATTCTAAACTTATCCGCTCTACGTATTTTATTTCCGTTATGCTTGCTGCTAAGGTTTTATTTGCCACATCTACCCTATTATTACCCTATGCTTCCATCCATGCTGGGGCCGATTATTTGTCAGATTTTCATTCCCTCGCAAATTTTGAAAATTATTTACCGGGGACCCATTACAGTTTAAGTGGCAATAGCGCCCTCTTGCCTTACGTCTACGTGAAAAATAACCAACTAATGTTGTCGGACAATATAGCCCTAGAAACCAAGCCAACTTTTTCAAAAAGTTGTTCCGTTTTAAATAATAATCCAGATGAATTACTCTGTAATCTAACCGTCACCTCCGACCAAAACCAAATCGGGACGCTCCCAGTCATTCTAAATTATGGCTTACGTGCCAAAACGATTGAAGAAATCATTGCAGCACGAGTACAGGGCAATATTGTGAATGCAACCCAACCTTATTACTTTGAAATCTCAGCAACCCCAAATGATTTCTCTCAAAACAGTATCCCTGTGGTTGATCTTAATAATTATTTTACTGCCCCAGATAATAAGATCACTTTTACTATGGATGCGACGTATATCGCAGGAAAACAGGCGCCCTGCCCTATCAAAGTAATTTCGGGGGTGAATCAAGCCGTTTGCGCCGATACAGATGATTTTTCTATTGATCCTACCTCAGGATATTTCAATGCAAAAAACCTCCACCCAGGTATCTATCAAATCAACATCCATGCACAACGACCCATCAATTCTTTAACAGAGCATGCTTGGCAAACCTTTTATTTAAACGTCCAGGTCAATAATCCCACGCTTGCGGATTGGAAAGCAGGCGCAGTTGCCGCAACCAATGTCCTTGGATCCTTTCCATCCATTTATGTTTACTCTGCCAAAGATCCGCAGAAAAACCCTGATTGGGCCAGCGATTACCAAGACTATGCTAATGATTTAGGTACCATCAATAGCACCTATCTGACCAAGCACCCCATTAAAACCGCCTTGGTTGAAATTATTTCGATGCTATATGCCAATGGCAGTCCCAACTGGCCACTACAGCCTAATCCAAATCCAGAAAATCAGATTACCAACCTTGGCATCGTCAACAATCGATCTACTATGGCAAGCTGGATCAACGCTTTGATAGCGCCATTCCAATCACAAGGTGTCGGAGTAACCCTAAATTATACTTTTGATAACCATGTGAAAGCCGATTTTTTATCATTCAATGGAAGACAACAAGATATTCTCGCTGATGCCATGGTAGCGCCCATTATTCAATATAATTTAGACGGTATCGCTATGGATTTAGAGGGAGGATTTAATCAACCCGCGGCAGCCGAAATATTTAAAAAAATTGCCGATCGTTTGGCATATCATGGTAAATGGTTTAGCTTCTATTACTTTGGCGACATTTTTAAACCCAATATGTTTGCCGCATTCGGACCGCTAGGCATTGCCAATATTTCCACCTATGATGTCGGGCAGTATCGCGCCCCAGAAACCGACAGCGATGCTCTACCCGCCACTCTAAGCTATGAATGGGGTGGATTTACGCCTGAACAGGCCTTAACCCTATACACAAATTTCAGTTACGACAAATCTTGTACCACCATCAACAATGCTGGCTATTATAGTCCTATCAGTTATTGTAATTTAAGTATTAATGATTCTTACTCAGAGAATAATCGCCGCCTTAAAGACAATTATCATCAAATTTCCACTCACGATGCCATCATCTATTTTAATGGAAAATACCAACTCGCACTCCCTCTAGCTGACTCCGCCACAGAATGGTCTGCCGTAGAAATATGGAATCCTGATTTCACCCCTGCGATATTCAAAACAGGTCGCATCCTCACCACTACTGCCTGCGCTGTGGTCGATAATACGTTTTTTGTTAAAAACGCGCATGATTTAGACTGCAATCCCGCCAGCAGCGCCTATAAAACATTAGCGGCTTGTCTGCTGGCTGATGCAGCCCATCAAGTCGTCTCAGGACTATCCATGCAAGCATTTTCACCCTGCGGCTCTAATATCCCCTATGCGCAATGCATTCTTGTATCCAGCTTACCCGGCTCTGCTTTGATTGGGCAACCTGGCGTACTGCGTTCTACTACGCTTGATTATGTGCGTAATAATATTAACGTCTACCAAGATACCAACCAAGCTCATGCCGCTGGGTACTCCATTTTTGCCTTAGAAAATGCATGGACAGCGCCTGCAGGTGCCTTTGGCCAATCCAATGCTGCAAATATAACCGTCCAAGAGCCTTGGTATATTGGCTATCATTTCCCCAATAATCCCGACCCTTATTTCAATCAAGCGGATATTAATATGCTATGGCAGAGTTTTGCCGAGTTGAACCTTTGACTTTGGGCAACGGAGAATGCATCCATGAAGTAGGTTGGGCTTTGGCCCAACAGCAGTGCTTCGTTGGGCCTTGGCCCAACAGCAGTGCTTCGTTGGGCCTTGGCCCAACCTACCTCTATCAGTCAATTAAAAATCAATTCACTATATCTAAAATGCTGTGAGGATACAGTCTGACCAGAATGGCAATAAAATCAACTGTTACACCCTTGGCGATGAACCATTTAGAAAATTAGAAAATCCATCACTGTCATAGAGATGTCCTAATTTTTCATTTCCTTTCATAAGGATGAACATTGAAAGCATACAGCGCAGTGTCTGAGGATGAAATCCACCGAATGATTTCCGTAAACCGGTAAGTAGGCTGTGTCTACCTTCATGGCTTGTGCATTTTCCTTTCCATATTTTTCTATAGCTTGGCGCAGGACCTTTTACCATAAAATCCTTTTGCATTTCAAAACGCGCATTATTGGGTGGCGTGGTGATGATGCCAACAAAAAGACCGCAAATTGTCGCGGCCAGTATGTCTGTCATAAGATTATCGCCCAATTTTTTCTTCAAATGCTGACACAGCATAGGCATGAGAGAAATGTAGCCAGCAGTCAGTCCCGAAGAACGCACAACCATGGCTGCTGTTCCAGGAAAAAGTCTGAACAAGCCATTCGCATGATAGGCCGTTTTGATGACCTGTATTGAAGATGGTTTATCTTTGCTTAATTGTTGTGCTTGCGCTACGGCCTCTGACAACGTCGCGACCGAACCCGCGATGCCGCCTGCTAAGATAGAAGATAATAATTTATGCTGTTTGTCTACGGTATAATAACGGCCGAGCTTATGTAAAAAATAACTATCCAGTGACAATGCAACAGAAATTCTCAAAACAAAAGAGACGTTATAAGAGCCGAGACCATCAAACATGCGCTTAAGAGTAAAAGATTGCTTTGACCTATCAAACCCCATGCTCTGTTGATTGATAGCATGATTGGTATAATTGATGAAGGGCGTCACAGCCGTTGAATTAATCAGGCCTAAGACACCGCCCCCCAAAAATTTGAATCGAAAGGCATTATTAGATGTTTGCTGTTCTGACTTACAGTCGTTTGTCATTTATTAAATCAAAGAGTAAAAAAATATTATAACATATTTTATAGATTTAGATTAGTATCATTTGGGTGACGGCAGTACCATTAATGCCGATTCGATAGACCAAAGAGACCTCGATGCCTTCCAGCGCATTGATGCAGATCCCAACCAATATCTTAACGATCCGTTGTGCCAATCTCTTCTATAAAACGAAGCATATATCCATCTGGATCCAATACAATAAATTGCCGTTGCCCAATCTCAATATTACCCGCTCGATACCATTTGTTTTCGATGGGCAAGAAGATACGCGCACTATTTTTTTGCACCTTTTCATATAATTTATCAACTGCGGCTGTTTTTATTTGAAAGTTCACTCCGCGACCGAAAGGAAACTCCAATGAGGCAGATAACCATGATCTGTTCACACTCGCAGCTGGTTTACCTATTTCATCGAGCATAATACGAGAGCCTTCGCGCTCAAGCATTGCAAATCCTTCTTCTTCACGCTCATATTGAATGCTAAAGCCCAACGTCTCTGTATAGAATGCAACACTAACTTTAATGTTAGAACAATAAAGCTCGGGTGTTAACAATGTGTCTACGCGGTTTTTAGCCATCAGCCAACCTTGACATTTGTGGTAAACAAGCAATTTCCCAACCTTGTAATATTACAATTTCTCTCAATGAAATATTATAAAATTTTGAGGTTTTATCATTCTCAAAGGTAATAAATGCGGGCTGACAATGTTCACCGTGCTCTTTTATACCGGTTAAAACAGACTGATATTTGTGAATAAATCCCGGTAATTGTTCCCCGACAACGACCCCTATACTTTCCAAACCACTGGGATACATGTGAACCGCACGGGGAGCAGGCAACTCAATCATTGAAACGGTGAAGCCATCTTCTAACTTTAAAGGATCTCTTAAAATAAGAATAGAAACCGCTCTATCATTGAATTGTGTTTCAACAAACTCACTACAGAGTGTTTTCAATGCATCACGAAGCTCAATGTACTCAGGCATAGTCGCTGTTCGATAGAGCAAATGACTCATAGGCATCCCCGAAATTTGAATACCTACTTGCGCCATTCGCCCTAGTAGGTCTGAGAAAAAAGTTTCGTAATCACCAATCAAATCTTTAATTTTTGTCATAGATATCCTTTGCTAAGTATAATCATCGATGTAACCTTGGTCCCCATTAGCGCATATCCACTCAGACCAACCCAATGCCTTAAGTACTGACTAAGCAGTCAGTCAACCGTAATGAAAAGGGATTAAAATAAGGAAACGCCCTATTTGGCGTTTCTCCGAGCGTCAATTCAGCTCAATTCTTGAGTCGCTGGTTGAATTCAAGATTATCAATAACCCGTCTTAATTTTTTCTTGCCAAAATAACCTGATTTCCTGGTTGATCAATTTTATCTTCCAAAATTGTAAAATCGGCTAAAGCTACCAATCGGCTATTGAGCTGGGCAGGATTGCCACTATGGTAGAAACGCTCGCCAAACATAGTCGATTCAATGGTGTGCTCATCAATTATCTTGAGATCAGTCCCTTCAACTTCGTAGCTTGTATCTGCGAAACTAATGAGCAGAACTCCTTCCGGCACCAGTAAATGATTCAGTTTCTTCAATATCTCTAAATGATAGTCCGCATGAATATGAAATAAGGTAAACCAGCAAATAATCGCATCAAATTTGAAGGCTGTTGAAAAATCACCAATATCACCCACAAAGAGATGATCTTCGGGGATAATTTTCTTAGCATATGCGATTTGTTTGGGTGAAATATCAATTCCATAGACATCAAACCCTTTGTCCACAAGGTAAGCTGCGATAGGTTTACCCGAACCACAACCCACATCTAAAATTTTGCCGTTGGTTGGAAGGTGTGTGATTGCTTCATCAATAGAAGCTTGCTCAATATACCATTCTCTTTCTGCATACCAAGTATCTGCAATCTTGTCATAGCTAGCTCGAATTTTATCGCCAAATTTTTTATTCATAGCGCGTGCTCTATTATTCGTCTTGCAAGCGTTGCTAAAACTGGATTTGAATTTTTATAATACGGCAACATAATCAACGCAATGGACAGCGCCCAACCTCGACCTCGTTCCCATGTATTGTCGTCAATATTCACTAAGCTCTGTCTAAAAACGCTTCTAGAGTTCGCGTTAAGTAAGCTCCAAACAATCACGAGATCACAAGCTGGATCCCCCATACCCACATCAGAAAAATCGATCACGGCACTGAGACGATTATGTTGAATGATGATATTTCCCGGTAAAAAATCCCCATGAATCCATACTGGTGCTTTATTCCACACTGGGATATTTGCAAGCTGACTCCATAAAGAAGTTACCATCTGAGTATCTATCTCCCCTTCTAATGCGCTGATAGCCTTTCTCGTTTCCTGATCGACTTCCTTTAAAGAAACCCCACGCCTGGACTTGGGTCCATTAGGAAGTTCTATCCCATGCAAATCATTTAAAAAGTCAGCCAAATCTTTAGCAAGCAACGCATATTCGTTATCTTTTTCAAAAGCCGGATTATGACCTGCATGCCATTTGGTCACAGTCCAAGGCCAAGGATAAAACTCGCTTGGGCTACCTTTAAACAAAGGTTCAGAAATAGCCATCTTTAATAGTTGAGCAACCTTGGGCAGCCACTCGCACTCTTTAGTGATATTTTTATGGATACGCCCAATTTCCCATTCAACTCGCGGAAGACGCACTACATAATCATTGCCCAAACGAAATAATGCATTGTCAGTACCACTTGAAACAATGGATTTTAGGGACAGATTGGCCCAATGTGGACATTGATTTTTAATAAGTGTATGGACAAGACCTTCGTCAATCTCGAGCTCATTTTCATGCATTTTTGTCATATTTGATAAACCTCATAGAATCATCCATAACGCCACTCGTTAAAAGCTAGGAACATATAGCGTTTTTGAGCGACATAGCTAGTTTTGCGGGTGTAGTTTATGCAAGAATAATCAACCCTTTTCGAGCAATCAAGCTTAATAATTTTAATCATGATAAAATTTTAGATGGTGGACCTCTGTACATGACAAAAAAATCTCGGTCATTCCCGCGCAGGCGGGAAACCATCCCTCAAAACAATCCGTTGGCCAGATTTAACCACTGAGAGTACCAATGGCGCCCCGTCCACTCCATTCATTATTTGACAGACTAGTCTATACTCAAAACAACACTCACAATCTATAAAAACAATGAAATCAATCACAGAGCTCTTAGACCCAGAGTCGGAATCAACCCTTAAAGACTGGTATCAATATGCTCAGAGTATGTATATGGGTATTGATTTTTCTGGCGCTGATGATTCCACTCCAGCGTTGACCCAAAAAATAGAAAAATCTTTGTCAGTTCAACAATTAACCCCATTTCAATTGCGTTGTCTGTCTGTTGCCGCTCAAGCAGTTATCGATAGAAATGATACTGCAGACGATGCATTTATGATCATTTCTTGGGGCGCCGTAACCCATACTATTATCCAAGAAGAATTGAATAGGAGGCTGCAACAAATGTCTCCTGAACCAGTTTCCTCAAAATACATGGCCAGTTTGCTAGAAACAATACAAGCTTTCTCTGTGGTGATAAAGCGCAAGCCTGAATGGTTATTTCAGGATTACGCTCAATACACTCAAGCTTTTGTAGAGAGTACTCAACAAGAAATATCTATATTTAAGCATAAACCGACAGTTTATCTTGATTTAGAAAGTTTGGCATTTTTGCAAAGAGAAGAGGATTACTTGAAAAGCCCAGCCCCCACAGAAGAAAAATTATTGCGCCAGTGTGAGATGTTTACGAATCTGTCATATTTGGAAGCCATATTGGGCGATTATAAAGATTATGTCAAACAAACTAAGTCCGACTATCAAACTCAGAAACTAGAGATTATCGAAAAATTAGAAGCGATATTACAAGATATAACATTACCCCCAGCCATGAAAATGTATGGTATTGAAAATATCATCCAGACACCCGAAAACAAAGCCGTAATAGAGCATGATTCCTTGGGAGAAAAATTATTAAAATTTATCCACAAGTATTTCAGTATATTTTTTACTGAAACAGAAACTAAGAGTGAATTTTATAAAGACCAATTATTGACTCTGAAACAGAAGGAAGCGCAAACCTTAGAAAATGTCGCCGAGTCAGATGAAACCCATCGCCGTGGTCATTCGAATCACTAAGGCCAACCCGTTTTTTATCATCATGGATTTACTGGATCAAGGTTACACGTTGGTAATATTTTGAACGAGTCCATTCAGTGATAGGAGATTATTGAGCTTTACATAAAGCCAATATCTAAACTAGACTGATTGAATACCCATTTTAGAGACCACCATGAACAACAACATCCTGAAATTATCTATAATATCACTAGGATTAACCTTGGGAATCACCCTCTCTCCCCTCGCTCATGCAGAGGATTGCCATACCCCCTTATATCAGTCCTTATTGAAAATCAAAGACCCCAATGTGCTAGCCCGTACCAGCGAGCTTGATTTAACACCAGCACAAAATAAACAATTCAAAGTAATGCAAAGCGAAAATGACAAGATAAATGCTACTATGAACACACAGCTTACAGCTGTGATGGCCGGTATTAATACAGAAATCAGCCTACTTGGTCACTCATCCACAGCTGGTCAAACATCTGTTGATAAACTTATTTCTACATCAAACACAGTAATAGCTGAAGCCCAATCGCAAACCGCCGTGATTAGACATAATCTATATAATATTTTAGATGAAAAACAAAAGGTCAAATATACACAACTACAACACCAAGAGCATCAATATTCCCTTATGTTCCTTCAATGCCATCAAATAGTCACGGACTCAACAGGTAAAACTAACCCGGACCCACTCACTCATATCAATGAACTAAATCTAAGTCCAGAGCAAAAAGAAACCATCATACCTTTTGCAAAATCTGTGCATGACCAAACGTTAAAATTATTGCTTCAATTAGATTACAGCACAATGAGCGTGGATCGCATGGAAAACGAAATCGTTCAATCCTCATCACCCATTGACCCAACCAAACTGAACAAATTCGTTCAGCATCAAGTCAATGTTTATGGAGAAATACAGAAACAAAGATTTATGGCTTATCGTACTATCTACACTTCCTTGAATGAACAACAAAAAGCTCAATTTATGGAAATTCTTAAGAAAGAATGGCTCAAACAATAATGATGAAACCCATACTATTCAATCTCCCCATGCCTATTCAGACAGAGCGACTGCTGATACGCCCACCACAATTGGGTGATGGTCATATCATTAATGCGGCTATTGTGGAATCTTATGATGTATTGAAATCAATTATGCCATGGGCGCAAATCGTTCCAACCGTTGAAGACTCTGAGGAATATGTAAGGCTTGCAGCCGCCAATTGGATTTTAAAGCAAAATGAAGAACCGTACCTTCCTTTATCTATTTTTCGTTTGGATACTATGGAGTATATAGGTGGCACTGGATTTCACCATATGGACTGGGATGTTCCCGCTTTTGAAACCGGATACTGGTTGCATGTTCGGCATCAAAATCAGGGTTACATGACTGAAGCCGTCAATGCTATCACTCGCTATGCCTTCCTAGCGCTGCATGCCAAACGCCTTGAAATTCGTTGCGACATTACCAATGTTCGGAGCAAAAAAATACCCGAGCGTTTAAGCTTTTATTTAGAAGCAACCCTGAAGAAAAATCGTATCAATCCACAAACGCAAGCACCTAGTGATACCCTGATTTATGCTATATATGATTTAGATAGTCTGCCCGCATTATCAGTTCATTGGCCTACAGCAAATGAAGCCCAATTTTAAACCACTTGCCATTGAGGATATTATGAAAGAATTATCCCGATGAATGCTTCTTGGTATACCCAAACAGAGGATGTCATAGTATTGAAGATTTATGTACAGCCTGGCGCAAAGCATAATGAAATTGTTGGCTTATACAATAATGCATTAAAAATCAGAGTAGCAACACCCGCAATCGATGGGCGAGCTAATGTGGCTCTTTTAAAATATATTGCCGAATTATTTGAGGTCTCTCGCAGAGAGATTATACTAAAACGAGGCGATACATCACGCTATAAGAGCATTGAAGTTCGCAATAGTCGCGTTAACCCAGATCATTTATTAAAGTGATTGGTAAAATACGGAACAAATTATGGCTTATTATTTGATTATCTCCTTACCGTTTTTTATTTTTTTTACCCGGCTTTTATTGACAAATTTTATAGTTCCTCATTTCAAAAAAAAGTCTCTTTATACCCAAATGAAAAAGAGATTAGATTGGCCCATGCTAGAAAAAACAGAAAATATACTCAAAAAAATATTCAGGGGTGATCATGCAAAAATAACCTCTATCATTTATAGAAGTTTCCGCCACATGACTAATAAGGAATTTATTTATGGAGAAATTGATTTTTTATCTTTCCATAATATTCTTGAAAATGCCCAGCCTCAACTTGGAGAAGTTTTTTACGATTTAGGCTCAGGAACAGGAAAGGCAGTATTTGCTGCCGCATTATTCTTTGATCTATCTAAAGCATGTGGCATTGAATTGCTTCCGCCCCTTTATGAAAAATCAACTAATCAGCTCAAAAAGGCAACCAGTTTTTTTCAAAATCTCAAACCCGATTTTGAAAACAAGTATTTAGAAAAAATTCCTGCCATCCAGTTTATCCAAGACAGTTTTCTTAGTCATGATTTCCATGATGCCAATATTATATATATAGCAGCCACTTGTTTAAGTGATCCCACCTGGGAAAGCCTCATTAATAAAATGGCTCATTTAAACCCCGGCACTCGGATTATTGTCGCCACAAAAAGCATTCAACATAAGCAGTTTGAAATGATTTATCAAGGAATAGAGCTGATGAGCTGGGGACTGTGTCCAGTAAAAATTTATAGACTCGCATAAACAATCGTACTGACTATCTTTTGAGGTTTAATGGCCATACTATACATTTTACTAAACAACATCACCCACCCTATACTTCTTCTTCTTTAAAAGGCAATATACGCAACATGACAGATAGAGAGTTAGCCTATGAACGATACTTACGATGATCGCCCGTCCAAATCTCAAAAAAAGCGCGATGCAGAAGCATTACGGGCACTGGGTAAACAATTGATTGACCTTGATGAATCCATCTTGAATACCATGCCAATAACGGATGTGTTACGCCAAACTCTCATTGAAGCCAAACGCATTAAAAGCCACGGTGCGCTTCGTCGTCAAACACAACTCATTGGAAAGCTGATGCGCTCAGAAGATCATGCCGCCGTAGCAACCGCCTTCGCAGCTCTGCAAGCAAAAGACGTTGAACAAGCAACGCAATTTCATATTGCGGAATTGTGGCGAGATAAACTGATGGAAGGAGATGACAATGCTTTAAGCGAGTTTATAAGCACGTTTCAACCCGAAGACATTCAGCATTTACGCCAACTAATCAGAAAAGCTTGTAGCATTTCGACAGAAGTGCAACAAAAGGCCGCACGCAAAGCCTTGTTTCGCTACATTAGACCTTACCTATGACAAATCGTCTTCGGCCATTATTGATTTAATGGCTGAAGACGATTTGTTGCCCCCCTGAGAACTTAAACGAGCCAATCGCTCAACAATACAACGATGCTGTTCTACTGAGCTGGCGTTGAAACTAAGGTGCCACAGATTAATTTACGGTCTTGCGTAAAAGCAATCAACTTCTTCGAGGTTTTTGGATCTACTGGGCACTTTGAGGTATCAAGCGTCATGGATGCTTCGTCTAGTGCTGGTCCCCACCAACTCAGGATGTTTGTGTTTGCATCATAACTTATCCTAGAACAAGGCGGGAAAGCGCTTGAGTCAGTCACAGCCTCTCCATTTTCATCCACAAGATACATTTTAATTTCATCCAAACGCTCTAAAATAGCTGAAGCTATCTAGATTCAATTTTCAAATGCAACATTCGTACAATTAGTGAACAAGATATATAATCTATTTTTTGTTCGCTAAGTTTTACAAGGAGTTGCATAGTGAGTCACAGTCATCTTAATTATCTAAAGC
>JAGOTG010000020.1 GCA_018061965.1 Legionellaceae bacterium
GTCTTGGCTATTTCTTGAGCCAATTCATCTATATCATGAGTCATAGTTTTTCTCTGCATCTATGCCTATCTGAAAATAGGCAGATTATACACTATGACTAATTACACAAAATTATTTACAGACCCGTTTCTGCGGTGCTCATTTACACTTATACCTCCTCTCCTCGAAACCTTTGAGCCTTGCACCAAATCAAAACTCACATTTTAATAATAGAAACGCTGTAATCGTTATGACTAGAGCGTTCCTATTATTATTTTGGTTTTATGGTTTATCTTTAAAGATGGTTCTCATTTGGCAGAAGGAATTCCTGCGCCATGTTTCGCTGCTTCTGATGCATGATGTTTAGCGTGAGCTGCGTGGCCCTGCGCTTTATGAGCAGCTGCTTGTCCATCGACGTGCTTATCATTTTTATGAAAACTTGCTGCTTCCTGATGATGCTTTGACGCCTCTTGATGATGCTTAGCTGCTTCTTCGTGGTGTTTTTGCATGGTTGGTTTATCTAGATGAACTTGACTCATTTTAACACTCCTTTTATTTTGAACATCATATTCCACAACGTACTTAATTAGCTGCGTTGAAGAGCTTATAGGACCCATCTTCATCCCGTGTGTATTTAGCATAGCTTATAAAAAAATTGATACTAACTAAGGTTTTCCTTGATAAGCATCGAAGCATTGCGGCTGACTGGCGTTGGCCCTATCAAACCGGTCCACTTAAGTAATAACGCGTTAATGGCCTAGTCACAGTGTTTTATGACTATGCCCCAAGTAGACAGACTAATGTTTGCTCCACTTAATTTTCAAATATTACGCACACTGAACCCATTGTGATAAAATTGTCATTCGGTTAACTATTTTTAAAAATCATGAAAACATCAGCTCAAATCGTAACTAGCAAAATAAACAAATTAAAGGGATTACACGAACGACTTGAACAATCTATTGCCACAGCAGAAGAAGCGCGAGCAGTAATTCAAGTCTTTGGCCGTGATGGCAGTGAATATCAAAAAAGGTATTCTGAGATAGAGGCCTTTATCACTGAAAAGCGGTTCCAAATACCACGCATTCAAAGAACTGAACTAAATGCACTGCAACCTACTCAAGGAATACAAGACAAAATATCTCAAATCTTACAGCGTGCGAATAATGTGCTAGATCAATTAAGAGATCAGAAGAATCAAGCAATGCAGCAAGAGCGAGCCGCAGAAATTTCTTCTACTGCTAAAATGTTACAACAGTTGGATATAGCGCCCATTTCAACGTCTTCATTGGAAAAAGAAATTACACCGCCAATCATATTGACACTATGCGAAAGCAAGGAAGATCATTCCGCTGCGCTTGAAAGTAAAGCCCCGCCAAAGCTTGCTACTGATGATGGAGATTGGGTAGATTCAGACGATGAAAATGAATATAGCACTATGCTTGGTACTAGGTATAAGTGATAACGACCCTGAGGCAATAAATGGACTTTAGTCTTGTTTTAATCATACGGCCCAACCTTGTGTCTTAAAAAGATGATCTAATAAAGTCGAGTTATACATGAAGGTAAATCCTTTAATTTTTTTAAAGAGAGAAAGATATCTCGAAAGTTATCTGCAGAAGAAAAGGCCAGTCTCAAAAGATCTGCCAAATGAATTACGCTGTACTAGGCAACGTCCCTAAAGTTTGCCGAGAGTAAAAAAGGGATAAATTGAGGAGTATGTTGCAGATCCATACCGTCGAATAAATTTTTATTCTGATTTCGCCAGCAGATAGGACACCGCTGACTATAAAGGATTGTAATCTACAGTCACCCAAGCGAGATAATCAATGTACGAAAGTAAAAACATACTCATTCCGGCCCGTCCAGGAGCAGAAGAAACAACCCTACATATTAAAATTGTTACCGAAAAGGCAGACTACCTAACAACAAGACCTTACATCTTTATACTTCCTGGTGGACCTGGCGCTAATCATTCGCATTATAAAGACTACGAATGCTTGCAAGATTCCGCCAATATTGTATTTTATGATCCACGAGGATGTGGTTTGAGTGCCAAAGGCACGCCCGACTCCTACACAATGGATAATTATATTCAAGATCTGGATATCATCCGTCAACAATTGGGACTGCAAGAAATACAATTATTAGGTAAGTCTTATGGCGCTATGTGTGCTTTAGGCTATGCCATACGTTTTCCTAAAAATGTGACTCGCATGGTGCTTGCAGCAGGCTCTCCTAGCTTCAGAAATTTGGATTCAGCAAAGGCTCATCTTGAAGTACATGCGAATGCAGAACAAAAAGCTGCTTACGAAACCGTGTTTAATGGGACTATTAAAAACCAAGCTGAAATGGATCACTATTTTGCAGTCATGGCGCCCTACTATTCCTATAAAAAGAGAAATAATATTCCTACCGCAAGACCCCTAGCTGAGTATCCCTTTTCTTTTGAACCACTCAATACAGGATTTAAAAGTTTCTTACGTCATTTTGACTATGAACCGCTCTTATCCAGCATTCAATGTAAAACCCTGGTTCTGGTAGGTGATGAAGATTGGATTACCTCTAAATTGCATTCCATTAAAATTGCAGACAATATTCCGGATGCAAAATTAATCATTTTTGAGCATTCCGACCATTCGATGGAAGACGATGTGCCAGAACTTTTTTTTGGTGAAATACGCAGGTTTATTGAATGAAACAGCGCAAGGAGTCACGAAGCAACACCGCAGATTTCGATAAATAAATCTTGCCAATCTGCTTAACAAGCACCGCTTAACTCAATCCCTTTAATTGAAGCACATCACCTTTTACAATACTATCCAAATGCTGTGTAATTTTCTCAACGGGCCAATTCCACCAAGCCAGTTGCAACAAAAAATGAATCGTCTCATCATCAAACCGTTTTCGAATCTGCTGTGCTGGATTACCACCCACAATAGAATACGGCTCAACATGTTTAGTCACTAATGCGTTCGTACCAATAATTGCACCATCCCCTATATGCACCCCTTGCATTATTGTCGCCGAATTTCCAATCCAAACATCATTGCCTATCACTATATCCCCTTTGCTCACTACATCTAGTGGTGCATTCTGCCATGAGTGTCCAAAGACTTTAAATGGGTAGGTTGAAATACCCTTCATCGGATGATTTGCGCCATTAGTAATAAAGCGAACACCCGTTGCAATCTGACAAAATTTACCAATAATGAGTTTGTCTTCCGAAAAATCAAACAAATACAAAACATTTTTTTCAAAATTATGCACATCCTCCGGATCATCATAATAGGTATAATCACCCACTAAAATTTGAGGTTTAGTAATCATGTTTTTTAGAAAACAGGTTCTCGTCACACCACTAATTGGATATAACGTATTGGGATCTGGATGCATATATTTTACTCTCTTATCATTACACTACCTTTTGGGTAATTATTTAAAAACGCTTATTTTACCCAGTAAAGCGCGACTTGCCCAGCCGAGCTAACCATTTAAACAGTAAATCTATAACTTGGTGGCACCATCACCCACAGTTAATCGACCATGTTTTCTCCCACCTGAGATATTGTAATCTCAGAATAATACTGACAAAATATGGCAGTATTATTCTTGAGAGGTTTTCATCTTGTCTAGAACCCAACGTCTTTTCGATCTGCTCCAAATATTACGCCAACATCGCAATGCAGTCAGTGGGAAACAATTGGCTACAGAACTCGGTGTAAGTCTGCGAACTCTTTATCGCGACATTGTGATTTTACAAGGACAGGGAGCCTGTATTGAAGGAGAGCCAGGGCTTGGCTACCTATTACGCCCAGGCTTTATGCTCCCTCCATTGATGTTTTCTGAAGAAGAAATTGAGGCTTTGGTTCTCGGTTCTCGCTGGGTGGCGCGTCGCGGGGATGGTAAATTAAAAATTGCTGCAACCCATGCATTAGCTAAAATTTCTGCGGTACTTCCCAGTGATCTGCGACATCAACTTGAGTCATCCGGTCTGCTCGTTGGTCCAGCGCGCACTGCGACGGCTATCAATGATGTGGATGAAGCCCTAATTCGGGCAGCGATTCGCAAAGAATACAAGCTTCAATTGATTTACACCGATTTGAATGCCCAGGAATCGCAACGAATCATCTGGCCTCTTGCTCTTGGTTTTTTTGAGCATGCACGGGTTATCGTTGCTTGGTGTGAACTACGACAAGATTTTCGGCATTTTCGAACGGATAGGATCGTCAAAGTAATCGGCGTAGAAACCCATTATCCCCGACGGCGTCAAAACCTCTTAAAAAAATGGCGCGAACTGCATAATATTCCAGATCAGTAACACTACTGACAGAAACTGACACCCCCCTGCGCTACACTCCTTTCTTGATAGCAATCATGATAAGGAGAATACCGTGCTTCAACCCAATGCTTTTATCCTGTACGTGGATAATCTTGTCAGCAGTACTCAATTTTATGAGGATTTACTTGGCATCCAAGCAGAGAACATGTCACCAACATTCAGTCAGTTTTCTTTAACGCCAACCATGGGATTAGGGTTAAAATCCAAACAGTCTGTCCAGCCGCCTGTTGAACAAACCGGAGCTGGTGAATTGGCATTTGTAGTCGACCAGAACCACCAAGTTGATGAGCTATTCCAAGCATGGCAAAAAAAGGATATCGCCATGGCACAGATGCCCACTAGCATGTCTTTTGGTTATAGTTTTACAGCCTTTGATCCCGATGGAAATCGACTACGAGTTGTTTCCTTAAACGTACCACCAATAGGAGTTACTATGCTAAGCACGATACAACCCACATTGAAATCCATTTCTAGTTTTGAAATAGGCGGCTTCCAAGTCAGAACGATCAATAGCCATGAGTTCAACCCAGACACAGCGAAATTACCCGCACTCTGGGGAAAGTTTTCCAATA
This sequence comes from Legionellaceae bacterium, assembly GCA_018061965.1. Lineage (GTDB taxonomy): Bacteria > Pseudomonadota > Gammaproteobacteria > Legionellales > Legionellaceae. Next base: position 4,894 of record JAGOTG010000020.1, read on the forward strand.
GTCATTTGGCGAAAAAATCCCCTTGCTTTGGCGTTTATAGCAATTATGAATCCGATGCAAATGGCCAGTACAATGTTACCGTCGGTGTTTTAGATGAGTCTTCTAATCCGGACTTAAATATCATTACGATCCAAGCAGGTAAGTATTTGGTTTTTACCAACCGAGGGCCTATGCCAACTGCCGTCGTTGAAACTTGGAAGCAGATTTGGCATTATTTTGCGGCAGAACCTGCTTATCAACGCAATTTCATCACTGACTTTGAAGCGTATACTGGTCCAGATGAGGTGGCTATTCATATCGGAGTTTATTGATGTTCATCATTAGAGAATGTTCAATAGAACTATTCAGCACGTTTCACCGAGCGTCAAGAATTGTGTTGAATAGATTCTATTCAACAAACCATGTCTTCTGCGCATAGCCACGGACATTAACAGCTTTCGCCTACGTCCCGCGGCTTGTCCACGGGACGTAGGCTGAGGCCTTAACTTAATGGCAGTGAGCGCCTAGGAGGGGATCCCTCTTTGGTTTGGTACTGTGCCAACTTAAGTTAGTGACACCAAGCACCTCATTTGATACAATATGGACTTAATTCAAACAAAAAAACGATCGGGATGGTTATGAAAATTAGATTATTAATGGGCGCTCTTCCGCCTCCAGAGCATGCGTTGATAGTTTGCGCAGGGACCGTAACCTGTCCAACTGTAGGGCATATGGGCCGTGGGTTTCTGATGTTCAAGCAGTATTTTGATGAAAATCACCATAGCGATACTAAGAATTCGAAAGGTTGGATACTAGATTTAAATCAAAAGTTGACACGGTATCAAAGTGGCGACAAGCTTCCTCTGTATTGTCGAATTGCCCAACAAGGTACTTATATTGGTGGCGTTGCAACGGTCGCTTCTTTACGAGAGGGCGGTCCTTATACGCCAACCCATAAAAAAATGGAACAAAGAGACCTAGAGGAGCAATATAAAGAAGCGGTTCGCCTGGCTATTCAAGATGCGATTCAATTGCGGAGACCTTTATATATTCAACCCCTTGGTATTGGTGCATATAAATGGAATCCAAATCTAGCAGCAATGTTGTTTGGGGAAGTCCTGGCTGAGTTTAAGACGACCGACATAGAGATAGCCGTACCCATTTTTGATCAAGCTGAAAACTCCAATGACCGTCAATTTGCTGCGCAATTACAAACATATATAGACCAAGGATTGGACCATAAACTACTAAGTAACGCTAGATTGACGGCATCTGCTGCCCCAACCATAGATCTAAATCGCCAGTTGTTGCTATTGAAGAGTTTGGCGCAATTATCAGGCATTCTATCTGCAGCACTCATTTTTTCGACTGCATTAGCCGTGCTTTCAGTAATAACGACCGCCCCACTAACAACAGCGATTTTAGGTGTCACTGGCCTTGGATTGGGGGTAGCGAGTTGTTTACTGTTTCGCAATGCAAAAATGATGCCGGATAGGACAGAAAACACTGAACTTCTGGCAGCAAATAGACTCTAGAAACAAGCGAAGGCGTAGTTTTGATCTGAGGGATCGACGTATATTGTCTATGCAAGCAAAACTTCTGTTACAGTGTTTGCAAGAGTATGCTTTATGCGTCAATAGGGAATAGTGATTATGTTCAACACAGCCAGTAAAAATTTTTGTAATCGGCTTCAGATCAAATTGCCTATCATCCAAGCGCCCATGGCAGGTCACCTTATATCCCCTACTTTCATCCGCGAGGTAGCCAAAGCTGGTGGCTTGGGCTCGCTACCGCTGGGATATTTATCCATCCCTCAAGCGCAAACGATGATTCAAAAAACTGCTGCAGAGACTGATTCCCCTTTTGCCGTGAATGTGTTCGCACCCTCTCATCACTCCGAGGGGCCTCTCAAACCCATGACAAAAATACTGGCACAGGTTAATCTCTTTCGTTCACAAATTGGATTAACTCCTTTGTCTTCCATACCAAACTGGACCGAACCCCATATTGAAGAGCTCATCGACATGATTCTTCAGATGAGAGTCCCTATTCTTAGTGTTACATTTGGAATATTGAGCGCCAACAGCATGCATCGTTTACAGAAACAAAATGTTTTTGTCATGGGAACCGCCACAACAACCGAGGAAGGCCGTGCACTTGAGGCAAGTGGATGTCATGCAATTATTGCTCAAGGCTATGAAGCGGGAGGGCATCGGGGTGGTGGTTTTCTAGCATCACACCCTGGAGGATTCATTGGCACCCTGGCACTCGTTCCACAAATGGTCGATGCCGTGAGTATTCCAGTCATTGCTGCAGGAGGCATTATGGATGGGCGGGGTATCGCTGCGACATTAGCATTAGGCGCCAGCGCCGTACAAATGGGGACCGCATTTTTAACTTGCACTGAAAGCACTGCATCCCCTATGCATCAACAAATGATTTTAGACAGTCCCGCAGAACGTACTTGTATCACATCCGTGTTTACTGGCAAACCAGTACGCAGTTTTGTAAATGAGTTTGTTACAACAACGGAGCAATTATTGTCTGCAGAAGATCTGCTGCCCTACCCAGTCCAGCATCATCTCACCCAAGAATTGCGCAGCGCAGCCAATCAATTGAGTCAGCCCAATTGCGCGGGACTCTGGAGCGGCCAAGGAACTGGACTCAGCCGCTCATTATCAGTCGAGGCATTGATGGCGCAATTGGAGCAAGAAACATTGGATACCTTGGCTGCGTTTTAGCAGTAGCTAGCGCGATGCTAAAAACATATATACAACTATATTGGAATTGAATCCTTCATTCCTTACGAGCAACCGCCATGACGAGGAGCTTGCAACGAAGGATCTTCTGAGTTGGGAACAGGCTCAATCTACGAGAACCTTCGCCCCAAAAGCCGCGCTCAGAACGACGTGCTGGGTACTTTGGGGTTTTCTCGACTTGATGCGCTCTTTTACCCGCATAGTCATCATGGCCGATTCAAACCGTCTCGCCGAAAGCACGCTGGTCTGGCAAACGCATCACAAAGGCAAATCAAAATTATTTGAGATGAGCGTTTTTCCTTTGCCCTTAGCAGCTCGTTTCTTGGCTGGGCTCGCATTTAGATGCTGAATAAAGTGCTCAATCGCCTGATTACAGGCATCCGGTTGCTCCAACATAATCCAATGCCCACAATGAGGCATTATTTGGATCTGCGCTTTGAGCATGGTCGATTTTATGAGATCTAACCACTCGCTGCCCGCTGCCGTCTTAAAAGAAGCTGATTGCAGTGTTCCATTTTTATAAAAAGAAGATTGCAGCACCAAAACGGGCACTGTCGTTAATTTTAAGCATTTTTCCAACGTGTAATAATCATACGTTTTTACAGCTAAATACAACGCCTCTCCCATTGCGGGATCAAGATCCAAGGCATTTTGCAACATCGTCTCACGTAATGCGGGAATACTCAGACCAAATTTACTGGAAAAAAATTGTGTCAGCCAAGTGGCATACCCCTTCTGGCGTAAATCCACCAACCATTGTTTCATATCGGGATGAGATATGGTTTGATATCCGCAGTCTAGTAATACCAGGCCAGCAACCTCTTGCGCCAATAAATAATTCAGCTCTAAAGCAATGCGGACCGATGCGCTGTGGGCAACCATCACCAATTGCTTATTTAGATTTAATTCAGTTAAAAATTGTTTAAGATCTGCAGCCAAATTTACAACATCCCATTGCTGCTTGGGTTTAGCGGAAGACTCGCCATGTCCGGGTAAATCCAACGATAATATCTGGTACTGTGATTTAAAATATTGTATTTGATGTGTCCAATTACTTTGATCACATAACATGCCATGAATAAAAACCAAACATACAGGACTTGACGCTTTTCCAGTGACACTATGATGAATAGGTTGCATGCAACACATCTCAGCAATAGACATATGTCATACTAGCATAAATAATGCCGCAAGCGATTAAAAACAAAAAATCCGTTCTTTGAAAAGATCCCGATATGATGATATAACTTTGAGTCTTAAGGAGATTTTCTAATGATGTCATTCTGGATAAAATTCAAAAAATTCTATAAATCCTCTGCAGAAAATAGACTAGGTATTTATAATCTGCTCGCCTTTTTCATCGTTCCTACCATCGGTATGGCGATATTATACCTTTTGGTGCGCATTTTCTGGATAAAATAACTGTGTCGCGCAAACTGATAATTCATGTTCTATCAGCAAACGTCCACTGAATAATACCAGGCGTATAATTCCGCATACTACCATCCGAGAACTCAAAGCTGGTATTCATATTATACTCAGAAATTACCATACCATTTACAATCGCAGTACTTCGTCTACATTTATCCTTTTGTGATATAAACGTCACCATTTTGCCATCTCCACACTCATATTGCATGTACAGATGAATGGGATCACCATAAAAATCGGTGGATTGAGAATCATTTTCTGACAATACAAACCAAGAACTAGTTTCTCCTGAAGGAATAGTTTCGGGTGCAGCAGATTGAGGTACCTTAACTCCAGAAATCAGTAGAGAGTTCCTTAAATGACAAGAGGATTGACTGTTATTGATGATCTGAATTTTGAGATTCGTACACTGATCTTGTACTATCCAAGCATAAGAGAGCGTAGACTGAAGCATCCCTATAAATAACAACCAGTTTATTTTAAACATTAGCTATCCTAAAACTCATCTGTGGAAAGTATATTATTACCACACTGATTGCGTACAGAACTTCAGATGATCTATTTTAATACAAAAACAATGCCATTGAAATAAAAAAACCACTTTTTATTTTACGTAGTTGTAACCATAAGGAAAATATAAGATGACCATTAGTTATGATGAATTTTCAAAAGTAGATTTGCGCTCAGGAACAATTATCAAAGTGGAACCCTTTCCACGAGCGAAGAAACTGGCTTATAAAATTTGGGCGGATTTTGGACAGGAAATTGGCATTCTCCAAACTTCTGCACAAGTCACGGTTCATTACACACCAGAATCATTATTGGGACGCTCTATTGTAGGATGTGTGAATCTAGGTGAAAAGAATATTGCCGGATTTGTTTCACAATTTCTATTAGTGGGATTTTCAGATGCCGAGCAAGCAATTTGTTTGATTACGGTTGAGCCGAAAGTACCTAATGGTCAGAAATTGCATTGACTGCAACTGTGTCATCCCCGCACAAGCGGGGCTCCATGTACAATGCCAATTTGAGAATAGATTCCCGCCTACGCGGGAATGACAATCCCATTAATCCAGAGTATTGCGATACCGCTTAAATCCAATCGTCATGACGACCACCATGAAAACGATGATAGGAATCACTTCACGCCAAACATCAGCAAAACCAGACCCCTTCAACAATATACCTCGTACAATGACCAAAAAATGCGTCAATGGTAATATATTGCCTAAATACTGGGCCCAAATAGGCATACCGCGAAACGGGAACATAAACCCCGATAATAAGATTGAAGGTAAAAAGAAAAACATTGCCGATTGCACCGCTTGTAATTGATTACTGGCTATTGTAGAAAATGTCAAACCTACGGATAAATTAGCAGCAATATAGGGTAAACATAAGATTAATAACAATACAATACTGCCATGCATAGGGACCCCAAATACAAATTTAGCCATGCATAAAATCAATATCACCTGAGTGTACCCGACTATCAAGTAGGGAAAAATTTTGCCAAACATCACTTCCAATGGTTTCAGCGGTGTAGCCAATAAATTTTCCATTGTCCCTCGTTCATATTCGCGGGTAATGGCTAAAGCAGTAATGATCACCAACGTCATGGTTAACACAACCCCCAACAATCCTGGAACAATATTGTATGCGGTGATCGCCAGTGGATTGTATTTAGCATGAACCAAAGGCAGATAGGGCGGCAACTCACCCCTAGCATAATGCAAAGGACCCGCTAATTCATCGCGTAAAACAATGGCGGCCAAATCAGTAAATACCGACACGGCCCGCGAAGTGGCCGCCGGATCACTCGCATCTGCTTCTAATAACACTTTAGGGTGATGAGCTCGGATCAGATCTTTATCAAATCCAGTTGGAAAATTAACTATAAATTGAACTTTACCCGTTTGCATCAAATGCGCAGCTTCCGCTTCACTCACGGGAGGAGATACAAATTGAAAATAAGTCGAGTTTTCCATACCTACCAAAATTCGACGCGAAAATTGACTATGCGCGTCGCCCACAACAGCGGCCGGTAAATGGCGTGGATTCAAATTGATTGCAAATCCAAACAAAGTTAATTGAATCAAAGGAATCCCAATCATCATTCCCAAAGTAGTTTTGTCCCGTCGCATCTGAATAAACTCTTTGCATATCATCGCCCAAAGACGTGCCAAAGCACCCGATAGCATATATTGAGTAAACGGTAATTGTTTAAACTGTGCGCGTAACTGAGATTGACTAGGAAACCGACGCATCACTCACCTTACCCGTAATGGTCGTATCTTGCACCAAACTAATAAACGCATCCTCCAACGTAGGGGTAATCTCGGTACACTGAATTGCGAAATCAGCTTGAATGCGCCGCAAGCCTTGTTCAATTAATGGTGTATCGAAACCGCTCACATGAATTTCACGACCAAATAAGGCCGCCTGTGTCACACCAGATAATGCTTTCACCTTCTGCAATAAGCCAGTGGTCACCTCTCCGGAAATATTCCAAGTTTTCAGATGCGTCGCCGCGATCACCTCATCCACTGTGCCAGTAATTAGTAGCTCACCATACGCTAAATATGCCAGACGCGTACAACGCTCCGCCTCATCCATATAATGGGTCGACATGAGAGTCGTAATCCCTTTTTCACTTAAAGCATGAATTCTGTCCCAGAAATCACGGCGCGCAATCGGATCAATGCCAGCCGTGGGTTCATCCAACAACAACATGTCTGGTTCATGGAGCAAACAAGCCGCCAAAGCAACCCGTTGCTTCCACCCTCCTGATAATTGCCCGGTTAAATGGGAACCGTACTGTAATAAATCATGTTCTTCCATAATATTTTGTACTCGCTCAGCACACCGATCTAAACCATATACGCGAGCAAAAAAATTTAAATTTTCGGTAACCGTCAAATCCCCATAAAAGCTATAATGTTGGGTCATGTAACCCACGCGCTGTTTAATATTACGTGACTCTTTTAAAATATCGAAGCCCAAGCATGTGCCAGAACCACTATCAGGGGTTAGTAATCCACATAACATGCGAATCGATGTCGTTTTTCCACTCCCGTTGGGGCCTAAAAAACCAAACACTTCTCCTCTTTTCACAGCCAAATCGAGATCTTTCACCACAACTTGCTCGTGAAACGATTTACGTAAATGCGACACATCGATAATTAAATCTTCAGGCATGAGCATACTCAACATTTACCGTAACAGGCTCTCCGGAAAACACCTCATTTTTATCCAATATTTTTGCTTTAATACGAAACACTAATTTATCAAAATTATCATTACTATAAACCAGAGGAGGCATGTATTCGGCTTTAGGTGAAACATACACAATCACCGCATGAAATTCTTCGGATCCTTTCAAATAGGTATACGTAATTTTCTTACCCATACTGAGATCGTGCAAATCTCGTAACGGAACAAAAAATTCAATATAAATATCCTGACGTGCTAATAGTGAAGCCACTGGCGCAGCCGCAGCAACATACTCACCTTCTCGATAAAAAGTATCAAAAACAAATCCATCCATGGGCGCAAAAATCTTTTTCTGTGCCACTGACCATCGAGCTAATTCTATTGCCGCTGCAAGTGATTTATTGGACTCTACCTGAGCCTCAATTTGATTAGTTCTAGCGCCAAGCATTGCTAAGGCCAAATTTGCCTCCAATTGCATTTTAAGCGCTAATCGCTCTTTGAGATTTTCTTGCGATGCATCAAAAGTATCGGGAGCGATGACTTTTTTATGAAACAAAGTTTGATTGCGTTTGAGACGGAGGGTAGCGAGCGATATTTCAGCATCTACTTGGTCAATTTGAGCTTTGATTGCATCCACTTCAGGAGGACGCCGTGACTTGGTTAAATCCTCCAACGTTTGCTCGCCTTGAGCAAGCGCTGCTTTCGCTTGATCTAACTTAAAAGTTTCGGGATCCGGATCAATTTCAAATAATAATTGATTCTTTTTTACGTATTCTCCACGATGGACATAACGATGCTTTAATATTCCAGCAAAAGGCTGGGAAAGATACAACGTATCACTTTCGATATAACCTTGATAATGATGCTCTGACCGATGACAACCCATGGCCAGACTCATAAAAATCAAAACAAACCACAACTTGTAGCTCATGAAGAACCCAGTATGTATGGTATCAGATTGACATCAGTATATCAGGACTTAGCAGAAACGACGAGCATCCCTTTTACGGCCAAAAATTCAGATTGTGGGCGTGAACAGTATAATTTATACACAATACTGCTCATATGGTCTATAATTAATTCAATGCTAGTAACACAAAAACAGGATAGGTAAAACATTAAATGTTGTTTTATAAACACTTCCAACTAAATTAGACCGCTTTTATAAAGGATATGGAGACAACAATGCGCAGCAAAATACCGCAACAAGGAAACAATAATTTCACTGAAGTTGACGGGGACCGTGTTTTAAAAAAGCCAAGTACTCTTGGCGCTAGTATGTTAGAAGCTACTTATGAGCAACAAGTTAAACAATGGAATAAATATTATGAAGGTACAATCTATGCAACAGCTTGTATTACTGACGATGGAAGATTGTCTACCCCATACATTGATGGGTCCTATCCTACCGACAAACAACGACTTGCCATTTGTGAGGAAATGATGCAAAAAGGGTTTATTATGGTTGATTGTAGAGATAAAAGAAATTTTCTCGTTAATAAGGAAGGCATCGTATTTCCGGTGGATTTTGGTCAAGTTCATACACAAGAAAATCGGTTCTATAATACGCATTCTAAGGTGGTTCAAAGGGAGATAGATTCCATCAAGGCTAAACTTCAAAAGCCTCAACAGCGTAGCACCACGATATTCTCTTCTTTAAAAAAACCTCCACATGAGAATCTTTTTCAAGATGTAGAGGTTTATATTTTAGAGTTGGAAAAATACAAAGAGAAACTTGAAAAATTGCCTGAAGATAAGATAAATATAGATAAAATTAACGGAATTACTTTGTTTGTTGTTGATACTAGGGACCGCATTAATCAATATAACCAAGGAAACAAGAATGCATTTGATGGTTATATCGAAGCAAATGAAAAGCATCTGGAAGTACTTGCAACAAATAGAGCAACTAGGCCGATGTTGTACTCAATTATCCTAACCTTAATGGTTGTTCCGGCTATTGTTGGATTCATTCAATTGGCAATCACCAAAGGCAATTCATATTTGTTTTTGACTGGTGTAAAAGAATCGGAAAAGCGGGCCAAAGGTGTTCAAACTAAGCTAATTGAAACAAAAGAAAGTCTATCTAAAGAAAAAAAGGGTTCGTCTGAAGAAACTGCAAAACCAGCCTACAAAGGTACATTTTAATATGTGAAAATAAAGATTAGTTACGGGTTAAGGCGTTTGAGGAGTTATAAACTGGGCCAGTACAGCCCAATTTATAGCATAATAAAGTCCTGGCAATGACCTACTTTCACATGGGGAAACCCCACACTATCATCGGCGCTCAACCGTTTCACTTCTGAGTTCGGGATGGGATCAGGTGGGTCCAGTCGGCTATGGTCGCCAGGAAA
>JAGOTG010000021.1 GCA_018061965.1 Legionellaceae bacterium
TTATTAAGAAAGTTAAACTAGGTTATAAAGCTGTGCAGTAACAATTACTGCACTTTTATATAATTAAAACTGTTACCCATGTCCCGTTACATGTGTTACCTATGTTACAGGGCTATACACTTGTCCGGGGGACTTAGTTCGATCTTTATCAGCACAGTCAGTCTTCGTCTTGTTCAGGATCCCTGGATTCCGCAAACAAGTCGCGGGACGTAGGTCTTCTGAAGATGAATTGTCAACAGACCCTATTGGTTTTAATCAAATTTAATGTAGGTTGGGCCTTGGCCCAACATCAAAGCGCAGCGCTTCATTAGACTTCTGGCATAACCCGCGCCTTTTGTTTTATTGCGGCGTTACAAACGTTTCTGCGGTGCTCTTTTACACATGTAAACTCCGCTCCTCGAAATGTTTATGTCTTGCACTAAATCAAAATTCACAGGTTATGCCAGAAGTCTATTTAACAAATAATGGTGCGCTGCGCGCGTTGTTGGGCCAAGGCCCAACCTACATTCAACCTAAAAAAAAACCCCAACTACTTTGGTAGTTGGGGCTTTAAAATCACTTCAATTATAAAACGCGTCGAAAGCGTTTCTCGAGATAGTTGACTTAGCGCATGCTGAGCGCAGCAGGTGTTTCTTTCAAAGCTGCTTCCAAATCTTGTGCAGCACGATCCAAATCGCGCTTCAATTGAGTTGGAGCACCTGAGGAATGCACCGCTTTACCAAACACACCAAAAGCACCGGCTGTCGCAACTGCAGTCACTGCAGCAGCTGTGTTCAGATCCAGCGTCAATTTCGCAGCCACAAAGTTCAACACAGTTGAAATCATGCTGGAAGCTTGGATAGCAGCAAGATAAGGCACTAAAAATGCAGGCGTTGCAACACCTAGCATTGTCATCACTGCCACTGCCGCAACCGTCGTAGCAATTGCCAAAGCAAGAACCATCAAGACTCTGCCCCAGAATTGTCGGTTTGGATTAGGAGAACCAATCAAACCACCCGCTTGTTTTTGAATTTTAGCCAAATCATGACGCATAACATCAATCACTGCTCTGTTGACGATATCAGATTTCTGCAGAATTGTAGGCAGATTAGAAGAACGAGCAGGCGACGCATCTGTCATGCGAGTCTGAGATAATGGAGCATCCATATTTACTGAAACACGAGGAGGCGTCTGTTTAATAACAGAACTCATACCAACATCTAGATCATCAGAAGTGGCAGCACCAGAAGAGGTCACTTCTGGAGCAGTCAACTTATTGAAAGTAGATAACGCATACATAGCATGAGTCATCAATGTAAGAAGAGCCACATCGATTTTTAGCTCAGCATTAGTTTGACGATCTACGTTCGCTTGAGCAAATGCAGGATTTTTTGCCAATTTCTGTACAGAACGTAAAGCTTGCGCATTTTTGTCTGTAGTCCATAGACTACGCAATGACCAAGATGAAGTTTGATTTGAAGCCAGTTGCGTACGAGCAACCGATCTCAATTGCGCTTGCAAGCCAGTAATTTGCTCTTCAAGCAATAGGCTTGGTGCTTTACCAAAATTTTCTTCGACTCTTAATCGCAAAATATCTCTAGCCCTAGCAAAAATAAGTTCTTGTTGTACATGAACTTCAGCTTCAGCATTTTGTATCGCCACTTCGCCTTTAACAGTTAATAGTTTTTCAGAAGCCGCAGCGTGCTTCGCAACAGCCGATTGCAATTCTTCTTCGTGTTGATGAATCTCATCTTCAATAATAGCATCCTTTAGACCGGCTTTGTCTGCAACAGTTTGTAATGCTTTTCGTGCCTTTTCTAGTTGACTTTGCACGCGTAAAATTTCTTGTTGATGCTGCAAAAATCTATCATTATGTTCTTGTATAGCTGGCACAGCATGTTGTTCAAGAATACTTTTTGCCTTAAGAGCCGATTCCATTTCGATCTGCAACCGGATTACATCTTCGTGTAATTTCTGCAATTGAAGAGTAGTCCATCTGTCATGAGGGCTTACTTCGTCAGGCATCTGCAATTGTGTTGGCGCTGGTGGACGTCCATTACTAAGGCGTGATGGCATTCTGTGAGCAAAAGTGCCGCTAGAAACGGATAATTGGTTAGCGGACGGCTCAGAGAAAACATCATCACCCCATTCGCCAAAAACTGAATTCAATCCTGTTTCTCGTACTGAAGGTTGTACTGTCCTGAACGGTATTTCAACATCAGTTTGAGTGTGTAGGACACTGGAATTTATCACCGCGTGGTGTAAACTCGATGCTGAATCAGAATGTTCTGTACCGCCGTCTAAGTCTACATCGTGCTTTTGTTCTGTATTGCTTTCTGTTCTTAGGTCTACTTGTCTTTCCATCATTTTCTCCATCTACATAATAAACATCAGAACGAAAAATATTTTGTTCCTCAGTTCAAGTTAATCACACACATCGGTATTTATGACCTTACCCAGCATTTTTGCTTTTAAGTAGTTTGCCTGGGAATGCTCAACAAATAAACACGAAAAAGGGTTACGCGCCGGATTTTAACATAGAAACCCCAAAAAAACAGCCAATAGACATTCAAATTTCACAAAGATGCTTTTCTTAGAGCAATATTTATAAAAATAGGATATTTACAGATCAATGATTTGTTGTCCGCAGGACGTAGGCTGAATTATAGTGAATTGATTTTTAATTGCCTGCTAAAGGTAGGTTGGGCCTTACCCCAACGAAAAACTCCTGTTGGGCCGAGGCCCAACCTACTTCTTTTATTAATGGGTCAATTAAAAATTAAAAGACTACATAAGTACGTAGGCTGAACAATCAATGTGAATTCAACTACGCAGCGATCCGAATCCCATGCAATACCAAATCTGTCACATGCTAAAGGTAGGTTGGGCCAAGGCCCAACCTACTTCTTTTATTAATGGGTCAATTAAAAATTAAAAGACTATATAAGTACGTAAGCTGAACTATCAATGTGAATTCAACTGCGCAGCGATCCGAATCCCATGCAATACCAAATCTGGGACATGATGATCGTAGAGTTGACTGTGCTCAAACAAGGAGGCAAATCCCCCTGTGGCAAGCACCAAAACGTCTTGTTGCGGAAATTGTTCTTGTTTCATGCGTGCGACCAGTTCGCGACAGGCACCCAGCGCTCCGTAAAATGTGCCGGACTGAATGCTTTCAACCGTCGAACGACCGACAACCTGATCCATTTTAATAATATCCACCATGGGTAATTTAGCTGTATGGTTCGACAAGGCTTCTACAAACAGCCGCATGCCAGGCAAAATTGCACCCCCAAAATACGTTTTTTGTTTATTAATCACACAAAAAGTGGTGGCAGTACCAAAATCAATCACAATTAAGTTGGTAGCAGGAAATTGCTGGGTGGCAGCAATCGCATTGGCAATCCGATCTGCGCCCACATCACCCGGTTGTTTATATTGCACATTCAACCCAGTTTTGACCCCGGATTGCAGAAAAAAAGGCTCAATAGAGAGATATTTAATACAGGCAGCACGCAAGGAGTACTCTAAAGACGGCACCACAGAACATATCGCAACCGTGGTGATCCGCTCAGCGCTGCAACCATTCTCACGAATCACTGCTTTTAAAAAAATTCCGAGTTCATCTGAAGTACTGACTTTGGAAGTGTGACGAAAACGCAGGACCAAATCATCGCCAGAAAACAGCCCACCATAAATATGTGAATTTCCGACGTCTAAACAAAGTAACATGATGACACCTAGTAAAAAAAGAGCTCATGACAGGGCAACCACATCGTACGCTCAAAAGGAAGCCCCACTTTCCAAGCCCCCGTAACCGAGCCGTGGCCCTACTAACGAGTTTATTCATACAAATAATTAAAAAAGTTGGTCGATAAGCCGGGTTCTGTCGTGGACAATCATTCATCTAGGGCAAACGTCACCATTTGCCTCAAGCAACCTACCCAGATCCAACATGGGTCATGTCTGGTGATGAAACATCACCGGGATCTCTATTTGGTCTTGCTCCGAGTGGGGTTTTCCCTGCCACGCCTGTTGCCAGACGCGCGGTGCGCTCTTACCGCACCATTTCACCCTTACCCTCCAAAGAAGGCGGTATATTTTCTGTGGCACTTTCCGTAAGCTTACACTTCCCAGGCATTACCTGGCACTCTACCCTATGGAGCCCGGACTTTCCTCACTCAAACCGGAGTTTGACTGCGATTGTCTAACCAACTTTAGAGCATAGTATAGCAAAAATAGTGGAATTCGAATAGGTCTAGAGTATAAATTTGAGGTTGTTTTATATGTGATTAAATGTAGGTTGGGCCTTGGCCCAAAAGCAAAGCGTAGCGCTTCGATTAGAAATTAACCTAGCGCTGTGCGCATTGTTGGGCCAAGGCCCAACCTACATTTAATAATCATCTCACGAAAGAAATTATGAGACAGTGATTAACCGCGTGTACCAATAAATTCATCGTCAAAATAACGCTTAAGCTTGGTACGTAACGTTCCACGGCTTACACCCAGAACACGTGCTGCCTTAGATTGATTGTAACGAGTCAATTCCATCACAGTACGGAACAACGGACCTTCAATTTCTTCCATCACTAATTGATATAAATTCAAATTAGGATCTTTCAGATTCGATGAACTCAAATAAGATTTCACAACACTCACAATATGCTGAATCAACGCATCATCTGATTGTTGTACCGAATTTACTGTTAATGTCATTTTAAATCATCCCCAATAGTTATATAGATAAATAAGAACTCATTCATCATTCTCTAGCATAATCGATGCTACCTTGAGAAAATCTCTTGTTGCAAGCACACCAAGAAGACGAATAAGCCCTTACAGTTCGTACTTTTAGGTCTGTTTCTTATCAAAACAGAGCACATACAGACCACCATGGGCGCTATAATACCAATATTTTCAAATAATGTAAATATTGAATCAATGGCATTCATGGTTTTTTTGCAAATAAGCGATTATTTGACTTAGTCAAGCATGGATTTCCTTATTTGACCAAGCTAAAGACTGAACGAGATCCCACGAACAAGCCGCGGGACGTACATATTTGAATTATCAGCAGGCCCTAGTCTTTCTCAACCGAGAAACTCTCTCCGCACCCACATTCTCCCGTTTGATTCGGGTTTTGAAAAATAAATTTGGAGTGAATACCTTGCTTCACATAGTCCATGGTTAACCCTTTGAGATAAGGGTAACTGGCTTTTTCCACACAAATGGAGCGCTCTGCAGTCAATGGAAAAACCAAATCATCGCAGTGCGGAGCTTGAACATAATCCATGACATACGCCAAGCCAGAACAGCCCGTCTTTTTCACAGACAAACGTAAATTCTGATAAAGATTCTCTTCTAAATAAGTCACAATCCGCTGTTCAGCGGCAGCCGTGACATGAATTCCAAGTTCCAAACTTTGTGCAGATTGAATCGACACCGACATGATTTCCACCCTTTTCCAAAATGTAGCACTCAACCAATACAATGATAACTTTTTTTCTCCAAATTGTCATCACGACTAGTCTAACGTATACTGCTTTCTTTGTAAGAACTTGGAGTTCTCACGCATGGCACTACCTTATATATTGATTCTTTATTACTCCAAAACCGGATCCGTTGCCCAATTAGCGCAATATATTGCGCGTGGGGTGGCGTTTGTACCCGGGATTGAAGCCCGGGTTCGCACAGTACCGCCCGTATCACCCATTTGCGAAGCCTCTGCCCCTGAGATCCCGGAGTCCGGGGCTTTATACGCAAATTTAGATGATTTGCGCCATTGCTCTGGTCTGGCATTGGGTAGTCCTACCCGCTTTGGTGCCATGGCAGCACCTATGAAGTATTTTCTGGATGGAACCTCTTCGTTATGGTTGTCGGGTGAATTGGTTGATAAACCAGCTTGTGTGTTTTCTTCTTCTACCAGTATGCATGGCGGTCAAGAGACCACGCTCATCAGCATGATGATGCCACTCTTTCATCATGGCATGCTCGTATTGGGATTACCCTATACTGATCCCGAGCTTGGGCATACGAAGACTGGCGGCACGCCCTATGGACCCACTCATGTTGCCGCGGACCATCCGCCCGGTGAATTGAGTCAAGATGAAATCACTTTGGCCAAGAAAATGGGAGAACGCCTGGCTAAAGCAGCCTTGCAATTGCGCAGAGACCCCGTATGAAAGTCATCAGTTTTAATGCAAATGGCATCCGTGCTGCAGCACGCAAAGGATTTTATAGTTGGTTAGCCCAAGAACAAGCTGATTTTGTCTGTATTCAAGAAACCAAGGCGCAGCGCAATCAATTAGAGGCCATCCCTGACTATTTTCCGGCGGGATACCATTGTGATTATTTTGACGCCGAAAAAAAAGGCTATAGCGGCGTTGCCATCTATGCGCGCAAACCACCCATTGCTATTCAAAAAGGCTTTGGATGCCAGTATTGCGATACGGAAGGTCGTTATTTACAATTTGATTATGCGGGTTTAACGGTCATTTCCCTGTACTTGCCCTCAGGCAGCAGCGGGCCAGAAAGGCAAGCCGTCAAATTTCAAGTATTGGAGCGCTTTGCTCAGCAAATAGAAACTTTAAAATCCAACGGCAAAGAACTGATCATTTGTGGCGATTATAATATTGCCCATCGTAATATTGATCTTAAAAACTGGCGCGGCAATCAAAAAAACTCTGGGTTTCTTCCGGAGGAACGGGCTTGGTTGGATCATGTATTTGATAAGATCGGCTTGGTAGATGCCTTCCGCGTCTTGAATCAAGAGCCCGACCAGTATACTTGGTGGTCAATGCGGCAGCGCGCCTGGGAAAAAAATGTCGGTTGGCGGATTGATTATCAAATGATCACACCCGGCTTGGTGAACGCCTTGCAGGCTGTTAGCATTTACCGCGAACAACCTTTTTCTGATCACGCTCCGTTGATCATGACCTATGATGTACATGACACAGAATTCGGATAGGGTGTGACTATATCATGACAAAATTAACGATTGCTAGTTGGAATGTGAATTCTTTAACCATCCGCGGCCCGCAAGTATTAGATTGGTTTTCGGACAAAGCGATTGATGTACTGGCTTTGCAGGAAACCAAAGTCCCCGATGAGAAATTCCCACACCAATGGTTCGCGGATTTAGGGCTCCACGTCGTCTATTCTGGCCAAAAAACCTATAACGGTGTGGCCCTCATTGCGCGTGAGCCACTGCTCGATGTCTTTATAGAGGGCAACGATGTTGCGGAGCGGCGGATTATTGCAGCCACAGTCCGCGACGTTCGTATCATCAATTTGTATGTCCCCAATGGAAGTGAGCCTACCTCTGATAAATACGTATATAAATTAGCTTGGTTGGAAAAAGTCACCCAGTTCATTGCTGCTGAACTCCAACGCTATCCTAAATTAGTCGTGGTAGGCGATTTTAATATCGCACCCCAAGATTTGGATGTGCATGATCCCCAAGAATGGATAGATAGTGTGCTGTGCACCCCCGCCGAACGTGCTGCACTGGCCAAGATTCAAGATCTCGGATTACAAGATAGTTTCCGGGCGATGCATCCTGATACGCAAACCTATTCTTGGTGGGATTACCGCGCAGCCAGTTTTCGACGTAACCGTGGTTTGCGGATTGATTTGGTCTTATTAAGTCCGGCCTTGCAACCGCATTGCCAGATTGCTGAAATCGACAAAGAGCCCCGTCAAGCAGAGCGCCCTTCCGATCACGCGCCGGTGTGGGTCAGTTTAGGGTGAGGCACACTACGTCACCGTTGCGGAACCACCTCTTCATCCCAAACGTCGTGAGGAATCTCCTAACTGATAATACGGTGCTTTCTGCCGGAGTACCCTCACTACGCTCAGGATCTGAGGTATCGTCACATTTTATGTGTCGGTCCAACCTACATGGGAATGATAGAATTTTGCGCAATTTTATGGAGATACGTCCGAACGCATGCGCTACCGTTTTTATTCAACAAGAAATCAAAGGTATGCATAATTTTCTGGAGTAGCCTCTTTTCGAATAGCGTCAGCTTTGATTTAGTTGATCTTGTCCTGCCCTACGTTCTAAAACTTGCTTTATCTTCCATTTTTTGTTATCTTCTCACGTCATTTTGTAAGCAAAAACCAATAGGTAGGATGGGCGCAGCCCGACCTTCATTACACTAAATATGAGAGCTAAGATTATGAAAGCTGGAATTCATCCTGAATATAAAGACGTCAAAGTCACTTGTAGTTGTGGCAATATATTTGACACTCGCTCAACGGCCTGCAAGGATTTGAGCATTGAAGTTTGTTCTAATTGCCATCCCTTTTATACGGGAAAACAGAAAGTTGTTGACACTGCCGGCCGCGTCGGTAAGTTTCAAGAGCGCTATGCGAAACGCATACCTAAAGCGGACCAGGATTCTAAATAATATCCGGTTTTCTGAATCCATCATGGTGATGTGACGATTCACCGAGTATTTTTTCTAAACTCTATGAATCGTCGCTTTTTTATATATTATTTTCGCTGAATTATCTGCTCTAGGATTGTCTATCATGAACGATACTTTGTTGAAGCAACGCGCATTGCACTATCACGAATATCCAACACCAGGAAAATTGGGAGTGTATGTTACCAAACCCACCAATTCTCAGGATGATCTCTCGTTAGCCTACACGCCTGGCGTGGCTGAACCAGTATTAGAAATTGCAAAAAATCCGGAAGACGCCTATCGCTATACCGCCAAAGGCAATTTGATCGCCATTATGACCGACGGCACAGCAGTCTTAGGCTTAGGCAATAAAGGTGCATTAGCATCTAAACCCGTGATGGAAGGCAAAGCTGTGTTGTTTAAACGCTTTGCTGGTATCGATGTATTTGATATTGAAATCGATGCAGCCGATCCTCAAAGCTTTATTGCGACAGCTAAAAGCATCGCGCCTACCTTTGGTGGCATCAATCTCGAAGACATCAAAGCACCAGAGTGCTTCGAGATAGAGCAAGCTTTGATTGAACAATTAGATATTCCAGTGTTTCATGACGATCAACACGGCACAGCCATTGTCGTCGCCGCTGGTCTCCTCAATGCATTAGAATTGCAAAATAAAAAATTAGCCGATATTCAAATCGTGTGTGTCGGTGCTGGCGCTGCAGGCATTGCCTCCATGCGTTTACTCGTTGCATTGGGCGCAGACAAAGATAAAATGCTCTTATTAGACAGTGAAGGGGTCATTCATATTGAACGTGAAAATCTGAATCCGTATAAATTTGCATTTGCGCGTAAAACAGACAAACGTACCCTAGAAGATGCAATGGAAGGCGCAGACGTGTTTATCGGAGTCGCCAGACCCAACCTTCTGGATGCGTCACTCCTTAAGCTCATGGCCCCACGACCTATCGTATTTGCTTTGTCTAACCCTACACCCGAAATTTCACCTCATTTGGCCTTAGAAGCGCGCCAAGACTTAATCATCGCAACTGGACGCTCTGATTACCCGAACCAAGTAAATAATGTACTGTGTTTTCCATACATCTTCAGAGGTGCATTGGATGTGCGCGCTAGCTGTATCAATGAGGCTATGCAAATTGCTGCAGTAGAAGCGATTCGTCAATTAGTCCATAAACCTGTCCCTCAAGAAGTAAAAGATAATTACCCTCAAGTGACCGATTGGACATTTGGCCCTAATTATATTTTACCGAAGCCCATTGATCCCAGACTGTTAGAACAAGTCCCAGCGCAAGTAGCCAAAGCCGCTATTGCCAGTGGGGTCAATCGCATTACTCCTGAATACCAGAGTCCTGTAACAGGCGACGTTTAAGCCTGAGACTATTGTTTTATTTTTGACTCTGTCATCCCCGCGTAAGCGGGGAGCTATCCCAAATAGTGCAAACAATGGATTCCCACCTATATGGGAATAACTCAGTTCTTAAAACAACTCATATTTCTGACCTATTTCAGGTATGATGTTTGTATGCATCCCCTAAGGAGCCTATTTTGTCCAAATCAAAATTAACCATGACCGCTTGGGTAGTCTGCTTACTCGGCGCATTATTCTATGCTTATGAATATTTATTGCGGATCTCGCCAAGTGCGATGGAGGCATCCCTGCGTAATCATTTTGGTTTAACCGCCACAGGGTTTGGCCTATTATCTTCGGTATATTATTACGCTTACGTCCCTATGCAATTACCTGTAGGGGTCTTAATGGATAGATTTGGCCCACGCAGACTTTTGACGGTCGCTTGCCTCCTCTGTGTCATAGGCACCCTGTTATTTTGTCAAACCACAGATTATCAAATTGCCATCATAGGCCGTTTTCTAGTTGGCGCTGGTTCGGCTTTTGCATTTGTGGGCGTCTTAAAGCTTGCGACTATTTGGTTGCCTGAAGACCGCTTGGCGATGGTTGCTGGCTTCACTTCCGCGCTCGGAACGGGCGGTGCCATATTAGGTGACAACATGCTTTCAATTGTCGTCAACCACGTGGGGTGGCAAAAAACCGATACGTATACTGCCATTTTTGGCATCGGTTTAATCTTCGCATTGTGGTTTGGGATCCATGATCACCGCCGTGATTCAAAAAGCGGCGGTACCATCAATAGCTTCAAACGCAATTTGCTTGATTTGAAAATCATTGTGCGTAACAAGCAAATTTGGTTGAATGGCTTTTATGGGTGTTTGGTCTACCTTCCCACAACGGTGTTCGCAGAATTATGGGGCATTCCTTATCTTTCACATGCACATGCTATGACTGAATCCCAGGCAGGATTTGCAAATTCTTTACTTTTTTTCGGCTTTATGATCGGAGCCCCTTTGATGGGTTACATTTCTGATCATATGAAATGCCGGAAAAAACCCATGATTTGGGGTGCGGTGGGCGCAGCGGTCATGATGATGCTGATTCTTTATTATCCCCATTTGTCGCATCTCAATATTTATTTACTCGTCTTTACTTTAGGGCTGTTTTACAGCGCGCAAGCGATTGTATTTGCCGTTGGGCGTGAGTTAAGCCCGAATGAAGCGGCAGGAACCGCCATTGCTGTGACCAATATGATGGTTATGTTAGGGGCCATGGTGTTACAACCGCTTATCGGTCATTTATTGGATTGGAGTGCATGGTTACAACATTCACATGAACAAGCATTACTAAAAATTCCCATGCATCACATTACCCAATATGGGCCTGAAGATTACCGGTTGGCAATGTCTATTATTCCGATAGGGATTATCGTTGCAGCAATTTTAACTTTCTTTATTCGAGAAACCCATGCCCAAGCGCGAGACTAGTTTAGCATTACGCAACCCTTATCTTTTAGGGAGTATTATCTGCACGATTGGTGCGCTATTTTATTGTTATGAATTTGTTTTGCGCATCATTCCCGGCATATTACAAGAAGAGCTTAGAATGGCCTTCGGCAATCTTTCTGCCACTGCTTTTGGACAAGTCTCTGCATTATACTACTATGCGTATTCTCCGATGCAATTGCCAGTAGGTATATTGATGGATAGATTTGGTCCAAGATACCTGCTTACTTTAGCCTGTCTCTGTTGCACATTGGGTTCCCTGCTTTTCAGCTTTCCTGGCCTATTTATAGCGGGAACCGGGCGCTTATTAGTGGGCTTTGGCTCGTCTTTTGCTTTTGTGGGCGTATTGTCTGCAGCCACTAATTGGTTGCCCCTGCGTTATTTCTCTTTGGTCACCGGCTTGATGACCACATTAGGCATGTTGGGGTTGGTGTATGGGGAAATTCAAATCACTCATTTGGCGCATATATTAGGTTTAAAAGCGGTGTTAAATATGAGCGTCGTCGTCGGGCTCATACTGACCCTATTTATTTATGCTATCGTCCGCGACGCGCCTATTAAGCGCGATCATCATCATATGCCTTATGGAGAGTTTTTCAAACAAGTATGGCTGGTATTGAAATCTAAACAAATCTGGATTATTGCCATCATTGGCACATGTTTATACACATCTTTATCTGTGTTTGGTGAGTTGTGGGGCAAATCTTTTTTAGAGCAAGCTTTTGATTTGAGCAAGATTCAGGCTGCAAAAACCATATCGATGCTTTTTTTGGGATGGGCCGTCGGAGCACCGCTGGCAGGTTACATTTCTGATCAGATAGGTAATCGTCTCATGCCATTGACACTTGGCGCTGTTGGCTCGTTATTGTTCATTGGATTGATTTTATTCGATCAACATCTCTCGTATGTGCAACTCAATATCTCAATGTTTTTTTATGGCGTATTCTCTGCCAGTGAAATTATTGTCTTTATCATGGCGAAAGAGTACAGCCCTACTCAACAATTATCGGGTACAATATTTGCTGTCACCAATATGATTGTGTCTTTTGGCGGAGTGGTATTTCAACCATTGGTCGGAAAATTACTCGACTGGTCTGCGCATTCAGCGTCGCATCATTACATGCATCATTACTCCACCCACAATTATCAAATTGGCTTAAGCATTCTGCCCTTGTCTATGTTGATAGTGGTTATATTGGCTTTTAGTATGAAAATGCAAGCGAAAAAGAACTAGAGGGAGTCCTAGGTGAGAACGCCCAAAAGTGGTCGCTCTGAGATAACCAATGAAAAACAACCATATTTTTTATTTTAAGTTATAAAAACAACGGATCGAATAATTATTTTTGGTCTATTTAGTGAAACGATCACTTTTGGTGGCGTTACGCCACTCGTCCCCAATTCAATAACAATAAATTGCGGACTGATATCTCGACGTAAAATTTGACTCACTGGTGAATGTGAGTTAAGTTGAAACTATTCCAATGTCGTCAATTGAACTCCGAACTGTAATGACTGCGTAGAAATCATGAAAACAATCACTGATCTTTTAACAGATTTGCAAACCAGTACTAACGATTGGTATGAATATGCTAAAAGTATGTATAAAAGCGTTGCTTTTGAAAAAGGAACACAAATATCAGCGGATGATTTAATACCAAAATTGTTTGAAAAAATACAAGGTTCTTTGGCTATTCAAGAATTATCTTTTTTACAAATTCAACGTCTGATCCTTGCCGTTGGTGATGTCGTGAGGGAGAAAGAAGAAACCAAGGAAATAGGTTGGATTACTGCTTGGGCAAGTACAACCTATATGATTATTCAAGAAGAGCTCAATAAAAAATTACATCAGCTCGAGGCGCAACAGCGTTCTACAGATATTGCAAGTTTGTTATACACCATTAAGCTGCTTAATACTGTCAACCCTATAACACATAAAGCACGTCAAAAGCAGGATAAAAGTTATGCAGCATTGTCAGATGTGATGCGCGGAGAAGTCGCTAAAATACAAACAGAGATAACTGAATATAAAAATGCTGTAAGTGACCATGTGGTTTTAAACGTTACGGATTTTTTAAAAAAAGAAGAAAATTTTCTTATGTCTGAAGCACCTATTCAACAAAAATTATCACGACAAGGACAGATGCTTGCGAAGCTTAGCGATTTTGAAGAAATGCTAAGTAATTATGAAAATTATCTTAGTCTGCATACCGATGACATGACTCGTGGTAAATTAGATATTATTCAGGATTTAAATGATACATTACACAATCGGTTCTTACCTCCTTGTATGAAAATCTATAGAATGGAAGAAATTATCAATGTTCCTAATAATAAAAAATTATTAATGCACGATACTTGGGGAGAGAAATTAGTGAACTTTATCCAAGATATTTTAAGTATTATTTTTACTAGAACGCCAACCGCAAGTGAAATATATAAAGAAAATTTATTTTCCATGAAACAAGACGACGTAACAGTTCAAGAAACTATCACGCATGGTCAAAGAAAACCTGGTATTGCAAATAAATAAGACAAAAATATACAAGTGAAGCGCATATGGCTACGCCATCAGCACTTATTTCGTTTAGAGTCAGGAGCAAGTGGAGAAACATACCAAAAATCTTGGTAAATCCCCTGCTTGTTTCGCCCCTCCTCCAAAAAAGGAGGCCCCTTGTTGTTGATATGTACGTTCCTCAGGACAAATATATTCAGCATCTTTTGACGTATTAAACAAACGCTGTGCTGGCGTTGCTTGCATTAGCAAGGTCTTATATGCTGCCATGACAGCATCAAATTGCTCGACATGTCCAGGGTTTTTTGTCAGGGTGATATAGTCTTATAATTTTTAATTGACCAGTTAATAATAGAAGTAGGTTGGGCCTTGGCCCAACAGCAGTGCTTCGTTGGGCCAAGGCCCAACCTACGGGTCTGTAAATAATTTTGTGTAATTAGTCATAGTGTATAATCTGCCTATTTTCAGATAGGCATAGATGCAGAGAAAAACTATGACTCATGATATAGATGAATTGGCTCAAGAAATAGCCAA